>NZ_JACZCR010000026.1 GCF_014904735.1 Microbulbifer hainanensis | reverse complement strand
CTCGCATTTCCATTTTACGATTATCGCCCCGGCCAGCGCGCACTGGCGGTGGCCGCCTACCGCTGCCTGCGCGATGGCGGCGAGCTGGTGGTGGAAGCGCCCACCGGCATCGGCAAAACGGTCAGCACCCTCTTCCCGGCAATCAAGGCACTGGGGGAAGAACAGGTGGATCAGCTGGTTTACCTGACCGCAAAGAACTCCGGCCGCGAGGTCGTCCGGGAAACGGCGGCGCGACTCCACTGCAACGGGCTCAAATTGTCGCTGCTGGAAATCCAGGCCCGCGATAAGACCTGCGCCTGCCGCCTGGGACTGTGCAGCCCGGATGCGGATGGCATTTGCCCCCGCACCCGGGGATTTTTCGATCGACTGCCGGCAGCGCGACAGGAACTGCTCGGCGAATCGCTGCTGACACCTGCCGTGGTCGCGCAGGTGGCGGATCGGCTACAGCTGTGCCCGTTTGAACTGTCACTGCAAATGCTGCCCTGGGTCGACCTGGTAGTGTGCGACTTCAATTATGTTTTTGATCCCCTGGTCCACATGAATGCGCTGCAGGACCAGCGCCATCGGCGGGCGCTGCTGGTGGACGAGGCCCACAACCTGAGCGACCGGGCACGCGCAATGTACAGCGCCAGCCTGAATCGCAGCGACAGCCGCCGCGCTGCATCGGCCTGCAAGGGTTCTCACCCGACATTGCGGCGGCATATCCAGTCCCTGGTGCGGGCACTGGACAAGTGGGTGGCGGAGCGGCGCGAGGAACATACGAATCCGGCAGACACAACGAACCGAGATTCTGAAGTCTGGGTGACCGTATTTTCGGAAACGGAAAAGCATCCTGTCGCGGTCACCCGTGCAGCCCACAAGGTCATGACCGCGGTCAACCAATTGTGGGAGCAGTCCCAGTCACCGCCTGAAGAGATCCGCGAATGGCTGAGTGAACTCTACCGTTACCTGACGATTGATGAACTGCTGGGCGAACAACACCGCTGCCTGACCCGGGCGGAAAACCGGGGCACCCGCCGGGAAGAACAGCGGCTGAAATTGCTGTGCCTCAACGCCGCCAATTACCTGCAGCAGTGCTATCGGCAGTTTCACGCAATCATCGCGTTTTCCGCCACTTTACGGCCGGCGAACTATATCTACCAGCAACTGGGCCTGCAGGCGCAGTCGCCCTACCTGATGCTGCCGTCGCCATTCAGTCCCGAACAGCTGGGCGTTTATCTCTGCCCCTATGTGGATACCCGATACCGCGCCCGCGAGCGGTCCACCGACGCCCTGGTGGAGATGGTGGCGCGGGTCTACAACAGCCGTCCGGGCAATTACCTGGTGTTCTTTCCGTCCTACCGTTTCTTGCAGCAGGTGGCAGAGCGCTTTGCCCAGCGGTTTCCGCACATTGAACTGGTGCAGCAGACGCCCGGCAGCAGCGATCAGGACCGCAGCGCATTTCTGCAGCGCTTCAGCGAGGGCCGCGGCAGCCTGGGGTTTGCCATTATGGGGGGCATCTTCGGTGAGGGCGTGGATTATGTGGGCGAGCAGCTGGTGGGCACCATCGTCGTCGGCGTGGGCCTGCCGCAGATGAATGAAGAGCAGGAACTGCTGCGCAACGCCTGCGACGCTGCCGACAGCGACATAGCAGGCAACGGCTTCGATATCGCCTATCGCTATCCGGGTCTGACCCGGGTACTACAGACCGCCGGGCGGGTTATCCGCACCGAGACCGACCGGGGCGTCGTGATCCTGGCCGACGCCCGCTTCGCAGATCCCTTTTACCGGGCACTGTACCCCGAGCACTGGCTACTGAAGATGTGCAGCCATGATGAAGCCCTGTCCGCCGGGCTCAGTCAGTTCTGGGGCCCCGATTGACCCTTTAGGTGTCCTTGTTGTCAGGCCTGAGACTGTATTAATATCCAGCTCTATTCCAGACCGTTGTTTCACCAGTTACTGCATCGCGCAATCCAGCTTATGGCGTCACCCCGACAGTTTTATCGCCGCGGCCCCATTCAGCGGGACCGGCAATCGGTCACTTTCGCCGACGTCAGGAGGAGATTCGGCTTCCGCTCGATCAGTATCGGTCGCTGGGTGACACAGGCGGAAAGAGACAGAGCCGCGGGGCTCTTCTACGATGCGCTGGCCGACCTGATGTCGATCCTGCAGGGCCCGGAAGTCCTGATCTCCCTGCGGGAAACGCTGTCGTTCCAGTACGGCATCGGCGGCCGCCCGGGAATGCTGGCGTTCTACGAACCTGCGGCCAGAAGTTTTTCACTGGCAAAAAATGCCGGACCCGGTTCGATTGCCCACGAATGGTTTCACGCGCTGGACCACTATCTCGCCGACAAGGCGTTCAGCGATGTCTCCGGGCGCATCTACGCCTCGGAAGCCTGGCTGCGCGACGCCACACCGGTGCCCCACCCGCTCAACGACCGTCTCTTTGCCTGCTTCCGGAGCATCATGCTCGATGAACAGGGCGAGAACCCCAGCGAACTGTTCCGGATATCCTGCGCAGCGGACAAGGCCAATGGCAGTGTCTATTACAGCGATCCGGCGGAACTCTGCGCCCGCGCGTTTGAAGCCTTCGTGCAGGATGCCAGTATCAGCAATAATTTCCTCGTCTCCGGCACCAAGGCGACGGACGAGGCGCGCATGGGGCTCTACCCCACCGGCGACCACCGCCAGCGCATCAATGCCGCTTTCCGCGAATATTTTTCCTGCCTCGGCCGTGCGCTGCGGGCCAACCTCAGCCACGCGGCGGAAAGCCGCCAGCCGAAGCTGGCCCCGGGAAAAACAAAAGACCAGTAGTCTGCTCAGGGTTTGAAACCGCGCACCTTTTCCTTGATTGCATCGTGCGCCGCTTCCTGCTCGTGCAGCAATTTGCGGCGCAACATGGCCGCCTCGAAGCGCTGCTTTTCGACGATGGTTTCCGGTTTGAGCGGCGGCACCGGCACGGGCTTCCCATCGTCATCCAGCGCCACCATGGTGAAGTAGCAGCTATTGGTATGCCTGACGACCCGGTTGCGGATATCTTCGGTGATGACCTTGATACCCACCTCCAGCGAGGTATTGCCGGTGTAATTCACCGATGCCAGAAATGTCACCAACTCGCCGACATTGATGGACTGCCGGAACATCACCCGATCTACCGACAGCGTTACGACATAGCAACCGGCATAGCGGCTGGCACAGGCATAGGCCACCTTGTCGAGATATGACAGCAGCTCTCCGCCGTGTACCTTGCCGGTAAAGTTCGCCATATCCGGGGTCATCAGGACGCTCATGCTGAGCTGATGTTCGCGGGCTTGCATACGGGTTGTCCTTAAATTCGAACTGGATTCTGTTTATGCCGAAGTGACGGTAACCGCCTTCGGTTCAATTTGCGTTTTCGCTGGAAGCGCGCTCGAGCTGACGGAACTGTCCCTCGAGAAGTGCTTTGCCCTGCTGGATGGTACGATTCTCATCGGTTAACAGAGCCACTCGCTCCATAGCTACATCCAGCTCTGACTGTGCTTTACCCAGTGATAGGCGCAGCAGCTCAGACTCTTTTTCGAGCGACGCATTGCTGCTGTGCAGCGCGCTAACCTTGTCCTGCAAAATGCGGGCCTCGTCGGCAAGGGCGCGGATCTGGCCGGTCTGCTCGGCACCTGCCTGCCGCAGCAATTCGATTTCCCTGTAATAGACGGAGACCTGCTGCATCAGTTCCTGTTTGTCGGCATTCAGGCCCGCGATATTTTCCCGCAGCTGTTCACCTTCGGTTTCACGATCCGTCAGTTTTCGCCCGGCTTCGGCAAGCTGCCGGGAGAGGCTGGCTGCCTGTGCGCTCAACTGCTCATTGGCGGCCCTGAACTGATCGCGCTCCTGTTGGCGGTCATCCGCAGTCCGCTGCTGGAAGTGTTCGAAATGCGCGCGGATATCGCGGTTTTCCTGCTTCAGCTCTTCAATGGTGGATTTGAACTCGGCAATACGCGCGTCGCTCACTTCCCGCTGGTATTCACTCTTTTCCAGTGACGCCTGCGAAACCTGTAGTTCTTGCTTCAGGGCATCGGCCTGTGCCTGCGCAGCCTCGTGCTTCTGCTCCAGGTTCCTAAGTTCCTGCGTCCGCTGCGCAGCCACTTCCCGTGCCTGCGCCAACTCCTGCTGGAACTCTTCGATGGCGGATTCGCATTCGGCGTTCGCCTGTTCGATTTTCTGGTCGGCTTCGCCCTGTAACCGCTCGTGCAATGCCTTCAGCGCATCGACCAGGTCCTTGGGCAACCCGGCCGTATCCGCAACTGGATTGCCCGTCTCGGATCGCCAGCGCTTGAGTAGCGGCCCGATCGTGCTCTTACTGCCCGTACCGAGTTCCGCCCTCACCCGATCCACGGTCGGTTCCTCGCCGCGATTTTTAACCGCTTCTGCCGCCTGAGCAATATCCAGATAGGTCACACCGGTGCGCGCCATTCCCAATTCCTTTATTTTTAGTAATGTATTACGTGTTACGTAATATAACATTATTTGTTTATTTAACAGCATCGCTTGAATCACATTTTCTAACCCTCGATAATTATTCTTATCGTCGGTTAGCTAATATTTTTGACGCCGACTTCCCATATCGTTCATTACGATATCCACATCGCATGGATGCTGTCCCGATGAATAAGAAAACATCGCCTAGGCGCCCCGCTGCGCAACATATCGAACCGGCGACCCACGGCAATACGCTGCAATCCGCCGCGAACATCCAGCAGTATCTGAGCGCAGCCACATCAGACAGCACGCGCAGGGCCTACCGCTCGGCGATTCGTCAGTTCGAAAAATGGGGCGGAAGGCTGCCCACAGATAGCCGAATGCTGGTCCGCTACCTGCTCAGCCGCGCTGAGATAGTCAACCCGCGCACACTGGACCTGCACCTGACCGCAATCGGGCAATGGCACCACTACCAGGGCATTGCCAACCCGGTGATCGAACCAGTCGTGCAGAAAACGATGCAGGGTATTCGCCGCCTGCACGGCAAACCCAGGCAGAAGGCCAAGGCGCTGCGGCTCGAACATATCGCCGAGATGGCGCGCCACCTGAAGACACTTCCGGACAGCAAGAAGAAATATCGCGACCTCGCCCTGCTGCTCGCCGGCTTTTTCGGCGCCTTCCGCCGCAGCGAACTGGTGGCAATTCAAGTTTCCGACCTGCACTGGGAAGACGAGGGACTCATCATTGTGCTGCCCAGATCCAAGACCGACCAGGACAGAGAGGGATTGATGCGCGCCCTGCCCTTCGGTGATCCGCAAATCTGCGCTGCAACCGCCCTGCGGCAGTGGCTGGATGCCGCCGGCATAACCGAGGGGCCGGTGTTCCGCGCGGTCAACCGCTGGGACCAGGTGCAGGCAAAGTCGCTGAGCCCGGGCGCAGTCAACGAGCTGCTGAAACAGCTGGGCTATGCCTGTGCGTTCGGTTTCGTCGGCAGCCTGAGCAGCCACAGCCTGCGCCGCGGCCTGTCCACGTCGGCAGCGCGGGAGAAGGTGCCATTTGAGCTGATCAAGAAACAGGGCGGCTGGAAAAGCGATGCCACTGTATGGGAGTACATCGAAGAGGGGCGCCAGCTTACCGACAATGCCACCATTCCGTTGATGAAAAAGATGACGGCACTCCTCACTCCCGAAGAATAGATTCTGGCGTCACTCGCATCTTTCTGACTGCAAAAAATGTGATGTTTACGTCGAGACAAAGTGGCGACTCTAAACGTTAAAGGGCTTCGCGAGCGCCACCGGGAGGCGAGTACTGAGTGGTCATTTTGCGACTGGCGCGCCATCAATCCGGCGAGAAAATATTGTCGCCAAACTCATGTTATAGCCCACTGGATCAATAGGTCTTTCCGCTGCTGTCAGCTAATATGCGCGGCTCGATTTTCAGGGGGAACGACCATGACTACTGCACAAAAAATCTATCAGGCGATTGAACTGTTCAGCGGCGAAGATCCGCATTTTGGACGATTCAAAATCAATTTTCGCGAAGCCTTGATTGGCCACGGCACTCCGGCCGCCAATGCGGAAAAGATGGCTGATATTGCCGCGGAATCACTGCGTGACCATTCCGGTCAGGACCACCACCTGGGCATGGCCCAGATCATTGCCTGTCATTGTGAATTTGAACAGGCGATGGACGGCAACATCGAAGCCTTCCAGGCTATGCACCGGTATATGTCTTACTATCTGGATGCAGCGGAAATGCAGGCTATGAAGATCGCCAATTAACTTACTACTGACTTCATCATTTACAGGGATGTAAATTGATGTACAGCTCAAGCTACTAAATAACCCGCCATCCGCAACAGACACACGCAATATTATTTATCCGGGAAAGGAATAAATTCTTTTTCATCCCCTGGCACCTTGGGGAAACGACCGGCCTTCCAGTCTTCCACCGCCTGATCAATCCGCTCCGCGCGACTGGAGACAAAATTCCACACGATACAGTGCTTTGAAAAAGGCTCGCCGCCAATAATCGCAATACGGCTTTCCTCTGCTGCTTCCAGCACTACACCCGGCACCTTGTCGAACACTGCCAGGGCATACTCCGGTATTTCAGTTTCACGGGCCTTGAGCCTACCCGATGCGACATAAACCGCACGTTCATCGGCATCCGGCAGGGTGATCGTCTGCCCCGGTTGCAGGTGCGCCTCCACATAAAGGGTGGTAGCGAAGGTTTTCACCGGCGAGGTAACACCATAGGCAGAGCCCATGATGACACGAATAGGCACGCCGTCGACTTCCAGGGCCGGAAGCTCAGCAGACGGATAGTGGTGAAAGGCCGGCTCTATCTCTTCGAGTGCCTGTGGCAGAGCCAGCCACAGTTGCAGGCCGTGCAGGCGATGATCCGCCGCGCGCCATTCCGGGCGCTCCCGCTCCGAGTGCACAATGCCCCGCCCCGCCACCATCAGGTTGATATCGCCGGGCCGGATCGGCTGATCGCTGCCCAGGGAATCCCGATGCAGAATTTCCCCCTCAAACAAATAGGTCACTGTGGCAATACCAATATGCGGGTGTGGGCGCACATCGATGCCCTGCCCTGCGGGGAAGTCCGCCGGCCCCATATGATCAAAGAAGATCCAGGGGCCGACCATCTGCTGTTCACGACTGGGCAGCGCGCGCCTCACCGAGAAACCGCCGAGTTCCTTCTGCTTTGGTTCGATGATGACCTTGATCGCTCCACAGCCCTCGATGACATCGCATTCCTGCTCAGCGGTTTTGGTGAGATTGCTCAAAGCGGCCTCCTGGAGTTTTGGCGAAAGAGAGTTGGAATTGCAGGCAACTATAAACCAGTTTCATCGTTTACACGCCACGAAGTGATTCGCGCCACTTGCCACTTACAAAATTCGGCGTGAAAAGTTACAGTGTCAGCCGCGCCCGGGGCGCGCAAAGCAACCGCGCTCTGTCCGGAGCGCCCGGGCCACTCGGCTAAGCTAAAGAGAGTTTCTTTCCTGTATCCCGGGTTGGCGCTACGAGTTCTTTATATACGCTGTGCAGGATCGGAGATGCTGGAGCACTATCTCGATAACAAACTGATACAGACCGCCATCGTCGTTGTTGCGGTGATATTCCTGCGTCTGTCCCTGTCATTTATTTTTTCCCGCACCCGCTGGTCAAAGCAGGACAAGCGGCGCCGGATCAATTCCGTACACAATCTGGCCAACCTGCTATTGCTAGTCGGACTGGTTGCCGTATGGGTTTCCGAACTGCGGGATTTTGCCTTCTCCATTGCCGCCTTCTCGGTGGCGATCATTATCGCGCTGCGCGACGTCGTGCAGTGCCTGGTCGGCGGCATCTACGTGGCCAGTTTGCGGGCATTTTCCGTCGGTGACTGGATCAAGTTCGGGGACCAGTTCGGCGAGGTGATCGACAGTGACTGGCTCAGCACCACGCTGCTGGAAATTGATCCCCACGGGTTGGGTAGCGGCTATACCGGTATCACCCTGTACATTCCCAACAATGTATTTTTCACCAAACCGGTGAAAAACCTGAACTTCATGCGGCGCTATATCGAGCATACCTTTTCGATTACCCGCGAGAACAAGGGCGGCAACCCGTTTGCGGCCAAGGACTTCCTGATCGGTCGAATCCGCGAACACAGCGAGGCATTCAGCGAAGTGGCAGCCCGCTATTGCCAGATGATCGAACACCGCACCGGTGTCGAGCTGGTGGGAACGGAGCCGAAAGTCAGCTTCACCACCAATGAACTGGGCCACGATGTGTTGACCATCACCCTGTTCTGCCCGCGCGAGGAAGCGCACGAAATAGAACAGCGGGTTACCGAGGATTTCTACAACTTCTGGTACAGCGGGCCGCAGGAACTGCCGGAACCGGGCAACGCCTGAGCCCGCCGGCGGACCTCAGTCGCTTTCGTCGCACTCCCCCCCTGTACAGGTCAATTCCATCTGGGCGCGGATAATTTCCGCCAGGCGCGTGGCACCGGGGCCCGGTGAGTCCCGGTCGGCGAAGATCAGGTACATCTGCAGGTAGCGTTCGCTGCCGCCACGCAGCGGCAACGGCTTGAGAATCCCGTCGGCCAGCTCCTGGCGGATCTTTTCCTCCGGCAACCAGCCAAATCCGTAGCCGCGACAGGCTGCGCCAATGGACGTGGCCATATTCGTGACCGTCCAGCGCTGGGCCACCTCAACCGTGGTGGTCTGCCTGTCGCGCTGTGAACTGGAATCCCGCACCACCAGGTGCCTGTGCTGGCGCAGGTCGCGGATTGTGAGCTCTCGCCCGATCTGGTGGAGGGGGTGGTCTGGATGTGCCACCGGTATGATGCGCACCTGGCGAGCCAGCGGCTCACCGATAAATCCGGAAGGTATGTGCGGGGAAATGGCGAGCTCTACCCGCCCTTCCCGCAACGCCTCGGGCGCACCGCCGATCACGGTCTCGTAGAGTTCAATTCGGGTATGCGGGCTCTCGAGACCAAACTGGTTCAGGCAGTCCAGTAATAGCCAGGTGGGAAACAGCACTTCCACGGCGATGCCAATCTCCGTTTCCCAGCCTGCGGAGACTTTGCGCGCTGCGCGTTCCAAGCCGGTGGCATCGTCCAGAAGCAGTCGCGCGCGGGAATACAGCATCTGCCCCGCCGAGGTCAGTACCGCCTTGCGCCCCTCAATCAGGAAAGCCTTCATACCGAGCGCCGATTCCAGCTTCTGCACTGCGTAACTGACTGACGACTGGCTCTTGTGCAGCCGTTCTGCCGCCTGCGCATAGCCCCCTGCCTCGACCACGGCAACCAGGCAGCGCCACTGCTCCAGGCTGATCCGGGGCGCTAGTGCGGCCCCTGCTCCCGACTGTTCAGACATAATCGATTATTCCGATAGGTTTACCCGTATTTTTATAATTTTTTATCTAATCCATCAATGCTTAAATGCCACCATCTCGAAACAACCCCTCAACGGAGGTATCGAAATGGGAACCACGAACAAGACACTCCTCAAGATCCAGACCAGCCTGTTCCAGAGCGGCGGACAGTCATCCCAGTTGACCAATCAGATCACTGAAAACTGGGTGGCCGCCAATCCCGGCGCAGAAGTCATTACCCGCGACCTGGCCGCAGAGCTGGTGCCGCACCTGACCCTGGATCGTTTTCAGGCCTTTATCAGCGATCCGGCTGAGCGCAGCAGCGAACAGCAGACCGTGGTCGACTTTTCCGACGCCCTGATCGATGAGATCCGCCGGGCCGACGTACTGGTACTGGGTGTACCGATGTACAACTTCAGCGTGCCGTCGAGCCTGCATGCCTATTTCGATCACGTGGCCCGCGCCGGCGTTACCTTCGAGTACACCCCGGAGGGACCCAAGGGTCTACTGACAGGCAAAAAAGCCTATGTGGTCATTACCCGCGGCGGCGTTTACGGCGAGGACCATGCCCAGACCAATTTCATTCGCCAGTTCCTCGGCTTTATCGGTATCAGCGATGTAGAGTTTATTCACGCTGAAGGGCTCGCAGTCGGCGAAGAGGCCAAGAACGACAGCCTCAATAGCGCCCGCGAGCGCATCGCCGAGCTGGCGTAATCGAATACCCCGATCCTCTACAGGAACCATCCCTTCGGGCGCGAACTTCGCGCCCTTTTTTATTGGCATCCGAAACCCTGACGGCAAACGCGAGTCCAACAAGTCGATGAAAGCACAAACCATGCCCACAGTCTTTATCGGCCATGGCAGTCCTTTGAATGCGCTGGAAGAGAACCGCTATACGCGCGGCTGGCGCCAGCTGGCTGAATCGCTGCCCAGACCCCGAGCTATACTCGCCATTTCGGCGCACTGGTATACGCGCGGGACGCTGATTACCAGTGGCGAACAGCAACGCACCATTCACGATTTCCACGGCTTCCCACCGGCACTGTATGAATGCAACTATCCGGCAGCGGGATCGCCGCAGCTCGCGCGGCAAATCCAGGAACAGTTAAGTCCTCTCGATGTTAAATTAAGCGAAGACTGGGGACTCGATCACGGTACCTGGTCGATATTGTTGAAGATGTATCCGGAGGCAGACATTCCGGTGCTGCAATTGAGCATCGATGCCACCCGCTACGGGGAATTCCACTACCAATTGGGCCAGCAACTGCGCCCCTTGCGGGATCAGGGCGTCCTGATACTGGGCAGCGGTAACGTCGTACATAACCTTGGATTGATGCGCTGGGATCAGGCCACACCACCCTACCCCTGGGCGCAGAACTTCGACCGCTGGATACGCGACGCGCTAGTGCGCGGCGACCACGACAGTCTGATACATTTTGAACACGCCGGCGGCGACGCGCGCCTTTCCGTTCCGACACCCGAGCACTTTCTGCCGCTTCTCTATATCGCCGGTGCCAGTGACAGTGCCGACAAGGTCTCTTTCCCCACCGAGGGCATCGAACTCGGCAGCATCAGTATGCTGTCGGCGCTCTATTCTCAATAACATCACCGCCCCTGCAAAGTTCCAATTCTGTTCGCAAGCTTAAAACCGCCCAGTCAGAGACTGTGCGGTTTAGTGCCTGCCGATCCGCCCGGAATAACTACACTCTTACGAATAGAAATGTGCGCCATCATCAAGATGGAGTAACTCGCCGTGCAGGTCACCGCTTGTGCCACGCGGGTGAATCTCTCGATCTGAACAGGAGCCTGGTTATGAACCGCAAACTCTCCTCAGCTTCGCTCGCGCTTGCCCTGGGCACCGCCGTGGCCATGGCCGCTATTCCCGCCAGCGCCGGAGATAAAGAAAAAGAAAACAAAGAGAAATGCTATGGCGTCGCCCTGAAGGGCAAAAATGATTGCAAGGCCGGTCCCGGCACTACCTGCGCGGGCACTGCCATTAGAGACTTTCAGGGCAATGCCTGGAAGTACGTACCGGCCGGCACCTGCACAAAGACCCGCTCCCTCACATCGTCGACCGGATACGGCCAACTGGAGCCCTTTGAGGAAAACAATACGCCAGCCAACGAAACCCCTTATTAGGAATTGAGCGCTTCCGACAGGGCGCGGTGCGGTCACTAACATAATGCCGCGGCCGTGCCTCTGACAGAAGTCATTACAGGAGCAGCCGGGTTTAATTCTGGAGCGATACGAAAATGTGTTGTGACCTTTCTCGTAGCGCCCCGACGCCCAGGGATATCGGTCAAGGTATCGATCCACCCCGCGAATCCGGAACACTACCCGCTCGCCCCGGCCTTGGCCTCAAACCACAGCACTTTGACGAGATTTTGCAGCGAAAACCAGATATTGGCTTTTTCGAGATCCATGCGGAAAATTATTTCGTCGCCGGCGGTCCATTCCATCGCTTCTTGAGCCAAATTCGCGAACTCTACGCGCTCTCAATACACGGCGTGGGACTATCGATCGGCGGCGCGGCGCCTCCGGACCAAGCGCACCTCCGGGCACTCCGGACCCTCCTGAGACGTTACGAACCGGAGTCGTTTTCTGAGCATCTAGCCTGGTCGAGCCATGGCGGTGTATTCCTGAACGACCTGTTACCACTGCCGTACACCAATGACACGCTCACACGGATATGCGCGCACATCGACCAAGTGCAAACCTACCTCGGGCGACAAATGCTCCTGGAGAATCCGGCGACCTATGTGGAATTTCAGCAGTCGAGCTATTGTGAAGCCGAATTTATTACCGAAGTGGTGGCGCGCAGTGGCTGTGGTCTGCTGCTCGATGTGAACAATGCCTACATTTCCTGCACCAATCACGGCCGCTGCGCCGAACAATATATTGCCGCCCTGCCGCTGCACGCCGTGGCCGAAATGCACTTGGCCGGATTCTCGCGCGATTCTGACAGTGCCGGCGCGCCGTTACTGATTGACAGCCATGGATCGCGGGTGGACCCGGCGGTGTGGGAACTGTACGGCAACACTATCGAGCGAATTGGACCCAGCGCGACACTGATTGAATGGGACAATCACCTGCCGCCACTCTCCACACTGCTCGCAGAAGCCGAGCTGGTGCAGAACTGCCTGACTGAGGCGCGGGGAACGAACGATGGATGACGAACCCCGCTGGGCTTGTGCCCTTCTGTCTGCGGAAGTCCCGGTACCGGCGGGCCTGAAGACCTGGAACAACTCCGACCCGGCAAGCCGCTTTGCGGTCTATCGCAATAATGTCCTCGTGTCGCTGGTCAATGCCCTGGAAGACTCCTTTCCAGTTACCCGGCAACTGGTTGGCGAGGCATTTTTCCGTACCATGGCGATCGAATTTGTCCGCGGTAATCCGCCGCGTGCCGCCGTACTCACAGATTACGGCGATGCATTGCCGGAGTTTGTCGAGGCCTATCCCCATGCCAGAGCATTGCCCTATCTCGCCGACATGACGCGCCTGGAAATGGCCTATCTGCAGGCATACCACGCCGCGGATGCGCAGCCGATCAGCGCAGAGGAAATTACCGCGTTGCTGACCAGCCCCCAAACCACCACCCGTACCCGTTTCCAGTTACACCCCTCGTTACGCACGCTGGTTAGCCGCCATCCGGTTATTTCCCTGTGGGCTGCGCATCAGGACAAAGATGCGATACAAGGTGCCCTACAAACTGCGTTAACCGAGATTGATATGCAGACAGCGGAAAGCTGCTGGCTATTGCGCCGTGAGTTACAGGTGGTCGTTATCCGCATGACTCCCGGCGATTGTCTCTTTGCGGAAAAGCTGCGCCAAGGCAGCTCGCTGGAGATATCGGCGAACTGCGCACTGGATGCGGATCCAGACTTCGATCTGGCGGCCTGTCTGGCGGTAATGCTGCGCGAAGGCGCAATAGTGTCGGTCGCGTAGATTGCCCGGTGAACACGCGGGTCGCGCCGGTATCCAGAGCGGGAATCTGCGCAAGCGGGCGAGCAATAGTTTTCTCGCGGCATTACACGTACACAAGTCTATGTCCCAAACAAAAAACGCCGGCATTTACCGGCGTTTTTTGTGAGCTGCTTACAGCGCTTCCGCTGCTTCCGTTTCTCTTCGAGCCTCCCTGGACTCGTCGGTAGCGGTTGCGGTGACGGACGCTCCTTTTCCGCCGAACAGTTTCTGCACGACGACAAAGAACAGCGGGATAAAGAACAGTCCCAGTGACGTGCCGATGACCATGCCACCCAATACCCCGGTGCCGATGGCGCGCTGCGCACCGGAACCGGCGCCGGTAGCAATGGCCAGTGGCAGTACACCGAGGCCGAACGCCAGCGACGTCATCAGGATCGGGCGCAGGCGATCGCGCACGGCCTGCATGGTGGCCTCAACCAGTTCCATGCCGCTCTCCAGGTACTGCTTGGCGAACTCCACGATCATGATGGCGTTCTTACTGGCCAGCCCCACCGTGGTGAGCATGGCAACCTGGAAATAGATATCGCGCTCCATACCGCGGAAGGTATTGGCCAGCACCGCACCGAGAATACCCAGCGGCGCCATCATCAGTACCGCGGTCGGTACCGTCCAGCTCTCGTAGAGAGCCGCCAGGCACAGGAATACGATCAGCAGTGAAAGGCTGTACAGCAGCGCCGTCTGGCTGCCCGCGGCCCGCTCCTGGTAGGACAGGCCGGACCACTCCATACCGATACCCGCCGGCAGGGTTTTCACCAGGCGCTCCACTTCATCCATGGCCTCACCGGAACTCACACCCGGTGCGGCTGCGCCGTTGATCTGCATCGCCGGTACGCCGTTGTAGCGTTCCAGGCGCGGCGAGCCGTACTTCCAGTGGAAGCTGGCGAAGGCCGACAGCGGCACCATTTCACCCTTGTCATTGCGCACAGACCACAGGCGGAAATCTTCCGGCACCATGCGGAAAGGCGCATCCGACTGCATGTATACGCGCTTGACGCGACCGCGATCGATAAAGTCATCGATATACTGACCGCCCCAGGCCGCACTCAGGGTCGAGTTGATACTGGCGATGGACAGGCCCAGCGCCGCGGCCTTGGCGGTGTCGATATCGACGCTGAATTGCGGCGTATCTTCCTGACCGTTCGGGCGCACGTTGGCCAGCAGCGGATCCTTGCCCGCCTTGCCGAGGAACTCGTTGCGCGCGGCCGTCAGCGCCTCGTGGCCGAGGTTGGCATTGTCCTTCAGGTAAAAGTTGAAACCGTTGGAGGTCCCCAGTTCCGGCAGCGCCGGCGGTGAAAACGCGTAGGCAATGGCATCCTTGATTCTGCTCAGCGCGCCCATACCGCGCATGGCGACCGCAGTGGCCCCTTCGGAATCCTCCGTGCGCTCATCCCAGTCCTTCAGCTTCACAAAAGCGATACCGTTGTTCTGGCCGCTACCGGCAAAGCTGAAGCCCTGCACGGAAAATACCGACTCGACGGTGTCCTTCTCGTTATCGAGGAAGTGGTCCTCCACTTTCTTGATCGATTCCATCGTGCGCTGCTGGGTCGCACCCACCGGCGCCTGGACCATGGAAAAGAGTACGCCCTGATCCTCTTCCGGCAGGAAGGAACTCGGCAGGCGCAGGAACATCACCACCATGACCACGGACAGCGCGGCGAAGATCGCCATAAAGCGGCCACTGCGCGCGATTACGCCGCGCACACCGGACTGGTATTTCTGGGTGCCGCGCTCAAAGTTGCGATTGAACCAGCCAAAGAAGCCGGTGGTACCGTGGTGTTCGCCTTTCTTCAGCGGCTTCAGCAACGTCGCACACAGTGCCGGCGTCAGCACGATGGCCACCAGAACCGACAGTGCCATGGCAGATACGATGGTCGCGGAGAACTGGCGGTAGATCACCCCGGTCGCGCCGCTCATAAACGCCATCGGCACGAATACGGCAGACAGCACCACCCCGATCCCCACCAGCGCGCCGGTGATCTGTCGCATGGATTTCTTCGTCGCTTCCTTCGGTGGCAGGCCCTCTTCGGACATCACCCGCTCGACGTTTTCCACTACCACGATGGCGTCATCCACCAGCAGGCCGATGGCGAGTACCATCGCGAACATGGTGAGCATATTGATGGAGAAACCCAGTGCCGACAGGATGCCGAGGGTACCCAGCAATACCACCGGTACGGCGATCGTCGGAATCAAGGTGGCGCGGAAATTCTGCAGGAACAGGAAGATCACCAGGAATACCAGCACCACCGCCTCGATCAGCGTGTGGATCACGCCATCGATCGATACCTGCACGAACGGCGTGGTATCGAAAGGTACGACGGATTTCAGGCCCGGCGGGAAGAACGGCTCCAGCTCTTTCAGCTTGGCCTTGACCAGCTCGGCCGTCTCCAGCGCGTTGGCGCCGGTGGCCAGGGTGATGGCAATACCGGTGGCCGGCTGACGGTTGTAGCGGGAAATATTTTCATAGCTTTCCGCACCCAGCTCCACGCGGGCAATATCGCCCAGGCGCAGTACTGAACCGTCCGGGTTTGCCCGGATCACGATATCGCGGAACTGCTCCGGGGTCTGCAGGCGATCCTGCGAAGTAATGGCAGCATTGAGCTGCTGGCCCGGTACAGACGGCGCGCCGCCGAGACTGCCCACGGCCACCTGCGCGTTCTGCGCCTTCACCGGCGCGGAGACGTCGCTGGGCGTCAGTTTGTAGGTCTCGAGCTTGTTCGGATCCAGCCAGATGCGCATCGCATATTTGGAACCGAACACCTGCAGGCTGCCCACACCCGGAACCCGGCTGATCGGATCCACCAGGCTCGTGTTGATGTAGTCGGCGATGTCGTTGCGGTCCATGCTGCCGTCCTGCGACACGAAACCCGCCACCATCAGGAAGCCGCTGCGCGACTTGCTCACGTTCACACCCTGGCGCTGCACTTCCTGCGGCAGCAGCGGCATGGCCAACTGCAGCTTGTTCTGCACCTGTACCTGCGCGGTATCCGGATCAGTCCCGTTCGCGAACGTCAGGCTCACAGACGCTCCGCCGGTGGACTGGCTGCTGGCAGACATATACAGCAGGCCATCGAGGCCTTTCATATTCTGCTCGATAATCTGCGTCACCGAGTCCTCCACCACCTTGGCGGATGCCCCCGGGTAGTGGGCGGAAATGGTCACCGCCGGCGGCGCGATATTGGGATAGCGCTCCACCGCCAACTGGGTGTACGCCAGACCGCCGCCGAGCATCACGATGATGGCGATGACACAGGCGAAAATCGGGCGATTGATAAAAAATGCGGCCATTACCGAACTCCTTTACGACTCGTGGGCGGTCGGCGCTTCGATGGTTTCGGATTTGTCGCCGGCTGCGCCGACTTCATTGGCGGCCGGTACCGGCTGCGGCTCGGCTTCGGTGGCCTGGACCGGAACGCCCGGGCGAATCTTCTGCAACCCGGCGACAATGACCTTGTCCCCTGCCTGCAGGCCGCTCTCCACCAGCCAGTTGCTGCCGATAGTCTGGCTGACCTGGACGCTGCGCTGTTCTACCTTGCCTTCGCCATTGACCACCATTGCCGTGGTATTGCCCTTTGGATCGCGGGCGACGCCCTGCTGCGGCACGAGGATGCCGTTTTCACGCACCCCGCGACCGATCGCCGCGCGCACGTACATACCCGGCAGCAGCATATGGTCCGGATTCGGTACCACCACCCGCAGCAACACACTGCCAGTGGAAGGGTCGACGCTGGCCTCGGCAAACTGCAGCTTGCCCGGGTGTTCGTAAGTGCTGCCGTCTTCCAGCTTGATCGAAACCGGCAGGTCGTCCGCGGACTCCACGGTACCGGCGGCCAGCGCCTTGCGCAGGCTCAGCAATTCGGTAGTCGACTGATTCAAATCCACGTAGATCGGATCCAGCTGCTGCACGGTCGCCAGCGCGGCAGACTGATTGGCGGTGACCAGCGCGCCCTGGGTGACACTGGATTTGCCGATTCGACCGGCAATCGGCGCACTGATGCGCGCGTAATCCACTTCGATGCGCTTGCGTTCCATCGCCGCCTTGGCTGCGGCCACCGCCGCCTGGGCCCGCTGCAACGTGGCCTTGGCGTTGTCGTTGTCCTGCTTGCTGACGGCGCCGGTGCCAGCCAGTTCGGCGACGCGGCGCGCGTTCAGGCGGGCCACATTCAGCTCGGCCCGGGCGCTCTGCAGGTTGGCCTTGGCGCTGTCGTAATCGGCACGGTAAGTGGCGTCATCCAGCTGGTACAGCGATTCACCGGCCTTGACCATGCCGCCCTCGCGGAACAGCTGCTCCTTGACGATACCGTTCACCTGCGGGCGCACTTCGGCGACCTTGAACGGACTGGTACGCCCGGGCAGTTCCCGGGTGAGCACCACCGGCTTGGCCTTCAGGGTGACCACAGTCACCGCGGGAGTCATTCCCTGCGGCGCAGCCTGTTTTTCCCCACACGCACTGAGCAATGCTGAAGTGGCAAGTAAGCCCGCGAGCAACTTCTTCTTAAGCATGAAAACCTCGATATGACAGGGCCATCCGGGCACTGTTACATAATGGAAAGACTACCTGACAGGACAGTCACGAACGATTGTATAGAATGGTCACATTTTATGTTCATGCACGAATAATAATCAACTATTTATTCATGAATGAATATGAACTAGGATGCACACCAACCCCGAGCACCAATTGAGCGGACAGGACACGGCGCGGCACAGCGGAAAACGACCTTTCCTGCATAGGCTGCAATTTATGCCGTCATTTCGGTGAAGTTCAATCCGCCCTGCGATCAGTCGCGCGGTATCCGGGGTCGAACGAATACTCGCAGCGCCGCCACAGCAGTACACCCGGAGACCAGCTTTACCAATGGCCAAACGCAGAAAAGAAGACGCCCAGGAAACGCGCGAGCGCATTCTCGACGCAGCGATCAACGTTTTTCACGAACACGGTATCGCCCGCCCTTCCCTGACAGAGGTCGCGGAACTGGCCGGTGTTACCCGCGGCGCCGTTTACGGGCACTTCCGCAACAAGGCCGACCTGGTCAACGCCCTCGCCGAACGGGTGCAATTACCGGGAGAAAAACTGTGCGAAGCCGGCGCTGAGGAACTGCGGCGCGATCCGCTCGGCGTCCTGCGCACACGCTGGCTGTGGCTATTCCAGGAAGTGTCCTGCAACAAACAGACCCAGCTGATTCTGGAAATCATTTTTCATCGCTGTGAACTCGTCACCGAGAGTGGCGAAATCTACCAGCGCCTGATGCAGGGGCGCGCGGAAGGTGTCGAGAAGATGCGCCTGTTGGTCAGTGCCGCCATGGGCAAGGGCCAATTACCGGCGGACCTGGATATCGACGTGGTAGTGCCAATGATGCACGGCGCGCTGATCGGCATGCTCGAAGACTGGCTGCTGGAACCGCGCGGCGATCTCGGGCAGCTAGGCGAACGCTATATCGACTCACTGATCGACATGGTTCGCTTTTCCCCGACACTGCGCCGACAGGGCGCGGTGGTCTCGGTGCACTAAGTAGTTAGCCCCGAAGGCCTTTGCTAGAATTTAGGGGAAACCTCCGCCTCCGGACGAAGATGAAGACTGCGGCCCGCCTCTGCTATTTGCTGATCGCACTGCTGATTACCCAGTCGGCGGCGGCCTTCTATGACAGTCACCAGCAGCGGCAGAACATTGCCGATCACGTGCCCGGCCATCACACCGATGTCGCCGATCACGTGGACAATTCCGATCAGCATCACCTCGGCGAAAACGCCCTCAGCCAGGATTGCCACCACTGCTGCCACTGTCACGGCAGTGCACATTTTTTTGCGCTTGGCCCCGCCATCAACGCCATCTTTCCTGAACAACAGCGACAACTGTCCCGGTTCGTCGCCGTATTTCACTCCCTGAGTTCCCCTCCGGACCTGCACCCTCCTATCGCCTGATTTCTCTTCGACACCCGTGTTTCCGGCGTGTGCGGCCCCACTGCGCCGCCGGACGGATCATCCAATCGAGAGGAATCTATGAAGCGAATGTTACTGAGGCAACTGCTGTGCACCTGCCTCATCGGGTTGTGCCTGCCCGCCGCTGCCGCTATGTCCAGCCGGGATAAGGCCTGGGCCGACTGGCTGCTCGGCCAGATAGAGCGGCACCCGGAAATCGCCGCGGCGCGCGAACACCGGCAGCGGGGGTTTGCCCTGGGCGACGCCCGCGAACAGCCCCTGTACAACCCGGAACTGGCAACGGAAATCGAGCGCGAAGGCGATGACGACAACTACCGCATCGGCATCGCACAAACGCTGGATATCTGGGACAAGCGAGCACTGCGCCGCGACCAGGGCGGCGAAATGCGCTCGGCCGCCCACTGGCAGTATTTGCTGGTGCTGCAACGACGAACCGCCACAATACTGCGCGCGCTGGCTAACTGGCGTGCGGCCCGAGCACGCAATCGGCTCGCCGACGAACAGGAGTCCCAGCTCGAGCAGTTCGCCGCGCTACTGGAAAAGCGGCGCAGAGCCGGTGACCTGGGCAGCGCCGACATCGAGCTGGCACTGCTGTCGCTGTCCCGGCAACTGAACCAGGCCGCCGCAGCGGCGGCGGAATTCCAGAGCGCAGACGCCGCGCTCAACGAGCTGCTGCCGGACTGGTCGCCGGCCCGCGCCCCCATTCCCGACACCATCTGGCAATTGCCAGCACCGCCAGATCCCACACAAAACCTGGACGGACACCCGCGTTGGCAACTCGCCCGCGCGCGCTGGGCGCAGCTGCAGCAGCAGGCCCGATTGCAACAGCTGCAGCGCCGCGCAGACCCCACTATCGGCATCAACGGCGGCCGCAAGGAAGAACACGGTGTCGTCGCCCTCACCTTCAGCATGCCGCTGAATATCCGCAACAACTACAGCGCCGAAGCTCGCGCCGCCGACAGCGCGGCACTGGGCGCCGAAGCCGATTACCTGGCGGAGCGACGCGCGCTCACTTTTGCCTGCAAAAGCGCTGCGGCAATCCTGTCCGGCTATCGCGAACGCTACCAGCGCTGGCGGGAGCTGGCGGCGGGCCGCGGCGAACGCAGCCGAATTCTGCTGGAAAAGCAGTGGCGCAGTGGCGACATGAACACGACCGATTATCTGCAGGCGCTGCAGCAGCGGCGCGAAGGTCTGCTCGCCGGAATCGAACTCGAGCGGAATTACCGGCTGGCGGTCATCGACTGGCTGGAGCAAAGCGGACGCATCGACATTTATCTGCAACGCATCGCGGGGCAGGAAGAAGGTAAATAGCCATGAACACACAATTGACGTTAATGATTGTTATTTTTTCCGCGGCAGTGCTCTCCGGGTGTACGCCACCCAACACGGGGGATGCCGGTTCCAATCACGCCGAGCACAACAATCAACCGGAACACCAGGGGCACGGAAAAAATGCGGATGGTGCGGATGGAAAGCAACCGCATGACGGCGCAGTAGAACTGACGGCGCCCCAGCGCAGGACCGCTCGTATTCGTGTCGAAACGCTGCGGCCGCGCAAGGTGAGTTACCGTCTCTACGCCCCGGGAGAAGTCGTCGCCAACGGCTACCGCAGTTACCTGGTCGCACCGCGGGTCGATTCCGTGGTGCTTAAACGCCACGTGGTACTGGGCGAGCACGTTTCCCTTGGCCAGCCCCTGGTCACCCTGACCAGCGGGGCCGTGGCGAGCGCGCAATCCGCCTACCGCAACAGCGCCGCCGAATGGCAGCGCGTTAGGGAGCTCGGACGGCAGACGGTCGGTGCGCGCCGCTTTGTCCAGGCCGAAAGCGATTACCGCGAAGCCGCCGGCCGGCTGCGCACCTTCGGCCTGTCCGAAGCGGCGATCCGCGCCGCGGCAAGCGACACCGAAAAACCCGGTGAATACACACTGGTCGCGTCCGTAGCCGGCGTCGTGCTTGCGGACAACTTTCACCAGGGCCAGCCGGTGGTCGCCGGCGACCGCTTGCTGACCGTCAGCAGCGAGAAAGACCTGTGGGTTGAAGCGCGATTGCCCGCAGATCGCCTGCTGTCCCTACCCGCCGGCAGCCGCGCAATCGTGCGCGCCGCAGGTATGGAATTTCCCGCGCGCGTCGCGCAGGAAGCCCACGCCATCGATGCACAGACCCGCACCCGCGTCGTGCGCTTGCTGGTGGACAACGGCAGCCACCGGCTGCACCCGGGCATATTTGCCGACGTCTATTTCCTGCGCGAAACCGAACAGGCGGTTATGGCCGTGCCGGAATCCGCGCTGGTGCGCGGTGCCGACGGCGACTGGACCCTGTACGTGGAACGGCAACCGGATCACTTCGCCCCGGTGGAGGTCCGCCGCGGGCGCGCGCTCGGGCAGCTGCGGGAAATCAGCGGCCTGCCCGCCGACAGCCGCGTTGTCACCGATGGTGCCTTCTTTGTCGCCTCCCAGGGTGCCAAGGACGGTTTCGATCCCCACAACCATTAGGCAGGAGTTCAATCGTGTTCAATCGTATTACCGATTGGGCGATGGCCAACCGGTTGCTGGTGGTCATCGCCCTGCTGACGCTCACAGTGTCGGCGTTTTTTATTATTCCGCGACTCAATCTGGACGCCTTCCCCGATGTCACCAATGTGCAGGTGGCCGTCAATACTGAAGCGCCCGGTCTCGCCGCCGAGGAAGTGGAACAGCTGATCACCTACCCCATCGAGGCGGTGATGTATGCCCTGCCCGACGTGCGCGAAGTGCGGTCTGTTTCCAAAACCGGCTTGTCCGGCGTCACCGTGGTATTTCGCGAGGGTACCGATATCTATTTCGCCCGCCAGTTGGTGTTCGAGCGACTGCAGGCGGCGCGAGAACTGATTCCCAGTGGCGTCGGCACGCCGGAAATGGGTCCCAATACTTCGGGGCTGGGCCAGGTTTACCAGTACCTTCTGCGCGCCGATTCCGACTCTGGTATTGGCGCGATGGAATTGCGCAGCCTCAACGACTGGCTGGTAAAACTGCTGCTGATGCCGGTAGATGGTGTGACCGATGTGCTGTCGTTTGGCGGTCAGGTGCGCCAATACCAGGTCAACCTGGATCCATCGCGCCTGCTGGCCTACCAGCTGACCCAGGCCGACGTGCTCGCCGCGCTCAAAGCCAACAACACCAATGTCGGCGGCTGGTATATGAACCGCGGGCAGGAGCAGCTGGTCATTCGCGGTACCGGCTGGCTGGATCACGGTGCGCGCGGACTGGAGGAAATACGCCAGGTACCGCTGAAAACCGTGCAAGGCACCGCGGTAACCATCGGCCAGGTGGCGGAGGTGGCACTCGGCAGCGAGATCCGCCAGGGGGCCGTCACCATGACCCGGCGGGACGCAGATGGTCAGCAAGAGGCGCTGGGCGAAGTGGTCACCGGCATTGTACTGAAGCGCATGGGCGCCAATACCAAGGCAACCATCGACGGCATCAACGCGCGTGCCGACCTGATCCGTCGGGCACTGCCACCGGGGGTGCACTTCGAAACCTTTTACGACCAGGCCGGCCTGATCAGCGATGCGGTGCGCACCGTGGTCAAGGCGCTGCTGCTGGCGTTTGCACTGATTGTCGCAGTGCTGGCGTTGTTCCTGATGAACCTGCGCGCAACCCTGCTGGTGCTGATTTCCATTCCCATATCCATCGGCGTCGCACTGATGGCAATGGCACTGTTCGGTATGTCCGCCAACCTGATGTCCCTCGGCGGCATCGCCGTGGCCATCGGTATGCTGGTGGACGGATCTGTGGTGATGGTGGAAAACATGTTCCGCCACCTGAGCCGCGCACACGGCGATTCGGATCGCGCTGGCATCCCGCTACGGCTGCAGGAAGCGGCGCGGGAAGTGGCTCGCCCGATTTTTTTTGCCGCCGCCATTATCCTGGTGGTGTTCCTGCCACTGTTCAGTTTCCAGGGCGTGGAAGCCCGACTGTTCCAGCCGATGGCGATCAGCATCATGCTGGCGATTGTCGCCGCGGTGTCTGTCGCGCTCATCGCGGTGCCGGCACTGGCGACCTACCTTTTCCGCCGCGGTGTCGTGCCGCGCAGCAGCCCGCTGCTGCAGCCACTGGAGCGAGGCTACCGCCGCGGACTCGACTGGGCGCTGCACCACACCCGCACGGTCATCGTTACCGCTGGCCTCCTGCTGATTGTTGCGCTGGCACTGCTGCCGCGTCTCGGTACCGAATTCGTACCGGAGCTGGAAGAAGGCACCATCAACCTCAGGGTCACCCTGGCACCCTCTGCAAGTCTGGATACCGCGCTGGCGGTAGCACCGAAACTGGAATCCATGTTGCTGGAATTCCCGGAAGTCGACTATGCGCTCTCCCGCATAGGCCGCGCCGAAGTCGGCGGCGATCCTGAGCCCGTCAATAATATCGAGATCTACGTCGGCCTGAAGCCGGCGTCCCAGTGGCAGAGCGCCAACAGTCGCGTCGAGCTACAGCGGCTGATGGAGGAAAAACTGCAGCGCTACCCGGGCCTGCTGTTCAACTTTTCCCAGCCGATCGCCACGCGGGTCGACGAGCTGCTCTCGGGCGTCAAGGCACAGCTCGCGATCAAACTGTTTGGCCCGGATCTGCAGACTCTCGCCTCCAGGGGGCGGGAGATTGAAAGCGCAGTAAAGAGCGTACCCGGAACCCGCGATGTGGCCATGGAACAGATTGCCGGTGAGGCGCAGCTGGTGGTCCATCCCGACCGCCGCCAGTTGTCCCGCTATGGATTGTCGGCCGGCGACCTGATGGCGCTGGTGCGCGATGGTCTCGGCGGCGCCAGTGCCGGGCAGATCATCAACGGCAACGAGCGCTACGATATTTACGTGCGCCTGGCAAAACAGTTCCGGCGCGACCCGGAAACGATTGCCGATTTGCGCCTGCTTTCCCCCTCGGGCGCCTGGGTGCGGCTCGGCGATGTGGCCGATGTCGCCATCGAATCCGGACCGCCGCAGGTGCGCCGCGACGATGTCCAGCGCCGGGTGGTGATCCAGGCCAATGTGCAGGGCCGGGATATGGGCAGTGTGGTGGTGGACATTCGCAGTGCGATTGCCAGCGCGGTGGAACTGCCGGCGGGCTACTCCGTGGAAATTGGCGGGCAGTTCGAAAACCAGCAGCGCGCGCAGAAAAGACTGGCAATGGTGGTGCCGCTGTCGCTGGCACTGATTGCCCTGCTGTTGTACTTCGCATTCAATTCGATCGGGCAGGCGCTGCTGATCCTCGTCAATGTGCCGCTGGCAGTGATCGGCGGGATCGTCGCCCTGTGGCTGTCCGGGCAGTACCTGTCGGTGCCCGGCTCCGTCGGCTTTATCACACTGTTCGGGGTCGCGGTGCTGAATGGCGTGGTCATGGTGGAAAGCATCAACCGGCGCCTGGATAGCGGCCAGTCTTTGCACGACGCGGTGTTTGATGGCGCCGTCTCGCGGCTGCGGCCGGTGCTGATGACGGCGATCACCTCAGCGCTCGGCCTGATACCGATGCTGCTGGCCACCGGAGTCGGTGCCGAGATTCAGAAACCACTGGCGACGGTCATTGTGGGTGGGCTGGTAACGGCTACGTTCCTGACGCTGTTTGTACTGCCGGTACTCTTCGCGCCCTTCTCGCGACAGAAAATGGCGGCGGTAAATCTGCAACTGTCGACACCCTAGCGATACACCGGCGCGGGGCTGCTCGCCCTGCGCCGGTAGCCAGGACTAGGTCGAAACACCCACTAGCTGAAACTGCGCAGCCATTTCACCACCTTGTCGCGGCGCCACAGGAGCAACAGCAGCGCCGCGCCCAGGTAGATGGATGGCTCAATCCAGCCACTTTTCACCGACCACCAGTAGTGCCAGCAGCCCAGCAGCACAACCGGATAGATCAGGCCGTGTAATTTCTTCCAGCGTTTGCCCATGCGCCGCATCAGCGCCGGCAGAGAGGTCACCGCGAGTGCCAGCAGCATCAGCCAGGCCGTAAAGCCCACCAGGATGTAGGTGCGCTTCACCAGCTCCCCGCCGATCAGTGGCCAGTCGAACGCCAGGTCCAGTGCGAGCCAGGCGGTGAAGTGCAAACTCGCCCAGGTGAAACACCAGAGTCCCAGCGGGCGGCGCAGGCGATTGAGCTGCCCGAATGAAAGAAACTGGGCCAACGGGGAAACCAGCAGGGTCAGCAGTAACAGGCGCAGGGTGCCGGTGCCCAGATAGTGGATCAGTTCTTTCACCGGATCGCCGCCGAGCAGGCCAGCGTTGATGGCGTAGAAAAGCCACAGCAGTGGCGCCAGCGCGCCGAGATGTACCAGCACCTGCAGCGTGACGGCTGCGGGTTTGCGCCACTGCAATGGCCGGGACTGTTGTGAAGTTGCTTGGGAAACGGGCACTAGAAATGCTTCCTCAGGTCCATGTTGTTGTAGAGCGACGCCACCTGCTCCCCGTAACCGTTGAACGGCAGGGTTTCCTGGCGCTTGACCGAAAACAGGCCGCCCGGCCCGATAAAGCGCTCGGTCGCCTGCGACCAGCGCGGGTGATCCACTGCCGGGTTCACATTGGCGTAAAAGCCGTATTCCCGCGGTGCCAGCTGGTGCCAGGTGTTGACTGGCATTTTCTCCACCAACTTGATCTTGACGATGGATTTGATTCCCTTGAATCCGTACTTCCACGGTACTACCAGGCGAATCGGAGCGCCGTTCTGCGGCGGCAGGGTTTTGCCGTAAAGCCCAACGGACAGTAGCGTCAGCGGGTGCATGGCCTCGTCGATACGCAATCCCTCGACGTAGGGGTAGTGGATGCCACCACCGATATAGCGGGATTTCTGTCCCGGCATCTGCTCCGGATCGTAGAGGGTTTCAAAGGCAACGTATTTGGCCCTGCTGGTGGGGGCAAAACGCTGGAGGAATTTCCCCAGCTCAAAGCCGACCCAGGGAATGACCATCGACCAGGCTTCGACGCAGCGCATGCGGTAGATGCGCTCCTCCAGATTGGTATCACTCATCAGCTCCCAGACATCGACCTTGCCGGGACGCTCCACCTCGCCCTCGACCGTCAGGGTCCAGGGTTCGACGCGCAGCGACTGGCTGTTCTTGGCTGGATCCGTCTTGTCGGTGCCGAACTCGTAAAAGTTGTTGTGGTTCGTGACCTTGGTTTCCGGTGTCAGGGTCAGCGGCGGTGCCGGTGTCTGCTTGCGGTACTGCAACGGCTTGCGCACTGCCTGGCCGTCGCCTTCCTCCTCCGAGGACAACAGATCCAGGACGCCGGCCCGCGCTGTCCCGGCGGCCAGCAGCCCACCCAGTCCGAGCCCCTTGATCAGGCTGCGGCGGGACAGGTAGGCGTTCTCGGAAGTGATTTCACTCTCGGCCAGTTCTCCCGACTTTTTCGTTTTTATCAGCATGTCCGTATTCCTCAATCGGGCAGATGAACCCTATTTGCTCTGACAGTCTCCGTGGCGAAAAGTTGAGATTTTGCCCGTTGCTGCCACGTTAAACTTCACCGACCGATGCCGCCTCGCGAAGATTTAATCGGCCTATAAAAGAAAAAAGTAATATAAAATCAACTACTTATAACTATTTCTTAAGAGAATCTCGAGAAAGTTACATTATTTCCTCACCCTTTTCGCACACGCTGCGCGATCGGAATTCCCGAGAAAACGATGCAATTGGTACATAATCTCATCTAGGCGTCAAAAGCGAAAACAGCGTCGCATCAGTGCGGTCTGTCACAAACCATCTGCCTCGTATTAGAGGCAATTCATGCCTTTTGGAGCTTTCAGCCTTTATACTTGTCCTAAGCTATAGTTCGCTGGTGCTGTCCATGGCACCTGCGGCCTATGAAGTAGGACGTATAAAGAGACTCCCTATGCTTACCAATCGGATTGCCGCACTTTTTTCCGGCTTCTTGTTCCTCGCCCTTTCCTCCCTGCCCCTGGCCTCCATGGCCGAGGTGGACAAGCTCGCTCCCCTGCAAGACCAGGGCGCGACCGCCCGGGAGATCGTCAACAAGCTGGAAATGCTGCACTACAACAAGCTGAAGCTCAGTGATGAGATATCGGTCGAACTCTGGGATGAATACATCAAGTCCCTGGATCCGACGAGGAGCTATTTCCTCGCGTCGGACATCAGCGAGTTCAAGCAGTGGCGCACCAAGCTCGATGACGAGTTGCGCAACGGTCAGGTCCAGCACGGATTCGATATTTACAATCGCTACCGTCTGCGCGTGACCGACCGGTTGGACAACATTGTTTCGCAGTTCGACAAAGGCCTGCCCAAGTTCGACTTCAACAAGGACGAGAGCCTGCAGCTGGACCGCGAGGAGAGCCAGTGGCCGACCTCCATCAGCGAAGCCGACGAACTCTGGCGCAAGCGACTCAAGTCCAGCGTACTTAACCTGCGCCTGACCGGAAAAACCGACGAAGAGATCCGCGATCTGCTCGAGCGCCGTTACAAGGGCCAGCTGAAGCGGGTCAAGCAGCAGAGCAGCGACGACGTCTTCGAGTTGTACATGAACTCCCTGACCAAGCTTTACGACCCGCACAGCAATTACCTGTCGCCGCGCTCGCTAGAAAACTTCAACATGAGCATGTCACTGTCTCTGGAAGGCATCGGTGCCGTGTTGCAGATGGAAGACGAGTACACCAAGGTGGCGCGACTGGTCGCGGGTGGCCCCGCCGACCGCAGTGGCAAGGTCAAGCCCAATGACAAAATCGTGGCCGTGGGCCAGGACAAGGAAGGCGAGATGATCGACGTGGTCGGTTGGCGCCTGGACGACGTTGTCGAGCTTATTCGCGGCGCTGCCGGCACCTATGTCCGCCTGGAAACCATCCCGACCAGCGGCGATGGCAGCCACAAGACCATCCTGATCAAGCGCAGCAAAGTGAAGCTGGAAGATCAGGCGGCCAAGAAAGCCATCTTCGAATTTACCGACGGCGGCAAGACCTACAAGGTGGGGGTGATCAACCTGCCTACCTTCTATATCGATTTCGAGGCCTATCGCCGCCGCGACCCGAACTACAAGAGCACCACCCGCGACGTGGCCAAACTGCTCCACGAGCTGGAAGAGGCAAAAGTTGATGGCGTGATCCTCGATCTGCGCAACAACGGCGGTGGCTCCCTGCAGGAAGCCACCATGCTCACCGACCTGTTCATCGACCAGGGTCCGGTCGTGCAGATCCGCCATGCAAACGAGCAGATCTCACGGCACAACCGTTCCCGCTCCCGCGCCATGTATCGCGGTCCGTTGATGGTGTTGATCAACCGCCTGTCCGCTTCGGCTTCCGAGATCTTTGCCGGTGCCATCCAGGACTACAACCGCGGCCTGATCGTCGGCTCCCAGTCGTTCGGCAAGGGCACGGTACAGACCATGGCACCGCTGAAGGAAGGCCAGCTGAAAATCACCCAGTCGAAGTTCTACCGCGTCTCCGGTGACAGCACCCAGCATGCCGGCGTCACCCCGGATATCCAGATGCCGCAGCTGATCGACGCCGAGAGTGTTGGCGAGAGCGCCTACGATACCGCCCTGCCCTGGGACCGTATCCACGCGGTGCCGCACGCGAAGTACTTCAACTTCAAGACGCTGCTGCCCGATCTGATCGCCAAGCACAATAAGCGCACCGCGGTTGATCCGGACTTCGTCTACCTGCGCGAGCAATATCAGTTCGAGCAGGAGCGCGCGGACCAGAAGGTGATTTCGCTCAACGAGAAAGCGCGCGAAACGGAGCGTGAAACCCTCAACGACGAGCTGCTGAATATGGAAAACCGCCGCCGCAACGCGAAGGGACTCGAGCCCTACGCGGACATCAAGGCGCTGGAAAAGAGCGAGTCCGAGGATACGCCGACCGTTGGAGGTCCGGTAGAAATCACGCTGAAGAATGATCCGATCCTGAACGAAGCGGGCAATATCATGGCCGATTTTATCGGCGACATGGATAAGGAAACCAAGAAGCCCGCACAGGTCGCCAACTTCTGACGATCGCGCCCGCGCGGAGTGCACAGCTACTCCGCGCAGGCGGCAGCCGGCCCCGATAATGGCCGGCGGACGGTAAAAAATTTAAGTAGTTTCAGGTTGGGTTCGCCCGACCTTTTTATTTTCTGGGGGAGAACATGAAAGTCGTTTCATTTAACGTCAACAGCATTCGCGCGCGCCTGCACCAGCTGGAGACCCTGGTGGAGACCCAGTCTCCGGATATCATCGGCCTGCAGGAAACCAAGTGTACCGATGAGGACTTTCCGGTGGATGCGGTGCGCGACCTCGGCTACGAAGTGATTTACTTCGGGCAGAAAACCCACTACGGCGTCGCGCTGCTCTCGCGCTACCCCTTTATCGATCGCGAATACGGCTTTCCCAACGAAGACAAAAACGCACAGCGCCGCATGGTGGCGGGCAAGTTCGATACCGGCGGCGCGGAGCCACTGACCGTCATCAACGGCTACTTTCCCCAGGGCGAAAACCGCGAGCACCCGGTGAAATTCCCGGCCAAGCGCAAATACTACGCAGACCTGGACGACTACCTGCAGACCACCTGCAAACCGGAAGCCCCGGTACTGGTCATCGGCGACATGAATATTTCCCCCACGGATCTGGATATCGGCATCGGCGAGCCCAACCGCAAGCGCTGGCTGCGCGACGGCAAGTGCAGCTTCCTGCCGGAAGAGCGCGAATGGCTGGAAAAAATCCAGGGCTGGGGACTGGTGGATACCTTCCGCGCGCAGAATCCGGAAACCGATGACATCTTCAGCTGGTTCGACTATCGCAGCCGCGGTTTCGACCGCGAGCCCAAACGCGGCCTGCGCATCGACCTGATCCTCGCCACCCAGTCACTGGCCGACAGCTGTGTCGCCACCGGCGTGGATTACGATATCCGCGGTATGGAGCGCCCGTCGGATCACGCACCGGTGTGGGCGGAGTTCAAGGTCTAACCATTGCCGGACTCCAAGAGCCCACCGGCGCTGCAGGGGAACCTGTTTTTCCTCAGCGGCGACCAGTACGCGTTTACCTCGGCGCAGATCGACCTGTTGCGCGCAATCGAGGAGTGCGGCTCCATCTCGGCGGCCGCAAAGCGGGTGGGCATCAGTTACAAAACCGCGTGGGATCGTGTCGATGCAATGAACAACCTATCGCCGCAACCGCTGGTGACGCGCTCGGCCGGTGGCATTCGCGGTGGCGGTACAGCGGTCACCGACTGGGGCCGCGACGTCGCGCGCGGTTTTGCCGCCCTGCAGGAGGAACACCGGGAATTTGTCGCGCGCCTCGGCGCCCGCCTGCATTCCCTGGGCGACATTGCCGGCTTCATCGGGAGTAGCGGTGTGAAAACCAGTGCACGCAACCAGTTCCGCGGAGAAATCACCGCAATCACGCCGGGATCCGTCAATGCGGAAGTGACTCTAAAGATCGGCGACAACCAGGCGCTGACGGCGACCATCACCAGCGACAGCCTGCAGGGACTCGGCTTTACCGTCGGCTCCAGTGCCGTGGCTCTGGTCAAGGCGTCCTGGGTTCTGCTGAGTAGTGATATCGACTTGCGCTCCAGCGCCCGCAACAAATTGGTTGGCCGGATCGCCCGCATCGCGCGGGGCGCCGTCAACAGCGATGTCACCCTGGACCTCGGCGCGGGCAAAACGATTGCCGCAATCATCACCAATGAAAGCGTGGACGCGCTGGAATTGCGCGAAGGCGACGATGCCTGCGCGCTGTTCAAGGCTTCCAGCGTTATCCTGATGGCCGACTGAACCGCTATTTGACGATAGCCGCGGATTTCACCTGCGCCCAGACAGCACTGCCCGGTGCAAGACCCAGGTGTTCGGCGGAGCGGCGCGTCAGGCGCGCAACCAGTGCGCTGGGGCCGACGCGCAGCCGCACCAGCACCATGGCGCTGTCGGCGTCTGCCGCAATTTCCGCAACCTCCGCCGGCAGCCGGTTCAGGATACTTGTATCTTCGTGACAGGCCAGCGACAGGCTCAGGTCGCGAGCCAGCACCCTCACCCGGATTTCGCGGCCCACGGGATCGCCCCCATCGCGCAGCCACAAGTCGCCGCCGGCAAAGGCGACGCGGGCAAGATGCCAGTGGCTGTCCCGTTCTATGATCCGCCCTTCGAGCACCACGCCGGTGTCTTCCCCCATCGCCACGGGCAGATCAATCCGGGACAGCACCGCGGAGAGATCGCCCTGCGCAACCACCCTGCCCCCTCGCATGACCATCAAGTGATCGGCGAGCCTGGCGACCTCCTCAAAGGCGTGACTGACGTAGACAATGGGCAGATCGAACTCGCTGCGGAGCCGCTCCAGATACGGCAGAATTTCACGCTTGCGCTCCGCGTCCAGGGACGCCAGCGGTTCGTCCATCAGCAGCAGGCGCGGTGCGATCAGCAGCGCCCGCGCTATGGCCACACGCTGCCTTTCACCGCCGGATAACCGCTGCGGCAAGCGGGACAGCAGCGGCCCAATACCCATCAATTCCACCACGCGGTCGTAGAGACCCGGGGACACCGCGCCCGCGCGCTTGAGCGCGTAGGCCAGATTGCCCTCAGCGCTCAGGTGCGGAAACAGGCTCGCCTCCTGAAAGACGTAGCCCAGCGGCCGTTCATGGGTCGGCAGGAAATGCGCCCCATCCTGCCAGATTTCATCGCGCACGCGCAGCAGTCCGCCCGAAGTTTTCTGCAGGCCGGCGAGACAGCGCAGGAAGGTGGTTTTGCCACAGCCGGACGGTCCGAATACCGCGGTAATGCCGCGCCCGGGTAACTGCGTATCGATATCCAGTGAAAAGCCCTCGCCGGCCGGCGACGGCAATGACAGCTGAAAGCGCGCCTGCATCTCATCGGACTGCATTGCCGCTACCCCCCGAAATCAATGGCCGCGCGGGAGCTCCGCTGCCGGAACAGATAGAGGCTCAGGAGCACCGCAAAGGAAAACAGCAACATCGCACCGGCGAGCCAGTGGGCGCGCGCGTAGTCGAGGGTTTCAACGTAATCGTAGATCTGAACGGAAACCACCCGCGTCTCACCGGGAATATTGCCGCCGATCATCAGGATCACGCCGAATTCGCCCACCGTGTGGGCGAACCCCAGTATCGCCGCGGTGACAAAACCGGGCCTGGCGAGCGGCAGCACCACGGTGAAAAAGCGATCCCAGGGGCCCGCGCGCAGAGTGGCCGCCACTTCGATTGGCCTCTCGCCCAGTGCCTCGATGGCGTTCTGGATCGGCTGCACGACAAACGGCATGGAATAGAAAATGGACGCGATGACAAGGCCCCAGAAAGTGAACGGCAAGGTGCCCAGCCCCAGTGCCTCGGTCAGCTGGCCGATGGGACCATTCGGCCCCATCGCGAGCAGTAGATAAAACCCCAGTACCGATGGCGGCAATACCAGTGGCAGCGCCACTATCGCCCCGATCAGTCCCTTCCAGCGCGAACGGCTGCGCGCCAGCCACCAGGCAATGGGCGTCCCGATCAGCAGCAGCAACAGGGTCACCGTGAGCGCGAGTCGCGCCGTCAGGGATATCGCCATCCAGTCCTCGGCGGTAAATCCCATCACGGCGCCCCATGCCCGGTCAGATAACCGTAGGATTCGATGATCGCGCGCGCCTGTTCACCGCGCATAAAGTCGAGCAGTGCGCGGGCGCCGGGACTGTTCTCTCCTCCGGCAAGCAACACCGCATCCTGGCGAATCGGCTGATATAACGCCGCCGGCACTATCCACGCAGAGCCGCGCTCGACGCGCCCCTCGTGCTGGATCTGCGACAGGGCCACAAAACCCAGTTCGGCATTGCCGCTGGCGACATACTGACAGGTTTGCGCAATGTTTTCCCCCTGCACCCAGCGGGGCTTTGTCGCCTGTTCCAGCCCCAGGTTGCGCAGCACTTCCACTGCCGCGGCGCCGTAGGGCGCCAGGCGGGGATTGGCGAGGGCGAGCTTGTGGTAATCGCCGTGCGCCAAAACCGCGCTACTGCCGTCCACGAGATGCTTATCCGCCGACCACAGCGCAAGACGCCCAACCGCATAGGTGAAACGACTACCGGCGACCGCCAGGCCCGCCACTTCCAGCGCCTTGGGCTTGGCGGTGTCCGCAGAGAAAAAGACCTGGAACGGGGCTCCGTGGCGGATCTGCGCATAGAATTTGCCGGACGAACCGAAAGCCAGTCTCAGCCTGTGGCCGGTCCGCTGTTCGAAGGCCGCGGCAATGTCCTTCATTGGCGCAGTGAAGTTGGAGGCAACCGCAACAGTCAGCACTTCGGCCCGGACTTGCAGACAGATACCGGCCAGGACCAGCGACAGCAGCAACCGTTTCATATCCCCTCTCTATCTTATGACCCGGGTCGCGGCGACCGTCCCGGTTACGATTCGACCGCGAGCCGGCTCGCCAGCCACGCGTTATATAGCGCATTACACAACGCTAAGCAACAAGGTGCTGGCATCCGGAATCCGTTGTTCCAACCCATAACATATGGAATTTCATATATATCAAAAATCAGATATGATTCACCTGCCATCGTACTTCCAGCGACGGCCATTACACCAACCACCATCAGGTGCTTATGAATCCGGTGCTCTTTTACAAATGCCTGGCCGACGAAACCCGCCTGCGCTGCCTGTTACTGATCGCACGTGAGGGGGAACTCTGCGTCTGCGAACTGATGGAGGCGCTGCAAGACAGTCAGCCGAAGATATCCCGGCACCTGGCGCAACTGCGTAAATGTGGACTGCTACAGGATCGCCGCCAGGGCCAGTGGGTGTTTTATCGGATAGAACCGGCACTGCCCGAGTGGGCGCGATCGGTTCTGCAGCAGACGCTGGAAGCAGAGCCCGCGTTTATTCGGGACAACCTGCTGAAGCTGGATCGTATGGGCGATAGACCAGCCCGCTGTGCCGATTCCTGCTAAAAAAATTTACGCCAAACTATCTCAATTTCCACATATGAACCCGCTGATGGAGCACAGACAACCACAATGAAACTGCTGTTTATCTGCACCCACAATCGCTGCCGCAGTATTTTGAGCGAGGCCATTACCAATCACCTGGCCGACGGAAAAATTGAGGCCTGCAGTGCCGGCAGCCAGCCGTCCGGGGCGGTGCACCCCCTGTCCATTCAATACCTGCAGGCGCGCGGCGTTCCGGTCGACGGACTCAGCAGCCAGTCCTGGGACGATTTCCAGGACTTCAATCCCGATGCCGTGATCACTGTTTGCGACAGCGCCGCCAATGAGAGCTGCCCGCTCTGGTTCGGCGATAATGTCAAAGTGCATTGGGGGCTGCCCGACCCGTCCAAGCTGAGCGGCACGGACGAAGAAATCCGTGATGCATTCTTCGCGGTCATGGATACGATTGAATCGCGTGTTCACCGACTCCTCGCCCTCGACCTGGATACCTTGCGCGGTGCCGATCTCGAGCGCGCACTGATTGCCATCGCGGAGGATCAGTAAACCATGGGACTGTTTGAACGCTTCCTCTCTGTCTGGGTAGGCCTGTGCATTGTCGCCGGTCTGTTGCTGGGCAGCAGTGTTCCCGGCTTTTTCCACGCGGTCGCGGCGCTGGAAATCTCCCACGTCAACCTACCGGTGGCCATTTTTATCTGGGTGATGATTTTCCCGATGATGGTACAGGTGGACTTCAGCTCCATCCGTGATATCGGCAAAAAGCCAAAGGGATTGGCCCTGACGCTGGTAATCAACTGGCTGGTAAAGCCATTCACGATGGCCGCGCTGGGCTGGCTGTTTTTCCGGGTTATTTTTGCCGACCTGGTGGATCCGCAGACCGCTTCCGAATATATCGCGGGCATGATCCTGCTCGGCGTCGCCCCCTGTACGGCAATGGTGTTTGTCTGGAGCCACCTCACACGCGGCGATGCCAACTACACGCTGGTGCAGGTTTCGGTCAACGACCTCATCATGGTGTTCGCCTTTGCACCGATCGCCGCATTCCTGCTGGGAGTCAGCGATGTCGCCGTGCCCTGGGATACCCTAGTGTTGTCCGTCGCCCTCTATGTCGTAATTCCGCTGGTAGCCGGACTGCTGACACGACGGGCCCTGGACTCCAAAGGGGATCACAGCCGCCTGAACCGCTTTATCCTCGCAATGAAACCCATCTCCATCGCCGGGCTACTGGCGACGGTGGTATTGCTGTTCGGCTTTCAGGCGGAAACCATCCTAGACCAGCCGCTGGCCATTGTGCTGATCGCCATCCCGCTGCTCATACAGACTTACGGCATTTTTGTCATTGCCTACGCCAGCGCCAGGGCAATGCGCCTGCCGCACAATATTGCCGCACCGGCCTGCATGATCGGCACATCCAACTTCTTCGAACTGGCAGTGGCTGTCGCCATCTCCCTGTTTGGCCTGCAATCCGGCGCGGCGCTGGCCACGGTGGTCGGCGTACTGGTAGAAGTGCCGGTCATGCTGACGCTCGTCGCCTTCGCCAACCGCACCCGTCACTGGTTTGAGGAGAACCCGGCATGAATACGCAGGATCTGCCCAATATTGAACCCGCCTGCCTGCAATTGCCGGACAGGGAAAAACTGGCTGCGGAAATTTCCGCGGAAAAACCGAAAATTCTATTGCTGTACGGATCGCTGCGAGAACGCTCATTCAGTCGCCTCGCCGCAGAGGAAGCGCGCCGGCTGCTGGACACTTTCGGTGCGGAAACAAAAATGTACAACCCCGCGGGGCTGCCGCTGCCGGATGATGCCGATCAGACACATCCCAAGGTTGAGGAACTGCGGGAACTGGCCCAGTGGAGCGACGGCATGGTCTGGTGCTCACCGGAGCGTCACGGCGCCATGACCGCTGTCATGAAGGCACAGATCGACTGGATTCCGCTGGCACTGGGCGGTGTGCGCCCGACCCAGGGCAAAACACTTGCCGTTATGCAAGTCTCTGGCGGCTCCCAGTCGTTCAATGCGGTCAATCAGATGCGGATTCTCGGGCGCTGGATGCGTATGGTCACCATCCCCAACCAGTCTTCCGTGCCCAAGGCCTGGCTGGAGTTTGGCGATGACGACCGTATGAAGCCCTCCTCTCTCTACGACCGGATCGTGGATGTCATGGAGGAGTTGATGAAATTTACCCTGTTGCTACGCAACAACCGGGATTACTTCGTCGATCGCTATTCCGAGCGCAAAGAGACGGAAGCCGAATTCCGCCAGCGGATCGACCAGCGGTCGCTCTGAAAAATACGCGGCTGAACTCTTATATCCGGGCGTTGCTATCGCTTGGCGACGCCCGAATCTGCCAGCTGCCGGTCAACGCCGGGTACTATCCTTATCGTGCGCCAGTGCCGACTCGATCATACCTGCCAGGCGCACACCACCCTGACGCAAACGCAGTGCGACGATATCCCGGTTCCGTGTGTAGTAGGTTTCCCCCAATCGCTTTTCCCGCGTGTAGGCATTGCTGTAGGCCAGCGCATGAGACTCCTCCGCCCAATCTACAGCGGCGCTGTGCAGCCACAGTGAACGCTCTGCCGGCGTGATGCCCCGGGTTTCAGCGTCCGCATAGTTTTTCCAGTCACCGATAAATCCCGCCGGCAGATAGGTATCCCATAGCGCGTGCAGATTGGTCTGCGCACCGAAGAAAGTAACAGCGATATCATTGCCTCCGCGATCCGCAGCCCGGCCAGTATGCAGCGGCTGGTGCAGATCCCCGACAAAATGGGCGATAAATAACAGGGCTTCCGCGCGGGCACTCTCGGTCGCCGTGGCATCGCCGAGCACACCGCGGAAATGCTCGATCGCCTTCAGGATACACCCAGCGGGTGGGCAATCCCGCGACGCCTGGTAACCGTCCCAGTGTTCTGGCAGGTTGATATAGTGCAACGGCGCCGCCCAGTTGTAGTCCTCGTTACTGCGAATACGGTCGGCCCAGGTCGCTGCCTCCGCCAGACTTGGCTCGCCGGCGCTCTGTAACAGTTCAGCAACCTGCTTTTGCGCATCTTGCGCGAGGAACTGCCAGGCGATCTCTCCGGTAACCCGGTGTCCGTCTGCCCCCCAGGCAAATGTTTTCGGTGTTAATACGATCAACACCAACAGACAGAGTGTTCTTGTCGCGTGCAATAGTTTATTCACTGTCAATACATCCTTAAATTGAAAATGTCTCTCGATGCTAGAGGCCGATTATGACAATTGCTGCGGCGTCATTTTTCCGTCAACAATTAGAGACATAACTGCAATCCCCCCTTCACTCCCCGGTAAATTTCGGCTGCTAAAAAGGTGTCCCGGCGCGAATGCGCCCGCGTTTTAGCCATTAGGCGCGACAACAAAGATCACCTTTAACGATCACCTTTGCCATTCAGTTGGCCATTTTCAAGACCAGGAGAATCACATGAAACGCTGCGCGTTTCCGCAGGCGGCACTGGCCGCAGCGGTCATTTCGGCGATGGGCACGACGCCCGCGGCATTTGCCCAGGAAACCTCCGCCACCATTCGCGGCATTGTCACCGATGGTAATGGCAAGCCTGTCGACCACGCCCACATCACTGTGGTCCATACCCCATCTAACAGCCGCAGCGAAATCGACAGCAGCGCATCCGGCCGCTTTACCCTGAAGGGCCTGCGTGTCGGCGGCCCCTACTCCGTTCACGTCAATACGGAACAGGACGGGGAAGAAGCGCTCGAAGGTATCTACCTCAGTCTCGGCTCGCCCCTATCCCTGCCGATCGAATTGGGCAATGCGGCACCCGAGGTTAACGATCTGGAAGAAGTGGTCGTAACCGCGGATGCACAGGTTTTTACTAACCGCGGTGCCAGTAGCGTTTTCGGTGAAGACACGATACAGAATTCCGCTGCGTTCAACCGGGATCTCAAGGATATTGTCCGGGCCAATCCCCTGGCGGTCGTCAGCCCGGATGGCAATGAACTCAGCATTGCCGGCACCAACCCGAAATACAACTCCCTGACTGTGGACGGTGTCGGCATCAACGATACCTTCGGCCTCCAGGGCAACGGCTATCCCACCAACCGCCCGCCCATCTCACTGGATGCGGTGGACCAGATTTCCATTGCCTATGCGCCCTTTGACGCCCGCCAAGGCAAGTTTACCGGCGGTACCATCAATACGGTTACCAAGTCCGGCTCTAATGAATTCCACGGCAGTGCCTTCTTCGAGTCGGTGCCCTGGGCCGGTACCGCGGAAGACCGCAAGCTGTCCGGTGACGGATCCGTGACCGAATACGATATCGATAACAGCGAGGAAACCCTCGGAGCCACCTTTGGTGGCGCTCTGGTGCAGGACAAGCTCTTTTTCTTCACCTCCTACGAAAAGTGGGAAGAAGATGTCGAGTTCAACTACGATCTCGACACCCTGGCCAACCACGATGTCACTACCGCTGAAGTCACGCGTGTACTCGACATCATGCAGAACGTCTACGGCGTCAGCGATTCCGTGGGTTCCGCACCGGACCCCGACAGCGATGAAAAGCTGCTGGTAAAACTGGACTGGAACATCAACGAAGATCACCGCGCGGATTTTACCTACAGCGACCAGGAAACCCGTTCGGCACGCAACTACACCGATAGTGACACTACCCTCAACCTGTCCTCCAACCTCTGGACCATGGCGCAGGACACCAGCTTCTACACGGCACATCTCTTTTCCGACTGGAGCGATACATTCAGCACCGAGGTGAACCTGTCCTACAAGGAATACGAACAGGCGTCCCTGACCAACTCCAATTGGGGCGAGGTCAATATCAGAACCGCCGATGGCACCATCCTCGCCGGCGCAGATGAAAACCGCCATGCCAATGTACTGTCAAACGAGGTGTGGAACTTCGGTGTACACGGCGCCTATCTCAGGGGCGACGTCCAGTACCGCTTCGGTGCAGAAATCGAGGATACCTGGAACTACAACCTTTACGGTCGCCATGCCCGGGGCACCTGGAACTTTGACAGTATCGACGACTTCGAAAACCGGCAGCCGGGCGACTTCCAGTACAGCAACGCCTACACCAATGACATTCAGGACATCGCTTACGACGTCAATGGTAGAACCTACTCCCTGTACGGCGATGCCACCCTGGAACCTTTTGCCGGTTTCGAGCTGGTTGCCGGCCTGCGCTACGAAAGGCTCAGCATCGACAGCGCGCCAAACCTCAACAGCCACTTCGAGGAAACCTACGGCTACGCCAATACGGAAAACCTGGATGGCAGTGACATCTGGCTACCGCGCGTCGGCTTCACCTGGAACCTGCGCGACGACCTGACCCTGCGCGGCGGTGTCGGTCGTTTCAGCGGCGGCATGCCACTGGTGTGGGTGTCCAACGCCTACACCAATGACGGCACCACCAAGGATTCCGTCTACCTGACCGACCTGGATCCGAGCGCCGTAGACTTCACCCGCGTACCCCAGGTCGCCAGGGACGCGCTGGCGCCGGGCGCCGGCAGTACCAACTCCATCGACCCGGACTTCGCAATGCCGTCCGACTGGCGCTACCAGCTGGCTGCAGACTACGCCTTCGAGGTGCCCGGCCTGGGCGATGACTTCAACTGGACCAACGAGCTGACTTATGTGGACCGTAAAGATGCGGTCTACTGGCGCGATCTGTCGCGGGTAGACAGCGGCAAGCGGACAGTGGATGGACGCATCATCTGGGACAATGTCTACAACGGCACCGAGTTCGAGGGCAACTACGACCTGGAACTGACCAATATCGATAACGGCGGGCGCAGCATCATCTGGACCACTGCCCTGGACAAGGCCTTCGACAACGGCCTCTCCTTCAACCTCTCCTACACCCACCAGGACATCACCGAGGTGAACCCGGGCACCAGTTCCACCGCGGAATCCAACTTCCAGTACGAGGTGGTTGAAAACCGCAACGAGCCGCTGGAAGGCACCGCCTATTACGAAGTCGAGCATCGCTTTGTGCTGAACCTCGGTTATCGAAGGGAATTTGTGCCGGGCTATGCGACCAACTTCAACCTCTTCTGGGAGCGTCGCTCCGGACGCCCATTCTCCTGGACACTGGACGCTTATCGGGATGGCGATTTCGGCGATCAGCCGAGTTTCGACGACTCAGACGTCTACCTGCCATACATTCCGTCCGGCGCCGACGATCCGGCGGTGGATTTCGCGAATGGCCTGAGTTATGCGCAAATCATGGAGATTGCAAAGGCGGCGGGCGTCTCCGGCTCTGCCGGTGGCTATGTCGACAAGTATTCAGACACCATGCCGTGGATCACCACCATGGATCTGGCAATTACCCAGGAAGTGCCCGGTTTCCTCCCGGACCACCGCGGCCTGCTTACCCTGACGGTGGACAACTTCGCCAACCTGCTGAACGACGACTGGGGCAAGGTCTACGACCTCCAGTATCCGCAGCAGAAGCTGTTTGACTATGACGTGAATGAAAATGGGCAGTATGTCTACAGCGAGCCCTATGGCGGTTTTAATGCCGATAACTACAGTCGCTTCCAGGTCGCGGAGTCTACCTGGAGAGTGAAGCTTGGCTTGAAATACAACTTCTGATCGCTGTATCCAAGGCAATTTGAGGGCCGGCGCCGAGCGCCGGCTTTTTTATTTGCAGGCCATACACCGCCCTTCCCTGGGTGCTCACCCCCGCCAGCCATGTTGCGGCGGAAACGCGGGATCAGTTATCGCCCAGCCAGCGCTCGAGCGTTTCGCTCAGCAGGTCCTTGCTCAGCGGCTTGGTCAGGAAGTCGTCCATGCCGGCAGCGAGGCAGCGGCCCTCGAACTGCTCCTCGGTAGTGCTGGTGAGGGCAATGACGGGCAGGCGGTCGTCCGGGGTATTGTCCGACTCCCAGTGGCGCAGAGTCTCGATGATGCGAGCGCTGTGCTCAGTATTCTGCTGGCAGTCCACCAGCAGCAGGTCGTAGTGACGCTGTGGCAATTGCGCCATGGCTTCCTCCACCGACGAGGCTACATCGACCCGGTAACCGAGCGCCTGCAGCATTTCTTCGGTCACGCCCTGGTGCTGGCGCGACTCTTCGATCAATAGCAGGGAGCGGGGCTTGGGTACGTCGCCGCTGCCGGAGACGATGCGCCGGCTGCCTTTCTTCACGCCGCCGAACAGGCGGGAAATCAGGATATCGTGCAATTCCTTGCGTGTAGCCGGTCTCGGCAGATACTGCGCGGTGGGGAAAGACTGCAGCAGCGGCGTGAATACGGCCTTGTGGCCATAGCCCCCGAGGCAGATCAGCGGGCACTGGCTGACGTCCGCCTCAATCTGCGACCGCACCTCACTGACACCCTCGAACAGGGAATCGTCGCCCATGGCCGGTGCCAGCATTACCAGCTGACCGCGCTCAAACGCGGTCTGCATTGCCCCGCTCACCTCTTCGCGGGAATCCGGCCGCCACTTCATACAGGTCACTTCCATGCCGAAGGAGCGCAGCACCTGTACCAGGCCGGCGACGAAGAGCCCCTTCTGGTGCACGAACAGCACCTCAAAATCCTGCAGGCGCCGGTCAGGGGTCAGGTAAACGCGCTGGTTCGGCTCCATTTTGAATTTAATGACGGCCTGATAGCGGTTGCCCTCGGGCGACGAATTCAGTTGCAGGTAACCACCCATGGCCTCCGCCAGCCCCTTGGCAATGGAAAGACCCAGCCCCGTGGTCACCTGGGTGGTATCGAGGCGGGAAAAGGCCCCGAACAGCTCGCTTTCATCGGGCAATATCTCGCCCTGGCCATCGTCGTTGAGACTAATGGTGAGCTGCCCTTCCGCACTGGTAATCGGCGTGAAGCTCACCTGCCCCCAGACTTCACCGGTCTGGGCGATGGCAGTGGCGGAATCCACCAGGTTGCGGATCAGTTGCGAGGTTTTACGGTTGTCTCCCGTCACCATTACCGGCAGGTTGTCATCGATCTGGAAATTGAACTCCAGACGCTGACGATGGGCGGCGCGCGCGGCGAACTTGAAGGACTTCTCGATCGTCTTGACCAGGTTGAACGGCCCCTGGCGCAGACGGATGTCCTTGCGCGCCACCCGGGTAAACAGGCCGACGTTATCGACCAGCTTGAGCTGCTGGCTGCCAGCCGCCTTGGCCAGCTGTACCCATTCCCGCTGGCGCTCGGTCAAGGGCTCCGCTTCGAGCAGCGCCAGGGCCCCGAGGGAGTCCGACAGCTGACTGCGAAATTCCTGGCCGATATTGGCAACAAATTCGTTGGTCAACTCCACCGCCGCTTCGGAGTGCTTGCGCGCCGCCGCCAGGCTGCTGGCACGCTGCTGCAACTCCTGCATGGCGCCGAGGCGGTCCCAGTAGTTTTCCGACTCACGCCGGGCCTGGTGGGACGACAGCCACACAAAGGCAAATGTCAGGGCGCCATAGATGGTTCCAATAACCTCACCGGACAGGAATGCCTTCAGGGATGCAGGCAGCAGCGATGCGGCAATAAACCAGGTGAGGAAGCGGTAGTAAGGCGCGAAAACCGATGTGATGCTGGAGCAGAAAATAACCGTGTAGAGCCACAGGAACTGGGTTTCCGGGGAAAAGCCCACCAGCCAGACGTGGCACAGCAGAATCACACCCCACCAGGCCGCGCCAATCGTGGATGCGACGAAATAGCGCCGGCGCCAGCGGTGCGGACCCGTCGCATAGAGCGGGCTGAAACGGAAAACGTAGTAGCCGCGCAGCAGAGTCAGCACGACCAGACCGATACCCAGCACCAGCACCAGGTGCGGAGCCTCTACACGCATATCCCCGACGGCGGCCGCCACCAGGAAAGCGGAGAGGGAAAACAGCATGCCCCGCCGACTGTACTTGGCGATGCGCGTGTCAGTTACCCGGCAGACACGGCGATCTTTCTGTACTTTGAGTTCGGGGCGGTCAAATATCGGCATGGAAAAGCTCTTCGCTGGCAGACCGGGGGATAACTGAACGGCGGCGGACCGGACACATTTGCAACGCAGGAACCGTGGAGAGCCCCTGGTAACCAGTACAAGCGGTGACCGTAAGATCACCCGCTGCGAAAACCTGAAGCCAATTACTCAACACGAACCCACGAGGCGCCACAACTGCCGCCGATCAGCCTATTCCCAGTACTTCTACCAGTACAGTTTTTATTAGAAAGCCGAGCAAACCCAGGCCCAGCGCCAAAAACAATATAAATGTACCAAAGCGGCCCGCTTTCGATTCTTTTGCCAGACTCCAGACAATGAAGACCATGAAAAGGATAAGTCCGCCGACTCCCAGCCAGAGGGAGTACTCTTCAAACTGATCAAAAGACATCGGGACCGCCCGCTAAAAAATTGGCGCGCATTGTACAGTTGTTAGAGGTCACAGGTAAGGGATTCGCACCATAAGATCCCATGGTGCCCGGGTACCGCCCCCCTATCACTACCGGCCTCAGGCTCCTTGATAGTAATCCCCGTCCTCGGCAGCGTGAGTACCGCAACGCAGGCGGCGCACCTCGCGATCCCGGTAGCGACTATCGTGCCAGCACCGCGGCAGCGCCTCCCCGGACAGGAAGCACAGGTCGGTCTTGTCAAACACTTCTGGATCCTGCATTTCCTCACCCCAGAGGTAACGCCCCACCACGGTCAACTCGTAGGGGTTGGCGAGAGTGACGATATCTGCCACTTCGACCAGGTGATTCGTCGCGGTATCTTTGAACAACATGTGACTGGCACCCATTTCGTCTTGATTAATCTCAGTATAGGGCCTGTACGCGACGCTTCATGCCTCTTTTGGGATTCGAGCAGAAAGCGGTTCTCCCCTCAAGAGATCGAAAAAACAGAATGCTAGGGAGGAATTCTGCCGATAAACATACGGAAAAATAAAACCGTACGCGCTATTTACGATTAGAAAGAACCGAATACACAGCAAGAACGGTAGAGAAGCCTTGGGCACTCAGCCCTCGAGTGTCAAACGTGCCGAGACCATCCCCTCCTCCTGCAGCGCATCGAGATTGACGGTGCGAATCGTCAGGCGCTGCTCTATCAGGCTATTGAGCCAGGGCTGCAAATCCTCGTAGCGGGCGCGCTCGATCCACAGGCGGATGCGGCCGTCGCCTTCCGGCTCAAAGCGTTTGATCGCTATACGGTGCCGTTCAGCGGCTGCGGTCACACGCTGTAACAGGGTTCCGCCGGCTTGGGTGTCATTCCCGCTGCCCAGGTCGAGCCGCTGCAGGACCGGCCGCTGGGACTCAATCCATTGCACCAGCTCACGAGATTCTTCGGCCCGGTTTTTGGCGTTATCAAAGAAATGCTTGGCTGGCATGAATAGTCCGTAGACGATAAACAGGCCACCGAGAAACAGGCTCAGCAACCCCAGGGCGCGCTGGTCTCCCGGCGGCAATGCCTGCCATTTCTGTTGCCACTGCTGTATTTGTTCTTTCATCGTTCGAAATTCTGATCCGCTTTGTCGGAATATCCGCAATCGTGCGGGGCTAACCGAGACGCCGGTGACTTATCGCAGTCGAATACGCCCCGAAACACCCTCATCCAATTCACTTGCCGCCAATAGTTCGGCGCGATACTGCCCGCCACCGGAGAGGTTCCCCACCACGGTGTCCAGGTCAGTCAGATTCGGCGCCTGCAGCTGCAATACCATCTCGCCGCGATTACCATCGAAGCGGAGTGACTGCAATTTGAGTTTGGTTCCCTTTTGCTGCCCCCAGACGCGGCTCAGCAGCTGCAGCTGGCTGGCGAAACTGCTGTCACTGCCACCGGCTCGGCTCAGGTAGCCATTGATCTGCCGACGCAGATCGGAACTTGGCGTGACGTTGGGCAACAGGTCGCTGAACAGGGCCCGCGCCTCGGCCTCGGCGGCACTCGCCCGCCACTGGTAATAACCCCCTGCCGCGACGAACAACATCAACTGCGCTGCAAAGCAGGCGGCGGCCACCTTTACCGGCCGCACCCACCAGCTGCCCTCCTCAGTGCCGTCGTCCAGCTGGTACTCGTCTACCAGCAGGTTGACCAGACGTGCCGGCTTGTAGCGCGAAAGCAAGGCCTCCTCGGCAGAACCGGATACCGGATGCAGGTGTTCGGCGAAAAGGGACTCGAGTTCTGCCACCGCCAGTCCGTCCTCGTCGCCGGCACCGAGCAGTGCCAGTTCCGGCGGCTGCTCGTCGGCGTCAGCAATCTCATCGCCCGTTGCCGGCTGGGCCAGCAGGGCCAAGAGTGGCTGCAGGTACTGGCGACGCACCGACAAGCCGTGGCCCGCCCGGTGCCAGATATGCGCCTGGCCGCCATCCAGCCACAGCGCGATATCCTGCTCCATCAGATCAAGTAGCTGGTATTCCGGCGCCGCTGTAACAATCGGCCACTGCAGGCGCTCCAGCTGGCCATGCAACGCGGCCATTTTGTCTCGCGCCACTGCGTAGATGCTGCACTCGTCACCACGCCGTGGCCGGCAGACAAAATGCAGGTCCTCCACATCCTCGGCCAGGCGTTCTTCGACCAGGTAACCCACGGCGCGACTCTGCCGCCGGGCCGCCTTCGGCACCCGCTCGACACCGCTCCAGACCCAGTTTCCGGGCAGCAGCAACAGTGCGCGCGCTCCCTCGGGGAAAGCCAGCTGCAGTGCATCCTCGGGTGTCGGCTCCGGCTCGCAGGAAGGATTGAAAGCGCGCACGAATTCCTCGTCCACCGCCACCGGGCGCCAGCCGCGGTCGCTCCAGCAATGCAGGCGAACCGGCTGATCCCACCCGCCCGACTCACTGAGGCGCAGCAGAAGCAAATGGCTGCCGCGACTTTCGGCATTGGTGTCAGAGCTTGAGCTTTTCGTCATAACTACTTGGTTTTATTGGTTTTTTGATCATTATCGCCAGTTTCATAGTTCAGCAATTCGTTCATGAACGTGCCGGAAAACGCGCGCCGCTGGTGCTGCACCAGCTTCGCCTCACCCGTTGTTTCGTCCAGCTGCAGCTCACTTTCCCAATACTGCCGGTATTCGCCGCCCTCGCCCAGCTGTACGGCAATGCGCGCGAGGTAGTACTGGCTGTTGAATACCAGTCCGCTGGCGTTGGCAAAGCCGTAGGCGGTCAGCTGCGAACGCTGGTTGAGCACACCGTTGCTTTCCCGGAAACTCAGCAGTTCGCTCGCATTGCCCTGCGGATCGATCGCCTGGAGCAGCTCCACTGGCGCAAAGTTCACATTGATCGATGTGCCCGATTCCGGCAGTGCACACAGGAACGGGCGCAGGGAATCCCAGTCTTCCGTCTCCATGCCCTGGACCGATGCCAGTTCGGACACATCGCTGATCAGGGTATCCGGCGTGCGGTGCGCGACCTCCAGCCCCAGGTATCCATCGTCTTCCGTACCCGGCGCCAGCGGCGTATCGCCGCTATCGACCCAGTCCAGGATCGCCTGAGCCAGCTCCGCCCGGCCAGTGACGGTACGCACCAGCCGCTCGAAGATCTGGCGCTGGTCGCTGTCGCCGCCTTCGACCAGATTGTTGACATTAAAACATGAATTCAAGTCTTTGATATTAATGCGGATTTTTCCATTATCAGGATTGAATGCGAGCGCCTTTTGCGCCCAGGCTTCCTGTGCGGAGTCCGCGGCCGGCTGCTGCTCACGATCCGCTTCATAATCCTTTTCCAGCGCCACTTTTGCCCAGGCTTCGGCGCCGCCGACAAATTCCGCCAATTGCGTGTTCGCCAGCAGTGCACTGGTCCTCGAAACGGCTATGCGGTTGCGGGTAATTGCATGTGTCGCCACTACGATGGCGATGACCATCACCAGCAGCACCGTAATCAGGGCGACGCCGCGCTGGCGGCGGGGACTGTGCCTATTCACGATCGCGCCCTCCCCGGCTCTCCTCGCCCTGGCCATCTTCAGTGCCTTCGCCGTCGTCAGCGCGCCCTTCGTCGCCGCCCGCGCCGTCTGCCCCATCGCTTTGCCCGCCGGCACTTGCCGATACCCGGGGCAGATTAAACACGCGACGCAGCTCGCCGCCACTGCGGGTGACCAGCACCAGCTCGATGGCACGCGGCAGGCTGCGGTCGGCAGCAGCTGTGGAGGTGCGCGAAGTGACCGGCGGCCACTGGGACAGCCAGGCCTCGGTATCCGGATCGAAATAGCGAAAGTTCAGAGTCTCCACGCCTTCAAGCAGGGGCTCTACCACCGGTTCTGAATCCGGAGCCCGGTCAAGCACCCGCCAGCGGCTCCGCAGCAGCAGCGCACCGGCATCCTCTTCGTCAGTCGCAGAGGTATCCGCGTCTTCGGCGTACCCGGTGCTGTAGGCCAGGCGCTGAAGCTCTCCGCGGGGTTCGCGGGTCAGGTTGGCGGCGCCCAGACGGGTAAACTCGATTTCATCCGTATCCCCGCGCAGTGCGGGCTCGTAGCCGTTGTAGCCGTTCTTCACCGGTCGCACGGTAAGTTGCCGGAAGTCATCGCCGATGCGGTACATCGCCATGGCGTAACGGCGCAGCGCCTCGGCGCGATTTTCCAGCACCTGGTCCGTGCGGTTGAAGTTGTTCAGCAGCGCATAGGAGCCGATACAGATGATCGACACCATCACCAGGACAACCAGTGTCTCGATCAGGGTGAAACCGCGCTGGCGGAGGGGCTCGACGTGCATCATCGTTGCTCCTCTCCACCTTCTCCCCGCGCATCTTCCCGCGCGGCCCAGGCGTCCAGGGTCAGGGTCGGATGGGGCGCATCCGCATACCCCACCTCGACGGTGATATGGCGCATGCGCTCTTCCGAGGTGTCCTCGACGCGGGCGGTGACCTGCCACTCCTGCTGCCCCTGCGGCACCCGCTCAGTCTTCTCGCCAATGGGCGGCCAGGGGCTGCGCAGGCGAATCTCGGCCAGCACCTGCTGGGCGACCAGATTGGCGGCGAGCCGCTGCTCCATGATCGCCTGCTGGCGCACGCTGTTCTGCATCGTGGCAAAGACACTGATGGCGATGACGCCGAATATGGCCAGCGCCACCAGTACTTCAATCAGGGTAAAACCGCGCTGCCGCTTGCGGGAAATATTAGAAATCATCGGCCTGCCACTCGAGTTGGAGGCCGTGCAGGCTGGTATAGGAGATGGTCGCGCCGCGGCTGATGTCGCCGTCGCGCAACATGTAGATTTCGAGCTCGACCGGCAGGATCTCGCCGCTGGACATGGCCACGAACTGCGGCACCGCGCCCTCTTCTTGTTTGGATTTCTCCGCCGCAAACTCTGTCGGCGCGGCGACTGGCAACTCGGCTTCATCGATCACTTCGATACGCGTATCACCGGGCAGCTGGCGGGAGGCGAAACGCGCGGCGGCCCCGGCTTTGCCAGTAGCGCCATCGAGGGGCTGCCATTGCAAGGTGGCGGGGTCGAAACGCACGACACTGTAGCCGTCGGGTTTCAGCACCACACCGTAGTGCGCCTTGTCGATCAGTGCACGATCCGCCACCAGCTGCAACAGGTTGGCGAGGCGCTGTACCTCGCCGGTCCAGGCACGGGCGCCCGAATTGCCCAGGGAAACAACCGCCATGCCCGCCAGTACGGCGATGATCACGATGACAACCAGCAGTTCTATCAGGGTAAAACCGCGGCTGCGGGCCGCTATTCGGGACATGACCGGACGCCCAACGACCAGTTACAGGTCCGCGACAGAGATATCCGCCGCCTCGCCTTCGCCACCGGGCTTGCCGTCGGCACCGAGGCTGAACAGGTCATAGGGACCGGTGGTGCCCGGGGCGATGTACTCGTAGGGATTACCCCAGGGATCCTTGGGCGCCTTTTTCAGGTAGGGCTGGTTCCAGTTCTTCGGCTCGGGAAATCCCGTCGGCTTGCTGACCAGCGCCTGCAACCCCTGATCGGTACTGGGGTAGGAGAAGTTGTCCATGCGGTAGAGATCCAGCGCCGTCTCGATACCCTTCAGGTCCACACGCGCTGCCTTCATCCGCGCTTCACCGGCCTTGCCCATCACATTGGGAACCACCAGCGCCGCGAGTACACCGAGGATCACGATAACCACCATGATCTCGATCAGCGTAAAGCCACTGCTTTTGCGTAAGTTTTTCATTGTCTTCACTCCACATAGCCTGTGTTCAGGCTCTCACACCACAAGTTGATTCATGCTCAAAATCGGCATCATGATCGCCACTACGATAAACAAAACTACGGCAGCCATCAGCAACAACATTACCGGTTCAAACAGGCTGACAAAGGCGGTCACTGCGCCCTGGAGGTCGCGCTCCTGGGATTCCGCCGCCCGGTGCAACATCTGGTCCAGGGTCCCCGAGGACTCGCCGCTCGCAATCATGTAAATCATCATTGGCGGAAAGTACTCCACATCCTCGAGAGCGCGGCGCAGGCTCCCCCCCTCGCGAACCGTCTTCTGTGCGCGCTGCAGCCGCTCCTTGAGAAACTCGTTGTTCATCACGCCGCCGGCGATACCCATCGCCTGTACCAGCGGCACGCTGCTGCCAGTGAGAATGGCCAGCGTGCCGACATAGCGACTACTCTGGGCACCGCGCACCAGCCAACCGATCACCGGCACATCCAGCAGGCGGTGGTGGAAGCGGTAGCGGATTGCCGGGCGGCGCAGCAGCAGAACAATCACAACGGCCAGCGCGATCAGCGCCGGCGGCACCAGCCAGCCCCAGGCGGAAATAAAGTCACTCAACGCCACCAGTATACGAGTCGCCAGCGGCAACACCTGGCCGGTCCCGGTAAAGACCTCGATGACGTCCGGGACGACATAAACCATCAAGCCGGTCACCACGAGAACACAGACGACCACGAGCACCATCGGGTAAATCAGTGCGAGCTGTACCTTCTGCCGGAACTGCTGCTGGTTCTCGGTATAGTCACCGAGGCGCTCCAGCACGGCATCCAGGTGGCCGGAGTGTTCGCCGGCTTCCACGGTAGCGCGATAGAGCTTGGGGAAAGCGCGCGGGAAACTACCCAGGGCCTGGGCAAAGCTGTGCCCCTCGAGGACCTTGCCGCGCACGGCGAGTACAATGCGGCGTATCTTGTGATTGCGGGTCTGGTTGGCAATGGCGCCGAGGGTTTCCTCCAGCGGAATACCGGCGCGCAGCAGGGTAGCAATCTGGCGAGTCAGCAGTGCCAGGTGCTTGACGCTGAGTCCGGGGCTACCGGAAAACAGCTTGGCCCCAACTTCACTGGACTCGGTCGCCGGAGCCACCTCCAGGGGTACCATGCCCCGGGCCCGCAATTGCTGGCGCGCCGCGCGGGCGCTGTCGGCTTCCAGGGTGCCGCGGTTCTTGCGACCGGCGTCGGTCAGGGCTGTATATTCAAACGCCGCCATTACTCAAAACTCCCCGCCCGCGAAAACGCCAAAGATCCCGACACTGGCGACCGGGCGATTGATACTTGCTGTGTATCCACTGCCGACGATCATCATGCGCTATGACTCCTGGGTAACCCGCAGCACTTCCTCCAGTGAAGTGATACCGGCCAGTACCTTGGCCATGCCGTCGTCGCGAATGCTCCGCGAAACTTTGCGCGCCTCGGCCACCAATTTGCTCTCGGAGGCCCGGTCGTGAATCAGCTGGCGCATGGTCTCGCTGACCGGCACCAGTTCATAGATGCCGACGCGGCCGACATAGCCACTGTGGCTGCAGTGATCACAGCCCGCCGGGCGGTAGATAATCGCGGCCTCGCCCTCTTTCACTCCGAGCAGGCGGCGCTCGCTGGCATCAGCACTGTGTGACACCTTGCACTCGGGACACAGCACGCGCACCAGCCGCTGCGCCAGCACGCCGATCAGGCTCGACGACAGCAGGAAGGGTTCAATGCCCATATCCACGAGGCGTGTCACGGCGCCCAGCGCAGTATTGGTGTGCAGCGTGGAGAGCACCAGGTGACCGGTCAAACTGGCCTGAATCGCGATCTGCATCGTCTCCAGGTCGCGGATCTCACCGACCATCACCACATCCGGGTCCTGGCGCAGGATGGCCCGCAATCCACGGGCAAAGGTCATGTCCGCCTTGGTATTGACCTGCGTCTGGCCGACACCCTCGAGGTTGTATTCCACCGGGTCTTCGACCGTGAGGATGTTCTTTTCACGATTGTTGATGCTGCCGAGGCCGGCGTAGAGCGTCGTGGTCTTACCGGAGCCCGTTGGGCCGGTCACCAGCAGAATACCGTGTGGGCGACTCAGCAGTGCGGTCATGACTTCGAGATCACTATCCGCCATCCCCAGCCGAGTCAGATCCATCTTGCCCGCCTGCTTGTCGAGCAGACGCATGACCACACGCTCGCCGGCGGACGAAGGCATGGTGGAAACGCGCACATCCACCTCGCGCCCGGCCATCAACAGGGAAATGCGGCCATCCTGGGGCACGCGCTTCTCTGCAATGTCCAACTTGGCCATCACCTTGATACGCGATACTAACAGGGGCGCCAGAGCGCGCCGCGGTTCCAGCACCTCACGGAGGACACCGTCCACGCGGAAACGTACGACCAGGCGCTTTTCAAAAGTCTCAATATGAATATCCGAAGCGCCCTGCTTCAGCGACTCGGCAAAGATGGCGTTGATCAGTTTGACGATCGGCGCGTCATCTTCCTGCTCCAGCAGGTCCTCGGTCTCCGGCAGGGAATCGACCACCGCCGCCAGATCCAACTCGTCCCCGAGCCCTTCCACATCCGACAGGTTACCACCTTCACGGTTTTCATACAGGCGCTGCAGCGCGGCCTGGAAAGCCTCATCTGCAACCTCGTCGAGGTCCACTGCGCAACCGCACAGACGCTGTACTTCTGCCAGCGCTGACGGATTCAGCGGCGCCACATACTGGCAGCGCGGCTGGCCGTCGACCTCCACCAGCAGCACCCGGTGGCGCTTGGCGAAGGCGTAAGGCAGTCGCCGTGTGGGCGGTGTTACCACTTCAGGCGTCATTTGGAATCAATCACCTCGGAATCCAGCACCTTCATCGGCGAGTCATCGCCGTCGGTAGCTGCATCGTCACTGTAAGTTCCCGTGGGCGGCAACAGGTCGGGTAATACGTCGCCGCGGTGCCAATCCCAGATCAGGCTGGTGTCGCCGCGCATACGCAGCTGCCTCTGCTGCATATCCAGATACCGTTTGCGGGTCTCTTCGTAGCCGGCAACCTGGGTATTCAGGATCTTCGGTCGCAGGAAGACCATCAAATTGGTCTTGGTCACGTCCTTGTTACTGGAACGGAACAGCCGGCCGATACCGGGGATATCCCCCAGCAGCGGCACCTTGGACTTGGTCTCGGTGACCTTGTCCTCGATCAGGCCACCCAGAACCAGGATGGCGCCGTCGTCGATCAACACCTTGGTGCGGATCTCACGCTTACTGGTTACCAGGTCCGACGCCCCTTCCGCCGTTTCCGCAAACGGCAGCACGTTCTCGACCTTCTGCTCGATATCCAGCGTCACCGAGTTGTTGTTGTTCACCCGCGGCGTGACTTTCAGCGTGGTACCGACGTCCTCGCGCTGAATGGTCGTAAACGGATCGTTGTTGCTGCCGGATAGCAATTGCTGGCCGGTTACAAAGGGGACGTTCTGGCCCACCAGAATTTCAGCTTCCTCGTTATCCAGCGCAATCACCGTCGGGGTGGACAGGATATTGGAATTGGACTGAGTCGCCAGAGCCTTCACGGCCACGCGAATGTCGGTTCCGCTCAGGTAGCCGAGGTTGAGACCGGTACCGAGCAGGTTGGTCGGGCTCAGTGAAAAAGGATTGATGTCGGAGATGACATTGCCGTTGTCATCGGTCAGCTCGGTCGGCGCCGCGTCGTTGTTGAAACCCGCCACGGTATTGTCATCGGTGCCGGCGATCCACTTGATACCCAGCTGGTTGCCGGTGCCCTCGCTGACCTCGACGATCACCGCCTCGATCAGGACCTGGGCACGACGCACATCCAGCTTGGCAATCACGCCCTTCATGGTTTCCAACAGGGCCGGTGGCGCCGTCAGAACCAGGGAGTTGAGGGATTCATTGACCTGAATGCTGACCTCCACATCGGCGGCCTGCTGGTCTTTCTCGGTCTTCTGGATACTGCCGCTCATTCCCTCGAGAATCGGCTTCAGGTCGGAGGCATTCGCGTACTGGACATAGACCACCGCCGTATTGCCATCGCCGGATAGCGGCTGGTCGAGGCGGTGAATGACATTTTTCAACTGCTGGCGGGTGACGGGGTCGCCTGTCAGCAGCACGCTGTTGGAACGCTCGTCCACGGCGATACGCAGCGGCTGCACGTCGTTGCCGGCCTGCTTGCCACCGCCGGACTGCAACAGTTCCATCAGAACCTGCTTGATGTCCTTGGCCGACGCGAACTGCAGCGGAACCATCTCGATATCAATAGCGCCGGCACGGTCTAGTTTGTGCACCAGGCGCACAATCTGATCGATATTCGCGGCCCGGTCGGCAATGATCAAGGTATTGGTATCCGCGTAGGCCGCCAGGTGCCCGGTCTGCGGAATCAGCGGGCGCAGCATGGCGATCAGCTGCGCAGCGGAAATATTCTCCACCCGCACCGTGCGCACCACCAGCGATTCCGGCGGCACCTTCCCCTCGCTGTTATCGTCCACTACAGGAATGGCCTGTTGCTTGGCCAGCGCATCGGGAACCACTTTCCAGGTGTCCCCCTGCTCCACCAGGCTGAACCCGTTTACCTGCAGCACCGACATGAAGACGTTGAACGCCTCGTCGTGGGTCATGGGATCCCCGGCGATCACCGTTACCTTGCCCTTGACGTTCGGGTGCACAACGATGTTTTTGCCGGTGAAATCCGCGGCCCAATTGATCAGGTCGCGGATATCCGCGTTGTCCAGCGACAGAGTGACCCTCTCGGGCGCCTGAGCCAGCACAGAAGTCGTCAGCAACAATCCCAGTCCGACGGCTAACAGCCCCCGATAAAACTTCCTCATCATTATTTATCTGGCTCTTTTTTTAATTCAGGTCTGAAATCGATGGTCTTGAAATCGAGTTTTACTGGCGCCGCTCTGCACGGCGTTCCCGGGCCAACTTCCGCAGCTCCTCCAGGCGCTCGCGGATGGACTGATTGTTTCCCCCCGACGCACTGGCGGTTTCTGCCGCCGCAGCAGCCTGGCGCACATATTTGGAATATTTATGTAGTGGGACGGTCGGACGGCCGTCTTCATCCGGATAAGTCAGCTTTTCCATTTTGCCGTTGCGCCGCAGCACAATGTGGTCGACTGCCACCTTGTACAGCTCGGCCCCCCCGGGTAACTTGTCGCCGACGTAAAGGCGCTCCGCGGGCTTACCCTTTTCCGCCACCAGCGCACTTGCCCTGTCCTTATTACTACTGTTAAGGACACCGGACAATATCAGGTTGAGCTGGGTAATGGGGATATTGGCGAGATCGACTTCGGGTTCGGCGGCACTTTTTATCGGGGCACGACCAAAGAATGGGGTATCGGGAAGGGATTCGGCTCGGGCCATCGCCGGACTCGCGCCGCGGCGCTCTACCAGCAGCGACTCCTGACCGTCGCCAGGCACCAGCATGTCACCATAAGCCAGAAGGTTAACAAATAGCCAACCACCGACAACGCCGACCGAAGCTTTGGCGCTTCGCGACAGCTTGCTACGTGTCTCACCCCGTGCAAACAGTGCACCGGCGGACCCTATGGCTCGCGTTACTGCGGACATGAACAACCCTGTTAGCCAACGTCTCCCGTCGGCCGTATTTATCAATTATTGACACCTATTCTCTTTCGTCATCCCGAGAAAGGCAATGATCCCAAGAAGACAACGAGAACGGCGCCAATATTTCCTTATGTGAACAGCGCTGGCGAACTAATTCACGGCAATAGAAAAGGCGGCCGAAGCCGCCCTTTCCATACCGATCATTATATTAATCGATAATTACAACTTTGTTTCAAGCTCCGGTACGGCCTCGAACAGGTCGGCGACCAGACCGTAATCGGCGACGGAGAAGATGGGCGCCTCTTCGTCTTTGTTGATGGCCACGATCACCTTGGAATCCTTCATACCCGCCAGGTGCTGGATGGCACCGGAAATACCGACGGCGATGTACAGGTCCGGCGCGACGATCTTACCGGTCTGCCCGACCTGCATGTCGTTCGGCACAAAGCCAGCATCTACCGCGGCGCGGGACGCGCCCACAGCGGCACCCAGCTTGTCGGCCACCTTGTACAGCATCTCGAAGTTTTCGCCGTTCTGCATGCCGCGACCACCGGAGATGACCACCTTGGCGGAGGTCAGTTCCGGACGATCGGACTTGGCGAGCTCCTCGCCGACAAAAGAAGATACGCCGGCATCATCGGCGATATCGCAGGCCTCGATGGCCGCGGAGCCACCCTCGGCTGTGACCGGGTCGAACCCAGTGGTACGCACGGAGATCACCTTGATGGCGTCGGAGCTCTGTACCGTGGCGATGACGTTACCGGCATAGATCGGGCGCTTGAAGGTATCGGCGCTCTCTACAGCGATGATGTCGGAAATGGGTTGCACGTCCAGCAGCGCAGCGGCGCGCGGCAGCATGTTTTTGCCGGTAGTGGTCGCCGGAGCCAGGATGTGGCTGTAATCCTTGCCCAGGTCAGCGACCAGCTTGGCCACATTTTCCGCGAGCTGGTGCTCGTAGGCAGCGTTATCCGCAACCAGGACCTTTGCGACGCCCTCGGCCTTGGCGGCGGCTTCGCCCACAGTGCCACAGCCAGCGCCGGCAACCAGTACATGAATGTCGCCACCGATAGCCTTGGCCGCAGCGATGGTATAGAGCGTGGCGCCCTTCAGTTCGGCGTTGTCGTGTTCAGCAATAACCAGGATGCTCATCAGATTACCTTCGCCTCGTTCTTCAGTTTCTCTACCAGTTCCGCCACATCGGCAACCTTGACGCCCGCCTGGCGCTCGGCCGGCGGCTCGACTTTCAGGGTCTTGGTGCGGGGGGCGATATCCACGCCCAGCTCATCCGGAGTGGTGGTGTCCAGCGGCTTCTTCTTCGCCTTCATGATATTGGGCAGAGAAGCGTAGCGCGGCTCATTCAGGCGCAGGTCGGTGGTCACGATGGCCGGAAGTTTCAGCTCAACGGTCTGCAGGCCGCCGTCGATTTCACGGGTCACCTTGACGGAGTCGCCGTCAACGGCCACTTCGGAAGCGAAGGTGCCCTGGCCCATGCCGGTCAGCGCGCCCAGCATCTGGCCGGTCTGGTTGTTGTCACCGTCGATGGACTGTTTGCCAAGAATCACCATCTGCGGCTCTTCTTTATCGACAATCGCCTTGAGACACTTGGCCACGGCCAGCGGCTGTAACTCGGCATCGGTCTCCACCAGGATGCCGCGGTCGGCGCCCAGCGCCAGCGCGGTGCGGATCTGCTCCTGGCACTGCTTGGGTCCCATGGAAACGGCGACTATCTCGCTGACAACGCCTTTCTCCTTCAAGCGTACCGCCTCTTCTACCGCTATTTCGCAGAAGGGGTTGATAGACATTTTGACGTTGGCAGTATCGACGTCAGAGCCATCCGCCTTGGGGCGAACCTTGACGTTGTAGTCCACAACGCGTTTCACAGCTACAAGAACTTTCATGGAAATCCCGTCTTAAATAAACTTTTCGGAGTCGCGACTGATGGTTCATCAACGCGAACGAATACGGTCTTCTGGTCAAACAGTTGTTTGAACGGCGTGTATGTTCGCCCTTCTATAGACCAAAATCAATAGCCTAATGGAAGAGGCATCTGCCATTCACCAGATCAATTTCAGAGTATAAAAAGCGTCTATTTAGCGTAGCCAACCCCCTGAAAGACAACACTTTTGCCACGGGAATTGAATACTCCTGCAATTGGTAGGGCTGATTAAAGACCGATATAATCCGCGACCATTATAAAAGCGACCGACATATAGCGGCCGCAGAATCACCGATTGCAACCTGCTGAGGAGAGCGCCGTGGAACGCGAATCAATGGAATACGATGTGGTAATCGTGGGTGCGGGCCCTGCGGGCCTGGCTGCGGCCTGCCGTATTCGCCAGCTGAATGAGAACATCGAAGTCTGTGTCGTCGAGAAAGGCTCCGAAGTCGGTGCCCATATTCTCTCTGGCGCGGTATTCGAGCCGACTGCCCTGAACGAACTCTTCCCCGACTGGAAAGACCGCGGTGCGCCGCTAAACACCGAGGTCAAGGGCGATGACATCTATGTTATTGGCAGCGCCGAAAAGGCCACTAAAGTGCCCAACTTCTTTGTGCCCAGCACTATGCACAACGAAGGCAACTACATCATCAGCCTCGGCAACCTGACCCGCTGGTTGGCCGAACAGGCCGAGAGCCTGGGCGTCGAGATTTTCCCCGGTTTTGCCGCCGCCGAAGTTCTGTACAACGATGACGGATCGGTCAAAGGCATTGCCACCGGTGATATGGGCGTCGCCGCCAACGGCGAGCACAAAGACTCCTACATGCCCGGCATGGAGCTCCACGCCAAGTACACCCTGTTTGCCGAGGGTTGCCGCGGCCACCTGGGCAAACAGCTGATCTCCAAGTTCAAGCTGGACGAAGGCAAGGATCCGCAGCACTACGGCATCGGCATCAAGGAAATCTGGAAGGTCGCTGACGACAAGCACCAGCAGGGTCTGGTTGTGCATACCGCCGGCTGGCCGCTGGACGAGAGCGGCTCCCACGGCGGCGGCTTCCTCTACCACCTGGAAGACAACCAGGTGGTTGTGGGCCTGATTACCGACCTGGCCTACAGCAACCCCCACGTCAGCCCGTTTGACGAGTTCCAGCGCTACAAGCACCACCCGGTGATCAAGCAGTACCTGGAGGGCGGCCAGCGCGTGGCCTACGGTGCGCGCGCCATCACCAAGGGCGGCCTGCAGTCCCAACCGAAGATGACCTTCCCCGGCGGCCTGCTGATCGGCGACGACGCCGGCACCCTGAACTTTGCCAAGATCAAGGGCAATCACACCGCGATGAAGTCCGGCATGATTGCTGCGGAAAGCGTGGTGGAAGCTCTGGGAGCTGAGCGCAGCAATGACGAGCTGACCGACTACACCACCAAATACCGCGACAGCTGGGCCTGGAAAGAACTGCACAAGCAGCGCAACTTCGGCCCCGCACAGCACAAGTGGGGCAATATCATCGGCTCTGCCTACGCGTTTATCGATATCAATATCTTCCAGGGCAAACTGCCGTGGACCCTGTCGGACAACAAGGCGGATCACGCCCAGCTGAAGCCGGCAGCGGACTGCAAGAAAATTGATTATCCGAAACCCGACGGCAAGCTCAGTTTCGACAAGCTTTCTTCTGTGTTCATCTCCAACACGAACCACGAAGAAGACCAGCCGTGCCACCTGAAGCTGAAAGACGACGAGATTCCGCTGAATCACAACCTGCCAATCTACGACGAACCTGCGCAACGCTACTGCCCCGCCGGCGTTTACGAAGTCGTGGAAGAAGCCGGGAGCAAGCGCTTCCAGATCAACGCGCAGAACTGCGTGCACTGCAAAACCTGTGACATCAAGGACCCGACGCAGAATATTGTGTGGGTGACTCCGGAAGGTGGCGGCGGCCCCAACTACCCGAACATGTAACAGAATTGAGGTTGTAACGACTTCGTTTTACGGGCGTCCTTCGAGACGCCCTTTTTTATGGGCGCCCTCACCTCGCAAACCCCTCCCCTGACGCCGGATTGCCAGCCCGCAGCCGCCACCCCATACTGATGGCTCCTCCCGGAGAAATGCGGAACCGACATGGACCTCAAAGGTTTTACCGATCACTATCCCGATGTCCGCGACGGCCTGACACGCACCGAGCGCATTGTGCTTTATCTGCTACAGCAAACCCAACGGGAACTGGGCGGCCGCAATGTGCCCACTGCTATGCTGTATGGCCGCGTGCTGGAAGTGATCGATATGAGTGAAGCGGAATTGCAGAGACACTTGGATCGAATGGGAATAAAGGGATCTAGCTAACCTACTCCGCAACATGTCAGGAGAGACAGCCTCCCCTTCAAGAGCCTACAGCGAGAAACAGCCGGACGCCGGTTAACCAGCCCCACCAATGGGAAGATGAACTTCAGTCTCGCCTATCAGCTGGCTCCAGCCACCGCCAGGCAAAAACCCAATAAAAAAGCCGGGGCTGATTACAGCACCCGGCCCGAATAAATCCCTGTTGTCAGGGTTATTTCCCGCTTGTTCTTAGAATTTGTATTGGGCGCTCAGCGCAAACGATGTGCCGGGCTTCTCTTCGTACACGATCACGCCCGCGCGCTCGATCTCGACTGCTTCATCGAGCAGGTTCTGGGCCTTGGCCTTGATGGTCATTTCCGCGGTCGGATACCAGGAGTAAGTCATATCCAGTGAACGGAAAGGCTGCTCAAAACCATCCGGCGCGCCGTTGCGGCCGGCCAGATAGAGGCGCTCGCCGAAAGCGTTATAGCCGAGAGTGGCTGAGTGGTTGCCGTCGGGGGAATCGAAACCAACCACCATGTTCACCACATAAGGCGCAGCCTCGGTCATGTCCCGCTTCAGGCTGGTGGGGTGGTCCGCCTCGTCTCCGGCGATCAGCTCGGATTCCTGCAGCGTGAGGTTACCCTGCACAAAGAAGGAATCCATGGTGTCACCGAGGAATCCGAGGGACTTCAGGCCTTCGAACTCGATGCCCTGAATAGTGCCCGATTCCGCGTTAACGATTTCGCGAGACTGGTTGGTATCACTGGAAGCCTGCTCAAAGAACTCGATCGGGTCCTGGATATCCTTGTTGAACAGCGACACGGTCAGGTTGTCGCCGCTGCCAAAGAACCACTCGGCGCGCACATCGAGGTTGGTAATTTCGGATGGGCGCACATTCGGGTTTCCACTCACGTTCTCGCCGGTGATCGGATCCAAATAGATGGCCGCGGTGATTTCACGCAGGTCCGGACGTACCGCCGTCTTACTGGCGCCGAAGCGCAACTGGAAGGTATCCGCCCACAGGTTGCCAATGTAAGTCAGAGACAGTGACGGATAGACCTTGTCTTCGCTAAACGAACGGACCGCATCCGAATCACTCATATCAACCTGTGGATTTTCGACCGTATTGCCCCACGGATTCCATTTCAGCGCGACCTGGTTGTAATCTTCCCAGCGGGCGCCGGCAGACAGTCGCCAGGTTTCCGCCAGTGTCCAGTCCACTTTACCAAACACAGCGTCGGTGGCCGTGGCAGCGATATAGCTGCGGTTGTTGCCGGCCATACTGAGGACATAGTTATTGTTCGCATCGGTGATATGGTCGTCGGACAAAACTTCATCCAGCGGCCCCTGCAACACAGAGGTATCGGCATCCTGCTCCAGAGTCAGGTTGGTCTCACTATAGTCGCGCCCCTTTTCGGTGCGCGCAAATCCGCCGCTCAACTCCAGTGATGAGGAACCAAACTCCAACGGCAGCGTACCGGTCCAGCCATAGTTGATGACTTCGTCATTCAGTTTGGTAAAGCGGTAGTTGGCCGCAGATTCCGCCACATAAGACTTCAGCACCCCACCTGTCTGCGGGTCGGTGGCCGTATCCGCATTGATGGTGACTTCGTTGGGAATATCTGTGCGTGCGCGGGCATCGGAGTAGAACCAGTCTACCTTCACGTCTTCCGGAACCCAGGCCAAAAATGGCAGCAGCGCCTTGATCTCGGGGCCGATGGAGTGGCTGCCCTTCACTTGATTGACAACCAGACTACGTTCCTCGTACCTGAGACTGTACTCGCGAAAACCACGGCCACTGCTCTTCTCACCGTTTTCATTGAAGTAGTCACTGATCGCGGTGGAATCGTCAGTGTTCCGCAGATAGAGACTGCTGGCCGTCAGCTTCTGCTCATCGGCGAAGCTCAGGCCGACATTCAGGTTGCCACTCAGGTCTACAGAGGAAATGGACTTGTTTTCAGTATCAGTGCGCTCATCCGGAAAACCGACACTGCGCTTCAGGCGGTTTTCCTCACGCCACTGGTTCTTGTAGGAACCACCGGCGAGGAAGCCCAGCTCCCAATCGTCACCGAAAGTAAAACGATTGCCGACGCTGCCCTTCACATCGTAGTCCGGGTCCGCAGACTCTTCCTTGATAGCGATATCGCGATTCAGCTTTAGCGCCAGGTCGCGGTTCAGCGCAGATGCCGCATCTGCAGCCTCCTGGGCACTTCCATAAGTCTTGCCTTCGGAAGCGAGCACCTTGCCGATGTTGTAGGTACCCAAGTTGCCATGGAAGCGCCAGATGGCATCTTCCAATTCGCTGGACATCGCGCGGGTGCCATCGTCGGTGCCGAACTTGTCGTCGCCGCCACCGTTGTAGCTCAGCACATCGCCCTTGGTTTCGCTGTTCATACCGCTACCCACTTCCAGTGAGTAAGTCAGCTGATCGGGAATGCCCTTGGTGCGGATATCCACGTTACCGCCACCGAATGTGGCCGCCTGATCCGCAGAATAGGTTTTCTGCACAGCCAGGGCCTCAACAACGGAAGTCGGAAAGATATCCAGCGGCAGGACGCTGCGGGTCAGGTCCGGGGATGGCACGGCAGCACCGTTCAGAGTGGTGCTGGAATAGCGCTCACCGAGGCCGCGCACATAGACGAACTTGCCGTCCACCAGCGACAGGCCCGAAACGCGGCGCAGCGCGGCCGCTACCGTAGAATCGCCGATACGGCCGATCATCTCAGCGCCGAGTACGTCGGTCACGACTTCGTCGTCGATGCGCTCGTTAATCAGCATCTCCGCCGAACTCTGCAGGCGCCCCTGCACCATCACTTCTTCAATCTGCTGCGACTGCGGTACAGCCGGCTTTTCCATTTGCACTGGCTCGTCGGCGGAGTAGGCAAATGAGGAGGCCGCGGCCATAGCCAACACCAACGGCGCTCTTTGAAATTTGTCGATCTTAACCATAACCATGGCCTCTTATCGTTTCTGGTTCCCACTGTAGAATCGAAGAGGGCGCCGACTCCCGTTGCGAAAGCGGCGCCCCAAGGCCCGGGTCAGAGCCCCGGGCTAAGCGTAATGCTTATTTTTCGATCCACAGGCTCTCGCCGCGGTTGCCGTCGTGCAGACCGTAGGTCCAGCCCTTGGTCCAGTCAGTGCCCATGTTGCTCAGGGCACCCAGGTAGGTGCTGCTACCTTCCGGAGTCACGGTCGGTGCAACACCGCCGATCATCATGGAGCTGGCCGGATCGATGGAGAACATCGGCAGTGAAGATTCAGCGCCGGCAGACAGCAGCTGCAGACCGGTGTCGGCGTTAGCAGTCGGATCCATGGCTGCGGCCATATCGGCGAAATCGACGAACTGGTTGTTGTGCGCCACTACCCAATCCTGGATAGTCTGGCCACCCGGCAGCGGGCCGCCTTTGCTCTTCTCGGCGCAGGCAAAAACGTTGCCTTCGAGCACCATATCGCCGTCTTCGGCACCCTGCAGGGTTTCGGCGTCATCGATGCGCAGGCAGTAGTTGTTGCCATCATTCGGGGTGGTGTCCGCGCTGTAGGAAGAGATCACCATGGAATTCGTAACGGTCGGCATAATGCCTTCGCGGAAACGCCAGCCGGCGCCGTAGTCGTGGGTACCGGTGCCACCCTTCGACGCAGGTGCATTCGGGGAGAGGATACAGGTCAGACCGTCGATGGTCGGACGGCTGTTGATTCCCTGACTGATAATCTCGGCACGACGATCAGTTTTGCTGCCATCCGCCATGTCACCGTAGCTACCGATACCATCGGATTCGATACAGTTGGCACCATTGTCGGCGCTCTGGATGACCAGCGCATTGGTGATGGTGCCCGCGTAACCTTCATCGATATCGATGGAGTCATCGCGCACATACAGGGCCAGGTAGTTTTCGACGTTTACCGCACCGCCGAAGAACTCCATACCGTCGTCGTAAGTGGAGTAGGCTTCAACATTTTTAACGATGGTGCCGCTACCCACAGCACCCCAGGAAATGCCGTTCAGCTCGTCACCATTGGCAACCTGAGCGCCAGTGTGCTTGACGACAACGTATTCCAGGTCACCGGAATTGTCTGCGTTGTTGGCACCGCCGTAGTTGGACTGGTCCGCGCCTTCGGAACCTTCCGCTTCCACGTGACAGTCGGAGGTGGCCAGGTCACCGCCGGCTACAGAGCCGGTATAGGCACACTTGTTGGTAACACCGAAGCCGTTGATGACGATACCACCCCACAGGGAGACATCTTCGGGGCCCGCAGTACCGTCCACTGCATCAGAAACAGAGGTAAAGGTAATCGGGGCATCTGCGGTACCGCGCGCGATCAGCTGGGAACCGCGGTTGATGACCATAAACTTGGTTTTGTCCGGGAAGGCAATAGTCGCGCCGGCCTGCACGGTCAGTGTGGGGCCGTCGCCACCCTCAGAGATGCCAGCCGCTTGCATGTCTGTATCGTTGTCGTAGTTCTTACCTACGAACAGGCTGCCTTCAAACACGTTCACACCGCCATCCGCCAGTGCGGGAAGGTACAGGTCGGTTGTCAGGTTGTTGCCGGCATCGACAAAGCTCGGGGCGTAGTAGCAGTTCGGGGCCTTAAATTCACCCTGAAGAGTCTGGCCACCTTTTACGATGGAGGCGCAGGGGTTTTCTTCTTCAACCGGAGTCGGTGTGCTAGTAGAGTTATCGACAGAATTGTCGACTGTCTTCGGCTCAACATTGATACCGCCGCTGTCACAACCTGCCAGCAGAGTGGCAATCGCGGCTGCCAGCAGCAGCTTGCTATTTACTTGCTTCATAATTCCCCCTAACGGAAGTTTTTTAAATGCGGGTAGCCAAAAACCCTGTTTTTATTTCAGCTGTGCGTCCTGATTTAAAAGCGGGTTTTCAGATAGCCCTGAAACCGTGATTTTTTTGTTCGCCTGAGCGATTCGGACGCGAAGGAGTGTAGGAAGGGAATATTTCGAAATTGTTACTTGAGGAAAGTTTTGTGGAATAAATTGCAATAACTTTTCTTTTGAGCGCGAAAATTACATTTATATTGCAAACGGGTGACAACCAGCGATTAAAAGGAATACAGAAAGCGCAATATTACATCGCCCCCGAGAAAAGCATTCGAAATCCCCAGCCTCCCAATTGCACCAAGTGCTGCAAAATTTCGAATGCCACCTAGAGAAAAAACAAAACGAAGAAAAAACAATATGAAGGAAAAGAGCAATTTACGATTCACGCACATTGCTCTCGCGCGCTTTCAGGCAACGCGCTTCAGATGGAAAGGGGTATTACGAACCGAAAGAAACTTAGGAATAATTGCCGAGCAGAAAATAGCGGCCATCACTGCGCAGCTGCAGTTGACCGTCGTTGTCCTCCGCCCAGTCCACCAGCTGATAATAGACATCACGGGAGATACGCGCCTGCAGGCCATCGCGCACTTCAATATAGGGTACTGGTTGTGGGGGCTGCCCAAAGGGCTTTAACTCCCAGCTGCAGTCCGCATCCAGCGGAACCACGTCGCCGGTGTTGGTGGTAAATAACAGGGGCTCGTCGCCACCGGCCTCACCCCGCGCCACCTGGCTGGCCAAAAAAGGCACGTCCTCAACTTGGATACGCCATTTTTCCACCGGGGTGACCAGAAAGTAATCATCCCCTTCGCGCTTCAGAATACTGGCAAACAATTTCACCAAGGGCTGCCGGTGGATTTCCGTTCCCTCGTGAATCCAGCGCCCGTCGGCGCGGATTTCCATATCCATGTCGCCGCACAGGTCCGGCTGCCACCGATCTACCGGGGGGTAACCGCGGAACTCACGCTGCAGTGCCTGCAACTGGTCAAACAAGGGTTCAGCCAAAGGAGGGACCCGCAGGCTCGACTGGCTTGTTTTCCTCAGATGGCCGTCGCCCGGAGATATCACCGATGTGTACTCCCACGTCCATGATGAACTCCATCAGCCCTTCCCGATCCTCGATCACATCGGCAAAAGAACGGGAGTGATACAACTCCACAGCGCCCTGCACCAACGCCCAGTATGTCGAGTAATAAAAGTACGGCGGCACTTTTTTCAGGACGCCCTGCTCCATGCGCCGCTCGAAAACCCGGTTGAGGGCGGAGGCGTTGGAGTTGCGCAGGGCGTGGAGCTCGGCAATCATTTCCGGAGCTAGGTTCAGCGCGATGATCTTTTCCTCCAGGCGCTGGAACAGGCGATCCTTGGCCGGATCCGCCATGCGGGACTCAAAGTAGGCCCGCGCCGGGGCGGTGATGTCGCCTTGCTCAGCCGTGGCCACAGCGGACTTCAAGCGCTCGGTGAGGGATTTTTCGTAATCCATCAGCAAACGCATATAAATCTCAGTCTTTGAGATGAAATGCTTGTAGATGGTGCCCTTGCCGATATCCACGCGCTCGGCGATCTGCTCAACCGTCACCTTTTCCTCGCCGTGCTCCAGCAGGAGTTCCAGAGCCGCGTCCAGAATACGCTGCTCCCGGGCGCGAAAACGCTGCACCTTCTCTTTTGCCTTATCCATACTTCCGACCTTAGATGTCCTAGAGTTTGGGGACTGAAATTGACTATCCATTCATGAATGATAGGCAATTCGTCCAACTTGGGAAAGTGAATGAGTGGTCTTTGCGTCCAAAACCACTTTCTGCAACAAGATTTTCCCGCCACGTCGATACAGCCGGCCCTGCGACCCGGCTATGACCGGCCCCAATCGCCGTCTCCAGCGGTTCCCTATATGATGAGGACTTCGGTATTCAGGAATCACCAAGAATGAAAAGAATAACTCCCGTACTCGCGCTCACCCTGGTTGCCCTTCCGCTCTGTGCTGCTGCCGCGCCGCAATCTCCGGCAAAAGTTCGCCCGCCCGCACAGATCATCGCAGAGGCCCCCGCCACGGACTGGCGCCGTGCCGATCCCGACAACACACTCTATATAGATACGCCCCGAGGCCGTGTCATTGTTGAACTCGCCGCAGCCTTCGCCCCCAAGCATGTTGCCAACATCAAGGCACTGGCCCGGGAGCACTTTTACGACGGCCTGAGCTTCTACCGGGTGGTGGACGGCTTTGTAGCCCAGGGCGGCGACGAGAGTGGCGAAAAACCGATCGAACACGGGGCCCGCGCGCTGCCTGCAGAATTCACCCACAAACAGCTGTTCGACGGCACCTTCACCCCGCTGCCCGACCGCGACGGCTACGCGCCGCAAACCGGATTCGTGCACGGCTTTCCCGCCGCGCGCGACCCCAACGCCGGGATAAGCTGGCTGACCCACTGCCCCGCGGCCTTCGCCATGGCCCGCGAGCTGGATGTCGACAGCGGCGGAACCGAGTTCTATATCGTGATCGGCAATGCCCAGCGTTATCTTGATCGCAATACGACGGTATTCGGCCGCGTGCTCGATGGCATGGCTGCGCTGCAGAAATTGCAACGCGGCAATGAAGCCATGGGGATGCTGAAACACCCCGAGGAAAACCAGATTACCCGGATACAGGTCGCCGGCGACCTGCCTGCTGAGGAGCGGACACCACTTGAAGTACTCAAGACGGATTCGGACAGTTTCAAGGAGCTGATCGCCGCGCGCCGACATCGCCCGGAGAGCTGGTTTGTCGCCCGCCCGGATTACATCGATGTCTGCTCCGTAGGCGTTCCCACCCGTCAGATCCCAACGGAATAACTGGTGTTAAGTGGACATCCCGATTGAGCTTTTCGGCAATGGTATAAATTCGGGTACTTGCTAAGCTGGATCGCACTTGTGCAGTGCCGCATACTGGCGCACCTGATTTTCAAGTTAGAAGGACAAGGCAGTAACGCCCATGCTGGAAAAACTGAGCAAACTTCTCGATGTCGAAGAACTGGACAGCAACCTGTTCCGTAGCCGCCACCACGTGGAAAATTACCGCAAGGTACTTTTTGGTGGTCAGGTACTGGGACAGGCGCTGATGGCTGCCACCCGCACCGTGGAAGGCCGCCTCCCGCACTCCCTGCACGCCTATTTTCTGCGGCCGGGCAGCAGCGAAATGCCGGTTATCTACGACGTGGATCCGATCCGCGACGGCGGCAGCTTTACCACCCGGCGCGTAGTGGCGAAGCAGAAGGGGCGCGCCATTTTCAATATGTCCGCGTCCTTCCAGATCCAGGAACCCGGCTTCGACCACCAGGCGGATATGCCCACCGGGGATATTCCCGACCCGGAGACACTCAAGAACACCCAGCAGCTGGCCCAGGAAGCCGGGCTCAACAGTCCGCAGCACGACCAGCGTCGCTACATGATCGACTTTCGCCCGGTGGATCCGCAGAGCTATTTCGGTGCCGAAGTGCGCGAACCCCACTGCATGTTCTGGTTGCGCGCCGAGGGCGAGCTGTCCGACGATCCGGTGGAACACCGCTGTGCGCTGTCCTACGCGTCCGATCTGGCCCTGCTCGGCACAAGCCTGCAGCCCCACCCGATCTCCCTGTTCGACCCGCACATGATGCCGGCCAGCCTGGATCACGCCATGTGGTTTCACCGGGATTTCCGCTTTGACGATTGGCTACTGTATGTCACCGACAGCCCGTCCGCGAGCGGCGCCCGGGGCTTCTGCCGCGGTCAGCTTTTCACCCGCGATGGCGTCCTGGTTGCGTCCACCGCCCAGGAGGGCCTCATCCGGCAAATTAAAAAGTAAATCAATGGTTTACAGCGGGGTTTTGGCTGTTATAATGCGCCCCGCTTCCACAGAGAAGCACTGCAGTCGGTGAGTAGCGCAGCCTGGTAGCGCACTTCCTTCGGGAGGAAGGGGTCGGAGGTTCGAATCCTCTCTCACCGACCATTTTCTAAATTTCCCGCTCCCCTCTCTTACCCTCACGAACTCCCCACTTGTATCCGGGTTTACGGCACCGTTAGTCTTGCACGCTGTCCAACTGTTTCAATCATGTGGATACGGCATTTCCTATGTTGCGATTGTTTTTTACCCTACTGGTCCTGGCGCTACCCCTAAGTGCATTTGCGGAGACGTACGATCTTCTCTATCGGGCTGGACTAGATCCTGATTCCGGCACCGCCCGGGTCGAAATACAACTCAGCGGCAAGGAATTACCGCACGAGCTGTCCCTCAACCTCAGCTCCGGTCGCTACGCTGACCTGAAAAGCGACAGCCCACTGGAGCAGGAAGGAGACAGGGTCATCTGGCACCCCAAAGGACCGGAATCCAAGCTCAGCTATCGCTTTACCATCGACGAAAAGAAAGGCAGCGGCCACTACGATTCCTACATTACCAAGGACTGGGCCATCCTGCGCACCGACAAACTGATCCCACCGATGTCCGTCGTCGCAGCCAAACACCTGCGTTCCCGCGCCGAGCTGGCACTCGATCTCCCACAGGACTGGTCTGCCAACCTCCCCTACGCGGAAGTCGGGAAGTACCGTTTCAAACTGGTCGACCAGGGCCGCCGCTTCATCCGCCCCAAGGGCTGGATGATTGCCGGCCGCATCGGCAGCCGCCAGGACGTGATCGACGGCATCAATACCACTGTGGCCGCCCCCCTGGGTGAGAATATCCACCGTCAGGACATCCTGGCCTTCCTTAGTTACAACCTGCCGGAACTCAAGAAAGTCTTTCCGCATTTCCCCCGCCGCCTGCTGGTGGTCACCGCCGGCAACCCCATGTGGCGCGGCGGCCTCTCCGGCACCCGCTCGCTGTTTATGCACGCGGACCGCCCCATGATCAGCGGCAACCGCACCAGCAGCATCGTCCACGAACTCGTCCACGTGGCCACCGGTATCCGCGGAGACAAGCAGAGCGATTGGATCGTCGAAGGCCTGGCGGAATACTACTCCCTGGAAATCCTGCGCCGCTCCGGCGCCATCAGCCAACGCCGCTTCGACGAGGCTATGGATGGACTCGCCAAATGGGGGCGCGAGGCGCCCAGCCTGCTGCGCAAACGCTCTTCCGGTCCGATCACCGCCCGCGCCGTCGGCGTCATGCGGGAAGTGGATCGAGAAATCCGCGCAGCTAGTGGCGGCAAGGCCAGTATCGACGATGTCGCTCGGGGTCTGGCAGCGGAGCGCGGTGAAGTCACCCTGAAAAAGTTCCGACAACTGGCTGAAAAAGCCGCAGGCGGACCAATCGAGGCCCTGCAGGTTGAGCGGCTGCGCACTCCGGAGAAGTGATCAGCGCACGCAAAAGACAGGCAAAAAAAAGCCCTGACGACGGGGGGGGGAGAGCGTCAGGGCCAAGACCATTAGGAGTGAAACTTGGAGGATTCATCCTTAACTACACAGCGGGCGAGTACCTAGCGGAGCGCCCTACCGGCATTACTAAACACGATTTGGGGGGAGGTTGTGCTAGCCAGTTAAAGAAAGTATTGAACAAGGGCGGGAAATTGCCACCGAATGCGGCCGGGAAATTTAGAACGATTGGGAATAGGCTGATTTCAATAAACACGAAAAGTTATTAAAAATTCCGGCCTTGTATCAAACCCCGACGCGCGCCACATTGCTGGCGCAAAACCCCTCCAGCATCCGATCGACAAAGTCCTCGCGAACAGCGCTTGACTAATCCGGCGCAGTCCCTAGAATAGCGCCTTCTTACACGCCCAGCAGCGCGTAAGTATAAGAAAATGCTGGGATTTTTGGAGCCAATCCGATAGAATCCGCGGCGTTTTCACTTCCGGTCTTTACGGAAGATAAGGCTAGGTGACAGAGAGATCATGCAGGGAACTGCAACTCCCCGTTTCCTGGTAGCAAGAGCCGGTGACATCGAACCGGCGAAGCGAAAGCTTTGAATTTGATGTTAAGGCTAGGTGGCAGAGTGGTCATGCAGCGGACTGCAACTCCGTGTACGCCGGTTCGATTCCGACCCTAGCCTCCATTCTTTTTTCGGTACGCTCCCGTTGCCGAATCCCCTGAAGCCCGAGTGGTGGAATTGGTAGACACAAGGGATTTAAAATCCCTCGACCTTTGGGTCGTGCCGGTTCAAGTCCGGCCTCGGGCACCAGCACTTTGTAGACCAATTGCCTAAACTGCGCTCGCAGTGATCCCGCATCGCCCCCAATCGCTGTATATACAACTCATTCCTTTCTGCCCTCCCAAATGTGACTTTCAATAATTACAGCGAAAGAGCCGGCCTGACAGCCTACGCGCCGACTTCACTGCTCAATTGGCAGACTGTAATTTTTGCGCCCGGGAACTCAAAAGTTTTCAATCCGCTGGCAACATTCCGGACCAATAAAAAAGCCCGCATCCGCGGGCTTTCTTATTGGCGTATTGCTGAATCACATCTACCGATTCAGGAACTCCGTCTCGTTTCATCACTCATCAAGGTGGGCCAGGCGGCGCGCAGATACAAAATCATGGTCCACAGCGTCAGCGCTGCGGCAACGTACAGCAGCACATAACCGATACTCTCCATCACTGGGTATTCCCGTACATCAAACGCCAACAAAACGATGATCGCGGCCATCTGCGCAGTGGTTTTGATCTTGCCGATAAAAGAGACGGCGACGCTACTGCGCTTGCCAAGTTCCGCCATCCACTCACGCAGGGCAGAAACGGCGATTTCGCGACCGATAATGACTGCCGCGGCAATGGTGAACCAGGGATTCTTGTGTAGCCCCACTAGCAACACCAGCGCTGTGGCGACCATCAGCTTGTCCGCCACGGGATCGAGAAAGGCGCCGAAGGCAGTACTCTGGTTAAGCTTCCTGGCCAGGTAGCCATCCAGCCAGTCGGTCGCTGCGGCGGCGGCGAAGATCACCGCGGAGGCCAAATAGCTCCACTTATAGGGAAAATAAAACACCAGCACGAATACCGGTATCAGTGCAACGCGAAGCAGTGTCAGTTGATTGGCAAGAGTCATGCTGTTCCCTATCCTTTCGGTGCGCGTAACTTATCAAGCTGACCGGCAAAATGAAACGCCAGAAAGGCGATAGAAACGTTAAATTTTGTTGATCACAGGTCTGGATCCGGGGATTACTCTCCGGCTATTCGCCGTGCAGTGCGGAGTATATATCCTGTGCGAGCTTGCGGCTTACCCCCTCTACAGCAGACAGCTCCTCCGCTGTTGCACGGCGGATTTCCTGCAGCCCGCCGAAATGGCGCAGCAGCGCACGACGCCGCGCGGGCCCAACCCCCGGAATGCCCTCCAGAGGGGACTCGCGCCGCTTCTTGTCACGGCGCTGGCGATGGCCAGTGATTGCAAACCGGTGCGCCTCGTCACGCACCTGCTGTATCAGGTGGAGGGCCGGCGAATCGGCGGCCAGCACCAGTTCTTTATCACTGGCCACCACGTGCAACACCTCGAACCCGGCCTTGCGGGTAGTGCCCTTGGCAACGCCAATGATCTGCACCCCGACGACGCCGAGCTCATTGAGACATTCCACGGCCTGGCGCACCTGCCCCTTTCCGCCGTCGATCAAGAGGATATTGGGAAACTTGCCCTCCCCGCTCGACAGGCGCGTATAGCGGCGCTTGAGGGCCTGGGCCATAGCCGCATAGTCGTCGCCCGCCTGGATATTCTCAATATTGAAACGGCGATAGTCAGACTTCACCGGTCCGCCGGTATCGAATACCACACACGAAGCGACGGTCGCCTCGCCACTGGAATGACTGATATCAAAACACTCGAGCCGCTCCGGCAACTGTTCCAACTGCAGGGTTTCCTGCAACACCTCAAAGCGGTCCTGGAGTTTCTGCTGCGCCGCAGTACGGCTGCCGAGGTTCTGCTCTGCCGCCTGCTGAGCCATTGCTACCCAGGTCGCCCTGTTGCCGCGCAGGCGGTGGACAATGGCCACGTCCCTGCCCCGCTGCTCACTCAATGCCTGCTGCAGGAGTTCAGCATCGTCGATGGGTTCAGCTGTGAGGATCTCGCGCGGCACCTCACGCTCAGTTCCCAGGTAAAACTGCGGCACGAACGCAGACAGCAACCCTGCACTCGATAGCCCCAGGCGCTCGTCGGGAAAATAGCTGCGACTGCCCAGGATACGCCCCTGGCGGATAAACAGGATATGGACACAGCTGCTGCCGCCCACCGTCGCCACACCCAACACATCCACGTCGCCGCTGGAACGCTCCGCCACCTGGTCAGACTGCAGACGTCGCAACGCGGAAATCTGGTCGCGCAGCCGTGCCGCCTTCTCGAACTCGAGCTCGCGGGAGGCCTGATCCATTTCATCGGCCAGCTCCTGCACGATGCGGTCGCTCTTACCGGTCAGAAACATCTCCGCATGGCGGACGTCCTGGCGGTAGTCGTCCTCACTGATAAAGTCGACACAGGGTGCCGTACAGCGCTGGATCTGGTACTGCAGGCAGGGTCGCGAACGATTGCGAAAAACGCTGTCCTCGCAGGAGCGAATCCGGAAAGTCTTTTGCAGAAAGTTCAGGCTGTCACGCACTGAAGAGGCATTGGGGAATGGCCCGAAGTACTGGCCCTTTTTGCGCTTGGTGCCGCGATGCAGGGCGATGCGCGGGAAGCTGTCTTTACTGGAAAGGAATATATAGGGATAGCCCTTGTCATCCTTGAGCATGACATTGTAGGGCGGCCGCTGGGATTTGATCAGGCTCTGTTCCAGTACCAGGGCCTCGGTCTCACTGCGAGCTACCGTGACCTCGATACTGTTGATGCGCTGTACCAGCGCCATGGTTTTTGTCGTCAGCCCGGACGCGCGGAAATAACTGGAAAGGCGATTGCGGAGGTTCTTGGCCTTACCCACATACAGAATACGACCCTCCGCATCGAACATCTGGTAGACGCCGGGCTTGCGGGTAACCGTTTGCAGGAAGCGCTTGCTGTCGAAGGTTTGCGCCGTAGTGGTGGCGTTACTGTCTGCCATGGAGTTCGCCACCGACTACTAAACCAACTGCGATCAATCCCCGAGCGCGGCGAACGGAAATCAGACCGCGGCTTCAGGGTCCAATAGCTGGTATTTCACTGCGAGAAGCGTGAGCTCCACATCGCTGTGAATATCCAGCTTTTCAAATATTCGGTAGCGGTAACTGTTGACCGTTTTCGGGCTCACCGACAGGTTATCGGCGATTTCCGCCACCTTACAGCCATGAACAATCTTTTCCGCAATTTGCAGTTCCCGCTCGGAGAGGTCATCAAATGGCGAGGCTTTTTCAGCCTTACCATTGACGTTGCGCAGCGCCATTTTGGTAGCGATGCTACTGCTGATGTAGACGTCACCGGAAACCACGGCATGAATAGCCTTGATCATCTCTTCCAGGTCGGCACCCTTTGTCAGGTATCCGAGTGCGCCCGCGCGCATCAGACGCTCAGGGAAGTGATCGTCATCGATTGAACTGACGGCAATAACTTTGGCCTGGGGACAGCGGGACAGAAGCTTGCGAGTGGCCTCAAGGCCACCCATGCCGGGCATTTTCACATCCATCAGGATGACATCAACTTCCGACTGGCGCACGAAAGCGAGCGCCTCTTCGCCGCTGTTTGCCTCACCCACTACCTGTATGCCACCGACGTCACCCAGCATGCGCGAAATACCCATGCGCACCAAGTCGTGATCGTCCACCACTAAGACTTTTATCAAATTAGCCCCAACTACGGATCTTGGAGTAGCTGCGTCACGTGACAATCCACATCACGCGCAAGCAGTTCTTGTTATTGCCCAGCGAGGTCCTCTTTACCTCACGATAATCCATCCACAGAGCCTTTTTGCAACATACCAGACAATGCGGTCACTGCAAAGCTGGACAGCGCGCAGTGGGTCTGCCGGATTGGCATAAGAAACTCTTTTTTAGATATGAATGGTACGAAAGGTCAGGCTTACCCGTTCCTCGAGCTGGCGGGCACTCTTCGCCACACCGTGCAGCCAGTGATGCTGCACCACCCCCGACGTCAGCAAAAGAGAACCGGCGGGCAAATCCAGTGCTACGCGCCCCGCCCCATCCCGTCGCCTAAAGGCAAGTCGCCGCTGCTGTCCGAGACTGACCGTCGCCACCACAGGCCAGGGGCCCAGCTCGCGTTCGTTGTCGGCATGCCAGCCCATGCTGTCGGAGCCGCCACGATAGTGGTTGACCAGAACGCTATTGAAATCAAAGCCCGCGGCCGCAAGGCGCTCACGCACGGCGGTCAGGGCGGGCGTCCAGGGGGCCGGTTGCTGCTCCAGGCCCGACCAGCGGTAGACGACTCCCGGATCCCCGACAAAAGCGTGGCGCCGCGGAATCCGATGCTCCCGACCGAAGACGCGCACACTGGGCCGCTCCCAGGCCAGGCGGTTCAGGCAATCATCGACCAGTTGGCGCGCCTCGGTCTCGCTGAGCCAGTTGCGGATAAACAGTGCGCGTCCGGGAGCAAGGTCGGGCCACTCCGCATCCGGATAGGACTCCGCCAACACTGCGGTACGACTGGCGAATACCTGTTCGTTCACTGTCTCTACCTGGCGAGGTCGATGGTGGAAAGCTCAAGGCGGAAGGTTCGGAAGCGATGGCCGCTCAGGGGTAGTAGCGCGGCTCCGGCTCCAGCTCGACACCGAACTTGTCGCGGATGTCTGTTGCGATGTCGAAAGCCAGCCCCGTCACTTCGGCGCCGCTTCCGCGGCCCGGATTGACGAGAACCAGGGCCTGCCGGTCGTGCACGCCGACCGAATCCCGCCGGTAACCGCGCCAACCGGCTTGATCAATCAGCCAGCCCGCAGCCAGTTTCCAGCGTCCCTCGAACGGGAATGCCACCAGGTCGGGAAAGGCCGCTTTCAGCCGATGGTAGTCTTCGTCGCCCACCACCGGGTTTTTGAAAAAACTCCCCGCATTGGGAATCTGCGCGGGGTCCGGCAGCTTGCTGTTGCGAATGGCTGTGACCGCATGGGCGATCTCCACCGGAGTCAGAGGCCCTGCCCCCTCGTGATGCTCATCGAGGTAATGTTTGAGCGCCGGATACTCGGTATGGGCACTCCACTCTTCCGACAAATGCAGTCGCACCCGGGTGATAATGTACTGATCCCGGGCGCGTCCTTTGAAGACACTGTCGCGATAGCCGAACTGGCAATCGACGGCGGTAAATTCATGCAGTTCCCCGGTAGGAATATGTACTGCCTGCAGATCGTAAAAGGAGTCCCGCAGCTCGACGCCGTAGGCCCCAATATTCTGAATGGGCGCGGCGCCGATACGCCCCGGAATCAGCGCCAGGTTTTCCAGGCCGCCGAGCCCGCGCTCCACCGTATGCATGACCAGGCCGTGCCAGTTTTCCCCAGCGGCGGCCGAAACGCGTGTACCGCCGGCAACCTCTTCCAGCTCGAGACCACGCATATCCAGGTGGATGACGAGACCGGGGAAATTGCCGGTGAGCACAATATTACTGCCGCCGCCGAGCGGAAGAATCGGCAGCTTCCCCGCGCGGGCAAAATGGAGTGCCTCGCGCAGGTCCTCAAGCGTTTCCACCCGTGCAAAGTGTGCCGCGCAGGCGTCAATCGCGAGGGTGTTTAGCGGCTGTAAGTCGACATTGCTCTCTATCACGCCCGGTGGTTACCCCAGCAATTTACACATACGTAGCAGATCCTGTTCGGTGTCCACACCACCGGGTACGTCTTCCGCCGCATCTGCCACATGGATGTTTTCGTCGTGATACAGAAACCGCAGCTGCTCCAGGCATTCAAATTGCTCCAGTGGCGCCATCGGCCAGCCGACAAAGCGGCCCAGCAGTGCCACCCGGTAAGCATAGATTCCAATATGGCGGCGCGGCTCCAACCCCTCTGGCAGGCGACCGGTCTCTGCGGCGAAGGCATCCCGGGGCCAGGGTATTGGCGCGCGGGAAAAATACCGCGCGAGCCCCGACTCCGCCGCCACCACCTTGACGATATTCGGATTGAGGAAATCCTCCAGCGTTTGGATCGGTTCAGCGAGCGTTGCAACGCCTGCAGCCGGATTGGCAGCCAGGTTGCCCGCCACCTGATCGATCACCGCAGGCGGGATCAGGGGCTCGTCGCCCTGCACGTTAACCACAATGCGGTCTTCGCCGAGCCCCAGATTTGCCACGACTTCCTGCAGGCGATCAGTACCGGATGCGTGTTCGGCCGAAGTCATGCAGACCTCGCCACCGAAACTCCGTACCGCTTCCGCGACCCGCATATCGTCGGTTGCCACGATCACACGCTCGGCGCTGCTCTGCATTGCGCGCTCGTACACATGCTGCACCATCGGCTTGCCAGCGATATCGGCCAGCGGCTTGCCCGGCAGGCGGCTGGAAGCAAAACGGGCGGGAATGATCACGTCGAATGGAAGCGTTTTAGTCATGCTCGCGAAACTTCTGAATATGTTGATGAACTCTCTGGTAGAACAGGTCCGGCAGCTCCGCCCGAACTTCCAGTGCCCACCAGTGGCCCTGCCAGAAATCCCGGCACTTGACCGCATCTTTCATGGTCATGATCACCGGGGTCTCGCCGTCGAACTGCAGTTCCTGCAGGCTGAACTGGTGGTGGTCAGCGTAGGCTTGCTCCGTCACACGGTAGCCGAGACGGTGCAGCTCGCGGAAAAATCGCTGCGGATTGCCGATCGCCGCTACGCCGTGTACGGGCCCCGGCTCCGGGCCGGAGGTCAGTTTCACGGTGGAAGTCTGGTCGAGATTGAACTGGTGCCAGGCGGACGGCTCCAGGGTCATGGTGAAATCCAGCCACTCGCCGCACTGCTGCTTGACGGCCTCTTCCGGCTCGCCATTCGCAACCACCACATCGACTGTGCCCAGACGATCTGCCGGCTCCCGTAGCGGCCCGCGCGGTAACATCTTGCCGTTGCCGAGGCCGCGGTGACCATCGACCACGCAGATTTCCATGCTTCGCCACAGCTTGTAGTGCTGCAGGCCATCGTCGGAGAGGATGACGTCACACTGGTGGTAGTCGATCAGAGCCTGTGCCGCTTCGGTTCGATCCGGGGACACCATCACCGGCAGGCCAGTGATCAGGTGCAGCATCAGCGGTTCATCGCCAGATTCGAGCGGATGGGATTGGGCGGTAACCTGGTAGGGATACTCCCGGGCCCTGCCGCCGTATCCGCGACTGACGATACCGGGATTCATGCCGCGCTCGTGCAGCCAGCGCGCCAGTTCCGCCACTAACGGCGTTTTGCCGGCCCCACCCGCAGTAATATTGCCGACGACAATAACCGGTACCGCCAGCGGTTTCGGCGGGCTTTCGTGGCTCTTCGCACGCCGCCGGTTGCTGACAGCGCGAAACGCCGCCGACAATGGCGCTAGCAGCGGCAATGTACTGCGCCGGCCGGACTCCGGGTACCAGCGCTTGTTAAACCAGTCTTCCAATGACATGCGCGGCCTTAATCTGCGGTTTGCTGTTGTAACAGGGTCGCGTAGCGACCACCACTGGCCAGCAGCTCGGCGTGATTGCCGCTTTCGACAATCCGGCCCTGCTCCATCACCAGGATTCGGTCTGCGTTTTCAATCGTGCTCAGCCGATGGGCAATCACAAAGGTTGTGCGATTTTTCATAACCTCGGTGAGCGCGGCCTGAATATGGCGCTCGGATTCATTGTCCAGCGCGGATGTGGCCTCATCGAGAATCAGCAGCGGGGCATCTTTCAACAGCGCCCGGGCAATCGCCAGGCGCTGGCGCTGGCCGCCGGAAAGCATCTGCGCGTTGTCGCCAAGCACGGTATCCAGTCCCCGCGGCAATTCGTCGACAAAATCGGTAGCGTGGGCCAGCTCCACCGCGCGACGCACTTCTTCAGGCGAGGCCCCTTCCAGTTCGCCATAGGCAATGTTGTGATAGACGGTATCGTTAAACAAAACGATGTTCTGCGACACCATGCTGATCTCCTGGCGCAGGTCCGCCAGGGATACGCTGCCGATATCCACGCCGTCGAGCAGAATGCGACCACTGCTCGGCTCGTAGAAACGGGCGAGCAGGCTTACCAGTGTGCTCTTGCCGGATCCGGAAGCGCCGACCAGCGCCACCGTCTGCCCCGGCTCCACGGAAAAACTGATATCCGAAAGTACTGCCGGGGCGGCTTCGTCGTAGCGAAAACTCAACTGGTCGAAAGTCACCGCGCCGCGCACCGGCTCCGGCAACAGTGCCTTGCCCTCATCCGGTTCCTTGGGCGCATCGAATACCTCGAAAATACTTTCCGCCGCGGCAATGCCTTTCTGGATATCGGAAAAGACTTCGGACAGGCTGCGCACCGGTTTTGCCAGGGACGCAGCCGCACCGATATAGGCTGCAAAAACACCGGCCGTCATGGACTCGACCATACCGGGCGCCAGCGCGAGCCAGACGATGGTGGCCGTGGAAAGTCCCACGAGAATCTGGATAACGGAAACGCTGGCATTGTCCGCCACCACCAGTTTCATGAACTGCTGGCGATTTTTGTCGCTGGCGGATTCGAAACGCGCATTTTCGTATTTACGGCCGCCGTACAAGCGCACGACCTGGTAGCCATTGATGGCTTCCTGAGTCACGTGGGTGACATCGCCCATGGTGTTCTGGATACGGTGACTCAGTTTGCGGAAGCGCTTGCCTACGGTGCGCACGATCAGCGCAATCAGTGGTGCAAACAGGAAAAAGGTCAGCGTCAGCTTCCAGTTCACCAGTAACAGGTAAATAAGGAGGCCGATCGTGGTGAAGGATTCGCGGATCAGCACCTTGATCGCCTTGGTGATCGAGTTGGTGACCTGCTCCACATTGTAAGACACCTTCGAAATCAGGTAGGCGCCGGTGTAACGATCGAAATAGGCGCTGGGCAGTTCGCCGATTTTCTCAAATAGCTCGGTGCGCAGGCTGTGAATTACCGAACGCCCCACATAGGCGAGCCCGTAACTGCCGAGGAAATTGCCACAGGCACGCAGAACAATAATCAACAACATTGCCAGTGGGATCATCCAGCGCGCGGTATCCTGCGGCATCACGCCACCAGCAAAATGTCCCGCCACGATCTTGGCAAGGAATCCGCGGCTTTCCTGAATACCCGCTCCGACGGCATCGAGCAGCAGCTCGGTGACGGCAATCAGGCTGACGCCCATACTGGAAAACACCAGGAAGCCGACCACCGCCAGCGCGAAGATCGGCCAGTGCGGCAGTGCGTAGCTAAGGAGACGGCGGTAGGTTGTCGCCCCGTGTTGCGGTTTGCCTGGGGGCGTTGCGGCTCTATCCATACGATATCTTACAGCGCGCCGGGCAATCTGCAGCCCGGCTCCGGGCGTCGCGCCCCCCGTTCAGGGAGAAACCGCACACCCGATCGGTTAGTTTTCTTCCGGCTGCCGCGTGGTGATACTCAGGTGAACGAAACCCAGTTGCCCCGCGGCATCCATAGCGCGTACCACGGCCTGATGCTGGGCAGTGGCGTCGGCCGTTATGACCAGGGGGCGATTGTACTCGCCTGCGGATACTTCCGACAGCGCCGATTTCAGGGTAGTCAGTTTTTTGTTAATCAGCGCGCGACCGTCTACAGAGTAGGATCCGTCGGCATTAATCAGGATCTCGACGGTCTTCGGCTGCTCTTCTACCTGCGTACCTGCTGCTTCGGGCAGGTTCAGCTCAAGGTGACTCTCCTTGGTAAAGGTCGTCGACACCATAAAGAAGATCAGCAGCAGGAATACGACGTCAATCAACGGCGTCAGGTTGACCCCGTCCTGCTCTTTGGCTTGGCGGCGGAACTGCATCTCAGGGCCCTTCGATTCGACGATCGCTGTGCAGGGCGTCCACGAGCTTGACCGCTTCCTGCTCCATGGTGACAACGATGCTGTCCACGCGGCGCTGGAAGTAGCGGTGTGCCATCAGTGCGGGAATGGCCACAGTCAGGCCCGCTGCAGTAGTGATCAGCGCCTGGCTGATACCACCGGCCAGTACGCCGGCGTTACCGGTACCTTCGAGCATGATTGCGGTAAAGACCTGAATCATGCCAACCACGGTACCGAGCAGGCCGATCAGCGGGGCGATGGCGGAAATAGTCCCCAGGGCACCGAGAAAGCGCTCGAGTTCGTGGACCACCTGGCTCGCGGCCTCTTCGATACTGTCTTTCATGACGTCACGGCCGTGGCGCGAATTGGACAGGCCGGCGGCAAAGATACGCCCCAGAGGACTGGAATCGCGCAGTTCTTTGATTTTCTCGCCATCGAGCTGGTTATTCTTTAACCAACTCCAGACTTCCCCCAGTAGGGAGCGCGGCGCGATTCTGCGCGGGTTCAGAGTCCAGAGACGCTCGATACAAATGGCGATAACGGCGACGGAACAAAGCAGGATCGGCAGCATCAGCCAGCCGCCAGATTTTATTATTTCTAACACTCTTCTAGTCCCAGACTGCGGAAAATCGGCCTGTGACTCTACCACAGCTGGCGACGCGGGCTAAGACCCAGTACGACGTCTTTTTCATCCCTGTGACCGACACTACACAATTTCCCGATGACCCTGCGGGCAATAAAAAAGCCGCCGACAATGAATGCGGCGGCTCAACTCAAGCGCTAGCGCGGGCCTGTGGCGGCCCGCCCTTCCAACTTTAGTGCCCGGGGCGTTCCGGACGCGCAGGCTTCTCCGGACGTTCCGGTTTTTCGGGACGCTCCACTTTCTCGGGGCGCTCCGCACGCTCCATCTTCATCGGGTGTTCCGGACGGTCCATTTTGGCGACCTTCTCGGGCTTACCCATTGAGGCGTGATCCGGGCGCATAGACTTGCTGCCACGCTCTTCACTTTTCGCTGACGCCTTGTCCATCTTTTCCGGACGGTTGGAGTGGAGACCACTCATGACTTCACCGAGGTTGAAACCGAGTTCCTTGGCAATCTGCCCCCAGCCCATGCCCTGCTCCTGGCGCATGTACAGGATCTGGTTCAGGGACTCATCCGGGGTCATGCCGGTTTCACCTTCCAGCGCCTCGGCCGCAGAAGACATGGACAACTGCTCCGCCAGGGCCAGGGTGATGTATACGTTACCGTATCCCATACCCTTGCCGGCATCGCCGTCTTCTACACCGGCCTCTTCGACATCAGCCATTTCCTGCTCGGTTCCGGTTTCGTCACCGGCAGCCTGATCGGTTTCGGTCGTATCGGCCGTTTCGTCTACCGGCGGCTGGTAAGTGATGGTGCCGTCCCGCAGCCCATCGACGGTGGTCTGTGAAGTGGTCTCATCACCGAAAAAGTCGGTGAAGACACCGGCGATGTCTTTAGAAGGCATGCTGGATACCGACTCGACAGCCTGGGCGTCGGTCACATCAGTTTCGGGCGCATCGTCCGCCCAAGCAACGGAGCCCACGAGCAGCCCCGCCAGCACTGCTGGCAATACACGAGTCTTGAATGGCAGTTTCATCGCGTCTTTCTCCTGTTTTAATTTCTTAACCCACACCAGGGGATATATTCACGTTACCCGTTACACGCGCAGCCGACCCAAAAGGTTCCGGCAAGGCGCAAATGTTTACCGCCGGGTGGCGGCCGGCCGGGTCAAATTAGTTTGCAGGACGGTAACTCACCTGGAATCCAACCCCCTGATCCGGGCTGCCATCGGCGAGCCCCAGATAACCGTAGAGCATACCGCTCCACTGCTGGCTGAATTTGTGGTTCACATAGCCGAACAATTCCGTGGACGGATCATTGGTGTCCGTCGTTGCCTGCTGGTAATCCAGCGACATGCCGAGACTGTTCTGCTCATCCAGGCGATAGCCGCTGCCGACCGAGGTGTACCAGACATCCTTAATTTCCAGATCCGGCAGGTCACCCTTGAACTTGCGCGCCACGGTAATGAACGGCGAAAAATCACCGATCATCGTGAAGGCTTCCGCCTGCAGGGTGTAATCCGCCTGGCCGGTGCCAAGTCCCTTGTCTTCGTCAGCGGTCGGCACCTTGTACTTGGCCGACAGATCAAAAAACCAGCGATCCGCAACCGGCTCGAGACTGTAGGTACCGGTCAGCCACAAATCACCGAGTCCGGACTCCTTGACGGTTTGCGGCTCGGTAGTGGTAGTGCCGCCATTGCCCGCATTGCCACGGCCGTTACCATTGCCGTTGCCATTACCGACCACAATGCCCCCATCACCGCCGGGAATAACACCGCCCGGACCCTCGATCTGGGTCCACGGCATGGACGCCTTAAAGGTCCATTTATCCGACGGCGAATAACTGATCGTAAACGGACTGCTGACGATGTCAGTATCGGCACTATCACCGTAATCCCCACTGCTGATATCGGTACCCAGCGTATATTTCCACTCCTCGGCGCTCGATACCTGGCTGGCGACGCCACCCACGACCGACAGAATTACGCTGCAAAGTACTTTTTTATTCATCCACTCACCTGAATTTCTTAGTAATGATGAAGTTGTCATGATGGAATTTATTCGACCTTAGCACAGGCCATTTCCCGGTATGCGACCGGCAGCACAATAACTAGTTCCGGCCGGCGACAACTTCATGGAAGTTTGATCGCGTACGCACTTTTACTGTGACTGATCACTTTTTGAACATACCGGTAGACCGTTAGAATTGTGTTTCGACGGAAACCGCTAAGGCAAATCATTCGATGCGCGAATCCAGAAAGGACCGCTGTCCCGCGCAACATTTACCACTGGCGACAACTGTCCCGGGCGCCAGACAATTTTCACTGCGCCACTCGCAGCGGTGTTCAATAAATGTGCACCCGCTGCCCGGTAACGCGCCACGATCTCTGCGTGCGGATGGCCGAAGTGGTGGCGGAAGCCTGCACTGAAAACGACGTAATCCGGGTGCGCCCAACGCACAAACGCCGGCGACGATGAGCTTCTCGAGCCGTGATGTGGCGCAACCAGTAAATCGACTGGGGGCAGATCAGGATAAAGATGAACGATCTGGCGTTCCGCCGCCGCGGAAATATCGCCAGCCAGTAAAATGCGCACCCCGTGCCAGTTCAGCAGCGCCACACAACTGTCATCGTTCTCTGCGCCGGATACCGCCGCGGAACGCGGCCACAACCAGCGCACCTGCAGGGCTCCGTGATTCTCTACGCCACCGCCGATACAGCGCTCCGTTGGCCGCAGGAAGTCATGGCCATAGCGCGCTGCGAGCTCTCCCGGCGCCACGATGCGCTCCACATCCAGCAATGCCATCACTCCGTCGAGACCACCGGCATGATCGAGATCTGCGTGGCTGACGATAACGCTGTCCAGATCCCGGCTGCCCTCGCCGAGCAGATAGGGCGCGACCACCGCGCTGCCGGCACTCCACCCGGTCGCCGACCGCGGCCCGGTGTCATAGGCGAGCTGATACTCCGGCGTCCGCACCACAACCGCAAGCCCCTGGCCAACGTCCAGCGCGGTCACCTGCAATCCCGCCGGTTCCCCGGCGGGACGAATCCATGGCAGCAATACTGCGGCAAAAAACAGCCAGCCCAGCCCCCTGCCCGGCAATCCCCGCGGCATCAGCAACAACAGCGCGCTGCCGGCCGCACACAAGATGCCGGGAATAGCCAAGACCAATCCTTCTGACTGCCAGGCGATGTGCAGTGCCTGGGTTTTGGCCAGCATGTCCATCAGCAAATCGAGCTGCCAGCCAGCGAATGCCAGGCACGGGGGGCCGAGCGGCGTCGTCACCAACAAGGCACCGCACAGCAGCGACGGCAGTATCAGCAAGCCCACCCAGGGAATGGCAATAAGATTGACCAGCGCGCCGCCAGCACTGAAACCGGAAAAAAAGAATAATGACGGCAACAGCAGTGCCAGGAATATGGCCCACTGACTGCGCAGCAGGTCGGCACCGCGCGCACGCGCCCCTGCCAAAACCATCGATGCGGGCGAGTCAGCGCCAGCGCGTATGCGGACACGGTTCGTAAAACTGAGCAGGAGCGCGGCGACAGCAACGAAGGACAACCAGAAGCCGGCGCTGTAGAAGGCCAGCGGCTGCAGCGTCAGCACAATGGCCAGTGCCAGTGCAAAAGCAAAGCCGGGAGCCAGGCGCCACCGCCACGCAAATAGCAGCACACAAACCATCACCAGCGCCCGCTGTGCCGACAATGGAGCTCCGGCGAGAAGCGTATAGACAAAGCAGCCCGGCACAGCCAGGGCCGCGGGCAAATAGGTCGGCGAGCAGCCCCGCCAGATCCCCCACAGCCGCCCCAACACCCCACCGAGCAGCAGCAGGCAGCCGGCCACCAGCCCAACATGTAGACCGGAAATGGCCAAGAGATGGGCCGTGCCCGTCCGTTGCAGCAACTGCCGATCCGCACGCGACAATCCGCTGCGGTCTCCCAGCAGCAATGCACTCAGCAGTTCCGGTCGCCGGGGGTGTTGCGCCCACAGAGTGTCTTTCAGGTGCTGCCGCAGCGCCGCCAGTCCAGGTACCGCACCCAGATTCCGGGGAGGCAGGTCTCGCGGCCGGACATATCCCGTCGCGTAAATCCCGCGCCGCAATAGCCAGCCTTCGTAATCGAATCCATGGGGATTGACGCTGCCGCGGGGGCGCTTCAAACGCAGGGCCAACCGCCAGCGGCTGCCGCAGCGCAACTGCGCCTGAATATCGGCGGGCGCGCGGTACCAGGTCAGGTCCAGCAACTCCCCGGCGAAATCAAGCCCATCGCTCTCCGCGTCCTGCCCTGCAAGTACCTGCGCCGTGAAACGCAGGCTAGCCGAGGTACCCGTGGTCGCCGACCGACCTGGCTCCTCCCGCACCTGAGGCAGGGAAACCACTTCGACATCCAGTGTGAAATCCTGGCCATAGGCCGACATAGGCAGGCGCCGCTCCATCGCCTGATGGTTGTGCCATAGCCCCCAGTTAAATCCCACCACGGCAACCAGCACGGCGGGCAGGAGGCGCCGGCATCCCGGCGCCGCGAGGCAAACCAGGCATATGACAACTCCGGCGATTCCCACTGGCGGCAGTGGAGGCAGGTGTGGGAGGCTACCCGCGAGCACCACCGACAGGGCATAGATCCACAATAGGGGTAGGGGCAAACCCGGCGCGAAGCACACGCGGGCACCCTGCCCGGTGTCCGCATACAAATTCCCCGTCCCTTGCAGTGTGTCCATTGTGTGCCCTGCCCGACTGCTCCCGTGTCAGCTTCCGGCCCCACTCTAAAGCCGCAATTCGACCCCCGCCACCCCAAGGATCCAAGGGATACGACTGCCATTTCTGCCCAATTGAACAAATTTGCACCAAGCGGTCACAAAAAGTTAAAAAAAATGCCACGTTTAACCTTTTTGTAATATTCAAAACGCAGAATTCGCACCAACTCGAGGGACGGCCAGATTCGGACCAATAAACGCCGCCTCTCGACCCACAACCATAAACTGTGCGAGATGACCGATGAAAAAGACTGCTCTCTCTATGGCCCTGGTCGCGATGATTCCGGCACTGGCCAGCGCCGAATCCAATCCTTTTGAGTTTTACGGCAAAGCCAATGTCGACTTCCAGTCTGCGGACGAGGGTGACGGCGCCAACACCGATATCAAGAGCAATGCGTCCCGCCTGGGCGTGAAGGGCGAACTGCCTTTCGACAATGGCATCAAGGGCATCTATAAGATGGAATACCAGGTGGATATCGACGGTGAGTCGGACGAAACCTTCAAGCAGCGTAACATTTACGCTGGCCTGGAAGGCGGTTTCGGCCAGGTCATCGGCGGCAAGTTCGATACCCCGATGAAGGTCTCCCAGAACAAGGTCGACCTGTTCAACGACCTCGAAGGTGATATCGGCAGCATCCTCACCAACAGCGACAATCGCGTCGGTAACGAACTGCAGTACACCACTCCGTCTTTCGGTGGCTTCAAGGTTTCTGCAGCTTACATCAGCAACCGCGACGAAGTGATCGGCGTTAACGATCTGGGCGAAGATATCACCCGCGACAACGGCACTTCCGTAGCCCTGTCTTATGACAAGAACGGTGTTTACCTGGCCTACGCCTACGACCAGGGTGTTGAAGCCAACGACTGGAAAGTGAATCGCCTGGTTGCCCAGTACAACATCGGTCCGGTACAGGTCGGCGGTCTGTACGAAGAGCAAGAGAAGGAAGACGGCACCACCCAGGATGGCTGGATGACTTCCGTGGCCTACAAGATCAACCAGTGGACCGCTAAGGCCCAGTACGGCCAGTCCGACATGAAAAAGCTCGACGGCGAAACTTACAGCCTGGGCCTGGACTACAAACTGACCAGCGCCGCCAAGGTATTCGCGTTCTACACTGACGAAACTGCTGCCGACGATTACGACCGCAGCTACGTGGGTGTCGGTACCGAGTTCAAGTTCTAATCGAACTGCCGACTGCCTAACGCAAAAAGCCCCGGTGTCAAAACCGGGGCTTTTTTTTGTGCCTGTTTTCTGCAAAAGCCTTCACGGCCACCGGCCGCGAGTGGGGTCAGATTACCAGCAGGTCCATAAACGTATTGACCGCTGTATCCAGCAGTGCTTCCTGCTCCTTGCACAGCGCGAAAATTTCTTCGCAGCGCACGGCTGGAAACCGCGTGGCAAGATTGGAGCGGAATTTTTTCTCCAGCAGCGGAATTCCCTCTGCCCGTCGGCGCCTGTGCCCGATCGGGTACTCAACAGCGATTTTGTCCGTCGATGATCCGTCGGCAAAAAATACCTGTACCGCGTTGGCGATGGAGCGTTTGTCCGGTTCGAGGTATTCGGCGGAATAGCGCTTGTCTTCGACCACTTCCATTTTTTTCCGCAATCGGTCGATTTCCGGGTGGGCGGAATGGAAATCATCTTCATAGTGCTCGGCAACGAGATCGCCAAACAGCAGTGGCACCGCCGTCATATATTGCAGGCAGTGATCGCGGTCTGCCGCATTGGCCAGCGGCCCCTCTTTGGAGATGATGCGGATGGCGGACTCGTGCGTGGTGATTACCACCCGTTCGATCTTATCGATGCGGTCTTTTACCTGCGGGTGCAAGATCATTGCTGCCTCACAGGCAGTCTGCGCGTGGAACTCCGCCGGGAAGGAAATCTTGAACAAAACGTGCTCCATCACATAACTGCCGTAAGACCGCGGAAAGCGGAATTGACGCTCGCCCTCCGGTTTCAGCTTCAGGTCGGCATTGGTCACACTGAAACAGACATCGTAGAAGCCCCACTGCTTCGCTGTCAGCGCGCCGGGAATACCCATTTCGCCGCGCATCGCGATATCCGCCAGGCGCACGCCGCGGGAAGTCGCGTCTCCCGCAGCCCAGGACTTGCGCGAGCCGGCATTGGGCGCGTGGCGATAGGTGCGTAGCGCGCTGCCATCCACCCACGCCTGGGAGATTGCCGCCATCACTTGTTCCCGATTGGCCCCTTTCAGCTTTGCAACCACCGCTGTGGACGCCACTCGCACCAGCAGTACATGGTCAAGGCCGACGCGGTTGAAACTGTTTTCCAGCGCCAGCACGCCCTGGATTTCATGGGCGCGGATCATGCCGTCCAGCACATCGCGCATCGTCAGCGGCGCCCTGCCCTCAGCGACATTTTTCTGTGACAGGTAATCCGCCACCGCCAGTATCGCGCCGAGATTATCGGACGGGTGCCCCCACTCCGCCGCCAGCCAAGTGTCGTTGTAATCCAGCCAGCGCACCATGCAACCGATATCCCAGGCCGCCTTGACCGGGTCGAGTCTCAACTGCGTACCCGGCACCCGCGCACCGTGTGGCACTACCGTGCCCTCAACAATCGGCCCCAGATGCTTGGTACATTCGGGAAAACGCAGCGCCAGAAAACCACAGCCCAGGGTATCCATCAGGCAATTGCACGCCGTCTCCCATGCCTCGGCGGAATCGATATCGTAATCCAGCACATAGTCGGCGATATCCTGAATCACCTGGTCATATTCCGGACGGATATTCAGGTCGGCTTTGGTATCCATATCTTCCCTTTGAGTCGGCTATCTATGCTGTGAACATTAACAGCATAGATAGCCGGCAGAGGCGCACAGGCAATTCCGATAGAGGGAAGTCGCGCCGGAGGCGGCACTCCTCCGCCAACTCTAGCCAATGAGACCGATCGGCTCTTTGGATCGACATTTCAGTTCTGGATATCGGGAAAGCACCACAATCAATGGGCCAGGACCTATTGTTCCTCACTTTGACGGCCCAGTCCCTCCAGATTGGGCGCTACGTTGCGCCTCAACCGCAGCTGCCGTGGACGCTCAGCGACATTATTCTTTCTGTGGTCAGACAATCAGCATGATCGAGAAAGGAGTACAGCATGAGGATGCTATTAAATATCAAGATCCCACATCAGCCATTCAACGCCGCGGTCAAGGATGGTTCAGCGGACTCAATATTGAACGCGATTCTGGAGGCGAGTAAACCGGAGGCTGCTTACTTTACCGAACAGCATGGCCGTCGCTCAGCAATACTCATCGTAGATCTTCCCGATCCATCCAAGATCCCTGCGTTGGTTGAACCCTGGTTTTTGGCATTCGAGGCGGATGTCGAAATCCGCACGGTCATGACGCCTGACGACCTCAAGCAAGCCGGGCTGGGTGAACTGGGCAAAAAATGGGCCTGATTCGGCACACCCAACACAGCGCGTAGCGAGCGCTCCCACGGACCAACCTGGCCGCCATGCGGCCGGCCGAGGCTCCGGCATGCGAAGTGTTTGTTCAGGAAATCAAATATGCGGGAGCCGCGAATGGGCTCCCGAACCGTCGATCTGCGGGAAATAAGGAGGCATTACATAGGCGCGCTGCGCGCGCTTGCCTGAGAGCCTGTGCAGTCTTCGCGGAAGGGTTTCCAACTGAATACAATCTCGTCGAGCTACAGTGGCTACCCCACTCTACCCATTTCACGATTTGGCAGCGCGCGCCGCATGCAACTTTTTATAGCTCTCGATCAGGCGCAGGTGCTTGTCCAGTCCCTCCAGCTGCATATTGGTCGGGGTCAGGCCGTGGAAGCGCACACTGCCCTCCACTGATCCAACGACGGCTTTCATCCTCTCTTCACCGAACATGCGCTGCAAGTTAACGATGTAGTCGCCCAGTTCCAGCTCATCGTCGAGGGCAATTTCCAGCACCGCCTGCACCGCCTGGTAGAAGAGTCCGCGCTCGACGGTGTTGTCGTTGTACTGCAGGAACGTCTCCACCAGCTCCAGGGCTTCATCGTGCCGCTGCAGTGCCAGATAGATCAGCAGCTTCAGCTCCAGCACCGTCAGCTGGCCCCACACGGTGTTCTCGTCAAACTCCACACCGATCAGCGTGATGATGGTCTCGTAGTTGTCGATCTGGCTTTCCTCGAGGCGCTCCACCAGGTCCTCCAGCGCGTCGTCACCGAGCCTGTGGAGATTGAGAATGTCTTCCCGGTAGTCCAGGGCCTTGTTGGTGTTATCCCAGATCAGGTCTTCGACCGGGTAAACCTCGGAATACCCCGGCACCAGGATCCGGCACGCCGGCGCGCCCAGTTCTTCGTAGGTCGCCACGTATACCTCTTTGCCCATGTTCTTGAGGACATTGAACAGGTCTGTGGCCTCTTCCGCATTGGTCTCCGAGTGATCGCCGGTGAAGTCCCACTCAACAAATTCGTATTCCGATTTGGCGCTGAAGAAACGCCAGGACACCACGCCGGTGGAATCGACAAAGTGCTCGACAAAGTTGTTGGGCTCGGTCACCGCCAGGCTGTTGAAAGTGGGTGGCGGTACATCGTTCAGGCCCTCAAAACTACGGCCCTGCATCAACTCGGTGAGACTGCGCTCCAGCGCCACATGGAAGCTCGGGTGCGCACCAAAGGACGCGAAAACCCCGCCGGTGCGCGGGTTCATCAGGGTCACACACATCACCGGGAACTGGCCGCCCAGGGAGGCATCCTTCACCAGAACCGGGAAGCCCTGCTTCTCCAGCTCCTCGATGCCTTCGAGGATCTCCGGGTACTTTTGCAGCACTTCGCGCGGCACATCCGGCAACGCAATTTCTTCCTCGATGATCTGCTTTTTCACCGCCCGCTCGAAGATTTCCGACAGGCACTGCACCTCCGCTTCATACAGCGTGTTGCCGGCGCTCATGCCGTTGCTGAGGAACAGGTTCTCGATCAGGTTGGAGGGGAAATACACCTCTTCGCCGTCCGACTGCCGCACAAACGGCAGCGCGCAGATACCGCGATCAACACGACCGGAATTGGTATCAATCAGGTTGGAGCCCGCCAGCTCACCATCCGGGTTGTAGATAGCCAGGGTGTAGTCGTCCAGAATGCCTTCCGGCAGCGCGTCGTCCGGCCCGGGCACAAACCACTGTTCATTCGGGTAATGCACGAATTCGGCATTGGCAATCTCCTCGCCGAAAAACTGGTCGTTGTAGAAGAAATTGCAGTTCAGGCGCTCGATAAACTCACCGAGGGCAGAACACAGCGCGCTCTCCTTGGTGGCGCCCTTGCCATTGGTGAAGCACATGGGCGAAGCGGCATCGCGGATATGCAGCGACCACACATGGGGCACGATATTGCGCCAGGAGGCGATCTCGATCTTCATGCCCAGATCCGCGAGGATCTTCGTCATATTGGCGATGGTCTGCTCCAGCGGCAGATCCTTGCCCTCGATGAAGGTCTGGTGCTCGGCATCCGGCTCCACCATCAGCAGCGCCTGGGCATCCTCGGCCAGGTTCTCCACCGTTTCGATCTGGAAGTCCGGCCCGGTCTGGATCACCTTCTTTACCGTGCAGCGGTCGATGGAGCGCAGGATGCCCTGCCGATCCTTATCGGAAATATCTTCCGGCAGTTCCACCTGAATCTTGAAGATCTGGTTATAGCGGTTTTCCGGATCGACGATATTGTTCTGCGACAAGCGGATATTGTCGGTCGGGATGTTGCGCGACAGGCAGTAAACCCGCACGAAATACGCCGCGCACAGCGCGGAAGACGCCAGGAAGTAGTCAAACGGACTCGGCGCCGAGCCGTCGCCCTTGTAGCGGATGGGCTGGTCGGTAATGACGGTGAAGTCATCAAACTTGGCTTCGAGGCGGAGGTTATCGAGGAAGTTGACGTTGATTTCCATTGGGTACTACCGGGCGTGGAGAATTTGGTGAGCCTAGGGAACCTCTGATTAAGTCCGTGACGCCTCTGGCTTTCAGAGCGGTTCACAGTCAAGGCGCGGCTTCGCAGGAATGTCTAGACCTTTCAAGAAGTCGCAACGCGGAATGTGAATCGCTCTGAAAACCCCTCCGGGCGGGTCCTGAAGGCCGCAGCTGCTGCGTTGCAGCTCTTGCAAAGGGCTACGGCCATTCGCGGCGAGCTGCGTCTAACATCTGCAGACTTCAGGGCTCGCAGCGGCAATACGGACTTAATCACAGGTTCCCTAGCGGCTGTGCGGCGGCATTATCCAGTTTTTGGGTGACCTCGTCTCGGTGATTTAGAAGATAGTAGCCATGTGACAGCGCCCCTGAGTTCCACATACCCTAAATGTCCCCAGCTCAATCCCCCTATAGGCCGACGCCACGCTCTAGAACGATGTTTCACAGCCATTTGCTGGCTTCCGACATCACCGTGTTGACCCGGCTCGGCACGGGTTTATCGCGCCGGCTAGCGAGATACAGGGTTTCACTGACAGGCTTGGGGAGGTGGTGGATTTTGATCCGCTGGGGCTTTGGAAAGGCCTCCACCGCGTACGCCGGCAATACCGTAAAGCCCAGTCCCATGCTGACAGGCTCCAGAATCAGGCTTATCTGGTTCGAGAAGCCCCGGCTCTCGAACATGCTGCTGTTCTCGAACTCCGGATAGTTGGCTCCCAGCAGCAGGCCGGCATGATGGGAGCCGTCAGGATGATCGATAAATCCCAATTCCAGCAATTGCGCCCAGTCGGGATTGGCGACAGCCGCGGGTGTGACCAGCAGCAATGCTTCCGTAGCAACCGGCTGGCAACGCACTTCCTCACGGCTTGAGGCGCTGGTCATAAAGCCGATATCAACGCCGTCATCGGCAATCGCGTTTTCCACATCCGTGTTGGGCGCAAACCGGTAATCAATCACCAGTTGCGGGTGCTGTTTCTGCAGTGCCAGGAGGTGGGGATATAACCTGAGCCCGACACTTCCGGGAGACATGATCCGCACCAGTCCCTGAAACGGCGGATCCTCCCCTACCCGCTGCGCCAGGTTCGCGAGGGCCTGGATAACCGACCGCCCCTCTTTATACAGCCGCTCCCCGGCATCCGTCAGGGTGAACTGCTTACCCTCGCGCACCAACAGGGGGATGCCCACCTGGCTTTCCAGCTTGCGCACCTGCTGACTGACGCCGGACTGAGTCATATGCAGTCGCTCGGCAGTGCGCGTGAAATGCCCGACTTCAACCAGGGTGCAATAGGTGTGCAACCAGGTGGTATTAATCATTACATTTTGTACTCATTTATATTTCAAATGATCATTTTACGTAATTACTTGAGCTTTGTAATCTGCGCCCAACGTCAAACCAGGAGCAACGCAAATGAGTAACGTATACCCGCGCACCTTCTCACATATCGGCATTTCGGTTCCCGACTTGGACAAGGCTGTGGAGTTCTATACCCGGGTGTTGGGTTGGTATGTGATTATGAAACCGACCGACATCGAAGAAGATGACAGCGCCATTGGCGCCATGTGCACCGACGTCTTCGGACCCGGCTGGGGCAGCTTCCGCATCGCGCACCTCTCCACAGGCGATCGTATCGGCGTCGAGATCTTCCAGTTCAAGAACCAGGAGAACCCCGAGGACAACTTTGAATACTGGAAAACCGGGATCTTCCACTTCTGTGTACAGGATCCGAATGTAGAAGAGCTGGCCGAGCGTATTGTTGCCGCGGGAGGCAAAAAACGGATGGAAAAACCGCGCTACTACTATCCGGGTGAAAAACCCTACCGCATGATTTATATGGAAGATCCGTTCGGTAATATTCTCGAGGTGTACAGCCACAGCTACGAATTGATTTACAGCGCCGGCGCCTACTAGTTAAAAGCGCCGAGCGACGCAAGCTGCTCTCCCGCCTCTAGGTCTCCTGGCCGTGCATTGCAGACAGTGCCGGCTTCCTGCCGACAACAATGGCATAACCCAGGAGACCGCTCGAGAAGACGCGCTCCGATCGAAATACTCTCCACGCGCCGCCAAAGCCCCACCGGCGGATGATCTTGAGCGCCAGCATCAGCTGACCGGCCAAACCCAGTTGTTTCCTGGATTCGGACATCCAGCGCGACATGATTGCTGACTTATCAATTGTGCTGATCTGCTCCAGGCCGGCGCCCTCGAACAACCGACGCCATCCCTCAAGGGTTTCTGGCTTTTCGGCCTCGATCTCGGCGAGAGTGAGCTTTTCCGCCTCTGAGGCTCCCTCCTTCCAGTATAAATCGTGCATGCCGATGAATCCCCCTGGACGCACTACTCGCACCATTTCGCTGAGCACGCGGGCCTTGTCGAGAAAGCACAGCGTGCATTCACAGATAGCGACATCGAACCTGGAATCGTCGAACGGCGGGCTGGCCGCATCCGCCGTTATGAATTCCACATCTACCTCCTGTGTGCGAGCCTTGGCCGCAGCACGCTGCACCATTTCGTCGGAATGATCGATACCAAGGACGCGGGCACCAAATGAGGCGGCAAGGAAACAGGCGCTCTCCCCCGTCCCCGATGCAACGTCCAGCACCTCAGTGCCCCGCTCTATCTCACAGAGTTCGGCAAGTTGCCGGGTTGTATCCAAACCACCGGGATGAAGGCTCTCCAGAGGCAGCATCCCAGTCTCGACGAGTCCCTCCAGAGAAGCGTGGTCTGTCGCCTGCTCCTGTGTCATTTGCAGTAGCCTCCTCCAACCGGCGGGGTTTGCTTTGGCAAAAGGCCTCAATCGCCACCACGGATCGTCATACCCAGCGATGGGTCAATTGCATGTGATGTCTATTTTAGCTGGGAGAAAATAGCGCCCGATATTGGTGCCGGCATTACTCCAGGAAATCTCAGCTGCCGTACCCCGTCATTTCCAGATAGCCTTCGCCGGTATGACTGCCGCTAATCGATACAGGCCCTTCCCAATAGCGCAACGTGCCCGGGTTCCAGTAGTCACCGGGCCAGGATCGGACTTCAAGATCCAGCTGCGCCGACGGCACTTTCAAGCGCCACACTACCGGCACCTCTCCAAACCGACTGTCGCGGTATTCGATCGGCTGCAGTTGGAACTCTTGTGCATCCAGCGTTCGGGCACTGCCATCGGCTGATACCAGCGTGCCGGAATAGAAGTCTTCCGCGCCGCGCACGCGAAAGACCATCAGGTGGCGGCCGTCCTGCAGGTGCAGAGCCATCCAGTCCCAGCCCTTTTGGTCCGGGTTCAGGTACTGGCTACTCCATTCCCGGTCGAACCAGCCCTGTCCACTCACCTCGAACTTTTCATCGCCGACTTCCACTTCGCCTTCGATAGCCAGGTACGGATAACTGAAATACATCGAGCCACCGCCACCGGAGGATTTGGCGCTGAAGCCCTGCTCGCCGTTCATGACGGGTGGTAATTGCGGCCGCAATTGCAGCCGGTAACTGAAGTCCTCGGCTTTCACCACAAGTTTCCAGATATCCGCTGAGACGCCATCGAGCTGCCAGTCGTCGATCCAGGCCTTGAATGGCTGCGCCGCAACACCAGCCTGGCCGGTACCGCCACGAGCGCCGCGGCCGGCAAAATGGTGATCGTCGGGACGGCTCAGGGCGGCGTGGGCCAGCCAGACTTCATTACGCTGCCATCCCGGTTCCTTTTCTTTGAAGGGCCCGGGGTGGAGACCATTTCGGAACAGGGTCCATTGCACGCCGAACTGCTGTCCATCGGCGCTGTGCAGGTTGGCGGTGAGGTACCACCACTCCAGGCGGTATTGCGGATGCGCACCCATATCCTGCGGCAGACGCACGGTCATTCCCGGCGCAGCCTGTTTAAAGCCTGCGGGCGGATCGCGTAGCGCAGTGAAAGAAGACTCATGGCTATCGTCTTTCGCGCAGCCGGTGAGCAACATAAGCAGTAACAATAGGCGGCCGAGACTATTCTTTTTTTTATTCATTCTTCAGCGTCTCCAGCCTCACCGGGTTACCCACCAGCAATCCGACAAAAGCGCCGATCAGCAGGCACACCAGCCACACCTGCAACCAGAATCCAGGATAGAGATGCAGCGGCAGCGCCCAGCCGAAGGCGGCGGGATTGACCCGTGCCACCAGCACCCAACCGAGGAAAACTCCCAGCGGCGTCGCCAGCAGTGCCAGCAGGCCGGTCACCAGCATACTGTGCGCAATCAGGCGCCGGCGCAGGCGTTTGCGCGGCACACCGTAAACATGCAGCAAGGTATAACTCCCCTGCCGCAGGCGGAATATCACTAGCCCCATCAGTGCCAGTGCGGTACCCGCCAGTGCCAGCGTCAGCCCGTTCAGCATCTTGGTCATCTGAAAAGTACGGATAAAAGCAGCGTTGGCGGCCCGTTTCAGTCCTGCCTGATCCCGCAGGCGGCTGCCGGCCATCCATGGATACTGTTCCGGCCACTCCCGCCAGGGGATTTTGTCGAGGTCATCCACGCCCAACACAAAGGTGGAATAACGATTGGGCAGCGAGTCCGGAACCAGCGCAAGCGGCAGCATCAGCTCACCCTCGGGCCGGCCATAGTCGGCGTAGATACCAATTACCTCCCGCGACTGCAACTCGGCGCCGAGGCGAAAACGAATTTGGTCGCCCACCGCCAGCGACTTCCTGCGCGCCAGCTGCTCGTTGATCAACACACCGCGAGTGGGCAATTCCGTCCAGGGGCTTGCCACCGCTGACAGGAAGGGCCAATCCTGCAATAGCGGTGAGGCGGGATCGACCGCCAGCACGTCCACAGGTAGTTCGTCCGCCGGTGATTCCGTTGTTTGCGATAATTCCAACAGGGCCCGCCCCCGCAACATGGGCAATACCGCAGTGACGCCGGGCAGCTGTCGCAACCGCCCTTTCCACTCCTCCGTTGCCACAACCTCGCCGGGGTCCAGATAGAGATCGCCCTGCAGGCGCTGGTCGAGCCAGCGGGCAAAGGTCGATTCGAAGCCGGTAACCATTGCCTGCACGCCAATGGCAGTGGCGATGGCAAACGCCAGTGCAGTCAGTGGCAGGCTCAACAGCCGACACAGCGCGCGCATCTCGGAACAGGACCACTCCAGCAACGGCTGCTGGCAGTGGCGCTCGGCTCGCGCCAGCAAGGCATTCAACAATTCCGGCAGCAGCATGCCGACGCCGATCAGGCAGCCCATGGTGGCTGCGAATATCAGCGACAACGTACTGCTCGACAACAACACTAGAAGCGACGCCGCGACGAGAAACAGCGCGACAACGATGCGCCATTTGCGGGTCGCTATCCGGCCCGTCCCGACCCCCGAATCTGCCGCGCCCCATTGATCCCGCCGCTGCAGTAATAGATCCAGGCAGGCCCAGCCAACGATCAATACCAGGATTAGCACCATGCCGAGCCAGGTTTCCGTGCTGGGCGAGCTCTTCGCCAGGGTATCGACACTGAAGAGACTCGAGAGCGTGCCCTGGAAGCCATCCGCCATCGCCGACGCCAGGCGTTCGCCCAGCCAGAGCCCCAGGCTGCCGCCAATCAGAGCGACCAACAAAACTTCCACGATAAGCGCCAGGCGCAATTTGCCGGGCTGCACACCCAGGCGCACCAGTATCACCAGACTGCGGCGCCGCTGCTCCAACGCAAAGCGATATACGCTGCGCACCAGCAGCGCCGCCACCAAAAGTGCCAGCGCACCAAGGGCATCCAGGCTGAGTAGAAAGGCATTCACCAGCGGGCTTGGCTCCACACCGTAGTCTTCAACCTGTGTGCGGTAACCCGCGGGGAGCACCGACTTTTGCAGCGCCGACGCCGGCAACAGAATCGCGAGTTTACTGCGCCCGGTGGAGGCCAGCTCCGCTGCCACAGAGATATCGGCAAACAGCTGCCCGCGCGGCAGCCCGTCGAGTTGCTCGAACTCAAAATCCTCGGTACCCGGCAGCGCCAACCGTTGCCAGCGCGAAAGATCGGCGGCGCCGCCAAGCAGCAGTGGTCGGTCAAGTGCGGCAATCAGTTTCTTCGCCACCGCCGCACCTGAATCCTCGCCCTGCCTGTCTTGCGCACTGTACTGCCGCAGGCAAGCCGCACTGAGAGGATCGAGCCCGATCACATCCGGCGTGTCAGTAGCAAAGCGTACTTCCAGTCGCGGCGACGCACAGAGCCCCGCGCGGCGCAACCGCGCGAAATCCTCTACCGTCAGGGGGCGCCCATCCACGCGCTCAACCGTCAGCAATGGCTCCAGCGCCGCCCGGGACTTGGCGACGGCATTCTCCGCAGAACCGGTGAGTGAGCGGACCCCGCTCCAGAGCATGGCGGCGCAAACCAGGATCAGTAGCAGCCCGGCCAGCTGACCGGGGTGGCGGCGGTAATGGCTTAGGAAGACTGTGCCGAGTCCCATGGGCGCAGGGCTCCTTCCCGCAATTCAAGAATCCGGTCGCAGCGCTGGGCCAGCTCCGGGTTGTGGGTGACGATCAGCGCCCCCAGCGCACGCTCGCGGATGGCATCGAAAAATAGCGGCGCCACCCGCTGGGCAGTTGCATAGTCGAGGCTACCGGTGGGTTCGTCGGCCAGAATCAGTTCTGGCTGCATGGCAAAGGCACAAGCCAGCGCCGCACGCTGCCGCTGGCCGCCGGAAAGCTGATCCGGATAACGGTGTGCGGTGTCGGCAATGCCCAGATGCTGCAGCAGTGCCTCGCCGTTGTGCTGTTGCAGGCCGGCGAGTCCGGCGCGAAATGCGACATTGCGGGAAACCGTGAGTGTGGGGATCAGGTTGCCGTCCTGGAACAGTGTGGCAATTCGAGTGCGGCGCAATTCGGCCCAGTCGTTGTCGGTCAGTTCAGAATGCGCCCGGCCGAATATCCGCAGCTCACCGCTATCGGGCGGCAGCAGACCGTTGAGCAAATTCAGCAGCGTACTCTTGCCCGAGCCCGAAGGTCCGATCACCGCCACCGCCTCACCGCGTCGAAGCTCGAGGGATAAGCCCCGCAGCACACTGATCTGCTCGCGACCATTGTGGTAGGACCTGTTGAGATCCCGCGCCTGAATCAGGACGTCATTCATAGTCTACCGGGGCTGCCTTATGGACATGTTCGGCTAGTTTATCGCACAAGGAAACCAGTTGGAGTATTCCTAATGAAAGACCATCGACGGCAGCATTGATGAATTATTAATCGCCAAGTCTAGTACTCGAAACCCCACCCAGTGTCACCCAAAACAATCAACCATCACAAAAGCAGAAACTGATGATAGTATTCTTATGCAGATTTTCGCGCCAATTAATACAGAAGGTTTTTACAAAATTTTCACAAAGGCGCTGGCAGACTGCTCCGTTTTTTGAAAAAACAAACAAAACATAAAAAGCCAAAACGAAAGCCGAGCACAAACAAAGCTTTCGCCCTGCAGTGCTTCCGCCAGATAAATTTCGGACTGAACAATCCCCCCTGTTTTAGCTGATCCTGCTACACCTCTCATTATTACAGAAAAGTTAAAAATTAATTTCTTGACGACAATTTTCTGCAGGCGTATTGCTTAAAAAGTATCGTAAAAGACCAATAACTTTCTACGATCAATCGATCGGCCGCAGTATGGCCGTCTCCAAAAAATATGTACCTCGGATGTAAAAATAAAAATTGAACTTTAGCTGAGGATTTTTACGTGAAATTCAAACTTACCTCTATTGCTGCTTTGACGGCCGGCCTCGTAATTGCCGCTGCCAGTCAGGCCAGCGCCATCAAAACTGACGGCGACTCGGTGTACCGCCCGACAGGCAAAGGCTTTGGGGAACTGGTACCACCAAGCCATGTCCACTCGGAAGAAGCATCCAGGAATGCCAAACCTGGCGGTGGTGGCCGCGGCAATGGTATTAACTACAATGGCGGCCCGGTAATGCTGGGCACAACCAATGTTTACTATATCTGGTACGGCGACTGGAGCAGCTACTCAAGCGCCCAGACTATCCTGCCGGACCTGATTACCGGCCTGTCTGATTCCCCCATCTACAATATCAATACCAGCTACTACGACGGCTCGAACCAGCACGTTTCAAATAGCGTACAGCTGGCTGGTCAGGTTTACGATAGCGGCTCTTACGGCAACTCCCTGGATGATGCGGCTGTTGAAAGCGTCGTCGCCAACGCGATCAATAACCTCGGCCTGGGCACAGATATCAATGCTGTTTACTTTGTACTGACCGCACCTGATGTTCAGGAAACCAGTGGTTTCGGCACCCAGTATTGTGGCTGGCACTACAAGGGCACCATTAACGGCCAAACCATCAAATACTCCTTCGTCGGCAACCCTGTAACCCAGGCCCCTTCGGGCTGCGGTGTCAACAATCCGTCGCCGAACAACGACGGTGGCGCCGATGCCATGGCAAGTATCATTTATCACGAGCTGTCTGAAGCGGTTACCGACCCGGAACTGAATGCCTGGTACGACCGCCGCGGCTACGAAAATGCCGATAAATGTGCCTGGGACTTTGGCAGCACCTACACGACCGGTAACGGGGCTACCGCCAACGTATCCCTGGGCGGCCGCGACTGGCTGCTCCAGCAAAACTGGGTAAACGACTTCGGTGGACTATGCGCACTGTCTTACTAAAGCGCATCTTGATTATGGGAGTGACCAGCCTCGGCTGGTTCACTCCCGTATTTGCAGCGCAACCCCCGTCAGTCAATAGCAAGGGCGTCAACGTAAAGACGCGCTATATGATGGTATTTAGCGGCCTGGAAAATGAGCTGCTCACGGCGCAGGCCACTGGGGACAAGTCCGTCCTACTCGCCCGGCTGAGTCCCTTCTTCGAACTTAATACCGCCAATCACCATCGGCTTACCCGCGAAGCTTTTGTCAGTCGCAAACCCGACGCCCATAAACAGCAAATTAGCGGGCTTCGGGTCTATGAGGTGGGTGAAAATGCTGTTGCCAACTTCGTCCTGCATACAGAAGGCCAAGGTGATCTTTCAGTCGTCGATGTCTGGTCCAAAAACGGGGAAAAGTGGCAATTGCGGGTTCGATTCGAAGCGAATTATTGAGAATGCGGTGAATCTACCCTCAGCAAGCTGTTGGGTTAATTGATCCACCCAGTCACATGCTGCGCTGCCGTGCGCCTCTCGAAGTTTTCCGCCGCAGAGACATGCAGCGCCAGCAATCTCCAACCCTACCACCCCCTTCTCACCGGCATCCGTTGCAATTCGTGCCTTGCCGTTACCTGTCAGCTCAGAAAGCGCTCGACCAAATACGCGCAGCCGCATGGGGGATATATGGCGCTCATTTGATCGCTAAACCAGCTTGAGAGCGGCTATGGCACTCAAGGTTTCGCTGCCAGATTCACTCTGCGACTACATTTAGCAGGCAATAAAGCGCTCTTGCCCCGAAGTGATCCCCCTGACACCACTGGAACAGCCATGCCTGATCTGCGCTATCTGCTGACAAACGATCCGGAACGCTTCAACACTACCGGTGACCAGCCGACCATGAAGACCATAGTCACCACGGGCAATGGTGGTTACGAAAAACTCGACTATCGGGACGTGCCAATCCCCACACCCGCAGCGGGTGAGGTATTACTCAAGGTGCTGGCTGCCGGCGTCAACAATACGGAAATCAACACAAGACTCGGCTGGTATTCGTCCTCGGTGGAGAGCGGTACGGAGCAATTAACCGAAAGCGCTGAGGAGTCAAAGATCGAAGATGGCGGCTGGAACGCAACAACACCGTTTCCATTGATTCAAGGCACCGATTGCTGTGGAGAAGTCGTTCAACTCGGTGAAGGCGTTACCGATCTCGCGATTGGAGCGCGCACCCTGGTTAGAGCCTGCATGCGTGTCAACGGCTTTGATTCAATGGAAAATATCTGGATGGCGTCGGATTTCGACGGCGCGTTCGCTCAGTATGTCACCGTGCCTGCCAGCGAGGTATTTGCAGTTGATTGCGACTGGAGTAATGCCGAACTCGCGACCATACCCTGCGCCTATGGAACAGCAGAGAACATGCTGCATCGGGCCAGAGTTATGGCCACTGATTGCGTGCTGGTTACCGGCGCATCGGGCGGAGTTGGCTCGGCGGTTGTACAACTGGCCAAGCGACGGGGCGCGCACGTTGTTGCCATAACGGGCGCCGGCAAGCAGCAATTGCTCCAGGATCTGGGCGCTGACCAGGTAATCACTCGTGGATCAGATTTGAATGCCGAACTTCACGGCACCCGCGTGGATGTTGTTATCGACAATGTCGCAGGGGCGCAGTTCGGGCAACTGCTAAAGTTGATGGCACGCGGCGGCCGCTATGCCTCGTCCGGGGCCATTGCCGGGCCGATCGTATCGATGGATATGCGCGACTTTTACCTCAAAGATATTACCCTGTTCGGCTCCACTGCCTGGGACGAACCGGTCTTCCCGAATCTTATTGAATACATTGAACGGGGCGAAATAAAGCCACTGCTTGCCCAAACCTTCGAGCTGAAAGATATAGTCGCCGCCCAACAAGAATTTTTGGCCAAAACACACTTCGGCAATTTTGTGTTAGTGCCGCCACCATAAACGGGAAACTAAATTCAAGGCCTAGATTCTGTGTCAGCACATCAATCTAAATTTGCCCAACGGTCGCAGCACCTACCGCACCGTCGGCGCACCGTCGGCGCACCGTCGGCGCACCGCGTCTAGACTTACACATTGCCATGGTCCTTTACAAAGGCTGGCCGGTAGTATCGATAAAAAGGCGGTAACGCATGGACACGGGAAAAGCCGATAAAATGAAGTCCGATGCACTGGTGCTATTCGGTGTGACCGGCGATCTGGTGCATAAGAAGATTTTTCCGGCACTTTATGCCATGGCTAAGCGTGGTGCCCTCAAGGTTCCTGTCGTCGGCGTCGCCAGTTCTGACTGGACTATCGAACAGTTGCGCCAGCGCGCGGAGGACGGCATACGGAGTTCCGGACAGGTCGACGACCCGCAGGCCCTGCACCAATTGCTTTCCAGCCTGCGCTATGTCGCTGGTGACTATAGCGACGCCGGCACCTTTACGGCACTGAAGCAAGCACTGAACGGCGCCCGGCGTCCCGCGCACTACCTTGCTATTCCCCCTGAATTGTTTGGGTGCGTCATTGAGGGGCTCGGGAAATCCGGGCTTACCGATCAGGCGCGCGTCATCATCGAGAAGCCTTTTGGGCGCGATCTCGCGTCCGCGCGAAAGCTTAATCGTATTGCGTGCTCCAGGTTTAGGGAAGATGCGATCTTTCGCATCGACCACTATCTGGGCAAAGAAGCGATTATGAACATTCTTTATTTCCGCTTCGCCAATTCATTCCTGGAACCGATATGGAACCGCAACAATGTGGCCAGTGTGCAGGTCACGCTAGCCGAAGATTTCGGCGTGGCGGGCCGCGGTGCCTATTACGAGACCGCCGGTTGCCTGCGCGATGTGGTCGAAAACCATCTTTTCCAGATTGTTGCCTTGCTGGCCATGGAACCGCCGGCGTATCAAGGCTATGGCGCCGTGCATGCCGAGAAGGCCAAGGTGTTCCAAGCCATGCGTCCGCTGAGCCCGGACGATGTTGTACGCGGCCAATACGCCGGTTACCTCAACGAGCCGGGTGTGGCGAAAGACTCAGACGTGGAGACCTACTGCGCGGTGCGGCTCTTTATCGATTCATGGCGCTGGCAAGGGGTGCCCTGGTATTTGCGCTCGGGTAAATGCCTTGCCATGTCAGACGCAGAAATTCTGGTGGAACTGAAACCCCCGCCCCAGCACCTGTTCGATGATTCCGCTCCGGTGAATAGCCGCACCAACTATGTACGCTTCCAGCTCTCACCGAAGGCCGCCATCGCCCTGGCGGCGCGCGTCAAGCGGCCGGGACATGAGTTTATCGGGGAGCAGCGCGAGCTTTTTCTGTTAGACGAACACGCAGATGAGCAAGGGCCTTACGAACTTCTGATCGGCGACGTACTGGCCGGCAATGGAGCGCTGTTCACTCGTGATAATGCGGTCGAGGCTGCATGGGCGGTGGTGGATCCCGTGCTGAAAACGCATCCACCGGCCATTCGCTACAAACCGGGCAGCTGGGGACCAAAGGAAGCGGATAAGCTCATCGCGCCAGACAGCTTCTGGCATAACCCAGCGCCGAGACGGTAAGGCTGCGATTTTAGGACCAGCGTAGCGTTCTGGATTACTACGGCTTAGGGACTATTCATGTCAATATTTTGCTCTGACCCCAATTACTTCTGACCCCAATTACTTCGACAGGAGGATCGCTGTTGGGAAGTTAAAAGATCAGACCCCAATCCCAGAGCAGCGAGTCGACTCTGAGGTTCAGAACTAAATACTCTAGAGCTTCCAGATCCAAGTCGGATATTGACCGGCTGGCAGAAAAATATGGAATTTCCTGAATCCACAGGGTTGAGATGCATCGGCAGGACTAGCGATGTGGCAGACTCATCTGTCCGGAAATATCGTGTGCACAAGATGGCGTCGGCGGACCACCATGTTTAAAAATGGAAGCGAAGCACGAAAAATAATCGCGATTTTAATTCAGCAAAAAGCAAATGGGTTAGATCAACATTTTGGCATGATATTCATTCAGACAAATCAATGCCATAATGTTGAACTGACCCTTTTTTCTGAGAGAAATAGCCGCGCATTCTAGATAAGCACCGGCCAATTTCTCATTGAAAGCCCCAAAAAAAGACCGCGCCCCGAAAGCCTTGGCTTGACGCTCACGCGGGGATCATCGCCAAACGGGCAGCTTATTTGTTTTGCTGATATTGCTCGTAGTCCTGTGTGCACTCACCCTGTCCGCAATACACGATACGGTAGCTGCCCCATCCGACCAGGCCAGAGCCGGGATCATCGACCGAACCGTTTAGCGCATCAACTGACGCGAATGGGCCAGCCATAACTCCGACACTGCCGATGCAGTCTGTCGCCTTGTAGGGAATAAAAGGCTCAGCTCTATCTTCCACGGCCGTAATATTGTTTATTCTTCGATCTTCATACAAGACACAAGTGGCAGATTGTCCCGGCTGGTACTTTATTCTGTCTTGCATGTCGACCAAGACACTATCGTGCCCCCGAAAGCCGCCTTTGCTGTCCCACATAAATCCAAACACGTAAAATCCATCTTTGGCGTTAAGAGGCGTTGCCTCGGCATCGTACTCAACGCATTTCAAATCGACACTATCTCTCTTCGTATGCCATATCGAATCATCGTTGAAATCGACACAAATCTTTATATTGCCAAATTCACCCGTTCTTATATAAAACTCACCGACATTATCTTTCATCTTCGGATCATAGGGTTCAAAGTCCGTCTTAAATAAAATATGACTTCTCTGCCCACTGGTAAGCAGCGTATAGCTTATGGGCCACCCAATATCTTCCGCTCTAACCCGCACTTTAACAACATCCAAGTCCCCAAAATGCAATAAAGCCTGTAGGTTAGCCCCCTTTCGGATCGCTGCCTCCAGGTCTTCCAAAGCCATTCCGTGAGCGTCGGAAGATGGATCGGCCGACTCCCGGAGTAAATCTTTTACCACCACGCTAAGTGCATCGCCGGGCTCTGCAAAACACACTCCAGAACAAAAGAAAAACAAGAAAATAGAGAAAACAAAGCGCATATCAACTTCCATATTTTCAATTAATATAATGAGGAACCCATGGGAACTTATACCATAAACCGGATCTATCAAGCTTTGCGTGGCGACGGCGCCACCATCACACTTGCAAGTATTTCTGTTCTACCATCCGAGCCCCTCGATTTAGAGGAGTAAGACTAAGAAGTTTTTATCACCGCTTCAAGACGCGCTTGCGGTACAGCGGGGTATATTTTTGTGTGTGGCGGGATAAGAATGGAGGTCAAATTTTAGATGCGACCTGAAGTGAAATCATCTTTTCAAAGGGCTGCAGCAGGGTTTGAAAGTTATGCTCCGGCTCCAGTTCCTGCATAGCCATAACAATGCTTTCCAGCGTTGACAGGCTGTTTGGAAGCGACGAATGGCGAATCTGGTAGTTCGAACTCAACTCCCCTTCAAAGCTAACTCGAGGCAGTTGCTGCAGCGCCGGATGCAAATGCAGCATTTTCTTGGATTTCCGCCAGGTAGCATCGATCACCACCAGCTGTTCCAGCCCCTCTGCCTGCGGCGTACCGGGCTCCATCTGCTCCACTCCCGGCAGCCAACTCAGTGAGGGATACAGCAAAGCCGACCTGGGCTTCAGCAGCTGCGCCAGCTCTTCGTCCGACAGGCGCTCCGCCACGATCAATTCACTGTTCTCCAGACACAGGTGCGCCATGCGCCCGGTGTTGAACGGGTGCTTCTGCTCCAGCGGGTGCTGTATGATGAGCACCTTGATTCGATTGGGAATATGCACCAGCGCGCTGCAGTAGCAGACCTTGAGCGGGCGCTGGCAGGTTGGGCAGATTTCGCGCGGCATAGAGTGATATGGATCCGGATTTTTCTACTGATTCTTTGACTGCCCAGTGGCTCTCCGACGCGGAGATGCCATTAGCCAACAAATTCTACCGCACCCACAAATTCCGCGGCAAAGCGCGGCGGCACGATCCCTGTATGATAATCCGCGATGCACAGAGCCAGATTATCGCCTGTGGCTCTCTGCGCAAGCTGACCGACAGCCAGTTACTGGCCGGGGTGGCGGTGGCTGAGGGCTACCGCGGCCGCGGTGTGGCGCGGCTACTGCTGGGACGTATGGCGCAAGCCTATGACGACAGCACCTTCACCTTCCCGTATCGGCATCTCGTGGCGTTCTATGAATCGCTCGGGTTTGTGGAGGTGGAACCGGATGGCCAGCCCTCGGCCATTGTCGATCGCTTCCATACTTACCAGAAGCAGGGGCGGGATATTGTGATGATGCGCTACCAGGCGTAGCCCTGATCCCCCATGTATTGGGGCCTGTGAGGTATCGGGCCCGGAATGGTGGCGGGGTCAGGCCGAGCCTACCCTGCCAAGATTATTGACTCATTTGATGGAGACTCCATGGACGCCTTTCCCCACAAGTATCAGGTAGCCGCCCGCGCAACGGGCGAAGGCGAAGTCACGCTGACCACCGAGGGTGTTGAACCCCTCGCCTCGGCAGCGCCGGTGCAGTTTGATGGCCCCGGGAACCGCTGGTCACCGGAGGATCTGGTGGTGGCCGCCGTGGCCGACTGTTTTGTGCTGACTTTTCGCGCGATCGCCCAGCACTCGGGCCTGGCATGGACGTCGCTGGAATGCAGTGCCACCGGTACCCTGGACCGAGTGGACCGCACCACCTGCTTCACCGCCTTTGCCGTCACTGCCACACTCGAAGTGCCGGAAGGCACAGATACGGAGAAGGCGCATAAGCTGCTGGAGAAATCCGAAGAATATTGCCTGGTGACGAATTCACTCAAGGCGGAAGTGACGCTGAATGCAAAGGTCACCGTCTCGTGACTTCTACATTCCAGGGTAACCTATGGGCAGCAGCCGATTGGTCCCACTGCCCGATCGAAGGCGCTGCCTGCCCCTAGCGGGCCAGCGCCGCCTGCGGCGCAACTTTCGCCGGTTCCGCAAGGGACATTCCACACAACCAGCGCAACGCATTCACTCGCCGGATTATTCCGTAGCCGCCCACGCAACCCCCAACGGTCAGTGCCAGCAGACATACCGCCTCCAGCCCAATGGGTAGCGCCAGGGGCTTGAGGCTCCAGGCAAAGACGATAATCAGTGTCTGGTGCAGTATGTACCAGGGCAGTATGGCCGGGTTGGTGTAACGGAGTACCCGGCTCGGTCGGTTGAGGTAAAAGCCGGCAAACCCTACCACGCAGAATATCCACGCCCAGTGATTCAGTGCCACCACAATGCCGGCAAACAGCCGGACACCCAAGTGCTGATTGAAGTTCGCCTCGAGCGCCGGGAAAGCACCGTTGCGATTGGCAATAATCAGCAGGTAGCAGCCAATGGCCAGACCAAGGAACAGGCTGCGCCGGTCAATCACGAACTGCCACCAGCGCGGTTGCAGGGCAAACAGGTAGCCGAAGACGAATACCAGCAGGTAGCGCCCGTGGTTGTACCAGTCATTGACCAGGGCGTGGGTCACCGGGTACTGGGTGCGCAATAGCAGCCAGACCAGCATCAGAACAATGACCACGGCGGCGATAGCCAGCACCGGCGGCACCCGCTGGAAAATACGGCTCTGGGCCAACTGGTTCAGCGGCCGCCGCAACGGTATCAGCAGCAGGCTGTAGATCCACAGGTACGGCAAAAACCAGAGGTGGTTCCAGGTCAGCAGGCCGATGGCTGTGTGGTGCTCGGTCAGCAGGTCGGTGCGCGGATTGATGTACTTGCCCCAGAACTGGAAATAGCCCGGCTCGATCAGATTCTGGCTGAGCGCCTCAAAGTACGTCTGCGGCACAACAATCACGAACATGCCGAACAGCAGCGGCACCAGCAAACGCTGGGTCCGCCGCCCCGCCAGTTGCAGACCGCTACGCGCATCACTCCGTTTCTGCACCAGGGCCAGAGCGACTGCCGAAATAAAGAACAGCAGCGACATACGCCAGGGGGCAGTGAGCATCATCAGGTTCTGCAGCCAGGTCACAGTCTGCTCACTCTTGATATGCCAGCCCCAGTCCGCCACGTAGTACATGCCCAAGTGAAAAAGAATCAATACCGCGAATGCGAGGGTGCGCAGCCAATCGATATCGTATCGACGCTCTGCAGTAGGTTGTGTCATGATTTTGCTCCGTCAGCTGAAAACACGACCGCATTGTTGCAAGGCGCCGGCTGGCGGGGCGTAGAAAAGGCCATCCCGCCCTGTCCCGGGGACCAGCGGTGGCATGGTGGGATGAAATTACAGCGAAATCAGGGTGCAGTGGCGATAGCGGAATGACAATGGAGTACAACGGACAACCAGAGCAGCCATCCAACTCGGTGGCCAATCCGTGGATCGAAAGGTTTGATCGGCACCGGATGCTTTACAGTTATTTGGCGCTGACCGTTTATCTATTCATCAACAACACCGTCAATGCGTTTTCTGTCTGGGCGGACCACAACCGTGGCGGTCTGGCGCATATTCAGCTGTGGGAACCCTTGGTCTGGGAGTACACCAGTGCCATCAGCATTCTGACACTGCTTCCAATTCTGGTCTTTGCCTTCCGCCACAATCCCCCGCGCCTGACCCGGTTTGGCAGGCAGCTGGGCTGGCACCTGCTCGCGTCCATGCTCTTTTCCGTCGCCCATGTATTCCTGATGGTGCAGATGCGCAAGTTGATATACCTGCTGGCAGGTGAAAGTTACGGCTTCGGCACCTGGCTGCCGGAGTTCGGGTATGAATATCGTAAAGATGTCTGGGGATACGCCATCTACTTCTGCCTGTATTACGTCTTCCGCCTGGCCTACAGCCGACTGAAAGGCGAGGCCAGCCTGATTGCCGAAAACGAGCCCGCACAAGGCGCCGACGGTGGGCAGAAGCTACCAGAACACTTCCTGGTGAAAAAACTCGACAAGGAATTCCTGGTCCGTGTGGCGGATATTGAATGGATCGAGGCTTCCGGCAACTATGTCAATCTGCACAGCCGCGGGCGCATTTACCCCCTGCGAAGCACCCTGACAGAAATTGCCGAGCGCCTGGCCCCGGCGGGTTTCAGCCGCATTCACCGCGGACTGGTGGTCAACCACAACGCCATCGAACACATCAGTTTCCAGTCCAGCGGAGACGGTGAAGTACAGCTGCAATGCGGCAAACTGCTCAACCTGTCCCGCCGGTACCGCGACACCTTCAAGCAGGCGCTGGCCTGAACGGCCAGGGCCGCGTCAGACCAGCGGGTGTCTAACCGCGTACCGCCGCCTCAATCGCCGCAATGTCGATTTTCCCCATCTGCATCATGGCCTCGAACGCACGCCTGGCGACAGACTTATCGGGGTTGGTGACGGCACGGGTCAGCACAGCCGGCGTGATCTGCCAGGACACGCCCCACCGGTCTTTGCACCAACCGCACGCGCTCTCCTGGCCACCATTGCCGACAATAGCGTTCCAGTAACGATCGGTTTCGGCCTGATCACTGGTCGCCACCTGAAAAGAAAACGCCTCACATTGATTGAAGGCTGAACCGCCGTTAAGTCCGATACACGGAATCCCCATCACGGTAAACTCCACCGTCAAAACGTCCCCTTCTTTGCCGGACGGGAAATCTCCCGGCGCCCGATGTACAGCGCCAACCGAGGAATCGGGAAACGTCTCGGCATAAAACCGCGCCGCGTCTTCCGCGCCACCGTCGTACCAGAGGCAAATGGTATTTTTTGCGGGTGTTGTCATATCTCTTCTCCCGGGAGTGTCAGATAGCAGTCGCTGCGGCCAGGTGGCACCACTCGAGAAGCGGCAGATCACCGGTCGTGAAAACGGATTTTCACGCAGATCGGGCATGACTGTGTGGGAACCAGCGTCAAAATGTTATGACGACCGCCGTTTAATGCACGATGGCGCTGTCGGTATTTCCATTTAGCGGAGTGTGATCTGAACTAGACTTGGACTGCCCGGTATCAGGGCCAATCTCACCGGAGGAGGAGCGCTCAGTGACGATCAGCATAGCGAACCGGGCAAGATTGGCATTTGCGATCACCCTGCTGCTGGTCCTCGTGGCGGTGTCGATCTGGTACTACCAGACATCCGGCCGCTTCACGACCTACCAGATTCTCACCGAAGATGCCGTGTCCGGGCTGATCGTCGGCGCCCCGGTCGAGTTCCATGGCGTGGATGTGGGCAAGGTAACCCAGGTCGAGCTCACCGGCCCCCGCTCCATCCGTATTCTGCTGGACGTCGAGAAAGACGCGCCCGTCAACATGGCGACCGTCGCCACCATCACCTCGCGCGGACTCGCCACCCGGGGCTTCACCGGCTATGTCTATATCCTGCTGGACAACACCGGCACGGACCAGGGCGCACTTACCGCCGCGCCCGGCGCCCGCTATCCGCAGATACCCAGTACACCATCGCGCTCGGTGAACCTGGATACCGCGATCAGCCAGGTAAATCAGAACGTGCAATTGCTGACGGAATTGCTGCGCACCATGCTGGATGAGAAAACCATCGCATCGTTCAGGAATGCCGTGAACAACTTGCAGCAGGTCAGCCGCATGCTCGTAGAAAACCAGGAGGAGCTCAGCTCGATCATCGCGAACACCGAACATGCGAGCGGCCGACTGGGGCCGCTGCTGGATTCGAGCAGCGACACCATCGACGCGCTGCAACGAGTCAGCCACATGCTCGCCAGTAACCAGCAGAAACTCAGCGCGATCATCGCCAATACCGAGCGGGCGAGTGGCCGCTTCGTACCGCTGCTGGATTCAAGCAGCGACACCGTCAACGCACTGCAGCTGCAGGTGCTGCCGGAAGCGTATCGAACCATGGCCACCCTGAATAAACTGACGAATTCGATGAACCGCCTGACGGACAAGATCACTCGCGACCCATCGATCCTGTTGCGCGGCAGCGCCCCTCCCCCTCTGGGCCCGGGCGAAACCCAATGAGAGAAAAAGGCTTCACGCTTTTTCCATCTCTTAAAAGGACGGCCAAAGTTTTTCCGGTCGCACTCGCCGCCTTCGCCGCAATAATGATTTCCAGCTGTGCGCTGCTGTCCCCGGCACAAGACGAAATGCGGGTGGCCGTGATCGACAGGCTGCCGCCCGAACTTCCGCAACGGCAAACGCATCCGGCGACGCTGCTGGTACTATCTCCAGCAATCAACCCCATCTACGACAGTGTCCGCATGGCGTACCGGACCCGGCCCTACCAGGTGGAGTATTTCAGCCGGCACGAATGGGGCGCATCGCCGGCACAGATGCTGCTGCCGTTACTGACCCACACACTGGAGAACACCCATTACTTCGACGCGGTACTCACCCCACCCTACTTCGGCCCCTATCGTTATGCGCTGCGAACGGAGATCCTGGAGCTGATACAGGACTTCACCACCAATCCGGCAACCTTACAGTTTTCCATGCGGGTCCAGCTCGTCGAGAGAACATCGAATCGGATCATCGCCAGCCGGGCCATAGCACTGCGTGAGCCCATGTTGCAAAAAGCCCCTTATGCCGGGGTTGTAGCCGCCAACGATGCGACGGCGCAGGCCCTGCAGCAGATCGCCGGGTTTGTGCTGGAGAATGTGCAGTGAGTGGAGACTGTCTAGGTGTGAGTGCCGGGCAGCATCTTTTTCAGGGTGTTATCCCGGCTGAGGAAATGGTGCCGTAACGCCGCGCCGGCGTGCAGCACAATAAACCCGATTAATGCATAGCCCAGCCACTTGTGAATTTCGATCAATTGCTGGAACCGATACTCATTGTGCGCAATCAGATCCGGCAGCCTGACCCCAAAGACGTACACCGGAATGCCCGCGGCCGAAGACATCAGCCAGCCGCTGATCGGCAGGGCGAACATAAAGCCGTAGAAACAGAGATGCACAAAGCGCGCGGCCACCTGCTGCCAGTCCGGCAGCTCTTCGACCAGCGCCGGCAGCACATTGCCCACGCGCCACGCCAGCCGCACCACTGCCAGCCCCAGCGCCAGCATGCCGTACTCCTTGTGATAGAGAACCAGCAGGATTTTATTCTTGTCGAATCCGACATCGGGCAGACGGCTCATGTACAGCCCCAGCACGATCAGCGCAATCAGCAATAGCGCCATCAGCCAGTGCAGCGCGATGGCCACGGTGCCGTAGCGCTGTTCCGTGTTCCTGAGCGTTGTCATCGACCACATCGTTCGCTCAGAGGCTGTTCACGCATGAAAGTGTTCCCCTACTCTTCCCAGGCCGGCGCCAGGCGCTCGGCCTCTTCTGCGCGCACATCATCGATGACGGCCATCAGGTCGCCGACGTCGACGCTGGCGGTGTCATGCTCGAAATGCCCGGTAAGCACGCTGTCCGGGTGCAGGTCACCCGCCTCATACAGCGCCCAGATCTCGCTGCCGTAATCGGTGGCCAGCAGTTCCGGGGCAAAGCGGCCGAAATAGGCGCGCATATTGTCGACATCGCGCTCCAGCATCATGGCGGCGTTGTTGTTGCCGGCCGCATCCACCGCCTGGGGCAAATCGATGATCACCGGGCCGTGGCGGTCCAGCAGCACGTTGAACTCGGAAAGGTCGCCGTGTACCAGGCCGGCACACAGCATGCGCACCACGTCGGCCATCACCTGGCCGTGGTAATCGCGGGCCTGCTCCGCACTCAGCGTGACGTCATCCAGGCGTGGGGCCGCGTAGCCCTCGTCATCGGCCACCAGTTCCATCAGCAGCACGCCGTCGACGAAGCCGTAGGGCTGGGGGACGCGCACCCCGGCCGACGCCAGCCGATACAGCGCATCGACCTCGGCACTCAGCCAGGCCTGTTCCTGCTCTTTCTGGCCGTAGCGGGTCTTCTTCGACATCGCCCGCGCGCGGCGGCTGTTGCGCATCTTGCGGCCTTCCTGGTACTGCACCGCCTGCTTGAAGCTGCGCTGTTTGGCCTCCTTGAAGACCTTGGCACAGCGCAAACTGCCGCCGCAGCGCACCACATACACCTGCGCTTCCTTGCCGCTCATCAACTGGGCCATGACCTCGTCGACCATGCCGTCGTCGACCAGCGGTTGTAATCTCTTGGGTACTTTCATGGATCTCGTTCTGAACGTCAGCGGAGGCGGTCCGCCGGCCGGGCCGTGTAGCCGCCAATTCCCAGCCATGTTACTGGTGCGCCGGCGTATAGTCGATTACTGCGACGGCCTGCGCGGTGTTGCATTGCCCCGGCGTCGCGCGGGGGCTCGCGGGAATGCCGCTTGGCATCAACGGCGTGTCATCGCAAGCTGTCAGCGCGTTGCTCGACGCCGTGAATTCTCTAAAGCCAAGTTTATGCAGCCACCAGACAGGCTTACATCCGCGGCAACCACATACCCATGGTAGCGGCAAAGATGCCAATGGCCATAAAGACGGTGAGCGGCACCAGGGTGCTTATAAAGGCAAGCTGTGCGCGGTGCCCGGCTTCCCGCTTTTGACAATGGAAATACCATTGCAGCATGGCCAGAGGGACCAGGTACTGACCAACACCCAGGGCGTAGAGAAATGGACCGGTGAAGGACTCCCAGTCGACTCCCCAACCGCCGGTGAGCATCGCCCAGCCCATCAGGGTCACACGAAAGAACCACACTGCGCTGGCGACCATGAATAGACGCAGGGCCCAGCGCCGGTGCTCGGCAAAGCGGCCGGCCATGGCAGCGCGCAGCGCCAGGAACGCAAACACGAGAATCAATACACCGTCGATGGAGATGCTGACCTGAGACACCAGGTTGCCAACGGTGTGGCGGGTCCAGGTCATGTACAGCCCGCCTACACCGGTTATGACGGCAGCCAGAAGGTAGCTGCGGCCCAGCCAGCGGTGGAAGCTAGGCACATGTCGGCGCAGGTTGGGAATCAGCTGCAAGGGGCCACCACCAATCACTATCGCCGCCAGCAGAACGTGCGCCACCGCTGCCAAGTTGCCCAGCGTATCGCCCTCGCGAAAGCCCGCCGGCAGGTGCAGGCCCTGCAGGCCGTAAAGTCCGGACTGTGCAATGGGCGGGTAGAACACGGCGAGAATGTAGGCAAAGAAGATCCCGTGGCCGATCGCCGCGATACCAAACCAGGTTGTTACCGCGAGATTGACGGCCCGTCGTGTATCGAATGGGCGGAGTTGTGTTGTACTGAGTACAGCGTCGTTCATCGTTTTTTCTCCACGCGTTTATAGAGCGGGACTCACGCGGCTCGCTGAACTCACACGACTCAAACGGAGTTGGCTCAACGTGGCTTCCACGGCATGGTCCTCGCGCGATTGGGCGCAATGTGCCTGGCGAGCATGGTCAGCGTTTTTATACCCATGCACATCCGTCACAGGCAGGAATCAGATCTCCCCCAAAAGGTGGAGACGATGCTGCGATCACCTCCCCCGCAAGTCTCATGACAGCTGGCCACGCCTCGTTTAGCATGCGGAAATGAAATCGCCGCCCTACAAGACGCAGGCTCCGAATCCGCCCAACGCCAGCACCGAATTACCCAGGCTTCCGGTCTGGCAACCATTGCGCGGGCCATTCGAGCGCTGGCCACAGCTGACCGACCTGCTTATCGCCACCCTCGCCTTTTTGCTGACGCTACTGATGTGGTCGCGCCAAAACGCAAACGATGTCCTGGCCCTGCAGAGCCTGTGGGATGTCGTCGCTTTCCAGTGTGCCTTCGTCGGCTGCTCCGCCTTGTTGTGGCGCCGCACCCACCCCTGGCAGGTTCATACCGTTATTCTGGGAGCCAGCCTGATGCTGGAGCTAGGGTTGCCGGCCAATGGCATCGTTGCCCTGGCGTTTTCGCTCTACAGCCTTGGCCGCTACGAGCCCAATACCCGAATTAGTTTGATCGCGGTTTTGTCGACGCTGGCTTACGTGGCGCTTGATCTGAGGGTGTTGATTGAGCCCACAGCCTCAGGCACGGTGGCTGTCGTACTGGCGTGGGCACTGTGGCACATTGGCCGGAGGCTGCGCTTTCGCGGCGAATACCTGCGTTTGCTGGAAGAGCGAGCCGAATATCTGGAACGCGAGCGCAATGCGGAGTCCGAGCGCGCTGTGGTGGCCGAGCGCACCCGCATCGCACGCGAGATGCATGATGTGGTGGCGCATCAGGTGAGCCTGATGACGGTGCAGGCCGGCGCCGCCAGAACCGTCTGCCGCAACAATCCAGAGGCAGCCAGTGAGGCCATGGCTGCGGTGGAGGCTGCCGGCCGCCACGCCTTGTCGGAGATGCGGCATTTGCTGGGTGTGCTGCGCCCAGTCAGTGACGAGGCGAAACTCACCCCACAGCCAGACTTGAATGATGTCCCTGCCCTGATTGAAAAGGTCCGCCAGGTCGTGGCCAGGGTGGACTATGAAATCCACGGCGAGTTCGGGAGCGTGCCTGCCCGAGTCGCCCTCGCCGCTTACCGCATCATTCAGGAGTCATTGACCAACGTCATCAAACACGTCGGTGCCGAAGCCAGCGTGCACGTGATTGTGGACGTAGCGCCCGATCAAATTGCCATTCGTATTCGTGACGACGGGCGCGGCGCCGGTGAGCCGCCTATCAGCCAACAACAAAGCGGCGGACATGGCATCGCGGGCATGCGTGAACGGGCGGAACTACTCGGCGGCCACCTGCGCGCCGGTGTGATCGATGGCGGCGGCTTTGAGATAACTGCACAACTGCCCACTACGGAAGGGGGAACCTGATGATACGAGTCATGGTGGTGGATGATCAGGCACTGGTGCGGCGCGGATTTGCCCTGGTACTGGATAACGAGCCCGATATTGAGGTGGTGGCCGAGGCCGGCACCGGCGTCGAGGCCATTGAGGCCGCACGCGCGCACCAGCCAGACATCATCCTGATGGACATCCGCATGCCGGAGATGGACGGGCTGGAAGCCACAGCCCGCCTTTTACAAACAGAGGAAAAAGCGGAGGCCAACGGCACCCCCTGCCGGGTCATCATCCTGACCACTTTCGATCCCGACGAATACGTATTTCGCGCCCTGCAGGCGGGAGCCAGTGGTTTTGTGCTGAAGGATATTCCGCCCGAGGCGCTGGTCGAGGCGGTGCGCACGGTTGCGGATGGTGGTGCCATGCTCGCACCCGGTATCACCCAGCGCCTGATCAGCCAGTTCGCGCAGAAGCTGGGGACAGGACGCAACCTGGCCGAGCGTCTGGAGCGCCTGACCACGCGCGAGCGCGAAGTGCTGGCCGCGATTGCCGATGGCAAGAGCAATGCCGAAATTGCCGAGGCCCTGTTTATTGGCGCGGCAACCGTAAAAACCCACGTATCCAGTGTGCTGTCCAAGCTGGGATTGCGCGATCGCGCCCAGGCCGTCGTGTTCGCCTACGAATGCGGGCTGGCCACCGCCGGAGGGCGCGATGTCGGCTTCTAGTTCATCACGGGGTTTACAGCGCAATGCCCTGTACAATCTTGCCGCTGCTGGTGCTGTACTCCTGGGTGCTCTGCTCACCCTCGGCGCCTACGGGCATTTTGTCGCTGTTTGGTCGCAGATAACGGGTGAGGATACTGCGCTGCTGCGTCGCCTGCTGCTGATGCTGCCCGGAGCGACACTCGCCGGCACCGCCGCGCTGAACATCCTATTCAGCAAGCCCCTCTGGCAAGCGCGTGCCTACGCGCTCACCGTCACGCTGGCAGGCAATCTGCTTGCCCTGCTCTATTTGATCTACCTGATGATACAAGGTGTGCCCGACCACCCCATTGGTGTCTTCCTTGCACTGGAAATGTCGTTGGTCATCCTGCTGGTAGCACTACGAGCCGGCCTGGTGTGGCCAGCAGCCGGTGAAGGGCCAGCTGCCTGAGCGGCTACTCGATGACACCGCGTGCAACATGTTGGGCGCCCAAATGTCAGGATACCTCAGTGTTATTCCGGCACGCTTTCACCTGAGCCACCCATTTCAGCGGGGAAATCTTTCAACTTGGTTATCCCGTCGTGGATGCGCAATACGGCTTCCTGGTAGTTCACATGAACGCCGGGCTTAAAGGGAAAGCCAGGTATCACTGCGGCGTATACATCCGTTAAGCCCATGGTCGGATGCTCGCTGAGAATGTGACCACCGCACGTTTTGCACCATTTGCGATAAGTTTGGGGTGTCTTGTTGTATGTCCCGATGTTATCGGCACCCTGGGTAATTTGAACGGCATCCGGCTTCCACAACGTGAACGCATTTACCGGGCCCGCAGACCAGTGCCGACACGACTCGCAATGGCAATAACCCATAGCGGCCGGCTCCCCTGTGACGGTCAACTGAACCGCACGGCAAAAACAACTTCCCTTGTATGTCTGTTCATTGCTCATAACTCACCCTTTGCGTTAATCGCCAAGCCACAATGCTAGAACAAGTTTGAGCTATCCAACTTCTCCACCGGAAATTTTTAGGGTCAGATCATAATTTGAGCATCACATGCGCTCAGTCTAACTAACACCAACCAGTTGATCTGGTCCCATTTATTTCTCGATGACTTGATCTTAATCAGGGCCGACGTTTTGTGTGACGGTATCGTTCATGCGGCGCTTCTCTTCAACCACTGATTAAAGAATAGCCATGAGGCGTCAGATGTTCACAGTGACAATATCCCTCGCGATATGCACTGCCCTGAATAGCCGCGGAGAGACGACGGGTCAACTCGGCATAAATTAATGACTTGATTGTAGGAGGTTTCGTGGACGCATTTCCCCACGAATACAAAGTGGCCGCCAGTGCGGCAAGTGAAAGTGAAATTACCCTGACTGCTGAAGGGCTGGAGCCCCTCCCCTCTGCAGCACCTGCCCAGTTCGGCGGACCCGGCGACCGCTGGTCACCGGAAGACCTTTTGGTAGCTTCCGTGGCGGACTGTTTCATTTTGACGTTCCGCGCCATTGCCAAGTTTTCAAAGCTTGAATGGACATCACTGGAATGCAGCGTCACCGGCATCCTGGACAAGGTCGAACGCACAACCTGCTTCACCGCTTTCGAGCTAAACGCCAAGTTGCTGGTCCCAGAAGGCACGGATACGAACAAGGCGCACAAGCTGCTGGAAAAGTCCGAGGCGAGTTGCCTGGTGACAAACTCCCTCAAGTCCTCGATAACGTTGAATGCAGAGGTCACGGTTTCGTGACCTCCAGTATCCCCCCTCCGTTAGAGAGCGTCGCCGCCAACGCGCACACGCCTTCTTACCGATTTGCCAGCGCGTAGTCGATGGCCGCGCATACCGCGGCCGCCTGCGCGGCATTGCACTGCTCCGGCGTCGCACGGGGGCTGTCGGGGTAGACCTCGGTGGTGGTCTTGTAGGGAGCGTTGGTGATGCTGGCGCACAGGCCCAGCTGCTTGAGCGGGTATTCGATAACACCGCGCGCGACCACCGGCGAGCCGATGATCTCGCCGTTGTCATCGGCCGGGGCGATATGGGTGACCTTCTCCACCGCCGCGATCACCGCCTGCTGGAACTCGGGCTGCGGGTTCTCGCTGTCGTCGACCAGATAGAAGCCGTCGGGAATCCCACCCGGCGCGAACGGCTTGCCGTCGCGCGCGGCCAGTGCGGGGCGGAACTCGGTTTCGTCGGTATCGGTGGTCTCGTGCAGGTCGATATGCATCAGCGCACGATCGCGGATAGGCGCCACCAATCGCAGCAGTGCCGCCGACTCCTCCGCCGGGCTGTCTTCGCGGAACGAGCGGTTCGGGTCGATCGCGTTCGGATTCCAGCGATGGATACGCTCGTAGCCCCAGGGGCTGACACAGGGTGCGACCAGCAGGTTAACGCGGCCGGCGTAATCCGCGGCATGCTGATCGACGAACTGCAGCGCACCGTGTACACCACTCGTTTCATAACCGTGCACCCCGCCCGTCACCAGCACCACCGGCAGATCGTCATTCCAGTCGCGGCTGCGGATCGCCAGCAGCGGAAAGCTCTCGGAGCCGTATTCCAGGCGGCCGTACTCCTCCACATCGAAACGCGGGCGCAGGCCCTCGATGGCGCCCAGCACTTCGGCCTCGTAGCTGCGCTGGCGGGCCTGGCGCGACAGCCACTCGGCGCGTTCAGCAATGCCCCAGGCGGTGCCGGGGGTGCCGATTGGATAGAATGCGGGGGCCGTGTTCATTTCGCTTGTTCTCCGGTGATGTGCGAGACTGGCGGGCATTCTAGCACCCGGCCGGGAATATTGCGGGCGGGGCGTGAAACCAGGACCGAACCCTGGAACCGGTCCACATATGACCTCTCAAGCCCGGACCTATCACCACGGGCTCGCCCTACCGAATCTTGGCCAAGTCGGTGCCCCTCCCCTCAATGTTACCTCCGGCAGCACGGCAACCTCGGTTTCCGTTACGCACGTATCGCCGAGGCCGATCAGACTCCCCTGCAGAAGCTGATCAAACAACGATCAAAACAAGCGATCTACCCATTGGTAAGACATTTTGACCCTCGCGGTTTCTCACCCTCGACGCTTTTGCAATAATCGATATCTCAAGCTTCACGGAAAGTGCCCTCAATACACCTTGGATAAAGAAATCGAAAGTTCTCGATTATTGGCAGAACAACGCTTGCTGCCAGAATATTGGGAACGCTTCGCTGCTAAGGAGAGCAGTAATGGAATACGATCACGGTCAACGGATAACACCACACGTATGGGAATTATCTCCCTTAGACCTTTCCATCCAGCAATATGACAACCGTTGTAAGAATTACCACTACAAAAAGCGAAAAGCAGCTGGCGAAACGGAAGAGCAGCGGAACAAGCGGCTTGCTGACCTCAAAGAAGCCAAAGCACTACTAGACCTGGAACGTCGCCGCATCATGTGCATGACATCTGTGCAAGCGCAACTTCAGGCGTACCGAGACGAGCATAAGTGCATTGAAGATGAATTTGAGCGCGTTGACGCTTATGCATCAGAAAAGCACCACCCCACCGGTGTACTTGAGGACAATTTGCGTTTAGCCGGCCGGGCCCAGCCGAGCAACAGATACACAGCCCACCACGTTGTTGAAGGCAAAGGAAAGCTCCCAATCACAGCAGACGCACGGCTCCTTCTCTTCATGAATGATATACGGATCAACGATCCCGATAATGGGGTGTGGATGCCGCGTGACGAGAATGATCGCGGGCACTGGGCAATGCCGAAGGCCACACCGCACAGCCGCATTCATACCCATGAGTATGAACGCTGGGTGCACGGGGAAATCATTAACCTGAACAGCGAGCAAGAAATCAGGGGTAAGCTGACAATTATTCGCGCCCACCTAAAAAATGGCACGCAGCCCGAAAGAGTGACCAAAACGTAGTGCAAATCATGGAACGAGAGATGACTTACAAAATCAGCTTTGATTACATCAATTTCCTCAACCTCGACCTCGACATGAAGAAATTGATGTTCACGATAGGAAAAAGCCTGGGAGGCATGAAAGCCTTCAAAAACTATTGCTGGGACAACAAGTCTCTGGCGGATGCCTGGCAAGATATAGGCGCCGCCTTTGTCAAGGTTGAAGGCCTGGATCAAACAGAGAAACCTGACATAACCATATGGAATGGTGCAAATTTTGTACTCTCCCCAAAGGCCTATGACCTGCTTGCTGAACAACTTTCTCCGCTCGGCGAGTTTTTGCCAATCACCATTGATGGGCAGACTTACCAAATTTTCAATTGCCTCAATACTGTTGAAGCAGACAAGAATGTGAGTGAGGCGGAAATCTCTGATGATCTGTGGATGGGAGTAAAAAGCTTAGGATTCAAGAAAGAAGATGTAGAAAATAACCTGGTATTCAAGACACGATTCGATAGGTGTGGTGCTCTTTATTGCGGCGATCAATTTAGAAATCTCGTGAAAATCTTCAAGCTGAAAGGTTTGAACTTTAATGAGGATTTACTGACAAGCTTTTAGCTAAGAAAGTGTGGAATCAATCACTTTTCTAGCAAAGCCTCGAAAGAGGACATCAAAACTTTTGTCCGCCGAACACGCAGGAATGATTCTACAATGAGACTTCTTTCTAGATGCTTCATGTTATCTTACTTGATAGCAAGTGTTAGTTTGTCTCAGGCCGATGAACTTGGCGTAAGCCACTGTTCTGACTCATACCTTTTGGAAATAAATAGAAAAGTTGAATCCGGCGATGAATCTCTTATCGATGAACATACTTTATGTATGCGTGAGCGCAAAGACTATAGAGCCGTTGAATCTGACATCAAAAGGTATTTTTCTATAAATGGTGAAGATGCCAATGCATATATTTTACTGGCAGAAGCATATGCATTTACACATCGATGCGATATGGTTCTCCCTACCATAAAGAAAGCAATCAATATTCGACCAAATGGAATGTCCCTTTACGTTGATGGGGCAGATTTTCTTTCTCAGTGTGGAAGTGATGAGCTGGCGATCACCTTGCTTAAATCAGGAATCTCGCTCACCGAGAGTGAATTGCAACAAGAATCAGAGAGTGTGACGCTGTTCTTTCCAGCTCTTGAGGATGCCAAAGACCTCCTGGAGAAACTTTCAAGAAACCATAATAATAATTCGGAACAATCTAAACTATTGATTCAATTTGTGGATATCCATTTTATTACTCTCCACCCCCCCTGAATACCCTATTTACCACTGCATTTATTTACCGTCACCATACTTGTAACATCTTTCCGAATAAAAATACGTACCACCCCATAATGAACCCGCAGTAGAACCTATCTACTACAGCATGGGCGGCTGGTAAATACATCCATCGCCAAGATATGGCAAAGACCATCCAATAGACGGCTTTCCCGGAAACTGTCAAGTCATCATATAAAACTGGCTTTTCAGGAAAACCACTTTCAACCAAATCACCCAAAAACGTGGACACCAACGCTATTAAAAATGCCAAAACAAACAAGCACATAAACACATTTACGGTGCCTTGAGCTGCAGCCAAATCGAGAAGTATCGGCTTAATGAAAATCCATAAAAATGGTGTCAACAACAAGGAAAATGACACTGAAAAAGCCTGCATGTACATTCCAGGTGGATAAAAACGCAGATTCCCATTCACCCATAAATGTGGATACAGATTCTTGTTATTAAAAAAAGCACTGGCGGATTCAGAAAAAGCTTTTCCCATCACAGCTTTGGTTCCATGTATAGATGCTTTTCGATACCAATTTTACTCCCTACAGTCAATAAATGAGATTAGGTCGAAGCAACGAAAGATCGCCGATAGCCAGAGCCACTGTTCCCGTTTGTCGGCAATCACAAAAAAATGGGGACAGATCAATATTTTGCCCAAAATACATACGATAAGTTTAACGCGATAAAGTTGATCGACCCCATTTATTTAGATTCTGGTGACGCATGATACCCGCGACGTCGCGGCCTTGAACGCGACCGTCTGTGTGCTGGCGGCCGGTCAGGTCGTCTAACAGGGGCCGCTTGACGGGCTGCGCAAGGCGCCCGCGGCCCCGTTCGTCGCGGAGTTTACAAGCCACCCTTGTATGATCGGACAGGGCGAGCGAGAATGCTCGCGCCCGAACGAGGAGTGTTCGCGCCGCCGAGTCAGTAGACATCGGCAACCTAATAACAGCCAGGGAGGCAAGACAGTGACTCTCCATCTCCAAGCGACGAAGCAAACTTTCGCCAACCGCATGCGCAATGTCTGGAAGGACTGGAACCGCACCGGCGGAAGCCGGACAACCCGTCGGCGGCAGTCGATCGAGCAGGCGATTCGCGGCATGACGACCTTCATGCCCACGCCAGCAATATCCCACAATAATCTCGGCCCGGGCCTATGCGGGTCCTTCAGCTGGGGCAGCTGGCGCTTGAGACTGAACGCCAACTACACCAATGACGCCCACCTGATCTACGAGGACTTCGTCGAACTGTGCGCGACGATCTACCACGAGACCCGCCACAGCGAGCAATTCTTCCGTATCTCGCAGGGACTCGCGGGCGGCGAGCTCGAGTTCCCCGACCAGAACTCCAGCTCCAAGATCAACGCCCACACCAATGTCCATGGCATGGGCTCGGTCCAGGATCGGATCCGGATGTTCCAGCAGGTCAGCCAGGGCACCGACGTTTCCGCGACGCCCCAGATGATCTCCAGATGGCTCAGCGTGCCGCTGAACGTGTCCAATCAGGCCTCCCAGAACGCGCGCAACGACTTCCGGACCTTCTGCGGCACCGCCCGTCCGACCTGGTTCAAGCGTTCGAGCATCAAGCTCGAGGTCGAAGAGTGGATGCGGGAGTGCTACAAGACCACCCTCTCCGGAGTCGGCAACTTCGCTCAGAGCGATCACTCGCCATGGAATTTCTACGCCAACCAGCCCACCGAGCGTGACGCGCACGGCATCGAAGACGATGTGACCGCACTGATCGAAGCCGCCATCGGCGTCCGCGTCGCCCAATACGGCAACCGGAGCCGCAGCAGCAGCAAGTTCAACCACCTGGTGTAGGACACGGCGGCCAGGGTTTCCGAGCCGAATCAATGGCCGCCTCCTCGCGGCCAAAGGTCTGGAAACCCAGCTGCTGCCAATCGTAGGGCACGCCGGCCAGCACCTCAGTCACCTGGGTGCGGTCCACCACCTTCACCATAAAGACCCGGCGCTCGCCCTCAATGACCAACTTGACCGGGCCCTCGGGCGTGGCCAGCCAGTAGTGGATGCAGCTGCTGCCGCGCTGATCAAAGCTCTGGCGACTGAGGAGAAACCCTTGAGGCAAGAGGCTGTTCTGAGTTGAGGCTTGGAGTGCAGGCTTGTGCCGTTCCACCGGAAAAATGCACTGCTATCAGTAATCGCCAGAGCTGGACGCGAGGGCTGTTGCGGCCAGCCTAAACCGTTTGGCCTGAGCAGGACTCATACCTGTGTCAGACTCCGCATTCGCGCTGTGATCAGCCGCACCTTCCGAAGGATTGCAGTGAGAAACGGCCCTCAAATTTGGGCAAAAGCCCGGGAGGCAAATAGACCTTCAACAACGCAGACTTTAGCATGGCGGCCAAATCCACTTACCGCTGTATTCCCATGAAACTAAAAATCGCTCTGATCCTGTGCGCAACCGCTTTTCTTAACGGCTGCGCAGTGGTTGGCCCCAGCCTGGAAATGAAGCCTGGCAAGATATTAGTCCCTGGCGTCATTGTCGGCGGGGGCCAGAAGCACTGCCCGCCGGGACAGGCCAAGAAAGGCAATTGCTAAATCGCCACGGCGGGCGCGGATGCAGCGCCTGCCCTGGCCCTCTTTTCCTTCATGATGCATCTGGCGCTGCCCCCCATTTACTAGACAGGCTCAATCGATCCGACGGCGTGCTTCATTGGACCGGTGGTTAACCGGCTCACGCACCAGGCGTACCTGATCGCGCTTATCCGTTTTCTTTTTGGACTTCTTTTTCTTTTCCGTTTTCTTTGGCTGCTCGTTCTCTGGTTGCTCGCGCTCCTGGCGCGGAGCTGGCTTCGCGGCAGCCTTGCGCCGATCATTTGGCGCATGGCGCTGGGGCTGAGGCTGGCCGCGCTGGGTTTGCGGCGTGGGCCTGTCGCGCACCGTACGGCGATCGGCCTCCTGGCGCGAAGCTGGCTTCGCGGCAGCATTGCGCCGATCATTTGGCGCATTACGCTGGAGCTGGGGCTGGCCGCGCTGGGTTTGTGGCTTGGGCCTGTCGCGCACCGTGCGGCGATCGGTTGCTGGACGGTCTAATACAGGAACAACTCGTGGGCCGCGAATGCCGGTGGGCTTGTCCGCAAGTTTAACTGCGCGCTCGTTCCGACTTGGATTCCGACGTGGCTCCGGGCGTTCATTACGGCGATCCCTGCTCCGGTTATCCATCTGAGACGCCCGCGGCTTTGGCTCGGCTATGCCAGCAAACCCATGTTCGCCGCCTCGGCCACGAATCTGGCCCTCCTCACGACGATCAAGTCGATGCGCGTTGCTTTCATGCTGGTCCCGCCGGTTGTAACCGTCGTCATGATCGTTCCGGCGCGGCGCTCTGTGGTCGTGCCCTCCGGCATAGCGATCGCCATGGCGGCGCAAGCGCGTCTGCCAGCGATCATTGAAGTTTGCCGAGATATACAGATTCGGGGCCGGATACCAAGGGCCACGCCAGTGATTGGCACTGATCCAATGGTCCTGATGCCAACGATAGTAACGTCCCTGTCGAAAGAAAACGTCGCTGCGGTCGTAGAATACGTAAACGCCGAGCGTATCGTCGTAGTAACGATGGCCGGGATCGGTGATCACTGAATAGGAGTAAACCGGAGGAGCCTTGCGGACATAGTTGCTCCCGACGATGACCGGCGGGGCTGATGGGTAGGTGACACAGCCACCGAGCGTCAAAACGATGGTGAGAGCGGCGAGTAATCGGTATGGGACCTGGCGCATGGTGCGTTTTCCTTGGATTCACACCTGCTTTTTAACCCGGCACAACTGAATCGCCGCTGAATTTACTCGCAAAAGAACAGAGAACAACCAATACCGAGAAATGAACACAACCCCATAAAATCAGCTACCTCCCAGAAAGCTCGATTTTTATACGCTCTTCTTCATTAGTAATAAATGGCAACATGCGACTAGCTGTCATCCATGCAACACCAAAGGCAAACAACCCTGTCGCTTCGACATAGTAAGTTAACCGGTTAGTAATACCGCTAAAATCTACCCAGTCCAGAATATCGAGCAGCTGTACGGCCATGGCGCCAACCATAGCGACTGCGCAGATTCTATAAATCCGCCCCCTAACCCTCGCCTGTTTAGAATCTTTTCCTTTAGCTCTCAGGTAAAACAGCCAACAAAAAATTGCGAGGATAACGAACATTGAAATTGCCGAGGCCGTGTGGACAACCCCAGTCATCGTGGGTTCTCTAGCTGCCCCCTCAACACCCCGACCTGTAAAGCAATCGCATGGAAAAAATGCCACTGCTGCGACAGCGACTGCTGCGACTTTACTTAAGACTGCTTGAAACAAAGAGTAGCCATTATATGACCAGAGAAAAGCCGATATTACGCAGAGAGATCCAACGAAGACATTTCGTGCATTATCCGTTAAATGATATGAAAGACTAATCGAGCTGATACTGACCCCAGGCGTCAGCAAGTCCGTTAAACTCGCAAGCGACAAAGCGATAAATCCCACGATCAATTTAGCCGTGTGGTGATCAATTTCTGTGTCTAGTGGTTTCCTATCCATGGACCCAACCTCATATGTCCGGAGTTACCAGCGGGTTAACGTGGTTAGTCATCAACACCCAGGCATGTACCTGAATATCGAATTCCTTTGCATACTGTTTTAGCCAACCGGCTAGGCGATCATATCCTGCTCTGAACAGAAGCAAACCTGCCGATTATTGCCCAGTTGTATGACATGCTGCGGAATCCCCGCAGGACCTAGGCGCGGAAATCTGGCCATAAAGAATTCCCTTCCCTCTTTGTTATGGCCATAGACTAATGGATGGAAAACTCAGTGGATGCTAATGGATGTCATAATGTTGATCTGACCCCATATATATTCTTTTATATTCTTTAGCCCTTCAATCATGACTGAAGCTTATGCACCAAGGACAAACTTCGCCTGAAGCTGTCTCATAAAACTAAATGTATCCACGCAAGAAACATCGAAGTACTTGCAAATATTGGGTACCTTTACTTTTTTTGTTGCTGGTGACAAGACAGCTTCATGAGTAACTACAGAGGCGCCTAACGTTTTGGCCTTGGCAATTATCCACGGATCGGCACCGGCCAAGAAATTATCTCTATTGCCCGAATTATAGTCTCCACTTACGACATAATTTGCTATTTCGACAAACGCCTCTTGGGTAGCTGAATCATCATACTTGATGAAGTGCTGTGGCCGATGTTTCACCCAATCAACAAGCTCATCATTTCCTGCTTTTAGCTCGCGACCAACAAATTCAATACTGGCAACAAACCCTTCATCAAACTTCTTATCCAGCCATTCCCAATATGCAGGACATATATCCATTCCGTAATACCTATTTTTCGCCTCGATATAGGTATTTGCATCCAACAAATAATTCAAACCCCTAACTCCCTGGCAAAAATTTTAATTTTATTTGGTTTTATGCCACCCAAAAGGTGCCCCGCATCTCTCAAAAGTAGCTGTCCATTTAAAGCCTCAGTAACAACTGCGCGAGAAAAAATATTACTTAATTGTGCCTTTTTCGCACGATAATAAGTGGGTCCACCGCTCTTTTTTTCACGATTACGGAATTTATCTTCTTGGTCAGCAATAAATGCTTCGTACTGGCCTTTAGTAATTTTATTCAAAGTTAAAGCGCGCCGTGCCAATACCCACTTGCTTACATGAAAGTTAGCTTCGAGAACTGGAAGATTATCAAGCCATGGGTCAATCCCTCCATCCCACAAAGACAAAAATTCCTCGGATGGCACAAGAAATTCCGCTGCAACAGCGTTGCATAGAATTTCTTCTTGCTGCTCCGCATTAGAGTCACCATCGGAAATTCCAGACTCTCCTATCCAGATATGGCAAAGCTCATGTAATAAAGTAAACAACCTAGCACCCGGGCAATCAGCATGATTTACAAAAATCACTGGAGCTAATTCGTCAGCAATTGCAAACCCTCGGAACTCTTCGACTCGCAACGGTCTGGAGTGATGACCAATGTTTGCTTGCCGCATTACCATGATTCCTATGGACTCAATTCTTTCCACCAATTCTCGATAATATTCATCCCAAGTACCTCGCTCAGGATGAGGAGGCACCCTGAGCGCTTCCCTCATACTTGACACTATCGTCTCAACACCCACGTCAACGGAAAGACACCCAACATATGGGTTTTGCCCGGCAAAATGATTCTTTAAATACTCCCGGTACCATTCCTGCCGCTGAAGCATAATCTTTACTATATCTTTAAGTTCAGCACTGGCATTACCAACTCCACTTCCACCTAAAGTGCGTAAATCAGGTATCAGCAAATCATCTGCAGGAGGCTCCTTCAAAAACAGATAACCAAATGGTATATGCGCCTTTTCTGCGTAACGCTGAGCCTGGTTGAAGGTGATTTTCTTGAGGCCAGACTCCCACTCGTCTAGCTTGGCAGGACTTACACCGCATTTAGCTGCGAAATCAGGCGCCTGCATGCCAGTGCGTTCACGGGCCCACCTAAGCATCTTTGTGTTTATTTTTGCCTCAGCCATAGCTAAAACCGCTCAATCAACCCGTTAAAATAGCAATAATCTATCAGAAAATCGGTCGTAATTGCCATTTATAAGCTTTTCCCCCAAGAAATCAACTATTTCCACAATACCTTGACCTAAGCTCCATCTAAACGACCGAAGTTCTTAAACAACCAAACTTCAGAGCACCCCAGCACTTAAAAGCAATATTAAATCTACTTCTATGTATCGCCAACACGGATTTTATTCAAAAATAGGACCAAAATATAAAAATAGCAGACTTACACAATAAGCATCTCTATCTGTTTCTAAAAAATTAGCTGATATATTTACCACGATAAACTTTGCGCAATTCTAATGGGGAAGCAGCAATGCCAAAATCAAGTGCACAACCTAAGCCTCCCTCACCCTACAGCGCATTTTTATGTTATCAGGGATTTCAAGGCACCTACCAAACTACCATCCCAGCCACTAAAGCCATAAGCCAGAGCAAATACTGCAATTAGTAACGGCATATAATAATCAGTGAATGCTGATCTATTTACCACGGTAGTATAAATACTCATAATTACAGGGCGCACAAGCTTTCTACGCTGAAATCTAAAATGGAAATTTTCTAAGCGATGTCCATCATGCCCACTGGGAATTCCATTACTCTCTTGTCCATGATAGATCCACATCCAATTTTTTAGCAGAAAGAAATCTACCTCTCCGCCAGTATTATCGGGATAGTCTTTATCGACGGCTGCTTTTATCACACGCCGACTTTTCTCAGATAGAGCTTCTGAAAATTTGACCACTGACTCGTTGAATCCTTCTTGCATAAAGTATTGATAATAGCGAATTAAAAAATAGCCCCAGACAATCCACAATGCTACGTAGATGGCGCTAGGATTTTCAAAACTTCCAAACTCCACACCAAGAAATGACAATTTCGATATTTCAACTTTAGAAAAACGCAAGAATATCAGCAATGACGAAATGAGAATAAGATTTCTTCTCTGTCTTAAAAGACCATCAGACATTAACTACTCCGAAAATATAACGCCGCACTCAGCAGCCAGCCACAGCTTGCATTGCGAACGTTTTACGCGAAATTTAAAGCAGCAGCGAGTGCGCGATAGTACACGGCGTAAGCTATCGGCCTGCAGCGCTTGTTAAGCATATAACTATGCTACGAGGTAGCCCTCAAGCTCTTTAATACCAGCGATGCTGCGATTATGATATTCCTTTAGCCAAATAAATTTACTTAGCACTCTCGATATTTGTTCATATTCTTTCGATTCACTTTCAGCTTGCTTAAGACCACTTTCAATTTCACCAATCTTATTTTTCAGAGCCTCATAATGTCGACGAACATAATTCAATGTAGCGTATTTCTGAGCCAAGAACATGAGGGGGTTAACTGCAGCAGACCGAGCAACAGCCGCACTATTCAAATCTGACGAAGATAACGCATGTCCTATGTAGTCTAAAAACAAAATTCCGTCCTTATCATCCCTTTGAATCAATGATTTTCCACCATACATCACATCAGACAAAAATTTTATTTTTTCTATTAGCTTTTCGTTCTCCTCCACATTAGGGTGCAAGACAATTCTTGGATACTTTGCAATTGAACTCTCTGCCAAATACGCCTCAATAACTCCCTCGCCAACAGCGAAACTATCTTTTATATATGCGTATTTTGATGAGATTCCGCCCCTTAAAAATATCCCCCTTTCCATGAAGCAATGAAAAATCAAAGTCTGAAGCCTCATGCAAATGATAAACAATGCATTTGCCGAATGCATAAATTTCTCTTCTTCGTTGGCTAGCTTTTCAACTTCTTTAGGCTTGTATGTAATTATAATTGAGTCAGATACGAAACAGCTATGCACCTCATAATACTCATATAAATCAAACTCATCTTTTTTGTATCGTTCCTTGACCTTGTCACGATTAGAGTAATCAAGAATATTTTTATTTGCCTCCATAAACTCTATAAATTCTTCTGCATCTTTATCGGAGTAAATAGAGCCATTGACCTCCCTGTATCCAAGCATGTCTACAAACAGAGTCCATTGTAATAATTTCAAAACTACCTCACTTAACTCGGATGCTTAACGGCTTATTATACAGGCGCTACTTTATAATTTTCTTCTTGGTAATTCGGCAATCAATGGCAAATCAGCCGACCAAAACAATCTACAAACCTTCAAATTGCGATGGGTGAGATTGCTTCCCGACAAAATTATATTGTGCGGTATCTTTAAATCTCTAGATATAGCTCCCCAAGATAGTATTAAAATCCCACTTTAAGTCAACGACTTAGCCTCCCACCGAAGAGATCAAACTTAGACACCACCCTAATCGAGGGTTACAAGTTGCATTACGGTTAAATATCAATCGGTCAACGACAAACATAAAAAAAAGCGAGCCTCAATTGAGGCTCGCTTTTTCAACTTCCGAAGTCAGCTTAGACAGTTCCCACTGCTATTAGCCGCTTCTACTGCAAGGTGAACTAAAAAGAATCACCGGGCACCCGCACCCACCCCTCCATCAGAACCCTTGCACTGCGGCTCATAATGGCCTTGGTAGCCGTCCACTGCCCATTAACCACTTCAGCCTCCGCACCCACCCGCAAGGTGCCTGACGGATGGCCAAAGGTCACGGCATTGCGCTCCCCTCCCCCTGCGGCCAGATTGACCAGGGTACCGGGAATCGCGGCGGCGGTGCCGATGGCCACCGCAGCGGTGCCCATCATGGCGTGGTGCAGTTTGCCCATGGACAGCGCACGTACCAGCAGGTCGATTTCACCCGCGTCCACTTGCTTGCCACTGGAGGCCGCATAGCCCTTGGGCTCCGCGACGAACGCGACCTTGGGGGTATGCTGGCGGGCGGCTGCCTCTTCCACGTTTTCGATCAGGCCCATGGCCTTCGCACCATATGCACGAATGGTCTCGAACATGGCCAGGGCCTTGTCGTCACCGTTGATGGCTTCCTGCAGTTCCGTGCCGGTGTAACCGATATCCGCCGCATTAATGAATATGGTCGGGATACCGGCGTTGATCATGGTGGCTTTCAGGGTACCGACGCCGGGTACTTCCAGGTCGTCCACCAGGTTGCCGGTGGGGAACATGGCCCCTTCTCCATCCGCCGGGTCCATGAATTCGATCTGGACCTCTGCCGCGGGGAAGGTGACGCCGTCCAGCTCGAAATCACCGGTCTCCTGCACTTCCCCATTGGTGATGGGTACGTGGGCGATGATGGTTTTCTTGATATTGGCCTGCCAGATGCGCACGGTGCAGATGCCGTTCTCTGGAACGCGAGCCGCATCGACGAAGCCGCTGTTGATGGCGAAGGCACCGACGGCGGCGGTGAGGTTGCCGCAGTTGCCGGACCAGTCCACGAACGGCTTGTCGATGGAGACCTGTCCGAACAGGTAATCCACGTCGTGCTCCGGCTGCTCGCTCTTCGACAGGATGACGGTTTTGCTGGTGCTGGAGGTGGCCCCGCCCATGCCGTCGGTCTGCTTGCCGTAGGGATCGGGGCTGCCGATCACCCGCAGCAGCAGGTTGTCTCTTGCTTGGCCCGGGACTTGGGCCGATTCAGGGAGGTCCTGCAGGCGGAAGAACACGCCCTTGCTGGTGCCGCCGCGCATGTAGGTGGCGGGGACTTTTATTTGGGGGGCATGAGTCATGGGGTTTCTCACACTGTCGTCGTCCCGGGCTTGATCCGGGACCCAGTGCCTCGAAGCTGGATGCCGGATCAGGTCCGGCATGACGGGAGGTCAGCTGGATCCCGGATCGGGTCCGGGATGACGAGGTTTTTTACTGGATCCCGGATCGAGTCCGGGATGACGGTGGTTGGGTTTAGGCGTTGGCTTCGGCTTCCAGGAAGTCGTTGGCGAAGCGCTGCAGTACACCGCCGGCGTCGTAGATGGAGACTTCTTCCGCGGTATCCAGGCGACAGGTCACCGGCACATCTACGGTTTCACCGTCTTTGCGGTGGATCAGCAGGGTCAGGGTCGCGCGCGGGGTGCGGTCGCCGATCACGTCATAAGTCTCGGTGCCGTCGAGGCCCAGGGTCTCGCGGGTGGTGCCCGGCTGAAACTCCAGTGGCAGCACGCCCATGCCGATCAGGTTGGTGCGGTGAATGCGCTCGAAGCCTTCGGCCACGATCGCTTCCACGCCGGCGAGACGTACGCCCTTGGCGGCCCAGTCACGGGAGGAGCCCTGGCCGTAGTCGGCGCCGGCAATAATGATCAGCGGCTGCTTGCGCTCCATGTAGGTTTCGATGGCTTCCCACATGCGCGTGACCTTGCCTTCCGGCTCGACGCGGGCCAGGGAGCCCTGCTTCACTGCACCGTTGTCGTCGCGCACCATTTCGTTCAACAGTTTCGGGTTGGCGAAGGTGGCGCGCTGGGCGGTGAGATGATCGCCGCGGTGGGTGGCGTACGAGTTGAAGTCCTCTTCCGGCAGGCCCATTTTCGCCAGGTATTCACCGGCGGCACTGCTGGCCAGGATCGCGTTGGACGGCGACAGGTGGTCGGTGGTGATGTTGTCACCCAGTACCGCCAGCGGACGCATGCCTTTCAGCGCGCGCTCTCCCGCTAAAGCGCCTTCCCAGTAAGGAGGGCGGCGGATGTAGGTGCTCTGCGGGCGCCAGTGGTACAGCGGCTCGCCCTTCTCTGCTTCCGCCTTGTTCAGGTCAAACATCGGGATGTAGACCTCGCGGAACTGCTCGGGCTTCACGCTCTGTTTGACGATCGCGTCGATCTCTTCATCGCTCGGCCAGATATCTTTCAGGGTGACCGGGTTGCCGTCTTTGTCGTGGCCCAGTACATCTTTCTCGATATCGAAGCGGATGGTGCCGGCGATGGCGTAGGCCACTACTAAGGGCGGCGAAGCCAGGAACGCCTGCTTGGCGTACGGATGGATACGGCCGTCGAAGTTGCGGTTGCCGGACAGTACGGCGGTGGCGTACAGGTCGCGGTCGATCACTTCTTTCTGGATTTTCGGGTCCAGCGCGCCGCTCATGCCGTTACAGGTGGTGCAGGCAAAGGCGACCACGTCGAAGCCCTGTTGCTGCAGTTCCGGCAGCAGGTCGGCTTCTTCCAGGTACATTTTTACGGTCTTGGAACCCGGAGCCAGAGAGGTTTTCACCCAGGGCTTGCGGGTCAGGCCGAGCTTGTTGGCGTTGCGCGCAATCAGGCCCGCCGCAATCATGTTGCGCGGGTTACTGGTGTTGGTGCAGCTGGTGATCGCGGCAATGATCACCGCGCCGTCCGGCATCTCGCCTTCTTTCTCTTCCCATTCTTTGGCGATGCCACGGTTGGCCAGTTCGGATACCGGAAGCAGTGCGTGCGGGTTGGACGGGCCGGCCAGGTTGCGGCCTACGGAGGAGAGGTCGAACTTAAGTACGCGCTCGTACTCGGCTCCCTTTAAAGTGTCTGCCCAGAGGCCGGTTTCTTTCGCGAACTTCTCTACCAAAGCTACCTGCTCGTCGTCGCGGCCGGTGAGCTTCAGGTAGTCGATGGTCTGCTCGTCGATGGCGAACATGCCGGCGGTGGCGCCGTACTCGGGCGTCATGTTGGCAATGGTGGCGCGGTCGCCCAGGCTCAGGCTGGAAGCGCCTTCGCCGAAGAATTCGAGATACGCACCCACTACACGCTCGCGGCGCAGGAATTCGGTCAGGGCCAGCACCATGTCGGTACCGGTGATGCCGGGCTGCAGTCTGCCGGTCAGCTCCACGCCGATGATATCGGGCAGGCGCATGTAGGAGGCGCGGCCGAGCATGACGCTCTCGGCTTCGAGGCCACCCACGCCTACGGAGATTACGCCGAGCGCATCCACCATCGGGGTGTGGCTGTCGGTGCCGACACAGGTATCCGGGAAGGCGACACCTTCTTTCACCTGCACCACTGGTGACATTTTCTCCAGGTTGATCTGGTGCATGATGCCGTTGCCGGGCGGGATCACGTCGACATTTTCAAATGCGGTCTTGGTCCAGTTGATGAAGTGGAAGCGGTCTTCGTTGCGACGCTCTTCCACCGCGCGGTTCTTTTCGAACGCGTCTTTTTCAAAACCGGGGTGCTCGACGGCCAGGGAGTGGTCGACGATCAGCTGGGTGGGCACCACCGGGTTTACCTTGGCGGGGTCACCACCCTTCTCTGCGATGGCATCGCGCAGGCCGGCGAGATCCACCAGTGCAGTCTGGCCGAGAATATCGTGGCAGACGACGCGCGCGGGGAACCACGGGAAGTCGAGGTCGCGTTTGCGTTCGATGATCTGCTTGAGGGCGTCGGTGAGTTTTTCCGGCTCACAGCGGCGCACGAGGTTTTCCGCCAGGATACGGGAGGTATACGGCAGTTTTTCATAAGCACCCGGCTGGATGTTTTCGACCGCCTCGCGGGTGTCGAAAAAGTCGAGATCTGTGCCGGGGAGTTTTTTGCGGAATTCGGTGTTCATTTCTAGTCACCCAGTCGGGTCATTTAGTCGGGGCGTTTGGTGGCGGTGCCGGCACCGGGTCGGGTTTTGATGGACACGCCGTGAACCCATCCATGGGGGCTTGTCGAAAAGGTCCCTCTTTTCGACAGTCCAGCAAAACCCGACCCGGCACCGACACCTTCGCATCAGGTTATGTAGGAGCCTTTGAATAATGTAGCGAGCGGGTGGCTGACGGTGGCCGCCTGCGCGGAGGAAGCGGAGCGTACTTGAAGTACGTGAGCATTCCGAGCACAGCCGGACGCCGTCAGGCGCACGCGCAGTAATTATTCAGAGGTTCCTTAGCGTTCTGCGATCGGCGTTACCTTGCGCGGCTCCACACCGACATATTCCGCGCTCGGGCGGATAATGCGGTTGTCGGCGCGCTGCTCAAATACGTGGGCGGCCCAACCGGTGAGGCGGGACATCACGAAGATCGGGGTGAACAGCTTGGTGGGAATGCCCATGAAGTGGTACGCGGATGCGTGGAAGAAGTCGGCGTTACAGAACAGCTTCTTCTCGCGCCACATCACTTCTTCGCAGCGCACGGAAACCGGGTACAACACTTCGTCGCCCACGTCGGCAGCCAGCTTTTCAGACCACTGCTTGATAATGGCGTTGCGCGGGTCGGATTCGGTGTAGATCGCGTGGCCGAAGCCCATGATCTTTTCCTTGCGCTCCAGCATGCCCAGCAGTTCTTTCTCGGCTTCGTCCGCGGAGGAGAAGCGCTCGATCAGTTCCATCGCCGCTTCGTTGGCGCCGCCGTGCAGCGGGCCGCGCAGGGTGCCGATGGCACCGGTGATGCAGCTGAACAGGTCGGACAGGGTGGAGGCGCAGACGCGCGCGGTGAAGGTGGAGGCGTTGAACTCGTGCTCGGCGTACAGGATCAGGGAAACGTTCATTACCTGCTCGTGCAGGGCGTTGGGCTTTTCGCCGCGCAGCATGTGCAGGAAGTGGCCACCGATGGAGTCGTCGTCGGTTTCGGTTTCGATGCGCACGCCGTCGTGGGTGAAGCGGTACCAGTAACAGATGATGGACGGGAAAGCGGCCAGCAGACGGTTGGCTTTTTCCAGCTGCTGGTCGAAGCTCTCTTCACCTTCCAGGTTGCCCAGCATGGAGCAGCCGGTACGCATGACGTCCATCGGGTGGGCGTCGGCGGGGATGCGCTCCAGTACTTCTTTCAGCGCCTGCGGCAGGCCGCGCATGCCTTTCAGCACGCCTTTGTAATCGGCCAGTTGCGCCTTGGTGGGCAGTTCGCCGTAGAAAATCAGGTAAGCGACTTCTTCAAATTCGCAGTTTTCCGCCAGGTCTTTGACGTCGTAGCCGCGGTAAGTCAGGCCGGAACCGGATTTGCCCACGGTGGACAGTGCGGTTTTACCAGCTACCTGGCCGCGCAGGCCGGCTCCGCCGAGTTTCTTCTCTGCCATCTTATATTCCCCTTTTCTCTCTGATGTCGGTTGTCGGGGTGCGCCGGGCGCACCGCCAAATTACTTTTTGAACAGTTCGTCGAGCTTCTGCTCGAAGTCGTGGTAATTCAGGTAGTCGTACAGCTCGGCGCGGGTCTGCATGGTGTCCACCACCGCCTGCTGGTCGCCGTTTTCGAGAATGCTGGTGTAGACGTTTTCCGCCGCTTTGTTCATCGCGCGGAATGCGGAAAGCGGGTAAAGCACTATATCGGCGCCGGCTTCACCCAGCTCCTTCGCGTTGTACAGCTTGGTTTTGCCGAACTCGGTGATGTTGGCAAGGATCGGCACATTCAGTGCATCTTTGAACGCGCGATAGTGCTCCAGTTCGGTGACCGCTTCGGCGAAGATGCCGTCGGCGCCAGCTTCGATACAGGCCTGGGCGCGCTCGATCGCAGCGTCCAGACCTTCCTGCGCGAAGGAGTCGGTGCGGGCCATGATGAAGAAGTCGTCATCGGTGCGCGCGTCTACCGCCGCCTTGATACGGTCGACCATTTCTTCTTTGGAAACGATTTCCTTGTTCGGGCGGTGACCACAGCGCTTCTGCGCCACCTGGTCTTCGATGTGCACTGCACCGGCGCCGGCGCGGATCATTTCCTTGATGGTGCGGGAAATGTTGAAGGCGCCGCCCCAGCCGGTATCGATATCCACCAGCAGCGGCAGTTCGGTGGCTGCGGTGATGCGGCGTACGTCCTCGAGCACGTTGTCGAGACTGGTCATGCCCAGGTCCGGCAGGCCGTATGAGGCGTTGGCAACGCCGGCACCTGACAGGTAGATGGCCTTGTGACCGATACGCTCGGCCATGATGGCACTATAGGCGTTGATGGTGCCTACAACCTGCAGCGGATTGGTTTCGGCAAGGGCGCGGCGGAAGCGCGCGCCGGCAGTCATTGATTGGCTCATGAACGACCTCGTTTCTCTTCAGGTTTATTGCGTCAGTTTCTTTTCGATATTGAGTCGCGACGCGCGGATATGGCGCCGCATCAGGATTTCTGCCAGTTCGCCGTCTCCGGCTTCGATGGCATCGATGATATTGCTGTGCTCGCGGAAGGCGCTCTTGGCGCGGGGACTGGCCATGCCCAGCTGGTAGCGGTACATGCGCACGCGGTAGTAGAGGCGGTTGCACAGGGTGTCGATCAGCAGGTCGTTGTTGGAGGCCTGCACGATGCGGAAATGGAAATCGAAGTCGCCTTCCGGCTGGAAATAGGCGCGCCCGGCCTGCAGCTCTTCCTGCTGCTCGTGACGCGCCAGCATCTCGCGCAGTGCGTCCAGGTCTTCCCCCGTCCGCTCGGTTGCCGCCAGGCGACAGGCCATGCCTTCCAGGGCCTCGCGCACGTCGTAGAGCTCCAGCAGGCCGCGCTCGGTCAGGTCGACGACCCGTGCGCCGACATTGACCCGCCGTTCCAGCAGTCCGAGGGACTCCAGGCGCATCACCGCTTCGCGAAGACTGCCGCGGCTGGCATTGAAGCGCCGCGCCAATTCCGGCTCGCTGATCTTGCTGCCGGCGGGGATCAGGCCCTCGACGATTTCGCCCCGAAGAGTCACAAATAGGCGGTCAGCCAGGCTCTGCCCCGCTTCCACCGACTCCACTTGCACGTCTTCCAACGCCATATGAATCCCTGCCCGACTCCAGATTGTCGACAATCTTAATGTGCGAGCACCATAGATCACCAAAAACCTGACGTCAACCGGTAGCCCACACAATGATGTGTTGACAATCTAAATCAGAAACTGAATTAAAATGGAGCGGTAGTCTTGTTACAGCGAAGGCGGCATAATAGCGCCCGCTACGGCCCCACTATCCCTCGCTGCCCGGGCACTCTATGCTTATTTACTGGCAGCACTGGAAGCGGGAACGCCGTGCGAACTCACTTCCTGTATCGACGACATCCATTGTTTAGGGCTGCCGGTTTCCGGATCGATCAACGTTATGCCGAAGAGTTTTATCAGGCGCTGGCTGCCAACTCCCGAACAGGTACGCGCGAATAATGGCCTGAAGTTTCTCGGAAAGTTGCTGCACGACCCCAACCTGTTCCACCTGAACCGCCATTCGGTGTCGGTGGCCTTCGCCGTGGGGGTCTTTACCAGCTTCCTGCCGCTGCCCGGCCAGATGATCATCGCCGCCCTGCTCGCCCTGTGGTTTCGCTGCAACCTGCCGCTATCGATGATACTGGTGTGGATCAGCAACCCGGTGACCATGCCCGCCATCTTTTACAGCACCTACAAGCTGGGCGCCTGGATCCTGGGCACGCCGCCGCTGGATTTCAAAATTGAACTGTCGTTGCAGTGGCTGACGCAGGAAGTGGGGAAAATCTGGCTGCCGCTATTCTTCGGCTCGCTGTTGACCGGCATTTTCTTCGCCGCTGTGTCCTATTTCGCCATGCAGGGATTGTGGCGCTGGCACGTGGTCAAGCGCTGGAAGATGCGTATCGAGAAACGCTCAGCGGTCTAGCTGCCGGATTTCCTGTCCGGCCGCGGCAAGCTCGTGATAGTGGTCGTCGAGGAAAATGCAGAGATCGCCAGGCGCAATATCGCCGGGAATGACCAGGCCGGGCTCAGGCCTCAAGGTACCCTCACCCTTCCGGAAAACTCTCCAGACATCCCCTTCCCGCACCAGGACAAGTACGAAACGACCGTAGACGTCGAACGCCAGGCGATGGCTGTTCCCGCCCTCGCCCGGCGCCATTATTGCTCGTTGCGCAGCGCAGCGGCCGGTTGTACGCGGCTCGCCTGCAGAGATGGGTAGAGTGTCGCCAGCAGGCTGAGCAGGAAGCCCGCACCCACCACCAGAGCCACATTCGACCACTGCAGTTGTGACGGCAGGTAATCCACCGGATAGACGTCGGACTTCAGGAACTGAATGCCGAACAGAGACTGGATCGCATCCACAACGTCGGTCACCACCAGCGAACCGATCACCCCGAGGATGCCGCCAACCAACGCGCCGACGAGACCGACCAGGGCGCCCTGGCTGACAAACGTGAGCAGGATTTCCCGCGTACTCGCACCCATGGTGCGCAGGATGGCGATATCGCTGTGTTTGTCGATGACCACCATCACCAGCGTGGAAACCACGTTGAAGGCGGCAATGGCAATGATCAACAGCACCAACAGCCCCACCAGGTTGCGGGACATCTGGATCGCCTGGTAGAGATTGCCCTGGGTACTGGTCCAGTCGCTGCCGTAAAAGTTCTGCGCCGGCAGCTGGTGCAACAGATCACGCAGAATGCCATTCGCCTGCAGCATCCGGTGGAAACGCAGCTGCACTCCGGCACCGCCGGAACCACCTGCGAGTTCGCGGGCCTGCTGCCAGGAAACCAGCGCCAGGGACTGATCCAGCGAAGTGCCGGAATGGAAGATATCCGTGACGCGGAAGCCGGCCAGGCGTGCGGCCTGACGGCCGCCGGAATCATTACTGTTGGGCACGATCAGGGAGATATGCTCGCCGGTTTTGACGCCGAGTTTTTCCGCCAGTCCACGGCCGAGAATCACACCGCCATCGCTGCCGCCGCCCGGCCGCAAACTCGCCAGGCTTTCCGGTTTCAGGAAACGCCCGATATTCGAAACCTGGACAATGGTGTCGGGATTCACGCCCTGCACCAGTAGCGGCGTGACCTCCCTGCCCTTGCGCGCCAGCGCATTGACCTGCCACACCTCCGCCGCGGACACCACCTCTGGCGACGCAGCCAGCTGGTCGCGCAGCGCCGGCCAGTCGATTTCCGGACTAGTGTTGTAGATGGTCGCGTGCGGCATGATGCCGAGAATTCGCTCGCGCAGTTCGCGGTCGAAGCCGTTCATCACCGACATCACCACGATCATCAGCGCCACGCCGAGAATCAGGCCCACCATGGACAGACCGGAAATAAACGACACCAGGCCGGCGGAATCGTCGCTGCGACGCTGGGCGCCCGCATAGCGCAGGCCGATAAAAGTGGGCAGCGGTCTAAACATGATCACCCTGGTGCCAGTTGCTTTCGAGGCGACCGTCGATCAGGTGCAGGGTGCGGTCGAGCGCCGCCGCCAGATCCGGATCGTGGGTGACGATTACGAAACTGATTTCCAGCTCGCGATTGAGGCGATCCATCAGTTTATGGATTTCCTTCGCCGTGGCCCGGTCCAGGTTACCGGTCGGCTCATCCATCAGCACACAGGCGGGCCGCGTCACCAGCGCCCGCGCGATGGCCACCCGCTGGCGCTCGCCGCCGGACAGCTGTGACGGCTTGTGGCTCAGGCGCTCGCCGAGACCGACCGCCTGTAGCATCGCCGTGGCTTCTGCACGCGCATCAGCCACTGACTGCTTGCCGATCAGCAGCGGCATGGCCACGTTTTCCAGCGCCGAGAACTCGCCGAGCAGATGGTGAAACTGGTAGACAAAACCGAGGCTGCTGTTGCGCAGCCAGCCGCGCTCGTTCGCATTCAGGCTGGCCAGGTTCTGCCCCGCCACCCAGACTTCGCCGGTAGTGGGCGTATCCAGGCCGCCGAGCAGGTTCAGCAGTGTCGACTTGCCGGAGCCGGAGGCGCCGACGATGGCGAGCTTCTCGCCTTTGGCCACCTGCAGCTCCACGCCGCGCAGCACTTGCAGCTCGTTGTTGCCCTGGCGGTAACTCTTACACAGTTCGCGACAGGCCAGCACCACTTCGCCGCTACCGGAGTTAGCGGGCCGCACCTGTTCGGTTTGCAATTCGACTTGGCTATTCATTCTTGGGCCTTCTACTTATTCGTATCGCAGCGCTTCAGCCGGCGCAATCTGCGCGGCGCGCCAGGCGGGAAACAGGGTTGCCAGCAGGCTCATCAGCACCGCCGCGGTCAGCACAATGACCGCGTCGCTGGTGCGGAATTCAGAGGGCAGGAAGCTGACAAAAAATACGCGCGGATCAAAAATCTTCATGCCCAGCAGGTTTTCCATCCAGCTGACCATTTCGGTGAGATTGAAGGCGATCAGCGTTCCCAGTACGCCGCCGATCACAGCGCCGATAATACCGATAGCACTGCCCTGCACCACGAACACCGCCATGATCTGCCGCGAGGTCAATCCCAGCGTGCGCAATACGGCGATATCCGAACGCTTGTCCGCCACCATCAGTACGAGCGCGGAGACAATGTTGAACGCGGCCACGGCGACGATGATCATCAGCATCAACGTCACCACGGTTTTTTCCATTTTTACCGCCTGGAACAGACTGCCCTGGGAGTGGCTCCAGTCCTCACCGGTAAAACCCTCGCCGAGCGCAGCGGCGTAACCGGACACCCGGCCGAGGGCATTATCCATATCGTCGAAACGCAGTTGCAGCCCCTGCACCTTGCCGCGCATGCGCAGCAGGCGCGCGGCGTCTTCGATATTCATCAGGGCCAGGCTCTGATCCACCTGGGCGCCCACGGAAAAGATGCCGGCCACGGTAAAGCGCTTGGTGCGCGGGAATATCCCGGCCGGTGTCACCACCACTTCCGGCAGGGTGAGAATGACGCTGTCGCCGGGAATGACGTTCAGCTGGCGCGCCAGAATACGCCCCAACACGATGTTGTAGCTGCGCGGCTTCAGCGCATCGAGGCTACCCATCAGGATATGGTCGCCGACCGCCGACACATTTTTCAGTGCCTTGGGATCCACGCCCTGAAACTCGACACCGTGATTACTGCCGTTAGCGCCCAACAGGGCAAAATCGCGCACAAACGGACTGGCGGCCATAACGTGGGGCTGCTGTTCCAGTTGCGCCGCAGCGCCGTGCCAGTCTTTCAGACCACCCTCTTTCTGCACGAAGCCGTGGGGCACCACGCTGAGGATGCGGGTTTTCAGTTCCCGGTCGAAACCGTTCATCACCGAGGTGACGACGATCAGCGCCAGTACGCCCAGCGCCATGCCAAGCAGGGAAAATCCGTTGATGAAGGAAATAAACTGCTGACGACGGCGGGCGGCCACATAGCGCAGGCCGATATAAAGGGGTACGGGCTTTATCATGTGGGTGATTTAAGCGGAAAAACGCCAAGAAATCCAAGTATTTAGCCCGGATATTACGGCTCGGGCCGGAAACAGTGCGGCCAACGGCCCAGCACTTGGACAGACGGAATCAGCGCGGATTCCACGTAAGGAGTTTTTTCCGCAGCTTTTCCAGGTCCGCCTCGCTCCAACCCTCCGGCTGGGTCAGCGATTTCCACGCATGCACATAGTCCGCCGGCGCGTAGCTGTGGCCGAAGCCCATCGGGGCGATGCCCGCGTGCATGTCCATGGCCAGCTGCAGCATGGTCACGATGGGGTACCACTGCAACTGCGGAGAAACATCCGGCGCCCGCGGCTTCTCCATCCAGGCCGGCCGGCGATACGCCGCGCCCGGCGCAAAAAACACGATGGGGTCGCTGCCATGCTGCAGAAAGGCAAGGCGGAAATTACCCCAGGGCACTTTGCCTTCCTGGTAACCGCCGAAATGGTTGCCGAAGCGCACCACCGCGCCGCCGCGGAACTGGGGCAGCCACGCCGGCGAACCGGCATCCCGGTCCGCGGTGACATCCCGCCAGGTATCGCTGCGAAATGGCGGTCCGGCCCAGAGCGCGCCGTCAAAGGGATCGTCGATGATGTCGTAGAAATCGAAGGAGCGATCCGAGTTCAGTGCTCCCAGGCTCAAGCCAAACAGGTACAGCCGCGGGCGCGATTCTCGCGGCAAGTTACTCCAGTAGCCATAGATCGATTCAAACAGTGCCCGCGCCGTCTCCCGCCCGTAGGCATCCTCGGTCATCAAGGCAATCGGACTGGGCAGATAGGAGTACTGGGCAGCGACACTGGAGACATCCCCGCGGAGCAGGTATTCGACCGAGTTGATCGCCCCCGGGTCCACCCAGCCGGTACCGGTCGGGGTAATCAGGATCAGTGTCGAGCGCTCGAAGCCCCCTACCCGCTTCAGCTCTTCCAGCGCCAGCCGGGCGCGCTCTTTCGGCGTGTCCGCCGCATTCAGCCCCACATAGACCCGGATCGGGTCCTTGGCAGTGCCGGTCACTTCGGCGATATCCTTGCCTGTGGGGGCAAGCGCCAGATAGCGCCGCCCCTGGTGACCCATGTCCTTCCAGCGCACCAGTGACTCGGGGCTGCCGGGTTTCATCGGATCCGTGGGTTCTTGCATGTCCGGCACAATGCGCGCGTCCAGCTGCTGGTAAATGTGGTCCACCTTGTGCAGTGCCGCGGACAGCACTACATCGTTGAACAGGATCCAGAACAGCGCGAAGGCCGCCAGCAGTCCGAGCAGCGTGGAGATGCGCTGGGGAATGCGGTGCTCCAGCTTGGCGGTGAAGAACAGGAACAGGCGCCTGAACGCCTTCGCCAGCATCACCAGCAGGAGGAATACCGCTGCCGCCACCAGGGCCACCGTGAACGGCCGCATCCCGGTGACCTCTTCCATTCCCATCAGTGTCCGCACCGAGTTCTGCCACCGGGTGGCCTGCAGCAGGAACCCCAGTGCCAGCAGCACACACAAAATACCCGCGACCCAGCCCAGTACCCGCTGCAATCGCTCGCCGCCGGTGGGAAGCTGCAGAAAGGCCCAGATCCACATCAGGAAAACACCGACGCCATAGCCCGCGGTGAAGGACACACCGGAAATACAGCCCTGCACGAAGTCGCTGCGGGGAATCAGGGATGGCGTGAGGGAGAGCGCGAAAAAGATGGTGCCGATCAGCAGCCCGACGGTGGAGAAATATTGTGCAATTCGCATCCAGGCGAGCCTGCGGCAAGGGTTTGCTTTCCAGCCTAGCACATCGCCCATTGCCCCAGCCCTGTCCGCTTGCGGCCGGACCGTCGGTGCAAATTAGCCGGCGGCAGTGGATGCCGCCCCGAATGCGGATCAAGGCTGAAAAACGTGAAGAATTCCAAATGTTTAGGCACAATATCTGCTTTAATTGGCCAGCAACTACAAGAATCCGGAGCAGGATCCATGTTCAGCAAATTCCGCAGCCGAAAACCCTCCCTCTTCGTCGGCGCCGCCTTGTTCGCGTTCGCACTCTGCGCGCGGGCGGAAACCATCGAAGTCCCGGTTGGCAGCCAGGGCAATGACGCACCTGTCAAAGAGATGCGCGGCCTGAAAAAGGAAGATGTCAGCGCCCTCCTCGGTGACCCGATTGGCATCCAGGGACCCGTCGGCGAACCCGCCATTACCCGCTGGGAGTACCCAGGTTTCTACGTGTACTTTGAACGCAACGTGGCACTGCACACGGTCAAAAAGCATAACAACGGATAACCGTCACCGGGCTTTCGAGCCCAGGACACTGGACCAGGATGGCAGCATGATCAGATCAGCCCTTTCACTCATTGCAGTGTTCGCTGTCGCAGCGTCAAGCCTGACGGCAACCGCACAGAGCGAGTCAGCCAAGTCTCCGGGGCCGGATATGGCCAGCCAATTGGGAAAGATCAGCGGCATGATGCATGTCACCGCCAAATCATGTGGTGATTACAGCGCTGAACGCCTGGCCGAGATCAAAGAGCGACAGCGGGCACAACTCGCCAAGGCCGGCCTCAATGTCGAGAGTTTCGAAAAGGCCTTCGCCGAAAGCGAGAAGCAGGCAACCAAGCGCTGGCAGGCAATGTCCGCTGAAGAGAAAAAGGCCGCCTGCCAAAAGATGAAACAGCAACTGCCTGTCACTGCAGAATAACGACGGGGCCTGAACAGGCCCTAGTAGAGATAGGTTGCGGTGCCCGTTGCGATCAACTCTTCCTGATCGTTGACCAGTTCCATCCTCGTCACCACCAGCTTGTTGCCGGCACGCAGAATTGACCCATGGCAGACGAAGCGCTCTCCCCTGCCCGGCTTTAAATAATCCACCCGCATATCGACGGTGCCCAATTTCGACAGCCGCGCCGTTTTCTCTTTCCAGTCGACATCGCCCATGCGCTGATAGGCCGCCACCATGGCGGTGAGTCCGCCGACGGTGTCGAGTGCAGTGGCAATAACACCGCCGTGCAGGATGTTCTTCCAGATATTACCGATCAATTCCGGACGCAGCTCGAAGGACGCGGAGATAGTGAGCTGTTCCAGGTCCAGCTCGCGCATCTCCAGGCCAATCTGCCGGTTGAATGGGATCTGCTCAAAGAAGCTCCGCACCAGCTCGCGGAATTCGCTCGGCGAAGGTTCCGTCACAGCCGCGCCACCCTATTCAGTCCATCCAGCGCGGCACTGCGGTAGGCCTCCGCCATGGTCGGGTAATTGAAAGTCGTGTTGACGAAGAAATCGATGGTGTTGTTCGGCGCGGGTTGTTTCATGATGGCCTGGCCGATATGGACGATTTCCGCGGCTTCGGCGCCGAAGCAGTGAATACCCAGAATTTCCCGCGTCTCGATGTGGAACAGGATTTTCAGCATGCCCACGCGCTCACCGGAAATCTGCGCCCGCGCGGTGTGCTTGAACAGTGCGCGCCCTACTTCATAAGGCACCTTGGCAGCGGTGAGTTCCGATTCTGTTTTACCGACGGAAGAGATTTCCGGCAGGGTGTAAATTCCGGTGGGTGCATCCTCGACCACGTGGTGGCCGCGGCCGGCAATGGCTGCCGCCACCGCGCGGCCCTGATCGTAGGAGGCACTGGCGAGACTCGGCCAGCCGATGACGTCGCCGACGGCAAAGATCTTGTCCACGGCGGTACAGTAATGCTCATCGACGCTCAACTGGCCGCGGTGGTTAGCTTCCAGCCCGACATTTTCCAGGCCCAGGCTGCCGGTGTTACCGGAGCGACCGTTACACCACAGCAGCGCATCGGCGTGAATACGTTTACCGGACTGCATTTCCATGATTACACCAGCGTCGGTGGGGACCACTTTGGCGTATTCCTCGCGGTGGCGCACAGTGACGCCCATATCCCGCAGGTGATAGCTGAGCGCATCGGAGATTTCGTCATCGAGAAATTCGAGCAGGCTGCCGCGGGTATTGATCAGGTCCACTTTGACGCCCAGCGCGGCAAAGATAGACGCGTACTCGCAGCCGATAACACCTGCACCATAGATCATGATGGAGTGTGGCGTGTGCTGCATATCCAGAATGGTATCGCTGTCGTAGACCCGCGGGTGGTCAAAATCGACATCCGCCGGGCGATACGGGCGCGAGCCGGTGGCAATCACGAACTTTTTCGCGGTGATGATTTCTGCAGCGCCGTCCGGGAGCTGGACCTCGATGCTGTCGGCATCGCGGAATTTCGCCTCACCGTGGATCAAATCGACCCGATTGCGCGCGTAGAAGCTGGTGTGCATCTCAACCTGAAAGGAAATGACCTTGTTGACCGTCTGCATCACCTGGGGGAATGTCAGGCGGCGCGGTTCGCCCAGGGCGCGAAAAACCGGCTGGGTGTTGTAGCGCATCAGCTGCTTGACCGAGTGACGCAGAGCCTTGGACGGAATGGTGCCCTTGTGCGTGCAGTTACCGCCAACGACCGAATAGCGCTCGACCACCGCCACACGCATCCCTTTCTTTGCCGCGCTCATTGCGGCGGCTTCGCCGGCGGGGCCGGAACCAATAACTACCAGATCGTATTTTTGCTCTGACATCTACAAGCTCATTTATTTTTTCGGTTAATTGTCTGCGTCGTTCCCGGGCGCTGCAAGAAAGCGCCCGACACGACAAGTTTCAACGCACCGTGGATACGGCCGCTGTGCAGGGAAACGGCTCGACTATTTGCGCTTGGTGGCGTCGTAGGCCAGGTCCCCGGCTGCCGCTTCCCGCTGCTGGCGCTCTTGTTCTTTCTTGCAGGCGTCGTCGTCACCACCACAGATTTCGCAGCCCTCTTTCAGGCCGAGATTGTTGAGCCCGCCACAGGAGCCCTTCAGCGGTTTGTTCTGCACGATGGCGCCGAGCGCCATACCGACAATCACCAGAGCAATGGCCACGAACGCAAAAATAAATACAACCACTTTTCAGACCTCTCTCGTTAAAACTGCTCGCCAATCCGGCTCAAAACCTGAGTGCCGGATTGATGACTGCAGACACTTGCCAGCCATCGGCCGGCATGAACTGGCGCTTTACTGGCCGCCCGACAGATACGGCTTGAACGCACTGCTGTAGCGTTCTGCGAATCCGTCGTCGGTCTTCACCAACATGAATACGGCGAGACCTTCCTTCTCTGCCAATTTTAATCCCGCATCGGCACCCATCACATTCAGCGCCGTGGCGAGGCCATCGGCCTCTGCGCAATTGTCGGCAATCACCGTGACCGATGCCAGGCGGTGTTGCAGCGGACGCCCGGTGCGCGGATCAATGGTATGTGCGTAGCGCACGCCATCGCGCTCGTAGTAGTTGCGGTAATCGCCGCTGGTGGCCACAGCCTGGCCGCTTACGGCGATCGGCTCCTGTACGGCGCGGCCGCCGGGATCCGGGCGCTCGATGCCGATCCGCCAGTCAACACCGTTGGGGTTCTGCCCGAGCGTGCGCACCTCTCCACCAATTTCCACGAGGTAATTGCGGATGCCCTGCTGTTCCAGCAACTCGGCAACGCGATCTACTCCGTGTCCTTTGGCGATGGCCGACAGGTCGAGTTCCACCGGGCGACTGCGGGTAATGCGGTCCGGGTTGCGCTCCACTTTGAGCGCGTCGGAACCCACTACTTTGTCCAGCCGCGCGATCTCCTCGTCGGAGGGCACCTTGTCCGGTTCCGGTTGCGGGCCAAAGCCCCACAGGTTAACCAGGGGCCCCACGGTAATATCGAAAGCGCCACCGCTGCGCTGATAGATATCCAGCGCCTTATCGACCACATCGGCCAGGTGGCCGCTGACCTGGACGGCTTCGCCGACCGGGCCGCGGTTGAAGCGCATCAGTTCGGAGTCATCGATATAGGTCGACATCTCCTGGTTGACCTGCTGCAGCTCGCTGTCGATCTGTTGCTGCAGCGATTTACTGTCAACGCCACTGGGTACATCCACCACGGTAATGTGGTAGGTGGTGCCCATAGTGCGTCCGCTCAGCTGCCAGTCCCGAGATTCCGGGGCGCAGGCAGTGAGACTCATTACCAGCCAGAAAAGCAAAAACAGGGCCGGATTAACGGGCCCTGTTTTTATTGTTATCGGCTTGCGAATTGCGAATTGCAATTTAACGTCTCCGATCAGCCACCAAAGTCATCGAGCAGGATGTTGTCATCCTCGACACCCAGATCTTTGAGCATATTGATGACTGCCGCGTTCATCATGGGCGGTCCGCACATGTAGTATTCGCAGTCTTCCGGCGCCGGGTGATCCTTGAGGTAGTTCTCGTAGACCACGTTGTGAATGAAGCCGGTGTAACCGGTCCAGTTGTCTTCCGGCTGCGGATCGGACAGTGCCACGTGCCACTGGAAGTTGTCGAACTCTGCCTGCAGACCGTTGTAGTCGTCCTCGTAGAACATCTCACGCAGGGAACGCGCACCGTACCAGAAGCTGATCTTGCGCTTGCTGTGCAGACGCTTCAGCTGATCGAAGATGTGTGAACGCATCGGCGCCATACCGGCACCACCACCGATAAAGACCATTTCGTTGTCGGTATCCTTGGCGAAGAACTCACCGAAGGGACCGTACACCTTGATCTTGTCACCCGGCTTCAGGCTGAACACGTAAGAGGACATCTGGCCCGGCGGCACACCTTCGGTGCGCGGCGGCGGAGTGGCGATACGGATGTTGAACTTAACAACGCCCTTCTCTTCCGGATAGTTGGCCATGGAATAGGCGCGTACAACCGGCTCGGTCACCTTGGATTCCAGATTGAAGAAGCCGAAGTGCTCCCAGTCACCGCGGTACTCCGGCTCGACATTGAAGTCGGAGAATTTCACGTGGTGGGCCGGGGCTTCCAGCTGCACGTAACCGCCAGCGCGGAAGTCGACGTTTTCGCCTTCCGGCAGCTTCAGGGTCAGCTCTTTAATGAAGGTTGCCACGTTCGGGTTGGATTCCACAGTGCACTCCCACTGTTTCACACCGAACACCTCTTCGGGCACTTCGATTTCCATGTCCTGCTTTACAGCCACCTGACAGGAAAGGCGCTTGCCTTCCTTCGCATCGCGCGGGGTAAAGTGCGCAGCTTCGGTGGGCAGCATATCGCCACCACCGGATACCACTTTACACACGCACTGGGCGCAGCTGCCGCCGCCGCCACAGGCGGAGGCCAGGAACAGGTTGTTCGCAGCCAGAGTCTGCAGCAGCTTGCCGCCGGCCGGTACGGTGAGAGTCTTCTCACCGTTCACCAGGATGTTGACGTTACCCGTGTTTACCAGGCGCGAGCGAGCGACGAGGATCACCGCCACCAGTGCCAGCACGATGACGGTAAACATGGCCACGCCGAGGATAATTTCTATATTCATATGTTCTTTCTCCCCCGCTTAGAGTGCGATACCGCCGAAAGACATGAAGCCCAGGGACATCAGGCCAACGGTAACGAAGGTGATGCCCAGGCCTTTCAGGCCGTTCGGAACGTCGCTGTATTTCAGCTTCTCGCGGATACCGGCCAGGGCCAGGATCGCCAGTGCCCAGCCAGCGCCGGCGCCGAAACCGTAGGCAACACTCTCGCTGAAGTTGTATTCGCGCTCGACCATGAACAGTGAAGCACCCATGATGGCGCAGTTCACGGTGATCAGCGGCAGGAATACGCCCAGCGCGTTGTAGAGCGCCGGTACGAATTTATCCAGGAACATTTCCAGGATCTGCACCAGAGCGGCGATTACGCCGATGTAAGACAGCAAGCCGAGGAAGCTCAGGTCCACATTCGGGAAGCCCGCCCAGGCCAGGGCGCCGTCTTTCAGCAGGTAGGTGTAGATCAGGTTGTTGACCGGTACCGTCAGGGTCAATACCACGACGACCGCGACACCGAGACCGATAGCGGCTTCGATCTTCTTGGACACCGCCATGAAGGTACACATGCCCAGGAAGAACGCCAGCGCCATGTTCTCGATGAATACAGCGCGGACGACCAGAGAAATCAAATGTTCCACGATTAAGCCTCCTGTGCCAGCGCTTTAGTATTGGGCGCGATCTTGAATTCCGTCTCTTCCCGCTGACCCGGTTTCCAGGTGCGCAGGCCCCAGATAATCAGTCCGATCAGGAAGAAGGCAGAGGGCGGCAGCAACAGCAGGCCGTTCGGCACATACCAGCCACCGTTGCTCACGGTCTGCAGGATTTCAACACCGAACAGTTTGCCAGCGCCGAACAGCTCGCGGATGAATGCCAGGGTAATAAGCATGGCGCTGTAGCCGAGGCCGTTGCCGATGCCGTCAAGGAAGCTGGCCACGGGGCCGTGCTTCATGGCAAAGGCTTCCGCGCGCCCCATGACGATACAGTTGGTGATGATCAGGCCGACGAATACGGACAGCTGCTTGGAGATGTCGTAGGCCGTCGCCTTGATGATCTGATCCACCACGATTACCAGAGAGGCAATCAGGGTCATCTGCACGATAATGCGGATGCTGTTCGGGATGTAGTTCCGAACAGAGGAAACCGCCAGGTTGGAGAAGGCCGTTACCAGGGTCAGTGCGACACACATCACCAGGGTGACTTTCAGGGAGCTGGTTACCGCCAGCGCGGAGCAGATACCGAGGATCTGCAACGCGATGGGGTTATTGTTGAATACCGGCTCCAGCAGAATTTCTTTCAATTTCATTGCTTATGCCTCCCCTGCTTTCAGGTTCTTCAGGAAGGGACCAAAGCCCTCGCTGCCCAGCCAGAAGTGCAGCAGGTTCTGCACACCGTTGCTGGTGAGAGTCGCACCGGACAGTGCGTCCACCTGGTGAACCGCTTTGGGACTGTTCGGATCCACTCCGCCCTTGACCAGGCTGATATCCACGGAGCCGTCTTTACCGAAGACTTCCTTACCCGGCCACAGTGCTTTCCAGTTGGGGTTGTCTACTTCACCGCCCAATCCGGGGGTTTCCTTCTGGTCGTAGAAGCCCAGGCCGGCCACGGTGTTGAGATCGCTATCCAGTGCGAGGAAGCCGTAGAGCGTACTCCACAGGCCGTAACCGCGCACCGGCAGCACAACGCGTTGCAGCTCGCCGTTATTCTCCACGAGGTAAACCTCGGAGATGTTTTCGCGGCGAATGATCTTCGCAACATCGTCGTCCGGATTCAGCTTTTCACTGGCTGACGGGACCTTGGCCGCGGCGCGACCCTGACCACCTTCCGGCTTCTCATCGGTAAATTTACCGGTGTTGAGATCGACATAACGAATCGTCACATTGGCGAACGCGTCTTCAACCGTTGACTTGCTGGCCTTCGGGTCATTGATCAGGCCCGCGGCCATCAGCACGTTGCGCTTCATGTCCAGCTCAACGTTGGCCTTCTGTGCCGGTCTCAGCATGACCGCTGCGGTGGAAACCACCACCGAGCAGACAATACACAGGACCAATGCGACCAGCAGTGTACCTTTTACAGAATCTTTATTAGCCACGTGCCAACCTCCGTTTGATATGAGACTGCACCACAAAGTGGTCAAACAGCGGCGCGAACAGGTTGGCAAACAGGATCGCCAACATCATGCCTTCCGGGAAAGCCGGGTTTACGACACGAATCAATACGCACATAAAGCCGATCAGGATGCCGTAGAACCAGCGACCGGTGTCGGTCATGGATGCGGAAACCGGATCGGTCGTCATGAAGATCAGACCGAATGCGAAACCGCCCACTACCAGGTGCCAGTACCAGGGCACTGCAAACATCGGGTTGGTATCGGATCCGATGAAGTTGAACAGAGTGGCAGTGGCCATCATGCCCAGCAGCGTGCCGGCCACGATACGCCAGCTGGCGATTTTCATGGTCAGCAGGATGGCGCCGGCAATCAGGATTGCCAGGGTAGAGGTCTCACCGATGGAGCCCTGCATGTTGCCGAAGAAGGCGTTGAACCAGCTCAGGTGACCGCCAGCCAGGCCGCCGGTGCCGAGAACGCCGTTCTGGATACCGTCACTGGCCATGGAGGACAGCGCAGTAGCGCCGGTGTAGCCGTCCACGGCGGTCCATACCGCATCGCCGGACATGGAGGCCGGGTATGCGAAGAACAGGAAGGCACGACCGCACAGGGCCGGGTTCATGAAGTTCTTGCCGGTACCGCCGAACACTTCTTTACCGATGACCACGCCGAAGCTGATACCCATCGCCACCAGCCACAGGGGCAGGTCCGGCGGGCAGGCCAGTGCAAACAGGATGGAGGTCACGAAGAAGCCTTCGTTGACTTCGTGGCCGCGCACGGCCGCGAACAGCACTTCCCAGATACCACCTACGATGAAAGTCACCGCGTAGATCGGCAGGAAGTACATGGCACCGTAGACCAGGTTGTCCCACAGGCTGTTGGGGTCATAGCTGGTCAGCGCACCGATGATCGCCTGGCGCCAGCCAGTCAGCGACGGGTCGGTCATGCCCTGGAGAATGGTATTGGCCTGGAAACCGACGTTGTACATGCCGTAGAACATCGGAATCAGCGCACAGGCCCACACGGTGATCATGATGCGCTTCAGGTCGATGCCGTCGCGCACGTGTGCCGTGGTCTTGGTGGTATCCGCCGGCTGGAACAAACCGGTATCAACCGCTTCGTACAGTGCGTACCACTTTTCGAGTTTACCGCCCTTGTGGAAATGCGGCTCAATGGAATCGAGGAATTTACGCAACATCCTTAACCCTCCTTCTCAATACGGGTCAGGTTGTCCCGCAAAATGGGGCCGTATTCGTACTTGCCCGGGCACACAAAGGTGCACAGCGCCAGATCTTCTTCGTCCAGCTCCAGTGCGCCCAGTTTCTGGGCAGTCGCGGTATCTCCCACGATCAGCGCACGCAGCAGCTGGGTCGGCAGGATATCCAGCGGCATCACACGCTCATAGGTGCCGATCGGCATCAGCGCGCGCTCGGAGCCATTGGTGCTGGTGGTGAAGTTGAACAGGCGGTTCTTGAACAGGCGCGACAGGTAGATCGGGAAGACCGAGAAGCGCTTGTTGCCCGCGCGCAGGTAGTGCAGGAACGGACGATCGCGACCCTCTTCCAGCACAGTCACCTGGTTGTGGTAACGACCCAGATAGGCCAGCGGACCCGCCGCGGTGCTACCACCGAACACGGAACCGGAGATTACGCGGTTGTCGTCACCCTGCAGCTCGCCGGCGGTCAGCTCGTCCAGGCTGGCGCCCAGACGGGTACGCAGCAGGCGCGGCTTGTTGACCCGCGGGCCAGCCAGGGAAACCACGCGGTCAGTGAACAGCTTGCCAGTGGCAAACAGCTTGCCCACTGCAATGACGTCCTGGTAACCGATGGTGAACACGCTGCGGCCGGGCTTAACCGGGCTCAGGTAGTGAACATGAGTGCCAGACAGTCCCGCCGGATGCGGGCCGGCAAAGGCTTCACGGCGAATGTTGCTCGCGCTGGGCACCGGAATATCGGCATCCGGCGCGGTACATACATAGGTGACATCCGCCAGTTTGGACAGGATTTCCACACCCTGCGCAAACGCATCGCGCTGCTCGCCGATGATCAGGGCGGGATCCGCCGCGAGCGGGTTGGTATCCATGGCGTTGATGAAGATTGCCGCTGGCTGGGCGTCCAGAGCCGGTACTTTGCTGTACGGGCGGGTACGCAGCGCGGCCCACATCCCTGACTCCACCAGGTTCTCGCGAACCTGCTCTGCAGTCAGGCTGCCGAGCTGGTCGGCACTGTAGGAGGCGAACTGCTCCGCCTCGTCGCCATCGATCTCGATAACGACGGACTGCAGTGCGCGGCGGGCGCCACGATTGATGGCCACTACGCGGCCGGCAGCCGGAGCGGTATAACGCACACCTTCAGTTTTCTTATCGGTAAACAGCAGCTGTCCGAGTTTGACGCTATCCCCCTCTGCCACCGCCATGGTCGGCTTCATCCCGTGGTAATCGGGGCCGAGCACAGCGACGGTTTTGAGTGCAGGACCATCGTGGATGGCCTGCTCGGGCGCGCCGGATATGGGTAAATCCAATCCCCGACGGATCTTTCTCATACGCCTATGCCTAAGTTTCTAGTTTAAAAAATATGCAACAGCATCCTTTCGCAACCCGACACACAGCCCAATACCCATCTGTGCTCGGCTCGAAGAGACACTGTTTCAGGAATTCTCGCGCTGCGAGGACTTAAACCGCATTGCCCGGAGGTCGGGCAGGAGGAAGCTAACTTCTCGGCGCACGGCGGCCCCGCCAAAATCGCGCGCATTATAAAGATGGGACGGATTCATTACCAGTGCGGAAGCGGCCTAATCGGCCCGCCATTAGGAAAATTTTGCTGGAAAAACAGGGATTTGGGGGATGGGACCGGGGAGCCCCTGCTTGGGACTCCCCGGTCGGCAACGGCGTCAGTGCTGGCGCCTCAGTCCTTCTTCGGGTACAGCTCGTAACGTACGCCGGCCATATCCTCGAGACAGCGCACCACCTGGCAGCTGTATCCGAACTCGTTGTCGTACCAGCAGTACAGAACGGCGTTATTGCCGTCGACAATGGTGGCAATCGAGTCGAAGACACAAGCGCGACGGGAGCCGACAAAGTCGCTGGACACCACTTCCGGGGAGTTGGTGTAGTCGATCTGCTGGCGCAGCGGCGAGTGCAGAGCCACTTCGCGCATATAGTCGTTCAGCTCTTCCTTGGTGGTTTCCTGACCCAGGTTCAGATTCAGGATCGCCATGGACACGTTCGGGATGGGAACGCGAATCGCGTTACCGGTCAGCTTGCCCTTCAACTCCGGCAGCGCCTTGGAGACCGCCTTGGCCGCACCCGTCTCGGTCAGGACCATGTTCAGCGCGGCAGCACGACCGCGGCGCTCGCCCTTGTGGTAGTTGTCGATCAGGTTCTGGTCATTGGTATAGGCGTGGACGGTCTCCACGTGGCCATGCTCTACACCGTACTTGTCCATCACCGCTTTCAGGACCGGCACGATGGCGTTGGTGGTACAGGAGGCGGCGGACAGGATTTTGTCGCTCTCCTCGATATCGCCGTTATTGATACCGTAAACGATATTCTTGATATCGCCCTTGCCCGGCGCAGTCAGCAGCACCTTGGCGGCACCCTTGCTCTCGAGGTGCTGACTCAGGCCAGCTTCGTCGCGCCATACACCGGTGCTGTCCACGACGATCGCATCGTGAATGCCGTGCGCGGTGTAATCCACTTCCTGGGGTGAATTGGCGTAGATCACCTTGATCTCGTTGCCGTTACAGATCAGGGTATTGGTCTCTTCATCGACACGGATGGTGCCCTTGAAGGCGCCGTGTACACTGTCGCGGCGCAGCAGCGAGGCGCGCTTGACCAGATCATTGTCAGCGTTGCCCTTGCGCAACACGATGGCGCGTAGGCGCAGCACATCGCCACTGCCGGCCTTATCGATCAGCAGGCGCGCCACCAGGCGGCCGATGCGGCCAAAACCGTAGATCACGACATCTTTGGGCTGTGGCAGCGGCGTGCCGGCGCCCTCGGCATCCGCCAGCTCGCGACGCACGAATTCGTCCACGGACAGGCCGTTGCCTTCGCGCATGAACTTGTTGGTCAGGGTGCCCAGGTCGATATGTACCGGGCCCAGGTCCAGCTTGCAGATGGCTTCCAGTACCGGGAAGCTCTCGAACTCGGAGAGTTCATTCTCCTCGACCTGCCGCACAAAACGGTGCGCCTTCATGATGCTCAGCACGGAGCGGTTAACCAGGTTACGGCCGTACATGTAAACACCGACGTTGCGCTCACGGTTGAGCTTGCCAATCATCGGGATCATGGATTCAGCCAGCGCTTCGCGCTCCTTCCAGTCCTTGAAAAAATCCGCGGGCTTTGGTCGCTTCTGAGTCACTGTCAGACACCTCTGCAATGTGTTCGATAGGCAGGAAATTCGCGGCCTGCAGGCACTGCCCGGGCCGCGTGGCTGCGCAATATAGGGATTACACTCCGGGGGTGCAACCGGGCAAAAAAACAGCAAAAAAATGTAGTAAAACTACCAATTTACGCGCCGCCGATTGCCCACCCGAAGACACCTTCCGGTGCCTCCCTCGCCGGACCGTTTTAGCGCCCGCTGACAGATGCCCTGCACGGGTTTCAGTTCACCGCTACAATAGCGTCCCCCGAGCCGACCTCCGACTGAAAGCGCGGATTTATAAGGAAAGATGACCGATTTAAGCCCCCTATCCCCACCGGACTTTCGCTCCTCCAGTGACCGCCAATTCTGGGGTCAACTGCACGGCGCTGCCGCCGCAGTGGCAATCCTGAACGCTGCCCGCAGAGCGGAAACACCCACCCTGCTGGTGACCCGCGACAGCCAGGAAGCGCACCGACTGGAGGTGCAGCTGAAATTTTTTAACAAGTCCCGGCGAGATGACGGCGACGGCAGCGAACTGGAAATTTTCCATTTCCCGGACTGGGAAATACTTCCCTACGACACCTTCTCTCCGCACCAGGACATCATTTCCGACCGACTGGCGACCCTCTACCGCCTCCCGCAGATGGGTCGCGGCATCGTCATCGTGCCTGTCAGCACGCTGATGCACAGGCTGCCGCCGCGGGACTACGTGGCCGGCAATGCGCTGATATTGCAGGAAGGGCAGCGGTTTGACATCGATGCCCAGCGCCGCCTGCTCGAACAGGCCGGCTACCACTGCGTGGATACCGTCTACGAACACGGTGAATTCGCCGTGCGCGGTGCGCTGATGGATATCTTTCCGATGGGCAGCCGCCTGCCCTACCGCATTGACCTGTTTGACGATGAGATTGAAACCCTGCGCACCTTCGACCCGGAAACCCAGCGCACGGTGGATAATGTGGACAGCGTTCACCTGCTGCCCGCACGCGAGTTCCCGCTGCACAAGGCTGCGCTGGCGGAATTCCTGCAGAACTGGCACGAGCAGTTCGACTGCGACCCGAGCCAGGTATCCATCTACCAGGACATCAGCGCCGGCATCGCTCCGGCGGGTATCGAATACTATCTACCTCTCTTTTTCCGCGATCAGTGCGCCAGCCTGTTCGACTACCTTCCGGAAAACAGCCAGGCATTCCTGCAGGGCGATATTCAGCAGCCCATCGAGCATTTCTGGCGCGAAGTCGGCAACCGTTACGAAAGCCGCTGCGGTGACCTGACCCGCCCGATTCTCAAACCGCGTCAGATCCTGCTCAATATTGACGAGTTCAATGCGGCACTGAAGGGCATGCCGCGGGCGATATTCTCCGAAGAGACGCTTCCACAAGGCCAGGGCAACCATAACTTCACCACCGATGCCCCGCCCAAGCTACCGGTGGACGGCAAAGCCGAGCAGCCGCTGGCAGCGCTGGAAAGCTACCTGATGGAATACTCGGGCCGCGTGCTCTTCTGCGCGGAAAGTGGTGGCCGTCGCGAGGCACTGCTAGAGCTGCTCCGCGGGATCCGCCTGGAACCGACGCAGTTCGGCAGCTGGAGCGACTTCCTGGCCAGCGAGGAGAGTTTCGGCATTACCGTAGCGCCGTTGGATCAGGGCTTGAAGCTCGCCGACCCCGCCATCAACCTGATCGCCGAACCGCAACTGTTCGGCGAGCGGGTACTACAACAGCGCCGGCGCAAGAAAGCCAAGGACGATGCCGATAACGCGGTCAAGAATCTCGCCGAGCTACGCATCGGCGCGCCGGTGGTGCATATCGATCACGGTGTGGGCCGCTACCGCGGCCTGCAGCACCTGGAAATCGACGGCCAGCCGGCGGAATTCCTGACCCTGGAATACGCCGACGAGGCCAAACTGTATGTGCCCGTCGCCAGCCTGCACCTGATCAGCCGCTATTCCGGTGCCGACGAGGCGCTCGCGCCCCAGCACAAACTGGGTAGCGAGCAGTGGCAGAAAGCCAAGCGCAAGGCGGCGGAAAAAGTGCGCGACGCCGCCGCCGAGCTGCTGGATATCTACGCCCGGCGCGAAGCCCGCGTCGGCCACGCCTTTGCCGATCCCGGGCTCGCCTATCGCGAATTCGCCGCCGGCTTCCCGTTCGAAGAGACCCCGGACCAGCAGCAGGCCATCGAAGCCGTCGTTGCCGACATGCTGTCGAAGAAACCGATGGATCGGCTGGTCTGCGGCGACGTGGGCTTCGGCAAGACCGAGGTGGCGATGCGCGCGGCTTTTGTGGCCGCCCACGCCGGCAAGCAGGTGGCCATGCTGGTGCCCACCACCCTGCTCGCCCAGCAGCATTTCCAGTCATTCCGCGACCGCTTCGCCGACTGGCCCCTGAACATCGAGGTGATCTCACGGTTCCGCTCCGGCAAGGAAATCGACAGCATCAAGGACAAGGTGGCGAGTGGTGCGGTGGATATTCTGGTCGGCACACACAAGCTGCTACAGAGCGATCTGGACTTTAAAAACCTCGGCCTGCTGATCATCGACGAGGAACACCGCTTCGGTGTGCGCCAGAAAGAGCGCCTGAAGAGCCTGCGCGCGGAGGTGGACATTCTCACCCTGACCGCGACACCTATTCCGCGCACGCTGAATATGGCAATGGCCGGCATCCGCGACCTGTCTGTCATCGCCACGCCGCCGGCCCGGCGCCTGTCGGTGAAAACCTTTGTACGGGAACGCGATGAGGCGCTGATCAAGGAGGCGGTGCTGCGGGAGATATTGCGCGGCGGCCAGGTGTATTTCCTGCACAACGAGGTAAAAAGCATCAAACGCATGGCGCGGGAGCTGCAAGAACTGATTCCCGAAGCCCGCATCGGCATCGGCCACGGCCAGATGCGCGAGCGCGAGCTCGAGCAGGTCATGAGCGACTTTTACCACAAACGCTTCAACGTACTGATCTGCACCACCATCATTGAGACCGGTATCGATATCCCCACTGCCAATACAATTCTGATCGAGCGCGCTGACAAATTCGGCCTGGCGCAACTGCACCAGCTACGCGGCCGTGTGGGCCGCTCCCACCACCAGGCTTACGCCTACCTGCTGACACCAAACAAACGCGCCATGACCACCGATGCTGTCAAGCGCCTCGAGGCGATCAGCGAAGCCCAGGATCTCGGCGCCGGTTTTACCCTGGCCACCCACGACCTCGAAATTCGCGGTGCGGGGGAGCTGCTGGGCGAGGAACAGAGCGGACAGATACAGAGTGTCGGCTTCAACTTATATATGGAGATGCTCGACCACGCCGTCAAAGCGATTCGCGAGGGCCGCACGCCGAATATCGACGAGCCGCTGGAATCGCCGGCGGTAGACGTGAACCTGCGCGTCCCCGCGCTGATCCCCGAAGACTACCTGCCGGACGTGCACGGGCGCCTGATGATGTACAAACGCATCGCCAACGCGGCCGATTCGCAGGCACTGAGAGAGCTGCAGGTAGAGATGATCGACCGCTTCGGGCTGCTGCCGGAACCGGTAAAGCACCTGTTCCGCACCACCGAGATCAAATTGCGGGCCGACGGCATGGGCATTCGCAAACTCGAGGCTTCCGCCGTGCGGGGACGTATCGAATTTGCGGACAATACCCGGGTTGATCCGCTGACTTTGGTTAAGATGGTGCAGACCGAGCCGGGCCGCTATCAGCTGCAGGGCGCCAACCAGTTAAGCTTCGCGCTCGACGAAGAGGGGCCCGATCAGCGCCTACAACAGATTAGCGGAGTGTTGGAGCGGCTGGCCCAGTGATAGTATTCCGCCGCGGGCGCCGATAGTATGCGGCCCGCGGCGCGGGCCCGGACCCACTTGAAAGCCATAACGATTAAAAGCGGTAACGAAATGACCAGAATTCTCAAACTGTGCTCCGCACTGCTGCTGACCTTTGCCGCAGCCAGTGCCAATGCGGTCAGCTACGCCGGCACAACCTTCGAAATCGAGATGATCGTGTTCAGTCGCACACAGGGCATGGAGCGCTCCAGCGAAACCTGGCCTGCCGCACCGCGCCTGCAATACCCGTGGCGCTGGGTGGATTTCCAGTCCACCAACGACAACGGTGCACCGGCGCTCACTCCAGTACCGACGCAACTGGACAACAAAGTTGCGGCATTGAACCGCGGCGGCCAGTACCGGGTGCTGTTCCACAAGGCCTGGCAGCAGGTCCTGTGGCAGAAACACCGCGCTCCGGCGATCGTGATCAGCGGCGGCGACAGCTATCGCGGTCACCGCCAGCTGGAAGGCAGTGTCACCGTCAGCGTGTCTCACTATCTGCACCTGAACACCAACCTGTGGTTCAACGACTTTACCGGTGAACCCACCAGCGCCAGCATACTGCTGCCCGAGCCCCCCAAAGCCACCAGCGACGAACCGCTGGATCTACAGCAGGGCGTACCGGCAACTGGCGGCATGACAACCGGCTTCAGTGCCCCCCTTTACGCCCAGCATGTTGCAGTGCTGCAGGAGGGGCGCCGCCTGCGCAGCGGGGAACTGCATTACTTCGACAGCCCCCAGCTGGGTGTCCTGATCGAGGTCCGCACCGTGAAAAATCCGGCAGATGCCGCCGGCAAATAACGTCCGTCTTATAACAACAACAGAATCTTTCCTGCTTTATGATTACAAACGATGCAATTATTCTCGGCATGCTCGCCGCCATCCTCGGTTTTGTCTTTTATACCGCGGGCAGCGAGCACCGGTTCTGGAAGCGCTTTTACCGCTTTGTACCGGCACTGCTGCTGTGTTATTTCCTCCCTTCCCTGCTGACCACATTCCACATTATCGATGCGGAGTCTTCGCGGCTTTATTTCGTTGCGTCGCGCTACCTGCTGCCGGCAAGCCTGGTACTGCTGACTCTTAGCATCGATCTGAAAGGCATCATTAACCTGGGCCCCAAGGCGCTGGTTATGTTCCTGACCGGCACCCTCGGCATCATCATCGGCGGCCCTATCGCACTGCTGATCATGTCGACCTTCAGCCCCGACCTGATTGGTGGCGGCCCAGATGCGGTTTGGCGCGGCATGACGACCGTGGCCGGCAGCTGGATCGGTGGCGGTGCCAACCAGGCAGCAATGAAAGAGATCTTCGGCGTGGGCGGTAACATTTTCTCGGCCATGGTGGCCGTGGATGTGATTGTGGCCAATATCTGGATGGCAGTACTGCTGATTATGGCGGGTAACGCCAAGCAGCTGGATGCCCGCCGCGGTGCCGACACCAGCGCGATCACCGAATTGCGCGAAAAGGTCGAGGCGATGCACAAGAAGCACAGCCGCAATCCCAGCCTGACCGACCTGATGCTGATTGCAGCCGTCGGCTTTGGTATCACGGCCATTGCCCATGCCTGCGCGGATCAGCTGGCACCCTGGTTCCAGGCCAACGCACCACAGCTGGCACGCTTCAGCTTTACCAGTCAGTTTTTCTGGTTGATTGTGATCGCCACCACAATCGGAATATTCGCTGCATTTTCACCGGCGAAAAAGCTCGAGGGCGCCGGCGCCTCCAAAGTGGGGTCGGTGTTCATTTATTTCCTGGTGGCGACCATTGGCACCCACATGGATATCACCGCACTGCGCGACAGTCCGGAACTCTTCCTGCTGGGGGCTATCTGGATGGCGATACACGCCGGCCTGATTTTGCTGGTAGCCAAGCTGATCAAGGCGCCCACCTTCTTTATGGCGGTGGGTAGCCAGGCCAATGTCGGCGGTGCCGCATCGGCACCGGTGGTGGCGGCGGCCTTCCACCCCTCTCTGGCACCGGTAGGCGTACTGCTTGCGGTCATGGGCTATGCACTGGGCACCTACGGTGCCTGGTTCTGTGGCCAGCTGCTGCGTATCGTTGGCGGGGGATAATCGACAGATAAAGAAAAGGCGGGCCAGATGGCCCGCCCGGTAGGATTCACCGCTCAGCACTTAAAGCGCCAAACTAAGATCTGGTGCAAATATTGTCTATTTCCAACCAGAACCCGTGAACAGAAGTGCGGATTCTATCGAGTAATTCGGTATCAATTACTCGCAGGGAACCACATCTTCCGCCAGCAATCCCTTGTCACCCTGCTGCATCTCAAACTCTACAGCCTGACCTTCGTTCAGAGTTTTGTAACCCTCGCCGCGAATGCTGCGATAGTGAACGAAAATATCCTCAGTTCCTTCTCCACAGGTGATGAAGCCATAACCCCGGGCGTTGTTAAACCACTTCACTGTACCTGTAACGCGATCACTCATTGAGACAACCTCATTATTGTTATTGCGCTTGCCTCTCAACCTCTGCGGGCAAAAGTGCAAAACGCCACCCCGATACCAGCCGTCAGTACAGTTGCCAGCGGCTGTCTTGCTCTGCCCACCGGGTCAAACCCGGCAAGCACATACTGATTCTTAGATAAAAAGGCGCCAGTGTCTAGGTGTGTCCGGGAAATAAATACTGACGATTCAAGTTCGTGCGCAATAATTCACCAACCGTGACCCGCATCCCCTTTCTTACTGTTCAATCCTGCTTTTGCGTACTCGTGTTTACCAGCTGTCTATCCGGCACTTTTCGCCACTTCCGGTATTTGGGATGGCCACTCCGCGACATGCAGTGTTGACGTGGGGAAAGCACAGGAAGCGCCGTGCCCCTCGATTATCTGCAAAATCCGCAACAGGATATCCTGTTTGATTTCGTGGTAGCGCACCCATTCCGTGGTCTTGGTAAAGGTGTAAATAAAGAAATCCAGTGATGACGGCGCAAAACTGTTGAAATTGACTATCAGGGTCTGATTGGTATCGATTTCCGGATGCTGCTGCAACATTGCTTTCACATCTGCAACGATTCCGGCCATCAGCGGCGCATCCTCGTAGCGAATGCCAATCGTTTCATAGATGCGCCGGTTGAGCATCCGCGATGGATTCTCCACAGCAATCTGGGTGAAGATTCCGTTGGGGATATACAGCGGGCGCTTGTCGAAAGTACGGATCCGGGTCAGGCGCCAGCCGATGTCCTCGACCGTGCCTTCGATCTCCTTGTCCGGTGACCGCACCCATTCGCCCACTGCAAAAGGCCTATCCAGATAGATCATCAGGCCACCGAAGAAATTTGCCAGCAAGTCCTTCGCTGCAAAACCGATCGCCAGGCCGCCGATTCCGCCGAATGCCAGCACACCACTGATGCTGTAACCGAGAAACTGCATGACCACCATCGCAGCGGTGATCACAATCGACGCCCTAACAAGTTTGCCCACCGCACGCACGGTGGTAGCATCCATGGGCTTGCCCATGTAGCGGGGATCGCGCAGGTTGTGCTCGACATTGCGGGAGAAACGCAGCGCAAACCAGGTAATTACCAGAATGAGCCCGATTTCGCGCATCGGTGCTGCAAGGTTAAAGATCTCCGCGCCGGTGGCCGCGCCGGCACGGCCGGCCGCCACGGTCAAACCGAACAGCCAGACCAGTACGGCACCCGGCGGCATGAGAGCTCCTACCAGTGCATCATCCCAGGGGTTCATGGTCCGCTCGGCACGAGCGGACAGCCGCTGAACGAAGCGCGAGAGCAGCCACGCGGCCAGCGATGTGGCCAGTACAATCAGAAAAATTGCGACGATCCACAAGCGGTTGTCACCGACCCAGGACAACAGCATCCCCTTCAACGATTCCACCGACTACAGCTCCTTTCCTTTGTATCTGAAAAAATTCTGCTATTAACCTGTAATACTGGCCAGCCAGGCGCGGGTGGCCTGCCAGCGCTCGCTGGTTTCGAGCGCGTCCCAGGATTTGATTGCCGGCTTGCCACGCATACGTTGCAGCCGATCGCTGGAGGCGGGGGACGGGCAGAACCCGTCCAATGTCTCCAGTACCTCGAGCGCCCCTGCGCGATTGTTGCAAACCACGCCCATATCGCAACCGGCGTCCAGCGCGGCCTGTATCCGCGCGCCATAACCGCCAGCTACTCCGGCCCCCTCCATGCTCAGGTCATCGCTGAATATGATCCCATCGAAAGCCAGTTCGCCGCGCAGGATTTCCTGCAGCCAGTAACGGGAAAAGCCCACCGGTTGCTGATCCATCTGCACAAAGCGGATATGGGCCGGCATGACCGCATCCAGCTCACCTTCTCGAATACATTCGATAAACGGCAAAGCATCGGAAGCCATCACGTCAGCCAGAGAGCGCTCGTCTTCGGGCAGTTCTTCGTGACTGTCTTCAAGCACATGCCCGTGCCCCGGGAAGTGCTTGCCGGTCGTGGCCATGCCCGCTTCGTGCATACCCTCCATGAAGGGGCGCACCCGCGCGGCGACCTGGGCAGGATCGGCGGCGAAACTCCGGTCGCCGACGATGCGGCAGTGCTGGTCGTCCGCGTCCAGAACCGGGGCGAAGCTGAAATCGACACCCACCGCGAGAAGCTCGGCGGCGAGCAGCCAACCCACATCTTTCAAGCGTCCGCTATCGGCATGTGCGGCCAGCTGCTGCATCGACGGCAGGCGGGTAAATTCATCGCGAAAGCGCTGCACCCTGCCCCCTTCCTGATCCACTGCCAGGAGGATATCCGGCCGCTCGGCGCGGATGGCCGCCACCAGATCCTGCAACTGCTGGCGGTCGCGAAAGTTGCGCGCAAAAAAGATCAGCCCGCCCACCAGCGGATGGCCCAGCAGTACCCGGTCTTCCGCCGTGAGTGAATGGCCCTCGATATCGATCATTACCGGGCCAAGAATTGCAGACATACAAAGCTCCTTGAAACGCAACAGCTTACGCGGGCAACTGTGCTGCCGCCGGCTGCCATGATACTTGCCTCTCGCTCACAAAGTGTGACCGCCGGCAAAAATCACCCGGATGGAACACGGCGTTTCACCGTGTACCGGAGGGGGCGCTAGTCGGCATCCACCTTCAACATCGCCGCCGCTGCCGGCACAAGGCGCTCCAGCGTCTCCGGCAGGCTGCTTTCCGCGCCGAAATCCTCCCTCAGGATAGCCTCGATGGCGTCAAAGCTCGACAGGGTGAAGATGGTGGCGCCCAGCATGAAATAGAGCCGCCAGTAGAAAGTCACCGGATCCAGCCCCGGCAGCGCCTGGGCCAGCAGTCCGGCAAAGCGCCGGTAGCTGTCCCCGTAGCGGGAGACGATAAAGCGGCGCAGATGCCCCTGGTACTGGGTATACGCCAGCCCCAGCAGGCGCATGAAGCGCTGGGGATCTCGCCCCTGTGCAGCCAGGCTGCCCATCCCGACGCGGTAGAGGCTCTCCAGCAGGCCCTCGACAGTCACCGCCTGGCCCGCCGTCACACGCCGATCCAGCTCATCTGCCAGCGTCTGGGTAAATGGCGTCAGAAAGCGCTCGAATACCGCCTGGATCAATTCTTTTTTTGAGCCGAAATGGTAGTTTACTGCGGCGAGGTTGACTCCGGCCGTACTGGTGATGGTGCGCAGAGATGTCTCGGTAAAGCCGCGCTCGGCAAACAGCACCTCGGCCGCATCCAGAATTCGACTGACAGTATCCGTCTGGCTCATACAGATTTAAACCAACGATTAAAACAGTTGTTTGGCAAAACAGCAGATTAGCACATCAGGCGCCAAATGACGCCGTTACTGAGCCCGGCGGACAGACACTAGATTTGATGAACAACTATCAGGGGCAATCGGTCATGGGACAGAGACTACCGGATATCGGCAACTGGTTTGAAAACATCGAGGACGGCGCACTGTTCGAAATCGTGGCCATTGATGAGTTCGCGCACACAGTCGAAGTACAGTACCTGGACGGGACGCTGGACGAATTTGAAATGAGCCAGTGGCACAGCCTGCCGATCGTCGATGCGGCACCACCCGAAGATGCAAATATCGCCTACGGAATGACAGCCGTAGAGCAGAGTCCCGACTCCAATGGCAACACTGCGATCGGGCGCGGCAATCCGCTGGACAATCTCGAGGGCGAGAATTTCGCCGGCACCGACGAATCCCCGTTCTGATCACACGCCGATAATATACGGGAAGCCCACTTGGCAGTCGGGCTTCCCTATCATCAAAACCCGCTACTCCCTTTCGCGGATAAACTTGATAATGATTTCCGCCGCCTCGTCCACGCTATCGACGATCCGAAACAGCTCGAGATCCGATGCGTCGATACAGCTGTGCTCGAGCGCCGTATCCACCAGCCAGTCATGCAGGCCGGACCAGTAGCGCTTGCCCACCAACACGATCGGAAATTGACGCACCTTGTGCGTCTGCACCAGTGTTAGCGCCTCAAATAACTCGTCCAATGTGCCGTATCCACCCGGCAGGCCGACAAAGCCCACCGCATGTTTCACAAACATAAATTTGCGCACAAAAAAATAACGAAAATGGAGGCTGATATCCTGGTAAGGATTGGCTTCCTGTTCGAAAGGCAGTTCGATATTGAGACCGATGGAGGAACCCGGCTGTGGATAGGCACCGCGGTTACAGGCTTCCATCAAACCCGGTCCACCGCCGGTAATGACCGGAATCCCCTCGGCGGCAAGCAGCTCGCCCAGGCGAACGCCCTGTTTGTATTCCCGCGAATCCTCGCTAAAACGCGCGCTTCCGAATACGGTGACCGCGCCGCTTAGCTTAATCAATCGCTCTATCCCATCCACAAGTTCAGACTGAATACGCAGCACACGCCAGGCTTCGGGCATCTTGGCATCAAGCATTATTGTACTTCCTTTTTTGTCGCGTCTTTCGACAGAACCTTTATTCTTCCTGTCTTCACTTTAGCAGCTTGACGCGACAACAGCGGAAACATTGCGCCCCCACCGAATCTGTATATAATCACAGCAACTGTATATAAATACAGAAACAGATCAGGTGACTTTCATGACCAACCTCACTGCCCGCCAGGCTCAGGTACTCGAGCTCATCAAGGCTTATCTAGAAGATACCGGGTACCCACCCACTCGCGCGGAGATTGCCCAGGAGCTGGGGTTCCGATCCCCCAATGCCGCCGAGGAACACCTCAAAGCGCTGGCGCGCAAAGGTGCGATCGAAATGGTCGCCGGGGCTTCGCGAGGCATCCGCATTCCGGATTACCAGCCGGGCCTGCCGATCATTGGTCGCGTCGCCGCGGGCAACCCAATTCTGGCAGAGGAAAACATCGAAGATTACTGTGATCTGCCGTCTGACTTTTTCCACCCGCCAGCCGACTACCTGCTGCGTGTACACGGAATGAGTATGCGCGATGCGGGTATTCTCGACGGCGACCTGCTGGCCGTTCAGCGCACAGACCAGGTTCGCAATGGCCAGATAGTGGTGGCCCGTATCGAAGATGAGGTAACGGTCAAGCGCTTCCGGCGCAAGGGCAACCAGGCCACCGTGCAGCTATTGCCGGAAAACGAAGACTTTGATGTGATTCAGGTGGATATGCGGGACAAGCATTTTGCCATCGAGGGCCTGGCAGTGGGGGTGATTCGCCAGACCCCATAAACGGTTCCGGAGGGCCGGCACCAGTCCGATCTCGAGCGGAGGGCGGACGCCATGGGAAGCAGTTGCCGAACCTATAGTCAGGTGCTGGTGCGGCTGCTCAGTGAATGGTGTGGTTGACCGGCTCCAGCTCTTCCTCTTCGTGGAATTCCGGATCTATTTCGTCGATATTTTGTACAGCCTCAATACCCGCTTCCAGCATGGCACGGGCGATCGCAATTTTGTGTTCGCGCAGGAACTGGAGGCTCTCGTCAGAAAAGTGAATGCGCACGAGCGGCTCCTCCTTGTGACCGGCACGGCGCAACGCCACATCACCATTGGCGAGCTCGATTATCTCAAAGGTCTCGGAGGACATTCATTTCTCCCTAACATCGGTTTGTGCGCAGTGTAACACAGGCACACGGGGAGATTCAGGCGTCGCCGAATTCAACTCACCACTCTTCGGAATGCGCCCGCTGGCGCCGCACCAGTTCCGCCAGGGCCCTGCGCCATTCGTCGAGGGTTGCGAAATCGAGCACCCTGCTCTGCGGCGCAGACAGGTTGCGCGCCGGTATCAGGTCGACCGCCCCACCCGCTTTGCGCTGGCCGCTCTCGCTGGAGAAGCTCCACAGCTGCACCCAGGTGACCTGCAGCTGCGCCAGCCAGCTGTCATCATCCGCGCCCAGGCCGCACAGTTCGGCCGCTTCAGCACAGGTCTTGCCCATCGCACTGGCCCTATCCGCCAGCGCCCGGGCCGATTCAGGCTCGACGCCCAGCTGCAGCTGGTAAGCCAGTTCGGCGAGAAAGGCGCGGTAAGCGCGCCACAACTCCAGCACTACCGCATCCTGAATGGCAGCGCGCGTGGGCGCATCACCCACTCCGGCCTGCAGCAGCAGCTCAGCTTTACGCAGGGCGGATGCCACCGCCCCGGTGTACGGATTACTCATTTCGCAGATTTTGCCGATTTTTTGGCCGGCTTGCGTTTGGCGGCAGTCTTACTGCCCGCGTCAATCTGCCACTTGCCATCGCGGTAGAACGCACGCCAGCCAGTGGCTTTGCCCTCTTCTTCCGATTGCACGTACTGCTCCTGGGTCTTGCGACTGAAGCGCACCACCGTATCGCGTCCCTGATCGTCCTCAGTCGGTGCCGAGAACAGGAATGTGTACTTGGGATCGATCGCATCCTTGTGTGGCAGCAGTTCCTTGACCAGCGGCGCGCGGGTCTCGCGGTTTTTCGGGAACTGACTCGCGGCCAGGAACAGCCCGGAAGCCCCATCGCGCAGGATGTAGTGGTCTTCCACTTTCTGGCAGGGCAGCTCAGGCATGGGGACCGGATCCATTTTCGGCGGCGCCGGCTGACCGTTTTTGAGCAGCTTGCGGGTGTTCTTGCAGTCTTCGTTAGTGCAGCCGAAATACTTGCCGAAGCGGCCGGACTTCAACTGCATATCACTGCCGCATTTATCGCACTCGATCACAGGGCCATCGTAACCCTTGATCTTGAAGGTGCCCTGCTCTACTTCGTAGCCATTGCAATCCGGGTTGTTGCCGCAAATGTGCAGCTTGCGGTGTTCGTCAAGCAGATAGCTGTCCATCGCTGTGCCGCACTTGGCACAGCGGCGTTTCTCGCGCAGCTGGCGGGTTTCCGCCTCCTCGTCCTTGTCCGCATCCACCGCTTCCTCGCCCGACACCAGGTTCATGGTGTTCGTGCAGCGCTCTTTCGGCGGCAGCGCATAACCGGAGCAACCGAGGAAAACGCCGGTGGAGCCAGTACGAATCTGCATATGGCGGCCGCATTTACTGCACTCGATATCGGTATCGGTGGGCGTATTGCGGCGCATGCCGTTGTCGGTGTCCTGGGCCTTTTCCAATCGCGAGGAAAAATCCTTGAAGAACTCGTTCAGCAGATCCTTCCAGCCCTTGTCCCCGTCGGCCACCGAATCGAGGGACTCTTCCAGATTCGCGGTAAAACCGTAATCCATCAGGTTGGTAAAGCTTTCACTCAGACGGTCGGTAACAATGTCACCCATCTTTTCCGCGTAGAAACGCCGGTTTTCCAGGCGCACGTAGCCGCGATCCTGAATCGTCGAAATGATGGACGCATAGGTGGAGGGGCGGCCGATACCGCGCTTCTCCAGCTCCTTGACCAGTGCGGCTTCGCTGAAGCGCGCCGGCGGCTTGGTAAAGTGCTGCTTCGGGTCGAGCTTCTTCAGCGCGAGTTTTTCGCCGACCTTCACGTCCGGCAACACCATGTCTTCGTCTTTCTTGCTGGTCGGTGGCGTCACTTTGAGGAAGCCGTCGAAACGGATCACCCGGCCGCGGGCGCGCAGCTCGAAATCGCCGGCGGTGACCACCACCGAAGTGGAAGTAAACTGGGCCGGCGTCATCTGACAGGCGACAAACTGCTGCCAGATCAGGTTGTACAGGCGCTCCGCGTCCCGCTCAACGCCGGACAGCATATTGGGCTGCACGCGCACGTCCGATGGGCGGATCGCCTCGTGCGCCTCCTGTGCGCCCTCTTTGCTGCTGTAGCTGTTTGGGGCGTCGGGCAGGTATTTATCGCCGTAATTTTCGCCGATAAATTCGCGCACGGATTCCACCGCTTCCTTACTGAGGTTGGTAGAGTCGGTACGCATATAGGTGATGTGTCCCGCCTCATAGAGGCGCTGGGCCAGCATCATGGTTTTCTTCACGCTGAAGCCAAGACGATTGCTCGCCGCCTGCTGCAGGGTGGACGTGATGTACGGCGCCGTCGGCTTGGAGCTGGTGGGCTTGTCGTCCCGGGCACTGACAGTGAAATCGCTGCCCTGCAGGGCCTGTACCGCAGCACTGGCCTGCGTTTCATTGGTCGGACGGAAGGCCTCGCCACTCTGCTTTTTGACTTCCAGGCGCAGCGCATCGCTACCCGTAGTGGCCGTGTCGGCAAACAGCGTCCAGTACTCTTCGGGAATAAATGCACGAATCTCGCGCTCGCGCTCCACGACCAGGCGGACCGCCACCGATTGCACCCGCCCGGCGGACAGGCCCCTTGCGACTTTCTCCCACAGCAGGGGGGAGACCATATAGCCAACGATCCGGTCCAAAAACCGGCGCGCCTGCTGGGCATTGACCCGGTTGATATTCAGCGGGCCCGGATCCTTGAAGGCCTCCTGAATCGCGGATTTGGTGATTTCATTGAACACCACGCGGCGATAGCGGTTATCGTCGCCACCAATCGCCTCGCGCAGATGCCAGGCGATAGCCTCCCCCTCGCGGTCCAAGTCCGTCGCGAGGTAGATGTGGTCGGCATTGGCGGCGAGCTTGCGCAGCTCACTGACCACCTTTTCCTTACCCGGCAGAATTTCGTAGTGGGCTTCCCAGTTGTGATCCGGGTCGATGCCCATGCGCTTGATCAGCTGCTCGCGATTTTTCTTGCGCTTGTAGATCGCCTTGTCTTCCGGAGACAGCTTGCGCGTTTCGGCAGCGCGGCGCGCGCGCTCCTTGGCATCGACCGGTTGCTTGTTGCCACCGCCGGTGGGCAAATCGCGAATATGACCGACGCTGGACTTCACCACGAAGTCCTTACCGAGATACTTGTTGATGGTTTTCGCTTTGGCCGGTGATTCGACGATGACCAGTGATTTACCCATAAGCATTTGATTTTAAATAGAAAATTTACAGCTTTCGCACACCCGACAGCCCGTTTACGAAGGGCCGCGCTGCGCGAATATATAAGCTCCGCCCCCAGTGCGGTCAAGCAAACTGGCCAAATTCTTTCTCGCGACCGGCCGTTCTGGGGGAATAAAATTGCTGGCTGGCGGGCCGCCAGCGGGTCGCCCTTAGCGCCCGCAAACCGCCGCACCGCACCCTATTTGGGGGATTCTCCATCCCGGCGCGGCTGGCGAATTGCTTCCTCTATAATGGGAGCGAATTCCGGCAGGGAGTGCTCCAGCGCCGTCATTCCGCGCTCCCCGGTATTTTCCCGCCACTGCACGCCCAGGCCGCCATGGCTCGCGACAACAGCACAGGCGTCTCCGGGCAGTTGGGCCAGCAATTCGCGCAGAGGTTCCCAGGCTGCTTCCGGCGCACTGCGCTTGTTCTTCCAGTCCCAGCGATCGGAAAAGTGCAGTTCGTGTGACATTCGCTGCAATTCCAGGATCCAGCCCGTCTGCAACCGCCGCGGGTCGCGCCAGCGGTGGATGTATACCGCAGCGGTGCCCTCACCCATCGCCGATGGCAGCGGCAGCATTTGCACGGACATGCCCGCCTTCGCGGCACGCTGGCGCAATGCGGCAAGTTGGCGGTCGCGCCCACTGGGTTTGAGCCACATCACCGGGCCCACCACCAGAGTCACGGCCAGGAGAATAATAATCACGGGAAGCCAAGCGGACATAGCCACTCCTCGTCAGTGGAAATCGGCGTCCATTTTGGATGGAGCAGTGCTATTTCTGTCAACCGGATTTTTTTAAAGTAGACTTTCGGTGAGGTCGCCCGCCACTACTCGCGATGAAAACAGACACTAACGGAAAGGAGCGAAGTGCCTATGACCAGCTACAAGCGCATTTTAATCGGTCTGGATCTATCGGAAGAATCGTCCCAGGTACTGCAGAAAGCCGGCACGATCGGCGCCGCCTGTGACGCGGAACTTACTCTCGCCCACGTCATCGAGCCGCTCACCTTCGCCTATGGCGGAGACATTCCCATGGATCTCTCAGAGGTCCAGGAGCAGCTGCAGACCCAGGCCAAGGAACAGTTGCGCAAGGCTGCCGCCCAGCTGAATATCCCAGCGGAGCGCCAGCATGTGGTACTGGGACAACCGGCCACCGAAATTCACCGCCTGGCCGAGGAGATGCAAGCAGATCTCGTGGTTATCGGCAGCCACGGCCGTCACGGCCTCGCCCTGCTGCTCGGCTCTACCGCGAACGGAGTCCTGCACGGCGCCAGTTGTGACGTGCTGGCCGTTCGGGTGCACACCGAAGACAAATGAAGTCAGCCGGCCGTTAAGCCGGCTTCTTTACTACTGCTCGCTATCGAGCTCCGCCCAGCGTTCGAATGCCGCTTCCAGCTCTGCCTGCTTGTCGGCGAGCTGGCGGAGCTTTTCCTCCACCTGCGCCTGCTCCTGCTGGTAAAAATCCGGCTCGGCCACCGCGGACTCGATCTCACCGATTTCCGCTTCGAGCTGTTCAATTTTTCCCGGCAGGCTGTCCAGCTCCCGCTGCAGTTTGTAGCTGAGCTTTTTCCTTTTCGGTGCCGCCGCGGCAGGTTCAGCAGTCTTCGCCTGAGGCTTTTCCTGCGCCTTCTGCCCCTTTTCCTCCGGCACTGCAAAACTGCCGCCCTGACGTAGAAAATCGGCGTATCCACCAACGTACTCGCGCACGACGCCATCCCCCTCGAACGCCAGACAGGAGTCGACCACATTATCGAGGAAGGCGCGATCGTGGCTCACCAGCAGGACTGTGCCGGGAAAATCCAGCAGCAGCTGCTCCAGCAGCTCGAGCGTCTCCACATCCAGATCGTTGGTCGGCTCGTCGAGCACCAGGATGTTGGCCGGCTGGCTGAACAGCTTGGCCAGCAATGCCCGGTTGCGCTCACCGCCACTGAGCGCCTCGACCCTGGTGCGCGCCTTGACCCCACTGAAAAGAAAATCCGCCAGGTAAGACATGGCATGGCGGGTTTTGCCGCCGACGGTGATCGACTCGCGCCCCTCGGCAATATTATCCAGCACCGTCAATTGTGGATTGAGCTGATCGCGCCGCTGATCGAAATAGGCCACCTGCTGCTTGGTGCCCAAGCGCACATTGCCGGAATCCGGCGCCAACTCGCCCAGCAACAGGCGAATCAACGTACTTTTACCGGCGCCGTTGGGACCGATCAGCCCCACCCTGTCGCCGCGCATCAGGGTGAAGGACAGATCGCGGATCAGCGGCTTCTCGCCCGGGTAGGCGAAGGAGACGTCGGTCAGCTCGGCCACCAGCTTGCCGGACATTTCCCCGGAGTCCAGCGACATCTTCGCCACGCCCTGGCGGTTGCGGCGCGCCTCGCGCTGGCGCCGCAGCGTCTGCAAGGCCCGCACTCGCCCCTCATTGCGGGTGCGCCGGGCCTTGATCCCCTGGCGGATCCAGGCCTCTTCCTGCGCCAGCTTCTTGTCAAACAGCGCCTCGTTGCGCGCCTCCTCTTCGAGAAGCTTTTCCTTCTCCTCCTGATAGCGGTCGAAACCGCACAGGAATACCCGCAACCTGCCGCGATCCAGATCCCAGACCGTCTTCGCCAGGCGCTGTGCCAGCGCGCGGTCGTGACTGACGAACAGCAGTGCGCCGCGGTAGCTACTGAGAAAATTTTCCAGCCACTCCACCGCGGCAATATCCAGGTGGTTGGTGGGCTCGTCGAGTACCAGCAGATCGGGCTCGGTAACCAGAGCGCGCGCCAGCGACGCCCGGCGCTGCCAGCCGCCAGAGAGGTCCGCGACAGTTTCCTCCGGATTCAACCCCAGGCGATCGAGCACGCTGTCGATGCGCGGCAACAGTTCCCAGCCGTGCGCGGATTCAATATGCGCCTGCAGCTCGGGCCGGGGATCGGCGCGATAATCCGCCAGCCACAGGCCAACGTCGCCGAGACCGCCGGCGACAAAGCGGTAAACGCTGTCTGTGCAATCTGACGGCAACTCCTGGTCGAGTGCCGCCTGCACCAGACCGCTTGCACGTACGACTTCGCCGCCTTCCGGGTCGATCTGCCCGGCAATTACCTGTAACAGGCTCGACTTGCCTTCGCCGTTCCGACCGACCAGGCAAATGCGGTCGCCGCGATCAATCTTGGCGCTGACCTCGTCGGCCAGTACCTGGGTTCCGTAGCGCAGGCTAACGCCATCCAACTGAAGCAACATAATTAACAACTACAATATCTATGGTTGGAGCAGCTTCTCATGCCCGCAGAAACAGCGGCAATTTTCTGCTCTCGACCTTGTGTAAAAAAACGGAAATTTTACGCATTTTTCAACGCGTGGCTCTGTTAGTGTATTGTTTCACACTGGGTGACGAACACCACAACAACCGGCGCGAGAATTCAATCGGGTGATATGTGATGTCGATTGACGCAAAGGGACTAGCGTTTCTTTTACTGATGCTACTGGGCACCGCCCCAGCCCTGGGAGCCACTACTGACGCGGAAAAAGCCGTGGCACAGCGCGATAAGCTGCAGGCCGCAAGGACGGCTATTGCCCACCGGGACTGGAGCTCAGTCAACAAGATCAAGCGCGAACTCAAGGACTACCCGCTGCTGCCCTATATCGACTATTGGGCCATCAGCAAGAAACTCCCGAGCCTCCCCTACGACGAAATCGATCAGTTTCTCGCAGAATACCGCGACACGGCAATCGGCGACTGGATGCGGGTGCGGGTTCTGCGTGAGCTGGGCAGCCGCCAGCGCTTCAAGGCATTCCTCAAATACTACGATCCGGACAAGATCGTGCGCAGCTCCCTACGCTGCTACTACGCGGACGCACTGGCACGCCACGGCGACAAGCAAGACGCCTACAAGCTGGTGGAAGAACTCTGGATGGTGGGCACCTCCCAGGCGGAGGAATGCGACCCCGTATTCGCGCGCTGGATAAAAGACGGCGGCCTGACCCAACAGCTGGCCTGGCAGCGACACCGCCTCGCGGTGGAAAGCGGCCATCTCGACCTGGCAACCTATGTCGCCGGCAAGATGGACAGCGATCACGCGCACATGGCCAAGCTGCTGCACTCGGTTCACCGCGATCCGAAACAACTGCTGAATTACCAGCGCTTTGTCAGCGACCAGCCCGAATACCGCACCATCGTCATCCACGGCCTGCAGCGACTGGCGCGGGAAGACGCCCCCCTGGCCGAGAAGGCCTGGCACCGCTACGAATCCAGCTATCTCTTCACCGATGCCGAGCGCGACCAGCTGCTGCGGGATCTGGCCCTGCAGTTCGCGCGCCAGGACAACCTGGGCGGCCTGAGGCACTTACTCAAAAATGAAAACTTTGCCGACGCCCGCGCGATGGAGTGGCTGGCGCGCCAGTCCCTGCGCGAGCTCGACTGGGAACAGGTCGCCTTCTGGATCGATCGCCTGCCCGAGGAAGAGCAGCACCGCGACCGCTGGCTCTACTGGAAAGCACGATCCCTGGAAGAACTTTATGGCAAGGGGCGCGCCGACGCCGCAGTAATGCTCTACCGCCAGGCCGCACGGGAGCGCAGCTACTACGGTTTCCTGGCGGCCGACACTCTGGGCCAGAACTACAGCTTTGTGGACCGGCCGGCACCGGTGACGCCCCAGCAGGTGGAAGCGATGGCGGCGCGGCCGGGTATGCTGCGTGCCCGCGAACTGCAGGCCATCGGCGAGCTCTACCATGCGCGGCGCGAGTGGGATTACGCCACCGAGGGTATGAATCACGAGGAATTATTGACCGCGGGCAAAGTCGCCAGCTCCTGGGGCTGGTACCACAAGTCCATCCAGTCAGTTCTGGCTGCCGACTATCTCGACGACCTGGAGCTGCGCTTTCCGCTGGCTTTTTCGGACATCGTCGACACCGTCAGCAAGAAAATGGGCAAGAAAACGGCGCTGGACCCCTACCTGATTTACGCCATTGCCCGGCAGGAAAGCCACTTCAGCCACGATGCCAAATCCCATGCCGGGGCGCTTGGATTGATGCAGCTGTTGCCGTCCACCGCCCGTGCAACGGCCCGTCGCGCCGGCGTACGCTACCACCGCAGCTGGGACCTGCTCAGCCCGAGCACCAATATTGCCCTGGGCAGTTACTACCTGAACACGCTGTTGAGCCGCTTCAACAACAACCGCTTCCTCGCCGCCGCGGCCTACAATGCCGGTCCGACTCGAGTTGCCAGCTGGCTGAAAGAAACGGAAAACAAGCTGCCCTACGACGTGTGGATCGAAACGATCCCGTACAACGAGACGCGCAAGTATGTACAGAATGTGCTCGCTTATACGGTGATCTATGCCTACCGCAGCGGCGCCAAACTGTCGTTAGTGCGGGAAAGTGAATCGGCCAGCAAGCTGTAAGCGGCCGCAATTCGGGAAGGTGATGGCCGGCGGATCAGGCGCTTACAGGCGCGCCTCGAGCCACGCGGCCAGTTGACTACTGTCAAACGGCCAGCCGCAGACATCGTCCGGATTGCCCAGCCCCACCAGCGGGATGCGGACGGCAAATCGCTCGAGCAGCTGCGGATCATCGGCAATATCCACTTCGCGCAGCCGCAGATCGAAGTGCGACAACTGCGGCCAGATTTCCAGTTTCGCCTTTTCGCAAAGACTGCAGCCGAGGGTCGTGTACAGAATCAGTTCGTTGGCCATCGACTTCAGATCAAGCCCTGATTGCGCGCCCAGAAAAAGCCGACAGCCGCTGCGACCACTAAAAGCCCGCCCATCCACATCCAAGCGCTATTGCCACCATCGGCCACCACTGAGTCGGCAGTTTCGTATTTGCTCCGCTCACCCGTGAGCTCCGCGCTTGCGGCCGGCTCGACACGGCCCGCCGATTTCGCTGCCTCAGCTTCAACCGAGGCGCGCATTTGCGCCATGGAGAGCGCCGGTCGCACCGTGGTCTTATCCAGATCGTCTGCCGGACCCACCACGCTGAAACTCAGCGTATCAAATCGCAACTCATCGCCACGGCGCACACGGGTCTCAACAACACGCTTGTTATTGAGGTAGGTCCCATTGGCGGAGCCCAAATCAATCACGAACAGCAGCCCGTCACGCACTTCCAGGCGCGCGTGTCGGCGAGAAAGGTGAGACAGGGAAAAAGTGATATCACACTCGTCGGAACGCCCCACCACATTGGTTTCCCGCACCGGAAATACGCGGCCGGCAATAGCGGGATGGTTGGCGCGCAGTGCCCAGGCGATACCAGTGGAAGCTGCACCTGCCTTAAGACGGGTCACTTTCGGGTCGACGACGGACAGAATGCGCCCACCGATCTTGAGCTCATCGTTCAGTTTCAGAGGACAGCGGCCTTGAACCGGCTTTCCATTGACTAAAACCTGACCACTGCCAGCCAGATTGTGTAATGTGAGCCGATCGTCATCCACAATGACCTCGGCGTGCAATTTTGCGACGGATTCGTCGGCGATGGTTAAATCACAATTGCCCGCACGGCCGATGGTCACTTTTGGCGCTACCAACCACACACTTTGGCTGGCATCCTTGAGATCACAGAGCTTGAGCATGGATTCTTTTCCTTTGCCGGGCCGGCAATGGCTGAGCGCCAGAGGTCGCCGGACAGGGTTAGCGCGCCCGGAACTCATTGACCGGGCGCAGGTTCATTATTGGTACGGTGAGTTTATCACGCAGATTTTCATTAGCGTGTGATTCGGTTTGCAGCTTACAATGGACGTTGGCTCTAATATGGCCTCAGCGCCATACTCAGTTGTTGCGGCGTCTCCGGACGCGACATGGACGAGATTACCGGCGGCGAACGCGCCCTCCCAGACCGCGCCGCCCCGGCCTGGTGCTTATGTAATTCACCGGGTAATTCAGAATAATAGACAGGTAGTTGCACGCCAGTGAGTGAAACCAAAGTACGCGAAGTATCGCGGCACAGCGGGACAGTCGAACACCCCGGCGGTACCCGGCGAAGCGCCGGCGCCACACACCCGGGATATAAACGCGAGCAGAATGAAGACGCCTACTGGGCCGACGAGGAGCGCGGTATCTGGGTGGTGGCGGATGGCCTCGGCGGCCACCAGGCCGGCGAAATTGCCAGCAAGACGGTGGTGGAGGAAATCCAGCGCTCGGCGGCGACCGACCGGCACTACGAGAGAGCTCTGCAGCGGGCCCATGCCCTGCTACTCGGCGACGAAGGCAACACCGCCAACATGGGTTCTACTGCAGTGGTGGTGGCGGAAGATGGCGCCTATTTCCACGTATATTGGGTCGGCGACAGCCGCGCCTACCTCTGGTCTCCCGGCGATGGGGACGGCCAACTGAAACAGCTCACCAGCGATCATTCCTACGTGCAGATGCTGGTGGATTCTGGTGCTATCAATTCGGTGGAAGCTGCCAGTCATCCCAACCGCCATGTAATTACCCGCTGTATCGGCGGCAGTACCAATCCCAAGTTGGAAATCGATCGGGTTTCGGCCCCCTGGCGCAGCGGTGAGAAACTGTTGTTGTGCAGCGACGGGTTGAGTGCAGAAGTGGAACCCGAACAGATCGCCGCAGTGCTAGCCGCAAACAGCGATAACCGCCGGGCTGCTGACCTCCTGGTGGGCGCAGCACTCGATGCCGGCGGCAAAGACAACATTACCGTGCAGGTTATCGATGCGCCGACACCAGCACCGACTGGCGCGCAGAAATGGATCTCGCTCACTGGAGGCGCGTCGCAGTCTTCCGCACAGGAAAGACAACCACTGCGCAAAATAGCCCTGGCGATTTGTACGCTTGTCGCCGGTGTCGCGCTCGCAGCCTGGCTGCTCGGTAATTACTGAATCACGGGAAAGCGTTTAAATGGAAGTCGTTACCAGCGGTACAGCTCTGGAAATTCCCGGCTATCGTATCCTGAAGAAAATCAATCAGGGCGGCATGTCGACCGTATACCTGGCGATTCAGCGCAGTGTTGGTCGCCAGGTGGCGCTAAAGGTGATGTCACCGGTACTCAATGCTGACCCGATTTTCAGCGAGCGCTTCCAGCGCGAGGCGAATATCGTCGGCCAGCTATCACATCCGAATATTGTCGGCATCCACGATATCGGCCGCTACCGCAGCCTCAACTATATCGCAATGGATTACATGCCCGGCGGCTCCGTTGCCGACCGCCTGGCCAAAGGCATTATGGAGCCCCTGGAGGCACTGAATGTCACCCGACAGATCGCTATGGCCCTGGATCACGCCCACGGCAAGGGCTACGTCCACCGGGACCTGAAACCGGAAAACATCCTGTTCCGTGAGGACGGCTCCGCGGTGCTGACCGATTTCGGTGTCGCCCGCGCAGTGGCGCGTACCACACGCATGACCAACACCGGTATGGTGGTGGGCACCCCGCACTACATGAGCCCCGAGCAGGCCCGCGGCGCCGCCATCGATGGCCGCGCCGACCTCTACAGCCTTGGCGTGGTGTTCTACGAAATGATCTCCAGCGCCGTGCCCTTCCAGGCGGATGAGGCGGTGGCCATCGCGATCAAGCATCTTACCGACCCTATTCCGCGCCTGCCGGCCCGCCATTCGCTGTATCAGAATCTGGTGGACCGGTTCCTGGCCAAGGATCCCGACCACCGCTTTCAGCGCGGGCTGGACGTCGTCGATGCCATTGACCAGCTGCTCGCCGCGCTGGCGGGAAAACCGGCCGCACAGACCACACAACTCAATAATACCTCGGTACGCGTGTCGAGCCTGTTGCGCGCCCTGCTGATGACCCTCTACGGCACCATCAGCGACAAGATCGCCCGCATCTGGGCGCGCTGGCGTGACAAGCCGCTGAACGAGCATCACCCGCGCGCCGAACAGGCGACCATCATGCGGATTCACCAGGTGATCCAGCAGGCGCCGCCGCGCAAGCGCCGCCAGTGGCTGTTCACCGGTCTGGTGAGCGTCTCGCTGCTACTGGGCTGGCTGGTATTCAGCCTGATCAGTTTCAAACTTCACTGGCAATCGGACGACAGCCTGCTGGGCAGTGCCACTCGCTTCACCGCACAACTGCTGCTGCCGGAACAAGAAGCTGCCCCTGTGGCAGCGGAAGCGCCGGCAGCGGGTGAAACACCCGCAAGCCAATCCACAGCAGCCCAAACCAGTCCGGCAGAAACAGCGGAGCAATCTCCGACGCCTGTGGCCAGCGCTGCAGGTCCGGTGGATAGCGCGGCCAAAAGTCATCAGGTAGCGGCTGAAGCAGTTAGCGAAGAGGTGGCTGCAGCCAGCAAGGAAGAATCCAATAAAGAAGCTGCAACAGAAGCAACAGCCACTGACGTAGCAGCCGCTGCGGAAGCGACCCCACCAACGGAGGCCGCAGAAAGCCAAGATTCGCGTCCTGCGCTTTTCAGCCTCAATGTGCGCCCCCAGCCAAGCAATGCCCGGGTACGCATCATGAATATCAACCCTCGCTACCAGCCGGGTATCGAGCTTGAACCGGGCCGCTACGATCTTGAAGTCAGCAGGCCCGGCTATTCCACCGTGCGCCGCTGGGTCACCATTACTGACGCCGACCTCGCGGTACCGGTCAAACTGAAACGCGCCTATTACGGTGGCAAAAAAATCCGCTCGCCCCTGCGCTCCGGCGGCCATGGCCCGCAGATGATCGTGGTCAAGGCCGGCAGTTTCACCATGGGCAATAACAAGCGCACTTTCGCCCGGCCGGAACACCGCGTGCGCATTGGCAAACCTTTCGCGATTTCCACCCATGAAATCACGTTTGCCGAATACGACCGCTACGCGGATGACACCGGCGCTGCCCTCCCCGGTGATGCGGGCTGGGGTCGCGATAACCGACCGGTAATCAACGTAAGCTGGCGCGATGCACAGAATTATGTGCAGTGGCTGTCAAAGCAGACAGGTAAACACTACCGGCTGGCCAGTGAAGCCGAGTGGGAATATGCGGCGCGCGGCGGCACTTCCACCCCCTTCTGGTGGGGCGGCAAGGACCACGACGGCAAAGCGAACTGCCGCCGAGGCTGCAACAGCGAGTTTAACGGGATTTTCACCGCCACCAGCGCACCGGTAGGCCACTACCGGGCAAATCCGTTTGGCCTCTACGATACCGCCGGTAATGTCGCTGAGTGGGTGCAGGACTGCTATCTCGGCGACTACAGCAAATACCGCCGGGATGGGCGCCCCGTAGTCATCGGCAATTGCAACCTGCGCGCGATCCGCGGCGGCTCAATGCGCGATCCCCTCAACCACGTGACGTCTGACTACCGCGCGGGGCTGAGTGAAAACACCATGTCGACGGAGGTTGGTTTTCGCGTGGTGATGGAACTCGACGGTTAAGGGATCCACTCACATCGACAAAGGGCTTCCGATGAAAAAACCCGCCCTGATACTGCTGTCGACTCTGGTTGCCACCGGATGCAGTGGGGTCACTTTTAAAAGCAATCTCGGGACCTACACCGCGGGGAAAGTCGTTGCTGCCAGCGTGAAAGAATATTCGCCCGTTGAAATTGGCAGATACGACGCAGACTCGCTGGGAATGGTTGAAGCCAGCGAATGCCAAAAACACGTCGACGAGCCCGAGCTGACCAATGCTTTGCTGGTTCGGAAGCTAAAAATTCGGGTACATGATCTGGGCGGAAACGGCGTTGTTGTCGAATCATGCAGCCGAGTACCGTCCGGCGCCTGCACGGATTATATGGAATGCCGCGGCACCGCCTACGCGGTGCCCTATCGCCAGTCCCGGCCCTAGCCCCTAAGCCTCCGGCAACACAGCCCTCGCGTGGCCCGAGTCAGCGGGCCACAATTTTCCAGACATTGTGAATTTTCGGATTGCGCTGGAAATCCCGGTCGAGCAGATCCAGCTTTTCCACTACAAACTCTTCCGCGACATCCCCATCCATTTTGAAACTGCGCAGATTATTGGAAAACACCAGCGTGCCGCCAGGTGCCAGCAGCGCCATGCACTGGCGAATCAGTATGCCGTGATCCCGCTGTATATCCAGCACGCCGCGCATTTTGGCGGAATTGGAAAAACTGGGGGGATCCAGGAAGATCAGGTCGTAGTGACCACGCCGGTTCTGCTGGGCCGATTCCAGCCACTGCAGGCAGTCCGCCTCCACTAGCTGGTGACGGTAGGGGTCCAGGTTATTGCGGCGGAAATTGCGCGCACTCCAGGCCTGGTAGGTTTTGGACATATCGACACTGGTACTCTGTTCACAACCACCCAGCGCCGCCTGTACTGTGCCGGTGGCGGTATAACAGAACAGATTGAGCAGCTTCTTGCCCCGCGCGTGCTCGTGCAGATACTGGCGCACCGGCCTGTGGTCGAGGAACAACCCCGTATCCAGATATGCTCGCAGGTTCACCTCCAGCTCCGCGCCGTATTCGCGCACCCAGAAGGAGTCGCTGCCCTCCTCCCGTTTCTGGTACTGACTGCCGCTGGCCTTGTGACTGTGCCGGCGACGCTCCTTGATACAGATCTGGCGCTGCGGTATTTCCAGAACCACCTGCACCGCCCGCACCAGATCGCGCAGGCGCGCTCGCGCCTTGTCTTCGGCGATACTGGCCGGCGCGCGGTATTCCTGCACATGGGCGAACAATTGCCCTTCAATGGAGCGATAAAGATCCACCGCGGCAGCGTATTCGGGCAGGTCAGCATCGTAAAGCCGGTAGCAGTCGATATTGCTTTTCTTGGCCCACTTACCGGTGGTGCGCAAATTCTTGCGCAGCCGATTGGCCACCATCTCCGCTTCTGCCGACAACCGCGGGGCGCTATCAACGCGGTCACCCTGCTGCTCCCGCACATGGAACAGCAGCAACTGGCTGGGGATGCTGCCGTTATACATCTGATACTGCTTGTGAGACCGCAGGCCAGTGGCGTGCCCCAATTCCGGGTTGCCGGTGAATACACCCGCCAACCAACCCGGGAATTCCTTTTTCAACTGGCGACCAAGCTCAGCATAAGTCTCGCGCAACGCCTCCTGCTCTCCGAGACGCTCGCCGTACGGCGGGTTGGTCAGCACGAGGCCCGGCTTGACCTCCCGGTGGCTCGGCACTTTGAACGCAGCGACCGGCCGGCAGCTGACCCGCACCTGTCGCTCCAGTCCCGCCCGGGCGATATTGGCCTCCGCGGCAAACAGGACTTTGGCATCGGCGTCGTAGCCGCGGATCTCCGGCATTTCTCGCTGCAGACCCGCGCGGCGGCGCTCCAACGCCTCCTCGCGCAGTTTCAACCAGATATCGGACTGGTGATTGAGCCAGCGCTCAAAGCCAAAATTGTCGCGCAGCAGGCCGGGGGCGATGTCCGCGGCCATCATCGCGCCCTCGATTAAAATAGTGCCGGAACCGCACATCGGATCGAGCAGCGCACCGCCCTCCGCGGCGATCTTTGGCCAACCCGCACGCAACAACAGAGCAGCGGCGAGGTTTTCTTTCAGTGGGGCCGCGCCGATATGGGTGCGGTAGCCGCGGCGGTGCAGGCTGTCGCCGCTGAGATCGATGGCGATATCCAGCTTGTCCCTGTGCAGGCGCAACGCCACCGTCAAGTCTGGATGCTGCTTGTCCACTTCCGGTCGCGCTCCAGCCTCCCGCCGCAGGCGGTCGACGATGGCGTCTTTCGCCTTCTGCGCCCCGAACTGGCTGTTGCGGATTTCGCGGTTGGTGCCGGAAAACTGCAGCCACAACCTACCGGACGGATTGATGTGCTGCTCCCAAGGAAGCGCCGCCACCGCGCGATAGAGATCCTCCGCATCGCCAATCGGTTCCTGCGCCAGGCGCAGCAACACGCGGTTTGCAAGTCGACTCCACAGACAGCAACGATATGCCAGCTCCAGCGTACCGTGAAAATACACTGCTGCGGGCTGTTCGCGGGTGTCTGTCGCACCGAGTTCGCGCAACTCCTGGGCCAGCAGCCCTTCCAGACCTTTCGGGCAAGTGGCAGTAAATTCCAGGCTTTCAGCAATAGGGTCCATCAAAAACTCTTTCTCTAAACAATGGCACCTGCGCACCGGCACTGGCGGAGGTATCAAATTCTTTCAAAAGTCGCATCTGGTGCGACATTATTTCAAGCGCTGCACAGTGATGTGCCAGAGGCGCCGGCAGGCAGACATCCGGAGCGAGAGATATCCGGCCGATCGATAACAGGAAGCGCTCGACCTCCAATTACTTTTTGCTCTAACGAATTCTGCACTCATTTCCATTTGCGATAAAAAGAAAAACCAGCAGAAATTTTTGGCGCTAGACAAGTCCGCTGGCACCTACCGTTCAGTCCAAGTGGCAATCGTATTGTCATATTCACTAAGCTTGTAGAGAAGGCCCCCAACAAGAGCACGATTGACAACCACCGACCAGGAGCAGAACCCCCACACGCGGCAGCGTCCGCACCACTACAAACAGATCAAGTACTGCACAAGAGGTACTGCATAATATGAAACGTCAAAAACGCAACCAAGCCGATAGAGCATTCTACAAGGGCTACCTTGCGGCGATGCACAACAAATCCATGGACAGTTGCCCGCATGCCAACGGCGACTCTCACCAGGAATGGGTAAACGGCTGGCGCGAAGGACGCGAAGATTACTGGACTGGACTCGATGAGACCACCAAGGCGCAGAAGCTGGAAATTTATCGCGCCGTCTCCACCGACATTAAGTACCCGGACGGGTGGAGCACCATCTAGCGAACGACAATTCCCGTTTTATACGGCGGGCAGCGCTTTTCACCGCAAAGGCCGCACTCCCCTCCGTCAAGTCAGTGAGTGAATCAATGGGCTGGGAGGCTGACCTCCCAGTCCATTCATTACTGCAATCAGCTTTTTGATCCGCTACGACGTTCCAGAGCAATAGCTTCTGCCGCCTCGCGCACCAGTTCCGGGCCGCGGTAGATAAAGCCCGTGTAAATCTGTACCGCAGTCGCACCAGCGCGGATTTTTTCCGCCGCACTTTCGCCATCGAAAATACCACCGACACCGATAATCGGAATACGTCCACCCAGCTCTGCGGCCAGCTGTTTAATGACCTCGGTGGACCTTTCGGCCAGCGGCTTGCCGCTCAACCCGCCCTCCTCGTTGCCGTGGGGCAAAGTGGCGACGGATGACTTGTCAATCGTGGTATTGGTCGCAATCACACCATCGATCTCAAATTTGCACAGCGTCTCGGCAATCTGGGCGATGGCCTCCGCATCCATATCCGGCGCTATCTTTACGGCCACCGGGACGTAGCGATCGCTGGACTGAGCCAACTGTTGCTGCTTTTCCTTGATGGCCCCCAGCAGCCTGTCGAGGCTGTCGCCGAACTGGAGGTCCCGCAGCCCCTTGGTATTCGGGGATGACACATTCGCAGTAATGTAGTCCGCGTAGGGGTAGACCTTGTCCATGCACAGGCAGTAGTCGTCGGCGGCGCGTTCCACAGGAGTATCAAAATTCTTGCCGACATTGATCCCGAGGACCCCACCGTAGCGCCGGCGCTTGACGTTCTCCACCAGGTAATCAACGCCCCGGTTGTTGAACCCCATACGATTGATAATGGCTCCGGCCTCTTCCAGCCGGAACAGCCGCGGCAGCGGGTTGCCCGGCTGCGGGCGCGGCGTGACGGTACCCACTTCCACAAACCCGAAGCCCAGCGCACCCAGACCGTTAAAGGCCTGGGCATTCTTGTCCAGGCCCGCTGCGAGGCCCACCGGATTCGGCAGGGTGAGTCCCATCAGCTCCACCGGATCATCGGCAACCGGCTTCGCCAGTAGCGACGCCAATCCGAGGCGCTCGGCAGCGCCGATAGCGTCGAGAGAGAGGTGATGTGCCCTTTCCGGGTCGAGCGCAAACAGTGCTTTGCGCAGGTATGAATACATGATTTCCCTTAAATCCGTCGAACTAACTACAGTGCGCAGGCGCTCCGCGATGCCGCGATCGAAATCAGCAATGTCCTGATTTCGACCGCGCTCCCGGGCCTCAGCCCGCGGGCACCTTCGCTATTCCGGCAGCGATTCCTGGTCCGCTGTCGCGTTGGCGAGATACATCAACTCGCGCAGCGCCACGGTAAACATTGCGAAATCGCCGACCGGTGCCGCTTTCAGCTCTGCAAGCAGACTGTTCCAGCGCTGGATAGCGGGCGCCATGATAGCGCCCCAGCGGGTCATTGCGCCATCGACATCCAGGCCGGATTCGCCCGCCAGTCGCAGAATATTGACGGCAAGGCTGGAGAGCTGGTTGTCCAGATCGTCCATACTGGTTTCGCGGGCCTGTGCCTGCCAGAAGCTCTCCACGGGCAGATCGATGATCTGATTGCCGAACCAGTGCAGGTCCAGCTTGTCGGCGAGCCGGAAATAGATGCTCGCCACCTCTTCCACCGGCCGCGCACTGGCCCGCGCGGACTCGGAAATACCCAGCGCCGAATAGAGATAAGTGGGCGATGCTGCGAGAAGCGCAACCGGCTGCGGCACTTCCGCCTCCAGCAGGTTCTGGTAGCGGGACTCCCACTCGCGGAGCGGTTCGCCGCTCAAGACTTCCGGCAGCGCCTTGATCACACGCTGCACGGAATCCTGGAACAGATCCCGGTGTTGCGCCGGATCCTGCTCGCCGCGGCGATTGCGCACAAACCAGCGGGTCGCGCGGCGCACGCGGCCGATCATGGAGTTGGTCAGCTCTATCTGCAGGCTGGCCGGCACCTTGTAGTCCAGGGCCGCCACTTGCTCCAGGAACTCATCCATCAGGTAGACGTCGCGTGCACTGATATAGGCCGCGGCCACCGTGTTGATATCGGCTCCGGTAGCACCGCTGATGCGGTGATAGAAGGTGATCCCCATATTGTTGACCAGCTCGTTGGCCACCTGGGTCGATACGATCTGGCGGCGCAACGGATGGTCGTAAACCATCTCGCGGTAGCGCGCTACCAGCTCCTCCGGGAACGCCGACTCCACGGCCTCCTGCACTCGCGGGTTGTCGATAATCTCGGCGTTCAGCAGCTCCTCTTTGAGCTTTACTTTCACGTAGGAGATAAGAACCGACAGCTCCGGACGTGTCAGGTACTGCCCCTTGTTCTGCCGCTCGATGATCTGCTCATTGTCTGGAATGAATTCCAGCGCCCGCTTCAGCCGCCCCTCGCTCTCCAGCGAGTTGATGGTCCGACGGTACTCATCTAGGCGCTCCGCCACCTGGTATTCGGCCACGCTGAGCGCGCGGGTCTGGTCGTAGTTGTTGTGCAACACCAGATCGGACACCGAATCGGTCATATCCTCCAGCAGCTGGTTGCGCTGCTTGTCTGTGAGGTCGCCGTTGGTGACCACCTTATTGAGGAGAATCTTGATATTCACCTCGTGGTCGGAACAGTCCACGCCGCCGGCATTGTCGATAAAGTCGGTGTTACAGCGGCCACCGTTCAGTGCGAACTCGATGCGGCCACGCTGGGTCATCCCCAGGTTGCCCCCTTCCCCGAAAACCTTCGCGCGCAGTTCGCTGCCATTGATGCGCAGACTGTCGTTTGACTTGTCACCCACCTCGGCATTGGATTCGGTACTGGCCTTGACGTAGGTGCCGATGCCGCCGTTCCAGATCAGGTCTACCGGCGCGCGCAGCAATGCACTGATCAGCTCGTTCGGGTTCAGCTGGTCGGCCTCGATAGCGAATGCCGCTTTCATTTCCGGCGATATCTTGATGGACTTGGCCCGCCGGTCGAAGATACCACCACCTTTTGAAATCAGCTTCTGCTCATAGTCCGTCCAGCTGGACCGCGGCAGCTCGAACAGGCGCTTGCGCTCCTGGAAACTGGCAGCGGCATCCGGGCTTGGATCGACAAAAATATGCAGGTGGTTAAACGCCGCCTTCAGGCAGATGTGTTCTGACAGCAACATGCCGTTGCCGAAAACATCCCCGGCCATATCACCGATGCCGATAACCGAGAAGTCTTCCTTCTGGACATTGACGCCCATCTCGCGGAAATGGCGCTGGACAGAAACCCAGGCACCGCGGGCGGTAATCCCCATTTTCTTGTGGTCATAGCCCTGGCTGCCGCCAGATGCAAAGGCGTCGCCAAGCCAGAAGTCATACTCAGCCGCGATACCGTTGGCGATATCGGAGAAGGTCGCAGTCCCTTTGTCCGCCGCCACAACCAGATAGGGATCGTCGTCGTCGCGACGCACGACCATCTCCGGCGGCACCACTTCGCCATCCTTCAGGTTGTCGGAGATATCCAGCAGACCGCGGATAAAGGTCTTGTAGCAGGCGATGCCCGCCTCCATCATTGCCTCGCGGCTGTTGTCCGCCGGCGGCTGGCGCACGACGAAGCCGCCCTTGGCACCACTCGGCACGATCACCGCATTCTTGACCGCCTGCGCCTTCACCAGGCCCAGCACTTCGGTACGGAAATCCTCCAGCCGATCGGACCAGCGCAGACCGCCGCGCGCCACTTTGCCACCGCGCAGGTGCACACCCTCGACCCGCGGCGAATAGACAAAGATCTCGAATTCCGGGCGCGGCTCGGGAATACCGGGGATATTGCGCGGGCTAAATTTGATGGAGATGTAATCTTTCGGCTGGTCGTCTTCGCCGGGCTGGAAGAAGTTGGTCCGCAGCGTCGCCAGGATCAGCTCGAGATAGCGACGCAGCACCTGGTCTTCGTTCAGGTTGTCGACGCCGTCGAGCCCTTCGTGAATTTTCTTGATCAGCCGCTCGATGCGGGTCTGGTCCTGCTTGCTGGTAGTGATCCGCGGATCGAACATGGCCCGGAACAGGGCTACCAGGTTGCGGGTAATCTCCACGTGATTGGCCAGGGTTGCCGCAATATACGGCTGGCTCGCGCTGAACTTGGTCTGTTTCAGGTAGCGGGCGTAGGCGCGCAGCATGGAGACCTCGCGCCAGTTGAGGCGCGCGGCCAGAACCAGGCGGTTAAAGGCATCGCTCTCGGCCACGCCGTTCCAGATCGCGGCGAAAGCATCCTGGAACAGGTTGCGTGAGGCCTGGGCATCAACGCGCGTGGGCAGGCCGAACTCCAGGTGGAACTCGTGCATCCACACCTCACTGCCACCCGCCGGACGAATGGTGTACGGGAATTCACCCATCACGCGCAGACCGAGGTGCTCCAGCACCGGGATTACATCGGAAAGCGTGAGCCCCCCGCCCCAGTTAAACACCTTGAACCGCAGGCTGCCGGGCGCCGCGCCCACCGGCTGATAGAAACTCATCGCGACGCGATTGGTGGCATCCAGTTCCTGAATCGCAGCCACGTCCTGTACCGCGATCCGCGGTTCAAAATCTTCCCGGTAACCCGCCGGAAATGCGCGACCGAAAGTACTGTAAAGGCGGTTTCCCTCTTCCTCGCCATGGCTTTCTAGCAGAGATTTCTGGAAAACATCTTCCCAAGAGCGGGTAATATCCACTATCTGCGCCTCCAATTGCGCTTCATTAATTTCCACCGGTTCGCTGGGTGAAACGCGGAATACAAAGTGCACCCGGGCGAGAATGGATTCGGAAAAGTAGGTGGTGAAATCGGATTCTTTGGCCTTGATGGCCTTGGCAATATGCGCGCAGATTTCCTCGCGCACACTACTGTTAAACTGCTCACGCGGCACGTAGACCATGGCAGTTACAAATTTGCCGAAGGGATCTTGGCGGATGAACAGGCGAAGGTGTGCCCGCTCATTCATGCTCAGCACGCCCATGACGGTATGGAACAATTCCTGAGTACTACTCTGGAAAAGCTCATCGCGGGGGAATGTATCCAGGATACGGCGCAGTGCCTTGCCATCGTGACTATGCGGAGCCAGGCCGCTGGATTCCAAAACCGAGGCCATCTTGCGACGGATGATCGGAATCTTCACCGGGCTCTCGGTGTATACGGGCGAGGTGTAGAGCCCCATAAAGGCAGACTCGCCGATCACCTCGCCTTTCGCATCATAGCGCTTGATAGTGACGTAATCGGAATAGGCCGCGCGATGCACCCGCGACTTGACCGATGACTTGGCAAAGGTGAGGAAGTTGGGCCCCTGGTAGAACTTTTGCTTACCCTCGTTAAAGGCATACTCTGGGGTTGGCTCCGCGGTTTCTTCCAGTTTTTTGAAAATACCCAGGCGGCGCTGCTCGACCTCGCCAAGGACTTTCTTGTCCCCCTCCTGGGTGAACTCGTACTCGCGGTAGCCGAGGAAAGTGAAATTGCCGTCGCGCATCCACTGCAGGAACGCACAGGCTTCCTGCAGGTTGGCGTCGTCTTCAGCCAGACCGGTGTGCAACTGGTCTTCCATTGCACTGCAGGTGTCGAGCATCGGCACATAGTCGTCGACGACCAGCTCCACATCGCCGAGGACATCTTTCAGTGCCGCTGCCAGATTGGCCGCGTGGCGCTCTGAGGTATCCAGGTTGATTTCGACGTAGATCAGCGCCTCGCCGGAAATAGACGCATCGTTTTCGTCTATCGTGTGGTGGCGTGGCAGCAGTTGCTGCAGTTTGCCGCGCTTGTCGCGCCGCACCTGCATCACCGTACTCTTAATGGAGTGGATAACCGTATCGCGCCGGTTGATTTCTATGCGTACCGAATCCACCAGGAACGGCATATCCCGCTGCAGCACGCCAACCACTGTATGGGAACACTGCCAGCCATCGTCTTCCAGGCGCGGGTTAAACACGCGCACTTTGGGCTGGTCGCCGGGGCGCTGCTGGATAAAATTCCACCAGCTGTAGATACAGCCGTACACGTCCACCAGCCGCCGACCTGCCAGATCTTCCAGTGGATACTGGTGCAGAAACTGCTCGGCAAATGCCACTACAGGCTCTGCCTTGTCTGCCAGCTTGTCACGAATCAGGGCGCTGACCTGCTCCACCAATTCTTCACGGCTGTCGGTAATCACCGTCGCCACATTCACGGAGAACCTCCAAAATCCAATTTTTGTACCGTTCGACTCCGGCTTATCCAGACTCGAAAAACCTTTTTCAGTTTCCCCGTACCGCCAATTGGCCGGCACGAAAAATATATTTGCAGCTTTCACCCCGCCGTCGACATGGCTGGGGTGAACTTAATGCCAAGTCAACTGTCTATCGTGTGCTTCGCGGTTGCCTCTCGGCATTGTGCCGCTAAAATCAACACGCCCACCCCCGTGGCGGCGACTATATATAGAAGATGATAGGGCACCCCGAAAATTCGTAACGAGCGGTCGGCTGGTGGCGGCCGCCAGGCCGGGAGCGGCGCGCCATGCGCGAACCTTCCGGACAGCGCCGGATGCCGGCGATAGATTTTCAGGGGAGTGTGGTAGATAGCCGCCTAACGGGAAAGCGGGAGAAGAATCATTTTCAACAGAAGTGACACTATGGAAGCAAACCAGAATATCCGGGAGCAGTTGACCTCCCTGGGCGGATGGTTGGAACAGCAGATCATTGGCCAGGAAACCCTGGTGAATCGCATCCTGATCGCCCTGCTGGCGGACGGCCACCTGCTGGTGGAGGGAGCGCCGGGCCTGGCAAAGACCAAGGCGATCAAGACGCTGGGCGAGGCTGTTGAAGGTGATTTCCATCGCGTCCAATTTACGCCGGACCTGTTGCCGGCGGATATTACCGGTACCGATATCTACCGACCGGAAACCGGAGAGTTCCACTTTCAGCCGGGACCTGTGTTTCACAACCTGGTTTTGGCCGATGAGATCAACCGCGCGCCAGCCAAGGTGCAGTCTGCGCTGCTTGAAGCCATGGCCGAAAGGCAGATCAGCGTTGGCCGCAAGACCTATCCGCTGCCCCAGCTTTTCCTGGTGATGGCGACACAGAACCCTATAGAACAGGAAGGTACTTATCCGCTGCCAGAGGCACAATTGGATAGGTTCCTCATGCAGGTGAATCTTGCCTATCCGGGTGCCGACGCGGAAGCGAAAATTTTGCGGTTGGCCAGATCCGAGGCAACCCTTGGCGAAAATCGCCCTTCCGAAGTGATCAGCCAGGAAACCATTTTCCGCGCCCGCCAGGAGATCCTGGAGATGCAAATGGTGGAAGCGGTAGAGACCTATGCTGTCCAACTTGTCATTGCTACACGCGAGCCGGCGAAGTATGACAGCGAGCTGGCATCCTGGCTAGATTTTGGTGCAAGCCCCCGGGCCACTATCGCCCTGGATCGCTGCGCCCGCGCCCGAGCCTGGCTCGCCGGCCGCGACTATGTCACACCAGACGATGTCATGGATGTGGCCCCGGACATACTCCGCCACCGCCTGCTGTTGAGTTTCGAAGCCGAAGCCGCCGGCGTCACCGCCGACCAGGTCATCGCACGGTTGCTGCAGCAAGTACCCGCGATCTGATGCCCTCCCGAACCACAGAACGTGTCCGGCGCAGTCACTATGCCTGATAGCAATACCCATCGAGAACTCGAGATACGCGGCGCCTACCCTGAGGTGGGCCCGCTAGTGCAGCTCCGCTATGTCGCCCGCCAGCTGCAACTGTTCAAGCCCCGCCTGGCCAAAAGCAACCAGGCCGGCAACCTGTTGACCCGCTACCGCGGCCGCGGTATGAATTTTGAGGAAGTGCGCGACTACCAGCCCGGCGATGACGTGCGCTCTATCGACTGGCGCGTAACCGCCCGCACCGGCCAGACTCACACCAAGCTTTACCAGGAAGAACGCGAGCGCCCGGTGGTTATCCTCCTGGACCTGCGCTCGCCGATGTTCTTTGGCAGTCACCTGGCGTTCAAGTCCGTCGCGGCCAGTGCTATCGCCGCAGCCCTGGGCTGGGCCGGATTGCAGCACAGTGACCGCATCGGCGCGATGCTGTTCACTGACGACGACATCGAAACGGTCCGCCCCCGCCGCAGCCACCATTCCGTGCTGGCGATGATTCATGGCATGGCGGCCCGGGCCGCTGAACTGAAAAGCCCCGTGGCAGCCGATGGCAGCCAACCGCTGAAGTTACTGCTGGAGGAAGCCCGCCGAATCGCACGCCCGGGAAGCGCCCTATTCCTGATCAGTGACTGCCACGACCTGGACGATGATTGCGCGCAACCGCTTTACCTGCTCACCCGCCACGCGGATCTGCAGGTACTGCGCATCAGCGATCCACTGGAACGGCAGCTGCCCCAACAGTCCCTGACCATCAGTGACGGTCGCCAACGCACCTTCCTGAATGGCGGCAACCGCCCACTGCGGGAACATTTCGCCGAACGACAGGCCCAGGCGCGCGAAGATGTCGAGCAACTCTGCCGCCGCCACCGCCTGCCCCTGCTGGATTTCGACAATACCCAGCCGGTCATACCGGCACTGCTTTCCTATTACGGCGCACGCCAGCAGAAGCCCCGGGTTGCCACGGGAGTATTGCAGTGAAACCGGTCGCCAACCAGCAACCGACAGCGCCTGCGCCGCAGCAGTCACCGGAAGTGAAAGAGCTGCTGGCACAGCTGCATGACATTCACGAACCAGCGCCCGTGGGCTGGTGGCCGCCGGCACCGGGCTGGTGGGCACTGGCCGCATTGTTATTGGGCATCATTTTTGCCGGAGTGCTCTGGATACGCCGCCGCCAGCGCCGTCGCGCGCAAAACCGCTATCGCGTGGAGGCCGTGCGCCTGCTGCAACTGATCGATACCGAGCACGCCGGTGCGCCACAGGAAATCAATGAGATACTCAAACGCGTGGCCGTCATCACCTTCGGACGCACCGAGTGCGGCAATCTGACCGGCCGCCGCTGGCTCGAGTTTCTAAATGCGAGCGCGCCAATCGAGTGCCCGCCCGAGGTCGAGCGCGCTTTACTGGAATCGCTATACCGGGCGGATCGATCGGACACCCCAGGAAACATTGCCCTGCGCGATTTCGCCATGCACTGGGTCGAATCTCACGGTCGCGCCCCCGCCACCGCCAAACCAGCAATTGCGGAGGCCAGCGGTGTTTGAATTTGCGTGGCCCTGGGTCTTCGCTCTGCTGCCGCTACCGTGGCTGGCGCGTCTATTGCTGCCGCGCGCCAAACCCCTGAGCAGTGCGCTCAAGGTGCCCTTCTACGCGGAGCTGTCCCAGCGCGGTGGCGGTGGCCCGAGCAATCCGCTCAATCTTCTTATGCTCTCGCTGATCTGGATACTGCTGGTGGCCGCTGCCGCGCGCCCCCAGTGGTATGGAGAACCGATCGCCCAGACAAGCAGCGCCCGCGACCTGCTCGTTGCCGTGGATATCTCCGGCAGTATGGAGACACCGGACATGGTGCTGAATGGCAGTCCGGCCATGCGCATCGACGCAGTCAAGGCAGTGGTCGGTGACTTCGTCGACCGCCGCGAAGGCGACCGGCTGGGTCTTGTTCTGTTCGGTACCCGCGCCTACCTGCAGGCGCCGCTGACCTATGACCGCGAGACCGTGGGCACGCTGCTACGCGAAGCCCAGATCGGCTTTGCCGGACAGGGTACCGCCATTGGTGACGCCATCGGTCTGTCAGTGAAGCGCCTGATGCAGCGCCCGGCGAAACAGCGCGTCCTGATTCTGCTGACAGACGGCGCCAATACCGCCGGCGAAGTTTCGCCGCTCAAGGCCGCCGAACTCGCCGCACAGGCCGGTGTTACCGTGTATACCGTGGGCGTGGGTGCGGAAGAAATGGTCCAGCCCGGACTACTCGGCAGCCGCTTCGGCGCGCGCCGGATCAATCCTTCCCGCGATCTCGACAGCAAGACCCTGCAGGCCATCGCCGATCGCACCGGCGGACGATACTTCCGCGCGCGCAATCCGCAGGAGCTGGAAGAAATTTACGAAGAGCTGGATCGCCTCGAGCCCGTGGAGCAGGAGGCGGCCAGCTACCGGCCGCTCAAATCCCTGTTTATCTGGCCGCTGGCTACGGCATTGTTGCTGGCGCTGCTGTGGGCGAGTATCCCGCTGCTTGGTAATGGCCTCGCACGTTTACCCCGGGAGGCAGGATGAACGAGTTGAGCCAGTTCCACTTTTTACGCCCGCAATTGCTCTGGCTGATATTGCCGGCCGCCCTCCTCTGTTGGGGACTGGCGCGCACGGTCCTGAACAGCGGCCAGCTGCAGAAAATCATCGATGCCGACCTGCTGCCGCACCTCCTTTTGCGCGGCGGCGCCAAGCGCCCCTGGCTGTTCGGCCTGATCTTCGCGCTGCTAGCTGCCATGACAGTGGCCCTCGCCGGCCCGGTCTGGCGCAAACTGCCCACTCCGGTTTACAGCAATCAGGATGCGCTGGTGATCCTGTTCGACCTGTCGCCGTCGATGATGGCCACGGATCTGTCACCGGATCGGCTGACCCGCGCCCGCCTCAAGATTCTCGACATCCTGCGCCAGCGCAAGGACGGCCTGACCGCGCTGGTCGCCTATGCCGGCGAGGCCCATGTGGTGACACCGCTGACCGAGGATACCGCCACCATTGCCAACTTGGTTCCGGCACTGTCGCCGCGTATCGTACCCGTGCCCGGCAGCAATATAGAGATGGCCGTCGAAACGGCTATCAAGCTGTTGAAAGACGGCGCCAATGGCCACGGCCAGCTGCTGGTTATTACCGACGGTATTGACAAGTCCGCGCTCGACACTGTCGCCAGCCTGGTGTCCAGCGCCAATACCAAGCTGTCGATTCTCGCGGTTGGCAGCGGTGAAGGCAGCCCTATTCCGCGGGGTAACGGTGGCGGTTTCGTCACCGACGACAATGGGTCCATTATTATCTCCAACTTCAATGCCCGCGAACTCAGCCGGCTCGCGCGCAAGAGTGGCGGCCACTTTGCCAAGATCAGTGTCGATGACAGCGACATCGCCAAGGTACTTCCCGAGGACAACGCCCCGGACCAGGCCAAGTTGACCGAGCGCAAATTCGACCAGTGGAGTGAAGAAGGGCCGTGGCTGGTGCTGCTGTTACTGCCTTTTGCCGCCCTGCTGTTTCGCCGTGGCGCCCTCGCCTGCGCGCTGCCGTTGACACTACTGCTGCTGCCCCCGCAGCAATCACAGGCGTTTGAATTGCAGGATCTATGGCAACGCAAGGACCAGAAAGCCGAGCAATTACTGGAACAGGGTAAAGCCGACCAGGCCGCGGAAACCTTCCGCAGGCCCGACTGGCGTGGTACTGCCCACTACCGCGCTGGCGATTATCCCGCCGCAGCTAAAGATTTTTCCCAGGGAGGGAACGCGCAGGACCTGTACAATCTCGGCAACAGCCTGACGCAGCAAGGTCAATATGACAAAGCCATCAAGGCCTATGATGAAGCCTTGAAAGTCCAGCCAGAACTGGCAGACGCCAAACACAATCGCGAGATCGCCCGTAAACTGAGGGAACTGCAGGAGAAGCAGCAACAATCGCAACAGCAGCAATCCGGACAACAACAGCAGAACCGGAGCCAAAATCAGAAGCAGCAGCAACAGTCTGGCAACGGCCAGCAGCAGCAAAGCCAGAGCAATCAACAGCAACAGGGACAGCAGAATCAGCAGAATTCTGGTGCCCAGCCGGACTCATCCCAGGGCTCACAGCAGAACCAGCGGGCCGGAGAGCAGCAACAACAGCAGGATGATCAGGAAAAGAAATCCGAACAGCAGTCCGCTCGCGCGAAAGAAGGCCAGAAAGGCAAGAAGCAGGAAGGCAAACAACAGAAGGCCGGTGCCGAAGAGAGCCCTCTGGATCCGGAAACCCAGCAGGCACTGGATCAGTGGTTGCGCCAGATTCCTGACGACCCCGCCGGCCTGATGCGTGAAAAATTCAAATACGAAAGCCTGCAGCGCCGTCGCGCCTACCGCAGCGGTGAATGGCAGCCCCCGGAGAACGGAGCCACTCAGAGATGGTAAGCCCAAGCAGCGTGAGTCAGCGCACTTCCTATTCCCCTCTCCCGCCGAGACAATATCGGGCTACAGCGGCGGCCAGCTTCTCTATTTCTTGGCTGTGCAAACTACTGCAGCTGTGCCTGCTACTCGTTGTCGCCAACATTGCCCACGCCGATGACCAGCTGACGGCGACAGTCGACCGCAATACCATTGGCATCGACGAAACGCTGAACCTCACCCTGCGCTACAACGGTAGCGGTGGCGGAGAACCGGATTTCGAGCTGCTGCAACAGGATTTCGACATACTCTCCCGCCAGCAATCGAACCAGTACCAGGTCATCAACGGCCGCGCGGAAAGTTTCGTCCTGTGGACCCTGTCCCTGGCGCCCAAGCGCGAAGGCAAGCTGTTTATCCCCTCCCTGCACTACCAGGGCAAGGTGTCCGACGCGATTCCGATTACCGTCACCAAAGCCGGCCAGGCCCCCGACAGTGGCGACCGCCAGGCCTTTCTGGAAGTGGAACTGGACAAGCAGCAGGTCCATGTGCAGGAACAGCTACTAGTCAAGGTGCGCCTCTACACCACCATTGGTCTGCACGATATCGCCACAGATCCCCTACAAATACCGGGCGCACATGTCGAGAAAGTGGATGAGCAGCGCTATGAGCGCCGTATCGGTGGCATCGGCCACGCTGTCTATGAGCTGACTTATGCGGTGTTTCCAGAGAGCTCCGGGGAGCTGAGAATACCCCCTCTGACTTATGTCGCCGTAGCTGGTCGCCGCGATCCCTTTTCCCTGTTCAATCGCAACACCCAGCGATTGCGCCTGCGCTCCGAACCGAAGACCATCAAGGTACTGCCAAAGCCTGACAGCTACAGCGGTGCCCAGTGGCTGCCCGCCGCCAGCCTTGGCATTTCACAAACCTGGAGTAAGAGCCCGCAGACGTTCAAGGTTGGTGAGCCTATCACCCGCATCGTTACCGTCACGGCCGAAGGCCTCCGCGCGGCCCAGTTGCCGCCGCTGCCCCAACTCAATGTCGAAGGCCTGAAGACCTATCCAGATCAGCCGCAACAGGATGACCAGGTCACCGCAAAAGGCATAACCGGCAGCCGTATCGAAACCACCGCTGTCGTCGCCACCAAACCGGGCGACTACCAATTGCCATCCATCACCGTCACCTGGTGGGATACCAAGACCGGGCGACAACGGGCCACTCAGTTGCCGGCATTCCGATTTACGGTTACTGGTTCCGCAGCGGCCTTGAGCAACCAGGGTACGGGCTCTATTTCCGATCTCGAACCGGGCGCAAGCGGCGGAGCGAGCAAATTAGCATCGGGGAACAACTTCTGGCGGAATATCGCCATTGCCGCCATCGTATCCCACTTGTTTTGGCTGCTGTATTTTCTCTACCTGCGCGGCGGGGTCAGTGCTCGCCGCTCCGCCTCCCCGAAGAAGCAACCGAATGCCGAACAGGAAGCCCGCGCACTAAAGCGGAGCGCAGAAAACGGGCCCCCTGTGGAACTACAACTTACAATCCTGAAATGGATTCATGCGCGCTGGCCCCAAGTGAGGGGAAACAGCCTAGGCGAAGTCAACCGGCAACTGAGATTTCCAGAATTAAATAAACTCCAGGAGCTACTGGATGCCGCTCTCTACCTAACACCACCCAAGCCAATGAATAGACAGCAGGTGAATATACTGGTTAGCAAACTACTGAAGCGCGAGGTCGCCGAGGACTTGGCCGAGGATGACAATCCATTGCCAGACCTATTTGCCTGACCCAATACATCGTGAATAGGAGCACTGCCTTACAGCTAGACTCGGTTTCAGCTTAAAAATTTGAAAATTCGGCCATCAAAATACGGTCTTGCGTTTTGACCTGGCGTTAAGCGCGAATGCGTACTCACCAAGATTGCTATCTCCTCACAGTAGAGCAAAACATTCATGCTCTTAGCAGCGAAGGAAAATAGAGTCACACTTCGCGCTCACCTGCGAAGCCACAGAGATTAGCGATTCTGAAGTGCTGAGGAAAACGGAGCACAACCAGACCGCACGCAATAAAGCCCAAGTGAAGGACGAAGGGCCTTCCCAAGCAGAAAGCAAGCTGCGCCACGATCACGAACGTGACAGGCTGACTTATCGATGTCTACTCCTACAAAATACACACACTCGAAGGACAGGCACCCACAGAATATCTGCACCACTGCCAGGTAAAAAATATAATCACAGTGCTTAATCAAACTAAAGAGGACCATGTAAAGAGCCGCAACATGCACCACCACCAGAAGCGCACTTTTTAGCCAATCTACCCGCCAACGGCACCCTTGCGACAGAGCCCCTCCCCGCTTGTCATTAGGAACATCTGAATTGTCATTTAAAACACCCTCAACGCTCAACATTTGAGCACTTAGAACAATTTACGAACAAGTTACTGAGTCGGGCAAATTCCTCCCTCTAAATATGTACCCCGGAGCTCTCCATTGATACCATTCGATCATTAAAAAAAATATCGATTAGTTTTTATTCTGGATTGTGGGTCACATTTTTAGGGGTTGACAAAATGGGGGTTGTTTTGGTGGCCGAGGGGGCGAACTTCATCGGAAATACGGTCGCTCGTCACATCGTCACAAATACTAGAGGTTCTGCGGCAACTTTTGACAGGCTGAATGATGCAGGATATCTACAATCCCCTAATTCTGAAGAGCAATCTTCTAGGTATACATTTGAGCAGGTCGACGCCTGTGATTCGTGCGCGATTAGCAAGCTGTTAGAAAAGTATTACCCCTCCGCCATAGTGCTTCTCGCGGTGCAATCTCATGAAGCCCTCTCAATCGACACCAGTAGCACCTTTATTCAGGTCTACACTACCCTCACATATTCATCATTCCAGATTGCATGCACGTACTGGTCCGCGTCCCCTTCAGCCTTGAAAAAGGCCTTTCGCTCTAGCCACATATTCGCTGTTAGCAAAGCACCATCCGGCCATCTGGTTAACGCGTGGGGTAGAATTGATGGCCTGTCCGCCATAATCACCAGTTACTCCAACAGCGAAGACCCATCCCTATTTCCGGAAAAGCTCATCCCACGCGAGTTCATAAACGCCCTCACAGTTAAGCCGATACCCGTGGATGACGATGAGCCCCAGGTTCGCAACCGGCTAAATATTGAAGTCCAAACAAGACCACGTCACACAAAGCAACGCCAATCCACCCGGGACGCAAATGGTGCATGCAAAAGTAGTCGTGCTAAACACAAACGGACAACACCAGAGCTAAAACTTAGGCCGCAACCAAATTGTATGCAATGGCACCGTACTAGAGAAGAAATTTTCCATCACTGAATTCGAGATAAGCATTCAAAAACACTAGAACTAAATACGGAATTCAATAATGAAATTAATAATCGGGGGCTCCGGATTCATCGGTTCCGCATTTCGAGCACATCTAGCACAACAAGGACAGGACTATATTGCGGTTACCAGGAAGTCCTTTGATTTAAAGAACCACATGATTTCAAGAGAGATGTTTTACTCTGCGAAATTCAGCTCAAAGATACGTTCCGCCACAACCTTGTATTATCTGGCATCGGCGACCGCCCCCAGAAATTGTCAATCTCTTCCCAAAGAAATTGAAGCGAATGTCATCGAGTTCCAAAAATATATTGAGCATGCAATAGCTCTCAACTCCGACTTACGGATTATTTACCTCTCATCTGGCGGACAGATTTACGGCACTAAAGTTGCGAACCTTGCGAGTGAAGAACAGCAGTTGGCCCCCGAGACTCCCTATGCTGTGGGCAAAGCCATGATTGAAGAGAGCCTCAGATATTTTGCCCGCAAATACTCAATCAGCTATGGAATTCTCCGCCCCAGCAACCCGATTGGTCCAAGCCAAACCAATCACGGACAGGGAGTAATCCCAGCTTTGTTCAATGCGGCATTCAATAACACTCCATTTAATGTTGTCGGCAGTCTTCAGTCCGCCAGAGATTATGTACATGTTAAAGACCTATGTCTCGCAATGTCTCTGGCAGATTCCACCATCCACAACGACACCTGGAACGTGGGCTCAGGCAAAGCAACGACACTCGAAGATATTATCAAGCATATAGAGCAGGTCTCAAATAAGAAAATAAAAATCAATAAAAGCAGCAGACTCAATAATTATGAAATGGATCGCATCGCTTTAGATACTACAAAAATAAGAGACAATTTAGGCTGGACACCTCAAATTAGCCTAAGACAGGCCGTACATGAATGTTTCTGCGCACACCAGAAAAAAACCGCCGCAGAAAAACAGTTAGATCTATCCGTAGTATAAAGGCGTGCAAGAATGCAATTTAATGTTTCCAACGACACTTTACGCATCGCAAAATCCTTTTTTCCAGAACTTCAGGCCATTAAAGATGGAAAAAATTGGAATGTGAAGTTCAACAATAAAATAACCCACATTCCGCTCTTTGACTCCGAACTAGTAGCTAGTCAAATAGGGGAATCATTTAATTCTGAAGCTGGTACATTAGAATTATTCTTCCTTTGGATCGACGCAGGTCGAGAACAGGAAATAATCCCGACTCGACTATTTGACGAGAAATTCTACCTCGCCCGGAATCCAGACGTCCAAAAAAGTAATATGTGGGCATTTGATCATTTTTTACTGTTTGGAGCAGAGGAAAACCGCCTACCTAACAGCAAAACTCCCGACTGCGCACCCGAACAGGTGATAGAAATGCGATATCAGGATGCCACTTTGTCAGAGAGTGACCTTGGCTTCCTAAAATCAATAATCGGATTTTTCAAGCGACAGGACGTTAAATTAGCGATCCAACAGGGAGACTCCAGGGAGATTCTCACCAAACTACCAGAGGACGAAAACGTCTTACTCCTTTTCAATGCAAATGTGTATCGCAAGTCAATAGCATCTCAACATCCAGAACTGCATATCCCCGAAGGTAAAGAGTTTCTACATTGGATTCGAAATGGTCGCCATCTTGAAGCGGCATTCACTCCATTTTTTTCCATTAGACATTATCGAAACACCTATTCTGACCTGCAGAAACTTTCGAATGAGGGCCTTCATCAGCATTTCTTGAATCATGGCCTCTATGAAAATCGCAATGGCAGCAGCGTATTCAATGCAGGTCAATATGCAAATATTAATAGGCTCAAAAATCGTAGTTCAGCGGTTCTTTTTGCTCTAAAGAAACTACAAGATGAGGGGACTCCGATTCCCACAAGAGCACTTACCATCAACCACAAGAGTAAGTTGGAGCACCTGGCTGAACTCGGGCAACAAGCAGAATTAATGGCGGAAAGGCTACAGTCTCCGGAAATTCGCGCCCAGGTTAAAAAAGCAGAAGCATACGAGCCTAGAATCGACTTCAGACCGCAGGGACGCCAAGTACTATGCCCACAGCTTAATCATCCCGCCGACGACCTACATTCGGCTGACCAGCTAATTTACAATAATTTAGCTAAAACTCGGTATAAGGCATTGATGCTCATTCCACATTGCAGGATGAGTGGAGCGGCACGAGTTTCTGGCGCACTTGCCCATGTCCTCGCCAAGCACTTTGGCGACGAAAATATCTGTATAGTTACAACCGATGGAACTGCGTTCGAGCACCCGGAGTGGTTCCCAGAAAACGTGGATATTCTTGACCTCCATAAATACACTGCGCACTTGGATCGAGACTTCAAAATACAGGCGCTGGTGCTTTTATTGAGAGGAGTAAACGCACAGCATATATATAACGTCAACTCCCGACTAGGTTGGGAGACAATTCATTCATACGGTAAACAGCTATCAACTCTTTGTTCTATTAATTCCTATATGTTCTGCTCTGATCGTACCGAATCCGGGCAAAGAACCGGATACCCACAAGAGTTCTTTACCTCGACATTCTTCTACCACGAGCACTTTTTTGTAGACAACCTACAATTGAAAAAGGAACTCGTCCAAGACCATCTTTTGACAAAAAAGTTTGCAGATAAAATTGTCGTTCTAAACACACCAACATCTCAGCAAATCTCTGTTGCGGCTGAACCGGGATGGAAACTATCCAAGTTATGGAACCGAAAAAAACGCGTTTTCTGGGCAGGCCGCTTTGACAGGCAAAAGAACTTCAACCTTCTTGTCGAAATCGCCAAAAATATGCCTGATATAGAGTTCTGGGTTTGGGGGAAACCCGTGCTGGACTCCGCGCCAAAAGACATCTCAGAAATCAAAAATATCAAATTACTTGGCGAATATGGCGACTTCTCAGAACTCCCGCTGGAGTCATGCCACGTATGGCTGTACACCAGCCTATGGGACGGAACACCCACCATCATTCTAGATGTAGCTACAGCTGGCATTCCCGTCGTGGCATCTCCCACAGGAGGTATCCCCGAACTACTAGACGGCTTCCCTGAATTTTTGGTCTCCGAGACCGACCTCCTCAACCCCAATGCTTACATCAGTAGGATCCGCAGCCTTGTGGATAACAGTGATGGGGCATTCGAGCGAGCACATGAACTCCAAAGCAGAGTCACTCAACTGCACGATGCAGTTGCATTTGGTGAAGCCATTATTGAAACTATCAATTTGGGGGCCTAAACATGCAGAGAAATCGAAGCGATATAAGTTTAATTATCACGGCCCACAATGAAGGCCTGCTTCTTGGTGCAACAATAAACAGCGCTCTCGCGGCAGCAAAAGAGGCGCAATCTCAGGGGTTTGTTACTGAAACCACTATCTACCTTGATCGCGCAGATAGACCGACGTCCGAATTTGCCAGGACTCTAGCAAAAGACTTGGATATTCCAGTGATCGAAACGGACTTCGGCGATCAGGGAAAGGTACGAAACCTCGCTTGCCAAACTGCTTCGACGGGCTACATCGCGTTCCTCGATGGCGACGACCTCTGGAGCGAAAATTGGATAAGCCTAGCGATGCAAATCGCGCTAAAGAATAAAATGTACATTGTCCATCCAGAAATGAACTGGTTCTTCGGAGGTAGTAACAACATCCTGCTCAAAGTCGACCAGGAAAGCGAAAGTTTTGATCCATCTTTCCTGAGGGCTGGTAATCCATGGGACGCCCTATGCTTAGCACACCGAGACACCTATCTCGCTACGCCATATTGCAACAGAGATATTGCTACAGGCTTCGCTTATGAAGATTGGCACTGGAACTGTGAAACTGTCGCCAAGGGCTATGTTCACAAGGTAGCTAAGGGCACGATTCACTTCAAACGCCGCAGAGAAATCAGTCAGAATACACAGGCAACATCGCGAAAGGTATTGATCAGAGATACCCCGCTATTGCTCTATCCCGAAAAATGACAAAAAACAGTGAAAATGGCTGAATTCGAATTACAAAAGTTCTGCGACCACTTGAATAAGAAATTTGATCGGGATTCCCATCCATCAGAGATCCTGGCGTATTGTGGCAATTTATTTGAGCAACCAGTACTCACCTCGAGCTTCGGATACGATTCCGGCGTTACGATTGAGCTCTGCATGAGTGCAATACCCGATATCCCCGTTGTCTGGGTTGACACGGGATTCACTCATCCAGACACCTACAGATACATTAAAGGACTTGTACAGATAAGAAAAATTAACCTGAAGGCTTATAGCCCCAAGTACCAGCATGCCTTTCTGACAAATGTACTGGGCCTGGATCCGATGGCCAGCGAAGAGCACCGCGCAGACTTTAACCAGATTGTTAAAGTCGAGCCCCTTACCAGGGCCTTCGATGAGCTGAAGCCCGACCTCTGGATTACTGGGGTCAGGGCTGAAGAAACCAGCAACAGAAGGAAGTTCAGGCTTTTTTCTATCGGTTACAATAGAATAAAGTATTCACCCTTGCTTTATTGGACGCAAGACGACGTCAAAGATTTTAAGTCTCGTAATTCTATTTCATCCCCGGGAAACTATTTTGACCCGACCAAAAAGAATGAACGGGAAGAATGTGGCATCCACTTAATATAATGAGGAGTATTTTATGAAAAAGATTTTGGTCCTGGGCGGCGACGGCTTTTGCGGCTGGCCCACTGCACTGCACCTTTCTAAGCATGGCCACGAAGTGGTTATTGTCGATAACCTCTCACGGAGAAATATCGACAATGAACTCGGCGTTTCATCACTGACCCCGATCGCCTCCATTGAGCGTAGGCTGCAATGCTGGAAAGAAGAAACTGGCAAAACGATCCGTTTTTTTAATATTGATATCGCTCACGAATACCGCGAAGTTCTCGACCTGATTACAGCGTACGAACCACATGCGATCGTACATTTTGCTGAGCAGCGTGCGGCGCCCTATTCTATGAAGTCGGCGAAGCACAAAATCTATACCGTCAACAACAATCTGAATGCGACTCACAATGTTCTCGCTGCGGTTGTCGAAAGCGGCCTGGATATTCACCTGGTACACCTGGGGACCATGGGTGTGTACGGCTATGGCACCGCTGGAATGAAAATTCCGGAAGGCTACCTGACCGTCAAAATGACGACTGACCAGGGCGAAGAGGTTGAAAAGGAAATCCTGTATCCGGTTAATCCCGGCAGTATTTACCACATGACCAAAACCCAGGATCAGCTATTTTTTGCGTATTACAACAAGAACGACGCGCTGCGCGTAACGGATCTACACCAGGGCATCGTCTGGGGAACCAATACTGACGAAACGAATTTGCATGAAGATCTGACGAATCGATTCGACTACGATGGCGATTACGGCACCGTACTCAATCGTTTTGTAATGCAGGCCGCAATCGGTCACCCACTGACAGTACATGGCACTGGCGGCCAGACACGCGCATTTATCCACATTCGTGATACTGTGAAGTGTATTCGGCTTGCTGTCGAAAATGAACCGGCCAAGGGAGAGAAAGTACGCATCTTCAACCAGATGACCGAAACTCACCGAGTACGCGACCTCGCCAAGATGATTTCCGATATTTCTGGTACCGAGTTCAAGCTAATGCCGAACCCCAGAAATGAGGCCGACGAAAACGATCTGTTTGTGGCGAATGACTGCTTCTTGCAAATGGGTCTGAAGCCAACCTATCTGTCCGAAGGGCTTCTGGCTGAAGTTAATGAAATTGCCAAGAAATATGAGTCACGTTGCGACCGCAGTAAAATTCCATGCAT
>NZ_JACZCR010000025.1 GCF_014904735.1 Microbulbifer hainanensis | reverse complement strand
CCAACACCGCAAAACTTGGTAGTAGTGAATAATGGAAAAAATCTTCCCCAGAAAGAACGAAATAGAATGGTTCTGCCACCCCTCCCCTAAGGCACAACTTATATACTGGCAAAATCCGAAAGTAGCCTGCTCCAGCATTAAAAAGTCTTTGTGGAAATTCGAAAATGGCGAGACGCCCCAAAATGCCCACATTCGACGGGAGTCGCCATTTCCTTTCCTATCAGAAATGGAAGACAAGATCCAAGAATTTAAATTATTCTCGATTGTTAGAAATCCATACAGCCGTGCACTTTCCGCGTATCTAGACAAAATCGGACATGGCTCCGACCGTCATATATGGTGGCCATTTTGTCGCGACTTCAAACTTGCACGCTCAACAACGAAAACCCAATTTACTTTTTTAGATTTTTTAAAAGCACTGAACTCTACAAGTGCGAGCAATTTAGACCCGCACTTTAGACCGCAATTTTACAACTTGCTCCCGACACTTATCCCCTACTCTTTCATCGGTTACCTAGAAGAACAAGAGGCAATACAAAACTTTTTGACTTCCTCATCAATTCCATACGTCCATAGCGCACCTCACTCCAGGAATGCGAGCGCAAAGGTTTTCGATTATTACGGAGAAGAAGAGATAGAACTCGCACGAAAAATATTTCAATATGATTTTGAGTTCTTTGGGTATTCGAAAGAATTAGCGAAATACAATGAGCCAGGGTCAATAAAAAAATTACCGAGTCAACTTCAGAGCATAACATTCAGCGACATATATAATAGTTTTCCTAAATTCCTCGAGAATGAGAATATCGATCCGGCGGCGACGACCTACCACCATCTTAGAAGTTTAAATACTCCAAAAGAAAAAGTAAGTTACTTGAAGTCAGCAATCAAAAATAATACCGTTAGTAATAACTGGGCGCTATTAAGAGAAGCTGTTACCATCCTGAACGCTCACTCGGAATATGCAGTGCTAAAAGAGTTTCTCAATATAGCTATTAACTCCCCACCGTCCTCTTGATAGGCTTCCCGCAGCTTGCGACAAAACTCAAATCGGGAGCATTTCTCGGAAAAAGAGACATGTTTCCCCGATTTACCTATTATCGGCCATTTCTCAATTTTCTTACTATCGAAATGGCTGAACATGAAGGAGAAAACTAACAAACATTCATCACCTCATATGACAGCTCTTGTTAGTTCTTGGCTGATAGTCTTCATGAAAAAATGACTAACAAGGCGCACCCAAATCAAGTACCGGCACACTTGCAACCTCAAAGAAAAATATCTCAACAACTTCTAATAGTGATAAATAAACTTCAAATTTTTTTGATCTGAAAATCCGTTAATACCCCTCCCAATTACCCGGATGTAATCAGAGTGCACTTAGTTGCTTAGCTCTCCCTCGACTCAGGGCTATATTCTGATAGTTTAGAAACTCAAGCTAATACAGCAGGCGTGCAGATTAATGTAAAACAGCAGCACCGAAAGCTTCAATTACTGACCTATCAATGAAGCCAACGAAAGCCTAATTTGAGTAAGACCTCCAGACCCCTGCAGAGTTACCGATCGAAAGCCTCTCGGACAACAAAATCAACGAGGCTCCAATAATAGCCGCATGACGAGAAGCTCTTCGACCGTGGACCAAGCCTGATAAATGACCAAAAAACAAACTACAGTCGGAAAATTGAGCGTTCTAAAAAAGTGTTGGCCAACTATCAAGCCACACCCACCTCCCCTCGGGCTTGCAAAGATATACGTTTCGAAAAACAGTTGGTAAAATGAAAAATTCACAAATATTCAGCGAATGTACACAGGTCGAGCCAAGGGAAGTACCAGATGGGGGCCATTTTAGTAACCAGGGGAGCCGATTTCATTGGCGGTGCTAAAGTACGCAATATCTTAATTACTATAGAAGACTATTTGGTCAACTTTAGAGGTTTGACTTTTTCAGGAAACCTTGACTCGCCCACTTCGATAAGCCCGTCATCACGATTTCATGTCAAGCAGGTGGACATCTGCAGCCAAGGGGCGATCTTCCTCGTATGGGAGAAGCACCGTCCTACTGCCACTAGGTACCTAGCAACGGAATCCCGCGTCGATGGCTCCGAAGCCCTCTCCGAAAGCAATGTCCTAGGCACGTATGCATTAACGGAGGCGCCCCGGCGCTTCTGGCTCAACCTGAGCGAGTGCAGTAGAGAGCAGCAGTTTCGTTTCCCCCACATTTCCGTGGGCGACGTTCTTAGGGGTCTCAAGGATACTGACAAACCGCTCACAGAAAAGACCTCTTTTGCCCCCTGCTCTTCTAACTCTTCCAGCAAAGCCTTATCAGGTAATCTGGTTCGGGCCTGGGGTCGGGCTTACAAACTGACCTACTTCAATATTTGTCCTAGTAACAGCTGGCCCATCTGTATTCCTGAGAGACTCATTCTGATCCTGAATGCTCTGTCCGGGCGGCTTCCCCCGGACCCCGGTGACTGTCTAGTCTACATATGGCTAAGTGTGCAGAGCCATGTAAGAGCCCCTCATCAAGTAGCGACCGGAGATTGTGCTGGGCAAACTGACGATATTGGCGGCCACCTCGAGAAGAAGAGGCTTGGATTTTTGAAGACTGTTTCTGAATTCTTTAAGAGCCGGCCCCCAAAATGCTGGAAAGCTTGGCGACATACAAAGATATCATCCTATTCGCGACAAATAGAGCCGCCCTCAACCAAGGTTATGCAATTTTGGCCCCCGAGATCAACCGGTCCTTTGAACGGAATACAGCCGAAACATTCCCTCAGGGAAGCTGCATGAACGTAGAGCGGCTTCTAGGAGAGTAAGATTGGCGCGGCTGAACTTTACAGTTTCAACCAACAGGTCCCCTCAGCGAGAGCCAGCACTAACGGTTATCTGATGATGCCCTAAATCTACCGAGACTTCACTGCAAGCATTGCCGCAAATGAGATATGGTATCTACAAATCGCTCCTTACTGGCATGGTCATTCAATAAAGAGATAGTTTTGATGCCCTGGCGCAGTACAGCTTGCATGAATCAGTTCTCAAAAAAACATCATCATAATGTCAACGAAAGAAAAAAAATCAAATGACTCGCTCAAACCAACAAATATTATCTCTGGTAGAAAATGCATGCCAACAAACAAAACGGTCATAAAATAGACTTCCAATTTAATCTGACACAACAAGTAAATATCAGTAATGTTGCAACAAGTTAAAGACCTGTTAAGGCCACTAAAAGCACCCAAATTCCACATTGATCACACGGCTGGTTCTCGAAGTGGCGTAGTCATCACAGGATGGTACGCATCGAAGAAAATTTTAGACATAACAGTAATTGACTCGGATGGGAACGAAGTCCTCAGTTCAATTGGGACTCATCCACGTGAGGATGTCGCGGCCGCCTACAGAATGGACGCTACTGGATTCAATATTCACTGTGCAACCGCTACAGATCCCGCCGAATTACAGCTGTCATTCCTAACCGCCAAAGGAAAACAAAAAATCCAGGAATTGGTTAATTCTCACAAGTCTGCGGTTAACAAAACTTCAATTAAGAAGATTCGAAATAATGCAATAATTAGCAAAGATCACGACTCCGCGGGCCATGTTGAATTCGCGCTATATGACGAACAAACACTCTTTATAAGTGGCTGGCTGGCTAGTAAAGCCCAGTTTTCTTTCTTTGAAGTTGAACAGCGCAAAGAAGCACTAGGAAGAACAGACGATTCTATTCTTTGGCACCCTAGAAAAGATATTTTTGAAGCATTAAAGAAGATATTACGCGCCGAGCGCTGTAATAGCTTTACGGCTACGATTAATCTCAGCAACCCGATCAATAAAAGTTATTTCGACGAATTATTCCTGAAGGTAAAATTTGGCGATCATGATTTACACCTTCCGATCGGAGAAGCAGTACCACTGTTAAAAGACCAAAAAAATAGTTTAGTGACGATTCTGAATAGCTGGGACCCCCTGCTACACCCAGACCGGGATCAGTGTATCGAGGTTCTCAAACCTGCACTATCAAAACTTTATCGTCATACTGAACCGGTAGCGAGTGAGCAAACATTCTTTGGTAAACCTCCAGCTTCACCAAAGTCTTCTATCCTTATCCCACTATATGGTCGCTTTGATTTTCTGAGATACCAAATCTCTCGATTCAGCAACCAAGCAAGCCTTAGAGAGCACGAGGTCATCTTTATTGTTGATGACCCAAGCATTGATAGAGATGTCAAAGTGCTCTCCGAAGAAATTTATCATATCTTCCAGTTCCCATTTTCGGTTTTGTCACTGGAAAGAAATGTGGGATTTGGCAGAGCCAATAATATTGGCGCTTCGGTCGCCAGGTCTGAAAACCTGATACTCCTAAACTCTGACGTAATTCCTGTTACAAATAACTGGGCAGAGGTACTGGTATCGGACCTTAATGAGTCTCCTGGGATTGGGATCATTGGTTCCCGGCTCCTATTTGAGGATGGCACCATTCAGCATGATGGCATGACGCCGATGGTACTAAAACAGTATCCAGGAACTCTTTTTAATGACCACCCAGGTAAAGGTAAGTCAGCACCTCAACCTAAGGGCGAGCAGGTATTACAGGAATGCCCCCTAGTCACAGCAGCGTGTATCGCAGTGAAGAAATCAGTTTTCGAAAATGTAGGCGGTTTTGATGCAGATTATATTCTAGGGGATTTTGAAGACTCTGATCTTTGTCTGAAAATACTCGAGACAGGTCGGAGAAACTGTATCCGACGCGACCTCGAAATTTACCATCTAGAACGTCAGTCACAAAACCTGGTAGAGCCTGGCGACTGGAAACACAGACTTACGATATACAACGCGCTTGTGTACAACCAGCGATGGTCAAGTCGCCTCAACGAGCTTTATCCAGAATTTTCAGGGGTTTATCAATCATGAATAAAGTGATGTTTGTCTCCCATGGTCACCCCAAATTTATGAAGGGCGGCGCAGAAGTAGCCAGCTGGAATCTCTTTAACTCGCTTAAGTCTTCAGGTTATGAATGCTTATACGTAGCACGTAGCAACACAATTCCAACCGAAGGTGAACCATTTTCCTCACTCAATGCGGATGAAATCTTATTTCACAGCAGCATTAAAGACTGGTTTAACCTGAGCGCTGCAGACACTCGAATCCTTACAGATTGCTTTGAATCGATAACCAAGGAATTCAATCCCGATATAATTCATGTTCATCATTATGCTCATATTGGGATAGAGATATTCCCAATACTGAAACGAGCGGCACCGAATGCAAAAATTGTCTTTACAGTACATGAATACATGGCGATCTGCCTTCATAACGGCCAAATGGTAAAGAGTGGTACTTTTGAGCTCTGCTCAGAGGCAGTCGGGGCAGACTGTCACCGCTGCTTTCCACAATATTCAGCCTCGGACTTCTTCCTCCGAAAGCAATATATACAGGACCAGTTTAGAAAAGTTGACCACTTTATTTCCCCCAGCGCATTCCTTGCCAAAAGATATATAGAATGGGGGGTCCCAGCTACTTCGTTTTCGGTCATTGAAAATGTTTTGATCGAACAAGAGAAGCTGACGCCAAGACCGAGTGAAAACCATGAACTTAGATCAAAATTTGCATTCTTTGGTCAAATTAATCCTTATAAAGGGGTTGATGTATTACTCGAGGCTTTATTACAGCTTCCTGCTAACGTTAGGGAAAAGGTTTCTCTAGACATACATGGCGCAAATCTCGACCATCAAACGGGCGAATTCAAAGACAAGATTTTGCGTATGGTCGCGAAACTTGAGGGGACGGTCACTCTACGCGGGCAGTATGAGCCACATCAATTACAGTCTTTGATGCGAGAGACAGACTGGGTAATCATTCCTTCCGTCTGGTGGGAGAATTCTCCTGTTGTAATCCAGGAAGCAATATCCTACGGTCGCCCCCTTATCGGATCAAATATTGGCGGCATGAAAGAAAAAATTGAAAATAAAGCCGGTCTAACTTTCGAGGCGAGGAACCCTTCGGCCTTGGCCTCGGCGATACAGGATGCCGTCAATCCTGAAGTATTTGACTTTTGGCATGCAAAGACCGGTACGAAATCTGATGCCTTTGGGCAACATCTCGATCTGATCGAGAACCTCCTCGTTGATGCAAATTGAGCATAATGGAATTCATTTTAGGTAGAGCAAGAGAATGCGGATAGGATTAATTACAAACTTAATACACGAAAAAGTATTTATTGAAAATAGACTTGCTTTCGGTAACTCAAAGGACTGGATGACCGCAACTGGCGGCAATACCGGTAACGTCGCCTTTGTTGAAGGTATCAAATCTATACTGGGTGGGAAAGTTCAGGCCATCCACTGGGGAGACAACCCCGAGTCGATTAATCAACATCTCGATCACATCGTTGTGTGTTGTGCCAATCAATTAGGCACACATGCCGACCTTTCAGGTTGGGCTGATAGATTATCAAAATTTCAACTCCCTACCACATTTATTGGTATCGGCGCACAGGCCGATCGAATTGGGGAGATTCCAGATTTGCCAGAAGGAACCGTTAAATTCCTGGAGGTAGCCAGTTCTCTTAGATCAAATCCCAACCACAGCAACATTGTGACACGGGGAGCATTCAGCTCCTCTGTAATTAGTCATTATGGATACACGTCGAATCCCTTCGGCTGCCCTTCACAGTTTATTTCTCCCATGACTGAGCTCGGGCAACTCTGCATAGCGCACCAGAAGAAAAGGAAAAACAAAAGGATTCTTACCGCGGCCGGTAATCCATTCCATCCATCAGGCATAATAGAGAACAAGCTCGTCGAGATTGTTGGGAAATTCAATGGAGAGTATGTCATTCAGCATCCTAAGGTTCTGTTCGACCTTGCCTCTCAAAACACTGGCGAGCTAACAGATGCCCAGATCAAAGCCGTCGAAAGGGCCTACTCTTCTTTGGGGAAACTCTCAGACATTTTGGATTGGTTTTCAGCGAATGCGGTGAGTTTTGCTGACGCACAAAACTGGATGCAGTTTAGTAAAAAGTTTTCTCAAGTTATCGGTCCTCGCTACCACGGAATTGCACTCCCGATACAAGTCGGTGTCCCAGGAAAAGTTATTTCAATTGACTCTAGAACCGAAGAGCTAGCGAACACCACTGGTGTTCCTTATATAAGTTATAAAGATGCGTCTAAATTAAGTGCAGCAGAATTAATAGAAGCCTCTGCTTGGAGTCAGCGTGATGCCGATCACTATGATGACATTAGAAATAAGAATGCACGTTTCTATTCGGAATTCTTGGAAGCACAAGGTCTTCCAATCAGTGATCACCTTAAAATATTGGTGGAAGAGGAAAAGAACTGATGTACCAAATCATGGGGCTCGGCTCTGGAAATAACAAGATTGTTAACAAGTACTCGGAGTTTACAGATGCTGCCTCTGCCAATTCCGGAAACCTTCTATTCAATTATGCCTTGATGAAAATCGTGGATGGTGGTCACAACCGGATCAATTGGTCCACCCATTTTTCAAAGGTCAACGAAGACGGAAGAACACTACTTCTACCTATGGCTAACAATATTGGTGGCCATATGGATCTATCGAAAAATGGCCCTAGAATCCAAAATGTATCTGTGCACAAGGTAGTTTTTGGACTGGGAGCCCAGTTCAGCCTAGGGGAACAACTCGAGACAGCAGCGCAGCGAGTACCGGAAGGTACCAATCAATGGCTAAGTGCTATCACGAAAAACGTAGAGCACCCAAATATTTCCGTACGTGGTGCAATCACCAAATCCTATTTTGAATTCATCGGAATGGGAAAAAATACCGTTATTCTTGGCTGCCCCTCTCACTTAATAAATCCAGATCCAGACCTCGGAAAATCTTTGCAGTCCAAAGTGAACCAATTAAGCCAAGCTTCACTAAAGGCAGGAATCGGAATAACAGCGGGAAACCCACTTGTAAAGAACCTACATAGGCTCGAACGTTTTCTAATAGATCTAATCAATAAATATGGCGGCAACTATATAGTTCAAGCACCCAAAAGCTTAATTTGTATTGCTGAAGGCTGGCACAGTGAGCTCTCCGAAACGGAAATTTCGGAAATCCGTGACTGTTGGTATCCAGATTATTCCATTGCTGAAATGTATAATTGGTTTCGACAGTTTTCCCGCACCTATGTTTCGATTCCCCAGTGGGCGCGAGATGTTTCCAAGCATGAATTAGTAGTCGGAACTCGAATCCATGGCTGCCAGATCGCTCTTCAAAGCGGGGTCCCAGCAGTTTGCCTCTACATCGATTCACGCACAAAAGAACTATGCGATACCATGAAAATTCCGTCTATGGATGCACGCGAGTTCCAGAAAAACCCTAAGGAAGAGGTTCTTTTGAAGCTACTAAAGTCTTGGGACTGGAACAATTATGACAAGACACGTATAAATTTGACCAAGGGGACCATTTCCTTTCTTAAACAGAACGGTATAAAACCAAGCGCTCATTTATTAAAACTTAGTTCACCCAATAAGTCATAAGTTAAGGTAACTGGCGGCGGCAACCTACCGCTGCCGACTATTACAAATCCAAGCCGTACAATAATCCATGGTCGCTAATGCCATGCGTCAAAAGGCTTCGGCAGTGCGAAGTGCACTGCCGATATATTGTGACTTAAAGAGCGGTCATCCGTTAAATTTCCGCATTTCAGATAACCGTTGATCTAGCAACGCATTTGCTTTTTCGAACAACTTCATATCCAGCTTATTCAATTCACAGAGTTCAAGATATCGCTCTTCGGAAATATCGAAATCCTGCTTGTCTGGGGCACCATTCGATTTCAACACTGGCAATTCTAGACCCGTCTTCCAATTGAAATATTGAATTGACTCCTGGTATCGTTCAGTGACGCCAATGAAGAAAACTTTTTCAAGATCGCAACCGTTTAACTGCCTAGACTGAAAGTTGACACATTCTTTCGATTGGCAGAACTCTTCAAAACTTATATTAAGGCCCTGATGGCGAACCTTGTGCCGATATGCTGATATTATCCTTTCGACCGGGTGACGTACAAATGTCACAATACTTTCATCTTTAAATAGGTCACGATAACGAGCCACACTTGTATGACCAACTAGCCAAGGATTACGTAGCTTTCTTAGCTCTTCCATGAATCCGCTGTAGTCGCCCTTCATTTCTATGTGCTTAAAAACCAGTGACTTCTTGTAATCTACATGACGGCGGTAGTCTTCGATGATATTTGACCCACCAACACTAATCGTTAGCGCATTTCTGAAGCTCGTCCCACCTGTTTTTGGAATATGAATAAAAAAGTGAGGACTTGATGGTGGCTTTTTTGGGCTAGGCCAATAGCGAAATTTGGATTTCGCCAACTTGAGCCTAGCCCTGATAACCAGCTTTTTGGTTCTCGCAACTACGTGACGATAAACTCTAATTGCTTTGTTATCAGCACCATGAGCCTGGTTGAATAATCGCAACATATATTCAGAGCCTTCCTTTGAAGGGAGCGCAGGCGCCTCGGTCAATTTCCAGTCTGAGAAGTCGTAACCATTTTTTTCCATATATTCACGAAAAACCGGCTTGAAATACCTCACATCAATTTCGGTAAACCAAGTTCTCCAACTTCCGTAAGATTTACTACGAGCTACACGAGAACGACTTTTTAAGACAGTTACATCTTGTTTTACAGGAAAGGCCAGGTATTCTTCTAGTTTAGATAAATTTCCGTCGACGATGTCCTCATATTTAACTACCAGCCAATCAGCCGACATGTTATCCAGGATATAAAGTGCCTTCCGATTCGACACATTAAAATCCGCTTTTCCAGGACAAAAGAACAAAGGATTCTGATTAAAAAGAAACAGGAATGGAATGTCCTCCGGATTACTTTCCTTATATTGTGTGAGGCGGAGACTTCGCTGGAATTTCTCTGGATCCGGATTATGCCCAGCGTGCCAACGATAAAATGTGCTACTAATTAGTCGGTCCCTGGGATCACGGACAATTAAGATTTTTTTATCAAAGTAGTTTTGAACGGCTAAAATATTTTCGGGCGACGGCCCACTATCTGCAAGAACTTTTACCACTTCCTCTTTTGTTGATTTTTTCTGGTAAGTCTTATGCCGGTATATTAATCCGCCATTTTCAACATCAATACTAGTAGGTTCAAATACTTCTTGAACACCTTTCCCGAGAACCCCCTCTAGAGACTGTTTAACCTTTTCTGCCAGGAAAGTTGTACCGGTTTTACTTAATCCACAAATCAAAATACGCATATCAATATATCTTTATACGTTGCAAATTCATTAATCGAGTGTGATCAACCCAAAATCTTCACGATACACTGCAAGGTTAGGGTTATAAGCTAGATCGCATGTGGTATCTGTCTTCCAAACCTTTTTCATATATTCGATTTCACGCATGTATCTCTTTTTAGCGGCGCCCTTACGATCATCACCGCGTGATACTGATTCATGATGATATAATTCTGCGTAAGGGGTCCATAAATTGCGAAAGCCCAATTTCTGAACTTTCAAGCATAAGTCAACATCATTAAATGCGACCTTAAGATTTGTTTCGTCGAATCCTCCGACGGATTCAAAAATATCTTTCCTTACAACTAAACAGGCACCCGTTACCGCTGAGTAGTTCTGTGTAGTTGTCAGTCTATTCATGTATCCTGTTTCTCGACGGCCGAAATTCTTATGAGCATGCCCAGCGACACCACCAATCCCTATCAAAACCCCGCCATGCTGCACAGTGTCATCAGGGTAATAAAGCTTTGCCCCAACGCACCCTATCTCCGGACGCAGGGCATGTGAGATCATAATCTCTAGCCACTGCCCGGATATTACTTCAATATCGTTATTTACAAACGCAATTAATTCCCCTTTCGATATCTCGACAGCTCGGTTATTTATCGCTGAAAAATTAAATTCTCCAGGACAAGAAATTACGCTTATATTGGGCTTCTGTTTTAAATAGTTAAAATACGTAAAAGACTCAGGATTTTCTGAGTTATTATCAACTACAATGATTTCGTAATTTTTATAAGTCGTTTTATTGCAGATAGAGTCTACACACTGACTCAGCAAGTCGACTCTATCTTTTGTGGGTATTATGATACTTACCAGTGCACTTCGACTCCTGGAGCCCCAAGAAATTCTTCGACAGCTGAAGTCATCCACATAGTTGACGTGGAAGCCGGCAGTCTTGCCGACTATATCCAAGTAATTCTTTACATGCGTCGATAAGTTAATGTTTATATTTTGCAAATTTTCATGATACAGAATGTAAGCCACCGCCTGGATATCCACATTGCTCTCTTTCAAAAAATAGAGATCCAAAATACCGCAGTAATTAATTTCGTTTACTGAGCATTCTTTATGTGTTTCAAGGCAATAAACAATGCTATCAAACCGAAACCAAACCCCTTTTCCTATATAGGGATATTCCAAAAAATAATCAGGGCTCCAAGAAGGTTTACACTGTGGATTAAACCTGCGACCTGCCTCATCATAGCTATCGGAATCCATATACAAAACTTCAGGAAGATCTAGTTCTGCGGACATGTTAGATATGAAATATAACGCGTTTTCGTGCAAAAGATCTCCGGCATCCATAAAGATCAGGTAGCTTTCTGCACCAACCTTTTCCGGCTTTAACTGACTCCAGTCATCAATCCAGCAGAAACTAAGGGAGCCCACTTTCACCCTGCTTAAAACGCTGGAGCGTAATTCTTCATCTGCTTGTATATATATATTAATTTCGTTGTAATTTTGTGCTTCTAGGCTTCTCAACGTACGATCAAGAACATTTAGATTCTTTCGTTCCACTTTAATTCCGACGATAAATCTTGCTATTGGAGAACCTTCAAGTTTCATTGATCTGAGCTTTAAGTTCTGAACCTCTTGTAGTCGATCGTATGAAAACCGCTCTCTATGCTTCTCGTCCTTTACCAGATTGAACAGTATCTCTACAACTCGAAACTTCTTTATCGAAGAAATAAACCCAAGCGGAAACTTTCTAGCAATCTTAAAAATAAATACCGTTAATAAAAAGCGTGATTTGGAAAATAAATCAAACATGCTGCTTCCAAAACCAAGAATTTGCTATTAAGTTTTTACGATAAAAACGGACAGAGGACTTTAGGAATAAGAATCGGTGCCACCAATTCTTCCGAGACGCCCCCCCACCGTAATGAGTAATAGAAAAATCACTCGACACTAAAGCTGTTCCGCGACTTAAAATTCGCAACGAAAGATCGTAGTCTTCAAAATACAGAAAATATTTTTCATCGAAACCGCCAATTTCATCTAGTAATTTTCTATTTAGAAACATGCAGCAACCGGAAAAGAGCCATCGACTATCCCTAGGCAGAACCCTATCTTTCGGAATCTGCTGAACACCTTCCATATAATCAGAAAATATTTTCCGTATCCAAAGGGGAGCTAATGCCCGGAGGAACACGTACTGTGGCCCTACAGCGCGTATATGTAGGGGAAGCTCCTTGTTCTCTATATTTAGTATTTTGGGCAGGAGAATATCCGGGTGGTGGATCTCGAATGCTTTAATCGCGTTGACTAGCGCTCCCTTAGAAAAAGTCACATCAGGATTCAGAACCAAATGCAATTCACTGTTAATCGATCTTGCAATTTGGTTATGGGCGGCGCCGAATCCACGGTTTTCCGTGAACTGTAAATTCACGTCGAGTTCCGACTGAGCATCAATTGATGCCACAAGTTCTTTTAGCTGAGTCCGATAACCATCATCTTCAGAGTTATCCAAAATGTAAACTGCAATATTTTTACGGAAGCCATCCTGCCGTAACTCCATAATTGCGAAAGCAAGGCTAACAAGAGTTTTTTCAAGCAAGCTCAAGGCGGAACGATGGGTAACTATCCCAACAGAAAAAGTGGTAGGTTGACAGTGCACCATCGTCCCCTAGCCCACTAATTTATCGTATATAGGTTTTGATGGAATCCTTCTATAATCTCTTAACGCCCTGAAAATTTGCCTCGCATATTCCTTTCGCTCATTGCTAACCAGCAAAATAAAAGCAGATTTCAGAATCGCCCGGACAACTGCATTTGCCTTCCAGACTTTATTGACATAGCTCCGCCTACATAAAGCCAGCAGATTGCGTATCGAATAGTAGCTTCTAATGGGGGAGTGTTTGCGAGCGAAAATCTTGCCAAATGCGCGGTAGACTTCATCACCTATGCTATGAGAGAACCACGCATTGCTACAGCCCAGCAGATTATATCCCAACTCTCTGGCTCTAAAGCACCACTCAACATCTACATTATCAATAAAGAGACTCTCATCGAACACTCCCACATCATCGATTGCGGAAAGGGGAAATAAGCAACCGGAAGTAATGAGAAAGTCGACATTGTCATACTCTCCGCCTGTTCTCGGGAATACTTTTTCAGGTAATACGGTTGAATATCGTATAAAAGGCGCTTCCTTTCCACTGAATCTACAGCGCTGGGCCCCTGATATTGCCGCGATTTTATTACCCCCTGCCTGTTGATTCTCAAAATAAAGTGCGGTCAATATATCCACATAGTCACGTGACGGTACCGAATCCTGATCGAATAACACAACAAATTCGTACGGCCCTTGCCTGGCGATTCTAAATATTTCATTGGCCGCCGCCGCCAACCCAATATTAGTTTCAGATTCAAGAACAGTTACCTTGCCAGAAAACTCTAACGCCTTTACGATTTCTTTCTGGCAGCTGGAAGCATTGTCGAAAACAAGAACATCGCAATTTTGACATGCCAGAGATGTAATTAACTCGATCAGCGTGCTCATATCAGGATTGTAGGTGATTATCCCTACCATCGTTTTTTTACGGCCACACACGCTTTCGCTTTCTAGATTAAGCGGCATCTTCGGCGACCGCTTTTTGGATTCCTTTACTGGGAGATTCATCATGAAAAGATGCATTGTATCGATCTACAACCATTGAGCATTCACCTTGCTCTTTGACTTCTCCCCGCTCAAACCAAACGGCTTTTTTGCAAAGATTGCTGATTAAAGCTGGTTCGTGTGAAACAAGCACTACTGCCGCATCTCCCTGGATCATTTCTTGGATTGTCTTTTTTGATTTTTCGCGAAATTTACGATCACCAACCGACATCGCCTCATCGATCAAAAGAAGATCTGGGTCAGAAAAGACTGAAACAGCAAATGCGAGTCGTGCACGCATTCCTGCTGAGTAGCTAAAGATCGGACGATCTATGACATCGTCAAGCTCAGCGTATTCAATTATTTGATCAAGCTTTTTCTTTATTTCACTCTTGGCCATTCCCATTAGCAAACCGGTTAAAATGGCATTTTCAATACCGCTCATATATGGCACAAATCCACTTTGGAGCCCGATAAATGCTACTCTAACTTGCTTATCTAAAATGATTTGGCCCGCATCAGGTCGAAAAATTCCCGCCAGCAACTTGAGCAATGTACTTTTCCCAGCCCCGTTACGCCCAAGTATTCCAATGTTTTCACCACTGTTTATATCTAGCGTCAAGTTCTTCAGCGCAACTTTTTTTCTTCGATTGAATAAGTTTAAGCCTTCTCTATAATTCAGGCTTACATTTTCTAAATGCATAATGCGCATCTTACATTACCTATATTAATCTCTTGGGAATTTCACCACGCAATTTCCCAAGAATTAAATAACCAAAGATTAATATGGGAGCATGGATAAGGAGCATAGTTGAGATAAGTACCGGATCTAAACTCTCACCATAGAGGAGAACTTTTCGCCCAAACTCAATCAAATGGGCAAAAGGATTCCAATATAGATATGCCTGAGCTTTTGCCGACATTTGGCCAATTGGAAAAATCACTCCGGAAAGGAACATTAACAGCATCATTGCGCGAGAAATGATCAACTGTATATCTGGCGCAAATGGAATGATAACGCTCAAGATCACGGCATATGAGAAACTAACAAACATAGTTGTAGCTAACCATAGGACGATATCTATCAGTCCCGCAGGCTTTAGTACGCCCCCTATCCAAAGAACAGTAATCACACAGATCAACACCACGGAAAACTTAAATGTTTGCAAAAGTAGTGTTAATACTGGGAATATTATTGGATGAATACTGAAACTTTGTAGAATCCCCTTTTTCCTGACCAGGGAATTAGCACCTTGATTAATTACGCCTGCTATCCAGTGCCAGCCGCTTAAACCACACAACAGAGAATAGACGTGATCCCCTCCCCCCCTGAGGTGGGCGAATGCCAAATAAAATACTATGACATAAAGAGAAGGTTCAAGAACCCACCAAACTGGCCCCAACAAGTACCTATTTAAATCAGATTTCAACTCAGACCAAAATAAATATCCCGCGAGGCTCCTATAATCGATTTTGTTCAAACTAGATCACCGTAATACATCTTCGCTTCCGGTTAAATTATTCGCTATTACTTTTGATTAACTCACTTGCCAATTCAGCTTCGACCGGCAAGTTTCGTAAAAGTTGTGGTCGATTGGGTGGACCAAAGTCAAACGATGCGGCTTTTTGTGGATACGTATAACGTCACCCGGCAACGTAATAACTTGATCATGTCCATCGCATGTCACATGAGGTCGTGCTACGTTGTGCTCTCTGACAACGATCTTGAATTCGCTACTACCCTCCACCACTATTGGCCGACTACTTAGCGTATGAGGATTTAATGGTACTAACACGATCGCATCCAACTTCGGATGCATAATAGGTCCCCCACCTGAAAGGGCATAGGCAGTAGAGCCCGTTGGGGTAGAAATGATCAGACCATCAGAGCGCTGTGTGTATACGAATTGCCCATCAATAAACAGATCGAATTCGATCATTCGGATGAATTCACCCGGATGGATTACCACATCATTCAGTGCAGAGCCTCTACCAAACGGTTTGCCGTCGCGTGAAACAGACATATCTAACAAAAAGCGGCTTTCAGCGATATATTTCCCGGCAAGAACTTCGCCTACCTTGGTTTCGATTTCGTCAGGTGTAATATCTGTCAAAAACCCAAGTCGACCTCGGTTAATACCCAACAGAGGCACGCTAAACTTGGCCAACGCTCGGGCAGCAGCTAATAAACTGCCATCCCCCCCGACAACAATTACCAGGTCACATTGCTCACCAAGTTTTTCTTTGGAAGATATACGGGCGCCTTGCCCTTGCCCGGTCACTGCAGCGGCCGTTTCCTGCTCGAGTATGACCGTATAACCTCCTTGCTCAAGGAATGCCATTAAGCGCTTGAGCGAGAAAACTGCACTGCCACTTTCGGTCCGGCCAATCAAGCCGATATTTTGGAATTCCGACACCGCTCCCCCAAGGTGCCCGAATCCGGGCCTGCCCAATGAAATAGATCATTTTTTCTACGCCGCTAACCTCCAGGCCGACAAGAACATATGTCTGCCTTCAGCGCAATCGACGTGGTTTTAGTATGCATCAGTGATTTCTTGTAGTCGAACCCACCATATCGAACGCAGTATTGTATCGGTCGCCTGCAGTTTGGCGCAAATATCAACTACATGGAAAAACTAGCTTCCAGTTTTATCAAGCACTATATCTACTAAGGGAGCGAGCCCCTAACTGGATTGCACCGAAGAACAAAATAGTATTAGCAATTCTAATCCGTCATCCAATACAAATATCGCTCAATTAACAGTCAATCGGTCTAATTCTTCAACACGAATGCAGGATTAGTTGCTAATCATTTCTACATGTTGGGACGGCCCGCCCATTCTTCAAAGACATCAGTCTCTGATCAAGGGCGTCCACCAATCAGAGTTGTCTAAATACCAGTCGATGGTTTTTCGTATGCCCGACTCAAAGGTTTCTGCAGGTTGGTAGGCCAGCTCTTCCCGACTTTTACGCGCATCAATGGCATAACGGCGATCATGACCGGGCCGGTCTTCAACATATTGAATGAGAGACTGACAATCTCCCTCAACGGCGCACTTCGCCTCCGGATACTTTTTGAGCAAATCGGGGCGTTCGGCAAACGCTTGGTCCATCAGATCACAAACCAGATTTACGATATCGATGTTGTGCCATTCGTTGTGACCACCAATATTGTAGTTCTCACCCACCAGTCCCTTTTGCAGCACCAATTCGATACCACGTGCGTGATCCTCCACATACAGCCAGTCACGAACCTGCTTGCCATCCCCGTACACCGGCAGAGCTTTATTCCGCAGAATATTGGTGACAATCAGCGGGATCAGCTTCTCCGGGAAATGATAGGGACCGTAGTTATTGGAACAGTTGGAAGTTGTGACCTCCATACCGTAGGTATGGTGATACGCCCTCACCAAATGATCTGAAGCCGCCTTGCTCGCTGAATACGGAGAGTTTGGCGCATAAGCTGTGTTTTCGGAAAATGCAGGATCCTCTGGAGCAAGCGTACCGTAGACCTCATCTGTACTGACATGGTGAAAACGATGTTTCATCGGCGGCAAACCATCTGCAACCGGAAGATCCAGCCAGACTTTCTTGGCAGCCTTGAGCAGGCTGTGCGTACCGACGATATTAGTTTCGATAAAGGCATCTGGCCCGGTGATCGACCGGTCAACATGGGATTCCGCGGCAAAGTGCACAATCGTGTTGAGCTCATGCTTCAGAAGTAACTCTTCCACCAGAGCTGTATCGCAGATGTCACCCTGGACAAAACGAAATTTTGAATTGGCTTTTACCGAATCGAGACTGGCTAGGTTACCGGCATACGTCAACGCATCGAGAACGACAACAGTATCGTTAGGATGCTGCCGCAGCCAATAATGGACGAAATTGGCACCGATAAAGCCGGCCCCGCCGGTCACCAATAACTTCGAAGTAGTCTCCGTTGAGCTCATATGTTTTTAAACCTGTAATTAACTATTCTGTTCAGCCGCAATCTTCAGCTCATCCAGCATGGCCGCCAGCTGGGCGCGCCAATGCTTTGTGTGGAAATCAAATGTCCGCTCAAACGCGGATTTATCCATGACACTGAATGCGGGGCGCGCTGCGGGTAAAGGGTAATCAGTATGCGGTATGGGCTTCACCGGAATTTTGCGCTTCAGTATTTCCCGCTCGTATGCGAGTTCCTGGATCGCGATGGCAAAGTCGTACCAGGACGCGACTCCGGCGTCCGACCAGTGAAATATTGCCGGGGCGGAATCCTCTTGACCATTTACAAGAGATAAACCCGCAGTCCATACCGCTTCTGCAAGAGAGCGGGCCCATGTCGGCGTACCTATCTGGTCGTAAATAACGCTTAATTCATGACGCGCGGGGTCAGCCATCAGACGCAACATGGTTTTGACGAAATTCTGTCCAAAGCATGAGTACACCCAGGAAGTGCGTATGATCAGGCTGTTGGGCAATCCAACATCCATAATGGCACGTTCGCCCGCGAGCTTACTCGCACCGTAGACGTTCAACGGATTGGTCGGATCGGAAGCCGAGTATGGGTGCGACTGTTTGCCATCGAAGACGAAATCTGTCGACAGGTGTATCAGGGGGCAGCCCGAATGGTCTTTCAAATATCCCGCAATATATTCAACCGATTTTTGATTGAGCGCGAAAGCCTCCGCTTCCTCACTCTCGGCTTTATCAACTGCGGTATAGGCGGCAGCGTTAATTACCAGGTTCGGACAGACTGACCCAATGGCATCGGCTACCGAAGCCGGATCGAGGAGATCCACCTCCTCCCGCCCCATCGCAGCAACCGACCACCCTGCGGGCAAGGTTCGCACCAATTCCTGCGCCAACTGACCGTTTTTACCGAATACGAGCGCTCTACGTTCTTCAGCGCTCATAGGGCAGCCTCGGGGCATTTGCCAATGAAAGGCCATTCAAGTCTTTTTCTGACAGACGCGGCGCGGCACCTTGGATCAGGGGCCACTCTATGCCGACCTCAGGATCATTCCACAGGAGACTGTATTCGCTCTGCGGGTGATAGTAATCCGTACACTTGTAGACAAACTCTGCGGATTCCGACGTGACATAAAAGCCATGGGCAAATCCCGCAGGAACCCACAATTGCCGACGATTTTCCACCGACAGAAATGCACCCGCCCACTGACCAAATGTTGGAGAACCCTGTCGCATATCTACTGCGACATCGAAGACTTCACCTTCGACAACCCGGACCAGCTTCCCCTGGGTCTGCTCAGCCTGGTAATGGAGCCCCCGGAGTATCCCGCGGCTAGAGCGCGAATGGTTGTCCTGAACAAACGTTACATCGGCTACCCGCTCACGAAACCATGAGTCACGGAAGGTCTCCATGAAGAAACCGCGTTCATCGCCAAAAATTTTAGGTTGAAGTATTTTCACCTCAGGAATAGAGGTATCGAGAACATCCATAATCAAAAAACTTTAGCTTCAAGAACCTGCAGGAGATATTCCCCATAACCACTTTTCAGCAGAGGTTGGGCCAATTCCTGCATTTGGTCGGCGCCGATATACCCCATACGGTAGGCTACTTCTTCCGGGCACGCAATTTTCAGTCCCTGACGCGCCTCAATGGTCTGAACAAAATGATTGGCTGCGAGCAGGTTATCGTGGGTGCCAGTATCCAGCCATGCTGCACCACGCCCCATGACCTCAACTGCAAGAGTGCCCGCCTCAAGATATGCGCGGTTAACGTCGGTAATTTCCAGCTCTCCGCGTGGCGAAGGCACGATCGACTTGGCAATATCAATGACCTGGTTGTCGTAAAAATACAAGCCTGTCACTGCATATTTAGATTTCGGATGTTCGGGCTTTTCTTCAATCGAAAGCGCCTTACCTTCACTGTCAAACTCGACGACACCATAGGCTCTGGGGTCATTGACGTGATATCCGAATACGGTCGCCCCGGACTCTTTATTTGCCGCACGCTGAAGCAACGCCATAAAGTCATGGGAATAGAAAATATTGTCGCCTAATACCAAGGCACAGTCTTCGTTACCAATAAAAGACTCGCCAATGATAAATGCCTGGGCCAAACCATCTGGGGAAGGCTGTTCGGCATAGGTCAGGTTAAGCCCCCACGCTTCGCCCGAGCCGAGTAGACTCTGAAACGCCGGCATATCCTGTGGTGTCGAGATGATCAGGATATCGCGGATACCCGCCAACATCAGGGTCGTCAGCGGATAGTAGATCATCGGTTTGTCGTAAATCGGGATCAGCTGCTTGCTGACAGCCCTGGTCAAAGGATAAAGCCGGCTACCTGTTCCACCGGCAAGGATAATCCCCTTACGCAATTTACACCCCCCAGAGCGTGTCTCGTGATACTTCTTGTTTCATCATTCTTTACCCGCGTAATTATGCATCAGCGACCATCCGGCGTCGAACCATCACTCGATTACAAAATGAATTTGGCTATTTTTTGATCGATTTTCGACACCCTTGTAATCCCCCGGTATGCAGCATCAGAATTCGACGGCCCGACAATGATCCGGCAAGGTCCTCCCGATGCAGAGCATAGGCCATTTTTGCCGTGTATACCGGATCCAGCGGCACTCCAGTACCTCTTTCAAAATTGCGCTGAAACGCCGCCAGATAATCGGGGAATTTCGCATAACCGCCGCAATGGGCTTCAGACACCACAGAAACCTGTCGCTCCACATCAGCACATCTTCCTTGCCAATAACGGGCATCCCGCTCGATACTCCCTCCATCCTTTAACACCGACACGCCTACCAGGCGAATACCGCTGGAATTCAATGCTCCGGCCAACGCCCCCAACGTCAAACCTGTGCCGCAAGCCAGCCAACATTCATCGAACTCAATCGGCGACGTTTTTTCCAGAATAGTACCCAGCTGCTTTACTCCTTCCGCTCCCCGCTGATTGGCGCCCCCCTCCGGAACATATTTGATTCCGGGCCCATCGAGCCCCAATCTATTCATGAAACCGGAACTATGGCGCTCGCGATAATCCGCTCGTGAAACAAATCGTAACGTCATCCCAAACCGTTCCGCATCGCTCAAGGTCGGACTCAACACCCTGGGTCTCTCACCGCGGATGATACCTACCGTTTTGAACCCAAAGCGGGCTCCTGCAGCTGCTGTGGCGTGGATATGGTTCGACCAGGCTCCCCCGCAGGTCACCAGGGTGTCGGCGCCCTGCTCTCTCACCTCGATCAGGTTGTAGATGAGCTTGTAAGCCTTGTTGCCGGAGATCAGGGGGTCAAGCAGATCATCACGCCGAATCCAGAGTTCAATGTTCGGAAAAAGTTCGGAGTCGATCTTCTGGTAGGGAATTTCGCAGGCGGTTTCGAAGAAGTCCTGGAGATTTAGGTTTGTTAAGTAGCGTGGGCGCACTGGCATTACCGGAGGGCGGGCCTGACGATTGAAGTAACTCGATTGTATCGGGGCGGGAAAGGCGAAGTTAGCCCTGGTTAGTGGAATGGAGAAAAATCCGACAAGGCAGACTTAGCTTTATACCTGACCGAGCGGGACAGACTCGGGCCATCCAGGCCCTCGCCCTTCGGGCGCCTTCGCTGCGCTGCGGCGTCCAAATTCGCTCCCGGCGAATTTGTCGAACGAGGGCTTTCCTACACCGATTCAACATATACGAAAAAGGCCCACACTTTCGTGTGGGCCTTTTTCGTATATGGCGGACCGGACGGGACTCGAACCCGCGACCTCCGGCGTGACAGGCCGGCATTCTAACCAACTGAACTACCGGTCCGCGGTAGACACACTTTCCAGTGGAAAGTGGTGGGTGGTACAGGGGTCGAACCTGTGACCTACGGCTTGTAAGGCCGTCGCTCTCCCAACTGAGCTAACCACCCTTTTCAGGCTCGGGACCTTGCCCCTCGAGCGACGCGAATCATACCGGATTGGGGTCGAGTGTCAACAAATTACGCGCCAAAAATTTAATTGGATTTGCCACCGCCTCCCTGCCCCGCGGATTTCGCTGGCAGTGACACAGGAACCGGTCGCTCGTCTTCCTCTCCATCTGTGGCCAGTTGCCCACCGAGTTGTCGATAATCTGGTTCGATCATTTGTCCCGCAATTTTTACCGGACCGGCGTCATGAATCAGCGCCTCCTTCGGCCGAGCCAGATCCGGCTGATTGTAGTTACAGACGCCGGTCGGGAAAATGCGCTCCATGTCCTCAATATGCGCGGCAATATCGCGGGTATGCTCACCATATATACCCTCGACAAGCGCGGTCTTGACCGGCTGCAGAGCGCACTTGAAGACATCCCCGGTAATCGGGGCTCCGGCGACCTGACGTGACGTGCTGTAGATGGGGTATTGCTGCATACATTCGCCGGTGGGCTTGCCGTTCCAGGCGCCATTCCAGACATCCGGCCCGGCGGAAATGACGTTACCCTCACGATCGAAACACTCGTCATTGGCATCCTTCGGCCGGTTGGCGGCAACGCCTGCCTCGGGGTTATCGATAATATTCAGCATCCACTGGTCGATCGTATCGAGCGCCTCATCCAGCGGCATGTAATGCTCGTTGCTCACCCAGATCAACTGGTTGTCGGCGTGCCCGCGGGCGTTGCGAATGCGCTCCCGGGCCGAAAACGATGCCGATGCATGGTGCATGTTCAGATCGCGATCCAGGTAATGTCTCAGGTCGATAATCGGGATCTCTACATCTCCCAGAAAGATGTGACCCGAGCGATAGATTCCCTCAATGGCCTCCGTGCTGGCCCGCGTGCGCGGAGCCGGACTGTCGAGGTTCCCCAGGTTCATGTTCTGGTCACTCCACACCGATAGCTGCACTGGAAAGAGCTGCCCGTTGAGGAACCACAGCCGTTCATCATTCTGGTTGATGGGGGCCTTCCAGCCACCGATGGTGGCATTCAGTCGCAGGAAGGTATCAACGGAGATCTTGTCCTGGGCCAAAGCTCCGAGGCCATACTGGACGCCCTCATTGTCCCAAGTGCTGTTGGCAAAGCCCGTATCGTCGACACCGTAAAACTGGCGCAAATCCTCCCAGTGACTCCAGTGGGTGTTTTGCCCAATATCATCGGCATAGTTTTTGACAAAATGTACAAAACGCGGATTGTTGATCAATGGCACCAGGCCTCGCCAGCCCTCGGTGCACTCAGTGGCGCCTTCAGCAACATTGCGATAGCGGCCGTCAAACAGCGCGGCAGCCGATTCCAGCAGATGGAACCGGCTTTTCACATTGCCGCTAGCCGAGAGCCCCTCGATAATCGAGCGCTCCTCCGCGCGTTGCCAGCGCGGATTGCTGCCATCTACGACATCGAAGAAATATTCCAGCGGTTCACAGTCAAATACGTAGATGGTCTGGCTGACCATATCGGGATAGGAATAAATCGGAATCGCCGCGTCCAGTAGGCCCGGTGCATTCTGGGCCAGCAAATACTGCTGGATGGCACCGCCGGAGCCGCCAACGCCGACCGTGTAGAGCGGCTCGCCGTAGAGCGCAACGAACTGTTTCTTGACCCTTCGCGCTGCATCCTCAGCCAGCCAGATGTTGTAGTGGTTGCTGGTCTGATTGGCAGTGGAATATACGATCCCGTAACCCCGCGCCAGCTGATCCGCACGGCGCTCGATAATGTCACCCTTGGAGATGTCACCCTGCCGGCGCCCGATACCCACACCGCCGCGAAACTGATAGATCAGGCGGCGATTCCAGTTGGTCGCTGTCGGTTTGTCCGGCGTTTCACCGTGCCCCTTCAGCACCGCAATAGCGTAAAAGAACCGATCGATGGTGCCACTCTCCAGGCGCACGATAAAGTCCGTGGACTGGCCATTGACCGTAACCTGGTCAATATCTCCTTTGGCCTCTTCCAGCGGATAAAACTCGCCGTCATTCACGCTCCTGTAGAAATAAGTGACTCGCGTGGTATGACTGCAATCGCGGCTGTAGCCGATGATTTCTTTGGTTCGCTTACCCTCTTCGTCCAGCGCAAAAACCGGGACTCCGATCCCTTTCTGATTGTCAATCAGTGGCTGCTCGTGGCTGATGTTGTTTTCGCCGCAATAAAAGGGGTAAGTGGAAGGGCCGGCAAACAGGGTTTCCGTCGGACCAATTTCTCCCGGGACTATTGGGAAGGGAAAATATTCAGCCGGACGCTTGATATTTCGAGGATGCTCCCCGGTATAGGCCGTGAGCGGCTGATGCTCCAGCGCTCCGGCAGGCACTCCGACAACCGGGGCCTCGGGCGGCCCCGGAATTCTAGGCAGCTTCTGGTATCCGATCCAGCCACCGGCTATCAGTAACGCCAATACCGCCAGAATACTTCCAGAGAGAATCCTTGCTCTCCAAACCGACATATCTGCCTCCAAACTGCCAACTGCACACCCGGTACAATTTGAGTATATGTGTGGATAGCCGCAGGCACCGGTGGTTGGCGGGGAAAGCTACTAGAGCGCTGAGAATGACGAATGGCTGGCGGAAGAAAGACTGTCGATGTCGAGAGAACTGCCCGCTAGGTAGGCTCTTCTGACAAATTTTGTGAGCATCGCCGGAAGGGATTTGCCGACAAAGCGGCAATAAAAAAGGCCCTCAAGGGGCCTTTTCAATGCTATCGGTCAGGCTGAAGTTCAAGCAATGATGCCGCGGGCCTGCAGGCCGGAGAGGACCATCTCGACTTCCTGTTCCAGGGTCATCTCGTCGGTATGCAGGTGCAGCTCCGGAGAAGTCGGCGCCTCATAGGGGTCGTCGATACCGGTAAAGCCGCGAATCTCTCCGGCGCGCGCCTTTTTGTACAGGCCTTTCGGGTCGCGGGATTCCGCTTCCTCCAGCGAGCAATCGACAAACACTTCCAGGTACGGAAGGTCACCTGCCTCGTGCATTTGGCGCACCAAGTCGCGGTCTTCGCGATAGGGGCTAATAAAGCTGCTGAGCACCACAACGCCAGTGTCCGCAAACAGCTTGGAGATTTCGCCGACGCGGCGGATATTTTCCTGACGATCTTCCGCGGAAAAGCCCAGGTTGGAGTTGATACCGAGGCGGATATTGTCCCCATCCAGGCGGTAGCTGAGAACACCACGGGCGGCCAGCGCTTTCTCTACGGCGACTGCGACAGTGCTCTTTCCGGAGCCAGACAGGCCGGTGAACCAGATAGTCACGCCTTTGTGACCCAGCAGGCTTGCCCGGTCGTTGCGTGTTACATCACCTTCGTGCCAGTGCACGTTTGTCGCCTTGCGCTCCAATGTCTCAGTCACCGAATACTCCCAAGTTCCACTTTCAAACGTATATTTAAAAAAGCTATCAATTGATATCCCCTAAGAGCCAAGGGATATCTACAAAAATTAGGGGCATATTATCCGCCAATGACGCCGCTAACGTAAAGCGCCTACTTATAGCGTCTAGTCTCAGAAACGGAAAAGCCCGGCATAAACCGGGATATTCGAGAGTCGTCAAGCGACTCGCAATATGGGCGAGCCGACAGGGATCGAACCCGCGACCCCCGTTGCCACAAGCGGGTATCGAATATTTACAAATCACGAACTTCCTGCATTCTACTTCGCAATCTTATGCATCTTCGGGCCGACGTAAACCCGCAGGCTCTCCTAGCAAGACCAAAAATGGCACACCAAATTCCTACTGGTGCATGCAATGTGTTCCTATTCGGTGACCAGAGTACTTTACTACCACATTACCCCTCCGTTAGATTGCGGAAGAACCGAAATCCGTTAAAGCGAATGAAAGTAAAGCCAGTGCCGCGGTGAAAGTTCAGGATGTTTTGGTTTAAGCGACGGCCCAGCCCCCACTTCGGTGGGGCTATGTCATGTCAAAATGTAAAAATTTAAGACCACTGAATATATTTTGAAGTGACCATCCCAGCCAACCTTGAAATATTAACTTCCAAGTCGGACAATTCTATATCAATATATTTTGTAGTTTACTGAGGCAAACGGAGTGGCCCACCATGTTTAAAAAAATTCTAATAATTTTATTTGTTGTCTTGACGCCCGGTCTAAGCGAGGCTGGTCAATGGTATAGTGAAATAGCATACTCACAATTCAATTACGAACGGCAAAACAATTGGTATGACTATGACAAAGACCTACACTCGAAAGCGATCTCTATAGAGAAATCAACTAATGAGGGGTCATTTAGTATCTCTGCTGGCTACCAATTTAACGACATTCTTGGGTTACAGCTTGGCTACACCAAGTTCAATCCGCATATCACACACTACGTTCCCGTCACAAATTATACGATTTTTTACGGCTCGGCTGGGGATTACAGCTCTGAAAAAATTGACGGCCTACATCTTGACGGAATTTTGAGCAAAAGATTTGGGAGTTTTTCGCCCTACCTACAATTAGGAGTCCTTTTCCCTGATGAAATTGCGCCGATTGCGGGCGCGGGAATCAGATGGGATATATCAAATATCGTAGGGCTTAACCTTTATTGGGAAAAATATTTTAATGCCGCAGAAAGGCACGGCGTTGCAGGGTCATATGATGATGAAAAAACAGATGTTGAGAGCTACAACCTGGGTTTAAGATATACATTCTGAAGACTCTATATGGACTGCGCGCACGGGATGCCGCAACTCCATCTACGTAGCGAAGCTAGCACGAGTAGCGCAGATTTATCCATGCCGAGTAAGCTTTTGTGAAGGCAATCATAACTTGGCCGCCGAGCAGGAAAACATACAACTTATCGAATCAAACGGAGTTGTCCAAATTGCGTAGACATATAATACTCGCTTCATTTTTAGCACTAACACCAAGTCTCAGCGAGGCTGGTCAATGGTATAGCGAAATAGCGTACACAAGTTTCAACTACGAGCGGGGGAGTTGGTACGACGAATTTGATAAATCAACCGCAATCATCAATGCAGAGAGAAAGACGGACAATGGATCATTTAGCTTCTCTGCGGGCTACCAGTTTAACGACATTTTCGGGTTGAATTTGGGCTATACCGAGTTTAATCAGCACGTCTCGCACGGCGTTATTCCTGGTATTCACGAAATTCTCAATGGCACTGCAGGGGATTACAGCACCGAAAAAATAGATGGGTCGCATCTTGAGGGAACTCTAAGCAGAAGAGTTGGAAGCTTTTCACCCTACCTAAAGATTGGAATCCTTTTCCCAGACGAAATCGCACCGATTGCCGGAGCTGGAATCAGATGGGATATATCAAATACTGTAGGACTGAATCTTTTTTGGGAAAAGTATTTTGATGCAGCTGAACGGTGGGGCGATTCGGGCTCATGGGATGATGAGAAAACCGATGTAGAGAGTTACAACCTTGGCCTAAGATATACATTCAATTGACATGCACTAACCTTCAACGATGTGGAGCCAGCGAAAGTCCGCACTCCGCGTATATCACCAACCTAGTGCGAATAGGAACAACTTGAAGGCCGAGGAGCAAGCCTCAGAAGGCACTTCCTCGGCAAGCTGCCCGCCTCCACAGAATGATCGGCCACATCCAGTCAGATGATGAGCACGACGGACTGATCGGGCAGTTGGAGCAGCAGAGGACTACCCAATGGCCGCTTAAGCCATGGTCTCCTGCTCTCGCAAAACCCTCTATCAGGGCTTGGTCACAATTTATCAAGCCCCAGGACCTACCCGCCTGTCTTCGCCTCTGTGCCCTGAAGTTCGAGGCCGCCAGCGATTTGGGGATATACAGGAACTCACCGACCGCATGAATCGCTCGATAACGATGCGCCGTAACCGCACCGACTGGCGGACAGCCCTGTTAACTCGCACCCAAATTACCACACCAAATACTGAAACAAAAAAACCCCGCACTAGGCAGGGTTTTTAAGTCCTTGATATACAAGGATTTTGTATGGGGTGGCCGACGGGGATCGAACCCGCGACCTCAGGAGCCACAATCCTGTGCTCTACCAACTGAGCTACGGCCACCATAAATCGTGACGTTTCATCAGCATCTTGTGGCAATGCTGACTGATTCTGCCCGGCTAATTAGCCCGGCAGGGCCGAAATGGCTGTCTGCAAAGCAATGCTTTGCGGCCATTTTGGCGCCCATCAGCTACGTTGATGGGCCGGAATAGTCCTGCGACTAAAAGCTTCCAGCGGACTCAATCGAATCTGCCAAGCCTGATCGCACAACCATAAGGTTGGCGCGCCCGGCAGGACTCGAACCTGCGACCATCCGCTTAGAAGGCGGATGCTCTATCCAGCTGAGCTACGGGCGCAAGAAAACCCGGTAAATCTGGTCGGGGCAGAGGGATTCGAACCCCCGACATCCTGCTCCCAAAGCAGGCGCGCTACCAGACTGCGCTATGCCCCGTACAAAGCCCAAATCCTAGGATCTGGCAGCGGGGTTTCGTACAGCTTCCCCCGCATTCCCGCGGATCGACAGTCGCCGCCCCCGAGAGAGCGCGCATAATACTGACACCCCCCAAGGGAGTCAACGCCGCTAAGCTATTCTTTTTGCAGAAGTTTACTCCACCGTCTAACCCAGTGACCGGAAGGGGAAATTATTCGCGGCCTGTGCGAAAATAGCCGGCTTCGCAATCCGGGCCGGGTAGCCAAATACCCGCTCCGCAGGCGCGCCTCCGGGCCGCAAACTGCGGACCGCGTCGCTTGACCGGCCACAGCCCACGACTTTTATACAAGCTTGAGATAGCACTTATGTCTGCATTGGTTCTGGACGGCAAAGCCCTTGCCCAAAAAACGGAAGAAGAACTCTCGGCCCGCGTGGCCGCGCTGAAAGAAAAGAGTGGCGGCCAGACGCCCATTCTCGCGACCATCCTGGTCGGCGACGACCCGGCTTCAGCGACCTACGTAAAGATGAAGGGCAACGCCTGTCGCCGAGTCGGCATGGACTCCATGCAAGTGGAGCTGCCCTCTTCCACCACTACAGAACAGCTATTGGCCAAAATCGAAGAGCTCAACGCCAACCCCAATGTCCACGGTATCCTGCTGCAGCACCCGGTGCCGGAGCAGATCGATGAGCGCGCCTGCTTCGATGCCATTGCCCTGGATAAAGATGTCGACGGCGTGACCTGCCTCGGTTTCGGACGCATGGCCATGGGCGAGGAAGCCTACGGTTGCGCCACACCCAAGGGCATCATGCGCCTGCTGGAAGCCTATAACGTCGACATCGCCGGCAAACACGCCGTGGTGGTTGGCCGCAGCCCGATTCTCGGCAAGCCCATGGCCGCAATGCTCCTGAACGCCAATGCTACCGTGACCATCTGCCACTCACGCACCAGGGATCTGGCAGACCATATCAGCCGCGCGGATATCGTCGTCGGCGCCGTGGGTCGCCCTGAATTTATCAAGGCCGAATGGATCAAGGACGGTGCCGTTGTTGTCGACGCCGGTTACCACCCGGGCGGCGTGGGCGACATTGAGCTTGGCCCACTGGTAGAGCGCGTCGCCGCTTACACCCCGGTACCCGGCGGCGTTGGCCCGATGACCATCAACACCCTGATTTACCAGTCCGTCGATTCCGGCGAACGCAAGATTGGTTGATCCGTTGGCTAAATTCCTACGACTCGACAAAGCGGTCAGCCAGGTCACCGACCTGTCCCGCGCCGAAGTGAAGCGCGCCGCCAAAGCGGAGCGCATTACCGTCAACGGCGCCGTGATTACCGACCCGGCGATGAAAATTGCTGACAGCGACGACCTGTGCCTCGACGGCGAGCTCCTGCAGGAAGCGGGGCCGCGCTACTTCATGGTGCACAAGCCACTGGGCTACGTCAGTGCCACCAAGGACAGCGAGCACCCGACGGTACTCGACCTTATTGACGAACCCAACAAGCAGAAGCTGCATATTGCCGGCAGGCTCGATATCGATACGACGGGCCTGGTGCTGCTGACCGACGACGGCCAGTGGTCACACATGGTGACGTCACCGCGACACCACTGCGACAAGACCTACTACGCTCACCTGGCAGAACGCATCGACGAAAGTGCGGTGGAAAAGTTCGCCAAGGGAATCTGGCTGAACAACGAGAAGAAGCGCACCAAGCCTGCCCAACTGGAAATCCTCTACGCCAATGAAGTGCGGATTACCATTGGCGAGGGGCGCTACCACCAGGTAAAGCGCATGTTTGCCGCACTCGACAATCGGGTCCTGGAACTCCACCGTGAACGTATCGGCGATATTGCACTGGACGAAGACCTGGAACCGGGCGACTACCGCCCGCTGACCGCCGAGGAAATCGCCTCGGTTCATTGAGTCACCGCCCTGGAAATTTCATACCCAATATATGGCCATCCTACTCAGCCAGTTACTCGAACAAGATCCCACCGACACCCTGTGGATTGCCGACGAAAACAGCAAGACCCTGCTCCAGCAGGGCTTTCATTTTGGCGGCGATCTGCTCACTAATCGCTGGGATATCGCACAGCTGGCGCAGGGCAAGGCAACCAAAGTGCTCTTCAGCGACTTCCGCCTGGATCAGCTGGAACCGCACTACCGCCGTATTATTTTTCCCGTCTCCAAAGAAAAGGCCGTCGTCCATCACGTCATTAACCGGGCCCCGGGGATAATGCGCGAACACGGTGAATTGATTATCACCGGCCGCAAAAATAGCGGCATCAAAACCTACGCCAGCAAGGCAGCCAAATATTTCGGCGACGCCAAAGAAATGCGGAAAGACGGCCAGGATTACCTCGGTATCATCCCCCTGCCCCGCGGTGGCGCCAGCGGGGCAACGCTCGACGACAGGGACTACCCGGAACTGCGCCAGCCGGAAAAGCTGAACGGCCTCTACAGCAAGCCCGGCCTGTTCGGTTGGAATAAGGTGGACGTCGGCAGTGTCTTGCTGGCACAGCAGTTGGCCGGACACTTGCCGGAGAGCGGCGCACACGTGGTGGATCTCGGCTGTGGCTATGGCTATCTCTGCGCCCAGCTCGCAGAACTCGGCCGCTATGAATTCACCGCGACCGACAACAACGCCGCCGCGCTACTCGCCTGCGAAAAGAACTTCCAGACCCTGAAACTGCAAGGCCGCGTAATGCCATCGGATGCCGGCGCAGAACTGGCAGAGCAAAGTGCGGATTTCGTGATTTGCAACCCGCCATTCCACCAAGGCTTTCAGGTAGAGGGGGACCTCACCGAGCGGTTCCTGCGCAACGGAGCACGGGTTTTAAAGTCCGGCGGACAGGCGCTTTATGTGGTGAATGAATTTATCCCGCTCGCCAAAAAGGCCGAGCCGTTTTTCGCACAAACGGAATTACTGGCGAAAGAAAACGGATTCTGTGTTTATCGGTGCAGTAAATAGCGGGAAGCAAGCACTCCGCAACCTCGCTCGATATCAGTAATCGCGCAGGTTAAACAGGTTCTTGGACAGGGTGTGCTCTTCCAGTTCCTCCAATTCGAGGAGGCGCTCGAAAGCGTCCCGGGCGGAAGGGGTTTCCGCACCCAGTGCGAGATCCCGGTACTGGTCGGCCAGGTACATCTCGATATCCAGTGCCAGCTTGGCAATTTCATCCAGATCATCGAGATCCACATTGCGCAACCGCTGCAGAAATTCCGGCTCGCGCCCTTCCGGCGCAAACTGCACCCAGGTATGCAGCGCTCCCGGTGCGATATCGGAGCGAAAATTCTCCAGGGAGTGCATCATGGAATCTTCCCGTCGGCGAAGCTGGTCGAGCAGCAATTCGATTCGCCGGTCGGAGACCAGCTGCTCGTACTGCCCGTACTGCTGGGAGAGCTTCGCATGGAAATCTCTTCCTTCCTGAATCACATCTTCCACGGTTTTGTAGCGCATCGACCGAATCCGGAAAAACATCTGCCTTCGCTTCAGTATAGACACACGGTTTTAAATGACGCCAACGGATCCGGTCTCTGGCACGGACCGGAGGGTCTGCTCAACGCTGGCGCTGCCAGCGAGCCTGCAGTCGTCCAGAAGGGTTCTGCGGATTGATGGCCGCCGGCGCTTCCCGGTGCAGCGTTCCCATGGAAAGCGCGGAACGGCTGGCGGCGAATATGCAATTTTCATAGGCAGGCAACGACGCAGTCCAGCTGCCCTTCAGTTCCCGGCGCAACTCCGGCGCTCGCCAGCCGCTGGCAAGGAACTCGCGACGGCCGCCAAAATTGGCCACCAGCACACCGGTATCGGCCACCAGTTCCAACAGGTTGCGACACCAGTCCGAATCGGCAGTCACCGTGCGCTGGGCCTCGCCACCGACATGACCGAACAGGTCGTCAATTACCAAATCAAAGGAACCCTTTTTTCCGGAAGCACGGAGATTTGCAACGAGGTTTGCAACATAGTCACGCGCATCTGCACAGACCAGCGTCGCCTCGCGCACACCAAAATGACGTCGCGCCACCTGCAAATGCACCGGATCCAGATCGACACCGACGATACTCTGAGGCTGGACAAAGCGCTGCAGCAACCGGATCAGCGCGCCGCCGCCCACGCCGAGTAGCAACACCGAACGGATCTGTGCCGGCGGACAAAAAAAAGCCGGCAACAACAGCAACTCCCACAGGGAGCCCTTCAGCGGGTCGCGCGGATTCCACTGGGAGTGAAAGACACCGTTGCTGAACAGGCGGACACTGGCTCCGTGGCTGCGCACCTGATAATGGCAATCACCAACGCGTTTTTCCCAGACCAGGGCCATCAGGCGGCGGACAGGTCCGAGCTTTCCAGCAACACCTGTGCAAACTGCTGCAGACCGGCCAGGTCGTCGGCACTGAAGCGCGCCACGGTGGGGCTGTCAATATCCAGGACCCCCAGACAGCGGTCACCGGCGTACAGGGGGATGACCACCTCGGAAGCAGAGACAGCATCGCAGGCAATATGGCCGGGGAACTGGTGCACGTCCTCGACCAGTTGCGCCTCGCCACTCGCAACGGCCGTGCCACAGACACCGGCCCCGACCGGTATGCGAGTACACGCGGGCTTGCCCTGGAACGGCCCCAGGCTCAGTTCGTCACCGTGCAGGAAATAGAATCCGGCCCAGTTGATGTCTTCCAGCTCCATAAACAGCAGTGCACTGGCATTGGCGGTATTGGCCAACCAGTCACGCTCTCCGGAGAGCAAACCGGCCAGCTGTTCGCTGAGGGATGAATAAAATTGACGGGTCGACACGTGCGCTCACCTCCGGAAACTGACGGAATACCCCGGGATCGGCGTCCATAAACGACAAAGCCCCCAGAGCATCATAACGGTGCAGACAATCTGGGGGCTAATCGGCGCGTTTCAATACGCCACAAGTCTTTCGGTTACTGATAGGGATCGGTAATGGGCGCCTCGGCGTCATCGCCTTCGGTGACCTCCCGGTACCGGTCGGCATCCACAGTCGGCTGGCTCCACTCGGCGTCGTCAGCACTGTCGTCCCCCTGGCCGTGGATCGCGGGGGGCGCACTGGTGACGTCACTCGCGATCAGTTCACGACTGTGACCACTGCCCTGCACTGCAACCTGCTTATCGGTACGGGGCTGAACGGCACGGCCCGCTTCGCGGCGCGCCTGGCTGGCCATTGCCTTCAGGCTCGGGCGTCGCCGCTCGGCAAGCTTGACCGCCTCCAGTTCACCATTGAGACGATTGACTTCCGCTTGCAGATCACCCAGTTGAGCCTGCAATTCGGTAATTTGCGACAACACGCCTTTGACCTTGCGACTCTCGTGCTCATACAGAGCCGCAGCACTGCCGAAGGCCACAACAAAAATCACCAGAATGGAAAACTGACGCATCGCTGACTCCAAGCAATTCCCTTTAATCTGTTAATCGCCCCGTTTTCCGGGGATTCACAAGCTTTATACGGCAAGGAGCGGCTATCTTCCGAGAAGCCGCGCATAAAATACAACAATAAAAACTGACCGGGAGGACCTGCGACTCAGGCCAATACGGCTCACCCGATTTTGTCGCGGTCCGGCGGCAATCAGGCCGGCTGCTCTTCCACCATCTCCATGAAATCCAGCGACGCCTGCTGGCGGATAGTACGGCGGTGGTTGGCCCAGAGCTCGGCGATCCGCTCCCGGCTGCAGACCTTGCGATCCACGTATACCCGGGTATTCAGCTGACCGATGGGTTTGCTGCTCGGGCACTTGCTGAATACGAACTGATTGGAAATCAGGTCCATAAACGGACCCGATTTGCTGCTCGGCATGATAAACAACAGCTGCAGGCCGAGGGTTTCGGTCAGATAGCGGATCACTTCCCGCGAGCGGGTTTCATCCATTTTCGAGAAAGCCTCATCCACCAGCACCATCTGCAGGTGGCTGCTGCCCTCGTTGAAACGGAAAGCCGAAGTTACCGCGGCGGAGCGGATGATATAGGCCGGGGTCTCCAGCTGACCGCCGGAGCCCGTGCCGTACTGGCTCAGCGCGATCGGCTCCTTGCCCTCCGGCTCCTTGAAGATTTCGTAGTTGCGATAATTGCGGTAGTCACTGATGCGGTCCAGCTCGCGGCGCGCCACCTGCTCGTCTTCACTGAGCAGCATGTCGAGCAGCCGGTCGCGCACTTTCTGTTGCGCGGCACTCAATTGCGCATCGAACAGACTCTCCTCTTCGCCCAGGTTGGGCAGCTCGATTACCGCCTTGAAGAAGTTCCAGTAGTCGCGGAATTCCGGCACCCAGGTGTATGCGAAGCGGAACCGTTCCCGGTCCGCGCCAAAGCGGTGGTGCTCCAGTTCCTGGTTGAGGTCGTCCAGTACCCGCTTGCCATCATTGATCGACTGGTAAATGGCGTGACACAGGTGGGTGACGAACGTGGTGTTGAAGGACTTTTTCAGGCCCAGCAACTGCTCGTGTCGGTCCACCAGCAGGTTGTTCTTCAGGCGGTTACGCAGTGCCTCTACCTGGCTATACAGGTTGCAGACCAGTTTGAACAGATCTTCGCTGTGTCCACCGCTCAGGTCCGGCTCGAACGCAAGGGTATCGCCGGAGGCGGTATTGGCGTTGTATTCCATTACCGCGCGGTCCAGCTGGCGACTGTACTTTTCCAGACGCCCCTGCATCTCTTCCAGATCTGCACCAAAGTCGAAACTGTCACCGGCGCCCTCGACCTGGGCGTCCGCCCGTTCGAGGATCTGTTCGGCATCGTAATCCGGATTAATCTGGCCGATACGGCGCACTGCGGCTTCGCTGTCTTCCAGCGCCTCGTCGAGCCCATCCAGCTCTGCGGACAATGCCTTCAGCTGCTTGCCGGTGTTTTCCAGATCGCGCTCCAGTTTGCCGGCATCGTTCTGCAAACCGGCCTGCAATTTCTGCTGGGTCTGCAGCTGGGCTTTCAGCTCCGCCACCTGCTCCTCCAGCTGCTCGCTGTCGCCGAGATCCAGGTTTTCCAGTGCCTGCTCGGCACTGCGCCATTCGCGCTGGGCGGCCAGGGCCGCATCCACCACCGGCAGTAACTGCAAACTTCCGAGGTCCCGTACTGCCGCCGCAACGCGGCGGTACAGCTGGTGCTGCTCGTTGACCTGCGCGGCTTCCGCCAGCAATTGCTCCATTGCCCGCTGCTGGGCGGCAAGCGCGCGGGCGCGCGCGCCCTGGCCGAATACCAGCTCGGTATCGTCGATATCGCAGCGCCACATGCTGTAGTTGCCGCTGGCGAGACCATCGGCCGTCAGTCCACGGCGGGTACCGCGCAGTTCGCTTTCATCGCGCACCTGCAGCACTGAACCGTAAGAAGCGCGTAGATAGTATTCCGCGGTCTTGTGATTGAATTCCATCAAGTCGACGATAGAGCCGTTCGCCAGCTCTGTGCGCTCGGCATCACGACGGGCCTTGTCGCCCTGGATGACCCGCGCGCGACTATTGCGCCCGGGCAGGTTGCGCACAATGCGAATTGCCGTGGCCTCGTGTTCGGGCTCGACGATGATCGAGAAGCGCGCCCCGCCGAGGTAGCCCTCCACGGCCATCTGCCAGCGCTCGTCCAGCACTTCCACGTAATCGCACAGTACCCGCGGCTCCGCCTCCGGGCACTGTTCGCGGATTGCCGCCAGCGCCTGCTCCACCGATTGCGGATAGCGCACCCGATTGGCTTGCAGGTGCTGGATGCGGCTCTCTTGCGCATGTAGCTGTTTCTGCAACTGCTGCACGCGGAGCTGCCAGCGGGAGGCCTGCTGTTCGATCTGCTCGCGCAGCCCCTTGTTTTCGCTCAGTGCGGCGTCGCTACCGTCGTCGCCGGTTAGCAGCCCGCAAAGCCGGTTGTGCAGCGCCTCGCTGGCAGCGGCACGCTCGCGCAGGGGCTCCAGTGCGGCCAGATCGATCCAGTCCTTACCCAGCAGCTTGTGCAAGTCCGGCAGATCCTCTTCACGGGCCACCTGTTTGATGCACTGGGTCAGCGCCTTGTCGCGCAGCGCCGGAATTTCGAGCTCGGCGGCGGTACCCTGCAACAGGTTCAATAATTCGCCGGCGGACTCCCGGTTCTTCTGCCAGCGCTTTTCCTGACTCGCGAGGGGACTGCCCTGCTCCGACAGCTGGCGATGGGCGGCGCTGATACGCTGCTCCAGTTGGTCTTTGCTGCGCAGTGCGTCGATACCGAGGCGCTGGGCCTGCAGCTCCACCAGTTCCTGGTTCAACTGTTCGACGCGCTCGGCGGCAACCCGGCTTTCGCGTTCGTTATTCTGCAGGTCGGCGCGCAGCTGTTGCTGGTTGTTCTTGCCGGCCAGATAGGTTTTCTGCACCCGCAGCTGGCGGTGACGCGCGCGCTGGTATTCCTGCAGGCGCAATTGCAGCCACTGCTCGCGGTAAAGATCTGCGGACTGGGCGAGCTGCTCCAGCGATGCCACCCGGTCGACAATCTGGCGCGCTTCCTGCTCCATCGCGTGAATGGTTTTCATTAGCTCGGAGACGGAGCGGATGGCGTCGCCCAGATCGCGTTTCTCCAGGACTTCCTGGGCCACGAAATCGTTGATGCTCTTGACCGGCTTGTAGGCCATGAAGTTGGAAAAAGTGCGGGCCGCATGCATCGCTTCGCGATCCGGCACCGCATCGCGGCGGCCGCGCAGCGCACCGTAGAGTCGGCGCAGATAGGCCTTCTTCTTGTCGTACTGCTCGACCTTGCCAAACTGCTTGCCCAGCACCGCGTAAAACTTGTCCAGCGGCAACAAGTGCTTGCCGTCTTTGTATTCGCGGATAAAGTCGCCGATGGCCAACTGCTCGCCGGGGAAAATAAAGAAGCGCAGATCACTCTGTCGCGCCTGCGCGGGCTTGCTGCTGCTATCGAGGTGCGCGCGTATCGCCATGACCGACGTAAAGGGCTCACCATCCTCGCCACTAGTAGGATGAAAGACACCGGCGATATAACAATCCGTCGGCTGCAGGCGTGCGAAGCTGCCGTCGTCACAGCCCAGCACATAGGAGGCGAGCGTGCGCACCTGCTTGCCGCCACGGCCGCGCTGGGTGGTCTCGTCCTGCCCCGGGTTAAAGGTGAACAGGGTATCGTGGGCCGCGGTCATCAGCGTCTGGATGGCGTCGGCCGCAGTAGTCTTGCCGGAGCCGTTACCGCCGGAGAACAGGTTGATCGGACCGAAGTCGTATTCCAGCTGGGGGATATTGCCCCAGTTGATCAGGATCAGTTTCTTAAGAAACACTTGCGCGCTCCTCTTCTACGTCGCTCGGCTCTTCATCACTCGGCATTTCGTCCGACTCTTTGCCCTGCTCTCCGTCAGCGTCTGTCGCAGCAGCACCGGCAAAAAGGCTGTGGTCCTCGCTCTCCGGCGTAATACGCTGCTCCGGTTCTTCCGGTTCCGTTTCCAGCACCTCGGGCAGGCCATCGAACAACTGCTGCAGTGTTGATTCCGTAACAAAGTGGGCAATGGTCGGGCGCACCCGCAGCCAGGTTTCCGCCAGGCTGTCGGCGTCATCCCCGGCGAGCTGTACCAGTCGCAACTGGCGCAGTTTTTTCAGGAGTTTCTGGCGTTCCGCGAGCTTGTCCGGCAGGGACATTTTCAGCAGGTTGCGCAGTCCCAGCTCCAGCGCCTCCAGCGACAGTGCCGCGCAGCCGTTTTCATCCACCTGCCCCTCTCTGAGCGCCTTGTCGTATTCGACTCGCAAAACCAGGATCGCCGCCACTTCCTGCTGGCTCAGGCGCGCGCGGAAGCCACCGTGATGCGCCTCCTCCTGGTCCGGCAGACCCGGCACTTCGGCACCCGGTGGATACACACGGATAAACTGGAAGCGGCTGTCGTGCTGCAGCCGCAGCCCCAGCGGAGCCAACCACTCGCGGATCAACGGCTCACAGCGCTGAAACCGGTCGTAGAGAATGGTTTCCACCTGGCTCTCGTCGCGGCAGATCACACCGTAGTCGAGCAGGCGCACCAGTAGCTCGGAAAATTCTCCGCGGGTGAGTTTGCATTGCTCCAGCGCTTCTTCCAGGGCCTGTTCAATCACTTTGTTTCGGTTCCAGGTTTTTTACTTCCAAGAAGTACTCGTCATATTGTTCGAAATAGTCGTTGCTCGCCGTCTCGCCGGTAAACTCCACCGTCAGCGCCGCGGCACCGTTCTGATTGACGGCGGCCGCCTCCAGCGCATGGCTCATGGCGAGCAGGTCACGGGCGCTCTCCAGAGGCAGCTCGTGGCTGCTGACCCGGCGACCACTGCCCAGAGCCCTGTGCAGGTAATCGCGCAAGTCGCTGCTGTTGAAATTGAAGGCCTGGTCCAGCAGCTGCTGCAACAGGATGTCGCGGCGGTTGTCGTCACCGATCGCCTCGATTTCCTCCACGCGGGTGTTGACCGGCTGGCGTCGGCTGCGGCTCCACAACTGGGTCTGCTTCGGGTCGAACAGGCGCAATTGAAAACCGCCCAGCTCGTCGCCGAGGCGCTCTAGCAATTCGGGCTTCGCCGCGTTGCCGCCGAGGCGCTGGCACAAGTCGGCGAACTCTCCCTCCGACTGGCTGTGCAGGTAACTGAGCTGGCGAATGATGATATCGGCACGCTTGGTGAAGCCCTGCAACGCGCGACGCAGTGCCGGCAGCTTGACCTCGCAGGCGCGCTGCATCCGGTCCTCGATCGTATCGAGCATCAGCCACAGCAGAGAACGGCCCTCTTCTACCAGTTCCGGCAACAGCTGGCGCAGGCGCCTTTCCCAGTCGGCTTTGCATTCCTTGTCTTTGCGCCGGATTCGGCCGATAACCTTGCCGATCGAATCCCGGTGCTTTTCCACACTGTCGGCGGACAGGCGGATGGCGAGGTCCGGCTGGAAGCGGCTCTCCATAAAGGAGAAGAATTCATCCGTCGCCTGCTGCACCAGCAACTGCGCCTCCACTTCCCGCACCAGTTCGCGCTTACGCTCTTCCAGTTCGGCAATCATGTCGGTGAAGTCGGCGACGATCCGCTCGGAGTATTCCCAGGCGTCGATCAGGTCGTGGATCTCTCCCCTGCTGGCAAAGGCTTCCAGTGCATTGAGGGTGTTGCGGGTATTGCGGTGACGGGTGCGTACGCGGGTGCTGTTGACTTCCACCAGCGGTTGCGTGAACAGGCGGCCGCGGCGGCTGAATGGATAGCTGGCGGTCAGGGTGGCACTGTCCACCTGTTTTTCCAGCCAGCCAAACTCCACCAGGCTGTTCAATACCCAGACGGCGTGGTCACGCAGATTGCGAAAGCGCCCTTCCGGCTCGCCGCTGCTGTCATCGCTGTCGAGCTGCGGCGCCCGGGTCAGCGCTTCTGAAAAAATCTCCAGAATCTGTTCGCGCGCGAGGGATTCGCCGTAATCCGCCTTGGCGGTATAGAGGCGCTCGTACAGCAGACGCAAGCACTCCACCACCTGCTCCCGGTATTTGCCGGTGAGCGGGCGGAAGAAGTGTTGGTATTTATCATCAAAAAACAACGTCGCGGAATCCGCTTATTCGTCGTCTTCCGGTTTCTGGTTCAGTACGCAGTACTTGGTGTAGTCGCCGGCATCCTGCAGGGTCCATTCACCCTTGGGCATATTCTCCATGTCTTTACACCAGGCGTCGGAACCACGCTTGGGTTCACAGGCAGTCAGGGTGAAGAGTGCGGCAATTGCAGCGGTCAGGATCAGTACGTTTTTCATCTGGTAATTCTTTTTTATCTGTCTGTCTAAATGATTGGGTCAGGCAAGTTATCGGGATGCCGGCCAGAGCCGGCGTCGCGGGAGCCGGGCCAGCGGCTGGCTCCCACCGTCACTATCATTCCCGGCGCCACTTGGTGCCTTCACGGCTGTCTTCGAGGACCACTCCGCGGGCCTTGAGTTCCTCGCGGATCTCGTCGGCGCGGGCGTAGTTCTTGTCGAGTTTGCTCTGCTGGCGCTCGGCAATCAACTGTTCGATTTCGTCAGCGGAGATGTCCTCTCCACCGCGGACCTGCTGGAACCAGGCTTCGGGATCCTGCTGCAGGATGCCGAGCAGCTTGCCCGCCTCCAGCAGTGCGCCTTTCAGTCGCGGCTGGTCACCGGCTGCGGCCTTGTTCAGCTCCTTGGCCAACTGGTGCAGCTCGCTGATCGCAATCGGCGTGTTCAGATCATCCTCGAGCGCAGCCATAAAGGCCGAACCGCCGAGATCCACTTCATCGGCCTCCACCTGCTCGGTCTCGCGCAGGGCGCCGTAGAGGGAATCAAGGCTGCGCTGCGCCTGGTCGAGCAGATCCGCACTGAAGTTCAGCTCCGAGCGGTAGTGAGCCGACAGCAGCGCAAAGCGCAGCACCTCGCCGGGATACTGTCCCAGCAGGTCCTTGACCATGCGGAAGTTGCCCAGGGATTTGGACATCTTCTCGCCATTGATATTCACATAGCCGTTGTGCATCCAGTAACGCACGAAATCCTGGCCGTTGGCGCAGCAGCTCTGTGCCCGCTCGTTTTCGTGGTGCGGGAACGTCAGGTCGCGGCCGCCGCCGTGGATATCAATGGTGTCGCCCAGGTGCTTCTTGATCATGGCCGAACACTCGAGGTGCCAGCCGGGGCGGCCGCGGCCCCAGGGACTGCCCCAACCGGGTTCGTCTTCACTGGACGGCTTCCACAGCACAAAATCGCCGGCGTATTTTTTATAGGGCGCCACTTCGACCCGCGCACCGGCCAGCATGTCGTCCAGCGAGCGCTTCGACAACTTGCCGTAATCGTCCATGGACTCCACCGCGAACAGCACATGACCTTCCGCCGCATAGGCGTGGCCCTTTTCGATCAGCCGTTCGATCATGGCGATCATTTCCGGCAGGTGCTGGGTGGCATAGGGAATGATATCCGGCTCGAGGTTGTTGAGCGCGGCCATATCCTCGGAATAGGCCTCGGCAAAGCGCGCCGACAGCACGCCGATTTCCTCGCCGTTATCCCGTGCGGCCTTCATGATCTTGTCGTCGATATCGGTAATATTGCGCGCATAAACCACGTCGCTGAAGTTTTTCTTCAACAGGCGATAGAGCGTATCGAACACGACGACCGGGCGCGCGTTGCCGATATGTACACGGTTATAGACGGTGGGACCACACACGTACATGCGCACGCGGTCGTCCACCAGGGGTTTGAATACTTCTTTCTTTCCGGAGAAAGTGTTGTAGAGCTGTAAAGCCATAAAATCCGGTTGCGTTTGAATAAGTTTCTCAGCGCGGCTGCTGTTATGTGGATCTGGACACCGGTCGGTGCCGGCATCCAGTAAACCTCCGCGCTACTTGTTCTGTTCTTTGGCCCAGCTGTCGCGCAGCCCGATGGTGCGGTTGAACACCGGCTTGTCCGCTGTGCCGTACTTGCTGTCGCGGCAGAAATAGCCCTGGCGCTCGAACTGGTAGCTTTTTTCCGGCTCGGCGCTGGCGAGACCAAGCTCCCCTTTACAACCGGTCAGCACTTTAAGGTTGTCCGGGTTCACGTGATCGAGGAAATTCTTGCCGCCGGCATCCGGGGCGGCATCGTCGAACAGGCGGTCGTACAGGCGCACTTCGCAATCGACATTTTCCTCCGCCGAAACCCAGTGAATCACGCCCTTCGGCTTGACGCCATCGGCGGGATCCACACCCAGGGTATCCAGGTCAACGGAACAGATAACCTCGACAATCTCGCCGGCCTCGTTCTTGACCACATCCTCCGCCTGGATCACATAGGCGTTGCGCAGACGGACTTTCTTGCCCAGCACCAGGCGCTTGTATTTCTTGTTGGCCTCCTCGCGGAAGTCCTCTTTCTCAATATACAGCGTGCGGGTGAACGGCAGTTCACGCGTGCCCAGGTCCTCGCGGTTCGGGTGCCCCGGAGCGCTCATCACCTCGCGCTGGCCTTCCGGGTAATTGCTCAGGGTGATTTTGAGCGGATCCAGTACACACATGGCGCGCGGCGCGTTCTTGTCCAGGTCGTCGCGGATGGCATATTCCAGCATGCCCACGTCCACGACCGAATCGGAGCGGGTTACGCCGATCATCTCGCAGAAAGTGCGGATGGCCGCCGGCGTGTAGCCGCGACGGCGCATACCGGACAGGGTCGGCATACGCGGGTCGTCCCAGCCATCCACGTGCTTCTCGTCCACCAGCTGCTTCAGCTTGCGCTTGGAAACCACGGTGTAGTTCAGGTTCAGGCGCGCAAACTCGTACTGGCGCGGGCGCGCCGGCACCGGCAGGTTCTCGATAAACCAGTCGTACAGCGGCTTGTGGTCCTCAAACTCCAGGGTACAGATGGAGTGGCTGATCCCCTCAATGGCGTCGGACTGGCCGTGGGCGAAGTCGTAGCTCGGATAGATACACCATTTGTCGCCGGTCTGGTGGTGCGCCATCTTCTTGATGCGGTAGATGATCGGGTCGCGCAGGTTGATATTCGGCGCGGCCATATCGATCTTGGCGCGCAGGCTGCACTGGCCCTCATCGAACTCGCCGTTCTTCATCTTTTCAAACAGCGCCAGGTTTTCCTCGACGCTGCGGTCGCGGTAGGGGCTGTTCTTACCCGGCTCGGTCAGGGTGCCGCGGTACTGGCGCGCCTCTTCCGGCGACAGGTCGCAGACATAGGCCTTGCCTTCGCGGATCAGGTTCAGCGCCCACTCGTGCAGCTGGTCAAAGTAGTCGGAGGTATACCTGACGTCCCCGGCCCATTCGAAGCCCAGCCAGGAGACATCGCGCTTGATCGCCGCGACGTACTCTTCCTCTTCCTTGGCCGGATTGGTGTCATCGAAGCGCAGGTTGCAGGTGCCGTCGAACTCCTGCGCCAGGCCAAAGTTCAGGCAGATGGACTTGGCGTGGCCGATGTGCAGGTAGCCGTTCGGCTCCGGCGGAAAGCGGGTAGCCAGCTGGGAAACCCGGCCCTCGGCCAGGTCTTCGCGAATAATGTTCTGTAAAAAGTGAGCGGGCTTGCTCTCGGATGTCATAGGATTCTCTATTACAGCTCAGCGAATTTAAGCGGCCGATTATAGCCTAGTTGACGCGCAGAATACCTGTTCGCGACGGGCTCTTTTGCCAGTCGCCACCGCTGGGCAAAGATTGCGATCACTTTTTAGCCAACTGCCGCGCTGCGTCCGCTTTGCCGTTTTACTGCCAGCGGCGAAACGGTATTATGCCGCCCCAACATTACCCCACTAGGATGTTTTATGATCACCCTGCACACCACTCACGGCGACATCGCTATTGAACTGGATTTCGACAAGGCGCCGAAAACTGCCGCCAACTTCCTGCAGTACTGCCGCGACGATTTCTACACCGGCACCATCTTTCACCGGGTGATCGACAACTTCATGATCCAGGGCGGCGGCATGACCCCGGGCATGGAACAGAAAGAGACCCGCGAGAATATCGAAAACGAAGCCGATAACGGCCTCAAGAATGATACCGGCACCCTGGCCATGGCCCGCACCATGGATCCGCACTCTGCCAGCTCGCAGTTCTTCATCAACGTGAAAGACAACGACTTCCTGAATTTCCGCAGCAAGGACCCGCAGGGCTGGGGCTATTGCGTATTCGGCAAAGTGGTCGACGGCATGGACGTGGTCAACAAGATCAAAAGCGTCAAGACTGGCAGCAAGGGCTTCCACCAGGACGTACCGCTGGAATCCATCGAGATCACTGGCGTGTCCATCTCCGACTCCTACTCTGACAAGTAACCCTTCTCCCCAAGGGTCACCGACAAAAAGGCCGGAACATTGTCGACCTACCTGATTTCTGATCTGCATCTCGACGAAAGCCGCCCGGATATTACCCGGGCGTTCTTCGACTTCCTGCGCGGTCCCGCCGCCGGTGCCGAGGCCCTGTATATCCTTGGCGATTTTTTCGAGGTGTGGGTCGGCGATGATGACGACGCACCGCTAGTGGCCGACGTTGCCGCGGAGCTGAAGCGCTTTAGCGGCAGCGGCGCTGAGCTCTACCTGATGCACGGCAACCGCGATTTCCTGCTCGGCCAGGATTTCGCGCACCGCGCCGGTGCCATCCTGCTGCCGGATCCCAGCCTGGTTACCCTCGCCGGACAGAAGGTCCTGCTGATGCACGGCGACAGCCTCTGTACCCTCGACGAGGAATATATGGCGTTCCGCCGCCAGGCCCGCGACCCGAACTGGCAGGAAGCCCTGCTGGCCAAGCCCCTCGAGGAACGCCGCCAGATCGCCGCCCAGATTCGCGCCGCGTCCAAGTCCATGAACAGCCGCAAGGCCGAGGACATCATGGACGTCACGCCGGCGGAAGTGGAAACGGTCATGCGCGAACACAATGTGCGCACACTGATCCATGGCCACACCCACAGGCCGGCGCGCCACCAGTTGACCATCGATGGCGAGGCCGCAGAGCGCATCGTACTTGGCGATTGGGGAGAGCTGGCCTGGTGCATCAAGGCGGACAGGCACGCAATTGAGCTGATGCACTGGCCCATTCCTTCCTGAAGCCCGATAATCACCAGTAACTGGCGCAGAAATGACCGCCCGCAGCGGTCAGCGCAGTGACAGTCTGCGAGAGGGATCGCGGCCAGCGGTCGGAACTTCTGCGTAGAATCAACGGACTGATAAGACGGGCGCAGGACCATGGTCAAAAACCTGAACAAGCGCGTACTGATACTGGGCGGCTACGGCACTTTCGGCTCCCGTATCGCGCAATTGCTGAGCGATGAACCCGGTCTCAACCTGATCATTGCCGGCCGCGACAAGTTCCAGGCCGAACTCTGCGCCTCCCGACTCCCCTGCCCCGCCGAGGGACTGCGCCTCGAGCGCGACGCGGTCAACCTCGCCGCCCAGCTCAAGTCCCTGAATCTCGACCTGCTGATTCACTGCGCCGGCCCCTTCCAGTGCCAGGACTACCGCGTAGCGCAGGCCTGCATCCAGGCCCGGACCCCCTATATCGATATCGCCGACGGACGGCGATTTGTCTGCGATTTCCAGCGCCTCGGCCCGGCCGCGGAAGCCGCCGACGTGACGCTGGTATCCGGCGCCAGTACGCTGCCGGCGATGAGTTCGGCCGTACTGAAACAGATCAGTCGCGAACTCCCACAGATCCGCGCAGTGGACATCGATATCGCCCCGGCGCACCGCATTGCCCGCGGCCTGGCGACAGTACGCGCCGGATTCGAGGCGCTGGGACAGGGTTTCCCGATGTTGCAGAACGGCGAGTGGCACGAGACGTTTGCCGGCGATGCCCTGCGCAAGGTTCAACTCGCGCACCCGGTGGGCGAACGCTGGCTGTGCAATTTCGATGTGCCCGATCTGGAATTGTGCCCCCGCGCATTCCGCGGTTTGCAGAGCGCCCGCTTCGGTACCGGAGTACAACCGCGCCCGCTGCAGCTGGGTCTGGCCCTGTGCGCCCACCTCGCGCGCCTGCAGATTCCCGCCGCAAATCCATGGATCGCCCGCCTCGGCCATCGCCTTGCCGCCCGCTGGCCCGGCGGCAGCCCCCACGGGGGCATGCGCATTCGCGTCGACGGCAACACGACGCGCGGCCAATCCGCCAGCTGGCAGTGGCAGATTTTGGGACTGAACGGCGACGGCCCATGGATTCCCGCCGCGCCGGCGGCAGCGCTGGCGCGCAAGATACTGCGCGGAGACTACCGGACCCCCGGCGCCTCGGCCTGCTGGCAGCTACTGGAACTGGACGAAATCCTGTCCGAACTCAAAGATCGCGCCGTGGTCACGGCGATTGAACAGGTTTCTCCAGATCAGCCTCGGGCGGCGACAGCAGCCGGTTTGTAGGCCGGCCCGACTTCCTTTATAGCGGTAGAGCCCTGGTAGTCTTTCCCAGCTGCCCCACAGTGACTGGTAGCAACCGGCACTGGATGCCAAACTGCTCCCTATGATCATTTCTGAAGCCTTGCGGGCCTACTCCGGCAAGAATGGTATCAAGCGCGCCATCATCCCCCTGGCGGCGCTGCTCGCGACCCCGTTTTTCGTCCTTCTCGCCTTGCTGCACAGTGGCTGGTGGCTGCTCGGCGCACTGGCCAGCCTTTCGCTGGTAGCCCTCGGCACTTACGACATATTCCAGCGACACTGGACACTTACCCGCAATTATCCAGTTGCCGCCCGCATCCGCTGGCTGTTCCTCGACCTGCGCCCCTATCTGCGCGCCTACGTCGTCGAGGGCGATGAAGAGGGCAAGCCATTCAGCTACGAGGCCCGCCGCCTGGTACATGCCCGGGCCGAAGGGTCCAGCGACATTCATCCCTTCGGCACCGAGCTCGATGTGCAGTCTGCAGAGTACGCTTGGTTGAACCACTCGATGGCGCCGGCGGAAAAGGCCGATACCAAGGCGCGGGTCGAAGTGGGTACCGATCAGTGCTCACAGCCATATTCCGCCGCCCTACTGAATATTTCAGCGATGAGTTTTGGCGCCCTGTCCGGTGCCGCGATCGAAGCCCTGAACAAGGGCGCGGCGATCGGCGGTTTCTACCACGATACGGGCGAAGGCGGCATCAGCCCGCACCATCGCAAACACGGAGGCGATTTGGTCTGGGAGCTCGGAACGGGTTATTTCGGCGCCAGAGCCGACGACGGCAGCTTCGACCCCGACCTGTTTCAGGCCGCCTGCGACGACCAGGTTCGCATGACCGAAATCAAGCTCAGCCAGGGCGCCAAACCGGGCCACGGCGGCGTGCTGCCCGGGGCCAAAGTCACCGAGGAAATCGCGCGCACCCGCAAGGTCACCGCCGGTGAAGACTGTATTTCCCCTCGCTTTCATTCCACATTTTCCACGCCCATTGAACTGCTGGAGTTCGCCGCACGCATGCGCGAACTGTCCGGCGGCAAGCCAGTCGGCATCAAGTTGTGCGTGGGCCACATTCACGAAGTTCTCGCGCTGATGAAAGCCATGCACGAAACCGGCATCCTGCTCGACTTCATCGTGGTCGACGGCGCGGAAGGCGGCACCGGTGCCGCACCGCTGGAACTGTCCAACCACGTTGGCATGCCGCTGCAAGAGGGGTTGATTGTGATGCGCAATGCGCTGGTTGGTGCCGGCCTGCGCGACAGGGTCCGGCTCGCGGCCAGCGGGAAACTTTACTCTGCTTCCGGACTGGCGGAATGCCTCGCCATCGGTGCCGACTGGTGCAACGCGGCCCGGCCCTTCATGTTCTCGATTGGTTGTATCCAGGCGCAGCGGTGTCACACCGACACCTGCCCGACCGGCGTCACCACCCAGGATCCGCGGCGTCAGCGCGGTCTCATCGTCGACGTGCAGAGCAAGCGGGCCGCCGCCTTCCAGGCGAGAACACTGGAAGCACTGGGCACCATCGTTGCCGCGGCCGGGTTGACCCACCCCAGCGAGCTGCGCCCCCACCATCTGTACCAGCGAATCAGTGCGACAGAATCCATGCCCGTCGATCGCGTATGGCACTTTCTCGAAGATAACGCCCTGCTCGATGCCCCGGACGACACCCCTTATGCGCACTGGTGGCGCGCCGCGCGAGCCGATAGTTTCAAACCGGCCATCGAGCTGGAGAAGACGCGCACCAACGACATCCGGCGCACACCTGCGCAACGGAAATAATTCAATCCCCGGTATTGCGGAGACCAAACATGCCCACCGTTTCGGAAATCATCGCCGACACACTGGTCCAGGCCGGTGCCAAGCGCTGCTACGGTATTGTCGGCGATACCATCAATCATTTTACCGACGCCGTGCGCCGCTCATCGCTGGAGTGGGTGCACGTGCGCCATGAAGAAGTCGGCGCCCTCGCCGCCGGCGGCGAATCCTATTTAACCGGGGAACTGAGCGTTTGCGCGGGCACAGCCGGCCCCGGCAGCCTGCATTTCCTTAACGGTATTTTCGAAAGTCATCGCAATGGCGCGCCGGTGCTGTTGATCGCCTCCAATATCGATCGGCCGGAACAGGGGCTGGGGTTTCCCCAGGAAGTGGACCAGAGAAAACTCTACGAGCAGTGCTCTGTGTTCTGCGAAGCCGTGTCACACCCGGACCAGGCCCGCCGCATCGTTACCCAGGCCGCACAGGCGGCCCTCAACCGACACGGGGTGGCGGTGGTCATCGTCAACGGCGATACCTTCAAGCACAAAACCGACGACGACATTCCCTGGGCCGTCCATCGCCCCCGGTCACTGGCGCGCCCAGTGGACCAGGAACTCGATCAGCTCGCGAAAAAACTCAACAGCGCCAAAAAAATCACTATTTACGCGGGAATCGGTTGCCGCGGCGCGCACGATGCCGTCATCAAACTCGGGCGCAAGTTGAGCGCGCCCATCGTGCACACAACCCGCGCCAAGGAATTTCTGGAGCCGAACAATCCGTGCAACGTAGGCATGAACGGCATCCTCGGCAACCCCGCCGGCTACAACGCCGTGCAGACCTGTGACCTGCTGCTCTGCCTGGGCACCGACTTCGCCTATACGCAGTTCTATCCGGACAAGGCCACGATCATCCAGCTCGACATCGATGCCACCCACATCGGTCGCCGCGCTGCAGTGGATATGGGTCTGGTTGGGGATGTGGGCGCCAGCGTCGAAGCGCTGCTGCCGCGCCTTGAACCGAGTAAGGATTCCACTTTCCTCGATGAGTTGCGCGCTCGTTATACCGAGGACCTCGAACAACTGGCGAAACGCGGGGAGGAACCGGATCCGACGCTGATCCACCCGCAATTTGTCGCGCAGACGCTGGACGAGCTCGCGGCGGTGGATGCGGTGTTTACCGCGGACGGCGGTTCCCCGATGGTGTGGCTGCTGCGCCACCTGCACGCCAACGGACGGCGCGCGTTCCTCACCAGTCTGTTACACGGCACCATGGCCAACGCCTACCCGCAGGCGCTGGGCATTGCCAAGGCTTATCCGGGCCGGCAGGTAGTCGCCCTGTGCGGCGATGGCGGGCTCACGATGCTGCTGGGTGACCTGCTGACGCTGGTGCAGGAAAAAATTCCCGTCAAGCTACTGGTGTTCAACAACCAGTCATTGGGATTTGTGGAGATGGAGCAGCGGATTGAAGGCCTGCTGGACAGCTTTACCGAGCTGCAAAACCCCGACTTCAGCCAGTTGGCGCAAATCTGCGGCCTGTGGGGCGAGCGGGTTGAGAATGCCGAGGACCTCACTGACGCCATGGAGCGCTGGCTCGCGGCAGACGGGCCGGCGCTGCTGGACGTCCGCGTCAACCGCATGGAGCTGGTCATGCCGCCGGAGGTCACCGCGCAGCAGGTCACCTCTACTGCCCTATTCGGACTCAAGGCGCTGCTCAGCGGCCGCGCCGACGAGGTGGTCGACCTTCTGAAGAACAATGTTCTGCGCTGAATCCTAGAGCCGCAGCGCCCGCCGGCGGAACGGCCAGCGCTCAAGATAGAGCGCCGGCCTCTCTGTGTTATTCCCCGACCGCACGTCGCGCAATTGTATGCAGAGGCACTTCATTGCGCGGCGACAGCGCCAGCTCACCAGCGCGCAAGGCTTCGCTCTGGTCGGCAAACTCGCCGTCCCCGGGCAGGCCGCCATTCATGTCGGTCAGCACCGAACGCACAGCCTCATTCATCCCCGCCATATACAGCAGCCTGCCGCTGTCCCGCGCATCCTCGGCGATGGTTTCCACCGCCAGCGTCGCAGACAGATCGAGGAAGGGCACCGCAGTAAAATCGAGAATCAGGATCCGCGAGCCCGACTCGCTGTGTTCACGCACGTGATGCCCAAGGTCCGCGGCCGCGCCGAAACTCAGCGGGCCACTGAATTTGAACAGTGCGATCGAATCGCGATTGCGCTCAAGAACTGCCCTGTCCGCCGGCGAATCCAGGTGTTCGGGCAGGTTGCGCAGGCGCGCTATCTGCAAACCGGCTACCTGCTTGACGAATGCCAGCGCCGCCAGCACCACGCCCACACCCACGGCGGTAATCAGGTCGACAAAAATCGTCAGCACCAGCACCAGCGCCATCAATAGCAGATCCCAGCGGGGACCGTTGTGCGCCCGCTTGAGGTAGCGCCAGTCGATGATATCCAGCCCGACTTTCACCAGGATGCCCGCCAATACCGCCATCGGAATGTTCGACGCCAGCGGCCCGAGGCCCAGCGCCACTGCCAGCAGTACCAGCGCGTGAATCATGCCCGACAGGCGGCTGCTGCCGCCGGAACGGATATTGACCACGGTACGCATGGTCGCGCCGGCCCCGGCGATACCACCGATCAGGCCGGCAGCCGTATTGCCGATACCCTGGCCGATCAGCTCGCGATTGCTGTGGTGGCGCTCGCGGGTCATGTTGTCGGCCACCAGGGAGGTGAGCAGGCTATCGAGGGAACCGAGCACTGCCAGGATGATCGCCGCTTCGATCACCAGGAACATCTGGTCGCCTCCAAAGACCGGCAGGTGCAGCTCCGGCAGCCCCGTGGGGATATCGCCGAGCACAGGCACGTCCAGCGCGAAGAAAGCCACCAGGGTTCCGGCAATCAGCACCGCCAGAGGGCCCGGCAGGTAGCGACCGACACGCGCAGGCCAGAAATACACCACCGCCAGGGTGGCCAGGCCGAGCAACAGGTTGGCCACGTGGACATCGGACAGCGCCGATGGCACGAAGCCGAGCGCGCCGAGCGTGCCACTCGGGGAGTCATGGCCCAATAGCGGATTGATCTGCAGGATGATAATGATGGCGCCAATGCCAGTCATGAATCCCGAAATCACCGGATAGGGCACCAACCGTATGTAATGCCCGAGCCCCAGCAGGCCGAAGACCACCTGCAAAAGACCGGCGAGCAGCACGGCGGTGAAGATCAGCGTCGCATCGCCGGACAGGCTGGCGAAGAGCCCGGCCAGCACCACCACCATCGGCCCGGTGGGCCCGGAAATCTGCGCGCCGGTACCGCCGAACAGCGCGGCAAAGAAACCGACGGCAATGGCGCCGTAAAGGCCCGCCATGGGGCCGAGACCGGATGCCACGCCCAGCGCCAGCGCCAGCGGCAGCGCCACCACACCGGCAGTGACACCGCCGGTGATGTCTCCTCTCATTGTCGACAGGTCAAACCGCATGTCACCCTGCCTCCGCAGCCGCGCCGGCGGAATCACTGTCAAACGCGGCCAGGTACGCTTCGTCCATGACCCGGAAAGTACCCGACTGCTCGTCGTGATAGAGGACTTCCCCACTGGCGATGTTATACATCCAGCCGTGCAGGGTGATGCGGCCGTTGGCCAGGCCGGAGGCCACTGCCGGATGGGTGCGCAGGTGCTGCAATTGTTGCAGTACGTTTTCCCGGGTCACCTCCTCCAGGTGATCTGCGCACAGTTCACCGTGTCGATCCCGCACCACTTCGGTAGCAGAGCGGCAGTGGCCCAACCACTCCCTGACGTGCGGCAGGCTGTCGAGTTTTTCCGGCGCGATGGCGCCTTTCATGGCGCCGCAATCGGTATGGCCGCAGATCACGATATGGGACACCCCGAGGGCGGCCACGGCAAATTCAATGGAGGCGGTGGTACCGCCGGTCTGGTTGCTGTGGGGAGGCACCACATTGCCGGCATTGCGGCAGATAAACAGCTCTCCCGGCTCGGTCTGGGTCACCAGGTTGGGATCGATACGCGAGTCCGCACAGGTGATGAAGAGCACCTCTGGGTTCTGACCGTTGGCCAGCTTGCGAAACCGCGCCTCCTTGGATGGAAAGACCTCTTTCTGAAACTTCGCTACTCCGGATATCACGTGCTCCATGGGAACTCCTCTTGATCAACATCTATGCCTGAGCCCCATTATTTTGTGATAATTCAATAAGATGAAATACCATTTACTGATAACCTGTGATTATCACCAACTGCCGAGGGAGAAACCGGTGCCCACCGCGCAACCGACGCTCAAGCAACTGGAATACTTTGTCGCCATCGCCACGCGCTCCAGCTACCGCCGCGCAGCGGAGGAGCTTGGCGTCAGCCAGCCGGCACTGACGACGCAGATAGCGACGCTGGAAGCGGCGCTGGGTCTGTCGCTGTTCGAGCGGTCCCGCTCCGGCACGCTGCTGACCCCCGAGGGCCGCGCCCTGCTCGACCAGGCCCGCCAGATTCTGCTGGCCATGCGGGAGTTCAGGGAGAACGCCGACGTCATCGCCCAGGGGCATCAGGCCACCTACAAGCTGGGTGTACCGCCGACGGTCGGCCCCTACCTGCTGCCCAATGTGCTGCCGGAACTGCACGCGCGCCACCATCAACTGAAGCTCTATGTCCGGGAGGCACCACCCCGGCACCTGCAGCGGGATATGGCCGAGGGACTCTACGACCTGGCAATCCTGCCGCTGCCGATCAATTCCGACGAGCTGGCAGTGGAACCGCTGTTTACCGAGCCGCTCAAGTTCGTCGTGCCGGCGGATCACCCGTTGGCCGGTAAAGCCAGGGTGACGCCGTCGCAATTGCGCGGCGAAAAAGTCCTGACGCTGGAGGACCAACACCACTTCCACCACCAGGTGCAGGAGATCTGCCACCGGCTCGGGGCGCAATTGCAGCGCGACTATGAAGGCACCAGCCTGGATACGCTGCGCCAGATGGTCGTTATGGGGCTCGGGGTCGCGTTCCTGCCCGGGCTGTATGTGCATTCCGAGATGCACGACCCCGAAGCCCTGCACGTGAGCGAACTCAAATCGAAACCCATCCTGCGCGAGCACGGCCTGGTGTGGCGCGCCAGCTCGCCGGGGCGGAATTTCTATCGCGAACTCGCCGCCGATATGCGGGAAATCATTGGCCGCCGGCTCGGCGACGTGGTCACGGTTGCAGGCAGATGAATGCGCCAAAAGCAACAACGCCCAGGATGGCTGTGTTAGTTTTTTCAAAACTTCACACGTGATTTTTACATGTCCGCCTATCTGTTATTGAAGACGCTCCATGTACTGAGCGCCGTTATCGTATTCGGCACCGGGATCGGCATTGCCTGGTATACGCTGCGCGGCTGGTTGAGTGGCGACCGCCAGGTGATACGCTGGATCAGCCGTGAAACTGTCACTGCCGACTGGCTATTTACCGGCAGCGCCATCGTCGCGCTGCTCGCAAGCGCTGTCGGAATGCTTACGATCAACCCTGCCTGGCTTCAACAGACCTGGCTTCAACTTGCCATTGCGCTTACCGGTATCGTTTTTCTGTTGTGGCTTCCAGTCGTTTACCTGCAATACCGATTGCGTCACCAGGCGAGTGGTACCGGCAACCCGGAGATACACCGCATCATGCGCGCCTGGTGCCTGCTCGGTGCCATTGCATTCCCGCTGATGGTGGCGATTGTTTTCCTGATGGTGGCCAAACCTCTTTTTTAATGCACCTAACCCCGCATCAATCCTTCACATTGACACCGGCGGTGTGAGGATGCGCTTGTTCAGTCTGTGCATTAAAGCGGATTTTTTGGCGATCTCCCGGCGAAGCCAGCCCTGCGACTCTTAAATAATCTTGCACACCTCATCGAACCCAAAACGCGGACCGCGCGGATACAAGAGTTCCGGATTGCCGTAACCCAGGTTACAGAGGAAGTTTGACTTGATATGGCTGTCAGGACTGTGTTCCTGCTGGAAGGCCGCCCCCTCACAGGGCTCACTGAAAAATTCGTGATCCACAGCGGCGTTGTCAAAGCCGGACATGGGGCCGCAATCCAGCCCCACAGCGCGGGCCGCGAGAATAAAGTAACCACCCTGTAATGAGCCATTGCGGAAAGCGGTGATCGCCGCAAGCTCTGCATTGTCGACATACCATTCGCGCGCCGGCGCGTGGGGAAACAGTCTGGGCAAATATTCGTAAAACCTCAGGTCGTGGGCAATGATTGCGGTCACCGGTGCGGCCATGGTTTTTTCCAGGTTGCCTTCATTGAGCGCCGGCTTAAGGCGCTCTTTCGCCTCCTTGCTTTTCAAAAATAACACACGCATTGGACAGCAATTGGCGCTGGTGGGGCCCATTTTCACCAGGTCGTAAAGCTGCTTCAGGGTTTCGTCGGCGACCGGCTTATCCAGCCAGTGACTGTGTGTTCTCGCGTCGGTAAACAGTTGCTGCAGCGATTCATTCGGAATGGTTTTGCCCATGTTTTTCTCCTCGCAGACATCAAAAGGATCTGGCCACACGGCGTCAATCAGTGAACAAGATGGTCACAATCATAATCAGGTGACAGGTAATCACCAGATATGTCACCCGGGTGCGCGTGCGAAAATAGTCGTACAGCCGCGGCAGGTTTGGATTCAGGCGCGCCTCGGCAGTGACGACAAAAGCAAACCCCAGCATTAGTATCGGCAGTGACCAGGGCGTGCGGTATAGCATCAGTGCCCCCCAGCCGCCGACGCAGGCGAGATTGCTCAACAGTGCCAATGCAATCCGGTGGCGGTGACCGACACGGTTCAGTGCCCCACCCCACCAGATACCACACAGGAAACTCAGGATGACCGCACTGTAGGCCGTAAACCACAGGCGCCCGCCGACCCCCACCAGCTCCACGCCGGTGGCCTGCATCACGATACCGATGACAAACGGCAAGACCCCGGCGTACGCCAGCGCGTCGAACAGCCGGGTTTTTTCCACGTCAGAGGTATGCCTGGCTTGAGTCATGTCGTCTAAGCTGACAAGCTGTGATGGTCGCGGGCAGGTCCCGCGCTCTGTAAACAATAAGCTTAGCGCCAGCGAGGGGCAGCCGTGGACCAGGAACACAAAATCGACGTCAAACAGGCGCTGCGGGTCTTCGACAAGGCTACGCGGGAAGGCGAGAAGAAAGAGGACGGCTGGCACTTCAGGGGGCTCACCATGAGCACCGATTTCGACGGCTATACCGTCTTCATCAATTCCCCCAAAGTCCAGCTGACCGTGTTCTTCCACAACAAGTACACGGTCGACTACGGCAACGCGCTGGAACTGCAGGAGTTTGTCGAACTACTGGATAAACTCGACAGGGCCTGACACCCGCCGCGTCACTCAGGTGCCGGCGGGCACACCGCTGTGGAAGCGGAAATCTCCGTCGGCGCTCTGCACCAGATCCCGCTCGACTTCGAGCAACTGCTGAACCCGGGGCTGGATGTCCTCATTTGTGGCCCGCTGGGCCAGCGTCAGGTAATCGCGGAAGTGGCGCGCCTCGGACTTGAGCAGTGACAGATAGAACTTCTGTAGTTCTTCGTCGAGGTGCGGTGCGATGCGCGCGAAGCGCTCGCAGGAGCGCGCCTCGATGATCGCGCCACAGATCAGCGTATCCACGAGACGGCCCGGCTCGGCACTGCGCACCTGCTGGCGCAGCCCCGCGGCATAGCGGGAAGCGCTGATATGCGGATACACGATACCGCGCTTTTTCATGATCGCCAGCACCTGCTCGAAATGGCGCAGTTCCTCCCGCGCCAGCCGCGACATCTTGTTCAGCAGGTCAAAATTGTCCAGATAGCGGAACATCAGGTTCAGCGCCGTACCCGCCGCCTTTTTCTCGCAGTTGGCATGATCGACCAACATTAACTCCGGCTCGGCCAGCGCAGCCTGTATCCAGGCATCCGGGGTCGGGCACAGCAGGAATTCGTGGATGGCGGAGAGGTCGGGGACGGGAGTTGTCATGGTCGGCAATCGCTGAGGTCATGGGTAATTCGAGGCGCGAGATTATAACGGCCGCCGTGCTGGAATGGCCAACCGCCCTACTTCCCTTGCCCCCTCAACCGGCTTTGCGGACCTGGTGCTGCGCCAGTTGCTCCAGACCACAGTGTTCCGCCACTTCGTCGCGATAGTGCAGCCACGCGTGCAGAACCTGGCCCATCCAGTGCAGTACCGCCGGGCGCTCCCGCTCGTCGACGTAATCCAGCATCAGGTGCCAGGCTGCCTTGCGATGGCCGCCCTCCACGGCGCGGTGCACCCGGTGCAGGGCCAGGCATTCCAGCGGCAGATCGTAGTGTTTTACCAGCGGGTGGTCGCGCAGTGCCGGCCGAGGCCGGCGCGGATAGCCGGGATCCAGCTCGCCCCGCTCAAATTCGGTTCCCTCCAGGAACAGCGTCGTCACGGCCGTGGCTACCGCCCACCCATGCCCGGTGGTGGTCTCGTCCAGCAATGCGCGAAACTCCGCGGCCGCCGGCAACAGCTGGACGTGCTTGAAGCGATCCAGGTTCATACCCAGACCGCGCGGATATTCCAGAAACAACTGCGGATGGGGGCCGCTGCCACTCAGTTTCCCGGTTTCTTCTTCGTAAATGTTTTCCGCCAGCGCCTGGCGGACGTGGGGGTTGGGACACTGCACATAGGCCCTGCCCAGCAGCACGGGGAAATCGCGCACATAGGTCGCGTATTCCTGCTCCAGATGAATATGCAGCAGGTCCCTGGGCACCATGCCGGCAGTAAAGGCCGGCCACGCCCAGTGGACCTTGCGCTCCATCACGCGCAGCAGGGAATCCTTGAATTCAGAGCGGTTCATAGCGCCAATATTAGGGCGCGCAGCCGCTACCCGGTAGTCGCCCCCGCCACTGGTTAACCGAGGCGTGGGCGTGGCTCGGGCTGGGATTTAGGGTGTGTTAAGCGCAATTTGATAACGACTTAATAAGTGGAATATGATGAGAACTATTCAGTCAATCCACGGAACGAAGGCGATGAATGACGCAGCCCGATGCGGCGCACAACTACAGCAGCGGCTCCATGAGTTACACGACAGCGCCCGCGCCCTGCGACAGAACCTGGAACAGCTACAGGACGCCCCCAGACACTGGCAGTCCTACCTGTTGCAGCCGCGCTATGCAGTGGATGCCGCCGAGCAGCTCGGCGGAGGCTTCGAGCGGCCCCACGCCCTCGCCGGTGCCCTGTTTGCGCAACTGGATTACACCGATATCGCCCCGGGCGGAGACGCACGCGCGACACTGCAGATCCCCGGTTTACTCGGCGTTCCCTCCGCGACAATCGCGCTGGCCGAACAGCTGAACAGGGACAAAGACGCTTTCGCCCGCGCCGTGGCCGATTACCGGGGCGCACTGGGCCCAAGGTCAGCCGCCGAACGCGACCGCCGCCTGCGCGAAACGCTGGCGGACGCCGGGCACCCGCGCGCCCACCTGCGGCAGTGTTACCGCCAGGTACTGCTCTGCCCTGCCCGCCCGGATGCCATTGCGCTGTCGTGGATCAAGGCGCGCAAGTCGATTCGCAAGGTGACTGTGGATTGGTGTGAGAGGAAGCTGGTGCAACTGGATCCGCACGGCGAAGACACCGGCATCCAGTACCAGCGGCAGTTGCTCGCCGGGCTGCGGCAAAGCCAGCGCGACGACCTCCGCCAGGTGCAGGTGCAGAGTCGGCCCAACCTGCAGGTGGCCGAAATTTTCCATTCGGAAGAAGAAGAGATTTATCGCCAGGTGGGCTACGCCGCTATGCCGGTACTGGTGCCGGGCGATGATGCCGGACAGCTGCCAGACTTCACCCGCGTGGATCACGAGCCCGGCGCTGGCCGCCGGCGTCAGCGCCGTGACCTGACTCTGGGAAAAGAGCCATTCCTACCCGCCCTGCGGGTCCACTTGCACAGCGCCGAATAAAAAAGCCGGATTCAATCCGGCTTTATCGATGAAATTTTCTCTCCAGCCAAAGCAGGCGCCGGACGAATCAAGTATCGCACCACTAAGAGTTCAACCGCCCTTTAGCCGGTCGATGGCCGATTCGACACTGCGGCAACACCGCTGCAACAGCGCCTCGTCCTTGTCCCGCAGCGGCGCCAGTTCATCGCCGCGCAAAAAGGCCAGCAGTTCCCGCTCCGCTTCACAGCGCTGCTGCAGTATTTCGCGCGTCTGATCCGCAGAGAAGAGCCCCTGCAGGCGATTTAACAGCTGTTCGCCGGTTTCGCGGTCCGGGTCCGGCGCCGACGGCAGCTCGCCGTCGGCACGAATGGTCGCAGCAACGTCATCGGCCAGTTCGTCGCGTTCGACGGCGAGGGTCCGGCAGAGTGCGCTGGCGGTATCGTCCTGCAGAAATTCGGTCGCATCACGGAAATGATCAGCGCTCTGTTTCAGCGAAACATGCAGATCGTTCAGGGCGGCTTCGCGTTCGCTGCGCAGTAGTGTCATGAGTTTGCGGTTTCCTGTTCGGAAAGTTCCGATGCATCGCGGGGAACAACGACTTCCAGCGCTCCCGGCAATACCTTGAAGACAGCCGGCGTGCGGGTTGTCGGCTCGCCATCTGCGTGAATTTCCATTCCCGCGGGACGGGTAACAATTTCTATCTGCTCGCCCGACAGGGTAAAGACCCGCCGCGCCAGATTATGCTTGCCGCCGCGTAACAGCGGAGCCAGGGTCAGTAGTTCCCACACGCCCTGCGGCCGCAGGCTGTACAGGCACAGTCTAGCATCGTCGATACGGGCGGACTCGTGCACCACGTTGCCACCCCCGTAGTAGCGGCCGTTGCCCACCGCCAGCTGGATCGAGCGCTGCGTATAGTGATCGCCGTCTGCGGTTATCTGTACGCGGAACTGACGGGTGCGCGCAACCGCGGAAAAAAAGGCCCGCAGATAACTGAAAACACCCCAGCGCTTCTTGGCCTCATCATCAAGCTCTTCGGTCACGCTGACACCGAGCCCCATATGCGCAACATTGAAAAACAGATTGTCGTTGACCGAGCCCAGGTCGATGGCGCGGCGGTGATTAGCCTTGATGACGGCGAACGCCTGCTGCAGGTCGTCGATTCCCAGAGAGCGGGCGAGATCATTCGCGGTGCCCAGGGGCAGAATTGCCAGTGGCAGCTGGCACTCGTACAGGGTGCGCGCGGTGGAACTGATGGTGCCATCGCCCCCACCGACGATAACCAAGTCGAGTGACTCGCGGCGCCGGCGAATTTCAGCATCGGTTTCCTGCGGACCGCCGGAACGCAGTATGTCCACGTGCATGCCGGCACTGCGCAGCGAAGCGATACCGGAATCCAGGTCCGCTTCAGCGCCACTGCGGCTCGACGGATTGAGTACCAGTAGCGCGCGTATCGCCAGATCTGTCTGCTGATTGATAGCCTATCCTCCGGCCGCCGAGCGGTTAAATTGTGGATGAGACTCTAACAATTCCGCACAGCATTCGCGATAACCACCGGATCCAATGCGGGGCGCTACCCAGGGAGTGAATACCAAAAAAGTTATCGTTGCCGTTGCGTGTCTTTCCGCGAGCGGTGGCGGATATCCGCAATCTCTTTCTCACTGAGCCCCAGCGATTGCAGGAACTCCCGGTGCGCTTCCGGCGCATCGCGCTCGAATGCCGCGTGCCACCGCTTTCGACCGGCACTGTCGACGCCCGCCTCCTCCAGCATCGCCACCCACTGGGCCACGTCTACATGCCGGTCACTGGTCACCTCCCGCCCCAGCAGCTGAACCACCAGCTTCTGCTGCGCGCGCAGTCGCGCGATGTCGTCGTTGAGCGCCGCCAGCTGTCGCTCCAGTGCAATCTCCACTTTGCCCCCGGACTCGCCATCGAGAATTTCCCGGATGGCTTCCAGCGGCAGGCCGGCGCTGCGAAAGGTTTCAACACGCTCCATGCGCCGCAACTCCGCATCGCCATAGAGCCGGTATCCGGCCGCATTGGTACCCGCCGGCTCGAGTAGACCAATACGGTCATAGTAGAGCAGCGTGGAGCGAGACAGATTGAAGCGCTTTGCAAAGGCGGTGATTGTCAGCATCGTGGAAGCCGCTATTCCGCGCGATCGATCGGCACCAGGTCCGGCTCCACCCAGCGAACCCGGGCGGTATCGGAATTCAGGCACTCGTCGCTGTAGTGGCGCGCCAGCAGGCCGCGGGCGTCGGCCTGCAAATCCGGATTGGCGGCGAGAAAATCCTCGAAGCTATCCATCGGTTTGGAAGTATCGGCGTGCGTACGCAGGTCGACAATCCGCATCAGGGCTTCGGTTACCGTGTGGTGGTATTTTCCCGGCGCGCCGAGAGATTCGGCAAAGGCGCGGGTATCAGCGCACATGTATGCGCAGGCATCTGCCAATGGATAGCGCTTGAGGTAAAGCCAGGCCATGCGCAGGTGCGCGCGGTGGCCGAATTGTTCGGGACTCAGTGTCTGGTTACGGAAGCGGGCCAGAAAAGTTTCGTCGTCGAGTTGCATCATTACTCTCGTCAGCTTGGGAACCGCGGCCAGTTTCGAGGGTGAAGCTGTAGACGGGTCAAGCGCGGCAGGAGCGAAAGCTGCGGATCCCGAACCGGTCAGGCAGTCTGCAGGCCGGGCGCGACAAAGCGCTGATAGTAGGCCACCGACAGAGCATAGAAATCCTCGTCGATGCGCCAACGTAGCTCCACCAGCGAGACACCGCGCGCCTGCGGAGTTGGTTGCAGGCCGTAGTCCGCCGGGTTGTCGATCTGGCTGGCACCGGCGCGCAACAGTTCGAACACCCAGCAGTAGGGATTCTGGTCCTCGTCAAAGCGGATCTGCTGGTGACGCAGCTGCGCCAGTAGCAGCGACTGATTGACGATCTCGAGCTGGCTGCGCACAGCATTGACCAGGTAGCCCTCGCGGCGCTCGGCAATCACCCGGCGCTGATCCTCGGAATACGCATTCCAGTCGATCACTTCGTGGGCGAAGCGCTTGCAGCCGCGACAGACATTATCGCCAATACCGGTGGAGCAAACCCCAATACAGGGGGTGCGCACTTTTTTGTACATCAATCGACCAATTCAGCTATCGGCTTCATCTGCCGGAAATTCAGGTGGGACTCTTTGCGCCGTTAGACTATTTTGTTTGGATTCCGAAAGGAAGCGCATCGCTCAGAAATCGACCACAATTCACCAAACAAATAATCAAAATTCGCTTAAGTTATTGATTTTTCAATAAACTTAACAGTAATTCGCCGTTGCGGTAGAATTCGCCACCCGCCTCCAGCGGCCCGTGAGCAAACATCCCGGCGGCAAGAAAAATTTAACCGGGATTTCCGCCAGCTGTTGGTGCCACCCCACATAGTAAGAGGGACTTATCCGTGCTTGAAGCCTATCGCAAACACGTCGCCGAACGCGCCGAACAGGGTATTCCGCCCAAGCCTTTAGATGCCGAACAAGTGGCCGGGCTGGTCGAGCTGTTGAAGAATCCCCCAGCCGGCGAAGAACAGGAACTGGTTGAGCTGCTGACCCACCGCGTACCGCCGGGTGTCGACGAAGCGGCATACGTTAAAGCCGGCTTCCTGTCGGCCATCGTCAAGGGCGAGGCGGAGTGCCCGCTGATCGATCGCGAACACGCGACCAAACTGCTCGGTATGATGCTGGGCGGCTACAACATTTCCACCCTGGTCGACCTGCTGGACGACGGCGAGCTCGCCGGTCTTGCCGCCGAGCAGCTGAAAGGCACCCTGCTGATGTTCGACGCTTTCCACGATGTGGAAGAGAAAGCGAAGGCCGGCAATGAGAAAGCCAAGGAAGTGATCCAGTCCTGGGCCGACGGTGAGTGGTTCACCAAGCGCAAGAAAGTGCCGGAAAGCATCAAGGTTGCGGTCTTCAAGGTTACCGGCGAAACCAACACCGACGACCTGTCCCCGGCCCCGGACGCCTGGTCCCGCCCGGACATCCCGCTGCACGCGCTGGCCATGTACAAGATGAAGCGCGACGGCCTGGAGCCAGAAGAGCCCGGCGTAACCGGCCCGCTGAAGCAGATCGAAGAAGTCAAAGCCAAGGGCCTGCCCGTTGCCTTCATCGGTGACGTAGTCGGCACCGGCTCTTCCCGTAAGTCCGCCACCAACTCCGTACTGTGGTACTTCGGCGAAGACATGCCGGGCGTACCGAACAAGAAGGCCGGCGGCATCTGTATCGGTAGCAAAGTGGCGCCGATCTTCTACAACACCATGGAAGACGCCGGCGCGCTGGTATTCGAAGCGCCGGTGGACGAGCTGAACATGGGCGATATCATCGAGATCCGCCCCTATGAAGGCAAAATCCTGGCCGAAGACGGCAAGGTACTGTCTGAGTTCGAACTGAAGTCCGACGTTCTGCTGGACGAAGTACAGGCCGGTGGCCGTATCAACCTGATCGTCGGCCGCGGCCTCACCACCAAGGCCCGCGAATCCCTCGGTCTGGAAACTTCCGACCTGTTCCGCCTGCCCGAGCAGCCGAACGACACCGGTAAGGGCTACACCCTGGCCCAGAAAATGGTCGGCAAGGCCTGCGGTATGGACGGCGTGCGCCCGGGTACCTACTGCGAGCCGAAGATGACCACTGTCGGCTCCCAGGACACCACTGGCCCGATGACCCGCGACGAACTGAAAGACCTCGCCTGCCTCGGCTTCCAGGCCGACCTGGTGATGCAGTCTTTCTGTCACACCGCTGCCTATCCGAAGCCGGTGGACATCGACACCCAGCACAAACTGCCGGACTTCATCATGAACCGCGGCGGCGTTTCCCTGCGCCCGGCGGACGGCATCATTCACAGCTGGCTGAACCGCATGCTGCTGCCCGACACCGTGGGCACCGGTGGCGACTCTCACACCCGCTTCCCGATGGGCATCTCCTTCCCGGCCGGTTCCGGCCTGGTAGCATTTGCCGCAGCCACCGGCGTTATGCCGCTGGATATGCCGGAATCCGTACTGGTGCGCTTCAAGGGTGAAATGCAGCCCGGCATCACGCTGCGCGACCTGGTACACGCGATCCCCTACTACGGCATCAAGCAGGGTCTGCTGACCGTGGAGAAGAAAGGCAAGAAAAACGCCTTCTCCGGCCGCATCCTCGAGATCGAGGGCCTGGACAACCTGACCGTGGAACAGGCGTTCGAACTGTCCGACGCCTCCGCCGAGCGCTCTGCTGCCGGCTGTACCATCAAGCTGTCTGAAGAGACCATCGCCGAGTACCTGCGCTCCAACATCACCCTGCTGCGCTGGATGATCGCCGAAGGTTACGGCTCCGCCCGCACCCTGGAACGCCGCGCGCGCGCCATGGAAGAGTGGCTGGCCAACCCGGAACTGATGGAAGCGGACAAAGACGCCGAGTACGCCGAAGTCATCGAGATTGACCTGGCCGAAATCAAGGAACCGATCGTCTGCGCCCCGAACGACCCGGACGACGCGCGCCTGCTGTCTGAAGTGGCCGGCGACAAAGTCGACGAAGTGTTCCTCGGCTCCTGCATGACCAACATCGGTCACTTCCGTGCCGCCGGTAAACTGCTCGACCAGCACAAGGGCAGCATCCCCACCCGCATGTGGATTGCACCGCCTACCAAGATGGACGAGCACCAGCTGATGGAAGAAGGCTACTACAACATCTACGGCGCATCCGGTGCCCGCACCGAAATGCCCGGCTGCTCCCTGTGCATGGGTAACCAGGCGCGCGTAGCGGCGAACAGCACCGTGCTGTCCACCTCTACCCGCAACTTCCCCAACCGCCTGGGCGACGGTGCCAATGTGTACCTGACCTCTGCGGAACTGGCCTCCGTGGGTGCCATCCTCGGCAAGCTGCCCACCCCGGCCGAGTACCTGGAGTATGCGAAAAACATCAACTCCATGGCCGCGGAGATCTACCGCTACATGAACTTCGACCAGATTGAGGAATTCCAGAAATCTGCCGAAGAAGGCAAGCGCATTGCCGCGGTTGAGATTCAGGACGTTGCTGTTTAATCAGTTACCCTGAACCTCTTCAAAAGCCCCGCCCTTACCGGCGGGGCTTTTTTTATGCCCGAAACATCACTCTTAACCCGCGAATCCACCCTTTTTCAGAAGCCGCGGGCTTGTGTGCACGGAAAAGAATCTCGTAATCCATTGATTTTAAAAGAGGCTGCCCGACTCAAAGAAACCCGCACTTTCGCCTGCAACACAAGCGACAGGCTTCTTTTGCAGCTGGTTAATATTGTGCAGCTTTCCGTAACTCATTGTTTTTCAATGCGTTATTCCCCAAAGGCCATACAACCGTTTGGTGAACACAGGCCAAGATGATAAGTTGCCTATGGCGTATGGATAAAACTGTTAGGGTGCATGAGGAAAGGACCGGTGAAATATGAAGGTTAAGCGCATCATGGCCAATACTGCGACATCTGACCCCAGCAAAGCGAAGGCCTTTTATATGGACATATTGGGCCTCGAACTCCTGATGGATCACGGCTGGTTCAAGACGTACGGCTCAGATGCAACGATGACTGTTCAAGTGAGTTTCGGGTCTGAAGGCGGCTCGGGGACTCCTGTACCCGATCTATCCATCGAGGTTGATGACATCCAATCTGCATTGTCACGGTTCAAGGAGGCGAAGGTGCCAATCGAGTATGGGCCCGTCAGCGAGCCTTGGGGGGTTAAGCGCTTCTACGTTCGCGACCCTTTCGGAAAGCTCATCAACATTCTGCAACACGAGCGGGCGACTGCACCCTGACAACGCAGCCCAAGCATACGCGCCCGCGAGCGTGGCCGCTCATCAACCGCCGTTACCCGCGTGCGCCGGTGGCTGCGGACGCTAGGGCCCCAAGGTGAATATGAGCGTACCTGAAGATAAAAGAGAAGAAACGATACGGGACCTATCTTGGAGGCCTGAGGTCACTGAGCTATTGCTGAAAAATGAGGAATTAGGTGCGTTTTCTCGTTATTTTGAATTGCCGCAGTATTTCTATTCTAAAGGCTATCCAGAAAACCCTGGCGATTGGCCAGAGCTTGGAAATAGAGAACTTCTGCCTCTCTGGGAGTTTTCCGAAGAGATATATGCGCTAGATTTACTCTCCAACAAACTGGTCTTCTTCAAGATAGAGTGTCCCAGTGATTATGAGTCACTCGACTCTATAGATCAGGCAATATTTAAGATGATCGAGCTTCATACGTGGGAGTTAGGCGGAGAGGAAAAAGAAATAAACGAAGCAATCGAGTTTGCAAAAAGAGTGAAGCTTCCAAATATTTCAGGGCTAACCGAATTGTTTGCAAAATATGTGGAGTGCACAGAAAAAATGATTACAGGCTTTAGGCAATCTCTATGATCAGGAAATCCCTAAAAAAAGCGCTGCTAGGGACAAACCTACGCCGCGCTTCGGTTTGCCCCGGATCGCGGCGTCATGCATAAGAAGGGTAGATACAATCTGATGAGTTATGTTGAAGGAAAAGTTAAGTGGGTTTTGCGTGTTGAAGGATTGGCGATCTTACTTCTTTCGACATGTATGTACCATTTTCAGAATTATGGATGGGAGACTTTCTTTATCTATTTTCTCGTTCCGGATATTTCTTTTTTAGGTTACTTGATCAGCGATAGAATTGGAGCCATCGCTTATAATTGCGCACACTCACTTATTGGGCCTTCTCTATTCTTGAGCCTTAGCTTGTTCGTAGATAATTCCATTTCGCAACTTATAGGCCTCATATGGGTTGCCCACATCGGTTTTGATAGGGCACTAGGTTATGGCCTGAAATACAGTAAAGGTTTTGGTTACACGCACTTGGGTAAAATTGGCAAGGTTAAAAATGCATAACAAAGCCAATCACATTTGGCCCCAGCAAGCTGGGGCGCGAAAATCCTTACGCTACGCTTCATTCGACCCGTGTTGTCGTCGTTAAGCTTTGGAGGAAGTAATGTTATTAGGGGTGTATTTACGGAAGTATTTCGTCGAGAAAAACACTTTCACCATGCTGGCGGGAATATCGATTGATAGGCTTGATCAACTCATCGCAGACAAGGCAATTCCCAGCGCTACGTATACATGTGACGGCGACTCGATTTACTCTGAAATATTTGGTAGAACTCCAATCAGTGAACCACTTACGGGAGAGTACTTCAGGCCAGAGTGCGTGCGATGGGCACATATCGCCAATAGAGCCCCCTTCGGATCGGAGCGATCAACTGTTATAGCGGAGCTAACAAAAGAACTCCGAGGCGCCCTAGAACGCCATTGCGAATCAGAGAAAATTATCGAATCGAAAATACAAGGCTACTTGCCCTATTTTTTTAATGGAACCTTTGGTCTTTGCATCGCCGACCCTTCAAATGGAGCCAGTATTGCAAGGAAAGAAATACTCCAGGAAAAGCTCGTGGAAATTACCGAAAATGGTAATCTACCCTCACCTGCTGGCATCTCAAAAGAGGATCTTCTTAAGCTTATCGACGACTACGCCGAATCAGCAATGCCCTTTTCGCCCGCTGAATATGAGCGGAGTAGTAGAAAACGTCTTGTTGATGATTTACGGCCAGTCGTGGACAGAGCCTAACCAGGCAATGCAGCCGACGGCCAGATTTGTGCACTTTTTGCGCGGTCGCTACAATCCCATTATTGCGTAAAAGGTGAAAAAACTTGGCCGCGCCTGATCGCGGCGTTAGTCTGCGTTAAGACACCTGCACGGAATCACCGGGAGATAGCCATGAGTGAGTCCCATACGCGCATGCCCGAAACAGGCACACACCATCCGCTCGTTGAGCCGGCGTGGCTGGAGGAACACCTAGATGATCCCGACCTGCGCGTGGTGGACGCAACGGTGCAGGTCAAGCTCTGGCCGTTCCCGCGCGTTAAGAGCGGTAGACGTGGATTTGAGCGGGCCCACATTCCAGGCGCAGCGTTCGCAGACCTCCTGAAGATATCGGATCCCGAACGGCCTTCCTACACGTTCACGATGCCAACTGCGGAATGGTTCGCCGACCACATGGGCCGCCTTGGCATCGGAGACGGCACACGTGTCGTGCTATACGATGCGCGGGAAAACATGTGGGCTGCTCGATTGTGGTGGATGCTCCGCACGTTTGGATTCGACGACGCGGCGGTACTGAACGGTGGGTGGACGGCCTGGCGGCTTGAAGACCGTCCGGTCTCCTCGAAACCTTGCGCGTACCCGGCTGCCACGTTCACCCCGCGCGTCCGGCCGGAGCTCATCGCTGACAAAGGGGAGGTGCTGACCGCGATTGACGACTCGACGACGTGCCTCGTGAATGCACTCGGCCGGCGGCAGCATCGTGGTGAGCGTAAGGAATATGGGGCGCGAGGGCATATTCCAGGTGCAAAAAACGTGACGGCATGGGAAATCCTCGACCGGAAGACGATGCGCTATCGCCCGGTTGAAGAGCTGCGCAAGCTGTTTCGTCCAATGCTGGAGGCCGAGCGCGTTATTACCTACTGTGGCGGTGGCATTGCCTCTTCGAGCGATGCGTTTGTTCTCCACTTGCTGGGACATCGGAACGTCGCCGTTTACGACGGAGGGCTCATCGAGTGGTCGGCAGATCGCAACTTGCCCCTTGAGCTTGGAGAATGACGCTCACACGTACGCCTCCTAGCAAGGCGCTTCACCGGACGATAAATCCGCTACGCTACATTGCTGCCGGTGAGCTTTGGCGTTAGGCGGGACAAAAACCAACGGCGTATTCCTATGAATCACAAACATCCTCCACTACCACTGCACGGTTCATGTCACTGCGGCTCGGTCCGCATTACGCTACCGGCGGCGCCCGAAACGGCGACGAGTTGCAACTGCTCGTTATGCCGGCGCACGGGAGGTATATGGGCCTACTACGAACTAGGCACTGTCTTCGTCCAGGGCCACCCCGAGAATACCGAAAGCTACATCTGGGGTGACCGGACTCTGAAGAACGTTCGGTGTAAGACCTGCGGGATCGTCACCCACTGGGAGCCGCTCGAACCCGCCCCCGGCGCTCGTCATGGAGTGAACCTGAGGAACTTTGAACCCCAGCTCCTGGAGTCGGTTGTGGTCAGGCAGTTCGATGGGGCAGATACATGGAAATTCCTGGATTGAACACTTACCACTTCTTGCATTCGGCGCTCAGAATCTCACAGGTGCCGCCTAACAATTCGTCCAAGCCGACGCCGCTTCGCGGCACGGCTTAACTCAGGCGCTGACACCCCATGAATCCAGCAAAAGTTGATCGCAGCAGAACCATGAAGTTGACTGACCTCCCTAATATTGGAAAGGCCGGCGCCTCTGACTTGCAATTGCTTGGTATCGCGAGCCCAAAAGATCTTGTGGGGCGTGACCCATACCAAATGTACGAAGAACTCTGCAGTACGACTGGACACAAACATGACCCTTGTGTAATTGATGTGTTTATATCAATTACTCGTTTCATGGGTGGTGAGGAGGCTAAGCCTTGGTGGGCGTATACACCGGAGCGTAAAAATGCTCTCGACCCAAAGTGATTTCAGCATGCCTACAAGCCGCGCAACTTTGCTCCGCGCCCTATCGGGCGCTCCGCGGGACTGGCGCCACAGCGCCAGCCCCTTCGCTAAGCGTTAAATTATTTTTTAGATATGAGTATTAAATTAAGAAAGGCCAAGCGTGAGGATTCCTCTTGTATCCTGAAGATGCTGCATGATCTAGGTCATAGTGATGGCGTTGCGGAGATCCGGACCACAGAAAGCGATTTGCTTACAAATATCTTCTCTGATCAGCCGGTGGCCTATGCAATGCTAATTCTAGTCGATGAGAAGGTAGCTGGCTTTTTGATCTATAGCTGGAAATGGGCAACTTTTACTGGTCAGAGAGAGATGTATATGCAGGCAATATATGTAAGCCCAGAGTACAGAAGAAACGGAGTTGCTCGAAGCGCCATGTCGAAATTGGCATCTATGGCCTCGGATTCCGGTTGCACACGAATTGAATGGTATGTTGTAAAGGACAAAACTATGAATAATGGATTTTATGAATCCATTAAGTCTCATGTTCTAGAGCATATGGAGATTCGGCGAGTGGCGGGGGGATGAACTGAAAATTCTGGCCAGTGGCCAGATTTAACAAGCGATTTCAGTTGAAATCGTAAACTACACGACTCAACTGAGTCAGGCGTTAACACACAATAGAAAATTCGGCGATGGCGCACATAAATTCAAAAATTAATCGCCCGTTATCGGAAAGAGAACGTGAGCTTTTGGTGTGGCTCGCAAATAATTTAACTATTTCAACACCGGTGCCCTTGAATGAGGTACCAAATTTGGAGGTTGCATCTACCTGCAAGTGTGGCTGTGCGAGCATAGATTTTTCTATAGACGGGAAGCCAAATTCTGTTAAAGACGGTGTGACTGTAGTTGCTGACTATTTGTACAAGTCAAAAAGCAACAACCACATGGGCTGCTTTTTATTCATGGCGAACGGTCATTTAGGCGGTATAGAGGTATGCTCAGTCGATGGAGCTGAAACTCCCTCAGAACTCCCAAGTCCTAGCGAGCTATACAGTTATGAGCAAGCATCTCGCTAACAAAGTGCTGCAGCCGGTCGACCAAGGCGATACCTTCCAACCGCTTGATCAAAAAGTGCTCGCGGCTGTCGATTTCGCGCAGGCGTTTCTTGCCGTAGATATAGTCGGCCTTTTTCGAGCGGTCGCCGAGTTTGGCCGCGTCGCTGACTGCCAGGGTGACCCGCGGGCGCTCCTCTTCCGAAAGGTATTTCGCTCGGTGCGCATGCGCTGCGCGCTTCTGGGGTGGTATAGCGGGAACCGCGCGTGCTTTTTACTTGGTGGATGTCCAGAATCGCCAAAATTACCCCAGAAACACCAGGTCAGTACCCTGCCAATAACCTAGTCCCACTGATGTCCCGCGTTTGGAAAGCTAAGTTCACTGGCAAGTGTCCGCGATCAGGCATCGATTGTTGAGGCAATGACGTCGCAGATTGAGCGGTTATATACAGAAGACTCTGGAATTACGTTGATAGTTAGTTCAGAATCTGTAGCCTTTTGCAGTTTTAAGAAAAGGCAACTCTGAATGCGGATCGCGATTTCAATAATAATCCTCTCCACTACGGGATGTGCAACCTATAACCCGACCATGAATTTCACTCGAAACGAACTGCCTGAAAACGCGCGGGATGCTCTGTTTGCACAGGACAAAAGCGAGTGTGTGGATGCAACTCTCTCCGTATTCGGGGAAAGCCCGGTTTTCGGTGTTTATTCAGAACCGTACAGCGGGCACGACGGCGGGTACTACTCAGTTGTTGCGCAAACCGACAGAAGTTTCCAGCAACAGAAATATATGAAAGATACAGAATCTCTTAACAAGCTAAAAATCCAGCGCGACACCATGTATGTTCAGTGCATGGAGACGCGCGGGTGGCGAAAAACAGGCGTCTGACTCCCGTAGCCGTTGTTCGTCTGGACACGCACAGAATAAAATTTGGGTGAAATGGAGCATAAGAACCGCAGAAGGTTTGGTATTGGGGAAATGAGCGAAGAAGGCGGCGGCCAACTGTTTCGTATATTGTATTTGGATAATGCGCCAGAGCCTTGGTAAAGGTATGGCGAAAATAATGGTTAACAAAGCGCAGCTGTCGAACAATTTTCACATTGAGCTTCAAAATTATCGCAGCGCGCGACGTTATGTATCTTAGGGAAATTACTCATTGGAAGAGTTAGCTGAAGGAGCGTTTAAAGGGTTACTCAGAATAGTCAGCGTTGTTATTCGTTCTTTGATTTGGCTAATCTGGGAGCTCTGTTTTGAGACTATTGCTTGGTATGCTGGGTGGCCTGTTTGTCGAGCAATCAGTTTTGGCAACTTACCCCAGGAATCCATCACTGAGCATAAATTGGCATCCAGCCTAACCAATTTTATTGTCTCTGTAGTTGGGCTTGTATCGTTGTTTGGCACGGCTATCCTTCTCGCCCAATTGGTTGGACCGGGTTGAGCCCGCATTCACATAACAAGGCGCAGCGGTGCTCAGGGTTAGGCGCATACTCAAATCCCTCTTACTTTGGGGAATGACATGTCAGCAAAGAGGGTTAATAAAGGGGCAGTTCAAAAAGCATCCACTCGCCAGTGGGTCAGGCTAATTGTTGTGTATCTCCTAATCCCGCTGATTTTATTTATATGCAGTGGGGATCTCGGCTGGTGGCAGGCATGGCTATATTCCATGCTGATCCTGGCTGCTGGAATCGGTGGCCGTATATGGGCGGAACAACGACATCCAGGATTAATGGCCGAAAGACAAAGTATTGAAAATATCCAAAACGCGAAAACCTGGGACAAAGTGCTTGCACCGCTGATGGCCATAAGTATCGGGTTTCCTATGGTCATGGTAGCGGGGCTGGACCACCGCTATAACTGGTCCTTCGAATTTCCGCTTTGGCTCATCGTGGTTGGCTTTATTTTTATCTCGCTCGGATACGCTTTCGCTGTATGGGCTTTGGCTGAAAACCGCTTTTTCTACAGCGTGGTACGCATTCAGACGGATCGGGGGCATGTGGTGTGTGACAGTGGCCCCTACCAGTTTTTGCGGCATCCGGGTTATGCCGGGAATATTCTTGCTCTGTTCGGTATCGTTCTTGCTCTGAATTCGCTATGGACATTGATCCCTGCGGCGGTGGCAACAATCATCACGGTTATCAGAACGGCACTTGAAGACCGAACTTTACAGGAAGAGTTGCCAGGCTATCGAGACTATTCACGACGGGTGCGCTATCGGTTGATCCCGGGGATATATTGACGGATCTGAGTGGTGGGTGTCGCAGATCAGGGATTGAGGTCAAACCGAGAGGGCTCCACGCCGCATAACAAAGGTAAACAGTTACCTCAGCCCCTGTCGGGACCACCGCAGGAAGACCCACGCCTCGCTTCGGCCTACTCTGCTGGCGGATCAGTTTCAGGCTGATCCGCCCTCTTTGAACGGCAACAACTGGGGCAACTGCCAGACTGCTCTTTTGAGCGACATGACACCAGCCCCGCCAGGATCGCCTTCATTTCAGCAGCCTCTTCTGGCGCCCGCTTTGCTTTGGCGTCAGACGCCTCTCCGCATACGGGGAAGTCGTCGCCGGAATGGTGCCAATTCGATCCTGGCACCAACTCTTCAAAAACGCTCCCCTGTCAAAGGGGAGTGCTTTAGGCAAGGAGAATCAGTCTTTCAGATCATCCTTTTTGAATATCCCATCGAGTTTGATGTTTGCGATCACGGGACCGCCATCTTTCATCGTAACCCAGGTCAGATGATCGACGTTGCCGGGCCCATCCTTGTGGAAGGAGCCACCGACGGTACCCATCCGGATATAGTCACGGCCAAATCGCTCTTCGTGTTTGTAGTAGTGCATATGCCCAGCGAAGACCGTGTATTGTCGCTCGTTCTCCCGCAGCAGGTTTTCTATTTTCACAAAGTTTTCCGAGGGATTTTCCCAGGCCGGCTGATGGAAAAAGACAAATGTCCAACGTGCATCCTTGTCTTCCGACAGCACCTTGCGAACGTATTCCACCTGGTCGTCGCTGAAGTTCGCCGGCTTGCGGTAGCTTTTCAAGCGGTCGCTCTTCATGAACTCCGCTAGCATAACCGCCGCGGCTTCTGGATCAGTGACCTTGAGCCTGTTGTACTTAACCAGATCCTTTTCGAATTCTGGATCCACCAGATTCGGCGGATCCTCGCTGTTGAGCGCCAAGAAGAGGCAATCACGGTATTTGAAGTGATAATAGGTTGGCCCGTACCGACTCTCCCATACCTTGCGCATGGTGTCGTTGCCCAGGTCGTGATTGCCTATCACACGAAAGAACGGCATATCCAGGCGACTAACTTTTTCATCCAGTTCGCTCCACATGCTGTCCAGCTTTGGTAGATCACTGGTGTAGCCTTCGATCAGGTCACCGATAGACATGACAAACTCGGGTTGAAACAGGTTGGCTTTATCCATTGCCCTGTCAAATATGCCCAAACGCTCACCACCGGTACGGTCACCTATAACCAGGAACCGAAAGTCATTGGGGTCGTTCTGGAAGTCCTTTTGTGTCCAGGGTTTGGGTGCATACGCCGGGGAATCCGACTCAAAAGCCGGGCCGGCATGACCAGCCTGTACCAAAACAGTACCCAACACGATGGTAACGAGTGCATGCCGTCTGGCAATAGACTTTAACAATTTAATTATCATGATTTTTCTCTATGCCAATCCAATAATTACTATGCTTCAATTACAGAGGGCCTTATGTAGCTCCATTTTTCATCGCAGCGATCATAGTGAGGAGATCCGGTTCGCTCTCGCCCTTCACCACCAGCGGAGGCCACCAGCCCAACACAGGTCACGCCCTGGCTCGACACGGCTGAATGAGGGACAGCTGCATTTGCTCGGAACGCTGGACCTTGAACCTGATCGGTTGGCCTACTACACACTCCCCAACAAACTCTTTAGACGTCGGATTCCAAAGGTCGTAACCCCTAAAATTGAACAACACTTCCCTTGTCCGCATAGCAGAGGCTATAACCTGAATCCGAGTTTCAATGTGCATTGAAAACATGGGACTGGTGAACTCCTCACAAGAGATACAATCGTCTGCAAGGGTCTTCTTTGACGTTGAACCTTCGGGCTACCAGTCGTAACCTAACACGACCTCTGCTCAGTCCGAATATGAGATATCGCCAATGACACCGTCCATTGCTGCCAACATCTGGGCAACACCCGCCCTTAGTTAGCACCGGCTTGCTCGGCAATATAGGCAATGTTCTCCTAAGTTAACCACTGACTCGCTTTATCGTGTTCCACACTCTTGTGCCAGTAAAGAAACGCCTCGGCCATCGGCACCTTGAACGGCAGCTCAGGGGTCCAGACATCGTAGTATTTTTGCCAGCGAATAGAGCACGGTCGCTGCCAGATCCGACTCCGCAACCACCGAGAAGATCTCCAGGCGTCCGGTATCAGCAGGGCAATATTGCGCTCGCGCCCAAGCTTTCTCCGGGTCAGGCCAACATAACCCAGCCCCGTGCGGCGACTACTGGCATGAACATGTTCCAGTGCGAGATAGCTTTCCAGATCCAGTTGCTCATCGACCCACGGATGGTCATGCCGGATCACACAGATATAGCGATCACGAAACAACAACTAAGAGCATAGATCGGGGTCTGACAACAGCACGCCAGCGCTGGCGTCGGTAGCATACGCAGATTACTGCGCACAAGAGTGGATCGGCCAACATTGCCCGCAACCGCGACAACGCATTACTCACGACCGGTTGGCTGGTACACAGTATTTCCCCGGTCCGCGTCACACTCTGCTCGCTGTAAATGGTGTCGAAGACCACAAATAGATTCAGGCCGAGCTTACTCAGTTGCATTCAGACACCCCTTACATAGCTCAATCCATCGGGCTGACCACGCCCCGCTCATGCACACCGATCACATGGGTGTAAATCATCGTCGTATTGACATCACTGTGCCCCAGTAACTCCTGGATGTTTCGAATATCAGTACCGGAAGCCAACAATTTAGTGGCAAAAGAATGCCGAAAAGTATGGCAGCTCGCCCTCTTCCGGATGCCCGCGTCCGCCATGGCCCGCGCCACCGCCCTACGCACCTGCTGCTCGCCAATATGATGGCGCCGCATCATGCCACTACGCGGATCGAGTGATCTTTCAGCGGCGGGAAACACATACTGCCATCCGGGGCTTCGGGCAGCCCTCGGATACTTTTTGGCCAGCGCGAAGGGCAAATACACCTCCCCATAACCTTCTTCAAGATCGCGCCGGTGGAGAGCCAACGCCAATTCAATCTGGGCGTGTAAAGTCTCGACCAGGGACTTCGGCAGCAGAGTACGCCGCCACTTTTCTCCTTTCGCTTCCCGGACCAACAGACATTGCTGCTCGAAGTCCACATCCTGCACTCGGAGCCGAGCAGCCTCCATCACCCTCAAGCCCGAACCATACATCAGCGATACAGCCAACTTGTGGTGCCCGTTCAATCTTTCAATCACGGCCATTGCTTCCCCATGGCTAAACACCACCGGTAACCGCCGGCCTTTACTGGCCCTATCAAACTGCAACTCGCCGATATCGATACCCAGAAACTGGCGATACAGAAACACGGCAGCATTCAAAGCCGTCTTCTGGGTATTGATAGCCACCGAGCGATGCCCTGCCAGGTATGCCAGCCAAGCTTCAATCTCTGGCGGCCCCAGCTCCTCGGGGCGCCGCATTTGGTGAAACCGGATAAAATCCAGAATCCACCGACAATAGGTTTTCTCCGTTCGATAAGCCATGTGCCGCGCCCTCATAAACGCCCGCAGGCGGTCCATAAAGCGCACCGGCCTCGCCGGGATCGGCACGGGGATATCTTCCATGATCACTCCTCCATACGTGAGAACTGTATATTTATACACTACAAGGCAAAAAATGACCAAGTTAGCCCAGATAATCCGGCCCCGGCGACCGATATTCTTGTGATTGACTAGAAAAGCCAAAAAATTAGATAAATATCAATAACCTACGTAAGTAAGGCGAAACGGTGATATCCGTCGGGGTGATCAATACGAAGAATTGGTACAAAGGTATCAAAATATGCAGCGCCTTGACGGCACGGGCGATTGCGGACATTCTGACGTCAATTTCAGCCTTGAATATTTTTCAAGGTACTATCGGTCGTGAGGACCACGATATAACTGTTAAGTTCTCATGAAAACACGCATATTGCTTATATTAATGTTCTTTCCGTTGGTCGCTTATTCTGATCAACCTCCGGATTGGGACAACTATAAAGTTACTTCCCACAATGGTAAGTGGGCGGCGTTTTTGAGTAGGGACTACAACGAAAGCGCAAAGTATCCGTGGGAAGACACATGGACGCTATCCATATACAAAGCGTTTCAACATCCGGTTCCTGGCCCCAATCAAGTTCCGATTTGGTCTCGCCCTTATGATCCAAGCGGCTATTCTGAAGGATACCTTTCGGATGATGGAAAAATTTTTGTATATGTTGAGTATTGGTTTCGTAAAAATTACCCAGTGGTAAAGATATTTACGGAAGAATGTACCATTTTTAAAAATGGTGAATTCTTCAATGTTGGAAATGATTTAGAGAAAACCGTATCACATGAGTTATGGCTTAGAGATGGCTCAAAAACTGAGTTTGTTTCCAAATCTGAAAAGCCGTTTGTAAGGGTAGAAACAGTGGCTGGTGATCGTTACATCGAGGTTACCTGCGAGTAAAAACTTAACAATACGCTGCAGGCCGACGTCTAACTTTGTGCACTTTATGCGCGGTCGCTACGCTCCCATTATCGCGCATAAAGCGCCCAAAGTTAGCCGCGGCTGAGCGCGGCGTTAGGGATCATGATTGCCATACCTTACATTGCGCTAGCATTCATCCTGTGGATTGTGTGGGTGTTTGTTGTCATAAAAATTAAACAAAGATTCTTTGCAGATCCGGTTGAAAAATTACTTAAACCATGGGTTCTGACTGGAGTTCTACTCGGCTTTCTAGCAGCGCTCGCTGGGACCGGGCTATTAGTTCCATCGATAGATCGGTATGCAATACCTTTTCTGGGAGTTTTTCTTTGGCCTGTATGGTGCACTTTTGGTTTAGGGATGGTTTCTCTGCTCATCGCTGATCGCGTTTTAAAATGCGAGCCAGAAAATCGCAAGGCATTGATACTTAAGCATATAGGTGGAGGGGTAATCTACGCGATCCCTGCCTTGGGGCCTGTTTCCGTACAATTTATCAATGAAATAGCTCACTTATGGGGGCTAAAATTGACCTTTACACCCTAACAAAGCGCAGCAAAGGGACGGCTTACTTTATGCACGTCTTGCGCTGGTAGCTGCGCTCCCATTTTCGCGCAAAACGCGCATAAAGTAAGCCGCCCCTGTGCGCGGCGTTAGGCAATAGCCAGTATGAAATTATTGTGGTTGCTGATACTTCTTGTCTTTTCAAGTGCAGTTTGTGCTGAAAACTTCGACGCACGAATTCTGTTTGCTGAAGCGGCTATGCAATCTGCAGAGGGAACGAAGTACGAGAAATTGGTGCGGGAAAGTACGTGGGACGCCGATAGAGAGTGCTTTCAGGCTTCAATAAAAATTAAATCAACCTCGGGATACTATCAGCTGGTTGCTACTATAGATCTGGACGGCAAGGCTAAAATGGTTGAGGTGCGCCCCGTAAACCATTATTCATCGTGCGTAGCTATCTGGTTTGCGAATAATAGGTTTCCAAAACCACCAAGAGAAAGTTGGCCTATTCGCTTGGAGGTAAATATCCCGCCATAGTGGGTGATTCATGCCTAACAATCACAGGCAGTTTGCTACGGCCCTTCGGGCCTCCGCGGGACGGCTTACCTTGTGCACCATTTGCGCGGGTCGCTTCGCTCCCATTTTCGCGCAAAGGGCGCACAAACTAAGCCGCCCCTGCTGTGGGCGTTAAAACTCGGGATCCACATGACAATTGTCAGTAATCCAAATGTATACAGTACTGCGATACGAATAGCTGAGAAACGGGGCTGGGCGATAACCACTAGAAAATTACCCACTTCATCTGAGCAAGAAGTTTACGAATGGAGTGCCGTTAAAGAAGATAGAGAGGTGGTTGCAAATAATCCCATTGAGCTCCTTGGCCTAATTAAGATTTATGAGGAGCAGTTTAAAGGTAGCCACGAGCCATATTGGTGGAAACTAGATGGCGACAAACCTTGGTGGAAATATACAGGCCAAGAGTTTTAACAAAGCCAGGCAGGATGCTCCGGGCCTTCGGCCCTCCGCGGGACAGCTTACCTTGTGCACGTGTTGCGCGGGTCGCTGTGCTCCCAGTTTCGCGCAACACGCGCACAAGGTAAGCTGCCCCTGCTGGCGGCGTTATGCACTATCAAGAATCTGAGCATGGAAATATACCAGCAAGAAATAGATGAACTTACTAAATTAATGCGTGAGGAGTGGCTTGAT
>NZ_JACZCR010000089.1 GCF_014904735.1 Microbulbifer hainanensis | reverse complement strand
GTGAAAGCTTCGAAAATATCTACGAGCGCGACATCAATCCTTCTGCTCTCATACTTTATGTCGCCCGCCAGTCCTGGCGGGTGGTGTCTGCTCAACTCAGTCACTCGATGGCCAAAAGAAATGAATTGATCGTCCGTCTGCAATGGCGGAAGCGTTTTCAAGCCTGGGCCCAGGGCCGCCAGTGCTTCTTTGGCTGTTTCAAAGTTAACCGCGCTCGAGTAGAACGACCCGTCGTCGTCAATGAGGTCGCCGATTATTCCTGTCAGATACTGCCCTCTGACGTCAGCACGAAGGAGCGTCAATACGTCAGGATCTCGAAGCTCACCGCCTTTGTCCCAGGACCTGATGAGTTCGAAGAGGTCCTCGTCCG
>NZ_JACZCR010000088.1 GCF_014904735.1 Microbulbifer hainanensis | reverse complement strand
TTGATGACCCAAAACCTCGACAGCAATTTCAATCCTGCGTACAGCATCGTCGAAATTGGCCCTCGGGATTAGTGGCGGCTTTCCGAACCGATCCTCAATGATATGCCGTGTCGTCAGATATTCGCGCGGATCCATATATGGCGCGTCCCGGTCCGGCTGATCGTCTTGTTCATCAGGCATGTGTACCCCGGCGAAACAGGTGCAATAGGCGACAGTAATTAGATCAATCAGAAGGGGAAAGCCTTCCCCCTGGTTGGAGCCGAAGGCTCCTCCACACCCCCTTCTGCGGGGACACCCCGCAACGCCCCGATGAATGAGCGCGCGGATCCCGCGCGCATGGTC
>NZ_JACZCR010000087.1 GCF_014904735.1 Microbulbifer hainanensis | reverse complement strand
TTTTCCGTTATTTTCTACTGTGATGGAGTCAAAATTAATATCTTCAGCAAGTTCCAGGGTAAAACCGTCCACCAGCAAAGCATTGTTTGCCGCTGTAAATGTGCCCTCCGCAATCACATAGGCACTGCCACTACCATCACCACTGATCGTAGCGGCGATATGTGCACCATCACCAATTGTCAACCGCCCCTTGCTGACATAGATATCGGCATCGACCTGACCACTGAGATAGGTTGATTCGTAGCTCTCTGCACTAGATCGGTTAACAACCTGTAGCGTGGCATTACCAGAGGCCAGGGACCGATCGTAGAGATAGACAGTACCTGCAGCGCCATAGGCTGTAGTTGCACTATAATTGCTTCCACCTCGCGCAAAGATTTGCTGCTTAGAATCAACTCCACTTATCGAGTCATAGTAGATCGCAATGCGGCCACCACCGCCGGTGGCAGCGACGTAACCTTGACCACCTGTGGCCTCAATCAGGGTATTCTCATCCCCAACGAGTTCACCAGCGTCAATCCAGATAGAGCCGCCACTGCCGCCACCAACCCTATAAGAATAATCACCGTTGGATAAGATCTTTCCGTAGACCTCGAGACGATTAGCAACGACCAGCTTGATAGCTCCGCCACCGTGGCTACCTTGATATGAGCTGCTGTTTACATACCCACCAACTCCGAAATCAATTGGCTGCCTGTAGTCGCCAAAGGGAGCGTTGGTTCCGCCAGTACTGGGGTCTCGTCCACCAAGGCCACCGTAGCTGCCTCCAGACTGCGTGTAGTCGCC
>NZ_JACZCR010000086.1 GCF_014904735.1 Microbulbifer hainanensis | reverse complement strand
TCTAATTCCGTGGCTACGCCATAAGAACAGCGCAGGTTGCCATATCTACGCCCGCCCCGTCGCGCCACACTCCTTCACGCTCCTGGACGATCTCTCTCTGTCTCAGCTTGACCGTCTGGCCTGTCTTAGCCCGGTGGCTATCGTCGAAACCAGTCCCGCGAACTACCAAGGCTGGATCCGACATGAACGCGTGCTGGAGCCGGGGCTATCAACCGTCATTGCGAAGTACCTAGCCGATGCCTTCGACGCCGATCCGAGCAGCGCAGATTTCCGGCATTTCGGACGGCTGCCCGGATTTACAAACCGGAAATCAAAGTACGAGAAACAGGGCCGGTTCCCGTTCGTGCGCCTGATCTCGACTGCGCCGCGATCCGTTTCGCCGAGCGGATCGATGATTTCCAATTGCGAGCAAGCCTTGGTGCTCGAGCGCGCACGCGCGCAAGAACAACGCCGCCGGCGGCTGACCGATGCGATAGCGCGACCGCGCCGCAGCGTCGACATCGCGACGTTCCACACCAGTCCCCAATATCAGGGCGATCTTCACCGGGCCGACTTCGCATACGCTCTCGCGGCTTCCGCGACGGGAGAAACAGTCGAAATGATCGCAGATGCGATTCTTGGCGCCCGCGATCTGGCTCATAAGGGTGACACGCACCGCCAGCAGGAATACGCGCGCCGCACCGCCGAGAAGGCCGTCACCTTCGTCAGAGGAAATGCGGCATGACTGAGAACATCGCGATCACGGAGAGATTCGAGAACGGTTACGTCAATATTCGGGTGATGGCCGG
>NZ_JACZCR010000085.1 GCF_014904735.1 Microbulbifer hainanensis | reverse complement strand
TCCACGCAGCTTATGAACCTCGCTAATCGAATTCAGACACCCCAAGACGCCATTGCAGCAAGCGACTTCGCGATAACGCTGACCAGCAATGTGATCAGCGACTCGTCACAACTATTGTCCGCTCTCGAGCCCAGCTATGCCACGGGACAGAAACTTGCAAATGCAATGACGGCAAGCTCTACGGCGACCGGTGAAACACAAGCAATTCAGGCTCAAACCCAGCTTCATGCCGTCAACGCGCAGATCGAGATGCAACAATATGAGATCGCTCGGCTGCAACTGGCGAACGAACTCGCTCGAGAGCAGAAAGCATACCTCGAAAGTCAGCGTTCGAAATATCGCCTCGCTGCTGCCGCTGACGCGATGCGTCAACCCGTCCCGTCCGGAACCGCAGATCCCGATTTGTTCATGCCTATTGAGAAAAGCCGGGCTGCTTGGAAGTAGCCATGGAACCGCTCTCCTCCCTCGACAATCGCGTTTCCTCGCTCGTTGCCCTCTTTCAAGCCGGGCCGTCTCAGTATGTCGACGTAGCGGTTTCCCTATTCTCAAAACTGGCAGTTATTGAGATTGCATTCTTCGGATTGCTGATCGCGCTCGGACGCGGACGCATGATGTCCGAGACATTTATGCAAATCATGAAAATGGGCGTATTTTTCTGGTTTATCAAAGAGTTCCCAACCTTTCAAACCACTATCCTTTCGGGGTTTCAGTGGTCCGGCCTTCAATTGACGGGGCAGGGCGGGGGCACCGAATCTCTACTTGCATCCTCTTATTTAACGGCTGCTACGAACGTGGTGGG
>NZ_JACZCR010000084.1 GCF_014904735.1 Microbulbifer hainanensis | reverse complement strand
GGCTCTGGTAGCGATCTAGCTAGCGTCAGAAGAAAATTCAGTCCCTTGCACTTAAACAAACGCTGCAGGACCTATCTAAATCAAACTTACTCCGTTCCGGGACGGGTCAGGGACAATTTATCTAGCATTTCTCCGGTATTTTTTCAAGTTAGGAATGCTGGGCCGAGCGACTGTCTAAGTATCTGATTATAAGGCATAAAATGTCATAATCTTTATTATGGGAAGGAAAATGCGCCAAAGTAGGTTCTGTTGCGTTTTCCGTTGGATGCCGCCCATATTGCATAATTATTTTATTGGTATTGTATCTCTTCCGCAATTTTGGTGGGCCTTGACCTAAATGTCATAGCGTCATAGGTTTCGAATGATGCACATAACACATATGTGCAAATCGAGCGGAG
>NZ_JACZCR010000083.1 GCF_014904735.1 Microbulbifer hainanensis | reverse complement strand
GTCAGAAAGACACCCAGATCGTCTGGCGTGTGACATTCGCAGTCGTCGCTGCGGTCGCCGTTGCGACCCTTCCTGAGATTGCAGAGGCGGCGACCACTCTTACCGGTGCAAATCCGTGGGAAGGGCCGATTGACCGGCTTTCCAACAGCTTGCAGGGACCAGTTGCCAAAGCGGTTGGTGCGGCGAGCATTGCCGGGGCGGGCCTCACTCTCGCTATGGGCGAGAGCGGCGGGTTGATGCGCAAGGCGGGAGGTGTTGCAACAGGTGGAGCCGTTGCATTCAATGCCGCTTCATGGGGTTTGCCTTTTCTCGGCTACTCCGGCGCCGTC
>NZ_JACZCR010000082.1 GCF_014904735.1 Microbulbifer hainanensis | reverse complement strand
GTTATCGTGATCGCCCTTGGCGCGATCTTTGGCAGCCAGGTCGCAGGGGTCCCGGCCCGCATCGCGTCCTACCTCGGACTTCTAAATGCGAATGCGATTTTTGGCACCGGCGCCTCCATTGGTCAGGGGATCAATGTCATGGGCGCGCAAGGATGGGACATTTCCCAAATAAACCTCGTTGACGACGTGTCTTCGGATTCCAGTCGAGTAAGTCTCTTCGATCCCATCAACGGCGCGATCACCGAACCTGCCCTTAGCAAGACATATTTCATCGACCGTCCCTCTGGCATATCGGCCGATAATTGGGGCCGGTTCTATCTCGTGGGAAATACAACGTCCGGCGCCGGATCGTTCACGGTTCCCGATCTTGCCAGCAGCAACGCGGATTGGGCGATCGTTCTGCCGGGCGTGAAGGACGATTACTGCCAAGGGATCAACGAAGCTCTTCTTTCCTACGACGCCGACGCGGCGATCCCCATCGCATCGTCTATCTCGTCAACCAGCCTGTACGCTGGTCTCTCTACCGCCCAGAAAGTAACAAGCACTGCTTTCAGCCTGGCATCGACGACTCCAAGTGACGCTTTCTCCGGCGCATATCAGGGGTGCTTCCAATCCAGCGACGGGGTAAACGCCTATTTTCTCGTGGTCTCTCCGCGATGAACGAGAAGCACGGCCCCGACGACGGTTTCGGCGTCTACGCCCTGATCATTGTCATCTTTGTGCTGATCATTGGTCTGGGCGCCTACTTTGCCGACACGTTCTCAAGCTCGACCACGCAAGCCAGCGAACTCAAAAAACGGAGCCAGCTAGTCACGGATGCCACCCTGATTCAGCAGCGCATCGTCTCTTGTGCTTTTGCATACCCCTCGTCCGATGGAGGCG
>NZ_JACZCR010000081.1 GCF_014904735.1 Microbulbifer hainanensis | reverse complement strand
AGAAGCGGAACACCCTGCCGATCGCCCGTAGAGGACGAACGAGCGATGCCGCCGATGACGACTGTTTGGCCGGGAGGTGTGGATATCTGAGTGGTGATGGTTCGCTGCGTTGTGCGCGGCTGCTGTGATGAGATGTCGCCAACCTGGAACTCGACGAAGCCAAGAGTGTCCGAGACCGTAAGGCGAAGCTGGGTGGTGACAAGGCCGGAATGATAATCGCCAGCCAGCTCGAGGACGATGCCGGTGACCTGCTCTCGCGTGTCGACGCCGGTTGTCACGCTTGCGACGTCTTCATTATCGGTACCGGTCGGCGCGATTGGCTCAAAAGCGAGGTACGGGGTCGTCGTCGTGTCATCAAGACGCACGGCCGAGCCGGAAATTAGAGCAACTGTCGGGTTGCTTACGACTTCGACGGTTCCCTCTTTCTCTAGGAATGACGCGATCATGTCGATATCAACTCCGCCGGCGGAGAAGTTCGTCACGATGTTGTATCCGTCAGTGACCGTGTTACCGCCATTCAAGGAAAGGTCGAGAGCTCCGATGCTGAGCTGAAGCTGGTCCCATCTAAT
>NZ_JACZCR010000080.1 GCF_014904735.1 Microbulbifer hainanensis | reverse complement strand
ACCTCTGCAATCCAGAGGTCATAGGTGATCCGGACACGCTTTGCCTGAAGCTCGCGCGCATAGGCTTTAACCGCCTTCGCTGCTTCGGGGCCGGCGGAAAACGAGATCGCGCGCCCCGAAACCGCGTGTTGCACGTTCTGAGCACCAAGCGCCGTCAGAGTGGCGGCTATTTCCTCATAGAATGGTTTGTCCCGTTTCTCGTAGGAGTCCCCCTCATTGATTGATTGGGACGAAAGCGGCGGGAGACTGAGGGTGTATTTACGGGAACCTGACAGTTCGAGG
>NZ_JACZCR010000079.1 GCF_014904735.1 Microbulbifer hainanensis | reverse complement strand
GGCTTCTGGAAGCTGTTCAAGAACTCAGTCCGCAGCACGCACATTCACGTGTCGCGGAAGTACATGGATCGGTATCTGAACGAGTTTACGTTCCGGTCGAACCATCGTCAGATGGAGAATGCGATGTTCGATCTCCTGATTGGCGCGGTTTGACAGCCGTGGCCACCACGGATTCAAAAGCGGACCGATCCGCAACAGCGCCGAGCACCTCTTCCTGCCGGATGAAGTCTTCTAAGCGATCCGCGTCCAGGGCCTCGCGTAAGGATAAGCGTTCCCGTTCCATTGCCAATCAATGTCCCCTCGTCTTCGTTGAATGGGAAGACAGTGCACAGCCTACATCAAGTTGGGGGTTTCTGTCCGATTTTGAACCGGGCTCGGCTGTTCGGTGCGCTTCCGTGGGTTGGCTGATTTATGACGGTGAAGACGTTAAGGCGCTTGCGCCAAACATGGGCGCCTTCAACAGCGGGGACAGCGTGCAGGTTTCTGGCGTAATGCGCATCCCAACACGCTGCATCCTCAGACTTACAGAGATTGAGGAGCCACACACTACCAAGTCAATCTGACAGAAGCTCCTTCAT
>NZ_JACZCR010000078.1 GCF_014904735.1 Microbulbifer hainanensis | reverse complement strand
CTCAAGTCGTCCAATGCCTTCCATATCCAGCGTCGCGCTGATCTTCACCGTGCCGCCTGATACCACCCACTGAATGTCGTTCAGATCAGTCTCAGGCGCGGGCGGAATCGGCGCCGCCTGAATCTTTTGACTCGGTTGCGCTACTTGAGTGCTCATATCGGTTTCCTCTGAAACATCAACTACATCATTCGATTCTGTAGCTGCGACTGACCTCACGCCATGACTTTCGTTTGCGCGCGTTTGCTCCGCCATCTCGTAAGTTAGGATGTAAGACCTGATTGCA
>NZ_JACZCR010000077.1 GCF_014904735.1 Microbulbifer hainanensis | reverse complement strand
GATCGGTCGGCCTAATCGTCGATATCGATGACCAAGGGTGCGTTCTCCGTGTGGGCCCTACCGATGACGGATCTCATGAAGACCCGACAACTGGCGAGTTCGCCTCGGGCGGACTTGAACCAACACCCGCGAGTTGCGCTAGAAGCCTCGACGGTCGGCAGACGATGAACGAGTGGCGTGTAAAGAACTACCGAACTATCGGTCTTTTCGTATTTGAGCCTATCAAAGTGAGAAAAAAAATATCGATGTCAGACGGATTTGGCGGCTGTATCCCGTCCGAGTACGAGGATGACATCGATTTGGCCGACGTCGTGACGGACTTTCCTGATCTTCGAATTTTCAGTGTGAGAAACGGATCATTCCAGCAATACGATCGGTCCGCGGAATCCTGGTCGCCGGTGACCTACGATGAGATCCTTGGCGGGTAGTCGCCTGGACGGTCGGCTCAGCCGTCCACGCCCGTTTCCCGTTCTGAGCGAGATCCACGAATAGAACTTGTGGCAGACGTTGCACGTCGATAATTTTGTGAATGTCAGGGGGTTAGCTGAAACCCTCCAATAGTGAGGCCCCCGCTCATGAGAAGGTCGAGTTCTCGGGCGGGGGCCTTTCCATTTTCAACGGTGTCTTTCCCGCCTAGAAGTCGATTTGCTCGAATAACAAACAGATCAGTTCCAGGAGCAACACCAACAACTCGACCACTTTAAGCGGCCATAGTGTCAGGGGGATAGCTCAAGCCCTCCTTTCCCGGCCGGCGGATTGACCCGTGCTGAAACGGGCCTCGATGTCTATGCAACCCGACCGTCCAATCAATATTACGGGCAAAGGGCTGTGGACGTCTCCAGCAATCTTATCCCCAAAACACGTGTTTTCAGGAACTTAGATGTATGGATAAAGCTGATTAAATTAGAAAAAGCCGTCGGCGACTTCAGGGTGTGTGGTCTCAGAAGGCCTCCCTTTCCCGCACCGAGCGGATGCGAGAGCTAGGGCGAAGGCCTTATGGACTGAGCT
>NZ_JACZCR010000076.1 GCF_014904735.1 Microbulbifer hainanensis | reverse complement strand
AAAGGCAGAACCTACCATTCGCAGACCTCCATTGGCTGCGGAGGCGCGGAAAAAAGGGCGCAAAAAAGGGTGGCGAACCAGCGCTTTATTGCTTGACAGTCTTTGGAGATCTGTGGATAAATGACGGTGCTAAACGATATTCATCCACGGGCCGTCCTTCGGGGCGGCCTTGTGTTTTTCTGCTCCCTTAGATCCGCAGCCCTCCCTGTTCCTGTTGCTGAGTTCGCATACGCAACCGGTCGAGCCGGCGCATACCACATATTAGCATTTCGGAATTGTCGAACCGCAATTGGGCGGAGTAACCCATTGTTATGTGGGGATTCATTTGACGGTGCCGTTGGTCCGACTCGAAACCGGCTTTGGAATCGCCGTCGGCCAAGCCCACCAGCGGCCGGAGATTCGACATGCCGTTCCAGTTGCGTCGTCGGTCTTGAGAACGACGCCCGTGACCTGTCCTACCGAAACAGAATATTCGCGGCAAATTAGGCCCTCGATCTCATAAGAGGAGAGGGGGGAGACCTGTCCGGCCGTCGAAGTGCCGGCGACGTACCAAGCGGTCGTTTGTCCGTCCTTGTTGCGCTCGAGGGCGGATTGGCAGCTTGTTGAGGCGTGGGAGCGATCTTCGGCCGTGCCAGAGC
>NZ_JACZCR010000075.1 GCF_014904735.1 Microbulbifer hainanensis | reverse complement strand
GAGGGCCGCGCCATCGGAGATTTCCCAGCACTCCAACCCTGGATCCGCGTGAGCAGTGCTCATTATCGGTGAGGTGGTTTGGGATAGAGCAACTACGCAAAAGGCGGCGAACCGGTTCAACAACGTTGTTCTCCAGCGGTTTATAAGCCAAACTTACAAAACATATGTTTTATGTGCAACGTCCGATGTCGTAACGGGATGGGTTGGAGATGAGGGTGTTGGACCGAGAGAATCTGCCTAGGCGATGCCGCAGACAGCCTGGTCAATCGGGAAGGCCGTGCCCTTGTTCAAGATGGTTTACACCGAACAAGAGGGCGGTCGCCATCTCACGACCTAGACTGCGCCCAAACCGTTCTGAGAGAGCCAGGATCCGCGCGTGGGTCTCGGGGTACAGACGGACGGTAAAGACTGCGAAAGGGACATTCTTCGGCGTTGGAACGAGCGGGATATCGCCCGTCTTTTCCTGGGCCGACATATACGCTTTCGCCGCGCCCTCGAAGAAATCAATCAGAGTAATGTTATTCGCCCTACAGGTTTCGCGGATACGTTCGGCATCTGTCGCAGCTACGCGAATCAGCTGCGCGATGCGCCCATCCCTGTCGGTTTTTCTTTTTCG
>NZ_JACZCR010000009.1 GCF_014904735.1 Microbulbifer hainanensis | reverse complement strand
CGTCTTTTTGCATTTGTTTCGACTGGTCACCTGTTTGCCATAACAGCGGCATCAATTTGTCACAGGAATTTTACAGGGCGACGCCAATGAAAAGCAGAATCATGACGCCAGGGGGACTGCGCAACTCTGTTCTCTTAACTTTAACCGTTGCACTGCTGGCCGGCTGCAATGGCGAAGTGGACCGCAGCAACGAGCAGTCTCTCCGCGCCGGCACCGAGATAAAACTGGATAGCGTCGTCTCCAACCAGTTGGCACCGCTGACACTGGATGATGCATCCTATTTGTTACTCGCCAGCGAAACCCGCGGGCTAGTGCTGTTGCGGGAAAATGGTGAGGAGCAGCTGGCTCTGGATGGCGGCAAGGTGGAGCGCTTTGCGCTGCAGGCACAGAGTGACGGCAGCTGGCTGGTGGCCTCCTTCGATGAAGGGCGCAGTGAAATAGTCCTGCATCGCCTCAGTGTGGATGCCGCCGGTGCGCCCCTGCTCGATCTTATCGGAACCCGGGCGATGGCTGCACCGCAAGTGGCGCTGTGCTTTGCCGAACAGGCAATGCGCAGCCATCTGTTCGCCATCGACGAAAACGGTCTCGGCCACGAATATGTATTGAATCCGGCAGCGGGCCATTGGCAGTTCCGCGAAGTGCGTCCGTTGTATTTCGGCGAGCAGGTCAGCAGCTGTGCAGTGGACGACCGGCGCGGTCGGCTGCTGGTGGCACAGCCACCGCTGGGCCTCTGGAGCCTGAACAGCAATGCGGAGCGCGATGAAGAGCGCGAGGTGTTTGTTGCGGCCAGTGACCTCGGCGACGAGTTCGGCGGGCTGTGGATCGACGGCAGTGAAGATCGTGTCTGGCTCACCAGCGGCGGACAAGTGCACGCCTACGACCTGGATACGGCGCGCGCACCGGCAGTGTTCGCACGCAAGTTGCAGGGCCTGGAACCGATATCTGCAGCGCGCCGCGGCAGCGATTTATTCGCACTGGCAGAGGAAAGTGACAGCGTTGCGCAATATACCGTCACGTTGCCGCAAGCGCAGCCGACCGCAACGGCCGTGCGGGAAATCCCATTGGTGGCCGCCCACGCGGAAACCGATCCGGTCGCTTCTGCAGGCGACGCCGCCGACGATCCGGCAATCTGGATCCACCCGCAGGATGCCGCCGCCAGCCTGATTCTCGGTACCGACAAGAAGCACGGCCTCAATGTCTACGGCCTGAACGGCGAGCTGCGCCAGCAGTTTGCCGTGGGGCGCGTGAACAATGTCGACTTGCGTCCGGTGGACCTGCCCGGCATCAACGCCATTGCCGCGGCTTCCAACCGCAGCACGCCCGGCATCAACCTGTTCGCGATTTCGGATAGCGGTGTGGTAGAGAGTCTGGGATTGCTTCCGCTGGATATGCCGGATCCCTATGGGCTGTGTATGTATCGCCGCGACCACCGCGACTTTGTCTGGGTTACCGACAAGAAGGGTGGCCTGCAGCTGCTGGAAATTGTCCTCGATGACAATGGTCGCGACTGGCAGCTGCGCCCGCGCGCCAACCTGAAGGTGGCGAGCCAGGTGGAGGGCTGTGTCGCCGACGATGAGCGCCATACGCTGTTCTTCGGTGAAGAGGACCGCGGTATCTGGCGCCTGGATATCAGCGCGTTTCTCGCCGGCGAGGGCAAGCCGCAACTGGTGGCGGAAGTCGACGGGGAAAACCTGGTCGACGATGTCGAGGGGATGGGGCTCTACCACGACGGCGACAGCGGCTACCTGGTGGTATCCAGCCAGGGCAATAACAGTTACGCCCTGTACAGCCGCGACGGCAGCCGCTTCGTCGGCCATTTCCGCGTGGATGGGAACCCGGGGCTCGGGGTCGACGGCAGCTCGGAAACCGATGGCCTGGAAGTGACCTCTGCGCCGCTGGGCGCCGCCTATTCGCAGGGCCTGCTGGTTGTCCAGGACGGTCGCAATCGCATGCCAGCGGAAACACAGAACTTCAAACTGGTTGCCTGGGCGGATATCGCCGAACGCTTCCGTTTGCCGTAGGCCGGCGGGGCCGGTTAACCGCCGGCCTCGCGGTTTTCCTCGAGCAGCGTGATAAATGCACTGGCAGTCGCGCCGTTGCGGCTGCCCTTCGCGGTGACCCAGGAGAGATGGCGTGTCAGTCCCAGGGGCGTGTCCAGCTCGACGAACTGTCCACTGGCAACCTCATCGGCAATGCACAGTGCCGACAGGCAACCGATACCGAGCCCGGCGAGCACCGACTGTTTGATCGCCTCCTGGCGGGGCAGCGCCAGGGTAATGTTTGGCGTTGCCCCGGCGGCTTGCATCGCGGTGTCGAAAACCGTGCGCGTGCCGGAACCGGGTTCGCGCACTATCCAGCGCTGCGTTTCCAGTGCCTTCTGCTCGATGCGTCCCTGTTGCGCGAGCGGGTGTCCCGCGGCGCAGAAGACGCTCAAGCGGTCTTTGCGCCACAGGCGGATCTCCAGGTCCGGGTGCGTGGCGGGCGCCTCGATGATCCCCAGTTGCGCGCGCCCCCTTTCCAGCACTTCCAGTACCTCGCGACTGTTGCCGATACTGATGCGCGGCGTTACCCGCGGATGCCGGTGGCAGAATTCCGCCATCAGGTGAGGCAGCAGATAGCAGCCGACGGTGACGCTGGCGATAACATGAAATTCTCCACCGACTGTATCGCCGTGGGGCGCCTCCAGTCCGTCGATCAGCGCCAGAATCTCCCGCACTCGCGGCAGTATCTGCCGCCCGCTATCGCTCAGTTCCAGATGGCGCCCGACCCGGTTGAACAGCGGGTAACCCAGGGCGCGCTCCAGCTCGCGAATCGACTGGCTGGCGGCGGACTGGCTGATCGCCTGCTCGTCCGCCGCCTCCGTCAATCGTTCCAGGCGGCTGGTGGCCTCGAGCAGGCGCAGTTGACGCAGATTGATATTCATTAGTTGTGCTTAATATTTATATAAGAAAGATCCATTTTAATAATAGTTTTCTTCTGGATACAGTCTCGCCCCAGAGAGTGCCTGGAGGGGGCAGATCATGTGGATTCGATTGTTGATCATCGCTGGCGGGGCCATGGCGCTTGCGCAGTTGCCCCAGCTGGCGGGAGTGGGCCTGTCGGCGCTGCCGCTGGCTATTTTACTGGGGCTGCTGTACGGGAATTCTTCCCGGTGGCCGCACACCGCGGCTGCGCATAAACCGCTGCAGTGGTGCCAGCGCTACGGGCTCCGCGCGGGTATCGTCCTGTTCGGGTTCAACCTGAGCTTTCAGCAGATTGCCGCGCTGGGCTGGCAGGTTTTGGCGATCGATCTGCTGATGGTTACGGCGGTGCTGGCACTGGGTATTTTCGTCGGGGAGCGCTTATTGGGAATGTCGCGGGAGCTGGCGGTGCTGACGTCGGTCGGCAGCGCTGTTTGCGGCGCCGCTGCGATCCTGGCGACGGAACCGGTGACACGCGCGCGACAGCAGGATGTGGCCGTCGCGGTGGCGACAGTGGTGCTGTTTGGAACCCTGGCGATGTTCAGCTATCCGCTGATCTATGGGCTGACCGAACTGCAACCAGGCTCTTTCGGTGTCTATATCGGCAGCACTGTGCACGAGGTGGCCCAGGCGGTGGCCGCGGGGCAATCCATCGGTGAAGAGACTATGCGCGGTGCGGTGGTGGCAAAGCTGTTGCGTGTTATGTTGCTGGCACCGGTGGTGCTGGCGCTGGGTGCTCTGCTGTTTCGCGACCGCGGTGCGACTGCCGAGGGTGGCAAATGCGGGATCACGGTGCCGTGGTTTGTGTTCGGCTTTATCGCTGCGGCTGGCTTCAACAGTGTCGTGTCGCTGCCGGCACCGCTGCTTGGCGACATCAAACTGCTATCGCAATTCCTGCTGGCACTGGGTATGGCGGCACTGGGGGTCAAGACGCACTGGGACAGTATTCGTCGCGCCGGCATCAAACCAATGCTGCTGTCACTGCTGCTGTTGGCGTTGCTGCTCGGCGGTGGCCTGGCGCTGAATCTGTACTTCTATCGATAGCAGGCGGGTTCAGAAATGCATGCTCCAGCCGAGTGACGCCGTCTCCACATCATAGTCACTGAAAAATTCGTCGCTGCCTACATTGTTGAAACTTTCCCATTCGGCGCGCAGCGTCCAGCTGTTGTGGTAGCGGTAGCTGACACCGGCGCCATAGGCCCAATGGAAACCGTTGCGGCTGTCGGCCGCATGCCCGCTGACCGGGGTCAGGCGCGGCTCGAAACTGCCATCCTCCAGCGGGTAGGCATAATACAATTCGCCGGACTGGCGCTCCGACAGGTCCGAGGCCCAGATTCCGCCCCCGGCTTTGCCGAACAGGCTGAAGCCGCCGCCGAGTGGCCAGTGGCCGATAAAATAAGCGTTGGCCAGGTGGGTTTCGATCTTGTCGGAGAATTCCAGGTATTCGCCGTTGTCCGTACTGATGCGGAAATCCAGCTCGGATTCCGGAAGCTGCTGGTAGCTCATTTCGACCGCGAGCATCGGAGACCAGCGCCAGCCGCCGTAGATCTTCCAGCTGTCGCCACTACTGCCACAGCGGTTGACGGCCTTTTGCCCGTTGACATCGATATTCTGCACGAATGCCTGCGCATCAGTGCAGAAACCCTGCAGCTCGGCGTCACTGACGCTGACACCGGCGTAACGATGTGAGTAGAAGTCGGCCTGCGCGCTGGCGCAGAGGGTGAGGAGGGGTACCGCTAGCAGAGAGAGTGGCCGGTTCATGGCGTTACCTGCTGGGTTGTGAATTATTCTTTTGCCCGGTGCAACAGCGGCCGCTCGCCGCTGATTGCTGAAATCCGTTAGGGCCTGGTTACATTAAATCTCGAGATCCGCCCGCAGCGCTGCCAACTTCTGCGCATTTTCTTCTTTCGATAGTGGCTGGCCGGGGTTGTCTTCCAGTTTCAGCTGTTCCGGCGCGGGCAGCTTTTCGCCCTCGAGCACCCGCGCGCAGACTTTGCGGTAGTGCTCGGCAAAGACCGGGTAGGCGACCGCTTCGGAGTTATTCGCCAGGAAGAACCAGTTGGATTCACGGCCGGCGTGATACACGGCCGGGTGGCTCCAGTGGAAGTTGGACTTGGGGCTCGGCGCATTGCAGGCTTCGCGGTAGGCGGCGCGGGCGTCGGGCAGGCCGCTGTCGCCGGCCGCGCACAGTGTCAGCATTTTGTGCACCGTGGGCAGGTACTCGCTCTGGCGGATGGCGCGCTTGGCACCGGCGACGATTTCCGCCGGCGAAAATGCGTCCAGTGACTCGAGCCACAGGCGCTTGGCGTGGTTCAGGGTCTCGGTGTCCGGGAAGGCCGAGTTGAACTGGTTGTGGTAGCTGAGTTTGAGCAGGCCGAAGACTTCATTGAGCGCGCGCTTCTTTTCGTTGAGCTGCTCGCTGCCGGCACCGCTACCAGTCTGTGTCCGTGACGATGTCGAGGACTGAGCGGTACCGGGTTCTCTGGTTGTCGGTATGGGTGTGTTGCGGCTTGCCATTGGATTGTCCTATTGCCAGCTTGTTGCGCTCCGCCCACTGGTGGCGCGCGTGACGCACGAAGATGGCGTCCCAGCTTTTGCGCGCGGCGTTCTGGCCGCGCCAGTAAATGATGAATTCGGGCACCAGGGACAGCGCGAAATCCCGGTCTATTTCACACTGATTGACCAGGTGACTCAAGCAGTCGCTGCCCGGCTGCCAGTTGCGCGGGATGGGTTTGGCCACCGGGTTTTTCTCGATGCCCTGGCAGTAGTAGGCCCACTCCTCGCGCGCGTACTCGATAAACTGCTCGCCCCAGCGGGCGCTGTGGCCGCCGCGCTCGAGCCACTTGTAGATGAATTCCGGCAGCAGCTCGGCGGCAAAATTCGGGTTGATGGCCAGGCGGCGCAGCTGCTCCCAGGTATTTTCGCTGGGCTGCCAGTCGCGGGTCATCGCCTGCGGTTTGCGCTTCTCGATAAACGGCGTGTCCTGCTTTTCCCAGTCTTCCATGATCCAGTCGTTGAACTCCAGATCCCAGGAGATGGACTGCTTGCCGCTGGAGCGGTGATAGTCGACAAAGCGCTGCAGGCCGCGCTGCACGAAGGTGCTCGGCACCCCCTCGTCCGCCAGCTTGCTCAGCGTCTGTTCGCCGGGGCGCCAGTCCTGCGGCAGCGGCTGCTTGCGCTGCGCGGTGGCGCGGTAGGCTTCCCACTTGCTCTTGACCTGTTTCAGGAACAGGGAACCAAACGAGTGCCGCGGCTCGCCGCGCTCGCGCCAGTAGGTGACGAATTCCGGCAGCTGCTCGCGCACGAAGTGCTCGGGAACGCCCAGCTGACTGATGCGTGCCATGGTCTCCGCGTCCGGCTGCCAGCCCGGTCCGATGGTGTTGGCGCTGCGCTGCGCGGGCATCTGTGGTGCCGCTTGCTGCTGTGGCATCGCGCGCGGCGCGGACTGCGGGCGGGTGTGCTCGCCGGGCAGGGCGAACTTGAGGATTTCACTGCTGCCGTAGGGCGCCGCGCCGAGCAGCAGGGCGCCCTGATTGCGCAGGCTGGTGGCCACCCGCTGGATGTCCGCCGGCTGCCAGAACGGCAGTAGCTGCTGCAACTGGTCTCCGTCTGCGGTGTACCACTCGCGGCCGGGGTGCTGTTCCACCGGCAGGAACGGCAGTATGTCCCCCAGTGCCGTGAGCAATACGGTCTCCTCCAGGCCGAGGGTGGCGGCCAGAGTGGGGGAGATACTCAGGGGTCTTTCCGGAAGCAGGGGGTGTTTCATGGCGCGATTCTAACACCCCTGTGGTCCCCTTGCGCAGACTCAGTGGCGCGGACAGGCGGCAGTGTGTGACCGGCTGGACGGCACCGGTTTGTGAGTCTTCGCTAATCTTTTAGCTGAAGTGCCCCGCACCCGCCGGGGCGGCGAAGTTCGGTACACGCGGATTGGAGACAGTCGATGCAGGCCTTTTTGCAGACATGGCATCAAGCCGCAGTCACGACGCTGGGCCTCTTCTGGATGGCCTTCTGGGCCTTCGCGCTCGGTTACCTGATCAGCAGCATGATCCAGGTGTTCGTGACCCGGGAAAGGATGCGCGCGAGTATGGGTGAGGCCGGTGCGAAGAGTATCGGCCTGGCGACTTTCTTCGGATTTATCTCCAGTTCCTGCTCCTTTGCTGCGCTGGCCACCACGCGGGCGCTATTCGCCAAGGGCGCCGGGCTGGTGCCGGCGCTGGCGTTCCTGCTGGCGTCCACCAACCTGGTGATCGAGCTGGGTATCGTCATCGGCGTGTTCCTCGGCTGGCAGTTTGTGGTGGGCGAGTATCTCGGCGGTGTGCTTTTGATCCTGCTGATGTGGCTGCTGGTGCGCCTGACTTACCCGAAGAAGCTCACTGAAAAGGCGCGGGAGCGTGCGCAGGATGCCGAGGGCGATGACAGCGGCGGCGAGGTACCGGACTGGAAGGCGTTGATACGTTCCCGCGAGGGCTGGCGCCAGGTGGCCAACCGCTTTGTGATGGAGTGGAAGATGGTGTGGAAGGACGTCACCATCGGCTTCACAGTCGCCGGCGCGATCGCCGCCTTTGTACCGCGGGAATTTTTCCAGGCACTGTTTATCGGCTCGGGTGAATCCGATCCGGCCTTCTGGCAGGTGCTGGTGCAGAGCCTGGTGGGACCGATTGCGGCCTTTTTTACCTTTATCGGTTCCATGGGCAATATCCCGTTGGCGGCGGTGCTGTTCGGCAACGGCGTGGCCTTCGCCGGCATCATGGCGTTTATCTTCAGCGACCTGGTGGTACTGCCGGTGCTGCGTATCCAGGCACAGTATTACGGTTGGAAAATGGCCCTGTATATTGCCGCGGTGTTCCTGTGCATCCTCGTCGCCAGTGCGCTGCTGCTGCACTACAGTTTTGCGGCGCTGGACCTGCTGCCCGATGCCAGCCAGGCGACGCAGATCACCGACCGGGAATTCTTCAAGGTCGATTACACCCTGCTTTTGAATCTGGCCTTCGCGCTGATGTCGGTCGGTATGTTCGCCTGGCGGGTCAAAAGCAAGGGACTGCCGGCACTCAATACCGATACCCTGAGTGAGCGCATACTCCTGCTGTTGGCCCTGCTGGCACTGGCCTGGTTGGTGATCGGCGCGCTGCTGCCGGTGTGAGCGCCCACACCGTCACCTTCCACTGCGGCGCTGTCCTCTTGCCTTAAACTCTTGCCTTGACCCTGGGGGAAGCTTTTACTCTTGGCGTCATCCTTATGGGAAGACGGAGAATCCGATGGCTGAACACGTGAAACACGAATCGCATCACGACGGTGGCCCGCAGCACCGCTTCCAGCTGGAAGGGGTTTCCTGCGCCGGCTGTGTGCGCAAGATAGAAAGTGCGTTGCAGAGCGTACCCGGAGTCGAGGACGCGCGGGTTAACCTGGGTGACCGCACGCTGGCGGTTGAAGGTGATGTGGACGCCGCTGCCTGTGTTGCCGCGGTTGAATCCGCCGGTTATGGCGCTGAGGAAATTCGTGCCAGTGAGCGCGAATTGCGCGAGCAGCAGCGCGCCGAGGAACAGCGACACTACCGCCAATTGCTGTGGCGCTCCGGCCTGGCGCTGGGGCTCGGCCTGCCGCTGATGGCCTGGGGCCTGGTCACCGGTGAGATGATGGTGGATTCCCCCATGCAGCAACTGGTCTGGGGCGCCGTGGGGCTGCTGGCGCTGGGGGTGCTGGTTTTCTGCGGCGGCCATTTCTTCAGCGGTGCCCTGCGTGCCTTCCGCCATCACAACGCCAATATGGATACGCTGATCGCGCTGGGCACTGGCACCGCGTGGATTTTCTCGATGCTGGTGGTGGCGGTGCCACAGTTGCTGCCTGAGGCGGCGCGCCACGTCTATTTTGAAGCCAGCGCGATGATCATCGGTCTGATCAACCTCGGCCAGGCATTGGAAGTGCGCGCCCGCGGGCGCACCAGCGCGGCGGTGGAAAAACTGCTGCAGCTGCAGGATCCCACCGCGCGAGTGGTGCGCGACGGCAACGAAGTGGATATTCCTCTGGAGCAGGTGCAGGTAGGCGACCGCCTGCGCGTGCGCCCGGGCGAGAAGATCCCCGTGGATGGCCGCGTGCTCGAAGGCCACAGCCTGGTGGATGAATCCATGCTCACGGGCGAGCCGCTGCCAGTGAAAAAGATTGAAGGGGATGACCTCACCGCCGGTACCCTGAACAAGAACGGCAGCCTGCTGTTCGAGGCGGAGAAGATCGGCGCCGACACACGCCTGGCGCAGATCATCGAGATGGTCAAAAACGCGCAGAGTTCGCGCGTTCCCATCGCGCACCTCGCCGACCAGATTGCGGCCATCTTTGTGCCGGCGGTGATGATCATCGCCATCGTCGCCGCGCTGGTGTGGTTCAACTGGGGGCCGGACCCGCGCGCCGTGCACACACTGGTGGTCCTGACCTCGGTGCTGATTATCGCCTGTCCCTGTGCACTGGGCCTGGCTACCCCCATGTCGGTGATGGTCGGCGTCGGCAAGGGCGCCGAGTACGGCGTGCTGGTGCGCAACGGCAAGGCGCTGCAGCGGGCCAGTGATCTGACCACGCTGGTGGTGGACAAGACCGGCACCCTGACCGAGGGCGCGCCGAAACTGACGGACATAGAAACCGATGGCGACGCCGACGCATTGCTCACGCTGCTGGCGAGCCTGGAACAGGGCTCTGAGCACCCGCTGGCGGAGGCTGTGGTCGCGGCGGCACGGGATAAGAAACTGCAGGTCAAACCGGTCGAGGATTTCGAGGCGATTACCGCCCACGGTGTGCGCGGCAAGGTCGATGGCAAAACCGTCTTGCTCGGCAACCGCAAGCTGATGCAGCGGGAAGAAGTCGCGATCGACGCGTGGCACGAGCGCGCCGAAGCGCTGGCAGACCTGGGGCGCACTGCCATGTACGCGGCGGTGGACGGCGAGGCCGCCGGCCTGATTGCCGTGGCCGACCCGATCCGCGACGACGCCAAGGTGGCGATCGCGCGCCTGCTGCGGCTCGGCCTGCGGGTGGAAATGCTCACCGGCGACAGCAGCGCCACGGCCGAGGCGGTGGCGCAGCAACTGGGGATCGACCGGGTGCACGCGGACCTGCTGCCGGAGGACAAGGAAAAAATCGTCGGCGAATTGCAGCAACAGGGGCAGCGGGTCGGCATGGCCGGCGACGGAATCAACGATGCACCGGCGCTGGCGCGCGCGGATGTGGGCTTTGCCATCGGCGCCGGTACCGACGTGGCCATCGAGACCGCCGACGTGACCCTGATGCGTTCCTCGCTGCACGGCGTCGCCGACGCGATCGAACTGTCGCGGGCGACGCTGCGCAATATCAAGCAGAACCTGTTCGGTGCCTTCATCTACAACACATTGGGTATACCAATTGCTGCCGGTGTTTTATACCCGCTGACCGGTGCACTGCTGAGCCCGGTGATCGCCGGTGCGGCCATGGCATTTTCGTCGGTCACGGTGGTGACCAATGCCAACCGACTGCGCTTTTTCAAGCCCACTGAAGAGGAGGCCGCGTGATGCTGACGCTACTGGTAAACCTGGCTGGCTTGCTGCTGATCGCCGCGATTGTCTGGTGGTTCTGGCTCGGGCCCAAACGCCACACGGCGGAAACCGTCAGTGGCTCAGACACATTGCAGATACTGGTCAAGGACGGTGTCTACGAGCCGGATCGCATCCGCCTGCCCGCGGGGAGCGAAGCCACGCTACATTTTCGCCGCGAGGACGCCAGCCCCTGTGCCGAATACGTACTCTTTCCGGACCTGGAAGTGAGTGCGCAACTGGCGGTTAACCGCGACACCGAAGTGCATATCCCGGCGGCGGAGCCGGGGGAATATCCGTTTACCTGCCAGATGCAGATGTATCGCGGCACGCTGGTGGTTGAATAACCCGGGCAGCGCCTAACACTATTTTGTCTGCGGTTATTTTTTATAGTGACTCAGGAACATGGCCGCGGTGCGCGCGGCCAGTTCATGTTGTTCACGCGGATTCAGCATCGGTGCCACCTGGGCCAGTTGCGGCCAGAAGCAGCTGCCCTTGATCAGGCTGTGGATCTGGCCGCTGGCGATTTCCACCTCCAGTTCGCGCAGGCGGTCGTCCGCCCGGGCCGCGACGATCCAGCGCTTGATGCCGGTTTCGTAGGCGGCGAACTTCTGCATTTCCTCGCGCAACGCCTCGGGCCGGTGAAAGAAGTAGTCGAAGGCCACCCGGTTTAGCTCGATATACTCGCGGCTGCAGATGACCGCGATTTCCGCTTCGATCAATGCGCACAGCTGCGGCTGCAGGTCAGCGGCTGAATCGTAGGCCCCCGACGGCGTCTGCGTCGCCTGCTGCCACAGGGTGCCGATCAGCTCCATGATCAGCGCTTCCTTGCTGGCGAAGTGGTTGTACACGGTGCGTTTCGAGACCTGTGCCAGTGCCGCCAGCTCATCCATGCTGGTGTTCTGCACCCCCTGCTCCTGAAAGGCGCGCTTGGCCGCCTCCAGTATCGCCTGGCGTTTCAATTCACTTCTCGTCGGCTTCTTGTCGCTCATCGGGTTCTCTGGGTGTCTGGTTGCGGCGGGGATTGGCGGCGCCGCTCTCAGCACAATTTTACACTAAGTAGTTTACTTTTTGCTCTTCGTGTATAAACTACACCGTGTAGTGTACTTAAGGTGAGCAACGTGAAGCGTCGCTGGTTAGCTATTGCAGGGGTAATGCTTGTGTCTGTCAGTCTGTTCAGTGCCCGCGCCGCGCAGGGCGAAAAATTCCGCAATACCGAGATCGAGTACCGCAACCCGCCGGGCAAGATCCTCGATATGGTCAAGGCCTACGTCCGCGCCGAGCGCGCGGCGCCGGTTCCCGAGCAGCCGCTGCCGCTGCGGTTTATTCCCGCGGCGGAGCTGGCCGACGCCTCCGGCGTGGCGACCGTCTACCGGCTGGGGCACTCCTCGGTGCTGATGCGCCTGGACGGTCAGTATGTACTGACTGACCCGGTATTCAGTGAGCGCGCCTCGCCGGTGCAGTGGATGGGGCCCAAGCGTTTCCACCCGCTGCCGTTCGAACTGGAGGCGTTGCCGCAGATCGCAACCGTCGTCATCAGCCACGACCACTACGACCACCTGGACAAGGCCAGTGTGCTGGCCCTGGATCACAAGGTCGGCCGCTATGTAGCACCGCTCGGGGTTGGCAATCACCTGCGCCGCTGGGGTATCGCCGCGGACAAGATCACCGAGCTGGACTGGTGGCAGTCGGTGTCGGTCGACGGTCTCCAATTCACCGCGACACCGGCGCAGCACTTTTCCGGTCGCGGCCTGACGGATCGCGACGAAACCCTGTGGGCCGGCTGGGCCATTGAAAGCCGCGACGCGCGGATTTTCTTCAGCGGCGACAGCGGATATTTCGGCGGCTTCCGTGAAATCGGCGAGCGCCTCGGCCCCTTCGACCTGACCCTGATCGAGACCGGTGCCTACAACCGCCTGTGGAGCCAAATTCACATGTTGCCGGAGGAGAGTGTGCAGGCGCACATCGACCTGCGCGGTGAGGTGATGCTGCCGATTCACAACAGCACCTTCGACCTGGCCCTGCACGACTGGTACGAGCCGCTGGAGCGCGCCGCCATCGCTGCCGAGCGGCAGGGCGTGCGACTGGTGACGCCGATCATCGGCGCCCCGCTGCAGGTCAATGCCCCGAATGAAACTGAAGCCTGGTGGCGCGATGCGGTGGTCAGCGGCGAGGTGCAGCTGGCGACTGACCTTTAACCGGGCACTGAAAATTTTGGTATTGAGTAACTGGTAGTGACGATGAAAAAGCAGATAGTACTGGTGACCGGCGCATCCTCCGGCATGGGTAAGGATTTCGCCCGGGCCCTGGCCAGGCAGGGCATGGTGGTCTATGCGGCGGCGCGCCGCCTGGAAAATATGCGCGACCTCGAAGCCGAGGGCATCATTCCCCTGTGTATGGACATTACTCTGTCGGCGGATATCGAGGCAGTGGTGGCACAGATTGAGCGCGAGCACGGTGGTGTCGATGTGCTGGTCAACAATGCCGGCTTCGGCATGTACGGCGCTGTGGAGGACACCACAATCGACGATGCTCGCTACCAGTTCGAGGTGAACCTGTTCGGTCTCGCACGCCTGACCCAGCTGGTGCTGCCGCATATGCGCGAGCAGCGCGCCGGCAAGATCATCAATATCTCTTCGATTGGCGGCAAGATCTATTCGCCGCTGGGTGCCTGGTATCACGCCACCAAGCATGCGCTGGAAGGCTGGTCCGACTGCCTGCGTATCGAGGTGCAGCAGTTTGGTATCGATGTGGTGGTGGTCGAGCCCGGTGCCATCGCGACGGAGTTCAGCGACGTGTTGATGGGGCCGATGATGGAGCGTTCCGGTTCCGGGCCCTACGGATTTATTGCCAATAAACTCGAGCAGGCCACAAAAAATAACTTCGCAAGCGGCAATTTATCTGCCCCCAGTGTGATTACCGATCTGGTGGTGAAGGCTGTGCGTGCGCGCCGCCCGAAAACCCGCTACGCCGGCGGAAAATACGCCGGAATAATGCTGTTTATTCGCCGCTGGTTCAGTGACCGGATTTTCGATCGCGCGATCATGTCCTTCGTCAAGTGAACTGTTTTCACCCCGGCCAGGCGGCCGGGGCAATCCCGATAGCGCAACTTCGCGAATTTCCTGTCTAAACAGGCTCCGCAGCCCGGTCAGCCAGGTGACTGCGCCGGCTGGTCCACCTCACGGGAGATTTCGGGCGGATTATTCAGGGCCCATCAGCGTCGAGAGCAGCGCGGTGAGCAGCAATATGATCGCGCCGAGCAGTATCTCTGCGCGGATACTGCGCGAAAGCCTGGCAGTGGTCGCTGGCAGCTGTGGTACCAGCCGCCACTTGTTTTGCGCGGCCAGTAGCAACAGCACACCGACCAACAGCAATTTTACGCAAAGCGCCAGACCGTAACTGCTCTGTACCAGTGGGGCAAAGCTTCCGAGCAGTGCATACAGAATCCAGGCGCCGCAGAAAACCAGCAATGCCACCAGCCAAGCTGCCAGGCGACCGAACTGCTCCATGCCGTGGCGGATCTGGCGCGGTTCGCCGTTGCGGTTGAGACACCATAGCGGATAGAGGGCGCCGATCCACAGGGCGGCAATACCAGCATGCAGCGACAGTGCCGGGCCCAGAAGCGGAGACGCCTCGGCGGTGTGGCCGCGCCAGCCGAATGGCAGCAACAGAAGAGTCGCTGCTAGCAGCCATAGGACCGCAGCGGAGCGCCGCTGCCGCCGCAGCAGCAAGAGTGCAGCCAGGCCTGCAGCGACAAAGCCAAGGGACTGAGTCAGCGCCACACTGCCTGCCGGGGATTGCCACAGGATAGAAAGATAAACGGGATCAAACATTCCGCTTAGACCGGACTCTGCAAAGGCGCCGACCTGGATAAATAGCCCTATCGCGCTGAGCAGCAGCCCGGCGATACAGCCGGGCAACAGATAGCGCTTTACCTGGTTCGCAACATCGCCACTCGGGATCCACAGCTGCACCGTAGCGGTACCGCCGATGGCTGCAGAAAGGGCGCCGTAGAGTAGCCATTTACTCAGTGCGAAGGCTGTTTCCCACACGGTTTATTTTTCCGTGCTGAGCTTGAAGGAAAATTTCCCGGACATCTTGTGGCCGTCGCCGCCCAAGGTGACCCAGGATACCGTGTATTCCCCTGCCTCCAGTGCCGGCAGTGGCAGGCTGATATCCTTTTCCGCCACGGCGCCAGGCATAAAGGCAAGTTTTACCTGGCCTGCGCTTTTTTCTTCCAGCGATACGTGCATCAGACGCACGGCCTTGGAAAAGTGCAGTTGCAGCGCTTCCGGGGATTGGCTGAGCTGTGCACCATCGGCGGGCGCGGAACTTTCCAGGTGAGTGTGTGCAGACAAGGCGGCGCTGAAGAGCAGGGTGCTCAGTGCCAGGATCTTGATCAGTGATTTCTTGAACATGTTTCCTTCCTCATTTTTTAAATTTTCCGAGTGATTGATACCCGGCAACCCGAGGGGTACCGGGTAAACAAAACCAGTGGTCAGAACCAGGTGCGCAAGCCGATCACCCAGGTCGTCTCGCTGGCCGACTCTCCCTCATCGCGGGCGAAATCGGCCGCATTGCCGTATTTCTTCTCGTAGTGCACACCGAAGTAGGGCGCAAATTGCGGCGTGAATTCATAGCGCAGGCGCAGGCCCAACTCGACATTGGACAGCCCGGAACCGGTGCCAGTTTCACGATCGTTTTGGCCGAAAAAATCCGCCTCGACTTCAGGTGTCAGGATCCACTGCTGGGTGAACAGCAGCTCGTACTCCGCTTCCAAACGCAGAGCGGTGTCGCCGTCTTCACCAATAAACAATGCCGAGTCCACTTCGAAGAAGTAGGGGGCCAGGCCGTTGAAACCGATTACACCCCAGTTGCGGCTGTCACTCTCCGCTTCGAAGTCGTGGCGCACGCCCATCTGCAGATCCCAGTAAGGCGCGATGGCGCGACTGTAGAGGGCCTGGAGTTCGGCTTTCTCGGTGTCGCCGTCGTTCCGTTCCCATTCGCTTTTCAGCCACAGTTTGTTGCGATCACCGCCGTACCACAAGTCGCCTTTCAGTGCGCCGCCGTTCTCCTCGCGCGCTTCCAGTTGATCGATCTTGACCATGGTCAGCGGGCGGTCGTGATCCATCACGTGGTCCGGGGAATCCGGCGCGTGCTCCAGGTTTTTTGTTTCGCCCCGTTGTGCCGGATAGGAATCCACCGGCGCGACCGGAACGGATTCCATCTGTGTGCCGTGCTCGTGCTGCGACATGCCCTCCTGGGCCACAGCTGCACTTGCAGTGAGTGCGGCACAAAAAATTAATAGTGTTTTCATATTTAGATTTCCTGAATCTGTTGTGTAAGCCTGAAAAACGTCGTGAGCGATGGCAGATTGGTTGCCGCCGGCGCGGAGAGACCGGAGCGTGCTTTTTGCACGTGAGGATCTCGAGCACCGCCGGCAGCCAAGATGCCGAGCGCAGCAGTTTTGCAGGCCTACACGACGCGCACTTCGCGAAACATGCCCGGCATGTGATACAGCAGGTGACAGTGATAGGCCCAGCGGCCGAGGGCATCGGCGGTCACCAGATAGCTGACCTTGGAGCCGGGCTGCACGATGATGGTGTGCTTGCGCGGGATGTACTCCGCATCACCGGTCTCCAACTCGCTCCACATGCCGTGCAGGTGGATCGGGTGGGTCATCATGGTGTCGTTGACCAGGGTAACGCGGATGCGCTCACCGTATTTCAACATCAGCGGTTCGGCGTCACTGAACTTGATGCCATCCATGGACCACATGTAGCGCTCCATATTCCCAGTCAGGTGCAGCTGCAACTCGCGGGTCGGCTCGCGCCGGTCGATGGTGGGGGTCAGGTTGCGGATGTCGGCGTAGGTCAGCACGCGGCGACCGTAGCGTTCCTGGTGATCGCGCAGGCCGATGCCGGGGTCGTGCAGGCCATTCATCGGCATCGAAGAGCGCATATCCACGCCGTAGCCATATTCGCTGGGCAGGTGCACGATGGGGCTGTTGCTGCCGTGACCGGCGCGGCCGAGGTTGTTGGTAAACCAGACGCCCTGCATACCGCCCAGCTCCGGGCGTCCGCCATGCATGCTGTAACCCTGCGCGCTGCCACCCATGTCGTGCTGACTGTGGTCCATGCCACCCATGTCGTGCTGACTGTGATCCATACCGCCCATGTCGTGCTGGCTGTGATCCATGCCACCCATGTCGTGCTGGCTGTGATCCATGCCGCCCATGTCGTGCTGGCTGTGGTCCATGCCGCCCATATCGTGCTGGCTGTGGTCCATGCCGCCCATGTCGTGCTGGCTATGATCCATACCGGCCATACCGGCCATACCGCCCATACCGCCCATGCCGCTCATACCCTGCATTGAGCCGTGGCCCATACCCATGTCGCGATGCGTCAGCACCGGGGCGTAGTCCATCGGTGGCACGTCGGCACGCAGTCCCGGCTCCGAGGTGAGGGTACCGCGGGCAAAGCCGCTGCGGTCGATAGTCTGCGCAAACAGGGTGTAGGCGCTGTCGCCGTCCGGCTCGACGATCACATCGTAGGTTTCGGCCACGCCGATACGGAATTCGTCCACCGTGACGGGCTCGATATTCTGGCCGTCGGCTGCCACCACGGTCAGCTTCAGCCCCGGGATGCGGATGTCAAAAATGGACATGGCCGAGCTGTTGATAAAGCGCAGACGCACTTTCTCGCCCTTGCGGAACAGCGCGGTCCAGTTGGCGTCCGGCGATTGGCCGTTCATCAGGAAGGTGTAGGTGTATCCGGTCACATCGGAGATATCGCGATCCGACATGCGCATCTCGTTCCACATCTCGCGGTCGCGCCAGGTCGCCGCTACCCCCTTTGCCTTGATTTCGCGCCACAGGTCACCGGCGGTGCGCCGGCGGCGATTGTAATAGTGGCCCTCTTTTTTCAGCTTGGCGTAGATGTCGTGGGGTGATTCGTCACTCCAGTCGGACAGCAGCACAATGTAATCGCGGTCGTAGGCCACCGGATCGGCATCGGCCGGGTCGATCACGATGCTGCCGTACAGGCCCTGCTGCTCCTGGAAGTCTGAATGGCTGTGATACCAGTAGGTGCCGCTCTGATTCACCTGGAACTGGTAAGTGAAAGTCTCCCCCGGCTTGATGCCGTTAAAGCTGAGTCCGGGCACGCCGTCCATATTGCTCGGTAGGATGATGCCGTGCCAGTGAATCGAGGTGTCGTGGGCCAGGTGGTTGGTGACGTTCAGCGTGACCGTCTGCCCTTCCTTCCAGCGCAGTACCGGGCCGGGCACGCTGCCATTTACCGCGACCGCAGTGCGCTCGCGGCCGGTGTAATTGACAGGCAGGTAGCCGATATTCAGGTCAAACTGGTTGCCGCGCAGTGTCTGCGGCGCCGCGCCGGCGCGCGGCGTGCTGGCGGCCAGTCCCGCGGGCATGCCCAGCAGTGCGGCGCCGGCGGCCATGCCGGTGACGAATTGCCGCCGGGACAGTTGCGGCAGTTCAAATTGGGGGCCGTATCTTTTTTTCATCGGAACCTCAGTGCTGTTGTTCGATAGTTTCTATGCGCGCATAGACGCTCTCGCTGCCGTCGCGATTCAGCAGCATGACGTTATAGGGGGTAAAACGATCGGCTACTTCCATACCCGGGCTTCCCAGCGGCATGGCCGGCACGGCGAGGCCCCGGGCGCCGGCCGGTGGTTTCTGCAGGAACTGGCGGATGAGTTTGGCCGGAACGTGTCCCTCGAACACATAGCCCTCGGGCGACACGCTGGTGTGGCAGGACTGATGGCGGGGATCTATTTCATAGCGATTCTTGACGCCATTCAGGTCGTCCACATTGTGGGCGGTGACGTTAAAGCCGTTGTCGCGCGCGTGGTCCACCCATGCTTTGCAGCAGCCGCAGGTGGCGCTCTTGAAGGTGGTCAGTTCGATGGCGGATGTGTCGTCAGTGGCGCCGGCAGTTTGTGCCGCGTCACTTTGCAATTTCGGGCTGCCGGGTTCCGCGTCCGCGCAGGCGGTCAGGGCCAGCAGGGCGAGCGCAACCAGGGCAGAGGTCATGGACTTGATGGTCATGTCTGTTCTCTCAAGAGGTATGGGCAGATTGTCTGGGCGTAGTTGATCGCCGTCGTTGCCCGGAGTGCTATCCGGGCAAGTACCGCCAAGTGAAAAAATCACTGCGGTGTTAATCCAGTTTGGGAGGGGACGTTTGCTCTGGACGGATTGACCCCGTATCAGCCGAGTCTTGGCGGCTTGATCGGGGATTCCGGATTCGGGGAGGAACTGATATCGCGGTAGGTATTGATCGCAAAAGTGCGTGGCAATGAGTTGCTGCTGAACCCGGTGGTGGGCAGTACAGAGGCGCAGTGACCGGGGCAGCAGGTACAGCTCTGCCCGCAGTCGTCTGCAGCATTGGGTGCTTTATCACAATGGGACTGCAGGTCCGCAGCCATCGTCATACCATCATCGCAATGGCTTTCGTGGCCTTCACCACTGCCAACCATCGCGTGAGCGCCCACCATGTTCGCACCGGCGCTCATCATCTGTGCCATATCCGCGCACGGCTGTGCCATCACCTGTCCGAAAACAGTGATCAACATCAGCATCAGCAGTGATTTCGCGATCAGTTTTTGCATGTCTGGCGATGGATAAAATTCAGTCGTGAAGGTTAGAGCTTGCCCACCTGCTTGGCAAGCGCCGCGCCGATGTATTCCAGTGCGGCGCCTGTCGCGAGATCAGCAGCCGAAGTCGTCGAAGGCGATCCGGTCTTCCGCAACCCCCAGCTCCGAGAGTATGGCGATGCACGCTTTCAGCATGGGCGGCGGTCCGCAGAGATAGAACTCGCAGTTACCGATCTCCGGGTGGCTGCGCAGGTACTGCTCCGCGACGATATCGCTGATGTAGCCACAGGGGCCGGACCAGTTGTCTTCCGCGCGTGGCTCAGACAGGCCGAGGCGCCAGGCGAAATTGCCGTACTCTGCGGCCAGCTGGTGGAACGCCTCCGCATAGAAGACTTCGCGCAGGCTGCGGGCCCCGTACCAGAAACTGATCTTGCGGGTACTGCGCCGATTGCGCAGCTGGTCCACGATGATCGAGCGCAGCGGGGCCATGCCCGCTCCGCCACCGATAATCACCATTTCGCGGCCCGTACCAGAAGCCCGGAAGCTACCGAAGGGCCCGGACACTTGGACCCGGTCGCCGGTGGCAAGATTGAACATATAGCTCGACCCAATGCCACCGGGTACAGCGCTGTTGTGCTGGGGCGGCGGCTGGATGCGCACGTTGAGTACGATGCTGCCGACGCTGTCCGGCCGGCTGGTGGCCATGGACTCACCCGGCGCATTGGCCATGGAGTAGGAGCGCCGTACCGGCTCCAGGTGGGCCGCATTGGCCGCGAGCTGCCACCGGCGCCAGTCCTCGCGAAACTCGGCGGCCACCGGCAGCTCAGCCAGGCGCAGCTGGTGTGGCGGCACCTCTATCTGTACAAAGCTGCCGGCGCGGAAGGCGAAGTTGGCCGTATCCGGCAGGCGCAGGTGAATTTCCTTGATGAACGGTGTCAGGAAGCGGGATTCCGCCACCTCGGCGGTGTACAGGCCGGCTTGGATCACGCCGTCATCCAGTGTGAGGCGGGTCGCGCCGCTCGCGCGCTGCTGGCAGGCCAAGCGGTAACCGGCGGCCAGCTCAGTGCGGGACAGCAGGGCTTTTTCGCTGGCATTGACCGGTGCATCCTTATCCATTCGGACCTGGCACAAGCCACAGCTGCCGCCACCGCCGCAGTTGGACGGCAGCCGTATGCCGTTGGCGGCGAGGCCGTCGAACAGGTTGCTGCCGCTGGCCAGGGCCAGCTGGTCAATGGGATTGGCACTGCTGTCAAACAGGTGCACCGCTACCCGACTGCGCCGCAGCTTAGCCACCAGATTGAAGTCGTGACGGGAAAAGCTGCTGAATAGCAACAGGCAGCCGGACAGGGACAGCAGCAGGGCGCCGAGACCAAAGGTAATCACAAACGGGTTGTTGAAGCTCTCCCGCTCGGTGTAATCCATGATATGGAGCATCCAGAAAATGTCGAACAGCCGCCAGCTGTCGTTGCGGCGTTCCAGTACCCGGCCATCCTGCGCGGAGATATACAGGCTGGTGGCAAAGTCGTCCGCGACGTCCACGCGCCATATCGGGCCGTCGTATCCACGTGATTCCATGTTGGCGGAATCCAGGCGCTCCGGGGTGCCGATCAGGGTGTCGTCGCCGGCGTAATCCCGCGCGGCGATGGCTGCGGCACGCGCGCTGTCGATCGCGACCCGCTCGCCGCTGCGGGCGTCGCGCAGCTCTACCCCGTCCATGGTCTGTACCCGGTATACCGGGTGCTCAACGCCGGACTGCAGGCGGATATCCGTGACGGAGCCGGGCGCATACTGGCGCGCTATCGCGGCGTGACCAATGGCCACCTCGCCGGCGCTGAGTTCGGCGGGTTCCGGGCTGGCGGCCAGGTGGCGGCCGCTGACAATGTTGGAATCGAGCAGGCTAAAGGCCAGCCCGCTGGCCAGCCACAGCGCGAGCTGGAGCCCGATGGCAAGGCTGAGCCACTTGTGGGCCACTTTGACAAAATTCATGCAGTGGTCTCCCGCTGTTGCCGGGGGTTAGCGGCCCTGCGTTTGCCGAAGCTGTAAAACAGCAGCACCAGCCCCGCCAGCACACTGACCAGGCTGAACAGTGCAGCGGCCAACAGCAGCGGGTTGTGGATATTGTCACGCTCCTTGTAATCCATGATGTGCAGCATCCAGAAGAAATCGAACGCGCGCCAGTAGTCGTGGCGACGCGTGGCCAGGGCGCCGGTGTTGGGATCGATATAGAGGCTGGTGCCGTAGCGATCGTCAAAATTCACCCGCCACAGCGGTAGCGGGCGGAACTGGATTTCCGAGGGAGGGTTTTGGGTAATCAACTCTGCGGAGTTCGCTGGGAAGTCGCCGCTGTAGTGGTACTCGGCCAGCGCTATCGCAGTCTGTCGGTCGAGCGGGGATATCTCGATACCGCTGTGGGCGTCGAGCAGGTGCTTGCCGTCACTGTCGCGCACTACATAGAATAATTTTTTACGTATGGATTTAAGCTGCACGGATTTCACACCCGTGCCCTCGCGTATTAGCGCTTCGGTAGGAAATAATTCTGTAGAAGTGGTCGGCAGTGGCTCGTGCAGATTCCGCACCAGGTGGTCGCCGTGGATAAAATCCAGATCCATTACCACCATGTAAAAGCCGCTCAGGGTCCACAAGAGCGCCTGTACCCCGATAATCAGAAAAATCCATTTGTGAATTTTTCGCGAGATAGTTGCCGTTTTCATTGTAATTTTTCTAGTAATCTCAGTGAGAATCGCACGGTCAGGCGTGAGTGTAACCCTCGCCGCCGCGAATGTATCCATCGAACCGGTAAGTCATGCGCTCGCAGCGGCGCGACTTTCGCTGTCGGCTCACCATCCTTTGCTGCGCAACAGGTGGCAAAATGAGCGAAGTGCAATTACATTCGGAAATCACCTGTCCCCACTGCGGGCACAAGAAAACCGAAACCATGCCGACCGACGCCTGCCAGTGGTTTTACGAGTGCGAGCGATGTCACTCGTTATTGGAGCCGCGACCCGGCGATTGCTGTGTCTTCTGCTCATACGGTTCCGTGCCCTGCCCACCAGTGCAGTTGGAGTCCGGTTGCTGCGGATGAGTGCCCGCTAAGAGACCGAGAGCTTCCATAACCAGTGGACAATTGCGACGAGCGCGGCAATCCAGACTATCGCGATCACGACTCCGGCAACGCGGTTCTTCGGTAGCGACAGTGGTTGCGTCTCCGCGCGGGTCTGCAGCTCGCGCCACAGCTCCGGCGGCACCAGCCGCATCGCCAGGTAGATGCCGAGCGGCAGCAATATCAGGTCGTCCAGATAGCCGATCAACGGGATAAAATCCGGAATCAGATCGATGGGGCTGAATGCATAGGCAATCACCACAATCAGCAGCAGCTTGGCGGCGAGCGGTGTCCGGGGATCACGGCTCGCCAGGTAGAGTACCTGTAGCTGCACCTTCATGTTCTGCGCAAAACGCCTCAGCCGCTTGATCATTCCAGCTTGCGGCAAAAGCAATAGACGAAGCGTTGCACCACACCTGCCGGGGTGTGGTGCTCCTCCCGCTCCTGCCCCAGCAGATCAAAGGGCGCGCCGAACTCGCCGTGCAACTGTTCGCCGCTGTAGCGCACTACCGGCAAGCCACTGCATTTTTCCGGGCCGTCTTCGGCGAAGGTGGCCACGATCACGTGGCCGCCAGGTTTAACTGAGTGGAGCACTGCCTGTACATATTTCTGCCGGTCCCGGGCCGCGGTCAGAAAGTGAAATACGGCTCTGTCATGCCAGATGTCATACGCCTGCTCCGGCAGACCAGTTTCCAGGATATTCGCTTCCAGCCAGTGAACTTTATCTGCCTCTGCGCCGAGCCGGCATCTGGCTTTTGCCAGTGCTGCGCCGGATAGATCGAGCACCGTGAGATTTCGATAGCCCTTGTGCAGCAGGTCGTCCACCAGCGTGGAGGCGCCGCCGCCCACGTCGATAATATTCGCGGACTTGGGCGCGCCCGTCTGCTCGATCAGCCGGACCGATACCTCGGCGTGTTCCTGGAACCAGCTGACTTCGTCTTCCGATTTTGAGCTGTAGACCTTTTCCCAGTGGTTTTTCTCTTTCAGAGTCGAGTCCCCCGTTATTGCGGCGAATGACGGTTGCCGTTTGTTATTTTTAGTTTTCTCTAACCACATTAAGCGAGCGGCGTTTCCACAAATAAAACACCGCCGGCAATACTAGCAGGGTCAGTAGCAGGGCGCTCAACATGCCGCCCACCATCGGCGCGGCGATGCGGCTCATCACTTCGGAGCCGGTGCCCGAGCCGAATAAGATCGGCAGCAGGCCAACGACGATGGCGGCGGCGGTCATCATCACCGGGCGCACCCGCAATCCGGCGCCAGTCAACACCGCCTCGCGCAGGGACTCTGTCCCGGGGCTTGTATTCCGCTCCGCGCAGTCGCGGTACATTTCGGCATGGCTCTGGTTCAGGTAGACGAGCATGATTACGCCGATTTCCACCGCGACCCCGGCCAGCGCGATAAAGCCGACACCCACCGCGACGGAAAAATTGTAATCGAGCATATAGACGAACCACAGGGAGCCCACAGTGGCCAGCGGCAGTGTGCCCATGATGATGGCCACTTCCCAGATATCGCGGAAATTGAAGTACAGCAACACGGCAATAATGAACAGGGTCAGCGGCACCACATAGGTGAGTTTCTCCACCGCCCGCTGCATGTACTCGTACTGCCCGGACCAGGTCACCGAGTAGCCGGGCGGCAGCTGCAGCTGCTCGTCGACAGCGGCGCGCGCCTTCTGCACATAGCTGCCCACGTCGACACCCTCAATGTCGATAAAGCTCCAGCCGTTCAGTCGCGCGTTTTCGCTCTTGATCGCTGGCGGGCCGTCCGCCACCGCGATGTCGGCCACATCACCCAGTGCGATGCGCTGCCCTGCCGGCGTGACGATCGGCAGCTGCGCCAGCCTTTCCGGCGAGTTGCGGTAGTCCTGCGGGTAGCGCAGGTTGACCGGGTAGCGCTCCAGTCCCTCGACAGTCTGGGTCACGTTCATGCCGCCGACGGCGGTCGCAATCACCTGCTGCACGTCGGCAATATTGAGGCCGTAGCGGGCGGCGCTTGCCCGGTCGATATCCACGTTGATGTAGCGGCCGCCGGCGACCCGCTCGGAATACACAGATGCGGTGCCCGGCACATGCTCGAGAATCCGCTCCAGTTGCAGGCCTATCTGTTGTATCTGCTTCAGGTCCGGTCCTGCCACCTTGATGCCGACAGGTGTCTTGATACCGGTTGCCAGCATATCGGTGCGGGTCTTGATCGGCATCACCCAGGCGTTAGTCACGCCGGGTAGCTTGACCAGTGCATCCAGCTCCCTCTTCAGTTTTTCTGTGGTCATACCCGCGCGCCACTGGTCCCGCGGTTTCAGCTGGATAAAGGTTTCGATCATGGTCAGTGGCGCCGGATCCGTGGCGGTCTCGGCGCGGCCGATCTTGCCGAACACGGTTTTCACTTCCGGCACCGTGCGGATCAGTTTGTCGGTCTGCTGCAGCAGCTCGCGCGCCTTGCCGATAGACAGGCCCGGGTAGGTGGTGGGCATATACATCAGATCGCCCTCGTCCAGCGGCGGGATAAACTCGCTGCCGATCTTGCCGAGCGGCCACAATGCGGTGAGTAGCAGAACCAATGCCACTACCAGGGTCGTTCGCGGAAACTGCAGGACCCGTTTGAGCACGGGCATATAGGCGTTTATCAGCCAACGGTTGAGCGGATTGCTGTGCTCGGGGCGCACACGGCCGCGGATAAAAAGGCCCATCAGTACCGGCACCAGGGTTACCGCCAGCGCCGCGCTCGCAGCCATCGCATAGGTCTTGGTGAACGCCAGCGGCGAGAACATGCGCCCTTCCTGCGCTTGCAGGGTGAACACCGGCAGGAAGCTCACGGTGATGATCAGCAGGCTGAAGAACAGCGCCGGGCCCACTTCCGTCGCGGATTTGGCGACAATCTGCCAGCGGTTTTGATCATTGAGCGGCGTGCGTTCCATATGCTTGTGCATGTTCTCGATCAGCACTATGGCACCGTCGATCATGGCTCCGATGGCAATGGCGATGCCGCCAAGAGACATGATATTGGCGTTGAGCCCCTGCAGGTGCATGACGATAAAGGCGGTCAATATGCCCACCGGCAGGCTGATGATGGCCACCAGCGATGAGCGCAGGTGAAACAGGAACACCACACAGACCAGCGCCACCACCACAAATTCCTCCAGCAGCTTGTGCCAGAGATTGTCCACCGCGCGCTCGATCAGTGCCGAGCGGTCGTAGACGGTGACGATTTCCACACCTTCGGGCAGGCCCGCCTTGAGCTTTTCCAGCTTGGCCTTGACGCCGTCGATGGTCCTCTGTGCATTTTCTCCGAAGCGCATCACGACGATGCCGCCGACTGCCTCGCCCTCGCCGTCCAGCTCGGCGATGCCGCGCCGCAGTTGTGGGCCCAGGGCGATATCGGCCACATCTTTGAGCAGAATGGGCGTGCCCTTGACGTCCATGCCCAGCGGTATGTTGGCCAGGTCGTCGATCGCCTGGATATAGCCACTGGCCCGGACCATGTATTCGGCTTCGGCCATTTCCACCACTGAGGCACCCACCTCCTGGTTGCCCCGCTGTATCGCCATCTGGATATGGGCGAGTGGAATGCCGTAGGCGCGCAGCTTTTCCGGGTCCACCTTGACCTGGTACTGCTTCACCATGCCGCCAAGCGGCGCTACTTCGGATACCCCGGGCACCGTCTGCAGCTCGTATTTCAGGAACCAATCCTGCAGGCTGCGCAGTTCGCTGATATCGTGTTTGCCGCTTCTGTCCACCAGCGCATAGAGGTACACCCAGCCGACCCCGGTGGCGTCCGGCCCCAGTTGCGGCTGCGCGTTGGCGGGCAGGGTAGGGGCTACCTGGGACAGGTATTCCAGTACCCGCGAGCGCGCCCAGTAGAGATCGGTGTCGTCGTCGAAGATGACATAGACATAGGAGTCGCCGAAGAAAGAAAAGCCGCGCACAGTGACTGCGCCGGGTACCGACAGCATCGCCGTGGTCAGCGGATAGGTGACCTGGTCCTCCACTACCTGCGGCGCCTGACCCGGATAGTGGGTCTTGATAATCACCTGCACGTCGGATAGATCCGGTATTGCGTCCACCGGGGTGTTTTTCAGTGAATAGATCCCCGCGCCGACAAGGATCACGGTGGCCAGCAGCACGAAGACTCGGTTGCCCACCGACCAGCGGATCAGGGCGGCAATCACGGTTTGTCTCCCATCGATTCCATTGACTCCATCGAGTCCTTTGTGTCCATTGAGTCCATCGGACTGGACGGCGACATACGCATAAAGTCCGAGGTCTTGCTGGATTCAGAATCGATCAGGAACTGCGCGGAGGTGACAATGCGCTCGCCCTCTTTCAAACCAGAGAGGATTTCTACCTGGCGCTCGCCTATGAGGCCCGTTTGCACCTGCACCGACTTGAACCTGCCGTCACCGAGGGCGAGCACGACGCGTGGCTTGCCGCCTGTGCGGATCAGGGCCTCGGTGGGGATCAGCAGTGTCTCTCCGCCGCGGCGCGCGTGTATTGTGAGCTGCGCAAACATATTCGGTTTGAGCCGCCACTCCCGATTGCCGAAGCGCGCGCGTATGCGAGCGGTGCGCGTTTTTTCGTCCACGGTCGGGTAGATGTAATCGACGGTTCCGGTCCAACTCTGTCCGGGCAGGTAGTCCAGGCGCATGGTGACAGGATCGCCTTTGCTCAGCAGCGCCGCCTGGCGCTCGAACACTTCGCCGACGACCCACACTTCGTCGAGCGCGGCGATGGACATCACTGGCATGCCCGGCTGGACGAAAACGCCTTCGCGCACGTTGAGCTTGTCCACGACGCCGGATTGGGGCGCGTAGACGGTGACGGTGCGGCGCGCCTTGCGCGTCTTGTTCAATTCATCGATGGCGCTTTGCGGCAACTGCAGTGCGCGCAAACGCTCGCGGGCTGCGTCGATCAGGATACGGTTTTTGTGTTTCAGCGCGAGTACCAGCTCTTCCTGGGCATTGACCAGTTCCGGTGAGTAGATGGTGTACAGCGCCATCCCCTTGCGTACCGGATCCCCGTCTGTGTCCACGTAGAGTTTCTCTATCCAACCCTCTACCCTGGGGTGTATCCGCACCAGCTGTTCTTCGTCGAACTGCACATAACCCACCGTCTTGATTTCCGTGTCGAACCGGCCGCGCTCGACGGCGGCGGTGCGCACACCCAGGTTGTTGACCACCTCCGGGGAGATGCGCACAGTCCCTGGCGATTCGCCCACCTGTCCCTCTTCGAACACGGGGATCAGCTCCATACCCATTGGCGACTTGCCGGGCTTGTCGCTGTGGTAGCTGGGGTCCATGGGCGCGACCCAGTACAGCGGTTTGCGCCCGCCGCCGGAGGCGTTCTCTTCCTTGCCGCCGTGCAGCAACAGTGCAGAGGGGACGCCGATGGCGATACCCAGCGTGACCAACAAGAGCGCCTTGATACGGTTATTCATTTTTGAGGTTCTCCTGTCGCCCCCGGGACCTGCGTGAGCAGATAATTCAATTGCGCGATGGTTTTCAGGCGTTCGACTTCAATATCGAGCGCATCGATTTTTGTGTTCAGTTCGGCGATGCGCGCGCGCACCGCTTCGGCAAAGTCACCTTCGTCGTTGTTGTAGGCGGCCAGTGATGCCTCTGCCTGCTCGCGCATCTGCGGCAACAGCTCGCCGCGGTAGAGGGCGCGGCGCTGGTCGAGGCGGATAAGCTGCAGGCGGGCTTTCTGCAATTGCGCGAGCAGCTGGCGCAGTAACAGGGATCGCTCGGTTTCAGTAGCCGCGGTACGTGCCACCGCTGCGCTGAGCTGTCGGTCCTGTCGCTTTGCAGTGAACAACGGCAGATCAAAACTGACCCCGAGGGTGAGCAGGTCTGTCCTGTCCTGCCCCATCGGGTCCTCTCCGCGGTAGCCATAGCTGGCTTTGAGGGCCCACTCCGGCTTGTATTTCTGCTTGGCGAGATCGATGCCGGTAGCTACCGCGTCTATTTTCTCTTCCAGCGCCAGCACTGCCGGGTGCAGGCGCAGCTGCTGATACCAGTCGGACGGAGAGCGACTGTCTGCCATTGGCACTACCGGCTCCAGGTGCGGCAGGGTTCCGCCGATGCCCCTGCTTACCGCGTCGTCGACCCATTCCGATAATCGCTGTTCGGCGCTTTCCTGACGCTGCTGCAGCACCGTCAGGCGGTCGTCCAGGCGGGTCAGTTCCAGTTGTGCGCGAATCACGTCCGGCTGGCGCGCGCGCCCCTGGGCTGATGCGTAGCTTGCAACGGCGGCGTCCACCAGCTGCGTGAACAGGGCGCGGTCGCCGTCGATCAGGTGGATGCTTTCGCGCGCGCGGTAGATGTCCAGCCACAGTTGCGCGACAGTCGCGCGCACCCTGGCCCGGCGATCGGCGCGCATCAGCGGTTCTCGCGCGGCGAGCTGTTCCTTCTGCTGGCGCGATAGCGCCCGGCTGTCCCCGCGCGGAAACATCTGGCTGATACCGAGGGCGAACTGTGTCATCGGCTCCTGGCCGAAATTGAAGGTGTCCGTGGGCATATTGAGTGCAGCGACCGCTACGGTCGGATCCGGCAGCTGGGCGGCGGCCAAAGCCTCATCCGCCAGCGCATCTTCGGTGTAGCGGCTGCCGGCCAGCCAGGGGTCGCGCTCTATCGCGATGGCGATGGCCTGCTCGAATACCAGACCGCTTGCCGCGGCGGCCGGTGGCGATGGCAGCACAACGGCGAGTGCGGTCGCCGTTGCGTACACAAGGTTTCGCATTGGTTTGCTCTTCACTGCTCATTGAGTGACGGCGGCCAGTTTGGCCGCTTATGGATTTTTAAAGGTGTGTCTCGCCCGGGAATCAGGCGATTGGCGGTCGGAAGAGCGGGGAGATGGGGGCTGGAGGAATTTGAAAAGTAAGGGAATCAGTGCCCAAGCATTGGCTAATGGGGTGGTGCGAGGATAGTAGGGCGGGCGGCAGCGCCGTGGAAAAACAACCGGCGAAGGTGCAGTTTTCTCCGGCGTGCAGGCAACAGTCACACTTGTCTACCGTGGCCAGTTCGCCTTGCATTGGCATCGACTTATCCATCGATACGGCCACCGACATATTCATCGGGGCGCCCCCCACCGTCGCGGCGCAGTCAGTAGGCAATACCGATGCGATGGCTTGGCCGAGCAGGGCCGCCAGCAGGATCAGCACTGTTGCGAGATTGCGCTTCACCGGGATATACCCTGACGATGGAAGAGGGGTAGAACCATATCACACAGACTGCGCAGTAGCGCATATTTTCCGGCTTCCATTAATTCGAGCAGGGCATGACGTCCGGCGTTTTCCCTTGGTTCAGTAGGCACGGTTTGCATCAGTGAGTTCCGAGCACAGGCGTTATACGGATTTTTGTCAAAAGTCTGCTGCGCAGAGCATGAATTTTTATAAGCAATTGTCCACAACCACGTTACGTTCGAAGTATGTGGAGGTGGGACTATGTCGATTATCGGTCATAGCGGGCGACTCCCTGCCGCAATGCTTGTCTACATGATTGCGCTACTGCTGGCCCTGCCGGTGGCAGCGATCGGTTCGGACTGGTTCGATGACGAGGCCGCGGCCACCGCACCCGGCGTAGCGTCGATCCGCGTGTCCCTCGGTGAGCAGCGGGCTTACTTCTACAAGGGGGATATTCTCGTCGGTGAATCGCGCGTGTCCTCGGGAAAGCCCGGATTCCGCACGCCCCAGGGGCACTATCGCGTGCTGGCGAAAAAGGTGCATCACCGCTCCACGCTGTTCGGCAGCTATGTGGACCGCGATACCCACAGGGTTGTGCGCGCCGACGTGGATACCCGCACTGACAGGCGCCCGGCCGGCACCTACTACCGCGGCGCCAAGATGGACTACTTTATCCGCTTCAATCACGGCATCGGTTTTCACGCTTCGTCCGATGTGCCCAACCATGCCGCCTCCCACGGCTGCGTGCGCATGCCCCCGCAGATGGCACGCAAGTTCTTCCAGTATGCCCCCATTGGCACCCGGGTCATCGTGACCGGGTGACTGCCGGTAACCAGCGACCGTTTTCCCCCGCGCGGCGCGGCAGGTAAACTCTGCGCCCGAATCCGTGAATTTTCCCTGGGGGGACGGCCTTGGCCAGCAAACGCAAAACCGCCTACGTCTGTAATGAGTGCGGCGCCGACTACACCAAGTGGGCCGGCCAGTGCAGCGCCTGTGGTACCTGGAACAGCCTCAGCGAGGTGCGACTGGGGCCGGAACACAAGGACAGCCGCGCGGCCAACTTCACCGATGCCCAGGCCGGCTACGCCGGCGCGGCCGGTGCCGGCAGGGTGCAGAAGCTGTCGGAGATCGATCTCAGCGAGCTGCCCCGTATCCCCACCAATGCCGGCGAGCTGGACCGCGTGCTCGGCGGCGGCCTGGTGCCCGGTTCCGTGGTGCTGATCGGCGGTCACCCGGGCGCGGGCAAGTCCACCATCCTGCTGCAGACCCTGTGCCACCTGGCCGGCAGACTATCGGCGCTGTACATCACCGGCGAGGAATCCCTGCAGCAGGTGGCGATGCGCGCAAAGCGCCTGGGGCTGCCGGCGGACGACCTGCAGATGCTCAGCGAGACCGATGTGGAGCGTATCTGCCAAGTGGCGAAGGAAGTGAAACCGCGGGTCATGGTGGTGGACTCGATCCAGGTCATGCACATGAGCGAGGTGCAGTCGGCACCGGGATCGGTGGCCCAGGTGCGCGAGAGCGCCGCCTACCTGACCCGCTTTGCCAAGCAGACCGGCACCGCCCTGATCCTGGTGGGGCACGTGACCAAGGACGGCAGTCTGGCCGGGCCCAAGGTGCTCGAGCACATCATCGACTGCTCTGTCCTGCTGGAAGGCACCCACGATTCCCGCTTCCGCACCCTGCGCGCGCACAAGAACCGCTTCGGTGCGGTGAACGAGCTGGGTGTTTTTGCGATGACCGAGCAGGGCCTGAAGGAAGTTTCCAATCCATCGGCGATCTTTCTGCAGCGCGCCGAGGAGGTGGCCGCCGGCTCGGTGGTGACGTCTGTATGGGAGGGCACGCGCCCGCTGCTGGTTGAACTGCAGGCGCTGGTGGACGACAGTAGCCTCGGCAACCCGCGCCGGGTCGCCGTGGGCCTGGACCAGAACCGGCTGAACATGCTGCTGGCCGTGCTGCACCGCCATGGCGGTGTCCTCGTCGGCGACCAGGATGTGTTTATCAACGTGGTCGGCGGGGTCAAGGTGATGGAGACCAGTGCCGACCTGACGCTGCTGTTGGCGGTAGTCTCCAGTTTCCGCAACCGCGTGCTAGCGCGGGACCTGATGGTGTTCGGCGAAGTGGGCCTGTCCGGGGAGATACGCCCGGTACCGTCGGGTCAGGAGCGCTTGCGCGAGGCGGCCAAGCACGGTTTCCGCAAGGCCATCGTGCCGGCCGCCAACCGCCTGAAGAACGATGTCGACGGCATGGAAATGGTGCCGGTGAAAACCCTGGCCGAGGCGCTGGCGGCGATCGATATGGCTTGAGCGTCGTCCCCGGCAGCCCCAATTGGGGCTGACTGAGGCGGAGGCGGGCTGTATCAGGCGGGCTGGTGGCGGGCCATCCGGTGCATGACCAGGTAGCTGAGGCCTGCGACCAGGGGTAGCGCGGCGATGGCCAGCATGGCCTTGAACGCATTGTGACTCGGGTCGGGAATGAAAAAACCGAACAGCGCGATGCCGACAGCGGTCATGATCCAGGCAATACCGTTGCGGAAATCCTTTTGCGGGTGCTGGCTGTTGTCAACGCCGAGACGTTCGAGCAGTTCCGGGCTTAGCTCGACACCTTTATCCAGGGCGAAACGTACCGTTTCCTGGATTTCCAGCGCTTTCCGCGCACGAAAGTGCAAGACCATCCACAGCGATACGCCGATCAACAGGAAAAAGGCGAAGGGAACCAGCAGCTCGAGAGTGTCTTCGTTCATTTTGTGTTCCAGTTATTGTTAATGTTTTGTTGTCTCTGTCGGTAGGATGCAGTGGCAGGCCAGTTTGGATTCACCTGTCGTTTGCGGATATGCTGGCCGCGCCATGTCCCGGTCGACGGGCTCCGCCGGCGCCTGTCGGCCCAGAACGACAAATTATCCATGATTTTATTGCTCCGGCCCTTCTTCTTTCTGCTGTTGCTGGTGGTCGCGCCGACAATCTCGGCCGAGTCCAGGGTTGCGTCCCTGAACCTGTGCATCGATCAGGTGCTGCTGAACTGGGTCGCGCCGCAAAGAATTGCCTCGGTGACCTGGCTGTCCGGCGACGAGCACTACCGCAAGGCGCCGCTGCCGGAACACGTTGTCCTGAATCGCGGTCGTGCGGAGGAATTGCTGCGGTTACACCCGGATCTGGTTCTGGTCGGCCAGTACGGCGCCCAGCGCGCGGCAAAGCGCCTGCGCGAGCTGGGTTTGCGGGTTGTAGACATTCCCGATGCGTACAGCCTGGCGCAGCTGGTACAGCAGCTGGATGCCCTGCAGCAGGCGCTCGGCGACAATTCCGCGCTGGCGGCGCAGCGCCGGCGCCTGCAACAGCTGCTGGCGGAATCCGCAGTCCCGGGCGGCGCCAGCGCACTGATCCTGTCCGCCAACAACATTACCTACGGTAGCGGCATGCTGGAGAGCCAGCTGCTCGAGCGCGCCGGGTTTGAAAATCTCGCCGCCCGGGATGGCGCAGGCCAGTTGCGCCGCGTCAGTCTGGAGGAAGTGGTCGCCGCACAGCCGGATCTGCTGGTGCTGTATGGAGGCGACGATGAATTCGCGCTCGCGCACCTGGCCGAGCGGCACCCGGTCATCCGCCGCTATGTTGACAGCGGCCGGGTCTTTACCCTGCCGGCAGAGCTCGGTTTCTGCCCGGTACTCGTGGCGGCGGATGTACTGCAACAACTCAAGGAAAAGAGAGAATCCCTTGCCTCGAAGTCTTCCGATCGACACCAATAATCTCGCCCTGTGGCTGCTGGCGCTGGCCCTGCCGTTGGCATTGATCGCCGCGCTGGTCAGTGGGCCCGTCTCCATCGATCTCGCCGCGGCGCTGCAGCAGGGCTGGCGCGGTGACGGCAGCGACGCAGTGATCCTGTGGCAACTGCGCCTGCCGCGCGCGCTGCTGGCGATTCTGATCGGCGCGGCACTGGGCATGGGGGGCGCCGCGATGCAGGGCATGCTGCGCAACCCGCTGGCGGAACCGGCACTCCTGGGGGTGAGCAGCGGTGCGGCACTCGCTGCAATCCTTTTGCTCTACTACGGCCTCGCCTGGCAGTCCGGCTGGCTGTTGCCGGTGCTGGCCATCGTCGGGGCTTTTGTCGCGGTGGCCTGTGTGTGGATGCTGGCCGGGCGCGGTGCCAGCGCCAGCCGCCTGGTGCTCGCCGGTGTGGCTATCAATGCCTTCCTGTCGGCGCTGATGGCTCTGGCCCTGAATTACGCGCCGAGCATGTTTGCCATGCAGGAAATCGTTTTCTGGTTGCTCGGTTCGCTGGCCAACCGCGGCTGGGATCAGCTTCTGTTAGCACTGCCATTTATCCTGGCCGGCGCCGTGCTGCTGTTCTCTGCACGCAATTACCTGCGTGCACTGTCACTTGGCGAGGCGAGCGCGGCTTCGCTTGGATTCCGCGGCCACCGTTATCCGCTGCTGGTGTTACTCGGAATCGCCGCGGCGGTGGGCGCTGCAGTGGCGGTGGCCGGTACCATTGGCTTTGTCGGCCTTGTGGTGCCGCATCTGGTGCGCCCGCTGGTGCGGCAGGATCCTGGGCGGTTGCTGTGGGCCAGCGCGCTGGCCGGTGCACTGCTGCTGTTGCTGGCGGACATTCTCGTGGTGAATTTTGTCGGTGCGCAGGAGTTGCGCATCGGTGCGGTAACCGCCTTTATCGGCGCGCCGTTCTTTTTCTGGCTGATTGTCAGCGCACGTCGGGGGCAGGGATCGTGAGCGAAGTATCGGTGGAAGTTACCTGTGAAAACCTCGGCCTGGAACGCCACGGGCTCAAGGTACTGCGCGATATCCGCTGCGTGTTCAAACCGGGCGAGTTGACCGCCGTGGTCGGCCCGAATGGCGCCGGCAAGAGTACCTTGCTGGAAATTCTCGCCGGCGTGCTGGTGCCTTCATCGGGTCGCCTCACATTCGACAGCCGCGATGCCGAAAAGCTGCCGGCAGCGCAGCGCGCACAGATCTGTGCTTACCTGCCCCAGGCGGAGACACCGGCCTGGAGCCTGAGCGCCCGGGACCTGGTGGCGCTGGGGCTGCTGCCCTGGGGGCGCCGCGGTGAGGATGCCGAGCGTATTGCCCGCGCCCTGAAAACCGTCGATGCGCAGCCACTGGCCTCGCGGCCGGTCACCCAGTTGTCCGGCGGCGAGCTGCGGCGTGTGCAGCTGGCGCGGTTGATGGTGGGCGACGCGCCGCTGCTGATCGCCGACGAACCCACCGCAGCTCTGGATATCCGCCACCAGTTACAACTGATGCACAGCTTTCGCCAGCAGGCTGACGCCGGTAAGACGGTATTGCTGGCACTACATGACCTGGCCCTGGCAGCGCGGTTCTGCGATCGCGTACTGCTGTTGCAGGACGGCCATCTCCGCGCCCAGGGAGCGCCCGAGGATGTGTTTACCCCGGCGCTGATCGGCGATGTCTACGGTGTCAGCTGTGAATTTCGCTGGCGCAATGGCGTCGCGGACTTTGTGCCACTGGATCTGCTTTAAATAAGTATTTCATTCCCAACCATGTGATACCGCTGCGCGGTTTCCGCTATACTTGCCGCCGCCCTGGGTGCCCAGCAGTGCCTTTAACCTGTTAGTCAGGCGCTTGGCTGGGGTAAACGGGAAGTCCGGTGAGCCAGTTTCTTCAAGGCGCACTCCGGCGCTGCCCCCGCAACGGTGATTCGATTTTCCCGCCGGAATTTCGATAAGCCCGATACCGGCCCTCGGTGATTGTCCGGACTCCGTCCGGATTCGAGGATAAAGCGGAGGGCTTTGTCTGGTCTGTGTGAAGGGCCGTCCTAAAAATTCCTTTTAGTATTTCCCGTAGTCCGCACCGATTGCACTCACCCTCCCTCAATCCGTTTTTTATCTCGAGATTGGGGAATCACCATGAAAAGAACACTTGTTGCAGCCGCGATTGCTGCCGCGTGTCAACCTGTCACAACCCTCGCCGCCGATGATCTGGAGCAGATGGTCGTCACCGGAAACCGTGTCGAAATTCCGAAAGCCCAGAGTGGCGTTTCCGTTTCCGTACTCACCGACGTGGATATTGAGCGACTCGGTTACACCAGCCTGCTGGATGTAATCCGTACGTTGCCTGGAGTCTCCATCAGTAACAATGGTGGGGCGGGAAAAGTCAGCGCAGTGTACCTGCGCGGTGAGAGCAGCTACCGCACGCTGGTTTTACTCGACGGCGTCAATATTTCCGACCCCACCAACACCCAGGTGGCGACACAATTCCAGCATCTGCTGGCCAGCGATGTTGAGCGTATCGAAGTGCTGCGTGGCCCACAGGGCATGATGTACGGTGCCGGCGCCGGCGGGGTCATCAATATCATCAGTAAAGAATCCAGCGAACCCTTGCAGGCCCGACTTGGGGTGGAAGCGGGCCGCTACGGAGCGCAGCAGGTCAATGCGGATCTCGGCGGGAAAAGGGAACGGTGGAATTACCGCGTCAACGTTTCGCGCTTTGAAAATGATGGTTTTAACAGCCGCGTCAGCGACACGACGGGCGAGCGCGACGGCTACGAAAACTTCACCGGCTCTGCGAGACTGGGTTACCGGTTCACCGATGCACTGAGCGTGGAAGGTCAGGTTCGCCGCACCGATACCGAATCGGAATTTGACGGCTGCTATGCGGGCTTCGTCACTACTGAGGAGTGCCTGGATAAATTCAAGCAGACCAGCTACCGGCTGGCGGGCAATTACCAGCAGGACAAAACCGCGCACCGCGTTTCCCTCGCGCGGCAGGAAATTTCACGGGACAGTCTGTCACTGGGCGAAAGCAGCTACGCGGTCGATGGCGTGATTGCGGAAGCCAATTATGTGGGCAACAGCGCGATCGCAGGTGGCGAGCTGGTCTGGGGCGCGGAGCTGGAACAGCAGAATTATGATTCAGCGACCAGTGAGCAGGACCTCGACAGCCTGGGCCTGTTTACCGAGTGGAATGGCAATCTGGCGGACAGGGTCTACTACACCCTCGGTTACCGCCGTGACAGGCTGGAAAGCGAAGACCACAACAGCTGGCGAGTTTCCGTGGCCTATCCGGTACTGCTGGGTGAACAGCAGCAGTTAAAGTACCGCGCCAGTTACGGCACCGGCTACCGTGCTCCCAGCCCCTATGAGGTGGCGTACAACACCGCCGAAGATGTCGCCGCCGTCGGGCCGGAAACCAGCCGGGGTTACGAACTGGGACTGGATTATCAGCTGGCAGAGCTGCTGCGGCTCGAGATCACCTATTTTGACCAGCAGGTGACTGACGCCATTGTCTATGACTATTCGCTCGGTACCTGGGGAGCCTATGCCCAGGACGATGGTACAAGCGAGTCCGAAGGTGTGGAGCTCTCCCTGGCAGGAGACTTCAACCCGGAACTTTCCTGGTACCTGAACAGTACCTGGCTGGACGCCGTGGATACGGAAGGCGACCAGCGACTGCAGGTGCCGCAGCAGGTTGCCAACCTGGGGCTCACCTATCGCCTGCTCGGTGACCGCCTGAGCATCAGCGGCAACTGGCAGCGGGTGGCCGACCGGATGAGTCCAAATCCATCCTGGGGCGGCCCGGCTCTCGCCCTGGAAGATTACGACAAGCTGGACATCAACGCGGCCTACCGGCTGTCGGACTCCGTGCGCCTGAGCCTGCGCGGTGAAAATGTACTGGACGAGGACTACCGCGAAGTTGCCGGATACTACACTGCGGGGGCGACGGTCTATGCAGGCGTGCAATTGACCCTGTAACCTTGGCCATCCCCCGGCGGGAGTGGCGCTAGGCCGCTCCCGCTATCTGTTCAGCAACTGCAATACCAGACTGACTATGACTGCACCGGACGACTCGCCCAAAAAAGAACGCCACAAAAAGCGCATGCAAGCGCGCAAGAAAATTGTCGATGCGGGTGTAGCCCGAGCACTGGAAGAGCGCGGCATCGTGATCCTGTATACCGGGGATGGCAAAGGCAAAACCACCGCGGCGGTGGGAACGGTGACCCGCGCACTGGGTTACGGCCACAAAGTGGTGGTGGCACAGTTCATCAAGGGCGTATGGGAGTGCGGGGAGAAAAACCTGCTGACCGGCCTGCCTGCCGGCCAATACCCGCTGCAGTGGTTTGAAATGGGGACCGACTTCACCTGGGAGACGCAGGATTTCGAGACCGACAAAGCGGCGGCGCTGGCGCTGTGGGACAGGGCCCGCACAGCACTATCCGACAGCAGTGTCTACCTGGTGGTACTGGATGAACTTACCTATGCGCTCAATTACCACTGGCTGGATAAAGACGAGGTGCTGGAGGCTATTGCGCAGCGCCCTGCGGACCAGACCGTGATCATTACCGGGCGCGGCGCAAAGCAGTATCTGAAGGATGCAGCGGATACAGTAACGGAAATGCGCGCGCTCAAACACGCTTTCCATGACGGTATCGCCGCGCGCCAGGGCATCGAATGGTAGCGATGCGCTGACACGGGGGCGGGTCAGTCCGCTGCCGGCTCGAGGATCGCCGACGCGTCCTTGATCATTGCGGTTGTCTGCAGCTTGCTGCGCCGGCTCAGCGGTGTGATGCCGTACCAGCGACGGCAGGCGCGATTGAACGAGCTCTGTTCCCGGTAACCGAGCAGGCTCGCAATCTGGGTCATCGGCATTTCCGGTTCGCTGAGATAGCTGTCGGCGCGTTCGCGACGGATATCGTCGAGCAGATCTTCAAACACAATACCGTGCTCACTGAGCCGGCGTTGCAGTGTGCGCTTGTGCAGGCCGAGCTGATTCGCCACCACCTGCAGATTGCAACGCTGGGTCGGCAGCAGGCGATAGATCAACTGCTTGACCTGGTGCAGCACGTCGAGGGGCTCACAAATCAGTGCGTCGTTGATATATTTTCCGAACAGTTCATACAGCGCCGGGTTCTGCGCATCGATGTTTTTGTTCAGGTGCTCGGTGCTGACGACCAGTGCATCGCTCTCGCGGCCAAAATAAACCGGGGCTTCGAAAATCTGCTGGTAGCTGTTGTGGCCCAGTGATTCACTGGCCTTGAGGGTGACGGCTTCCGCGCGGAAATCGCTCCCGTACAGCATCTTGAAGACGTTGTTGGCCAGGCCAAGAGCCAGCTCCATATGCTGGCGTGCACCGGTGATGGGTTCGCTGACTTCGAGTTTCAGGTACGCGAGCCCGCCCTGATTTCCGCGATCCAGTGTCATGTGCATGCCCGGGGCGTAATAGCGCATGTACTGGACAATTTTCTGCATTGCCTCGCCGACAGTAGGCGCACTGAGGGCAATTGCGGCCAGAGAGCCAAACATCGTCAGGTCCTGTTCCTGCGCCAGGCGCAGACCGAAATCCGGGCAGTTCAGCGCCCGAGCCGCTTCCTCGATCAACGCGATTTTGGTGCGGTAGGGCATTACTCCTTCAAGCTTTAATACTTTTTCCGGGTCGATATTAAAGCGGTGCAGCAAGGCGTCCGGATTGCCATTTAGCCGAGTAACCAGTTCATAAAAACCCGTCAATGAAGCGGTTCTAATCAGCAGAGTCATATGTCAGTGAGCCCAAAGTCACCCCACCCCTAAGGGTGCAGGTCGTTATCCGGCAACAGAGGCCGGGTTGTCTGTTTCTTGCGGTGTTGTGATGGCAAAGGGGAAAAGTTCAGAACCGGTTGTTGCGGTGGGTCCGGCGAAGAGCGGATCCGGGGCGACATTCCGGTAGCGGGGAAGTTGGTGTCTGTGCAACCGACGTGACTGCGGTGGTCGCAGCATTTCGACTTTTAGCGGGAGTCATTTACCAACCTCCCCGATTATTATTTTCTTGGCTTTGCGATCTCGTTGCCTTCTCTCCTGTCGGCGAGCTTGCCGAAGGGAATAGACAATTCAGTTATAAGGTAATAATTCGAATCGCAAGTTACTCGTCTATTTGGGACATAAAGTTGACACTTGGCGACAGGAAAGTCGCCGCGAGGCAACGGGCAGGAAATGGGCGGGAAACATTTAAGATTGGAAAAATCTGCTATTTGTTTTTCTGGTCTTCATATAGTTTTTTTGATAAAAAAATTTTCCATTAATGGTGATTTTAAAAGAACTTCATGCCGTTGGCGTTGCTAATCACCTTTGCATTGATTAATGGCGAGCGACGGATGATGCGGCGGTAAACCGGCTCGGCATAAAACCGTCTCCGGTCAGTGCTTCTGACCGGAGACGGGAGATTTTACAGTTTCCAGTTCAGGCGCATGCCGGCAGTGCGCGGCTGTCCCCAGACACCGTAGCCCCAGTCGCTACCCAGAGTATTCTGGTAAGTGAAGTACTGTTCGTCGGTCAGGTTTTTGACAAAGCCCTCGATGCTGTAGCGGTCGCTGGGAGAGTGCCAGCTGACACTGGCATTGGCCAGCCCGTAGGCGTCCTGGCGGGAGTAGGGGTCGTTTTCAATCTGCAGGAAATGCTCCGCTTGCCAGGCGTAGTCCCCCTGGAATACCAGCTCGCCGTTTCCGCCCAGGCTCATGTAGTAGCGCGCCATCAGGTTATAGGTGAACTCCGGGGCCGAGGGCAGTTCGTTGCCGTCGAGGGTGTAGTTGTCTCCGGCGACATGGAAAATCTGATCGGAATCAAACTCGGTGGTGAGCCATCCCGCGCCGCCGATCATCTCGAAATTATCGGTAATTGGCGCGGTGACTTCGATTTCGGCGCCGGTGCCGGTTACGTCGCCGGCATTGGTAATAACACTGCCGTCCGCCACCGTCAGGAAAACCTGTGCCTGGTAGCCCTCAATCGTATAGTTAAAGGCCGCCGCATTAACGCGGAATCGGTCGGCGAGCGTGGTTTTGATGCCCAGCTCGAAATTGGTGATGTCCTCGGATCTGACCGGGCGGGTGGCTTGCAGCGAGGCATTGTAACTGCCGGAGAAACCGCCGCTCTTGAAACCGGTGGAGAGGCTGGCGTAAGCAAGGGTGACCTCGTCCGGGCGCCAGTCGAGGCCGAGCCGCCCGGTGGTGGCGCTTTCCGACAGGTCGTCGGAGACGGTCAGCGGCTCGTAGAAACTGGGGCCGGAAATCTGGGCGAAATCCCGATTCTCGTCGGTGTAACGCAGTCCGCTCACCAGGGTCAGTTCCGGGTTGAGGTCGTATTCCACCTGGCCGAACAGCGCCCAGGACTCGGTGTCGAGGGCGACCCATTCCCGGTGCCACAGTCCCAGTGCATCCCAGTCGGCGGTGGTCGGGGATTCAGTAACCAGACCGCGGTCGTCCTTGTAGTAATAGAAGCCGGTTACCCAGGTGGTGTTTTCACCGCTGCCGTTGAGGCGCAGTTCCTGGGTGTACTGTTCCGCATCCACCGCGTACTGCTCGTCGAAATAGACTACCGCGGTGCCATCGCCATCGTCCTGCAGGAATTTGTCCAGTTCTTCGTAGGCGGTGATCGAGGTCAGGCTGAAGCTGTCGAAATCCCAGTTCAGCGTGGCGGAACTGCCGAAGGTATCTATCGTGGTGCCGAGCCCGCCGGCTGCACCGCTGGCAACGTGCTCCGGATCGTAGTGGCCGTTGACCGCCTCTGCGCCGGTCATGGCGAAAGAGGCGCTGGTGCACTGGCCCGCCTGGATGCGGGGAATACTGCAGGTTGCGGCGCCCGCTTCGGAGGATTCCAGGTATCCCATATGGGCAAAGCCGACGGATTGCTGGTCGGCGCTGCTGCCGTGGACATTCAGTAGCAGACCGCCATTGTCGGTGAGATCAAAATCCAGTTGGGCGCGGTAGCCGAAATTATCGGTATCGTTCAGCTTCTCGTCGGTCACCGTGTTGGTCTGCCAGCCGTCATTTTGGGTGCTTTTCACCGCGACCCGCCCGCGCACGGATTCGCTGAGCGGCCCACTGACCATGCCCTCCACAATGCGCTCGGCATAACTGCCGAAACTGGCGCTGGCGCTGGCGGCAAAATCCTCGGTAGGCTTGCGCGAAACATAGTGCACGAGGCCGCCAGTGGTGTTGCGCCCATACAGCGTGCCCTGGGGGCCGCGCAGCACTTCCACCCGCTCCAGGTCGAACAGCTGGATGGCCGAGCCGGCGGGGTTGCCGCGGTAGACGTCGTCCACGTAAATGGAAACCGGCGATTCCCAGGAATCGGAAAAATTCACCAGGCTGATACCGCGCAGGCTGACTGAGGGACTCGACGCTTCGCCAAAAATGGCAAAGAAATTCATATTGGGCACTTGCTGGGTGATATCCAGCCCCTCCTCGAAGCCCATTTTTTCAATGGCATCACCGGAGAAGGCACTGACTGCAACTGAGACATCCTGCAGTGACTGCTGGCGTTTCTGCGCGGTGACAGTGACCTCTTCCAGTACCGACTGCTGATCTGCCTGCACCGGCACGGCGACAGCGCCAGCCAGGGCAATAAGCAGGGGAAGTCGTTTTTTCAATGTTCTAAGGTGGGCGAATTGACTGACCGTTGGCGAAGTCATATTGAACTCCTTGTTGTGCTGATACATCCGTGAGCGCGATATGCAGAAAACCGGCAAAGGTTGGCATATGCAGATTTGAACGGGGCTCATTGCAAGCGACCCGCAATTGAATACGGTGAAAGCGATGCCGCGGTTAAACGGAACCTTCACCCAATGTGTATTGATAGGGAGACGGAAAAATAATGTCCTTATTGAATTGGCGATATCCTATCGATGACTCAGTTTCGATTTAGAGTCGTGAATCAAGATACCGATTAAGAAAAAGCGGTGCAAGGTACAGTTGCCTTAGCGAAGTGCCGATTATCCGGTAGCCTCCTTGCAATCATGAATTTCGGAGGCGGCCTGACTATGGCGGTGGGCGAGGGCTTGAGTTTTAATGAGCTCTAAGTTCGTGTCCGGACGGCGCGAATCCATAACAATGAAGAAAACCATAAAGGTAAGTCTATGCGGATGCGGATCCTGTTTGCGCTCCTGATATTCCCTCTCACGGCATACTGCAATACGCAGCTGATCGAAAATATTCGGGGCGCCCATATTGTTCCGGACAAGTCCGGTAAACCGGTCGTCGAAAAGTTCTCGGCGCTGGCATTTGCCGACGGCAAAGTACTCGCGCTGGGCGATAGCGACGAAATGGCCGGGCGCTATCCCGACGCCGAAGTGATCGACGGGCATGGGCGCGCGTTGATCCCCGGGCTGATCGATGCCCACGGCCATATGAGTGCGCTGGGGTTTCTGCAGGGCGAAATTGATCTGCGCGACAAGTCTTTTGCCGAAACCCTGTCTGCCATCAAGGCATTTGCCAAGGGGAAGCCCCGGGGAAGCTGGATTACCGGGCGGGGTTGGAACCAGGTGCTGTGGAAGGGCAAGGGCTGGCCTAGTGCGGCCGATCTGGATGCGCTGGAGGTGTCTCAGCCGATCTGGCTGCGCCGGGTCGATGGTCATGCCGGTTGGGCCAATTCCGCCGCGCTGCGCGCCGCCGGCATCGATCGGGACACACGCGCACCGGAGGGGGGAGAGATTCTGCGGGATGCCAGTGGGCAGCCCACCGGTATTCTGGTGGACAACGCCATGGAGCTGATGGCCGAAGCGATTCCAGCACCGTCGCAGGCGCAGGTGGAAACAGCCCTGGGCGCGGCGTTTCAGATCGCACTCGCCAACGGGCTGACCAGCGTGCATGACGCGGGAATCGACGGCCCAACCTACCGGGCCTATCGGGCACTGGCACAGCGCGATGCCATTCCGATGCGCGTCTACCCGATGGTGATGGCCGGTACCCGGGATTTCAATGCGATGTTGGCGCAGGGGGTTGTGGGTAGTCCGGAAGATCGCCTATTTATTCGCAGTATCAAGGTCGTTGCCGACGGGGCCCTGGGCAGCCGCGGTGCGGCAATGCTGGCGGATTACTCTGACCAGCCGCACTACGCGGGCCTGTTGCTGCACAATCACCGGGAAATGGACGACTACTTCGGCCGCGCCCTGGCGCAGGGCTTCCAGATCAATGTGCACGCGATCGGCGACCGCGCCAACCGCCAGGTACTCGACGAGTTTGCCCAATTCGCCGAGCAGAAACCGGCGCAGGCTGAGGGAGATTTCCGCCACCGCATCGAACACGCACAGATAGTGGCACCGGTGGATATCCCGCGCTTTAAAACGCTGGGCATTGTCGCTTCCATGCAGCCGATCCACGCCACCAGCGACATGAATATGGCCGGCGACCGGGTTGGCGACAAGCGACTTGCCGGGGCCTATGCCTGGCGGACCTTCCTCGATCAGGGGACGCCACTGGCTGCCGGATCCGATTTCCCGGTGGAGCCGGTTAACCCCTTCCTCGGTATACACGCGGCAGTCACCCGCCAGAATACCCGCGACCAACCGCCGGGCGGCTGGCGCGCGCAGGAATCCATTTCCCTTGCCGAAGCACTGCGCGCCTTTACCCTCGGTGCGGCTTATGCCGCGCATCAGGAACATGTGCTCGGCAACCTGCTGCCAGGCAAGGCCGCCGACTTTGTCTTGCTGGATCGGGATCTGTTCGCGATAGACCCGCACACGCTGTGGAAAACCCGGGTGCTGGAAACCTGGGTTGCCGGTGAAAAGGTCTACGAACGGGGGCAGTGAGGCGGCGGATCCCGGCGCCCGAACCTGTCGGCGTGCCGGGATCCGATATGGGGTCAGAATTGGTAGCCAATACCGACGGAATAGATCCAGGGATCGATATCGACGTTCGTCTTAATGCGGTTGGCACCGTCGTTGGTCGGAAAGCGGATCCTCGCATCCGTGTCCATATCTATGTACCAGACCGCGGCATTGACCAGCCAACGGCTCCGACGCCCGAAGGAAATGTCGACACCGAGTTCCCCCGCCAGTCCCCAGGAGGCATCCAGGTCCAGCTCCGCGGGGCCCTCGGCGCCGAGGGCATTCTGGAAGTAGTCGTTGGCGGTGCGGCTGATGTCCTCATTCGTAAAGCTGGTGTAATTGACCCCCAGACCGACGTAGGGCTGCACCCAGGATTCGTTACAGACCGGGAACCACTGCACCGTCAGCGTGGGGGGCAGCTGGTCGGTATCCCCGAGGCGCACGCGGCCTAATGCTGGACCGCCGTTCGGGTCCGGCAGCCCACCTACATACAGGTCGTGATTGAAGGGAATAGCCGCCAGCAACCCGATCGCCCAGTGATCAGCAAATAGCCAGGAGCCGGTAAAGGTCGCACTCGAGGCATTGTCCACATAGACGCGGGTGTTCTCCAGGGGAACGCCGTCCAGCCGCAACCAGTTGGAATCGTCGTCGGGTTCCACCCAGCCGGCACCGATGCGGACGACGACCGTGCCCTGTTCGTAGTCCGCCAGCGCCTGACTGGCACCGAGCAATGCGACGAGACAGGTGGCGACAACGGGGAGGGCTTTCATGTGAGATCGCTCCGTGACTGAATCGGGACTTCCAATTGTCAGTTTAGTCACTGACTCTGATTGCGCTGCAAACAGCGTGAACTCTGCGCAGCCAAAAACGGAAAGGGGCGCCGCAGATATGTCATAATCCGCAAACTCAGCAGTCAATTCAGCGGTGTGATAATGAAAATAGGTGTATTGAAAACTGACGATGTACGTGAACAACTGGTCGGAGAGTTTGGCGAGTACCCGGAAATGTTCGCCGAACTGTTGCGGGCCCAGGACCCGGACCTGGAGTTTGTGACCTACGAGGTGCAGCGCGGCGAATATCCCGCCAATATGGATGAAGTGGACGCCTATCTGATTACCGGCAGCAAGACCGGTGTCTACGAGGACAAACCCTGGATTCCGCCGCTGATGGATTTTGTGCGCGAATTGCACAATGCCAAGAAACCCACTATCGGCATCTGTTTCGGCCACCAGCTGATTGCTCACGCGCTAGGCGGCAAAACCCGCAAGTCCGACAAGGGCTGGGGTGTGGGCGTGCACAGCTATGAACTGCAGGAGACCCCTGCCTGGATGTCGGAGCCGCGGGGCAGTTTCAGTCTGCTGGTGAGTCATCAGGACCAGGTTGAAGAATTGCCGCCCGGGGCCAAGGTGCTGGCCTCCAGCGAATTCTGCCCCATGGCCATGGTGCAGGTGGACGACCATATGCTGACCTTCCAGGCCCATCCGGAATTCACCAAACCGTATTCCGATAGCCTGCTGGAACTGCGCCGCGAGGCGTTCGGCGAAGAGGTAGTTGCCAAAGGCAAGGCATCTTTGCAGAACGATATCCACGAAAGCGCGGTAGCGCGGTGGATGTTGGAGTTTTTGCGTAAATAATCCTTCCGGGCGGGTGTCACGCTCGCCCTAATTTTCTCGGCTATCAAGCTTTTTTCCATATCCCTTCAGGCGGCTATCTTCCCCATATCGAAAAATCTAGCATGCTGTACGGGCGTGCTAGATCGCAGTTTAAAGTTTTCTATTTGTTTGCTGAACGCCATCTGACATTACCGGGTAGGTAATTAATATTTGGCGATTTCAGCAAATCGTTAGTTGTTTTGGCGCTGGATTAAACTGGTCTAAGTTTTGTGTTTTGAATTTAATAAGCTGCCAAATATGACGTTAATGTCTTTTGGTTTTTGGGCTTCTCAGGCTTGCGATTGTTTTTCGTGATTGTCACGTTTGTTCCTTTAGTCATTGTTTAGGTGGGTGAGCTGCCTCAGGAATAGAGTTGCGCATAAGGTGTTTTTTCAGGTTCTTTTTTCTAAAAAAAATACATTTTCAATATAAATTTTTCAATTTATGCCAAATTAAGATGTCTATTTCGCGGTTTTAACCTCAGGTTAGGCGCGTCATCCTCTAAAGAATAAAGGCAGGTAAAAAAAGCTTGTCAGGTAATTCTGTTTTTCTTCATTATGGATATGTGTTGGGAGGTAAGTGATTACATGGGGGTGATCACTTGTCACATTTATGCGCTGGGGTTTGGCGCATTTATATGGATTCCAATAATTTAAGGATAAGAAGGAAAATATAATGAAAGGAAAGTTTAAGAAGAGCTTGCTAGCGGCCACTGTCGGTTTGACGGTGTACTGTGGAAGTGCACTCGCTGATACGGGTGGTCTGAGGATCACGGTTACTGACAGTGTGGGGAATCCTGTCGCCGGGGCCGAGGTCGATGTCCATACTCCAGAGAGTTTGACCTCTAAAACAGGGATGACTGATGAAAATGGCGAGATCAGGCTGATGGGCCTGGATCCGTCAGCGAAATATGAGGTGGAAGTTAATGGGACTGGTTACCAGGCGGTAAAAAGTAAAAATGTTCGAGTAGTGTCCGGTCAGAGCTTTGCACTTAATTATGCGCTCAATGCTGCTGCGGAGAGTTTAGAAGAGGTGCTGGTTACCGGCCAGAAAGTTCAGATGGTTGACTCAACTTCTACAGTTGTTGGCCAGGACATCACTCTGGACCTGACCGAGTCCCTGCCGACAGGCCGCGACTATCAGTCTTACCTGCAGCTAGCGCCGGGCACCAAGCCGGCTATCGATGGCAACCCGTCCTCAAAGTCCGGGGTAAACTACTCCGATGCAGTGGACTCCAAAGGCCGCACCTCTGGATCATCGACCGACAATTTATACTACATCGATAACATCAATGTTACCGATAACGTGAACGGTACATTTGGTGCCAACGTGAACTCCGAAATCATTCAGGAGCAGCACGTTCTCACCGGCGGCTTGGCGGCCGAGTATGAGGGTGGTTCCGGTCTGGTTTCCCGCGTGGTCACCAAGTCTGGTAGTAATGAGTTCCACGGCTCCGTGAACTACTACACACAGAACGACAGCCTGGTTGCAGACAACAAGCACAACGACGGCAACAAGTTCTCCACCTTCGATAGCGCCTTTACCCTGGGTGGCCCCATCATTCAGGACAAGCTGTGGTTCTTCACCTCCTATCAGGTGAAGGAGCGCGAGGACGACGTCTTTTACGCGGATACCGGCGAGTTTATGCGCACGGCGAAGCAGACCACGGACTTAGGTTTCGCCAAGCTGACTTGGCAGGCGACAGATAATGACAAGCTCGTTGCTACTTTCTTCAACGACCCGTCTGATATTACCGGTTCGCGGCAGTCTGATGTGTTGAACAACCGCGATCAACGTCAGCGTCAGGGTGGCGACAACTACAAGCTCGAGTACTCTCACTCCTGGGATAATATGATCCTGACCCTGGAGGCCGCGAGTCACGAAGGCGAAATCAGTACTCTGGCCGCAGACAAGTCCACGCGCAATGATGTCGCTTACATGGGTGGGAACCCGGCCCAGACTGATTTGGACCGCGGGGGCGTTGGTTACGATAGTCTTCAGTTTCGCAATAAAGATACTTGGGCTGCCACTTTCGAGTACTTCCTGGACACCAATTGGGGTAGCCATGAAATCAAGACGGGGTATTCCTACACTGAAAACGAACGCGAACGCGATCTGCAATATACCGGTGACGGCGCTCAGTATTCTTCCATCGCTATGGCTAACAGCGGTGCCTCTCTGGCAGATTTGACCGGCGGCGACTGGACGGGTTCGCTTGAGCTAGTGACTGACGACTACGCCCGTATCATCTCTGCAATGATGGATGCGAATCCAGATTATTATTTGGCTCTGTTCGATGCGAATAGCAACGGAGTTATTGATAATATAGACAAAAATGAAGATGAAAATATAGAAGCGTATAAAGAGCTTGAAGCTCTGACTTTTTCAAGCTCTGCCGGCAATCCAGGCGATTCAATCAATGTCTATCGCATTAACATGGCATCTACCGAACCCTTCACGGTAAAAACTAAAGGTAGTGCCTTTTTTATTCAGGACAGCTGGAACTACGATCAGTGGACAGTTAATGCCGGTGTGCGTGCTGAACAGTGGAAACATTTCGCGAGTGACGGCTCCAATATCTTCACCTTTGACTGGGAGTTGGCCCCACGTCTCGGTGTAACCTATAACATCAATGGTGATGGCAGCAGCAAGGTATGGGGGTTCTACGGTCGTTACTACGATCCTATCCGTACTGATATGACTTCGTTTGCTGGTACAGTTACTGGCTATGTACTTGACGAGCAGGTCTATGTCGGCGACCACTGGCTGACCTACCGTACTCGTGGACCGGGCGATGCACTGATCGCTCCGTCTACCAAGACCCCGTACACCGACGAGTTCATGCTTGGTTACTCGATGTCTTTGAGTGATGATATGAGCGCCGAGGTTACCTATACCAATCGTGTAACCAAGGACGTGCTGGAAGATTACGACCTGGGTCTGTACACCGATCCGGACAGCGCGGGTAAATATGCACTGCCGCTGTCTTACTTCGGTTTGAGTGAAATGCCGAACTCGAACTACACGCTGGCAACACTGAAAGGTGGCAAGCGCGAGTATCAGGGGCTGGAATTCACTTTCCGCAAGCGCCGCAGCGACAACTGGCAGATGCTGGCCTCTTATACCTACAACCTGGCCAAGGGTAACTCCAACTCCGACGGTAACGCGGACTTCCAGGGTGACGTGGTCTGGCTGGATCCACGTGCACCGGGCATGTGGGGCGACCAGCCGGGCAATATCGAGCACCTGTTCAAAGTTGCCGGTTCCTACTTCTTCAGCAACGGCATTGAACTGGGTCTCGTGTACAACTGGAACTCCGGCCTGCGCTACAGTGATACTTGGTCTGTCGCCGGTCGCCATCTGCCGATACGTGTTGATGACCCCTACGAAGATGGCGGTGTTACCACTCGCTGGGTTGACGGCAGTTCGGTTGGTGACAAAGTCGCCAGTTCCTATGGAACCCTGGACGCACGTGTGAAGTACAGCTACCAGCTGGCCGGCTACGAAGCCGAGTTTTTCCTGGATATCTTCAACGTGTTTGACGACCAGGCTGGCATGCGTGAGCAGGATCTGCTGGCTGGCGACGGAACGTATGCCTTCGGTGAGCCCGTCGAATGGGTTGAGCCGCGTCGTTTCTATTTGGGCACGCGGGTATCGTTCTAAAAACGCTGACTTTTAAAATTTAAAAAATATTTGTTAATTGAATTCGGGAGGCTTGGCCTCCCGTTTTTTTAACTAAAAATTCTAGGTTTTATGCTTGCTTGATTTTTTAAAATTTTTTTATATGTGCAGGGGGGGGAATCCGAAGAGCCACTCCGTATCAGGTACTGATATCTGGTGACTTCAACTCTGTGGCCTCGGATTAGTTTGATGTCAGATGCTGACCTTTCTTGATGGCCTCGAGTAGGCCAAACCGTGATCAACAGCTTGATGCTGTTGTATCAAAGGCTGTTCTAGGCTGATGCGTTTGCCTGAGGTAGAGTGCCATACATGGCAATATTTGCGAAACTGTCGTGCCTAAAAGGCGCCTGGAGTTTCTAGTTAAGTAATCGACTTGTATCCAGAAGGAGCATATATGCGGCTCCGAATTTATTCTTTCCTCTTGAAGTTGAATCTCATCGACTGATCCTGACCTCTGTTCGACCTGCCGCCCGTCAATACTTCTCGACCGCCATGTGCGGGTCACTATCTTTGATTGGTTTCCCATTTGCCAGCTGAGTGCTGTCAAGGTGTGTGCAGTAGGTGAGTATGCGGTTGTGGCAGGAAACGTTAATTTACATACCCCCGCTGAAAGTGCGCGTTATCGCGAGCATTGCCTGGTCGCGGGTTTCACGTAATGGCAACGCTTGGGAGGAAAGCACGGCGAACGTTAGCGGAATTATTAGATTGAAATGTTTGTTCTGAATGTCAGTAAAGGGTGGTAATGCCAGAATGTGGAATGGTGACATACAGGAGTGAGGAAGGGGGATTTATCCTATCTGTCCGCCCTTGGTGCAATATCCTTCATCCTTAAAGATTTTTAATGAATGGTTCTTTTGCGCGATTAAGCGTAATGTCGTGATGATGCTGTTTAGATGCAGGCTTTGTTGAAAAAAATTCGCTTTGTGACTGATGTCCCAATTTTACAGTGTGGGTTCTTTTGCCTCATTCGTTAGATCTAGGTGTTGGGAGGAAAGTGATCGCTGGGGGGCGGTTACTTAACAATAACTAAACCAACGATCTTAAGATCAATAGAGGGTTACAGATGAATAACAATTTCCGGAAAAGCTTACTAGCCGCTTCCGTGATGGCCGCCTCAATCGGGCTGGCATCACCTTCATTTGCTGCCAGTAACTCAAGCTCCAATATTGTGGGTTCTATCCATGCTGACAGCATGGATGCCGCTGCATCTTATACAGTCACCGCCACTAATGAAGATACGGGTATGACCCGTACGATCGTGACTGATGCTGAGAAGAAATTCCGCTTGGCGCATCTGCCCATTGGTACATACAAGGTGGTCGTCGCCAAAAGCGGCGTAAAAGTTGCGGAAAATCGTGTTCGAGTTTCTTTGGGCTCAAATGCTATTGCTAATTTCGACGTTGGCACTTCTGGTTTGGAAGAGGTTGTTGTTGAAGGCGAGCTGCCAACTTCAGTTGATACCTATACTATGGACTCCGGTTTGGTTATTGGCGAAACTCAGATTGACGCGATGCCGGTTGCCCGCAACCTTACTGCAGTGTCCCTTCTCGCCCCGGGTGTAGTCTTGGGGGATTCCGATTTTGGATCAGGTAATACCGCTTCATTTGCATCATTCGGTGGCGCTTCAGTCGCTGAAAACTCTTGTTATATTAACGGCTTGGAAGTAACCAATACCCGCCAGGGGCTTGGCTGCAGCTCTGTTCCGTTTGAATTCTATAAGGAATTCCAGGTCAAGACCGGCGGCTATTCCGCCGAGTTTGGTCGTACCACTGGTGGTGTCATTAACTCCGTTACCAAAAGTGGCGGCAATACCTGGGAATTCGGCGCCACCATGGACTGGAGTCCAGATGCTCTGCGTTCAGAAGGCCGGGTATCTCGCGGTGACGGCGGTACCGGCGCAGTTTTCCGTGATACCAGCGTTGCCGAAACTGACGAGATGGATTACACCTTTTCCGCGTCCGGTCCGATCATTGAAGACAAGCTGTTCATGTACGCGCTGGTCAACCCCAGATCTAAAGAGGAAAGGTTCACCCAGGCGACAGGTACTCAGCGCTATAACGGCGTAGATACCTATCGTGTCCGTGAGTCCTCTGGCGGAGATAACCTGTTCTGGGGCACCAAGATCGATTGGGATATTTCCGAAAACCATCGCTTGAGCTATACCGGATTCTCTGATCGCAACGAATCGACAGAGAAGGTCTACGCCTATGATGCGGAAACGAGTACTATCGGCGATGCAAATGGTGGTTTTACCCGGCTGCGCGGTAGTGAGGCGAATAGCCTCAACTACACCGGCTACTTCGGAAATGATCTGACAGTATCTGCGCTTGCAGGCAAGATTAAAACTGACTATTCCACTGATCCGCTGAATCTGGAATGTCCTACTGTTGGTGGCACTCTTACTAATGGTACAGACGTAGAAGGCTGTGGCCCTGGTGGTTCAATCGGCGACAACTTCGATGAAAATACCCAGTACCGCTTGGATGTCAGCTACGCGCTCGGCGATCACGCACTGAAAGCTGGTATGGATGTGCAGCAACGTGCATCGACACGAGTAAGTGTTCCTGTCGGCGGCCACAGCTGGGAATACCTGTCCCTCGAGAATGGTGGTGACGTTCAGGGCGATAGTGGCGCTCTCTTTGTCAATACTAGCGGCGCGCCGATGGATATCGTGCAAGACCGCATATTCGTTGGCGGAGGCAGCTTCTCCTCAGACCTGACCGCCTTTTATCTGGAAGACCAGTGGCAGGTCAATGACCAGTGGATGGTGAGTGTTGGTCTGCGCAAGGACCAGTTCGAGGGTGAAGGTACCACCGGTAAACAGCTGTTCGACTTTGATACCGATATCGCTCCGCGCCTCGGCTTCACCTGGGACTTTATGGGTGATGGCGTGTCAAAGGTTTACGGTACTTGGGGCCGTTACTACCTTCCGATGGCCAACAACACCATCTATCGGGCAGCCTCCGGCGTTAGTGACACTACTACCTTCTATACCTTTGACGGGATTGACCCGGCCACCGGAATTCCGACTGGTATAGACCCGGTCAATGGTACCGTGGCCAACTCCTCGTACACTAGCTCTGTGTCTGCGATCCCGGAGAAAGATATCTTCCAGGCGCAAGAGGCTGATCCTTTCGCTCGCGACGAGTTTATTCTCGGCTTTGAAACCGCAGTGAACGATAACCTGTTGGTCGGTGTACGGGGTATCTACCGCGAAGTGACCTCGGCGCTAGATGATTACTGCGGTATTTATGCCTATCCGTACTGTGTGATGGTCAATCCCGGTGAGACGTCATCTTGGTATAAGGATGCATTTTATTGGAATGGAACCAGCCTGACGGTATTAGATGCTGATGGTAACGCGGTCAATGTCGGTCAAGATATTGGCGCGGCATTTGGAATCGCGAACTTTGATGGGGCGCCTGATCCGGGCTCGTTGACGACACACTCCGCTGCCACAATTGGTCTGCCGGAAGCGAAAAACGAGTACCGTGCAATCCAGACCGAGTTGACTTACTCCGACGAGAAGATGAACTGGAAGTTCATTTACACTTGGTCGAGAAGTACAGGTAACTTCGAAGGTGCCGTCAAGTCCGATATCGACCAGGCAGATGCCGGTATTACCCAGGACTTTGACTTCCCCGCGCTGATGGATGGTGCGCAAGGGTATCAGGCCAATGATCGTCGGCATGTGTTCAAGTTCTTTGGTAGCTATGACTTCACCGAGGATCTGTCATTCGGTATGAATGCAACTCTCGCGAGTGGTCGCCCGCTTTCTGCATTTGGTAAGGCTTATCCAAGTAATAATCCGAATGTCTACGGAAGCTACGGTGATACCTTCTACCATCTGGAGTCTTGGACAGACGCGAATGGCAATGAGGAAATCGATCCGGGTGAAGCTGAGTACTCGTATCATCCCCGCGGGGATGTTGGCAGAACTCCATGGACCATTAGCGTAGATGCATCTGCACGCTACAATTTTGCATATGCCGGTGTAGATATGGTTGCATCACTCGATGTGTTCAATCTGCTCGATTCTCAGGAATCTCTGTCCACTAACGAACACTATGAGAGAAGTGCTGGTAAATTGAATCAGTACTACGGAGCTGCTTACTCTTGGCAGGCTCCCCGTTCTGTTCGGTTGGGACTGCAGGCTAACTTCTAATTTTCAATTTGATAGTTAACTTGCTCTGATTGAGCCCCGGTCTTCGGACCGGGGCTTTTTTATTAGGTCAGAAGAAAAGTTTGGTGGCGGCATATAGATATTCCTGTTTCCCATATTTCATACCTTCCTGTTGACAGCTATAACTCATTTTTATGATGTGATCGTCTTCGCTGGCGCAGGCGCTTTTGCGAATCGCCTCCCAATCCAAGAAGCTCCGCCGTTCCATTGATGAGGTGACAGGCTTGGGGCCGGTGCTCAAATAAGCGATCGCAAGCCCTTTCCAAAATTCTCTCAGAGCGGTTTCCGGCACCGGACAATAACTGAGCACTAAGCGCAGTGCATGACAGCTTGTTACCCCGTGCAAAAGAGTGAAGTCGCCAGTGCCGAGATAGCTACCGATGGCGACTTCCGCAATGTCCTCCAGGCCGAGCAGTTCGGGCTGGATTGGCGTGTCCATCCAACCCTCCTGGCCAGTGACCGACATCATGTGGTCGCTGATATTACCCGGTGCCAGCGCAATCAGCGGAAAGTGCTTAGCCAGCATGGATAAGATATCGGCTGCGGGCTCTGGTATCTGCTTTTGGCTGGCAGGGAACACACGAAATTCCAGGTTCCAATAGGCTAAGCCCGCCGCGATCTCTTCCAGGTGACCCGCATCGATGCCGTATGCAGTACGAATCAGTGGGTGGAATGCGGCGGTGGCAATTGCTGGCAATAAGGGCGGTAATTCATTTTTCAGACACTCGGCAATGCCATGTTGCCTGAATTGCTTTTCATAATATTGTAGCGCGCTGGGGAATAGCTCTTCGCGATTGCGACAATCCAGGATGGAAACATTGGGATCTGGCGGCAGTAATTGCGGCCGCTCCAGATACGGTATTGACCGATCAAACGCATGTTGCAACTCCGCGTGGCTGGCACCCATTTTATCCAGTGCAATCAGTACCATCGGCAGGTGGTTGGCGAGTCGGTCGCCGTAGCGGACGTGGTAGTGGCTCGCCGCTTCGAGCAGTTCGGCGCAGTAGCGGGTAATGCTCACGGCTTGCCCCTCGTTTACTCCACTTCGACTCTATCACCCAAGTTTATCGTGAAGCCGTGCGGCTCGCTAAGGCGCGGGGCGAGATTGACGCCGAAGTAGATCTGGCCGTCCGCGCCGCGCCGGTACTGGGCGAGCGTCCTGAGTGGTTCCTTACCGGCCTGGCCGGTGTGGGGATCCAGCCCGGGAATGGCACAGCGGGCACAGGTGTGGGTGCACTCCAGCTCGACGGGACCACTCGCCGTATGAATACGTATCAGTTTCCAGCTGTCCTCGGCAAAGGGCTCAGCGCCGCTCACAACCAGGTTGGGGCGGAAGCGCAGCATCGATACAGCTTCGGTCAGCCGCGCATTCAGATCGTCCAGGGACGCCTGGCCTATCACCAGTAGCGGCGCGCCGTCGGCAAAGCCGACCTGCCTGTCGGCGCGGGGTGCCGACAGGGGGCGCTGAAACTCCGCGCCGATCGCGACCAGTCGAACGGGCGTCTGCAATTGTTCGCTGAGCCAGGCCGCGGCGTCGTCACCGGCGTCGCGGGCGGCAACTGAATCGCTCCAGACGGTGACTTGCCGAATCTGTGCATTTTGATCCGGTTGGTTTACATCGATTGCGTCGCCGCTTTCGTCTTCGATGCGCACGCCGGTAGCCGTGTTGGTGGCCCTGAGTCGAGCCATGGCGCGAAGGCGACGCTGGGTGACGAACTGGTTATCGGCATCCACCAGCATCCAGCGGCGATCGCCGACTGCTCCGTAGCGGTCGAGGACCAGTGCATTGCCACTGTGACCCTGCAGGGATTTAACCGGAAAGTGATAGAGCGCTGAGATCTGCAAGGATTGATTTCCTCTCGCTATTCCATTGCTTGGAGAAAATGAACTGGCGATCGCCTACTTCCATTTGATGTTGCAGCCCATGGATGGCACCTGATCGGCAGAAGGGGCCTGCCCGCTCAGAACGGCTTCTACTGCTGCGCGCATGTCCTTGCCGTTGACCGGTTCGCTATTGCCGGGACGACTGCCGTCAAATTGGCCGCGATAGACAAGATTGCCCTCGGCGTCGAACAGGAAAAAGTCCGGAGTGCACGCTGCGTCGAATGCTCGTGCCACTTGCTGGCTTTCATCGACCAGATAGGGAAAGCGATAACCGCGAGCGGTGATTTCCTCGCGCATCTTCGCCGGGCTATCAGCCGGATGGGTGTTGAAGTCGTTACTGTTGATGGCGACGATGCCGAGACCTTTCGGTAGATAGTGCTCGGTAAATTCAGCCAGCCCCGCGGCGATATGTTTGACGAAGGGACAGTGATTACAGATAAACATTACCAACAGCGGATTGCCGGCAAACTGCTGACTCGAGATCAGGTCGCCATTCGCATCGGGAAGGGAGAACGACGGCATGGGACTGCCGAGGGGGATCATTGTGGAAGGGGTAAGGGCCATGGGACCTCCGTGTGGTGGCGAAACCTTTTGCCTCGAGGATAGCAAGGGCGCGGATCCTGTAGTAGTTCTGTATCACTGCAATAAATTATCGCCGGACTCGCGCAATAAAAAAGCCCGCACTAGGCGGGCTTTGATCACTCAGGTCTTGAGTTTTTTGTAATGCATCCGATGCGGTGCGGCATCTTCGCCTTTGCGCTGCACGAAATCTTCGTGGTACTCGGTGTAGTTGCCCTCGAAGAAGACCACATCGCTCTCGCCCTCGTAGGCGAGGATATGGGTCGCCACCCGGTCGAGGAACCAGCGATCGTGCGAAATGACCAGTGCGCAGCCGGGGAAGTTCAGCAGGGCCTCTTCCAGTGCGCGCAGCGTTTCGATATCCAGATCGTTGGACGGTTCGTCGAGCAGCAGTACGTTGGCGCCCTGCTTGAGGGTGTAGGCCAGGTGCAGGCGGCCGCGCTCACCACCGGAGAGTTCACCCACGCGCTTCTGCTGGTCGCTGCCCTTGAAGTTGAAACGGCCGACATAGTTGCGCGAGCCCACTTCGTAGTTGTTGATCTTCAGCATGTCGTGGCCGTCGGAGATGGCTTCCCACACGGTCTTGTTGTCGTCGAGGTTTTCGCGACCCTGCTCGACATAGGCGATCTTGACCGTTTCACCGATCTTGATCTCGCCGCTATCGGGCTTTTCGGTGCCGGTGATCATGCGGAACAGGGTGGACTTACCGGCGCCGTTGCCGCCGACGATACCGACGATCGCACCCTTGGGTACACGGAACGACAGGTTGTCGATCAGCAGGCGGTCGGTGAAGCCCTTGCGGACGTTGATGAACTCGATCACGTTGTCGCCGAGGCGCTCGCCCGGCGGAATGTAGATCTCATTGGTCTCGCTGCGGGACTGGAATTCCTGCGACTGCATTTCTTCCAGTCGGGCCAGACGCGCCTTGCTCTTGGACTGGCGGCCTTTGGGATTCTGGCGCGCCCACTCCAGTTCTTTCTGCATGGACTTCATGCGCGCCTGCTCGGATTTCTGCTCCTGTTCGAGGCGCTTCTCTTTCTGTTCCAGCCAGGTGGTGTAGTTGCCCTCCCAGGGAATGCCGTGGCCGCGGTCCAGTTCCAGAATCCAGCCGGCGACATTGTCGAGGAAGTAGCGGTCGTGGGTGATGGCCACCACGGTGCCGGTGAAGTCGTGCAGGAAGCGCTCCAGCCAGAATACGGATTCGGCGTCCAAGTGGTTGGTCGGTTCGTCCAGCAACAGCATATCCGGGCGCGACAGCAGCAGGCGGCACAGGGCCACACGGCGCTTCTCACCGCCGGACAGGTTGTTGACGTCCGCATCCCACGGCGGCAGGCGCAGCGCGTCTGCCGCCACTTCCAGGCGGTGCTCCAGGTTGTGGGCGTCCCAGGCGTGGATCACGTCCTCGAACTGCTGCTGTTTCTTGGCCAGGGCGTCGAAATCCGCGTCCGGCTCGGCGTAGTCGGCATAGACCTGTTCCAGACCGGCCAGGGCGTCGATCGCCTCACGCATGCCGTCTTCTACGTTGCCGCGTACCGTCTTGGATGGATCCAGCTGCGGTTCCTGCGGCAGGTAGCCCACCTTGATGCCCGGCATGGCGCGGGCTTCGCCGTTATAGTCCTGGTCGACGCCGGCCATGATGCGCAGCAGGGTGGATTTACCTGCGCCGTTCAGGCCCAGTACGCCGATCTTGGCGCCGGGGAAGAAGGACAGGGAAATGTCCTTGAGGATTTCGCGTTTGGGCGGAACAATCTTGCCCACCCGGTTCATCGTGTATACGTATTCGGCCATTAAAGGTTCCAGTCAGTCTAGAATCGGTCAGAATTTGCGCGCAACTTAGCAGGTTGCGCAAAAAGTGCAACCGGGTCCATACGGCTGACGCCCCGGTGGATCTGTGTTTAACTGCAGCGCAACAAAAGCCATTAGAACATGCAGTGAGATGGACCAGAATTCCCCTGTACTCTTTGGGCGCCGCGGTGCCGTAGCGACCGCCACCCTGAACCTGCCGAAGGCGCTGAATGCGCTGAATTTGGACATGATCGACCTGCTGTCGAAGCAGCTGGATGAGTGGGCGACCGACGATAGTGTCGCCTGTATCTGGATCGACGGCAGCGGCGACAAGGCGCTGTGCGCCGGCGGCGATGTGGTAACCCTGTACCGCGAGTCCAGCGCCTACGGCGAGCAACCCGATTATCGTTCCACGACTGGGTTTTTTTCCCGCGAATACCGCCTCGACTACAAGATTCATACCTATGAAAAGCCGATCGTCGTGTGGGGCAGCGGCATCGTCATGGGCGGCGGTATCGGCATCATGGCCGGGGCCAGCCACCGGGTTGTCACCGAGACAACGCGGATGGCTATGCCCGAGGTGACCATCGGCCTGTTCCCGGATGTGGGCGGCAGCTGGTTCCTGAATCACATGCCCGGGCGCCTGGGGCTGTTCCTCGGCCTGACCGGGGCCCAGTTCAACGGTGCGGATGCGCTGTTTGCCGGTATGGCGGACCGCATGCTCCCGGCGGAGCGGCGTGAGTCGGTGCTGACGGATCTGTCCACCGTGGAATTCTTTGCCGACAGCGAGCGCAATCACCGCCAGGTGTGGAGCTGCCTGAGACGACAGGAGCTGTCGAAGGACCAGCTGCCTGCATCGGTGCTGTGGCAGCACTACGATCAGATCCAGTCACTGACCGACGGCGCTACCCTGCCGGAAGTCTGCCGGGCTATCACCGCCTATGACGGTGACGACAAATGGCTGCAGAAGGCGGCGGCTACGCTGGCCGCAGGTTCGCCGTTGACCCCGTGGATCGTCTGGGAACAGCTGCGCCGCAGCCGTCACCTTTCTCTTGCCGACGTTTTTCGCATGGAGCTGGTGCTTGCCGTCAACCTCTGTGCCAGTGGGCATTTCCGCGAGGGCGTACGCGCGCTGCTGATCGACAAGGACCGCAATCCCCACTGGCAGCCGGCGAGGCTGGAAGAGATCACCGCGGAGCAGGTCGAACACTGTTTTACCGCGCCCTGGCCGGAAAACCCGCTGTCCGACTTGTAGCAGTGGCGTGTGCGCCAGGAAATCCATAATCAGGAAATTCATAATAAAGAAATAGGGAGATACCTCGTGGAAAAAGTCGCTTTTCTCGGACTCGGCAATATGGGAGGCCCGATGGCCGCGAACCTGGTCAAGGCGGGTTTTGCTGTCAGTGCCTTCGATCCGGCGCAAGCTGCGATGGAGCAGGCTGCGCAGAACGGCTGTGAACCGGCGGAGAGCGCGGCGCAGGCGGTGCAGGGTGCCAGTGCGGTGATTTCGATGTTGCCCAACGGCGCCCTGGTGAAAGAACTCTATCTCGGCGCGCGCGGGCTGTTGCAGGCACTGGAAACCGACGTGCTGGTGATCGATTGTTCCACCATTGCTGCCGGCGATGCACGCCAGGTAATTGCGGCGGCAAGCGAGCGGGGTATTCGCGCGATCGATGCACCGGTATCCGGCGGCACCGCCGCAGCGGCAGCCGGGACCTTGTCATTTATGTGCGGTGGCGACGCAGACGCGGTGGACGCGGCGCGGCCATTTCTCGAGGCGATGGGCGCCAATATCTTTCATGCCGGGCCCGCCGGTGCCGGCCAGGTGGCCAAGATCTGCAACAACATGCTGCTCGCCATCCATATGATCGGGACGGCAGAGGCGCTGCAACTGGGTGTGGACAACGGCCTGGATCCGAAAGTGCTGTCGGACATCATGAGGGCCAGTTCCGGCGGTAACTGGTCGCTGGAGAAATACAATCCCTATCCCGGCGTTATGGACAGCGTGCCGGCATCGCGGGATTACACCGGCGGCTTTGCCGTGGCGCTGATGCTCAAGGACCTGGGGCTGGCGATGGACACCGCCGCCGGCAGCGCGTCGTCGACGCCGCTCGGTGCACTGGCGAAGAACCTCTACCAGCTGCACGGCGGCGACGAGAAAAACCAGCGGCTGGACTTTTCCAGTATCCAGAACCTGTTTCGCCGCCCGGCGGGAGACTGAGGGCCGGGTACCTAGTCGGGCGCCGTGCGGCGGAAGGCTTTGACCAGCTTGCCGTTGTTCTGGCGGTCGACGATGTTGCCGCTGAAATTGCCACTGTCGCCGGCTGCACTGAGCATCCAGACTTCCAGTTCTTGTGCGTCATTGCCGCGCCGCTGTTCCAGTAGTTTGCCATCGAAGAAAATGCAGGCTTCAAACCTTTGCGGGGCCTGTTCAACTGTTTCGTTCATCTTATTTGCTTTATTTCCGGTTGATAGGGTCAGCGTATGCGGCTCGTACAGCGATAAGTTGATCTGCATCAAGAGCGGGATATCCGGCCGCGGTTAGCCTCTGCGCATCAGCAGAGGTAACCAAGCATGGTACAAACCACCCAGCGCGCGGGGCTTTCCGCGAAATTGTTATCCCGTTATGCCGGGCCCTGTCCCCGCTATACGTCCTATCCCACGGCGGATCGCTTTGCGCCGTTGCAGGGGGCGGAGCCCTGGCGCGCGCTGGAAGATGCGCGCAGCCTGTCGCTCTATGTGCACGTCCCCTTCTGTCGTTCGCTGTGCTATTTCTGCGCCTGCAACAAGGTGATCACCCACCAGTACGGGCTCGCTGCCAGCTACCTGGACCAGTTGCTGCAGGAAGCGCGCGGTTACCGCGGGCGCCTGACGGCGCCGGTGGTGCAACTGCATCTGGGCGGAGGGACCCCCACCTACCTGAACGACGGCGACCTGCGCCGGCTGGTGCACGGACTGGGCGAGGTCTTCGATTTGCGTACCGGCGACGATGTGGAATACAGCATCGAGGCAGATCCGCGCACGCTGGAGCTCGATACCCTGGATACCCTGCGCGAGCTGGGGTTCAACCGGCTCAGCATGGGCATCCAGGATTTCAATATCGATGTGCAGCACGCGGTCAATCGCATCTGCAGCGCCGAGGCGGTGGCAGAATTGACCGAGGCGGCGCGCGAGCGCGGCTTCACGTCGATTTCCTACGACCTGATCTACGGGCTGCCGCGGCAAGATGTCGCCGGTCTCGAGCGGACGCTGGACCGCGTGATCGCGCTGGCGCCAGATCGCATTGCGCTGTACCACTATGCGCACCTGCCACACCGCTTCAAGGCGCAGCGGCTGATCGAAACCGACCTGATTCCGGGGCCGCAGGAAAAGGTCGAAATGCAGCTGGCGGCGGTATCCCGTCTGGGTGCGGCAGGGTACGAGTTTATCGGTATGGACCACTTCGCCCTGCCGACAGACCCTCTGGCCGCGGCGGCGCGCACCGGCGGGCTGGCGCGCAATTTCCAGGGCTATACGCTGATGCCGGCGGATGCGCTGGTGGGGCTGGGGGCTTCCGCAATCAGTGCCAGTCGCGACGGTTTCTGGCAGAACCAGCACGGCCTGAAGGACTATGCCCGGGAGATTGCCGCTCGGGGCTCGGCAGTCAGCCGCGGCTGGCTGCTCGACAGCGACGACCGCCTGCGCCAGTGGCTGATCGCAGAGCTGATGTGCCGGTTGCGGGTCGACAAGGCGGAGGCCGCGCGCCGCGCGGGTGCGCCGTTCGATGAGTATTTTCTTGCCGAGCGCCGCCGCCTGCAGCCGATGTTCTCCGATGGCCTGTTGCGCGAGGATGATGCGACGTTGGAGGTCACTCCACGTGGTCGCTGGTTCCTGCGCAATGCTGCCGCCGCTTTCGACCGCTACCTGCACGGAGCCGAGGCCACAGGGGCACGCTATTCCCGCGTGTTGTGAAGGTGTACTATGCGGGGACGGAGTCACTTCCGTACCAAGGTTCAATGAGATTGTAGGGCGGAGATTTCCATGGCGAAGTCCGGGTCGGCAGATTCATCGGTAGCGGTCAGTTGCGGCAGCTGTTCGGTGCGGCGCCTGTGCCTGCCAGGCGGCCTGTCGCGGGAGGATATCGACCGGCTCGAACAGGTTACCCGCCGCAAGAAGGTCATCAAGGCCGGCGAAGCCCTGTTTCACGCCGGGGATCCGTTCGACAATCTGTATGCCATCCGCTCCGGCAGTTTCAAATCCGCGGTCATCGCCGCCGACGGCAACACTCAGGTCACGCACTTCGCCCTGCCTGGTGAGCTGCTGGGGCTCGATGCCTACAGCAGCAAATCCCATCCCAGTTATGCCGAGGCACTGGAGGACAGCAGCGTCTGCGTGCTGCCTTTTTCCCTGCTCGAGACCCTGGCGCAGCAGGTACCGGCGCTGCAGCAGCAGATCTACAGCATCTTTTCCGATGAGTTGCGTCAGGAAAACGAGATACTAATGCTGCTGGGCAAGCGCTCTGCGGACACGCGGCTGGCGGCGCTGCTGATCAATATCTCCAGCCGTTACGCGCGCCGCGGCTATTCCGCCAATCAGTTCGTGCTATCGATGCCGCGCACGGATATTGCCAACTACCTCGGGCTCACGGCGGAAACTGTCAGCCGGCTGTTTTCCCGTTTTCAGAAAGAGCAGCTGATCCGCGTCAGTGGCCGCGAGGTCACTATCCTCGACCTTATCGGTTTGAGTGAACTGGCGGGTACGCACTGCAGTTACGACAACTGACCCACATTCCCGCCAGCAGCGATCACTGATAAGGGGGAAAGGTCGGGTACTGCCACAGACTCGCGGTTTCGGTCTTGTCCGCGTCTTCTGCCTGTGGTTCTGATAGCCAATCCAGCGCTTCGTCGTGATCTTCGAAATAGCGGACTTCGCCGGCGATAAACCAGTTGGCAATCCGCGCAGCCGTTTTTTGCCATTTCTCGTCACCGAGCAGCGCAACCCGTATGAATTCGTTGCCGTGCTTGAGTCCCAACTTAAAGTCATCCCAGGCTGCGCGCAGTTCCCAGCCCTCGAATTCCCTGATGTCCATCAGTGCCTTTACCTGAGGCGCTTTCACTTCCTGCAGCGCGAAGTCGATCAGGGGCGTGATCTGCGCGTAATCGTCGTGAGTTAAGCGACCGATGGCTTTGAAATAGAGAAAGAACTCGCTGTCGATTCTCTCGACGCCAATGGAAATGCCGTGGCGACTGCATTTACTCATGGTGATCTCCTTGTCAGTGGTTTGTTAGTGGTGCTCAGGCCGTGGCGACCAATGGGCAAGCCGGTTCAATAAGATGCTCGTGCAGTGCGTCGTACATCCGTTTCAGGCCGGGATTAAACAGAGGATCCCGCTGCAGTTGCAGGTTTTCCTGAATCGTGGCCCAGTCGTTTTTGGTTAAATGCTGCTCGACCAGAGGAAAGATCACGCAGTTTTCCCGCTGCATGTGGTCGCGCTGCAGCTTCAGGTAATCCCGCGCTGCTCCCAACAGTTTCTCGCGCACGACAGCTGCGTCGTTGGCGACGGCGTAAAACAGGGTGTTCATGTGCCGCGTCGCGGAGGCGATCTTGCGGTGCTCGGCCATGGTGCCCATCACTGCAGCGCGATTATCGATGGGCTTCTCCAGCAGGCACTCGAACACCAGGTCTTCTACTGGGTGATGCCAGCGATCGGGGTAAACCGAGATGTAATCGAGGGCGTCGAGAATCAGGCCGAGTGTCGAGGGATCGCGGTCACGCCTTCCGAGTTCCTGCAGCAGGTGTTCGAAGGCGTCGAGCAGTTGTTGCATATGTTTGTGATCGCGGCAGAGCTGCCGGTAGATACGGTTCATTGCCCATCTCCTTCGGTTTCCGGTATTACCATTGTTGCTGGTCGGTCACTTGGCGAATTGACCTGGATCAAGTAGCACGGGGTAGGTGGGGCAGAAGTGATGAAAGGGACGCAAACGTGCCGCCGCGAGGCGTGCAAATTCACGGAATCCAGGGGTTAGGAGTCCGTTGCAAACCGGGCGCGCGGATTGGCGCGCCGGTTTCGGTTTTGCTTAGAAGTAGTAGTCCTGCAGATCAATTTTTTGCCAGTCGTAAACCAGCTCATTGCCCATGTCGGTAACCAGGCTGACTTTCTGCGGTTCGATACACGGGGACCAGTCCACCCGGTTCATATCAACCATCTCCGCATCGTCGCCAACTTTGACGATGGCGTCCTGCCACACTTGATTGCACTGCTCTGGAACCTGGCCTTTTACGACCAGTTCGCGACCCAGGTAGTTGTCATAGTGAAGCTGTGGCATGGAGTTCAGGTGATATTTTGAATTGTCTCCCTGCAGATAGAATTTTCCGTCGTCCTGGACGACGGTACCGGTGATGGTAATTTCCGGCGCGGGCAGGGTGGCGGCACAACCGGAAAGCAGGACTGCGAGCAGGATGAGAGGTGAGCGCACGGCGTACTCCTTTTTTGTTCGTTAATTATTATGGTCGCAACGGCGGCGGGCGTTCGCGACTGGCACCAGAGACTACTGCTGCGCAGTTAAGGATTGGTGACGTTTCTGTTGCAGCTGCAGCGGAAGAGGTGGTTGTTTTTTGATCGGTTGTGGTCGGGTGGTCGCGGACAATCGTGCGATGCTGTTGCCTGCAGTGGGAATGGAACAAATCTCAACCAGCAATGGTCAGAGTGTGCCTTGCGGAAAATACCTCGCACTTGTGTGACCCGGGTAATGTTTCGCAGGGATAAAGCTGGTTAGAATCCGCGCAACTTTTCGGAACATCAATATTGGGGGTTTCCAATGCGTAATATTGTCAAAGGCATCGCCGCGCTGGCACTGGTCGGTTCTTCTGCCGCCTACGCCGAGGGTGCATACTGGGGAGGCACTGTGGGCCTGATGGATATCGATTTGAACCACGCCGACAGCCCGCTCAATGTCGGCCTGCGCGGCGGTTACACCCTGCCGTCCGGCTGGGGCTTCGAGGCTGAGTACACCAACTCGCTGATCAGCGGCGATGCCGACGTGTTTAGCCGCGATGTGGATATCGACGTCGAGACCCTCGGCGCTTATGGCACTTACCGCTCCTATGGCGATATCTACTTCAAGGGCCGCCTGGGCGTGGTGCATGAAGACGTCGACTATTTCGGCAGCGACACCGGTATCTCCCTCGGTGGTGGTGTGGGCCTCAATGTCAGCCCCAATACCAACGTCGAACTGGAATACACCATGATCGATGAAGATATCGGCTTCTGGTCCGGCACCATGACGCTGAACTTCTGATTTTCCTGCCAAGCGCCTGTTCACACTACATTTGATAATCGCGTTGCGGTTTTAGTGTGAGTGGGCCCGACGACGCGGTCTTTCTGACCGCGTCGTCATATTCGCGCAGTGCCGATTTCCTTGGTGTACAATGCGCGCCTTTCTATAGTTTCACCCAGTCTGTACTCAGCCCGCATTACCGAGGGAACACCATGTTTGATTCATCTGTCACTCTTGCCTCCTATGATCCGGATCTCTGGAAGGCCATCCAGGATGAGGATCGCCGCCAGGAAGAGCATATCGAGCTGATTGCTTCCGAGAACTACACCAGCCCGCTGGTGATGGAAGCCCAGGGCTCCAGCCTGACCAACAAGTACGCGGAAGGCTATCCGGGCAAGCGCTACTACGGTGGCTGCGAGTATGTCGACAAGGTGGAAGAGCTGGCCATCGAGCGCGCCAAGAAGCTGTTTGGCGCCGATTACGCCAACGTGCAGCCGCACTCCGGCTCCCAGGCCAATTCTGCGGTCTACATGGCCCTCTGCGCCCCGGGCGACACCGTACTGGGCATGAGCCTGGCCCACGGCGGTCACCTGACCCACGGTGCGCGGGTGAACTTCTCCGGCAAGATCTACAACGCGGTGCAGTACGGCCTGAACCCGGAAACCGGCGAGGTGGATTACGAGGAAGTCGAGCGCCTGGCGCTGGAGCACAAGCCGAAGATGATCGTGGCCGGTTTCTCCGCCTACAGCCGCGTGATGGACTGGGCCCGCTTCCGCGAGATCGCCGACAAGGTCGGTGCCTACCTGTTCGTCGATATGGCGCACGTGGCCGGCCTGGTTGCCGCCGGTGAATACCCGTCACCGATCCCCCACGCCGATGTGGTGACCTCCACTACCCACAAGACCCTGCGCGGCCCGCGCGGCGGCATTATCCTGGCCAAGGCCAACGAAGAGATCGAGAAGAAGCTGAACAGCGCCGTATTCCCGGGTGGCCAGGGCGGTCCGCTGATGCACGTGATCGCGGCCAAGGCGGTGTCCTTCAAGGAAGCCATGAGCCCGGAGTACAAGGCCTACCAGAAAAAAGTGGTGGAAAATGCCCGCGCCATGGCCGAAACCTTCCTCGACCGCGGTATCAATATCGTGTCCGGTGGCACCGACGACCACCTGATGCTGGTGGACCTGATTGGCAAGGAATACACCGGTAAGGATGCGGATGCGGCCCTGGGCAACGCCAATATCACCGTGAACAAGAACGCGGTACCGAACGATCCGCGCTCGCCGTTCATCACCAGCGGTCTGCGCGTCGGCACCCCGGCCATTACCACCCGCGGATTCGGCGTCGAGGAAACCCAGCAGCTGACCCACTGGATCTGCGATGTCCTGGACGCCCTTGAAAAGGGTGACGCCGAAGCGACTATCGCCGAAGTGAAACAGAAGGTATTGGATATCTGCGCCAAATACCCGGTGTACAAAGACTGATCTATTTCGTGTAGAAGTCTTCCGAAAAGCGGCTCCCGACGAGTCGCTTTTTTTATGCCTGACGACCTTCCCCGCAATTTTTCCCACCTATCCGTGAGTCTCGCGCATTTTTCTGCTTTAATAGCCGCGACCAGAAAGCCGAATAAATGTTCGGCTTAGGGTTTTGGCCGGCATTTTGCAGTACAGGGAGCGGTTGCATCCGCTTCCGTAACTGCGAGAGCGACACCGGAATCCAATTCCGTCTTTGATGGCTGGGAGGCTGTCGCTGTCGGAACCCAGAAATTCCTGCAGCCTGGCTGCAACAAGGGGAAGAGCATGCGCACCATAAAAATAATCCTGGGCGCCCTGCTGCTGGTAACCAGCCTCGTGCAGGGCGCCGCCGCAGAGGATCTGTATTTTGCCAACTGGTCCCACTACATTGCCAAAGATACCCTCGCCAATTTCGAGAAAGAGACGGGTATCAAGGTGCATTACTACGAGTTCGACGATATCGAGGAACTCGAGCACAAGTGGATCGACGAGGGCCAGAAGTTCGATGTGATCGTGCCCAGCTCAGAGAATCTGCCCGGCTATATCGCCGGCGGCATGCTCGCCAAGCTGGACCGCAGTCGGTTGCCGGGCTGGTCGAACAACGATCCGCTGTTTATGCAGCGTCTGCAGAGTTCGGATCCGCACAACGAGTACGCCTTCCCCTATCTGTGGGGCACCGTCGGTATCGGCTACAACGTGCAAGCTGTGCGCGAGGCTTATGGCGGTCAGCTGCCTGCCGACAGCTGGGACCTGCTGTTCGACCCGGACAACCTGGCCAAGCTGGCCCACTGCGGTGTGACCCTGCTGCGCTCGCCAGAGGAAATCTTCGACGTCGGCCTCAAGTACCTGGGCAAGAAGCCCGGCAGCACGAAAACGGCACACCAGCTGATGGTCGCCAATCTGCTGGCCAAGGTGCGCCTCTACGTCACCGATTTCGACTCCGGCGACTATGTCGAGGAGCTGGCCAGTGGCAAGCGCTGCATGGTGCACGGTTGGAGCGGTGATATTCTGCAGGCACAGCAGCAGGCGCGCCGCGCCGGCAAGCCGTTCGATATCCGCTACATCATGCCAAAAGAGGGCTTCCCGCTGTGGATCGATACGGTGGCCATGCCCGCCAATGCGCCCAACAAGGACGCCGCTTATAAGCTGATGAGCTACCTGCTGCGCCCGCAGGTCATCGCTGAGATCAGTAACGAGACCCAGTTCGCCAATGCCAATATCGAGGCGGGCCCCTTCGTCGATGAGGCCCTGCGTGCCAATCCGATCGTCTATCCGGCCCAGGAGGCCCTGGGCAACACCTGGATCCCCGAAGCCACAGACCCGGGCGTGTTGGCGCTGCGCCACAAGCTCTGGAACCGCATCATAGAGCGGGAAGCCCTGTAGCAGTGCGGTCCCTGGGGCGTCGCCGTGTGGCGCCCCGGCGCTCGGCTTGTGGTAGACTGCGGCCCGTTTTCCAACCCCCAGGGCCGATTTCCCCATGCACTGTCCTTTCTGCAGCGCGGAAGAAACCAAGGTCGTCGACTCTCGCCTGGTGGCGGAGGGCGATCAGGTGCGCCGCCGCCGCGAGTGTCTAGACTGCCACGAGCGCTTTACCACATTCGAAACTGCCGAGCTGTTGTTGCCGCGGGTAATCAAGCAGAACGGCCAGCGTGAACCCTTCAACGAGGACAAGCTGCGCGCGGGTATCCAGCGCGCCGTCGAGAAACGCCCGGTCAGCACCGAGCGGGTGGAATCCGCGGTATCCCAGATCAAGCACGCGTTGCAGGCCACCGGCGAGCGCGAACTGCCCGCCCGCGCCATTGGCGAGCTGGTCATGGAACAGTTGCGCGAGCTCGACCAGGTGGCCTATGTGCGCTTTGCATCGGTTTACCGGCGTTTTGAGGATGTCAGCGATTTCAGTGAAGAGATCGAGCGGCTGACCAGCAAGCGCCCGGAGACGCCGTGATGCAGAACGCCCAGGCGCATATGGCCCGCGCGATCCAGCTGGCGGAACGCGGTCTCTACACCACCATGCCCAATCCCCGTGTCGGCTGCGTGATTACTGCTGCTGACGGCACCGTCGTCGGTGAAGGCTGGCACCAGCGGGCCGGTATGCCCCACGCCGAAATTGAAGCGCTCAACGCGGCCGGCGAGCGTGCGCGCGGAGCCACTGTCTACGTGACTCTGGAACCCTGCAGTCATACCGGCCGTACCGGTCCCTGCGCCGACGCCCTGGTGGCCGCCGGCGTGGCAAAGGTGGTGTACGGCATGGAAGACCCGAATCCCTCGGTTGGCGGCGACGGTCTGCGCAAACTGAAAGAGGCCGGCATTGAAGTGGCCGGACCGGTTCTGGAAGAGGCCTGTCGCGCGCTGAATCCCGGCTTTATCAAGCGCATGACACTGGGGCTGCCGCTGGTGCGCAGCAAGTCCGCCATGAGCCTGGACGGCCGCACCGCCATGGCCAGTGGCGAATCCAAGTGGGTCACCGGCCCCGCCGCACGCGCTGACGTGCAGCGCCTGCGCGCGCGCAGCTGTGCCATCGTCACTGGGGTGGAAACCGTGCGTTTCGACAACCCGAACATGAATGTGCGCGCCGACGAAATCGCGCTGGAACTGCTCGCCGCGGAAGCTGCGGCCGAAGTGCAGCCGTTGCGGGTCATCGTCGACAGCAAGCTGCGCACGCCGGCGCGCGCCTTTATTTTGCAGGGCGACGCCCCCACATTGGTGGTCACAACGGCACAGGCGGACCAATCGCGGCGCGAGCGGCTGGAAAAGGCCGGCGCCGAAGTCGTGACGCTGCCTGCCGATCCCGCCGGCCGCGTGGACCTGCTGGCACTGCTGCGGGAACTGGCGCGGCGCGAGTGTAACGAAGTGCTTGTGGAAAGCGGTGCCACCCTGTCTGGCGAGTTTCTGTACCGGGGGCACGTGGACGAACTGATCGTCTATGTGGCGCCCAAATTGCTGGGCAGCACGGCGCGGCCGCTGTTTGAACTGCCGATCGAACGCATGGGCTCGGTGCTGCCCATCACGATTACCGACATGCGCGCAGTCGGGCACGACTGGCGGATTACCGCCACCACAGATATTGAGCGCTAGGCGTACAGAGAATGTTCACTGGAATTATCGAAGCCATCGGCGAAGTCACTGAGTTGAAGCCCCTGGGCGGCGACCTGCGCGTGCGCGTAAAAAGCGGCAAGCTCGACCTGTCCGATGTGCAGCTGGGCGACAGTATCGCCACCAACGGCGTCTGCCTGACGGTGGTGGAGCTGCCCGGCGATGGTTACTGGGCCGATGTCTCCGCCGAAACCCTGGATGTCACCAGTGTGAAGAGCTGGAAAACCGGCGACCGGGTCAACCTGGAAAAGGCGCTGACGCCGCAGACCCGCCTCGGCGGCCATATCGTTAGCGGCCATGTGGACGGCATCGGCGAGGTGGTGTGGCGCCGGAAAGAGGCCCGCGCCGAACGCTTCCGCGTGCGCGCGCCGGAGAACCTCGCCAAATATATCGCCCACAAGGGCTCGATTACCGTCGACGGCACCAGCCTAACGGTCAACGCTGTGGATGGCGCCGAGTTCGAGCTGACGATCGTGCCGCACACGCTGCAGGAAACCATAATGGGGGGCTATACCGCCGGTACGCGGGTCAACCTGGAAGTGGACCTGATTGCGCGTTACCTCGAGCGGCTACTGCTGGGCGATGCCGCCGCCAAGCCCGACAGCGAGGGCCTGACGGTGGAGTTTCTCGCCAAGCACGGTTTTTATAAGGCGTAGTTAGCTTGGGGGCGGCCCTGCTAGCGGGGCGCCCTCACTGGACACGCAGTATCCCTGCAGGCTTGCCTGCAGGGAATCACCCGGCATCAGGGCCTTCACATCCCGTTGTGGAGCTTGCTGACCGGCGATCAAAAAGAGAGTGTTATGGAACTGAATACGGTTGAAGAACTGATCGACGACATCCGCCAGGGCAAGATGGTGATCCTGATGGATGACGAGGACCGCGAGAACGAGGGCGACCTGGTGATGGCGGCGGAGCAGGTGCGCGCCGAGGACATCAACTTCATGGCCACCCATGCGCGCGGACTGATCTGTATGCCCATGTCGCGCGAGCGCTGCGAGCAGCTCGACCTGCCGCTGATGTCCCGCGACAACGGTGCCCAGTTCAGCACCAACTTCACCGTGTCGATCGAGGCTGCCGAAGGCGTGACCACCGGCATTTCCGCCGCAGACCGCGCACGCACAATCCGCGCCGCCGTCGCGCGCAATGCCAAACCCAGCGATATCGTCCAGCCGGGCCATATTTTTCCGATCATGGCCCAGCCCGGCGGCGTGTTGAGCCGCGCCGGCCACACCGAGGCGAGCTGCGACCTGGCGCGCCTGGCCGGCTTCGAGCAGGCCGCCGTGATCGTCGAAATCATGAACGAAGACGGCACCATGTCGCGCCGCCCGGATCTCGAGAAGTTCGCCAAGGAACACAAGCTGAAGATCGGCACCATCGCCGACCTGATCAACTACCGCGCGCTGAACGAGAAAACCGTGGAGTGCACCAACGAGCGCCAGGTTCACACCGAATTCGGCGAATTCACGCTGCGCACCTATCTCGACAAAGCCCGCCGCGAACGCCACTTTGCCTTCGTACTGGGCAACCCGACGCCGGAAGAACCGACGCTGGTGCGCGTGCATGTGGGGAATACACTGCGCGATGTCCTCACCATCCGCCGTGGCGATGAGAAATTCACACCCTGGACTTTCCGTACTGCGATGAAACGCGTCGCCCAGGAAGGCAAGGGCGTAGTGGTGCTCATTTGCCACAACGAGACCACCGAGGAAATCGAGGAGAGCATCGACTGGCTGATCAGCGGCAAGCAGCAGCGCCCGAGCCAGGACCTCGTATACAAACAGGTGGGCACCGGCTCGCAGATTCTGCGCGATCTGAAAGTGCGCAAAATGCGCCTGATGAGCGCACCGTTTAAATTCAGCGCCATTTCCGGTTTTGATCTGGAAGTGGATGAATACCTCAACGCTGACCAGGACTAATCAAGGAAATCACATGAGCAACATCCAGGTAATCGAAGGCGATTTCGTCAACAGCAAGGGAAAGTTCGCGCTGCTGGTCAGCCGCTGGAACAGCTTTGTCGTAGAGAGCCTGAAGGACGGCGCCCTCGACACCCTGCGCCGCAAGGGTATCAAGGACGAGGACATCACCATTTACTACGCGCCGGGTGCCTTTGAATTCCCGCTGGCAGCGCAGAAGCTGGCCGAGAGCAAGAAGTTCGACGCGATCATTGCCCTCGGCGCAGTGATCCGCGGCGGCACGCCGCACTTCGAGTACGTGGCCGGCGAATGCACCAAGGGGCTGGCACAGGTATCCCTGAATACCGGCATCCCGGTAACCTTCGGTGTGCTGACTGTCGACTCCATCGAGCAGGCGATCGAGCGCTCTGGCACCAAGGCCGGCAACAAGGGCTGTGAAGCGGCGGAAACCGCACTGGAGATGGTTTCCCTGCTGGGCAAGATTTAATTTTTGGATTTTGAAAAACACTTCAGGGTGCCAATGTTAATGGTGCCCTTGAGGTAATCATCGGATTAACCAATGACCGTTACCGCATCCGCGCGCCGCAAGGCGCGCCACTACGCCATGCAGGCGCTCTACCAGTGGCAGATGGCCGGCGCCAGCCTCAATGCAATCGAGGCCGAATTTCACGCCGACAACGATATGAGCAAAACAGACGTCGAGTACTTCCGCGACCTGTTCCACGGCGTGGCGAAAAACCTCGACGACGTGGAGGGCGCATTCACCCCGCACCTGGACCGCGGTGTCGATGAGCTGGACCCGGTGTCCCGCGCGCTGCTGCGCATGGCCAGTTACGAACTGAAAAACCGTATCGACGTACCCTATAAAGTGGTGATCAACGAGTCCGTGGCGTTGGCCAAGAAGTTTGGCCCCACCGACGCGTATAAATTTATTAACGGCATTCTCGACAAAACCGCGGCGGATCTCCGCGCTGCGGAAGTGGCTGCCGACAAGAAGTAAGTGCAAGCGTGCCCGGTCCCGGCGAATTCGACATTATCCGCAACTACTTCAGTCGCGCCCCGAGCGGCGAAGGGGTGGTGCTCGGGATTGGCGACGACTGCGCCCTGCTGCAGCCGCCCGCCGGTGAGTTGCTCGCCACCAGCGTGGATACGCTGGTAGCGGACCGGCACTTTCCCGCCGGCGCCAATGCAGGGCTGATTGCGAGCCGCGCGCTGCGGGTCAACGTGAGTGATCTGGCGGCGATGAACGCGCGGCCCTTGTGGTTTACCCTGGCGCTGACGCTGCCAGAAAGCGATGCCGACTGGCTGCAGGCATTCGCCGACGGCTTGCTGGAGACGGCACGGGAATACGGTGTCGCCCTCGTTGGGGGTGATACTACCCGCGGTCCCCTGTCGATCACCATCCAGGTGACCGGCAGCAGCGGTGCCCCCCTGCGCCGCGACGGCGCTGGCGCCGGCGATGCCATCTACGTGAGTGGCCCCCTAGGTGCCGCCGCGGCATCGCTGCCGGTGATACTGGGGCAGCGATCGGTAAGCAATGCTGACCGGCAGCGGGCGGAGACCGCCTATTTTTGTCCGGAGCCCCAGCTGAAGACCGCCGCCGCTATCGGCGTCATCGCCAGCAGCGCGGTGGATATTTCCGACGGCCTGCTGGCGGATCTGGGGCATATCTGCCGCGCCAGTGGCGTGACCGCCGAGGTCGACCTCGAAGCCGTACCTGTGGCCGGGCTAGCGCGGGAATTGGATGAAGCGCGGGCACTGGAACTGGCCGCGACTGGCGGTGACGATTACCAGCTGTGCTTTACGGTACCGCAGGCGCAGATTGCGGCGCTGGAAGCGCTGGGACTCGACGCGGTGCGGATCGGCACGCTGGTGGCGGCAGAGGGAACGCCGGAAGTGCGCGCGCAGTTGCGCGGTGAGACCTGGACGCCGGCAGCAGCCGGTTACCAGCATTTTTGATCACGGCCGCGCGCCGACAGAACTGAACAGATACCGATAATGCAAAACCCGAGCGTCAACCAGCTGCTACGCAGCCCAACATTGTTGCTGGCTTTTGGCTTCGGTTCTGGCCTGTCGCCGAAGGCGCCCGGAACCTTTGGTACGCTGATGGCGCTGCCGTTCTGGTGGCTGCTGCAGCCGCTGCCGCCGCTCTGGTATCTGGCCGTGGTGGCGGTTGCCGCCGTGGTCGGGTTTTACCTGTGTGGCGCGGCCTCGCGTGCGCTGGGGGTGCACGATCACGGTGGGATCGTCTGGGACGAAATGGTGGGCTACTGGCTCACCATGTTCATGGCGCCGGCTGGCTGGGGCTGGGCCCTGTACGGGTTCGTGCTGTTCCGCCTGTTTGATATCGCCAAGCCGCAGCCGATTGGCTGGGTGGACCGGCGGGTGCACGGTGGTGTGGGAATTATGCTCGACGATATACTGGCTGCCGTATATGCGGCTGTGATACTGCAGCTGACCGCTCTATGGATGGGGTAGGGACTCGGAAAGGGTAGGCAATCAATGCGGAAAATTCTGATCGCGCTGTTGTGCCTGATACCGCTGGCAGCGGTGGCGCAACAGGTCCAGCTCAAGGGGTTGTTCGGCAGCAGCGCAATGCTCGAGATCGATGGGGAGCAGCGCCTGCTGAGAGCCGGGCAGAAATCTCCCGAGGGCGTCCGATTGCTGGAAACCACCACCCATTACGCACGCATCAGTGTCAACGGCAAGGTACAGAAGCTGACGCTGGATGCGCCGATCGCGAGCAACTACTCCCGCAGCGAGCGCGCCGAAGTGCGCCTGACGCCGGATAGCCGCGGACATTACAGTACCAGCGCCTGGGTGAACGGCCGGCGCGTGCCGATGATGGTCGATACCGGCGCGACCAGTATCGCCTTCAACTATCCGACGGCGCGCAGGCTGGGATTGAATCTCGATCGCGCGCGGCCGATCCAGGTGTCCACGGCCAACGGCGTGACCCAGGCTTACCGCTTGACCCTGGATACCGTCACCATCGGTGGCATCAAGCTGCACAATGTGGAGGCAACGGTACAGGGCAGCGACTTTCCCCAGATCACACTGCTCGGCAACAGTTTTCTCAGCCGGGTGGATATGGAACAGCAGCGCGGCGTTCTGATCCTGCGCGCGCGCGACTGATTTGACCGGGTGCACGGCAAATACTGCCGCCGCCCGTAGGAAGCAGAGGTAACAACTTGACCATTCGCTACGTGGAATCCTCAAAACTGCCCACTCCCTGGGGCATGTTTGCGATGCACGGTTTCGAGGAAGTGGAAACCGGCAAAGAGCACCTGGTGCTTACCATGGGGGACGTGGATACCGATGAGCCGGTGCTGTCCCGCATCCACTCCGAGTGCCTGACCGGCGACGCGCTATTCTCCCTGCGTTGCGACTGCGGCGCCCAGTTACAGCACGCGCTACACCGCATTGCCGTGGAAGGGCGCGGGGCGATTTTTTACCTGCGCCAGGAAGGCCGCGGCATCGGCCTGTTGAACAAGATCCGCGCCTACCACTTGCAGGACTGTGGTGCGGACACCGTGGAGGCCAATGAACAATTGGGCTTCGGTGCCGACATGCGCGACTACTCGATTTTGAAAGCCATGCTCGATCACCTGCATATCAAATCCGTGCGCCTGATGACAAACAATCCGCGCAAGGTTACCGCGCTGGAACAACTGGGTATCGAGGTCGCCGAGCGTCTTCCGCACCAGACCGGGCGCAACCCCCACAACGTCAAATACCTGTCTACCAAAAAAGGCAAACTCGGACACCTGCTCCAGGATGAGGAGGACGATGGCTCCGAGTCGTGAGCCATTCCTTTTTCTTTTCGGCGAACCCCTCCCTATCGCCGTCAATGAGCCGCAGAGACAATCAACGTCGCTGCGGACTTAACCGTCCTGAATGAGCGCAAGGTTTGGGCGGGCCGCTCATCGGCCCGGTAAGGGCACGCGATAGATCTCAAATTCCATATCATCGATAGGGCCCTTGGCTTCGTTGATGTGGCTATTGGTGTAATACAGCATGCCGTCGTGGATGCTGAACGAGTCGGCCCAGCGGACCTTGTCGCCTTGCACGAGGACATGGGTCTCGCCCTTGGGATCGCGGTAGAGGACCTTGTGATTTTCCAGGTCGGCAAAGTAGAGGTTGCCCCGCTGGTCCAGGATCATGCCATCAGGAGCGCTGGTCGTTGCCACCTTGCGCACGTGCTCGGCGGCGTCGCGACCCGGCTCCAGGTAGCGGGTGTCGATCGCATATAGGGTGTAACCGGTCAGTGCATGGAAGTAGAGCACCTGGTTTTTGCGGTCAAGGGCAATGCCGTCGCTGTGCACCGTATTCCGCCAGGGCTTGCCATCAATGACCAGGTGATCTCGCTCCGCCCTTGTGCTCTTGTGATTGTTGAGCGCCCGATAACTCTCCCCGTTCGCCAGGTTGTAAATCACCAGTCCCGGGTGGTTGGAATCCGTCATGTATATCCGGCTCGCCGATTTGTCGATGCGCAGATCATTGATATAGGAATCGGGGTGAAAGGCAGCGTCGCTGAGTAGTAGCACGCGCTCCAGTTTGTTGCTGCTGAGGTCGAAAACAAAAATACGCGGTGCGTCTATCACGCCCCGAAATCTCGGGTTGCGCGTGTCGAGGACGTAGAGCCTGCCACCATCGGCCACCACGGACTGCACTGCCAGAAAGCAATTGTCCAGGGCCTTGCTATTGGCCACACAGCGGTTCATTGAGGCATCGGGATAGGGGCGGTACTCGCCGGTGTCCGGATGGACCTCCGCTACCGCAAACGGCACACCTTCCCGCCAGTTGGGTGCGTTGGTGAATATCCTGCCGGAACTGCTAACAGTAACGCCAGTCGTCTGAACTCCCTGGATGGCACTGACCTTTTCCGCCTCCGTTGGGCCGGCATCGGCGCCGTGACCATTGGCAGCGCAAAGCAGAGTGAAAACGCCACCAAAAAGGAGTTTTAACAATAGGTTCATCCGTGAGTTCTCCGGGTCTTTAGCCAGTGGAAAACGGGTCCTGTGAGTATCAGGATGGCGCCAGCAATTGCCTGCCGCTTTTGACGCGCCGGGTAACTGCCGGACGACGCGGTCGACTGAATTACAGCACAGTGTGATCGGATACGGTAAGAGCGCCACGAATCGACGAGGGGCTCCGGGCAGCGATCCAGCGTTGTCGCCTTGGGGCTGCGTGGCAACGGGAGGCGTTGAGAGGCGCCAATAGAAACAGCCAAATAAAAAAGGGCCGGCGCAAAGCCGGCCCAGTGGGGGGGAGGGGCTGTTGCCTGGTCAGTGCGAGCCGCGGTACTTGACCATTACTGCGGTGGTCCGCCCGGGCAAAGTGAAGCTGCCGCTATCGCGATCGAAACGCACATTGCGTAGTCGCGCGTCTGCAGAGCCACGTTGCAGAGGATGTTGCTGGAGACGCACGCCGCGCAGCGCATCGCTGGTAAATTCGACGGCGTCGTCATCGCCGTTGAACAGCACAAGGATGCGCTCGTAGCGGCGGTCATATTCGCCGTTCGGATCTTCGAGCTGCATGGCGATCAGGCCCGGCACCTGTTCCGGACCGGTATTGAGAAAGCTCAGGTGTTTTTCGATCGCCTCTGCCGTCGGCAGGCGGAACAGCGGGGAGCTGTGGCGGATCGCCAGTTGTTCGTGGAACAGCGCGGTCGACCAGAGGCGGTGGGCGCGCTGCGGCGCCAGCGCCGGATTGGCCAGCAGCGGGGCCATCAGCGGCCACTTGTCCTCGTTCTTGTCTGCAATCGGCAGACCCGCGCCCCAGTTGCCGCCAGCGAAACTGAAGTCCAGCGCATTGAACCAGTCGCCGGAGTTGTAGCTGTCGCGGTCCATGGACTTGGAGCGCAGGAAATCCTGCCCGGCGTGGATAAACGGAATGCCCTGTCCGAAGAGAACCAGCGAGTTGCTGAATACCTGCATGCGCACCCTTTCGGCCAGTGAGGCGCTGGTGTTGGCCTTGACCTGAATGGCGTCGAACAGGGTTTCGTTGTCGTGGGCAGCAATATAATTGATCGACTCCTGCGGGTCCGCGGTGTAGCCGGTGGGCTGGCCGTTGTAGATCAGCTGGGCGCCGGTGATCGCATTGCCGTGGGAGTCGGTCAAAGGGTAGTCCGCCAGGTTGCCGGCCAGGGAGATGCGTACCTTGTCGGCCAGCGTCAGCAGGGTCGCGCGTTCGTCTGAACCTCCCCCGTCTAAACCAAAGTTGCCATTGCTGTCTGTAAACAGGCCGTTGCCGAAGCCCTGTTCAGCGTAACCGCCGAACGGATTGCCACCGCGCACGCTGTCGCGCAGGCGATCGTTGAAGGTACCGATGCCAGTGCCGGCCATGTTGGCCTGGCGCGCCTGTACAAAGCGCGCATCGTCAGCAACTTCACCGAAATTCCAGCCCTCGCCGTACAGATAGATCGCACTGCCATCGACGCCGTCTGCGGCTTCTGTCAGTGCCTGTAGCGCTGCCTGGGCCCTGAGAAGGTTGGCGCGGCTGTGGTGACCCATCAGGTCGAAGCGGAAGCTGTCCACCTTGTAGGCGTGCGCCCAGGTCAGCATGGAATCGAGCATCAGCTTTTCCATCATCGTGTGTTCGCTGGCGGTGTTGGCGCAGCAGCTGCTCATCTCCACGCCGCCGTCGGCATTGCGGCGGTGGTAATAGCCAGGCACGATTTTATCGAGAATGGAATTGTCGTACTGGCCGTAGGAACTGGTGTGGTTGTAGACCACATCCATCACCACCCGCAGTCCTGCGCGCGACAGTCCCTGCACCATCTCGCGGAACTCGCGGATGCGCGCTGTGCCATCGGGGTTGGTGCTGTAGCTGCCCTCGGGCACTGTGTAATGCAGCGGGTCATAGCCCCAGTTGAAACCATCGCTGTCGCGCACGGCATTGACGGCGGCCTGCTGCTCAGAGCTGTCCGGTGCGTAGAGCGAGAGGTCCTGTGTCTGCTGTTGTTTTGTGCGGTCTTCGTCCACGGTGGCGAAGTCGAAGGCCGGCAGCAGGTGCACATGGGTAAGGCCGGCGTGGGCCAGGGAGGCGAGGTGGTGCATGCCGCGGCTGTTGCGTTCGGCAAATGCGGCGAAGGTGCCGCGCTCGTCCGCCGGCACACTGTCATCGCGGATACTGAAGTCGCGCACGTGCAGTTCATAAATCGCCATGTCTTCGGGTTGGCGCAGCTTCGGCTTGTGCAGGTGGTCCCAGCCGCGGGGTTTCAGGTCGCGGTCGTCGAGATTGACGATCTGGCTCTTGCGGCTGTTGGTCGACAGGCTGAGGGAATAGGGGTCGGTGACCAGGTTGGTTTCCACTGCTTGGCTGAAGTAGGAGTAGACCTCGACTTCGTACAGGTAGAAGCGTCGGTTCCACTCGCTGCCGACGTCGGCGGACCAGACACCGGTATCCGCGTCGAAATGCATCGGCACGATGGCATCGGCCTGCGACTGTGCGGCGTCATTGTACAGGTGCAGTTTGACCGAGCGCGCGGTCGGCGCCCACAGGCCCAGATGGATACTACCGCTTTCGACCTGGGCGCCAAGGCTGCCGCCGTAGGAAAAACGGTCGTCCAGCATGCCGGCGAGTTGAATGCCGGTGGCGTCGCGCACCTTGCCCTCGCTGTCATAGAGCGCCAGGGCCAGCTGGTCGCGCGCCAGTGTCTCTATCGGCGGTGCATCCGCAGGCAGTTGCAGCGCCGTGTAACCGGCGAGATGGGGAAATTTTTCCTGTGCGGCAGCGGGCAGGGCGGAGGCTTGCAGCTCCACTTCACCGTCGCCGCTGACATTGTCGCTGCCCAGTTGCAGGTCGGCGGTGGCACTGTAATGCAGTTTGACCGTGTCGCCGGGTTGCAGCGTGATGTTCCAGGCGAAGGTGGCACTATCGATCCAGTGCGCGCGTTGCTGGGTCAGGTCGCCGTGGGGAATACCATCCGCACTGGCGCTGACCTGTTTGGTGGCCGTATTGAACGCGAAATAAATTTCATCGCCGTCGGCAGCCACGGTAAACGGGACATTGGCACCGCCAAGGCCGTAGCTTTCACTCCAGCCCTCGTTCAGCGCTACCTTGAACTCGTAGTTGCCGGCGCGCAGCGCGCTGGTGACAAAGGTGTAGATGCCGTCGCCGTCGGTATCCTGCATCCAGCTGCGCAGGCAGTCCGGCTGCCAGTCGCCGGGGCAGCCGAGCTGCGATTGGAAATTGCCGGCCACGGTGGCGATGGTGCTGTTGACGTTATCGGTAATCCAGTGGCTTTCGTGGTCGTAGTAAAACTTCACCTCGCGACCGCCGGCGAGACTGAGCGGGATATTGGCACCGTTGCGCCAGGCGCCCTGGCCGTAGTTTTCGTCCCAGCTGTTATTCAGTGCCGCCTTGTATTCCCAGTTGCCCGCCGGAATAAAGAAATGGCCCTGCCATTTGTCGTCGGTACTGTCGTAGTCGAGCATGCTCGCGGCACATTCCGGTTGCCAGTCACCGGGACAGCCGATCGGACTCTGGACAGTGCCGGGTATATTGACCGCGAGCGGGTCGGGGGTGTCGGCGCTGAGCGCCGGAAGATTGACGGCCATCAGCAGGCCGGAGAGTAGTAGTTGGGCGCGCAGTGATGCGGCCATCGGATTCATCGATCGCATGGTATGTGACCCCTGGATTATTGTTATTCGCTCACAGGCGGTGGCGCGGGGTACTGCACCTTTCCCCGAATGCTATTGAAACCCAGGGGATGGTGTGGCGGCCTCCCACCCCGGGGGGCGGAGAACGTGTGTGATGGAGGGCCGAATAGGTGGTGACAGCTGTCACAAAAAATTTATAAAAACGTAACGGCGTAGCAATCTGCTCGAGCGATGCTTTCACTCGAGTTAGGCGCCAGCGGAAATTCCCCGGGGGTCTATACTCGAAACATCAGATTGTTGCGAGTCGAGAAAGGTGATGCACTGGTTGCAATCGGATGTGAAGGCCGGCTTACGCCGGCTTTTCTTTTTTGGGGTTTTTCTTTTCCCTGTTTCACTCGATTCACTCTCCGAATCCCATGCCCGGATACCATCGGCGCGGCCGTGAAAATCTTTGCCATTTCCTGTCGGATGCCGCTTGCGCGGGTCTGATGGCAGTGCTAAATTTCGGGCAATTATTCACCAACTACCAGCGGAGGAACGCACATGATTGTAGTCAGCCTTCGCCGGGCCTCTCAAAGCTAAACGCTTTTTGCCCGGCAACCAGGATCTCTCCTAACCGTCGGGTTTCCCCACTACCGGAAGCCCTGTTGATCGCTCTAAGAGGAGCGGTTGTTTTGCGCCATAGGCGCCCAGAGGGTGTAAAACCTTGAGTAAATCACTCGTATCACGCCGGCCCCGCATCGGGCGCGGCACCACTGTACCTGTTGTCGGTAGCACCGCCGATCGCGCGCAGGCGCCAATGCAGCAGCTGGGCTGGAAACCTTTTTTCCAGCAACAGCTGACACTGGAAGAACTGACCGACTGTGTCCCGGTCCGCGTCATGGCCGTGCACCGCAGCCAACTGGAAGTTGCCGGGGAGAGAGGGGAGGAAGTCCTGCCGCTGTCCGGCGCGCTGCTCGCCAGTGAAGTGGATCGGCGTCCCACGGTGGGGGACTGGCTACTGCTGGAGCGGGAAAGTCGCAAACCGCTGCGGCGCCTGACGCGCAGTAGCCGCTTCCAGCGCATGGCCCCAGGCGCTGGCCGGCTGCAGCTGATTGCGGCCAACGTCGACAGCGTGTTGATCGTCACTTCCTGCAACCAGGATTTCAACCTGTCGCGTATCGAGCGCTACCTGGCCCTGGTGCAGGAGGCGGGTTGCCGCCCGCACCTGGTACTGACCAAGGCGGATCTATGTGCGGATCCGGCCGAATACCTGGATGCATTGCAGTCCCTGCGCGAGTTGCCGGTGGTGCTGGTCAACGCGCTGGATCCCGCCAGCGTCGCCCCCTTGCGCCAGTGGTACGGTGCCGGTGAGACCTTGGCACTGCTCGGCTCCTCCGGCGTGGGTAAATCGACGCTGCTGAATACGCTCGGCGGCGCCGACGTGGCTGTGACCGGGGCGATCCGCGCAGCGGACGACAAGGGTCGCCATACCACGCGTCACCGCGCGCTCTACCCGCTGCCTGGTGGCGCTTTGCTGCTGGATAGTCCGGGTATGCGCGAACTGGGCCTGGCTGCGGTGGAGCGGGGCCTGGATGAGACCTTTGATGAAATCGGTGATCTGGCAATGCAGTGCCGCTTCGCCGACTGTGGCCACGCATCCGAACCCGGCTGTGCGGTGCGGGCGGCGATCGACGCCGGCAAAATCGATGAGCGGCGCCTGCTCAACTGGCAAAAGCTATCGCGGGAAGTCGTGCGCAACAATCGCACCCTGGCACAGCGTCGCGCCGATAGCCGCGCGCTGGGGCAGTTCTACCGCGGCGTGCAGGAACACGCGCGGCAACGCAAGGTGCGAGGGGATTAGCTGGCTGCCAACCCGAACAGAAATGTTCGGGCAGCAAGTGAAGCGGACCATTGCTTCATCTGTTGTGAAGGTGCTGTGCAAGACCGCTTGGAAAAGGCATGGATAGCCTTTTCCAATACTCCGCGATCAGCTCGATGTGATTTCGCTCGTTGGGGCCGGTACGGGTGCGGGTTGCGGTTTGGTCTGGGCCGCGTCGTTTTCCTGCGTTGCGATCCAGTTGTTCATACGGGTTTCCAGCAGGTTCAGTGGCAGTGCACCGGCACTCAGCAGTTCGTCGTGAAAGGTGCGCACGTTGAAACGGCTACCCAGCGCCTGTTCCGTTTTCGAGCGCAGTTCCTTGATCTTCAGCTGCCCGAGTTTGTAGGCCAGCGCCTGGCCCGGCCAGGCCAGGTAGCGATCGATCTCGACGACGATGTCGTGTTTGGGCTTGGGACTGTTGTCCATGAAGTAATCGATCGCCTGCTCGCGGCTCCAGCCCAACTGGTTCATGCCGGTATCCACCACCAGGCGCACGGCGCGCCACATATCGTAGCTGAGTGCACCGAATTCGCTGTAGGGATCCCGGTACATGCCCAGGTTCTTGCCCAGGCTTTCCGAATAGAGGGCCCAGCCTTCGACAAACGCGGTGTAACCGCCGATGCGGCGCAACGGGTGCAGGTCCGACTGCTCCTGGGCCAGGGCGATTTGCAGGTGGTGACCGGGTACCGCCTCATGCATCGTCAGCGCTTCCATTTCCCATTTCGGGCGGCTGGCGAGATCGTAGGTATTGGCGTAGAAGGTTCCGGCGCGGCCGGCCTCATTGGAGCCGGGCATGTAGTAGGCGGTGGTCTGGGATTTCTCCGAGTAGGCGGGGATCGGCTTCACGCCGTAGGGCAGGCGCGGCAGCTTGCCAAACTCGCTTGGTAGTTCGCCGTCGATGCGCTTGGCGATATCGCGGTAACCGCGCAGTAGCTCTTCCTTGTCGGTGTAATAAAAGCGCGGATCCGTGCGCAGGAAGTCGGTGAATGCCTTGAAGTCTCCCTGGAAACCGGTGCTGGCAATCACTTTGTCCATTTCAGCGCGAATGCGCTTTACCTCGGCGAGGCCAATTTCGTGGATCTGCTCCGGGCTCAGTGAGGTCGTCGTGGCAACGCGCACCTTGTGTGCATACCAGCGCATGCCGTCGGGCATACTGGTAAAGGCGATATCCACGCGGGCGCCGGGAATGTAATCGCGCTCGACAAACTCCGCCATGGCGCGCCAGGCCGGTACCAGGGACTTGTGGTAGACGGCGTAGGCGCGCTGTTGCAGGCGCTGGCGGCGGGCCGGGGCAATGGAAGCGGGCATTTCATGGAAGACTTTCAGCAGCGGGCTCTGCTTGGGGTCTTCGGGGATCAGGGCGCGGATCTGCTCCGGCAGTTCTCGCAGGGTAATCTGCGGCGGGGTGATTTTCTTTTTCAGGCCCTTGCGCATCAGCGTTTCGGTCTGTTCCACCAGTGCCGGCAGCTTTTCCAGGCGCGCCAGGATGATCTCGTAGTCCGCGACGGTGCGGTGCGGCATGCTCTCCAGTACCGAGGGTACATTGCGCTGGATGCCGTCCATATGGTTGAGCGGTAACAGCTGGTCGGGGAACTGGAAGCCCTTAACGTCGGAAAGCAGGTCCTGGTACAGCAGCTGGTAGTCCAGGTGCTCGGATTCCGGCAGTTGCGCGTCGTGGATATGACGGCTGGCAGCGAGCAGTCGGCGGGTCTGATCCTGGCGGCGCTTGATGCCTTCCTTCGAATAGTCGGTCCAGCGATCGTTGACGCCGGCATAGCCCTCGTAAGTGGCTCTTTCCGGAAAACTTTCCATGATCCAGCGGTAGCGCAGGTCCTGCAGGGCTTTCAGGTCCTCACTGGCGTGGCTTTTCTTGGGCAGGGCATCGATGGCCTGGTTGAAGGCTTTTTCATCCATGGCCGAGGCGCCGGTGGCGGCTGCCAGGCCGAGGCCGGCCAGCAGGAATTTATTGAACAAGGACATGCGTCCCCCCTTGGTCGAAGTCGGGTTCAAGCGTTGGCGCGGGTTATTGTATTTCCGGGAGGTCGCCCACCCGGATAGGGAGTGCGGCGCGGAGAAATGCCGCTGCCGGCCCTCGGCCGGTACGTCGCGAGTCACCGGTACAACCGCGCAACTGCGCCGGTCACCCGCGGTCGGACAGTGTGCCGGGGCGGCCGGCTGAACGGGGTCAGCAGGAGGCGGCAGCCTGTCCGTTGAAGTGCTTGCCGTCGAGCAGTAGCAGGCGCTTGCGGATCTGCTCCTCGATACCGGCGGCGTCGAGGCCGATGGCCGCGAGCAGATCTTTGTGCTTGCCGTGCTCGATGGTCTTGTCGGGCAGGCCCAGCTGCAACAGCGGCACCAGGGTACCGGTGCTGTTGAGATATTCCATAACGGCACTGCCGGCGCCGCCGGCCACGGTATTTTCCTCGAGGGTCACCAGCAGCCGGTGGTTGGTGGCGAGCTGATCGATCAGCGCTTCGTCCAGAGGTTTGACCCAGCGCATATCCACCACCGTGGCGCCGAGCTGTTCCGCGGCTTCGAGGGCCGGGGCCAGCAGGGTACCGAAATTCAGGATGGCCACGTCGGCGCCGTCGCGTATCGGGCGGCCCTTGCCCAGGGGCAGGACGCTCATTTCTTGTTCAATTTTCGCGCCGGTGCCGGTGCCGCGCGGGTAGCGTACCGCGGCGGGGCCCTTGTGTTCATAGGCGGTATAGAGCAGCTGGCGGCACTCGTTCTCGTCGCTCGGTGCTGCAATCACCATGTTCGGCAGGCAGCGCATATAGGTCAGGTCGAAGCTGCCGGCGTGGGTAGGGCCGTCCTCGCCGACGAGTCCGGCGCGGTCGATGGCAAAGGTCACGTCCAGGTCCTGGATGGCCACGTCGTGCACCAGCTGGTCGTAACCGCGCTGCAGGAAGGTGGAGTAGATGGCCACGACCGGCTTCTGGTCCTCGCAGGCGAGGCCGGCGGCCAGGGTCACCGCGTGCTGTTCGGCGATAGCCACGTCGTGGAATCGCTCGGGGAAGCGCTCGGCAAATTCCACCATGCCGGAGCCCTCGCACATGGCGGGGGTAATGGCGATCAGCTTGTCGTCCTGCTCGGCGGTGTCGCACAGCCACTGGCCGAAAATATCCTGGTATTTGGGCAGTTTCTTCTCACTGGGCACTGCGACCTGCACCTTGGGTTCCGGCTCGAGCTTGTTCAACGCGTGGTAACCCACGGGATCCGCTTCGGCGGGGCCGAAGCCCTTGCCCTTGGTGGTGACGATGTGCAGCAGCTGTGGGCCGCGCTGGTTGCGCAGGTTGCGCAGCGTGTGCACCAGGTCGTGCACATTGTGACCGTCCAGCGGGCCGACGTAATTGAAGCCCAGCTCCTCGAACAGGGTGCCGGGGGTGATCATGCCCTTGACGTGTTCCTCGGTGCGCCGCGCCAGCTGCCAGGCCTTGGGGATCGCCGACAGGATCTTGCGGCTGCCCTCGCGCATGCTCAGGTAGGTCTTGCTGGCGAGGATCTTGGCGAAATAGGTCGCCAGGCCACCGACATTCTTGGAGATCGACATACGGTTGTCATTGAGGACGACGACCATGTCCTTGCCGGTGTGTGCGGCGTGGTTCAGCGCCTCGAAGGCCATACCCGCGGTCATGGCGCCATCGCCGATCACGGCGACAGTCTTGCGCTCGTCCGGGGATCCCAGCGCCATGCCCAGCGCCGCGCTGATGGAGGTACTGGAGTGCCCGACGCCGAAGGTGTCGTAGGGGCTCTCGCTGCGCTTGGGAAAGCCGGACAGGCCGCCCTGCTGGCGCATCGTCAGCATCTGCTCGCGGCGTCCGGTAAGGATCTTGTGCGGATAGGTCTGGTGCCCCACATCCCACACCAGCCGGTCTTCCGGCGTGTTATAGATGTAGTGCAGGGCAATGGTCAGCTCCACGACACCCAGGCCGGCGCCAAAGTGCCCGCCGGTCTGGCCGACGCAGTACAGCAGGTACTCGCGCAGCTGGCTGGCGAGCTCCGGCAGCTGCCGTTCATCGAGGGCGCGCAGTTGCGCCGGCTCGTCGATGGTGTCCAGCAGCGGTGTCTGCGGGCGTGTGCGTGGAATTTCGTCGAACATCAAACGTATCAAGTGCAACTGATCGATAGAAAAGGGATTGTATGCCTGTGACGGGCAGATTGCATCCCGGTTGGGCAGAAGCGCGCGACTGGTGAGCGCCGCTGTCCGCCTCTGGTTGCTGCCGGCTGGGTGTGACCAGGCGGACAAATGTATTCGCGGCTGACTGCCGTTACCGACGATTCGCCGCCGTCAGTGGCTGCGCTGGACAATATAGTCCGCCAGCTGGCACAGCAGGTCGCTGTCGCCGTGGAGCTCTGCCAGTGCATCGAGCGCTTCGCGGTGCAGCCCGGCGAGCTTGTCGCGCGCGCCGTCGAGGCCGAGCAGCGAGACGTAGGTCGGCTTGTTGCGGGCCGCGTCGGCGCCCTGGGTCTTGCCCAGGGTGGCGGTGTCGGCGGTGACATCGAGGATGTCATCCTGGACCTGGAACGCCAGGCCGATGGCCTCCGCATAGCGGCTGATCGCGGCAAGCTGGCTGTCGTCGGCACCGCCGAGGAGTGCACCCATACGGGCGCTGGCGCGAATCAGGGCACCGGTCTTGAGGCGGTGCATCTGCTCCAGTTGTGCCGGGGCCAGCGTGTGGTCCACCGCGGCCAGGTCGATTGCCTGGCCGGCGACCATCCCGCGGGCACCGGAGGCGTGGGCGAGTTCGCCCAGCAGCTGCAGCTTGAGCGCGCTGTCGGCGTCGCTGTCCAGCAGCAGTTCAAAGGCGCGGGTCTGCAGCGCATCGCCGGCGAGAATCGCCGTGGCCTCGTCGAACTTGATATGGCAGGTGGGGCGGCCGCGGCGCAGGTCGTCGTCGTCCATGGCGGGCAGGTCGTCATGCACCAGTGAATAGGCGTGCACGCATTCGAGCGCAGCGGCGGCCGCATCGCAGTGCGCCGGGTCGAACCGGTCACCGCGCAGGGTACGCGCACAGGCATAGACCAGGGCCGGGCGCAGGCGCTTGCCCGGGCCGAGGGCGGCGTAGTGCATGGCGGCGAGCAGGGCCTCGGCGCCGGCGATACGCTCGGCGAGCGCCGCGTTCAGGGTTTCTTCCACGCGGCCGGCGGCCTGCTGCAGGAATTCCCGCAGTTGCGGAGACATGGTGGGGCGGTCTGTCACTCGGCGTCTTCCGCGCTGTCGTCACTATCGAAGGGCAGTTCGCGTACCTGGCCGCTCTCTTCCATCAATACCTTGACCTTCTGTTCGGCGCTGGCGAGTTTCTGCTGGCATTCGCGAGTGAGTTTCACGCCGCGCTCAAAGTCGGCCAGAGCCTCTTCCAGCGGCAGATCACCGGCCTCCAGTCGGTCGACCAGTTGCTCCAGTTCTTCCAGTGCCTGCTCGAAGGTTGCCGATTGCTTTTTTGCTGCCATGAGTTCCTGCCTCTGTTTATCGCGACGCTCACTGTAGATCGTCGACTGCCGCCGCGCGCGGCAACCTTAGCCGCTGGCGGGTAAGGGGTCAATTGCGTTGGAGCCCTGCGTCTTTCAGCGGCGCCGCGGCGCCGACCTCACGGGACATCAGGTAATGCGCCAGGGCGCGCTTCTGCGCTGCGCTGAAGCCGTAGTTGGGCATCGGCGGCGTCGGTGTATCGAAGTAGTCCGCCAGGCCCTGCAGGCTGTATTTGTCCGCCAGGTCCCGCAGCTTCACCTGTTCGGCGTGGCAGCGGGCGCAGCCGTAGCGCTGGTACAGTTCCTCGCCGCGCCGGGCAGCGCCACTGTCGATGGCGAGGGGCTTGTGCGGAGCCTGTATACGGGGTTTATCCGGGGCGGCCGTGGTCGATTCGCCCTCGCCGGGGGAGACCCGGTAAATGGCACCGGCGTAGTCGTCGGAAATATAGATATTGCCACTGGCGTCTTCGGCGATAGCTACTGGCCGGCCGTATACCTCTTTGCGGTCAGCCCCGAGGAAGCCCCACAGGAAGTCCTTCTGGTGGATATTGCCGCGCCCGTCCCAATGTAGCGAGACAACCTTGTAGCCGTCCTTGGTGGTGCGGTTCCAGGAGCCGTGCAGCGCCACCAGTGCGGCGTCGCGGTACGCGTCGGGCTGGGCGGGGCTGCGCAGGAAAGTGATGCCGAGCGGTGCATTGTGCGCCGGGAAGTCGTGCACCGGCGGGATCGAATCGGCGATCTTTTGCCGGATATCCGCACTCGCGTCGACGCCGAAATCCGGATCCGGTACACGATTGCCATTGGCGTACGGCCATCCGTAAAAGCCGCCTTTTTCGATGCGGTTGAGTTCGCACGGCGGGAAGTCGTCACCGAGCCAGTCGCGGCCGTTGTCAGTGGCGTAGAGATTGCCGTCCTTGGGCGACCAGTCGAAGCCGACGCTGTTGCGCAGCCCGGTAGCGTAAATCTGCAGGTCGCTGCCGTCGGGGCGGAAACGCATGATGGTGGCGCGCCTCGGATCCTTCTCGATACACACGTTGCAGGTGGAGCCACTGCTCAGGTAAACCCAGCCGTCGGGGCCCATGGCGATGGTCTTGGTCCAGTGATTTCCCTCGTCGCCGAGGCCGCTGACAATTTTCTGGTAGCTGCCGGCGAGTCGGCCGTCGGAGTGGTCGAAAGGCACGCGGCCGACGCCGTCACTCTCGGCGATATACAGCCAGTCCTCGTACAGGAAGAGTCCGTGCGGGCGGCGCAGGCCATCGATGAGCACGCGCTGGCCGTCGGCGCGCCCGTCGCGATTTTCGTCGGCTTTGAGCAGCGTTACCTGGCCGCGCTTGGGTTGAGACACGATCAGGTCGCCGTGGCGGGTGACCGCCAGCCAGCGCGCATTGGGTACCTTGTCGGCAAACAGTTGCACGTGATATCCCGGAACGGTGTGCAGTTGGTTGTCTACAGTTTCAATGTCCGTCCTCGCGCCACCGGTCAATTGTTTCCAGGGCACGCTGATGCCCGGCGCGAAAATGATGACTGTCGTGATACCCGCACCGAGGGCAAGTAAAAAAATTAGCGTGTATTTCAACAGGCTTTTCACGATGGAGATTGATCCCGTAACAAAAGTGGCTATAGTGGTCGCGTCCTAATTACAGGCGCCAGTTTTACCACATGCGGTGCCTCCCGTCCCGGTCGTGCTCACGACGTGGGATATTTCGCAACCCTGTGAGATATCTCGCACACGAAATTCAGCCGATTCCCCCTAGCCATTTTTCCGTGAATTGCCATAATGAAATTGCAAGGACGCACAAGGGACTGCACTAAAGCGGCAAGGGATAAAGGGACTGCGCCGCTCGCCAAAAGGAATTTGGCACCATCCTGTGAGACGCACCGCCCGGGCCGGATTGCCTGGGCGGTGTTTTAAATGGGGTACGGAAATTATCTGATCCCACCTGCCTGCCGCCTTTCCATGTGCGTTATCTCGCACACGATTTTCAGCCAATTGCCTATAGCCATTCTCCCGTGAATTGCCATAATTAAATTGCAAGGACGCACAAGGGACTGCACCAAAGCGGCAAGGGAGAAAGGGATTGCGCCGCTCGCCAAAAGGAAATTGGCAACATCCTGTGAGACGCACCGCCCGGGCTGGATCGCCCGGGCGATGTTTTATATGCGGTACGGACATATTTTGGCTGTACCTTCCCGCCCCGTTCAAATTCTGCAAATTCTGTTTTTGTCACCACCGGAATACTTCCGCGTCGGGATTCTCGTCACGATTGAATGTTTCGTCAGTTTCCGGGTAACGCTAACAAAGCCTGGGTCACACTGTCTGTCTGGAAATTGAAACAATTATCCGCTTTAATCACTGCAATCCGGCCAAATTTTTACCGTGCCGGCGGAGGGTGACGCATTCAGTAAGTCAGTGCCAGACATGCCCGCAGCCATCCAGCCTCCAATGCATTGGCGGGCAATACCCTCTTCACCCCTGAATTTTTACGAAAGCCCCGCCGGTTCGCCTGTGGGGCTTTTTTGTGTGGCTTTTTACCGTGATGTGCGTGCGTTGTGCGTGAATCCGGCGCAGGTGGTCTTGCGACTGCGCGACCGAATTTTGGTCAGTGCGGTGGTCGCTGCCGTGACCTGTGCCGTTATTTATGGTGCCATTGAAGGGGAAGTGGAGTGATGCAAGCGAAAATACTGCGCCTGAATCTGGCGGGCCAGCCTCTCGAGTGGTTGAACTGGCAGGAGGCGGCCTGTCTCTATGTGCGGGACCTGGTGACCTGGTCCCTGGGCGGTGTGGTGCAGCGGGTGTATGGTGGAATCAACCGCCAGGGTGAGCGCTCCCACCTCGACCTGGCGGCAATTATCGCCTGCGGTGGCGAGCGGATGGCGCGTCCGCGCAAGCGGCCGCCGCTGACCAACCGCGCGCTCTTCTATCGCGACGCACACACCTGCCTCTACTGCGGTAATACGTTCCATACGGCCGATTTAACCCGCGACCACGTGCACCCGGTTTCCAAGGGCGGTCGTGACGCCTGGGAGAACGTAGTGACCGCCTGTCGTCGCTGTAATCAACACAAGGGCAATCACCTGCTGCAGGATATCGAGCTGGAGTTGCTCGCCTTGCCATTCTGTCCCAATGCGGCGGAATACCTGGCGCTGATCAACAGCGAGCGGATTCGCGGAGACCAGATGGAATTTTTACGCGGCCAGTTCTCCCGTCCGCGACAGGAGGGGTGGCTGCAGGCGGGCTAGGGTACCCGAGGAATCCCAACAGTGGCGGTTGTTCCTGCACTGCCATGCGCAGCGCGAGACTATACCGCCTCGCGAATCAGGCCGGTCAGGTACTGGCTGAAGTCGTGGCCGGCGTTGGCCAGCATTTTCGGGAACATGGAAATCGGGGTCATACCGGGGAAGGTGTTTACCTCGTTGAGATAGATATCGCCTTCATCGGTCAGGAAGAAATCGATCCGCGACAGGTCTTTCAGTTGCAGTCCCACAAAGGCGCGCCGCGCCGCGATGTCGATCCAGTTGAGCTGCGCTTCGCTGAGACCCTGGGCCTCCACGTGGGTGACGGCGCGGCTGCCCTCGGCATATTTCTCTTCGTAGTTGTAGAAGGTATCCGGGGGCGCGCAGACCTCGCCCGGGGGCGTGGTCGCCAGTTCACCGTCGTAGCGGTAAGCGGCCACTTCCAGCTCCCGTACCTTCAGGCACTTCTCCACAAGCACGTAGGGCGATAGCGCAAACGCCTCGTCCAGCGCCTGCTGCAGTTCCTCCTCGCTGGTCACTTTGTAGCAGCCCACCGACGAGCCCTGGTTGGATGCCTTCACGAAAACCTGGCCCCACTCCGCCAACGCCATGGTGGCCTTGACGGTTTCCTCGGGATGGTTGCTGTACAGAAACTGGTAGGGCGTATTGTCGATGCCCAGCGCACTGAGCCACAGCTTGGTGGTGACCTTGTTGAAGCACAGCTTGCTCGCTTCGGGTCCGCAGCCGTAATACGGAATGCCGTAGAGTTCCAGCATCGACTGCAGGTCGCCGGTTTCGCCCGGATAACCGTGGATTGACGGAATCACGTAGTGCACTTCCCAGGTTTCGGCGCCACAGCGCAGCTTGCGGTCATGGTCCAGCTCGTGCACGCGGCCGACGCGGTCGCGCAGCTGGCCGTTGCCGTCCATCTCCACGCGTAGCAGGTCGATATCGTCAACGTCGATCAGTTGGTTCTCGATAAAGTCCGCCGTGCGCAGTGACACCTCGTGTTCACTGCCGCCGCCGCCGCAAATTAGCAGGGTGTTGATCATGGTTGTCTGTCCGTGCCGGAGCGCGCACCGGGCGCGCTCAATACCTTATTGCATTGCGCGGGCATCGGTGGCGGCTCGCGCTTGGGTTTTTTGCTCTTCGGTGCGGTGCCGTGCAGCAGCGCCAGGAACTCGTCACTGAACCACCAGTTCAGATCGGCGCCGCAGGCAGCCTGGGTAACAGGGTGCTGGGGTTTGCAGTTCCTGTCGCCGTCCGGGCAGGCCAGGCGCACGTGGAAGTGGTAGCTGTGTCCCCACCAGGGCCGCACCTTGCGCAGCCAGTTGTTGTCACTGCCACTAATATCGCACAGTTTTCGCTTGATCGAGGGGTGCACGAAGATGCGCTCGACGCGCGGATCCTCGGAAACCAGACGCAGGATCTGCGGCACTGTGTCGCTCATCGCGTCCCAGTTCTTCTCGATCAGCTGGTTCTTGTCGTCGTCCGCCAGCGGTATCGCCGAGACGTGCTCGCGCTCCCATGGCGTCAGCGGGCGCTTGAGGGCGCGGGCGTCCTGGGAATACCAGATATCCACATCCAGGCCGGTCTGGTGGCTCTTGTGGCTGCTGTGGGAAAAGGGGCCGCCGCGGGGCAATGACATGTCGCCGATCTGCAGCCGGCCGAGGCCGCGGTTGGCCACCCGCGTGGACAGATCCTCGAGGAACTGAATCAGCTCCGGATTGCCGTAGCGGCGGTCGCGGTCGCTGCGCATCACCTGGAAGCCCGCGCCGCGCAGGGGCATCTCGGCGGCGCCGGCAACGCAGCCGTTGCTGTAGTTGCCGATACTGTCGGAAGGCTGGGACGACGGGCGCTTGACCTGCTCCCAGGGATTATCGGCACTGGCATTGGCCGCCACAAACAGGGCGGCACTGCATAACAGGGTCTGTAGGACTGGTCTGAACATAATCGCTCTACTACTCAATTCAGAGCAAATTATAGAGGCTCCTGTCCGCGCGTCTGTGAAGCATCCGGCGCCGTCTGGATTTCCCGGCAGCTGGCCAGCAGCTGATCCATCTCCGCGTCGGTGCCGATACTGATGCGCAGGTAATCGCCGATGCGCGGCTTGTCGAAATAGCGCACCAGGATGCCGCGCTCGCGCAGCGCCAGATACAGGGCCTTGGCACCGATGGCACGCGGCCGGGCCAGCAGGAAGTTGGCCTTCGACGGCACCACGTCGAAATCCAGGGCGCGCAGCGCCTCTGCTGTGCGCTCGCGCGTCGCAATAACTTTGCCGCTGCTCTCTTCGAGCCAGGCGCTATCGCTGATTGCCGCGGCGCCGAGGCGCTGGGCGACACTGTCGATCGGGTAGGAGTTGAACGAGTTTTTGGTGCGATCCAGTCCTTCGATCAGGTGTGCCTGGCCCAGTGCATAGCCGAGGCGCAGGCCGGCAAGCGCGTGGGACTTGGACAGGGTGCGGATTACCAGCAGGTTCGGGTAGCGGTCGATCAGGGACACGGCGCTGTCGCCGCCGAAATCGATATAGGCCTCGTCGATGGCCACCACGCGCTCCGGCTGCAGCTGCAGCAGCTGTTCGATTTCTGCCAGGGGCAGATAGCGCCCTGTCGGTGCGTTCGGGTTCGGCAGTATCACGCCGGCGGCGGGGCCGGCGTAGTCGGCCACCGCAATGCTGAAATCGTCGCGCAGCGCGGGCGTGCGGTAGCCGATGCCGTACAGCTGGCAGTACACCGGATAAAAGCTGTAGGTAATATCCGGGAACAGCAGTGGCTCGTCACGGCGGAAGAAACTGTAAAAACTGTGGGCCAGCACCTCGTCGGAACCGTTGCCGACAAACACCTGCTCGGTGTCCACACCGAACTGCTCGGCGATCACCGCGCACAGGTCAGTCGATTCCGGGTCCGGGTAGCGGCGCAGGGCGTCGGCCAGTTGCGGGTCCGCCAGCACCTCCAGCGCGCGCAGCGAGGGCCGGTAGGGGTTTTCGTTGGTGTTCAGCTTGATCAGCTTGCGGCCGCGGGGCTGCTCGCCGGGCACATAGGGTTCGAGCTGTGACAGTGCCGGGCTCCAGAATGGATTGCTCAAGATGCTGCCCCCGCGATCTGCCGGTAGGCTCTGTCTATTGCGCTGTCGCCGTCTTCCGGCGGCGCGGCCACCTCCGCTTCCTCGCTGGATTTATGTCCCTCGTCTTTGTCGATGGGGATATCGAACAACTGCGGTGATTCCTCGATGAACTGCTCCATCGCCACCGGTTTGCGCCACAGCCAGTTGTCGTGCTTGAGCGTGGTGGAGATCTGCGGCGACTCGTTGAAGTCGCGGATATTGCCTACCTGGTCTGCCAGCTCCAGCCCGAGGAAACCGATCGGCACTAACAAGGCCACGGCCCAGCGCCAGCGCGGAGCCATATTGGTGGCAAGGTAACAGGCGCACCACAGCATTGTCGGCAGCACCACCATCAACACCGCCAGGTTCAGCAGTGGAATGGCGCTGCCCATGGAGAAATTGAAATCCAGCAGGTTGCTGATGCGCTCCCAGCCGAGATAGACCAGTGCGGCCAGGGCGGCGATGGTGAGATGGGTGAAGAACTGGGTCTCATGGCGCACGACGCGGCCAATAAACGCCCAGGCCGCCGCGTAGCCCAGCAGTCCCACGGCAGTGCCGGCAATCAGGTTGAGGGCGATATTCCACTGGAAGTCCTGCGCGGAGCTGAAATAGCTGATCAGCAGGAAGGAACCGATAACCGCCAGCAGCAGGCCGATGCCCAGCGCCGGATGTGACAGGCGCTCGAACAGGTTTTCCATCGAGTGCAGCGGTACTGCTGGCGCCATGGCCGTCTCGCTGTCGGTCAGGCGGAAGTGGGTCATGCCGAACTGGACTTCGTCGCCGGACAGGATCATGCGCTCGCAGATGTCGCCGCCCTTGATCGCCTTGTCGCGCCGGTTGCCGAGCAGCTGGGTGCCGTTGACGGTTTCCAGATCGCGCAGGTAATAGCAGCCGTCGTCACCGCGCACGATCTCCGCGTGTTGCGGATCGGCATGGACATCTTCGAGGATAATGTCATTGCTGTAACCGCGGCCCAGGGTAAAGCGCTGGCCGTCCATGCGGTAGCGCGCCTGCACGTGCTGGGCGCGGTTCAGTTCTTCGATAATCAGTGCCATTGGATCTCGCTCGTGAACTTCTCGGTAAACGCTTCGGCAGATTCCTGGGTAAATCCGGACAGGGTAAAGTGGCTGACCAGTGCGCGGTTTTTCTGATCCACGCTCAGGCTCAGGTAAAAGATGTCGTACAGATCGGGGAATTCCTTGTAGCGGCGCACGCAGTAGCTGGTGCGGGCGATGACCGGCCCCTGCTGTTTCGGTGGTTTTTCCTCTTCCTCTACTTTGGTCGCGGGGCCGCGCACGCGGGGCTGGGAGGTAAAGGCCTGGTTGCAGTGGTAGTTGGTGACGTCATCCTCGCCGGCGTTGTTGCCGGGATAGAAGTTACTCATCTGCTGTTCGTATTCGCTGTAAAAACGCGACGGCTGCAGATTTTCCGCCTGCAGCCAGAAGAACTCGTATTCCACCCGGCCGGTATTGAAGTCTTCCGACAGGTAGACGACATCCTGGCCGGTGCAGCCCTTGTCGATACGGGTTACCGGGTTGTCGTCCTCTTCCTGGGTGTTGCCCCAGCACTGGATGGCCGGGACGATTTCACCCACCACCATCGCCTCGCCCAGTGCGCGCGGTTTCCACTCGGCATTTAGTATCTGCGTGATAATGGCATTCTGGTTGGCCAGCAGCTGCCGGTGCGTCACCGCCTGCAGGTCGACCTTCTTGTCGCCCTGCGCGAGAAAACTCTTGTAGAGTCGCGCCAGCTTGTCGACGGGGACGAGGAAGCTCACCTGGTTGCCCGCCGTCGCCACATTGATGCCGACCACCTTGCCCTGGGCATTGATGGCGGGGCCGCCGCTCATGCCGGGATTGATCGAGCCGGAGAAGTGAATGCGGTCGTAAAAGCTGCCGCCGGCGATACCGTTGTAAGTGCCGGGGATCAGGGTCATGCCCAGATCCAGCGGATTGCCGAGGGAGAAAATGGTCTCGCCTTTTTGCGGCGTTACTTCCGCCAGCTGCAGGTATTCCGGACCGGGCTGGTCCTGGCGCAGGATCGCCAGGTCGTTGACGACGTCGATATCCAGCAGTGTCAGCGAGCCCTGCTTGCCGTCCACCGACAGGTATTCCAGTTGGTACTTGTCCGGGTCGCCCACGGCTTCCGCCACCACGTGATAGTTGGTGGCGATCAGGCCGTTGGCGGAAATCTGGAAGCCGGAGCCCAGGCCGGCCTTGGAGTTGGAGGATTTTTCAATCAACCGGATCTGGTACAGGCTGCCGCGATAGTCGCTGTAGAGTTTTTCGTAACTCTGCGCCGTGGCGAAACCGGAAAAACAGCAGAACAGCAGGATCAGCAGGCGCATGCAATTATTCGACATCGTGTTTGATTAATTTATGGGCAAAAGAGCCTCGATATTACGGGATATAGAGTAGTGCAACAAGCGCGGCACCGGGGCTGCCGGCGCATTGGTCACCAGCTGGCGCTTTGCGGCGGCGCCACGAAGAAAAATGAATGCCGCGACAAATCGCGAACACTTTACAGTGCAATCGCTACCGGGCCGTCCAAATACATTTGTCGTCGTACCACACGATCTGTCGCTGGTTACATCCGGCGGTTACAGGTAATCGCCGACGCGCGGCAGGGCCGCCGCGACCTTCTCGTGCACCTCCCGATAGAAGCGCGCAAACATTGCGTCTGTGTCGTCCGCCGACATAAAGCCCGCACTGAACCCCGGCTGCACCGGATCCAAATGCAGGCGCGCGCAGCTCAGGATGTGCGCCGCCAGCGGCGCCATATTTTCGTCGCCCACGGAAATGCGGATGGTGGTCGGGTAGATACCCGCTGCCGCCTGCGCCTGCGGCGACAATTCCGAGTGGGAGGTCAGCGCCGGGCACAGCACCATGGTGTTGGTCTGGCCGAGGCTCACCATCTGCCCGAACGCCGGTTCCAGCGCATCAAAAAAACGCTTGAATGCTTCCGCCGGCAGCTGCGCCGCCTCCATGTCGATGGTGAACAGCGGCACCGGCAGGCCGTAACGCAACAGTTTTTCCCGCAGCGCGCTGTTGGCATCCCACTCCAGCGCATGACTGTTGACGCGGATCTGGGGGTGGCTGGCGAGAAAGTGGCTGAGGCACAGGGTATTGATGCACTTGGTCAGCATGCGCATCTCCAGCGTGCGCATGCCGCTGTGTACCTCCCACGCCTTGTCCGCGTCGAGGAAGCCGCCCTTGATGTAATACACGTCCCAGAACAGGCACTCATCCCACGGCAGGCCACCGGCGCTTTCGCCCTTGGGGATAAACATGCGGTGGTTTTCGCCGATTACCACTCCCGCCGTGGCGGCGCCGCTGCCGCCGATATCCTTGGTGTAGGAATGCACGACAAAATCCGGCCGCTCGCTGCGGTCCGCGCGCCGCAAAGGCTGGTACAGGAAGGGGGTGGCCAGGGTGGCATCCAGCGTGACGCGCAAACCTTCGCGGTGGGCCGCCGCGCAGATGGCCGGCACATCCAGCATGGTGCCGTGGGGGTTGCAGGGGGATTCCAGATACAGGTGCGCGGTGGCGCCGCCGGCGAGGGTCTCGGCGTGCGCCTGCAGGGTGTGTTGCAGCAGCTGCTTGAATTCGTCCGCGCCGCTGCCGTCGAACCACACCAGCCGGATGCCCAGCTTGTCGTCGCGCGCGTAGTGATCCTGCAGCAGCTGGTGTACCCCACCGTAGACATTGCGCGAGACGATCAGCAGATCGTCGCGCTTCAGCTGGTTGGCCAGCAGTGCGTCGATGGCCGCCATACCGGAATTGAAGTTCCACGCCATATAGTCCGCCGCGCCGGGCCCGCACTCCAGTTCCACCATGGCATTGGCCAGGGCGATCGACGTGGGGTTCAGCAGGCGGGAATAAATATCGTGGCTCGGCTCGCGGCCGCGGAAGGCGTCGTCGACCCACTCGATACAGGCATATATATAGGTGGCGGTGCGCGCGATCACCGGCGTGGCGGAAAAAACCGCGGGGATATTGTCGAACAGCGGGTAGCCACCGCGGGTCGCGGCATTGAAGTCATCGCCCTGCAGGCTCTGGTAGCTGGCGCGCAGCGGCGTCTGCAGCGTGTGCAGCAGTTTCGCCAGCTGGAAACTCATAAAGCGCTTGGCATTGAAATAGGCCACCCGATCCGACCGGTCGAGCCGGTTGAGGATCTCCACATTCTGCGCGCACAGCTCGCTGAGCTTGCCCTGGGTGTTGTACAGCAGTTCGGCGGTATCCAGCAGCAGCAGGCCGTGTTTGCTGGTCGGATCTATCTGGAAATGCGCCAGCTGTTCCCGCGCCAGCGCCGCAATACTCTGCGCCGAGCTGCTGTTGCGCCGCGGGGAGAGGATTTTCGCGTCATCGAGATTTTGTGCCATGCCTGCCTCACCGGTTGCCCTCTATTGTTATAGCGCCACTCTGTCAGGCCCGAGGGGGATGAAGATATCGCGGCGCCGTAATGACGTGTAATGGCCTGTGATCGACCTGTAATCCGGCAATCCGTACAGTGGCGACCATGTTGAAGGGGAGAGGGTGTCATGCAGCTGTTTCGACGCCCCGCTATGGACAGGCACTCTTCGACACCGAATCCGAAGGAACGGATCTCTGTGTCCCCAGTGACACAGTGAGGGAGGGACTCCCGCTCAGCGCAAGCTGATAGTCAAGTCGGGCCCGGCAAACACAGAGCCTATCGTCTGCCGGGGTTTGGGGAAGGACTTGACCGGGGCATGGATGCTCCAATTTTCGCTCTTGATAGTGTTGTTGTAACCGTCGATGGCTGGGACCATCATTCGGACCGGCAGTAACTGCGTTACTGCCGGTTTTTTTTATTTTGGCAATCTGATTTGTACCAAAATGTGATGGAGTTCCGGTGTGGGTTCGACTTATGCTATGTCGCGCGTTATGCGCCCGGAAGCGGGGTTCCGGACAACATCAAGGACTAGCCAATAGTCCCTGTGTGGTTACAGGGGCGTGAATAAGAACAATGGGAGTGGACTATGAGTGCACAAAGTGTGGCCGATAAATGTGCGGAGCTGCCGGTATTTAACGCGGAGCTGGAAGGCGACGAAACCGAGCGCAGCTACGACCTGGTACTGAAGCCGGTCAACCCGATCGACGGCGTGGACCAGTACTGGCCGCTGTTTAACAGCGGCAGTGAAGCGGAACAGTTTGGCAATATGCTGTTCAAGTTCAACGGCAAGAAGGGCACTTTTGTGCTCAATCTGACTCTGGATCTGTCCGAGGTGCCGGATCTCCAGTTTGCCAAGTCAACCGGACAGGGCCAGGACGGCATCAAGGGGTTGACCCAGAACTTCAAGCACGAGTTCAAAGCGCAAGCGGAAAAGAATGACGATCACAAGTACACCAAGCTGAAGGTCACGATAAAGAACAAGGACGCCGAAGAAGATACTTATTCTTTCCTGTGGCAGTGCACCACAGCCGGTGGGGCTGACTTTATTTCCGGTGATCCGCGGGCAAAGATCGATCCAGAGTGATCAGTTGCAGATAGCAGTTTTTACCCTGTTAGAAGCTTGGGGATGGGTGCAGAGTTGCTGAAATGCAGGCAGACTAAACCACTCTGCGCTCATGCCCTGATCTAGCAGCTGTTCAATATAATAATTGGCCGAGCTCCATTCGCTGGCTAAAGCATAAACTTGTCCAGCATTATATTGTATATATGTGTCATCTCCTGCTTTTTTTAGAAGTTCATGAGTTAGGGCTATAGCTTCAGAATTTTTTCCTAAGTTCGCTAACGCAATTGCTTGGTAGCGTGCTTGTTCAAGGTCTGTTTTTTCTATAGTCAGCTTCAAAAGTCTCTCATATTGAGCTTTAGCCTGATCCTTTTGTCCTAGCATTAGATAGGTTGCTGCAATCTCCTCTACGATTTCAATGCTGTTGGGTGCAGACGTTAGAATTTGTTGCTGTACTTTCAAAGCATCCGGATATTTTTGCTGTAAGAAGTAGGCGACGCCGAGATTGGATTTCGTGCGCCAGCTACGCAGATTCTCTGGGATTGTAGTAATGGCCATTTCCGCAGTTGCAAAATTACCACTTTCAAGCTCGATTACACCTAGCAGTGAATAGGAAGACCAGTGTTCCGGAAAGGAATCTGTGATTCGATTTAAGGTCGTTCTAGCGGCGGCGTAATTACCACTGGCAGTCTGGTTGATTGCGATCAGATACAGATTGTCGGCCGACGGGTTTAGCGCGGCGGCTTGTTCAGCATACTCCTGGCCGGACTTGTAGTCTCCCTGCATATATAAATAGCGTGCATATTTGGCCAGTAATGTGGCAGAAGGTGCAGTCTGTTTATTTAATTTTTTTAGCAAAGCGTCAAACTGCGATTTGTCTGTGCTGTAGGTGCGGAGCCAAAGCTCCTGAGCCAGCAGTTGCTGTTTTTCAATATTTTGGAGTTTGGCCCTTTCGAGCATTGCTAGACCGCGATTAAGGTAACCTTCGGAATCCGTTTGAATAAACAGTTTGGCTACGACGCTGGTATAGGCGGAGTAAAGGTTTGTATTTTTCGGGTATTCTTCGATTAAGGTCTCGAGCGTGTCCAAGTCCAACGGTCTTAGATCTTTTTGATCCAAGCGGCTAAGAATGTTGATGTACCGGTCGTAATCCTTAGGCGACATCGCCACGCGTTCAGATGCATTATTTTTATATACTTGAGGGAATAGGGCGGTCATGCTATTCGTGATCCGGTATTCCGCTTCCTGTCGCTTGTCGGACAAAAACGCAAACCCGCTCTGTTGTTTGATCTGGTTGTTGAGCGGATTCAAGCGCTGCAGCTCGATCTCACAGCGCACCTGCGCACAATCCAGCCGCGCAAATAGCGCATCGGTCACCCCCTTGTCCCGCAGCTTCTGCAGCTGCGCATCGAAATCCTGCCCGTCTTTCGGCGTAAAGCTGACCAGCGCACTGGCTTTCAACTGCGAAGCGGCATTCATCAGCGCCTGCCGCACCATCGTCGCGGTTAGTTCCTTGGCGTTGTCCTCGCCGCGCACCTCGCCGTGAATCTCCACCGGTAGCACGGCGATATATTGCAGATCCAGGCGGGTGGCGTATTCCCAGCCGAAATAACCGGCCACGCCGACTGCCGCGAGTCCGGCGGCGCCGGCGACGGCGCGCAGGGTGCGGCGGCGGGCGCTCGGTGGTTTGCGCAGCAATTTGGTGACCGTATCGGAAAACTCGCGGGTGCCCGTGTTGGTGGACAGGTGCTGGTGCAGGAATTCCAGCGCCTCGTGCACCTGCAGGGCAGATTCCGGACGCTGGCCCGGATCCTTAAGCAGCAGCCGGTCGAGCAGGGCGGCCAGCGGGTCCGGCAGGTCGGGGTTGGTCTGCTGCGGAGGAATATGGGGCTCGTTGACCACTTGCTGCGCCAGTGCCATGGAACCGCCCTCGCCCATGGTGAACGGCTTGCTGCCACACAGCAGTTCGTAGGCGATGGCGCCGAGGCTGAACAGGTCGCTGCGCGGACACAGCGGGAAACCCTGCAGCTGTTCCGGGGACATGGCGTCCACGGTGCCGGCCACATGGTCCTCGCGGGTGATCTGTTCGGCGCTTTGCTGCAGGGATTTGGCGATGCCGAAATCGGTGATCTTGGCGGTGCCGCCAAAGGTGATCAGGATATTGTCTGGCTTGAGGTCGCGGTGGATGATGCCCAGCGAGTGGGCCTCGTTGAGACCGCTGCAGATCTGGATCAGCAGGCCGAGTTTGTCCCGCAGCGGTGCATTGTGTTCGCGCATCCACTCTTTCAGCGTGGTGCCCTCGACATACTCCATCACCAGGGCGATGCCGTCGTCTTCTTCCAGTACGTCGTGGAGCTGCACGATATTGGGGTGGTTGAGCTGGGCGAGCAGTTGCGCCTCGGACTGGATGCGCGCGCCGGCGGACGCACTGGTGGCATCCCGGCGCAGCTTCTTGATCGCTACCTGGCGGTGCAGGCGGGTATCTTCGGCCAGGTAAACAACGCCCATACCGCCGGCGCCGAGTGTGCGTCCTATGCGGTAGCGACCCAGTTGTCCCTGTTCAGGTTCGGCAACGTCCATAGCCACTTATTCTTGTTAGGCGTTGTAAAGCCGGTTGTTTCTAATTTCCCGCGTTGTATCTCGCGAATTGCGTCCAGTCTACCCGTTTCGCGGCGCCGCGACTATTTTCGCGCAATTGGTCCGCTTTTGTCTTTTTGGGCGCAGAGGTTTGGGTAGTCCGCGCGCAGGTCGGCAAAGTCGTCCCCCGCACACACCGGCGCGAACGGGGTGGTGTCGAACCAGATCGGGGAGACGCCCTGTTCCAGCGTCTTGCGCACGTGGGCCTTGGCGGAGAGCAGGTCGCCAGTGGTGATATAGACCTGCGCCCGCGCGTAATTCACGTAGAGATCGTCCGGGGCCGTGCGGCGGATTTTCAGCAGCATGTCGATGGCGCGGCCGGCGCGGCCCAGTTCCGCGTAGGCACGGGCCTGCATCAGCTGGCCCTCCCAGTCCTTGCGTTCGCGCGTCAGCGCCAGCGCTTTCTCTGCGAATGCCTGTGCTTTTTCCGGCTGCCCCTGGGCGTTGGCGATTTCCGCCTGGTAGAGCAGCGGGTCGGCGTCGCGGGGCGCGCGCGCGGCGACATCGCTGAAACAGCTCAGTGCGCGGTCGAACTGCTTCTCGATGTAGTTGGCCAGGCACAGGTTGTAGGTATCCATCGGGCCGAGTTTCTTGACCCTGGCGCTGTTGAGCAGCCGGATGGTTTCCGCGGGGCGGCCCTGGTCCAGTTCGTTACCCGCCAGCAGCGAGATGGCATCGATATTGTCGTCGACCATCTGCATCGCCCGCAGCAGGATGGGTTTGGCCCCATTCATATCCCCGCTGAGGGACAGGATCAGCGCTTTCTGCAGCAGGTAGCGATAGCTGTCGCGCTGGGCCAGCGCCCGGTCGATGGCCTCGATCGCCCGCTCGTTGTCGTCGCGATCCTGGTAATAGACGGAGGCGTAAAAATAATAGATGGCCTGGTCCGGTGCTTTCACGCGCAGCTGTTCGAGCAGGTCGTGGGTGCGTTTCTCGTCGTTGCGGGAGAGGGCGAGCTGCAGCTTGGCTGTCAGTACCGCCGGGTGATCGGCGATCGATGGCGGTGCCTTGCGCAGAAAGCTCTCCAGGCGGTCAACGGTGGCGTCGCTGCGCGTGTTGAAGCGCTGGTCGATGACCATATCGCCATAGAGTTCGTAGTAAGGCGGGAAGTCCGGCGTCTTGTCGCGCAGGGCTTCGAGCTGCGTCAGCATTTCTCCCAGATTGGCGAAATCGTTCTGGTGTTCGAACAGATCCAGGTAGGTCTGGTAGTCCTCGGCGCTGATCGCCAGGCGGGACTCGCTGTCCTGTGGCGGGTACCCGGGGAGCAGATAATTCAGTTGTTGCAGGGTGCGCGCGCGGCTCTCGAGGCTTTCGTCCAGTTCCAGCGTGGTGGTGCGGTTGGCGACCACGGAAAATTTGCCGGTCTCGATCAGTTCCAGCGAGGCCTCGCAGTGTTCCGCGTGGCAGGACAGTGACGGGTGCAGCAGCAGGTCAGCATTCAGGGCCCGGGCCTGTTCGTGCAGATTCTGGCCGGTGACCTGCTGGGATTCGGAATAGGGGATCAGCCACAGGCCGTCGCGGTTGGACAGGCCCTGCTTGATGGCACTGAGCATATTGCTGCGCAGCAATCGGATATCGCGGTTGGTGAGCGCACTATCGGACGGGGCGACAATGGCGATGTATTTGCCATCTACGCCGCTGTCTTTGACTGGCAATACGGCGGCGATGGTGCCGACCAGTGCCGCTACGGCGATGGTGACAGTGCCGCCGGCCAGCCACTTGCCCCAGCGGATCCGGCGGCGCTGCTGCCGGTGAAAATTCTCGGCGGTAATGGTGACGGTGCGGCTGGCGGTATCCAGGGGCTGGGCTTCCAGTTCCCGTAGGATTGCGTCCAGTTCCGCACCCACTGCGGTGGCATTGACCGGGCGCTTGTTCGGGTATTTGGCGAGCAGGCGATCGAGCAGTTGGCTCAACGCAGTGGGGAGTTCCGGATTGAGCTTGGCCGCCGGCGGGTGCTGGCTGTTGACGATGCGATCCATGATCACGAAGGCGCTGTCGTTGTCGCCGAAAGGGCTCTGGCCGCATAGCAGTTTGTAGGCGAGTACGCCCAGCGCGAAGAGATCGCAGCGATTGTCCAGTTGCTTGCCCAGCGCCTGCTCTGGAGACATGGCGCCCCAGCTGCCGGCGACGTGCTGTTCGCGGGTCAGGTCGCTGTCTTCACGCCAGTTCTTGGCGATACCAAAATCGCTGATCTTGGCGGTGCCGCTGTCGTCGATCAGGATATTGTCGGCTTTCAGGTCCCGGTGGATGATACCCATGCTGTGCGCGCGGGCGAGACCGCTGCAGATCTGTTTGAGCAGCTGGATTTTCTGGCGCAGGCTGGGTGCGCGTTCGCGCTGCCACAGCTCCAGTGAGCAGCCGTCGACAAATTCCATCACCAGGGCGACGTCGTTCTGCTTCTCCACCACATCGTAAATCTGCACGATATTGTTGTGGTTCAGCTGGGCGAGCAGCAGCGCCTCCTTGCGGATACGCAAATGCGCGGAATTACTGGTGGGATTTTTGAGCAGGCATTTGATCGCCACGCGGCGATCCAGGCGCTCGTCGATCGCGAGATAGACCACGCCCATGCCACCGGCGCCGAGCTGGCCAGTGACCCGGTAGCGCCCAATATACGAAGGTAGTTGCTCTGACGTCATGAATCTCGGAGGAAACCCCGTTATTGCGTTCTGCCGTCCATAGCATACAAATTGTTATTGATTCTTTTGTCGCGCGCCATGCGCCGCGACGCCGGCGGTATTATGCCACCGGCTCTTCCATGCTGTCGTCACTCAGGGATTCCAGCTGGGAGCCCTTGTAAATTTCAAAGCGGCTGCAGCCGAGGCGAATTTCCCAGGAACGGCGCTCAACCAGGCCGGAGGTATCAATCGCATCTGGCAGGGATTCGGCGATCTGTTTGCGCGCGCGGAATATCTGTGTGTTCAGGTGATTGACGGTAATGCCGAGCTCGCGGGTGGCCACCTGAATGGAGACCCAGCCCTGTGCATCGATGTCGGCGCCACGCAGCATGTCCTGCACCCGGGCGCGGGCCAGGTACAGTAGCAGGTAATTGTGGATGCGGGCCGGCAGTGCCAGCTTGATGTCATTCTGGCGCAATTGCAGCTGCACGTGTTCTTCGTGATGGCTCACGGAAAAACGCAGGTCGAAATCGGTAATCGACAGCTGCTGCATGGAGAGTTCTTTGGTCGCGCCCTGGTTGTCGGCGAGAAACAGGGTCCAGCTGTGTACCCCGCAGTCGATGCGGTCTCCATGCCTGACCGCGACGGCGTTGTCGCTGTCGTTGGAGTTGGCGGTGAGTTCGTACAGCCACTGGCCGGTAATTGGACTGTAGTGCAGGCTGGCGAGCGGGTCGCGCTCATCGGGGAGCAGGTGATACTGTTCCAGCGATTGCGCCTCGCCGCTTTCGAGATCGACCAGCAGGTTTTCCGGTGCGTCGAGATTCTCCACGACCCACGCCGGGTTAGTGGCGCGGCCGAAATTGATCTGGTCGCCGATCTGCAAAGTATAATTTTTGGCCGGTACCATCTGCTGCTTGTTGAGCCAGGTTCCGTTGCGGCTGAGGTCGCGAATATTCCAGTGGGTGCCTGTCCACTGTATTGCTGCGTGAATGCCGGAAATTTCCGCGCTGGTAATCCGCGTATCTGCCGCGCCCTGGCGTCTGCCAATTGTGTGGTGCGCCATCAGATAGACGGGCTGTTCCCTGTCTGGATGTTGCAAACAAGCCATGCTCTGGTCCCTTTCCCCGCAATTGATGGGAATTTGCGTAAAGCAACGTCAATGTTCTGACACTGGACAGGGCGTCGCGGAAAGCTGTGCTCGCTAAAGGAAACCGGTGGGGCCGATATCGTGATATCGGTTTCATTTCGCCAGGCGTTCGTCCTGCGCTTGCTGAAATTGCGGTCGGAGCGCCACAGATCGAGCCCCCTGAATCTGTGGCAAAAAGCAAATTTCAGCGGCGCCTTGGTCTTTTTTTTGTACGCCCTGTCTTGAGTAAGCAAGCGCTAACCATAAGGTTCTCGAGTGCTTTAGTGTTGTGAAACCATTTATACCGATCTTGCGGGTGATTGCAACGATTGAATGCGAACCAAACCCGTTTCGCAAAGATGTTGCGCTGGCGCAGAATGCATCGAGATGATTATTGTCAATTTGCCAGTGCAATCTGCAGAAAATTCACCTGAGACGAATGTGCATTCTTTTTCGGATGGCCGTTTTACTCTTCCTCTTTTTCTTCCTTTTCCGGAGGCAGTTGCCGGCTGTCCTTGCGGTCCAGGTCGCCCACATCCAGTACCGGGGAGGCGTCGATATGTTCGGCGTCCATCATCAGCGCAACGCGCTGCAGTGAGGAGATGATCATGGACTGTTCCCATTCGCGCAGATCGCGGAACTGACGCACGAAGTGTTCCTGCAGTGGCGTGGGTGCGTCGCGAATGAAGTCCATGCCTTTTTCGGTGAGATAGGCGTGCACCTTGCGCTTGTCCTCGGAGGAGCGCTCCCGGTAAACGAGTCCGCGCTTCTCCAGTCGATCCAGAATCGTAGTGACAGTGGCCTGGCTCAGGCTGATTTCCTTGGCCAGCGCACCGATGGTGACCTGGCCCTTCTCGCGAATTGCCTGCAGCAACAACAGCTGTGGCGCGGTCAGGCCGGCGGTTTTCACCAGCTGTTTGGAGTGCAGGTCGGTGGCGCGGATCAGGCGGCGCAGGGTGATCAGTACTTCTTCAATCTTGTCCATTAATAGCAGGCTCTGCAGTTCGCGGCGGGAAAGGTGTCTGCGGCCGACTTTAGGCTCTGCTTCCGGTTTGTCAATCACTGCCTGTGGCCTGGCATCCCTGCGCCTCTCCGCGCGGGCGGGCTTATCCCGCTGCCGCTCGGAGGTGTATGGACTGGCTAGTTTTTCATCAGTCTGCATGGGGGCGCGCCTTGCGTTGTCGCATTTGTTTAGAGTACTATGCAAAAAATTATTTAGAGCAGTAAATAGTTTTATCTCTAAAAGGTCAAATTTGACCTGAATAGTCCAAAATGCGGCGTAAAAGCCAACTTACGGGCGCTAAACAAAAATTTGATGACTAAAGGTATTGATTTGAACGCCACAAGCGTTGAGAAATCGCAGAGCGGGAGCTCGGAAAGCAAAACTGAAGAGTCTCCGGAAGAAAAGGTTCACGCGCGGCAGGACACCGCCAAAAGGGAGGTCCTGCTGCGCACCCCGGTCAGTGAAGACGGTGCCGACGTGTACCGCCTGATCAGCCGTTGCCCACCCCTGGATGAAAATTCCATCTACTGCAATTTGCTGCAGGCCAGTCATTTCGCCGGCACCAGTGTCGCTGCGGAAGTGGACGGTTCCCTCGCCGGCTTTGTTTCCGGCTACCTGGTCCCGGAGCGCCCGGACACCCTGTTTGTCTGGCAGGTCGCCGTCGATGAGGCTGGCCGCGGACAGGGCCTGGCCGGTCGCATGATCCGCGAGATCCTGAGCCGTGAGGCCTGCGCCGAAGTGCGCTATGTGGAAACCACCATTACCCCGGATAACGCCGCCTCCTGGGCGTTGTTCCGCGGCCTGGCCCGCAAGCTGGAAGCCGATTGCGCCGAATCAGTGATGTTTGACCGCGAGCGCCACTTCAAGGGGCGCCATGACAGCGAAATGTTGCTGCGCATCGGGCCATTTGCGCCGGTGGTCGGCGGGTAACCCCACCCTTTTCATTTACTGCGAATTACCAATTAATCAAGCAAAGGTTGCGAACATGAAAGTTTTTGACGAGATCGAATCAGAAGTACAGAGCTATGCGCGCGCTTTCCCGCGTGTATTCAACAAGGCTCAGGGCGAGCACCTCTATGATGAGGACGGCACCCAGTACCTGGATTTTCTCGGTGGCGCCGGCACTCTGAACTACGGTCACAACAACCCGCTGTTCAAGGAAGCCCTGATGGAATACATCCAGCAGGACGGCATTACCCACGGTCTCGACCTGCACACCAAGGCCAAGCGCGAGTTCCTGGAGGCTTTCTACGAGAAGATCCTGCAGCCGCGTGACCTGAACTACGTCATGCAGTTTACCGGCCCCACCGGCACCAACGCGGTGGAAGCGGCGCTGAAGATCGCGCGCAAGTACAAGGGCCGCGAGAACATCATCTCCTTCACCAATGGCTTCCACGGCTGCAGCATGGGTGCGCTGGCCGCCACCGGTAACTCCCACCACCGCGGCGCCGCCGGCACCAGCATGAGCGGTGTTTCGCGCATCCCGTACGACGGTTACCTGGGCGACGATATCGACACCACGGCCTACCTGGACAAGGTACTGTCCGACTCCTCCAGCGGCATCGACCACCCGGCGGCCGTGCTGGTGGAAACCGTACAGGGCGAAGGCGGCATCAATGCGGCCAGTATTGAGTGGCTGCGCAACCTCGACAGCGTGTGCAAGAAGCACGACGTACTGTTAATTGTCGACGACATTCAGGCGGGCTGTGGCCGTACCGGTACCTTTTTCAGCTTTGAGGAAGCCGGCATCGTTCCTGATATCGTGACCATGTCCAAATCCCTGAGTGGCTACGGCCTGCCGTTCGCGGTCGTACTGATGCGCCCGGAACTGGACCAGTGGAAACCGGGTGAGCACAACGGCACTTTCCGCGGTAACAACCTGGCCTTCGTAACCGCCACTGCGGCGATCAACCACTACTGGAGCGACGACAAGTTCGCCAAGGAAGTGCAGCGCAAGGGCGACTACATCGGTGCGCGCCTGGAAAAGATCGTCGAGAAATTTGGCGATGGCAACATGACCACCCGCGGCCGCGGCATGTTCCGCGGACTCAACTGCATCAGCGGCGACCTGGCCGGGCAGATTACCCGCGAAGCCTTCAAACACGGCCTGGTTATCGAGACCAGCGGTGCCGACGACCAGGTAGTGAAAACCCTGTGTCCGCTGACCATCAGCGACGAAAACCTGAAGCGCGGCCTGGATATCGTCGAAGCTGCCGTGGAAAAAGTACTGAAAGGTTCTGAAGTTCCGGAAGAGCACGATTTCTTTGCCGACGACGAAACTGCGGCTTCCTCTGAAGCCAAGAGTGAGCTGGCCGGCGCAGCCTGATCGCTGCCCGCTATCTGAACCCTATTGAATTTACCGTGAGATGAGAGACCAGTAATGATTGTAAGAAGTTTGCAAGAAGCCGAAAAAACCGACCGCAAAATTGTTTCCGAGGGCTGGGACAGCACCCGCCTGCTGCTGAAACAGGACAACATGGGCTTCTCCTTCCATATCACTACCATCTTTGAAGGTGCCGAACTGCACCTGCACTACCAAAACCACCTGGAGTCCGTGTACTGCATCTCCGGTGAAGGCAGTGTCGAGACTGTTGCCGATGGCAAAGTGTACGAAATCAAGCCGGGCACTATTTATGTGCTCGACCAGCACGACAAGCACATCCTGCGCGGCAAGACCGAAATGAAAATGGCCTGCGTATTCAACCCGCCGCTGCACGGCAAGGAAGTACACAACGCCGAAGGCGCCTATGAGCTGGATGCGGAAGAGGTTTCCGGTAAGTAAATAGATGTTGTGTTGTCGAACCGGCGCCAAAGGCGCCGGTTCACTAACAAGCTCACAAATACATCTATAGGAAGACCATGAAACAGCACACGGTGGAAAAAATTGGCGGCACGTCCATGAGCGACTATGCCGCGGTTCGCGACAATATCGTTTTCAAAAACGGCAAAGCCGATTCGGAGGGGGTCTACCAGCGTATCTTCGTCGTATCCGCGTATGGCGGTATTACGGATATGCTGCTGGAACACAAGAAGTCCGGACGCCCGGGTATTTTTGCCCTGTTTGCCGGCGCAGACGAAGATCGCAGCTGGGCGGAGGCTGTCACCGGCCTGCGTGAGCGCATGCAGGAAATCAACGGCACCCTGTTCACCGATCCAGAGCAGCTGAAGAAAGCCAATGGTTTTATCAGCGAACGCCTGGAGGACGCAGAGAACTGTCTGGCCGATCTGGAACGAGTCTGTCAGCACGGCCACTTTGCCCTCGAGGGACACCTGAACACCGTCAGCGAAATGCTGGCCAGCCTGGGTGAAGCGCACAGCGCCTGGAACACCGCAGAGCTGCTGCGCCAGGAGGGCGTCAATGCCCGCTTTGTCGACCTGACCGGCTGGCGGGACGGTGAGCACCTGACCCTGGACGAGCGCATCGAGCGCGCTTTCCGCGATATCGATCTAGCCACGGAACTGCCGATTGCCACCGGCTACGCGCACACCCGCGATGGCCTGATGAACACATTTGCGCGCGGCTACAGCGAAATGACGTTCAGCCGTATCGCCGTAATCACTGAGGCCTGCGAAGCCATCATTCACAAGGAATACCACCTCAGCAGCGCGGATCCGCGCCTGGTAGGCGAAGCCCAGGCCGTGCCGATCGGCCGCACCAATTACGATGTGGCGGACCAGCTGGCCAACCTGGGAATGGAAGCTATCCACCCGCGCGCCGCCAAAGGGCTGCGCCAGCAGGAAATTCCGCTGCGGATCATGAATACCTTTGAGCCGGAACACCGCGGCACACTGGTGACCGGCGACTATTTCAGTGAAACACCCTGCGTGGAAATCATTGCCGGGCGCAAGAACATCTACGCGGTCGAGTGTTTTGACCAGGACATGATGGGGCTGATGACCAGCTACGACCGCTCGATCAATGACATTATCGCGCGCTTCAAGGGCAATGTGGTCACCAAGGACACCAACGCCAACACCATCACGCACTTTCTGGCGAACAACCTGAAAACCGTAAAGCGGATTCGCAGTGTGATCTGCGAGCAGTTTCCGGACTGCGATATCCAGGTGCGCAAGGTCGCGGTGGTTTCGGCCATTGGCAGCGACATGAAGGTGCCGGGCATGCTGTCCCGTGCGGTAGCGGCACTGGCGCGCTCTGGCATCAGCGTGCTGGCCGTGCACCAGTCCATGCGCCAGGTGGATATGCAGTTCGTGGTTAACGAGAGTGACTACGAAAGTGCGGTGAAGAGCCTGCACCACGCCCTGGTCGAAGTCTACGACCACGGTGAAGCGATATGCGCCGCGTAGCGACGGCGCTTGTTCCGGCTCTGCTGCTGACACTGCTGCTGTCGCCGTTCGCGCTCGCCCAGAATTCGTCGACAGCGGCGGAAGACGGGCAGGCCGAACAGCAGCGGCAGCAGCATGTCGACCAGCTGAAGAAGCCGCTCTACACGCCGTTTGTGGAGCGCTACGTCCTCGACGAACTCAAACAGCTGCGCACGGATATGGCCGCGCAGCGCGTCAATCTCACTGAGCAAATCGTCGATCGCCAGGTCAGCACTGCCGACAAGGCGATTACCTATGCCACCGATACGGTGACTTATTTCTTCTACCTGATTGCTGGAATCAGTTCCCTGCTGGTGCTGGTGGGCTGGACGTCCATTCGCGATATCAAGGAAAAGGTACACAGCCTGGCCAGCGAAGAAATTTCCAAGCTGGTCAATCAGTACGAGGAGCGCCTGCGCAGTATCGAGGAACAGCTCAGCGAGAAGACTCGCCATATCGAGCTCAACCGCGATGAGATCGAGCTGACCCAGGAAGTGCAGTCGCTGTGGCTGCGAGCCGGTCGCGAACAGACACCGGCCAGCAAGATCGCCATTTACGATCAGATCCTCGCACTGCGCAGCGACGACGGCGAAGCGCTGACCTACAAGGCCGACGCGGTACTGGAGCTGGACGAGCCACAGTGGGCGATCAACCTGTGCCAGCAGGCGCTGGAAATCGATAGCGAAAATGGCAACGCCTACTACCAGCTGGCCTGCGCCCACGCGCATCTGGAGCAGTGGGAGGAAGCCGTCAGCTATCTGGCGCGGGCTCTGGAAAGGTCTCCGGCATACCGCGACGAGGCGATGGAAGATGCCGCCCTGGACGGGCTCTATGACTATCCGCCGTTCATCGAGTTGATGGGCATACAGTCGGTCGGTGAGCCCGAGGCGGCGACCTGATCGAGCGGATACGACTCCGGGGAAGAATTCCACAAAACGACCGAAGTGTTCGATAACAAATAAAAGGAGCGCCCCTTGTTACTCAGTTTCCTGTTTTTCCTGTTGATGTTTGCCGCTATCGGCATGAGCTCTTTCCTGAAAAGCCGGGGCACCAAGAAGGACTACTACCTGGCCAGCCAGGATGTACCGCCTTTCCTGGTGGGGCTTTCCGCCGTTGCCACCAACAATAGCGGCTACATGTTTATCGGCGTGATCGGCTACACCTACGCCACCGGGCTGGCCTCCATCTGGATGATGATCGGCTGGATTCTCGGGGATTTTCTCGGTTCCTTGTGGGTGCACAAATCCCTGTGCCGCGCGACCCGGGAGACCGGTGAATCCAGTTATGCGGGCGTGATGGCGTACTGGGCTGGCTCGCGCTTCAGCGGCTGGCAGCGCATCGCCGGCTTGCTCTCGCTGGTATTTCTGCTCGCCTACGCCAGCGCCCAGCTGGTTGCCGGCAGCAAGGCGCTGTACGTGCTGCTGGATATGCCGGTCTGGAGTGGTGCGGTGATCGGTGGTGTGATCGTGGCGGCCTACTGCCTGGCCGGCGGGATACGCGCATCCATCTGGACCGACGCGGCCCAGTCACTGGTGATGATCGTGGCCATGGGTACGCTGCTCGTGGTAGCCACCCAGTCTGTCGGCGGTATCGGTGCGGCGGTCGCGTCGATGGAAAAAATCGACGGTTTCATGAACTGGTATCCGCAGGACCTGCTATTGCCCGGCCTCGCCGGCGGGGCCCTGTTTGCACTCGGCTGGCTGTTTGCCGGCCTGTCGGTGATCGGCCAGCCCCATGTCATGGTGCGCTTTATGGCGCTGGAGTCGGAAAACCGCATGTTCCAGGCGCGCTGCTGGTACTACCTGTGGTTCACCGCGTTTTACCTGATGGCCACCAGCGTGGGTATGCTTGCGCGGATCCTGCTGCCGGACGCGGGCAGTTTTGATGCGGAACTGGCACTGCCGATGATGGCGATGAAGCTGTTGTCCCCGGTATTTGTGGGCCTGATTCTGGCCGGCGTCTTCGCGGCGACCATGTCGACCGCCGACTCCCTGGTGCTGAGCTGCTCCGCATCCCTGACTCACGATGTACTGCCGCACCGCATCGAGAAAACCTGGATGCTGAAGGTGGCCACACTGGTTATCACTGTCGCGGCTGTGGGCTGGGCGCTGCTGAACAAACAGAGCGTGTTCAGCCTGGTGGTCATGTCCTGGTCGGCGCTGGCTTCCGCCTTCGCGCCGCTGTTGATCGTCCTGGCCCTGGGCGGGCGACCGACTCAGAAAACCTACATCGCCATGAGTGTGATCGGGTTGGGCACCGCGCTGGTCTGGCGCTGGCTCGGCTGGCACAACAATATTTACGAAGGGATGCCGGGAATCATGGCGGGCTTGATGGTCTACGGTCTGGCGCGACTGTTCGTGCGGGAGCCGCTACCCAGTGGTGCCAACGCCTGAACGCATTGAACCGCAACAGACGGACAACAAAAAAGCCCGGCGATCAGCCGGGCTTTTTTATTGCGGTTGGGAAAGCGCGGATCAGATTTTAACGCCTTCGATATCCAGCAGCATTTCCACGGTCTGGGAAGCCGGCCCCAGGTTGTAGTCGATGCCGAAGTCTTTAAGCGGAAACTCGGTCTTGCCGCTGAAGCCCTGGCGCACACCGCCCCACGGATCATTGCCACCGCCGATATTGGTGACGTCGATGGTGATCGGCTTGGTGACACCGTGCAGGGTCAGGTCGCCGGTAAGTTTGGCTTTGCCGTCACCCAGCGGTTCGAAGCTGGTGCTCTTGAAGGTGGCAGTGGGGAATTCGGCCACATTCAGGAAGTCGGCGCTGCGCAGGTGCTTGTCGCGCTCGGCGTGATTGCTGTCCACGCTGGTTACGTCGATATTGACGTTGACGGAAGATTTTTCCGGCGCTTTATCATCGTAGTTGAAGGTGCCGTTGAAATCGTCAAAGCGACCATACAACCAGCTGTAACCCAGGTGCTTGATGCGAAACTGGATAAAGGCGTGTGAACCCTTGGTGTCGATTTTGTATTCGGCAGCATGGGCGGTAGCCCCGAGCAGTGAGGCGAACAGAAGAACGGCGAGTTTTTTCATGGTAGCTCCGTTTATTGTGTCGTAAGGGTGGTGGAATTATCCGGTTTTGGGGCGAGTCCGAGCATTCTGCGCAGCGTTGCATCCCGGTCGATAAAATGATGCTTCAGCGCCGCCAGTGCGTGCAGCGACACCAGGGCCATCAGGCTCCAGGCGAGAAACTTGTGTACCTGGCCGGCGATATCTTCCTGGTGGACGATGCCCTGAATAGTGGCGGGCACACTGAACCAGTCGAACACTTCGATCGGCCGTCCGTCCGCCGTGGAAATCAGGTAGCCGGAAGTCATGATGACCAGCAGCAGCGCATAGAGTGCGACATGGGTCAGTCGCGCCGCCAGTGCCTGCCAGCGCGGCGTGCCGGCTTCTGCCGCCGGGCTTCGGTCCATCAGTTTCCACAGCAACCGTACCAGCAGAACGGCCAGCAACAATATGCCAATGCTCTTGTGCAGAATCGGCCCTTCGCGGTACCAGGCATCGTAATAGGTCAGGCTGCGCATCCACCAGCCGAGAAAAAACAGGCCGATAATAGCCGGCGCCATCAGCCAGTGCAGGACAATCGCCAGCCATCCATATTGTGTTTTGCTGCCGCGGACCGACATTCGGTTCCCCCAGGGTTATTTTTTGTAACAGTGGCTGTAATTATCGGGCGCACTGTCCAATGACTCGGATTATAAAAACTTTGCGAAAAGCGAATAGCGCAAATAACTGGGGCAACGTATCGAAAAATTAGCAGGATCGCTAATTTCCGCGCCGAAGGCGCCCCGCAGGGGCGAGCGACATGGATGTCGTAAGTAAAAAATTAGCAGGATCGCTAATGACGTTGGCAGGGCGGGGTCAATGCAGTAGGAGAGTTTGTGACGGGCTTCTCAATGTGGTGTGCCGCGTACGCTTTCGCGTTCGGCGGCCGCCAGTACCCGTTCGAGGGCGCCGCGATCGAGGGCGTCCGAGCGCTGGGCCAACTGCTCGGCGAGCCAGCCGGGGCTGTGGCGGGGTTCGAGACTGTCCAGGGTCAGCTGTTCCAGTTGCCAGATTACGTTCAGCAGCAGGTGGGAATCCATTTCGCCGTCGCCCTCCTGCGCCGAGAACAGTTGGGGTTCCAACTGCTCGAGTTCGCTGCGCTTGAGCACCAGTTCTGCAAAGTTCGGGTACCAGCGGCTGCTGAACGGTTCCGGGCGCTGGCGGTTGTCAAAGGTGATACGCAGGCGGTCGCCCTCGCTGTCTTCCAGTAATGGGGTGTCCTGTTCGTAGGCGGGCAGGGCAGGGCGGTGGCGCAGGATGTTGACGATCGCACGCCAGTCGCTGTGATTCTCCGCGCACAGGCGCATGGGCTGGCTCAGTTCGCGGGTTTCCGGCCGACCGACGTAGGCGAGCTGCTGGCCGGGCCGGTACCAGTAGAGGTCCAGCTGGTAGGATTCCGCCAGGTCGGCCAGATCCCCGCTGGTGAGCGGTTCTTCGGTGACTGCACTGAGGTGGCTGACGGCCTGTTCTACGCTCAACCACTGTCGGCGGTGAAAGGGTTTGGCAAGCGACGTGGCCATGGCAATTCCCGACTACCGGATATTCAATTCAAATCTTGTACGGCTGTTCGTTTCAATAGTAGCAGTTGGCGGGAGGCTCACGACTGGCCGCAGGCGCCGGTCAGTGCGACGCGCAAGGGGGGATTTGGCGCCCGTACACGGGTACAATGCGTCTTTTTCCGAACGATGGGGTTACCTGTGAAATTCCGTTCCAATCTCGCGCGGATTGCCGCTCCGCTGCTCCTGTGCCCGCTGGCGGCCACGGCCGATGTATCGCCGGCTGCCGACAAGACCGCGCAATACGCCGTGGATCACTACGAGGCAGCGATGACCGATACGCTGGCCGAACTGGTGCAATTCAAGACTGTCGCCAGCAAGGACCTGCCACTGGAGAAAAACCCGGAATTCACCGGTTTCAAGCAGGCGCTGCACGACAAGGCAGACGAGCTGGGGCTGGAATTCCAGGATCACGGCTATGTGGTGATCGTCGCCCTCGGTGACTCGAAAGAGAAAATGGGTATTGTCACCCACGGCGATGTGCAACCGGCCAACCCTGCCAAGTGGAAAAAGAGCCCGTTCGAGCTGGATCGGGACAGCGAGCCGGGCAAGCTGATCGCCCGCGGTAGCGAGGACGACAAGAGCCCGATTGCGACGGCGCTCTACGCGATGAAGGCGATCAAGGACCGCGGTGTGCCCATGAAACGGCGCATCGAGCTGATCGTGTATCTCGCCGAGGAGTCCGACTGGGGCCCGCTGAAGGCCTTCCTCAAAGATTACGAAATGCCCGCCTACAACATCACCATCGACGCCGATTACCCGGTGGTGACCGCGGAGAAGGGCTGGAGCGAAGTGCGCGCGACCTTTGCCGAGGCCCCGGTCGCGAACCAGGCTGCGCCCTACCTGAGTGACTTCCACGGCGGCTATTTCCGCAGCCAGGTGCCGGACGAGGCCCATGCGACCCTCGTCAACCCGACCCCGGAACTGGTGAAGGCGATCCGCGCCCGTGCTGCGACTCACCCGAAAGTGACGTACGACTTCAGCGAGGCTGACGGCAAGCTGGAAATCACCGCGCACGGTGTGGCCACGCACAGTTCCGAGCCGCAAAACGGCATCAATGCCATCGCCTACCTGGCGGATGCCCTCAGTGTGCACCAGTGGCCGGCCAACGCCGCCGGGGCCACCGTTCGCTACATCAACGACCTGGTCGGCACCGGAATCCTCGCCGAGCAGTACGGCGATATCGCCTACAGCGACGACTTTATGGGCCCGATGACTGCGGCGCTCACCATGGTCAAGGCCGGCGACAAGGGGCTCACCACTCACCTGAACCTGCGCCGCCCCACCGGCAAGAGCGCTATTCGCCTGGACAAGCAGATTCGCACCGCCATCGGTGACTGGCAGAAGAAATCCGGTATTGAACTGGCCGATGTCGGCGTGGATCTCGGCGATCCCTACCGCGTGGAAAATGCGCAGCATGTTGAGCCGCTGCTGGACGTGTTCCGCCACTTTACCGGTATTAAAGATGCGGGTCCGGTGGCCATCGGCGGTTCCACCAATGCCAAGCTGCTGCCGAATGCCGTGAGCTTTGGGCCTTCCATGCCGGACAAGGCCTATACCGGTCACTCGGAGCACGAGTTCATCACTGCCGATCAGCTGCGCCTGAACCTGAAGATGTACACTGCGGCGATGATCGAGATTGGCAACCTGTAAG
>NZ_JACZCR010000008.1 GCF_014904735.1 Microbulbifer hainanensis | reverse complement strand
GGTCCCCCCTTTTTTGTGATGACTGCCTTACAGCCAGCCTTTTCTCTTGAAATACAGGTAGGGGGCTATGCCGGACATCAGCATCAGGCCCAGCGCCCATGGGTAGCCAAAAAACCAGTCCAATTCTGGGATTTCATGGAAGTTCATGCCGTAAATACTGGCGATCATCGTCGGCGGCAGGAACACGACGGCGGCGATGGAGAAGATCTTGATGATCTGGTTCTGTTCAATATTGATGAAGCCCTGGGTGGAATCCATCAGGAAGTTGATCTTGTTGAACAGGAACCCGGTGTGGGCCATCAGGGTGTCGATGTCGCGGGTGATATCGCGGAAGTTTTCCTGCAGCGCACTGTCGATGTTGATGTGTCGCTGCAGGAAAGTAATCGAGCGGCGGGTATCCATCAGGCTCAGGTGCACCTTCCCGTTGCTGTCTTCCAGTTTGGCCAGCAGGTCGATGGCGTCTTCCAGTTCAGCGGTCTCGTCTTCCAGCACCAGGTAGCTCACTTCGCCGAGCTTCAGATGGATATCTTCGAGCGCATCGGCCAGGTTTTCGACCTTCTGTTCGAACAGCTGCACCGCCAGTTCCTGGGCGCTGTGCGCCTCCACCTGTCCGCGCCGGGCGCGCATCCGCAGCAGGCGGAAGTCCGCCAGCTCGCTGTCGCGCACGGTAATCAGCCGCTGGGGCTGCAGGATGAACGCCACGGTACAGGTGTTGTGACGGCCTTCGCTCTGGTATAGGAACAGGGAGTGAATGTGAACGCCGGCGGCGTCGATAAAGTAGCGTGCAGAGGCCTCGATTTCGTCGACATCCTCTGATTCCGGCAACTCGGTGCGCAGCAATTCCTCCAGCAGGTCACGCTCGTCTTCCTGGGGATCCTGCAGGTCGATCCAGACCGCCTCGTTTAACTGCTGCTCGGTGACGCCGTCTTCACTGCTCTGCTCGGCGATGCGCCCCCGTACAATTTCAAAAAGTCTCAGCATTGCTCCGCCCATGTGGCAACAAGGTGCCACATGGTTGCAAGCCGCGCGGCGCAAATCAATCGCCGCGGTGAAATATTTGTCTGCGGCCCCGCTTCCCTCCGGCCGGGGCCGCCAACCAGGCTGTTACAGCCATACCGGCAACTGCGCGCGGATATCCTCGGCGCCAAAGTTGACGAGGTTTTTACCTGTCTCGCCGGCGATGGCCGCGCGGGTACTCGGTTTCATTGCATCCCGCAGACTGCCCACCATCTGGGGCTCTGCAACGATGTACAGTTTTTCAAAGCGCCCCTCCTGGCGACCGCGCTCGAGGGCATGGGCAATTTCCCGCGCGAAATTTGCACCTTCGCGGCGGTGCAGTTCACTGGAGTTACCCATCGCGTGGCGGCCCTGGCCGTTGCTATCGAAGGCGCGCCCCGGGGCGTCGCTCTCTAGATCGCGTCCCTTGAGGCGGCTTTCCGGATGAATCATGGAATCCAGTTCACTGAGGTCACCTGCACGTTGCGAGGCTTCGAACAGGCGGGCATGGGATTGATTGGCCACTAGGACCCAGGCAAGTGCCATGAGCGTATCCTCCCTCTTTGTTCTCTCCTTTTTATGCTAGTTGAAAATGGCGCCTGCCACGCCTCGGGATTGGTATAAACCACAGGTTTTTAGTTGAGGTTTACTTATAAACAATTCATTTAAGAAAGCCTTCGACGGCGGGGGCGCGGCCCTAAAATTATGGGGGCAAACTGGGGCAAGTCGCAGTCGGGACGCGGTCCGTTGAGTACCGCGTACCCTGCGTTAGGAGGTTGTTATGAGCCTGGTTCCGAGAAGGTCGCCTTTCGACCTGGATAATTTGTTCGAACAGATGTTTAACCCGAGCGGCGCGCTGATGGAAGGTAAAGAAGGATTGTTCTCTCCGCGTATCGATGTCAAGGAAACGGATAGCGGCTATGAGATCAGCGCCGAGATGCCCGGGGTGAATCGCGATGATATCAATATCACACTGGAAGACGGCGTGCTTACGCTGGAGGCGGAAGTTCACCGAGAGGAAAAAGAGGAGAAGGAGGGCCGCGTGATCCGCTCTGAGCGCCGCTACGGCAAATATATGCGCAGCTTTAACCTGGGTGCGGACGTCAGCGAGACGGACATCGACGCCAGCTTCAAGGATGGGGTGCTTACGTTGACAGCGCCGAAACGGGAGCCGGCTGCACCGAGCAGCAAGCGCATTGAAATCCACTAGGTCGCCGCAACTGTTGATTGGTCACACCGACCTTACACTGCACGCGGCACAATGAATTGTGGAGAGCATTATGAGAGTCAAAGATGCAATGCACCAGGGATGCACCTGGTGTTCACCGGATACCCCGCTATCGGATGTGGCGAAAATGTTGCGGGATGAAGATATCGGTGCGATCCCGGTGGGCGAAAATGATCGCCTGATCGGTATGGTGACCGACCGCGATATTGCCTGCCGCGGCGTTTCAGAGGGCGGTGACATGTCCTCGATGACAGCGCGCGATGTGATGACGGAGGGTATCGAGTGGTGCTGGGAAGAGGACGATATGAGCAGCGTGCTGGAAATGATGGAAGAGCAGCAACTGCGCCGCTTGCCGGTGATGAACAGTGAAAAACGCATGGTGGGTATCCTGAGTCTGGGAGATATCTCCCACTCTTGCAGTATCCAGGAAAGCGCCGAGTTTGCTTCCTGCGTTTCCGCGCATCACTGATCCCGCACACCATTGCCACTAAACCGGCAGCGGCTCACAGCTGGGATTCCAGTGGCAGCCAGCCACTGACGATCGAGCGCAACCGCTGCCATCCACTGGTATCGGGCTCACGGCGAAAAACCTTGCCGTCGGCCCGGTGCCATTCTATGTGGCCATCCCGCAACTTCAGTACATAGGCGGCATTTGCGCCCACATTGCGGATAAAGTTGTCCGCCATTTTGCCCGCCAGTTCCGGCGAATTGATCAGCAGGCCGAGTTCGGTATTCAACAGGATCGAGCGGCGATCGAGGTTGAATGAGCCCACATAGAGGTCCTGCTTGTCGACGATAAACAGCTTGGCGTGCAGCAGGGAGCGGGAGTCGCCGTTCCAGTTATCCAGCTTGTAGTTGAGTCTGCTTGACAGTTCGTACAGGTGGATACCGGCGCGCAGTAACGGTTCGCGGTATTTCCGGTAGGGGCCGTGGGCGAGTATCACATCGGTGGACGCCAGTGAATTGGTCAGGATATGCACGTCGACACCGCGTCGCGCCGCATCCAGCAGCGCCTGCAGGTATTCCTTCCCGGGCAAAAAATATGGGGAAACCACAATCAGCTGCCGCCGCGCCGACAGGATATGACGCATCAGCGCGCCGCCGGCGAACTGGCGATCCTGTTCCGGCGGAAATGCCACTTTGCGCGGCGGATCGTACAACGGGCGAGCGCTGGCCCAGTACCAGAGTCCAGCATCCTTGCTCAGCGCGCGGATGACCGGCGACAGTTCCAGGCTGCGTCCGTAGTCGCTGTCGAGCAGCGACTGTGCATTGTGGTCCATTTCCTTCATCAGGTCGCCCAGTTCGCCATCACTGAAATGGTGGGGAATCACCGTTTGCAACGGGAAGCTGAAGCGGCTGTTCCAGTAGAGGTCGAACTGTTGGCCGATCTCCGTGACCGCCGCGCCAATGGTAAGCATATCCAGGTCGCCGAAATTGATCTGGTGATCGATGCCAAAGTATTTGTTGCTCAAGTTGCGCCCGCCGATAAAGCTGACCTGTCCATCAACGGTCAGGGATTTATTGTGCATGCGCCGGCTGAGGCGAGGGTAGTCGGCAAAGAACTCCAGTGGACGCGGACTTTTGTGGGGAAAGGGATTGAACAGGCGGATCTCGATATTCGGCTGGTGATCCAGGGCCAGCAGCACCCGGTCGGCATCGCCGGTAGTGAAGTCGTCGAGCAGGAAACGCACCCGCACGCCGCGCTCGGCCGCCCGCACCAGTTCGCGGGTCAGCAACAGGCCGGTCTCATCGCGGCGGAAGATGAAGTACTGGATGTCGATGGAGCTGCGCGCCGCGCGGATCGCGGCAAGGCGCACCGCCAGCGCATTGTGCGCCGAGGTCACCGGATAGACTCCCGTCTGCCCGGTGCGATTGTCGGTCAGGCGCAGTACCGTGCGCGCCAGCGGCGTATCCGCGGGTGCCGCGCGCTGGTAACTGGCGGTGCGCACTGGCGGATCCGGAAACACGGCCGGGCCGGAACAGGCGCACAGGCACAGCAGAAACGGGAGTGACAGCAGAAGCAGATACTGGCGCAACAGGGACTTCCACGCTGGCTTCCTGGCAGCCCCGGTCGTACTTGTGGGCGGGGCCGATGGCGTTAGCAGTATAGATGTTCGCGCAGCTGCAAGCGCCGGCTTGCGTGCTAATACCTAAATCGTGATCTCGAAATCGGACCGCTCCGCCCAGCGGACTGACGCATGCTTCATTTATTTGAGGAAATAGGTGCAACTGCGTCGGCCTTGTGATCCGTTTCGAGTTGATCCTGTGCAGGGAGGTGACAGGTGCTAAAAACCGGCCGACTTCTGTCTCGCACATTTTTATCGTTGCTTTCGAGTTTGACTCTGCCTATGCGAAAAACTAATGGATAGGTATTTCCAAAGATTTTCTTTTGTTGTTATGCCAAGTGGTTTGATAAATAGTCCGAAGCTTTGTGATTAATGGCAATTGAGCTCAATTAACTGTTAGGCTTCCGATTACAGTTTTTATATTGTCAGGAGTATTGCAGTTAAAGTTTTCAATCGAGATCTGGAAGTCGATCTTTTCAAGCAAAAGCATATCGTGATACAGCGGCGATATGAGGCATTGGGTGCGCTGAATGATATCTTTATCGCTATCTGGTTTCTTGTCGGTAGTATCCTTTTTTTATCTGACTCGCTGATGGAAAGCGGGACCTGGCTGTTTGTGGTGGGAAGTGCGCAGTTCCTGATAAAGCCCTGTATAAAATTGATGAGTCTGGTGCATGTTAAACGCGTCTATAAATTACAAACAAACAGCGTAACAGCCGATGGCCACATCGGGAGGCATACTGTTACAAATAGGTTGAGTTGCATCTTCGTATCACGTTAGCAGTTTGCAGTGGGGGCAATAAGACATGTGGTACAAGCGATACGGATATCGACAACCTTCGAGAAACGGCGGTATTGGCTGTATTGGCGCCACGCTGCCGGTAGTCGTCGGAACCCTGATTGGAATTTTTACCACCGTTTTTCTGCACAGTGAATGGTTTCTACTGTTGATCATTCCTGTTTCATTTGCCGGATTTTGGATTTTGGATTGCGGAGAAGCTGTCGTTTGGTGAGGGTGAGCGCATTCATCAGGGCAGACATGCACACCATGTCCGGCAGGCCTATGAGCATGTGATGGCCGGACAGCGGGATGACGCCCTGGAATCCATCCGCAAGATAAAAATATATGGGGACTTACCGGCTGAATTGGCCAGTTATGAGAAGAGGGGGCGGGGTAGTTTCCCTCATTAACTGGGGGCAACAGTGCAGGCCATCGTTCCGAATCACACCTTCATACCATTCCGTTGTACGATTCGGTACCAAATATTGTCACAGGTAACGTATGCTCAAAGGTATTCACCACGCCGCCATTATCTGTTCCGATTTCGTACAGTCGAAACATTTTTATGTCGATATTCTTGGGCTGGAGGTCGTTGCCGAAAACTATCGGGCGGAGCGGGATTCCTACAAGCTGGACCTGCGCTTGCCCGACGGCAGCCAGATCGAGCTGTTCTCCTTTCCCGACTGTCCGCCGCGCCCGAGTTACCCGGAGGCACGGGGGCTCCGCCACCTGGCGTTTTGCGTGGATTCAGTGGAGGCGGCTACAGATAATCTGGTGTCCGCCGGCGTGACAGTGGAGCCGATCCGGCGGGATGAGTACACCGGTAAGAAGTTTACCTTCTTCTGTGACCCGGATGGATTGCCACTGGAACTCTATGAAGCGTGATACCTGCGCATAAGCTCGCCGTTGGTGACAGCCGTATCAGGATGTATGATTGCCGCCGGATGCCCACAAGGCGCTAGGCCGCGCGAGCGCGGTTGCAGAATTCCTCCTTGAATTAACTCGAGAACTGCATGAAACCCATTTACGAAATCCGCAGCGGTGCCCTGGCGGGTTTCAATCAACTCGTACCTGCGCTGGGCGGTGATCCCGCAGCTTTATTGGCAAAGGTGGGGTTGCCGGCAGACTGTATGCGTCGCCCGGACCTGCTGATTCCGATTGCAACCCTGACGAAACTGCTCAATATTTGCGCGGATGAGCTCAATTGCACGGACTTCGGCCTGCGTCTCGCCGATAAGCAGGGTGTGCGCATACTCGGTGCACTGGGCAGACTGGTGCTGGAAAGCGCGGATCTGCGCACGGCACTGGTAGTAGCGCAGCGCTATATGGCGCTGCATAACCAGGCTGAGCACTGGCGCATTCAGCAGGAGGGAGATCTGCTGATCGCCCGGCGATTTGACCACTTCGACGATCCGTTGGCAGCGCGGCAGTACCGCGAACTGGCAACGGGTGCTGGCTATCGACTGATCCAGGATCTGGCCGGGCGGGATATTCGCCCGCGACGGGTGACGTTCAGTCAGGGGCCGGTGTCACCGATGCAGTGCTACCGGGATTTTTTCCAGGCCGAGGTCGAGTTTGATCAGCCCCATGACAGCCTGGAGTTCGATGCGGATGTGGTCCAGCGTGCGCTGTGCCCGCCCAGCGCCAGCCTGGTCCGTTACTTTGACGAGTTCACCCGGCAGTTGCTGGACAAGCACTCGGGCAGCCTCGCCGACCAGGTGAAGGCGCTGATACTGCAGACGCTCGGCGCGCAACGTCACAGCCTGGCGCAGATTTCACGTCTGATCGACGTGCCGGCCCGCACTCTGCAACGACACCTGCAGCGGGAGGGGACCAGCTTCAAGCAGTTGCTGCAGGATGCACGCATGGAGACTGCGCGCTGGCACCTGAGTGCGTCGAGCATCGATATCAATTTGCTATCCGCCACGCTGGGCTACACAGATATCAGTGCATTTTCCAAGGCATTCCGCGCTGTGCATGGTAAATCGCCGCTGCAGTGGCGCAAGCAGGAGCGGGCAGCGCCGGTATAACACTTTGCGCGTGGCCCCCGCGCCGGTCTATCCTGAGCGGAATTCCGCAATCTATGCCGGAACCTAGGAATAAGTCACCCACGGGGGAATTTCATGTCAGCAGAACCCATCCGCTGTAAAGCCGCTGTCGCCTGGAAGGCCGGCGAACCGCTCTCCATCGAAGAAGTCGAGGTCATGCCGCCGCAGAAGGGCGAGGTCCGTATCAAACTGCTGGCCACCGGCGTCTGTCATACCGATGCGTTTACCCTGTCCGGCGACGACCCTGAGGGAGTTTTCCCGGCCATTCTCGGCCACGAAGGCGGCGGTATCGTCGAATCTGTGGGCGAGGGGGTAACCAGTGTGGCTGTGGGCGACCATGTGATTCCGCTGTATACGCCCGAGTGCGGCGAGTGCAAATTCTGCAAATCCGGCAAGACCAACCTGTGCCAGAAAATTCGCGAAACCCAGGGCAAGGGCCTGATGCCCGACGGCACTACCCGTTTTTCCGTCAACGGCGAGCCCATCTACCACTATATGGGCACTTCCACTTTCTCCGAGTACACGGTGCTGCCGGAAATCTCTGTGGCCAAGGTCAACAAGGATGCGCCGCTGGAAGAAATCTGCCTGCTCGGTTGCGGGGTAACCACCGGAATGGGTGCGGTCGCCAATACGGCCAAGGTTGAACCGGGCGCGACCGTAGCGGTCTTCGGTCTCGGCGGTATCGGCCTGGCGACGGTGATCGGCGCGCGGCTGGCCAAGGCCGGGCGCATCATCGCGATCGATATCAACGAGGGCAAGTTCGAGCTGGCGAAAAAACTCGGTGCTACCGACTGCATCAATCCCAAGAATTACGACAAGCCGATCCAGGAAGTGATCGTCGAATTGACCGACGGTGGTGTGGATTACTCCTTTGAGTGCATCGGCAACGTGAATGTCATGCGCTCCGCACTGGAATGCTGCCACAAGGGATGGGGCGAGTCGGTGATTATCGGCGTCGCCGGCGCCGGCCAGGAAATCTGCACCCGCCCCTTCCAGCTGGTAACCGGGCGCGTCTGGCGCGGCACGGCCTTCGGCGGTGTGAAAGGGCGCTCCGAATTGCCGGACTATGTCGAGCGCTACCTGGCGGGTGAATTCCAGCTGGACGATTTCATTACTCACACGATGCCGCTGGAAAAAATCAACGATGCCTTTGACCTGATGCACGAGGGCAAGAGCATCCGCAGCGTGATTCACTACGATAAAGCTTGAGCGGAGCGCGACCATGGCGATTGAATCCATTAGCAGCACAAAGTGTTTCGACGGGCAGCAGCAGCAGTTTCAACACCATTCCGAAGTGCTGAACTGCACCATGCGTTTTGCGATATTCCTGCCTCCGCAGGCGGAAAATGCGCAGAAGTTCCCGGTGCTCTACTGGCTGTCAGGGCTCACCTGTACGGATGAAAACTTCAGCCAGAAAGCCGGGGCCCAGCGTATGGCGGCGGAGCTGGGGATTGCTCTGGTGATTCCCGACACCAGTCCCCGCGGCGACGACGTTGCAGATGATGAAAGTTACGACCTGGGGCAGGGGGCCGGCTTCTACCTGAATGCCACTCAGGAGCCGTGGAAGCAGCACTACCGCATGTACGACTATATCGTCGACGAACTGCCGCGCCTGATTGAAGCCAATTTTCCGGTCAATGAGCGCCGCGCACTGGCAGGTCATTCCATGGGCGGGCACGGTGCACTGGTGATCGGGTTGCGCAATTCGGAGCGCTACCAGTCCATCTCCGCGTTCAGTCCCATCTGTAACCCGATGGCCTGCCCCTGGGGCGAGAAGGCCTTTGCCGCCTATCTCGGCGCGGATCGACTGAGCTGGGAAGAGTATGATACGACCGTGCTGATCGGTCGTGCCGTGGATCAGCTGCCGATCCTCGTGTCACAGGGGGATGCAGACCAGTTTCTCGAGCAACAGCTGAAACCCCACGCCCTGGAAACCGCTGCTGAGGCGGCCGGCTACCCGGTACAAGTCGAGCACCACACCGGTTACGATCACAGCTACTACTTTATCGCCTCGTTTATCGAGCAGCATCTGCGTTTCCATGCCGATTATCTGCTCAAACATTGAGGCTGACTGGAAAAGGATTTCCCCCCAATGAAATACGTCCTGAATGGTCTGGCCATTGTCGCGCTAATGCAGTTGTGTGTCGGTTGTAGTTCGTTCAATGCGGAAAGAAGAAACAGCCGTGCCCAGGTGTATGAAGAGGCCGCGGTAATTTCCGAGGAAGCCGGGAATCCGGCACTGGCGGAACAGCAGCGGGAAACGGCGTACAAGACCCGCAACGATGTCCCGGATTCGGACTTTATTGACGGTTTGTTGTTTGTCCTCTTCGGATCGTCTTCCGACAATTGATTGGCGCGGAGGTAGAGCCCGGATGACCGGCCAGCCCCGGTCGTCCGGCATAGTTCACTTCAGACCGCAATCCCCACCTGCAGAGTTGCCACATAACCGTTGTCGATATCCCCGGTCACTTCTGCCATCTGGTAGGTGGTGCCATCGCTAAACACATTGTCGCGGGAAAAGCTGGACACCGACGTGTTCTGGCCGTGCGCCGCATAGAGCTCCGAATCGTAAATTGCGCCGGTGATATCCTGCGGGAAAGCGATTTGTGAGGTGGCAGTTGCGGTCGAACTGCTGAACAGGAATATCTGGAAGTGAATGTGGGTGATGCGTCCACTGTACCAGCCCGGATAGATGGTCTCGAACAGCACCATGCCATCGCTGTCCACATCCTGAATGCCGCGGCAGAACGTTTCTCCGCGGGTGTCCGCGCCCGGCTGCGAATAGCCGGAATAGACGCCGTCCTTGTCGCAGTGCCAGATATAGACAGAGGCATTGGTAATCGGGGTACAGCCGTTATTGACGTCCACCAGGTTCAGTACCAAGGTTAATGGCACACCGGTTTTGCCCTCGGTAATATTCGAGCGCACCATGGCGGAATTGCTCAACACCGCAGTGAGCGGGTAGGGGCCCTCAGTTTCTTCCGGTATCAGTACACAGGAATCGCTGCCGTCACTCGATGTGCTGCCAGATGAACTGCCGGACGTGCTGCCGCCTCCGGATGAACTACTGGAAGAACTGCTGGAAGAACTACTCGACGAAGCCCCGTTACTGGAATCGCCGTCCTTGCAGCTGGCGATCAGTGCGACACCGGTCAGGGTGCCAAGCAGTGCCAGGGCGCGACGGCGGTTGGGATCTGTTATCTCATTTTCGTCCTTCACATTTTGTCTCCTTGAAAAATTGTTAGTGCCTTATCAATTAAAAATATGATTTGGGAAATTCGCGCTGCATTTTGTGTGGATCAAACCGAACGCCAGTGAGGGCTAACTGCAAGTCATTCGAAACGGCATCTGGATTTCGGCCTTCTCCAGCGCAGCGCCAGTTATTGATCGTCTGCCGATGCGGTTCTGCACTCGCCGCGAATTTCCGCCAGCCCTTGATCGATGGTTTTTTCGATGACGAACCAGCCGTTGGTGCAATAGCCGGTATCGGCGAGTACTTCTGTCAGTCGTTCGGTGGCTGCTTCTTCTGGGTTGCCGCGCATTTTGGCTTGCATGCCGCCTCCGGGCTTGCCACCCATGGCACCGCCGGGTTCGCCGCCCATGCCGCCACCGGGTCCTCCGCCCATTCCACCGCCGGGTCCGCCGCCTTTACCTCCACCCATACCGCCGCCGGGGCCGCGACCCATGCCACCGCGTTGGCCGCGGCCACCGCCCTCGGACAGGTTTAACGTGGCCTTATAGGTAAAAACCTGATTGCCCTGTGCGGTGATATTGGTGATCAGGGATTCGGAAAATACCGGTGGCATCGGCGGTGTTGAACTGCAGCCGGCGGCCAATACGGTTGCTGCCAGCAAGAGAGAGCGCTTCATTGTTATTTCCTCAGTTGAAGTCCGCTCATGAGACCACGGCAGCCGGGAGGCGTTGGGTTAAGATCGGTAAACAATTGTTAATGAGGAAAGATGGGGCGCCGCAAGATGGCGGTGAAGAGGTGTGCACTAGAATTGTGCGCGTAGGGATTCAGTCTGCGGCGTTTTCGTCGAGTAATTGTTGCAACTGGCGGGCGAAAGTCTGCACCTCCTGTGCGCCACTGATGCCGTACTGTCGGTTTAATATAAACAGCGGCACGCCCTGCACGCCCTGGCTGGTGATCTGTTGCTCCAGGCTGCGCACTGAATCTGCGTAAGTCTGGTTCTGCAAAATGTCGCGCGCTTCCTGTGCATTCAGCCCCACCGCAGCGGCGGCCTCGGCGAGTACTTCGGTATCGTCGACATTTTTCTGGTGATGGAAAAAATCGTGGAACAGTTGCAGGCTCAATGCTGTCTGTCGATCGTAAGCGGCGGCCCAGTGCAGTAGCTGATGCGCATTGAAAGTGTTGTACATGCGCATGTCATCGCTGTAATTGAACGCGAAGCCCAGGTCAGCCCCCAGGTCAGTCAGTCGCTGTCGCGCCTCGATGCTTTCCTGTGGCGTGGTGCCATATTTATTTGCCAGGTGTTCCCGCAGGTTTTCGCCTTCTGCGGGCATTTGTGGATTCAGTTCAAAGGGCAGCCAGTGCACATCTGTCTCGAATAGGTCGGCAAAACCGGCTAGGGCCTTTTGCAGGCGCAGGTAGCCGATGACACACCAGGGGCAGACGACATCGGAGACGATATCAATGCGCAGCGGCTGTTTGCTCATGGGCGTCCCTTTGAGTGGCATTACTGATCACGGTACCTCAAGTTTAGCGTCCTTGGATACCGGCGCGGCGGGCACCGGATGAATTAGACCGGTGCCCTTGTGCGGTTGGCGGATCAGCGTCCCTCTCGAGGCAGGTCAAACCACAGGGCTTCCAGGCCCTGGTTAGCGGCAATCAGTTCCTGTTCACGGGTCTTGATAAAGCCGACGCCGTCGCCGGGAGCCAAGCGGGTGGTTCCGGCGTCGGCACCACCGTCAATCACGTGGAGATAGCCGCTGCGGCCGCCGGTACTCAGGGTAAACGCCTCGCCGGGTTGCAGGCGCAGCCGGTAGAGGCTGGCATCCTGGTGCAGGCTGAGGGATCCCTCTCTGCCATCGGGCGTCACCAGAGGAGTCAGTGCTCCGCGCTGCTCGATATGCGCCTGTTCATAGCCGGGTTCGATACCCGTGACGTTCGGTTCGATCCAGATCTGCAGAAAGCGCAGGCGCTTGTTGCGGGACTGGTTGAATTCCGAGTGCTGGATACCGCGGCCCGCGCTCATGCGCTGGACCTCGCCCGCCGGCACAACGAAGTGATTGCCGGTGCTGTCCCGGTGTTCGATAGCGCCTTCCAGCACGTAGGAGATGATTTCCATATCGCGGTGTCCGTGGGCGCCGAAGCCGGTACCGCCCTTGACGGTATCGTCATTGATCACCCGCAGTACCGAAACGCCCATATGCCGGGGGTCGTAGTAGCTGCCGAAAGAAAACGTATGGCGGCTGTCGAGCCAGCCGAAGTTGGCGCGCCCGCGGGTGTCTGCTTTTCTGATGTAGTCCATGTCGAGCCCTCCTGTCGTGTGGTCGGGTCTGGGTTGCCGTGCATGATAAGTCGGTCGGTGAGGGTGAATAAATCGGATATTTTGCGAGGGTTTGGCAGGAGAAACCGAAAGGTTGGGTGTTGCGGATTGGAATTCCCGGCGCCCCGGGCGCTCGCTCCGCCGCTGGCAAAGTGACACCTGCAGTGCCGCGGCATTAGAATGATCTTCAGAGTCTCGGGGCTGCGCAGCGGCCCCGAGCTGTTTCTGACGATAAAAACGAGATGCCGTATGAAACGAGGACTTCTTATCCTGCTGGGCTGTGCATTTGCCAGCTTTTCTTCTGCTGAACAACTGACTGTTGAAAGAATATTCTCCGATCCTGCGCTGAGTGGTACCTCGCCGCGCGCTCTGGAGTACTCTCCGGACGGCAGCCGGGTCACTTTCCTCCAGGGCCGCAAGGACGACTACAACCGCTACGACCTGTGGGAATACAACCTCGCCGACGGCAAAACCCGCGTGCTGGTCAATTCCGATAGCCTGCACAAGGGCAAGGAAGAGCTGTCCGACGAAGAGAAGGCTCGCCGCGAGCGCCAGCGTATCTACGGCAGCGGCATCATGGAGTACACCTGGTCCGAGGATGGCAAGTCACTGCTGTTCCCGCTGGCCGGCGATGTCTATTACTACGACCTCAACAAGAAAGTCACGCGCCGCCTGACGAATACCGAGGCGTTTGAAACCGACGTGCGTGTGTCCCCCAAGGGGCGTTACGTCTCCTTCATCCGCGACCAGAATATTTACCTCGTCGACCTGAAGACCGGTAAGGAGCGTCAGCTGACCACGGATGGCAAGGGTCCGATCAAGAACGGTATGGCAGAGTTCGTCGCCCAGGAGGAGATGGATCGCATGACCGGGTACTGGTGGTCCCCGGACGACCGCCACATCGCCTACCTGCAGGTGGATGAGTCGCCGGTGGATGAGGTCACCCGCAGCGAGATCTACGCCGATCGTATCGAGATGATTCAGCAGCGCTATCCCGCCGCCGGCCGACCGAATGTGAAGGTGAAACTGGGTGTGCTGGACCTGGATTCCGGTAAGACGCACTGGATTAATTTGGGCGACGATCAGGATATTTATATCCCGCGGGTCAAATGGGCGCGCGACAACCTGCTCAGCTACCAATGGCAGAACCGCAGCCAGAAGGAACTGCAGTTGCGCCTGGTCAATACCAACAATGGCAAGGGCCGCATGCTGGTCGACGAGCACAGCAATACCTGGGTCAACCTGAACAACGACCTGCGCTTCCTCAAAGACAGCGACCGCTTTATCTGGGCGTCCGAGCGCGACGGCTTCAAACACCTGTACCTCTACGACCTGAACGGCAAGCTGGTGCGCCAGCTAACCAGTGGCAACTGGCCAATCGACGCGCTGGCCGCGGTGGATGAGAAAAAAGGTAAGGTCTATTTCACCGGCCGCGTGGACACGCCGACGGAACGCCACCTGTACGAAGTCAGCCTCGAGGGGAAAGGCAAGCCGCAGAAGATCTCCAGCCGCCCCGGCATGCACTCCATCGCATTCGCCAAGGACGCCTCCGGCTATATCGACAAGTTCTCCAATGTCACCACGCCGCCGCAGGTGAGCCTGCACGCGCCCAGTGGCAAGCAGGTGACCTGGCTCGAGCACAATGAAGTGAAGTCCGGCCACCCGCTGTACCCCTACATGAAGGACTGGATCACGCCGGAATTCGGCACCATCAAGGCGCCGCAAGGGCATACCCTCTACTACCGGATGTTCAAGCCCGCTGACTTCAACCCGAAGAAGAAATATCCGGTAATGGTATTCCTGTACGGCGGCCCCCACGCGCAGCTGGTCACCAATAGCTGGTCCTCGCCGTTCCTCGAGTACATGGCGCAGCAGGGCTATGTGGTGTTCACCCTGGACAACCGCGGTTCCGCCAATCGCGGCAAGAAGTTCGAAGACGCCATCTACCACCGTATGGGTTCGGTAGAGGTTGACGACCAGGTTACCGGCGTCAAATTCCTGCGCTCTCTGCCCTATGTGGACGGCAAGCACATCGGTGTTTACGGTCACAGCTACGGTGGCTACATGGCGCTGAATTCCGTGTTCAAGGCCGGTGACTACTTCCAGGCTGGCGTGGCTGGTGCGCCGGTTACCGACTGGGCGCTCTACGATACCCACTACACCGAACGTTACATGGGCAACCCGAATACCGATCCCAAGGCCTACGAGAAATCCTCGGTGTTTCCCTATGTGGACGGCCTCAAGGGCTCCCTGCTGATCTATCACGGTATGGCGGATGACAATGTGCTGTTCACCAATACCACCAAGCTGATCAAGATCCTGCAGGACAATGACCAGCAGTTCGAACTGATGACCTATCCGGGCAAAAAACACAGCATGCGCGGCAAGAACACCCGCATTCACCAGTACACCCTGATTAAGGATTTCTTTGATCGTCACCTGAAAGGTGAAGCGCAGTAAGCACCTTACTGCTGCAGGAGAAAAAGCCGGGCGATGCCCGGCTTTTTTTTGCCCGTGATTTCATGCGCCAGCGAGCAGAGGACATTTTTATGCGCCGAAATTCACATAAGGAATAGATATCATATTTATTGTGCATTTAAATTGGAGCAATACAGGTCCAGCGACTAGGTTTTAAATTTAAACAATCTGTTGGCGCGTTGTTTCGCATAAATGGATAGAAGCCGAAGACGATAATTTCGAAATCAAAGGCGGAACCGATCCATGTGGCACTTTTTTTTCAGGCTGGCGTTTATTCTGCTGGTACTTCCCATCACTGCGATAGCAGACGACACCGCTCAGACTCCGATGATCGAGCAGGGACGGCTGCTCTCTTACCTGGCAGACAAGTCCGCCTTCACCCTGATCGACGCCCGCTCACCGGAGGAATTCCGCGCCTCCCATGTCGACGGTGCGATCAATATTCCCCACAGCGCGCTGGATGCCCACCGCCAGCAATTACCCGAAGACCTCGACGGCGCCATTTTGATTTACTGCAAAACCGGCGTCCGCGCAGGCAAGCTGGCCGAGGCACTGCGCCGGCTCGGATACCACAACGTCGAGGTGCTGCCGTCGAAGCAACTGATGTTTTATAGCGACATGGTCGTATTCAATTGCGGCGCTAAAAGCTGACGACCAAGCCCCTGAACAGCCGGATGTTCACTATGAAAAAACTACTGGTTACTCTGCTGATTCTGGTACCACTCGCTGTTGCTGCGGAAAGTCCGCCACTGGGCTTGCCGCCGCTGCCGGTACCGAAAGACAACCCCCAGACACCGGAGAAAATAGCGCTGGGTGACAGACTGTTCCATGACATCCGGTTCAGTACTACCGGCGAGGTCAGTTGTTCCACCTGTCACGAGCGGGAAAAAACCTTTACCGACAGCCCGCTGGTGGTGTCGGAGGGCATCAATAAGCTCAAGGGCACCCGCAATGCGCCCACCGTGGTTAATTCCGCCTATAACAAAACCCAGTTCTGGGACGGGCGCTCGCCCAGCCTGGAGGATCAGTCCCAGCACCCGTTTGTCAATCCGGTGGAAATGGGGCTGAAATCTCACCAGCCGATTCTCGACATCATTGCCAAGGACGATGCCTACCAGAGAGCATTCAAAAAGGTGTTCGGTGTATCCGGTAAGGACGTCACCATTGAGCACGTCAAAAAGGCGATCGCCAGTTTTGAACGCACGGTGATTTCCGGCAACAGCCGTTTCGATCGCTGGTATTTCGGTGGCGAAAAAGATGCGCTCAGTGAACAGGAAAAGCGTGGTTTTCAGGTGTTCCTGACCCAGGGGCGCTGCGTATCCTGCCATACGATCGAGGAAAATTTTGCCCTGTTCACCGACCAGAAGTTCCACAATATCGGCGTGGGTATCAATGACCTGACACCGCAGAAAATTGAACAGCTGTCACAGGCTTTCCAGCGCGCGAAAGCCAAGGGCGTGGATGTGGATGTGGCCGTGCTGACAGACAAGGATACGTCCGACCTGGGCCGCTTTGCGATAACCGACGAACTCAGCGATATGGGCGGTTTCAAAACCTCGACGCTGCGCAACATCGCCGAGACCGCTCCCTATATGCACGACGGCAGCATCGGTAACCTGCGCGATGTGGTGGTGCACTACAACAACGGCGGTGCCCTGAAGAAAGATACCAAGATCACGCCCTATCTGAGCGGCGGCATACGCCCGCTGGAACTGACAGATCAGCAGATCGATGACCTGGTCGCGTTTATGGAAACCCTGACCTCACCGGAGTTTGCCGGCAAGGGTTCCGCGAACAAATCGGCGAAAAGCAAGGAATGACCATGAGCAACTCCCGTAGAAATTTTCTCAAGTCCACCGGGGCCGGTCTGATTGCCGGCATGTTGCCGATCAGTCTCGTCCGCCTCTCCTTTGCGCAATCGAGTCAGGATTTCACTTTCGGTTATATTTCCGATGCACATATCCAGCAGATCAAGGGCAACAAGTTCGTGCGCAATTGGGACCAGGGGCTGAAGCGCGCTGTAGCCGAAGCCAACCTGCTCGACCCGCGACCGGACTTCTTCATGTTTGGCGGCGACCTGGCACAACTCGGAAGCAAGGCCGAGCTGGATCACGGTGCGGATATTCTCGGCGCCCTGCGCGGCAAAAACTATATGGTCGTTGGTGAACACGACTATTACTACGATTTGGGCGACTACTGGCGCAGGCTTTACGGTGATGAGTACTACAGCTTTGATCACAAGGGAGTGCATTTTGTCGTATTGAACAGCGTGCTGACCTACGACGACTGGAACAACAAGTGGGAGACGCCGATGCGCCGCATGCAGGAAATGGCGCTGCTCGACAATCCCAACGGTTCCCCCTTTATGGTCGGCAAGCGCCAGATGGAGTGGCTGAAGAAGGACCTGGCCAAGCAGGACAGGAATACTCCCGTTGTGGTTTTTTCTCATTCACCTTTACAGAAAATCTTCAGGAACTGGAACTTCTGGACCGAAGAGGCGGATGAGATCCAGAAACTGCTGGCACCGTTCAAGCAGAGTAATGTCATCTACGGCCATGTGCACCAGATCCAGTACAACCAGATCGGCAATATTGCCTTCAATTCCGTGATGTCCACGGCCTGGCCCTGGCCCTATCCGTCGACTTATGCACAGGCGGAGAGTCACCTGCCGATCCTGACGGTACCGATGAATCGCGCCGATCCGTTTGATGAACGCGACGCCACCGGCTGGCAGTTTATGAATATACACAGCGGGCGCGTGGACACGTCGTTCAACCTGTACGGCAACGAAAACCGTGAGCTGGCCTGGAATGACAAACGCGGGCACCTGGCCGATACCCGCTACCAGGAAAAGCAGGACCGGATTCCGCCGCAGACTCAATACTGATCTGGAGATAACAATGAGAAACCTGACTGTCGTATTGCTGATGCTGATTGCGGGCGCTGCCCACGCGGATGAATTTACCAAGGAAGACGTGGCGCGCTGGCAGGCGGAGTATGAAATGGTCGCCCGGGAGGGACGCAAGCTCTGGACCAGCGGGGAGCTGGGCACCAATGGCGTGGCCTGTGCACAGTGCCACCCGAATGCTGCCAATACCCATGCGGAGACCTATCCCAAGTTCCAGAAACAGCTGGGGCGGGTGGGGGATCTCTGGGAGATGGTCAACTGGTGTATCCGCAATCCGCTGCAGGGCAAAGAACTCGCGGCGGATGATCCGAAGATGATTGCCATCGTTTCCTATATCCATAAAGAGCGTAAAGGCGTTCCACTGGCGCCGGGCAAACACTGAAATATTTCCAGTAAGGGGGCACCACATCTGGCGCCCCAGTACTGTCCCTGCCAATTGCGCCAATTGGGGCCGGAATTCTCGTCGCATTTTGGCGAACGGTGACACCGCCCGGTGTCGCTGATAATCCCTCGTTAATGCGTTATCGTTTTGTGATTCAGGTCTCGCTGTGGCGTCGATCTGTCTGCATAGAATGGATGTAGATACGGTGCAGCCGTTCCCCTTGGTGGGGAGGGTGAGCGCGAATCGTCAGCTGAACACTATTCAATAACGGAGCGGCGATGGTCTGGAGGTGGCTGGCACTGGTGCTGGCATTGTTCCCATTGTGGTCGGAGGCGCAGCCGGTGCAGTTTCGCCCTCTGGGCGTTGCGCATGGACTGGAGGTGAAAGTTGCCACCTCGCTGATCGTCGATCACAACGGTTTTCTCTGGGTCGCCTCGCGGGAGGGGCTCTACCGCTATGACGGTTACGCGGTGAAAGCCTTCCTGCCCAGTAGCGAACATAACAATGCCTTGCCGGACGCGGATGTCCGCGCGCTTTTCGAAGACCGCGACGGCTATATCTGGGTGGCGACCAATACTGCCGGCCTCAGCCGGTACGACCCGCGCAGTGGCAACTTCCGGCATTTCCGCCACCGCGCCACCGATCCGATTACCCTCAGTCACGACAGTATTTACGGAATGGCCCAGGACGGTGATGGCATGGTCTGGGCCGGCAGTCAGATCGGCCTGAACCGCCTGAACCCTGAAAATGGCAAAGTGCAGCGTTTCCTGCACGATCCCGCAGACCCCCAATCCCTCTCCCAGGATTATGTCTATGACGTGCTGGCCGATGGCGGCGAGCGGATCTGGGTGGCCACACTCGGTGGTGGCGTCGATCTGTGGCAGAGAGGGCACAGCGGATTTGCCCACTTCGATCTGGCCAAACTGACGGCGGGAGCCGATGCACTCAACAGCGTGTTTGCGCTGGCCAGGCGCGGTGCGCACAGCCTGTACGCAGGCACCCGACAGGGGCTGGTGCATGTGGATACCGCCACCGGTCGTGCCGACATAGTGCCAATTGGTCCCTCTGACGAAGTACAGCCAACGGTTACCGCAATGGCCTGGGGGCCGCGTGAACGCCTGTGGATGACCACGATGGGGCGAGGCGTACTGGTTTTCGATCCGGCTTCAGGCGACATAGTGCAGGCCAATCCGCAACCGCTGGGTGCGGAAGACCAGCTCCCCGCATTGCCGCAACTCTCTCTATATATCAGCGGCGACAGCGTCTTTGTCGGCACCTGGGGAAATGGTGTCTACCTGGCGCGGCTGCAGCAGCACCAGTACACACTGGTGGCATCCGGTGAAAACTCCGGTGGTCTGCTGCACCACAACGTCACTGCGATCCTGGCACCGGCGGCTGCCGATGATGGTTGGATCGGTACCTTTGGCGGCGGTTTGCAACCGCTCGAACACGAAAACACGCGTGCCGGTCAATTGCCCGGCCGCGAGGATGCGCTGTGGAAAGACGGGATACTGGCCATCGCGCGGCGCGGCGACGGCAGCCTGCTGGCGGGTTCCAATCACGGCCTGTGGACGCTCAACGCGGACGGTAGCGAACGTCGCCTGATCGATGCAGATTCCGGCATGGGACTGGGGCCTGGCTATGTCACCAGTTTGCTGGAAGACAGTAGCGGTGCGCTGTGGGTCGGGGTGGGCGGCAGTGGTCTGTACCATTTGCCCGCGGGAAAGGGGCGCTTCGAGTCTTTCGCCCACGATCCGGAGCGTCCCGATTCACTGAGCGGCAATTACATTTCCACACTGTTGGCGCTCGATGGTGGCAGACTGCTGGTCGGGACCCGATCCAGTGGCCTGAACCTGTGCACAACCAATCCCTGGCGCTGTCAGCGATTCGGCCGCACCGAGGGGCTCGGGCACCACAATGTCACCGGGCTGCACCAGGGCGCACGCGGTCATATCTGGGTGGGAACTGACGGTGGCGGTCTGCACGAACTGGTCGCGGACGGTGACCAGCTGAACCTGGTTCACCGCTGGACCCAGCGCGACGGGCTGTTGAGTGACAGCGTCATGGGTATTGTCGAGGACGATGACGGTTCGCTGTGGTTGAGTACGCGGCAGGGACTGTCGCGACTGCAGCCGCGGTCGGGAGCGGTGATCAATCACGTTGCGGAAAGCGGCCTGCCCGTCACGCATTTCAATTCACGTACCGCCACGCGCGATCGCGCTTCCCTGTATTTCGGCGGGCTCGGCGGCATGGTGAAAATTCCCGCAGGGACACCGATGATCCCGCGCGAGCCCAGTCCGGTACGCCTGGTGGATCTGTCGCGCGCAGCGCGCGGCGACGCGATCACCACGCGTTCAGCTGCGGCATTGACAGCAGTGCACAGCAACTGGGGCGAGATGCTGTCTTTCACATTTGCCGCTCTGGACTTCGCGCAGGGACGACACGAGTATCAGTATCGGCTCGCTAATGACGAGGCGTGGCGCCCGCTGGGCAGCCGTCGCGAGCTGACCCTGCTGGAGCTATCACCGGGCAACCATCAGTTGAGTGTGCGCGGACGCGATGTCTTTGGCAGCTGGGGGCAGTCGCCGCCGCTGCAGCTGGACGTTGTACCACCGTGGTGGATGACAAACTGGTTTCGCAGTGCCGCAGTGGTGATACTGATATTGCTGGTCAGTGCGCTGCATCACTACCGCCTGCGCGGGCTGCGCCGGCGCAATGCGGAACTGGAGGAATTGCGTCGACAGAAAGAGGCGGCACTGGAACAGGCGGAGAGCAGCCGTGAGGATCTGGCGGATGCACACGCCGGCCTGCGCCACCTGACCGCCCGCCTGCACTCCGCCAGGGAGGACCAGCGCCAGCAGATAGCGCGGGAGTTGCACGACGAACTTGGCCAAACCCTGACCGCAGCGAAAATTAATCTGCAGCGTGTCGCGCGGGCAGCCAACGACAGTGGTCAGCAGGGGCGACTGCGGGAATCGGTGTCGATGCTCGACAGTATGATTCGCCAGGTGCGCAATATTTCCCTGAGCCTGCGGCCACCGCTTCTGGATGAGGCGGGGCTGGTCGAAGCGCTGAAGGTTTTTCTCCGTTCGCTGGGTGATCGCGCAGAGGTCAAAATGGATTTCCAGGCGGACAGTGGTTTCGACGACGTGAGCAGCGATGTGCGCACAGTGGCATTCCGCCTAGTGCAGGAAGCCGTCAACAATGTTTTGCGCCATGCGGGAGCGTCACAGATTGTGGTGAGGCTGCGGCGCCTCGACAACGCGCTGCATTTGTATATTGAGGACGACGGCTGCGGTTTTGAATCCGCTGATGTCTGGCAGCGGGTCAAGCGTGGAGAACATCTTGGCCTGTTGGGTATGCAGGAGCGGGTGCACAGTTTTGGCGGTACCCTCTCACTCGATGCCTTTCCCGGGAGCGGCAGCCGCGTTACGGCGGTGATTCCAATATGAATGACGAACAACATACAGTGGAAAAGCGTATCCTGCTGGTCGACGATCACGGTTTGCTGCGCGCGGGTATGCGGGCACTGCTGGACGATATGTCGGGCATCAGGGTAATCAGTGAATGTGGCAATGGCCTGGAAGCGCTGGACATTGTCCGGCGGGAATTACCGGATATTGTCCTGCTGGATATTTCGCTACCGGGGCTCAATGGGCTGGAAGTGGCCAAGCAACTGAGTCAGGCATATCCGCAAATACGGGTACTGATGCTTTCCATGCACGAGGGACCGGAATATGTCGCCCGCGCGCTGCGCTCCGGTGCAGCCGGTTACCTGTTGAAGGATTCCGCTTTCGACGAGCTGGCAACTGCGCTGGATGCGGTATTTTCCGGTCACACCTATCTCTGTTCTGCACTGGATCCGGAAATTATTGCGCGGTTTGCCGACAGCGCGCAGCGCAACGAATCTGCGCTGGAAGTCCTGACGCCGCGACAGCGACAAATTCTGCAGTTGATTGCCGAAGGACATGGTCCGCGGGAAATCGCCGCGGAGTTGAACGTCAGTATCAAAACCGTTGAAGCGCACCGCGCCCAGTTGATGGAGCGGCTCGGTATTCACAATGTGCCGGGGCTGGTGCGCTTCGCGATTCGCGTGGGGCTGATTTCTCCTGAATCCTGATGGAGCAAATGTGCCAGGTAATCGCCCCAATTTTGTACGCTCGATAAATATTGGCGTGAATCAGTTCACGTCAGACTCAATATAGGGGATTCCCCGATATCCCGCCGGGTGCTCCTCTCATTACTGTGGAATGGCCAAACAGCAGTCCGGTTTGCTCCGGCAGCCGGTAACTGAGCGACCTATCCATAATAAGAGAGGAATTCATTGTGATTGCACGTCTCCAACGGTGCCGCAAGCCATTTGCTGCACTGCTCGCCGCGGCGATGGTCATGCTGGTTGTACCCATGGCCAACGCTATGAAGCTCAAGTCCCAAAACCTCACTCAACTTATTCAGAGTTCCGAGTCTATCGTTGCCGGTAACGTAAAAAGCGTGACCGACGGAATCGATGACGCGGGAATCCCCTTTACCGAAGTCACCATCCAGGTCGGCAGTACCGCCAAGGGTGCGGTGAAGGAAGGCAGCGAATACACCTTCCGTCAGTTCGGCCTGCTCAAACCGCGCACCATGGCCAATGGACACCAGATGCTGGCGGTAACCCCGGAGGGTTTTCCGCGCTGGAATGCGGGCGAGTATGTGGTTGCGTTTATGCACGAGAAAGCCGGGCTTACCGGCCTGCAGACAACCGCCGGCATGGCCCAGGGCAAACTGAAAATGATCAATGGAAAACTGATCAACGAGTTCAACAATTTTGGGCTGTTTGACGGGGTTGAAATCAACCAGCAACTGCTGAGTTCAGAACAGCAGAATATGATGACCAATCCGGGTGCGGTGGACGCTGTTGCATTTATGGACCTGGTCGGTCGCGCGGTTTCTGAAAACTGGATCGGCAAAGGGGAGATGAAATAATGAAAACGACCAAACTCTCTCTCAGTATCGCTTTGGCGCTGTCCGCTGGACTGGCGCACGCCGCTGGTCCCCTCTACCTGACCGAAGGGGATAATCCGCAGCCTCTCAAGTGGGATATGAGCAATGGCCCCATCCCGGTCTATACCGATGGCGGTGCCGCGTTTACCTTTGGTCACGACGGGGAAACGCCGTTTCTGACCATCGAGCGCGCCAATGAAATTACCGCGCATGCATTCAAAACCTGGAGCGATGTTCCGACTTCCACGTTTGCCGCTACCATTCAGGGCACCATCGAAGAGAAGACCGGTATTACCGATATCACCGGTGAAAATGCCACGGAGATGTACTCCAAGGAAAACGGCTACGGGTTCTGGGTACTTTACGATACTGACGGCTCGATCCTGGAAAATTACTTCGGTGTACCGAAAGAGTCCGTACTGGGTATTGCCTTCCCGGAGTGGAGCGATGGCAATGGTCATATCACCGAGGCGACTGCGGTGATGAACGGCTGGAATGTTTACGATACCGATACCGAAGGCAACCAGATTGCCGGTGTGTTTACGCACGAATTCGGTCACGCGATCAACCTATCGCACTCGCAGGTCAATGGTTCATTGGCTTATATGAGCTACACCTACGCGCCCAAATATCCCGGGGTCCCCGGCTGTGGTGTCGAGCCGATTCACCGCTATGACTATCCGGCAGCTTACGGCGCTAACAATGCCGATCCGGCGATCATCGAAACCATGTTTCCGTTTATCAGTCACAACGGCCGGGGTGGCATCGAGCAGAGCACTGTGGATATTACCGACGATATGGCGGGCATTTCCAATATCTACCCTACCAGCGATTATGCTTCGTCCACCGGCACTATCACCGGCGTATTGCGTCTGAAAGATGACACTACCGAGTTCAGCGGTGTCAATGTGATCGCGCGGAACGTCAACGATCCGCTGTTCGATGCGGTTTCTGACATGACCGGTTCCGCGACCCAGGGGCAGGTCGGGCCGGATGGTCGCTACACCATTCGCAACCTGAAACCCGGTGAAGAATACGTTCTCTATATCGAGCCGATTTATGCCGGCGGTTATCCGACCACGCCACAGCAGTTGGTATCGCAGCAGGAGTACTGGAATGCCGCGGAAAGCAGTGATCCACTGACTGACGACGTCTGTGAGGCGACACCGATTCTGGCCGAGGCCGGCGTAACCAAACAGGCAGACTTCTACTTCAACGGCTTCCACAAAGGGGTCGAAGTCACTCCAATTGTTTCCGCCTTTGTGATGGACCTCGCCAAAAACGGCAAGATTGGCGCGGGCCAGGCGGGTACTACCGCATTCCTGTGGGATGCCACCAAGGGCTTTAAAGTGCTGCCGCCGGAATATGCACCGACGACCAATGGCGCCCTGAGCCGCAATGGTAAGGAAATGCTGGTCGAGAAGGACTTCAATGGCAACGGCATTCAGCAACCCGCCATCTGGACGGAAACCCATGTCACCCCACTGGGTGACCTGAACGGCAATTCCTGTGGGGCCGGTTCGCAAAACGGGGTCAGCTCGGCCAGCGGCTGGGCGATCGACGATGCTGCCAAAACCGCAGTAGGCATGGCTTATAAGGACATCGATGGCGATGGTTTCTGCCAGGGCTCCTTTAAGGGTGAAATCGTGCCGTTTATCTGGGATGCCAAGGGCGGTATGCGTGAACTGGATACTTCCGCGCTGGACATCAGTCAAACGCAGTTTGTCCGCGCGCAGGGCATCTCCGGCAATGGCCGCGTGGTGCTCGGCAACAACTCGCATCGCAAGGCCGTTGCCTGGGTGGATGAAGGCCCTCTGCTGGATCTCTACGCCGCCTATGGCGCCAGGGAAACCTACGCGGCCAGTGTCGACGGCAGCAAGGTCGCGCTGAGTACGGACGAAGGCATTCTGCTGTGGAATCCCTACAAGGGCCTGGGCCAGGACGCCGTGACCAATATCGGTTCCCTGCGCTGGTGTAAGGATATGCCGTTTGTCTACTTCGGTATGGACTACTGCGATGTCCTCGGCGAAGACGCCGTCAACGACGCGCTGGGCCCGGTGCCGATGAGTGTCTTCGATATGAGCGACGACGGCAGCGTGGTCGTTGGTCGCGCTGGCAGCTTCCGCACCGGCCTGGCAGGCGGACTCTGGGTCGAGGGCGTGGGCTGGCTGAAGCTTGCAGACTTCCTGCACCGCCAGGGCGTGGTGGAAATGGAATCCCTGCCACTGGATAACCCGCTCTCCGTCAATGCCTCTGGCAGCGAAATGATCGGTGGCCTCGCGGGCGTATCCTACTCCTGGTACATCGATATGGAACAGGTCTACGTCTGTAAGGGTGGCGCCTCGAAGATGGTCGCTTTCCCCGGCGGTATGCGTGCCGCAGTTGCCAATGGTGCCGAAGTGGGCCGCTGCGAATTTATAGAACAATAAGAACAAATCCTCTCTCTTGACTGTGACTGGCGGGGCCTTGCCCCGCCTTTTTTATGCCCGATAAATTATTTCCTGGCTGGGTGCTGCGCCGGACATTCGAGCCGGCATAGTTGCCCTGGCGGTCGTTAGCAAAGCCGATGCGGTTTCATATAACGCCCTGTTTTATCGCGTTCATCAATCTTCACCGTTCCAGGCCTCTACGCAATAACGCCCCGCGTTGATACGTACCCGGTAAAGTTTGTCGAAACCCTCCTGAATGTCCGGCATCTCAAGCTTGCGAAAAGTCGCCCTGATCCCAACTTCGGGGATTCGTTCTTTTCCTTTGCGCTGGGCGTTTCTTTTGAGGCAGTCTTCCAGGGGCGATGCAAAGTAGTAGCCCACCACATCAAATCTATGGTTCTTAAATGCGGAAATATACCTTTCCCGGTCTTTGCGGGTGGGGTTGGTATTGTCTATTACCACGGGCTGCTTTGACTCCAGGCAGGCATCAAACAGGATTTTCTCGCGATGCCTGGTCTTCAACATATCCAGATTAAGGCGAATATGGGTTTTATAGAAATTATCGAGATAAAAACTAGATTTCCCGCTCGCTTGTAATCCGATAAAAATAATACCTTTCACGAGGCACTTTCCTGTTCGATGGGCGGCGCACCTGGCGATGTGGCCTGGGTCAATCGGAATTCCCGGTCCGGTAGTTAGCCACCGGGCCAAACCACTGAGACAAGTCACCGAGACAGACAAAGAGATGTCAGGAGGTGTCACCCCCCCCCCTGGACTTTTTAGCAGAGGCCAGACGCCAGAGAAGCATTTGGGCCGCCACCTGATGAATACTGGTATCTGTGTATTTATCCAGTAAAATGGTGCAAAGCCACAACCCAGAATAGCCTCTTGCCACAAGGATTTCTCCTCAGTCGCCACAGTTTTGATCAGGGCGGCAGCACCTGCATCCACTACTGGCTTGCCACGCCCCAGGGCCCGGCCAAGCTGGTCATTGATGGAGAGCGGCCCGTCTTTATGGTGAAGGTGGCGGACCGGACCCAAGTGACCGAGGCCCTGGCCGGCGTGCCGCACGAGTGGCAGCAGTTGGGCTTCCAGACCTTTGGCCGTGAGGAAGCGGCCATGCTGTATTTTCCCACCATCGATAGCCACCGCCGCGCCCAGACTCTGTTGCAAAATCGCGACATCGAGGTGCTGGAAGGGGATTTTCGTCTTCACGACCGTTACCTGATGGAGCGCTTTGCCCGCGGTGGCCTCTACTTCGAAGGTCTGGCCCAGGCAAGAGACGGCTATACGGAATATCGCCAGGTGCGCCTCAAGGGTGCCGAGGTACAGCCGGATTTCAGAGTGGTGTCCCTGGATATCGAGTGCTCCGGCCAGGGGGAGCTGTATTCCATCGGTCTCTACGGCCATGGCGTGGAAGAGGTTCTGATGGTGGGCCAGCCGCAGAGCGCCGATACCGCCATCCACTGGGTGGATGACGAACGGGCCCTGCTCAAAGGGCTGGAGGCCAGGTTCAAGCGCCTGGACCCGGACATCATCATCGGCTGGTCCGTGGTGGACTTTGATTTTCGGCTGCTGGTGAAAAGGGCCGAGCGCCATGGCCTGCGCCTGAAGCTCGGTCGCGGCGGCGCGGATGCCCGCTGGCGGGATGGCCGGGAAGGCGGCCAGGGCTTTGTGACGCTGCCTGGCCGGGTGGTACTGGACGGCATCGACGGACTGAAGAGCGCCACCTACAACTTCGAAAGCTTCAGCCTGGAGTTTGTGGCCCAGAACCTGCTGGGCAGGGGCAAAGACACCGAAGACGTGGACAACCGCCTGGCCGTGATTGAACACGACTTTTGCCATAACAAACCCAAGCTGGCCGCTTACAACCTGGAAGACTGCCGTCTGGTCTGGGACATTTTCCAGCACACCCGGCTGCTGGATTACCTGCGCTTGCGGGCCCAGCTTACCGGCTTGGAGCTGGATCGCAGCGGCGGTTCCGTGGCGGCCTTTACCAACCTCTACCTGCCCAGGCTACACCGCAGCCGCTATGTGGCTCCCAACCTGCCCGCCGACGGTGGCCTGGCCAGTCCGGGCGGCTACGTGATGGATTCCCGGCCGGGCCTTTACGACAACGTGCTGGTGCTGGATTTCAAGAGCCTGTACCCCAGCATTATCCGCACCTTCAAAATTGACCCTATGGGTTTGATTGAGGGACTGGTCGAGGGCCTGGCGGATGACGACGCCATCCCCGGTTTTCGCGGCGCGCGCTTTTCCCGTGACAAGCATTTCCTGCCGGACATCATTACCAACCTCTGGGCCCAGCGGGACATCGCCAAGCAGGAGCAGGACGCCGCCCGCTCCCAGGCCATCAAGATCATCATGAACTCCTTCTACGGAGTGCTGGGTTCAGGGGGCTGCCGTTTTTACGACACGCGCCTGGCCAGCTCCATCACCCTGCGCGGTCACGAGATCATGCAGCAGACTGCCCGCTGGATAGAGGAACTGGGTCACCAGGTCATCTACGGCGACACCGATTCCACCTTTGTCTGGCTGAGCGGCCGACCCAGCCCGGAAGAGGCGGATGCCATCGGCCAGACCCTCGCCAGTGAGATCAACCAGCGCTGGTGTCACAAGCTCAAAGAAGAGCTGGCGTTGGAATGCGAGTTGGAGCTGGAATTCGAAACCCATTACCAGCGCTTTTTGATGCCCACCATTCGCGGCTCGGAGGCCGGCTCCAAGAAGCGCTATGCGGGCCTGGTGGTGAAAGCGGGCGAGGAAAAGCTGGTATTCAAGGGCCTGGAAACAGTGCGCAGCGACTGGACTGCCCTGGCCAAGCAGTTCCAGACCCAACTCTACGCCATGGTGTTTCAGGGAGAAGATCCGTCCGACTATATCCGCGAGACGGTGGAGAAAACCCGGGCCGGGGACATGGACGAGCAGCTGGTGTATCGCAAGCGACTCAGGCGCAAGCTGGAACAATACGTGAAAAACGTGCCACCCCATGTGCGCGCGGCGCGGCTGGCCGACGACATGCGTCGCCAGCAGGGGCTGCCACCCCGCTACCAGAACAAGGGCTGGATTCGTTACGTGATTACCCTCAATGGCCCGGAGCCCATTGATCACCGCCAGTCGCCGATTGATTACCAGCACTATATCGACAGGCAGCTCAAGCCAGTGGCCGATGCCATATTGCCCTTTATAGAACTGGATTTTGACAGCCTGGTGGATGGCCAACTGGGCCTGTTCGGAGTGGCTGACTGAGCATCGGGATCACATCCCGTGCAAAAGATCCGTTACTGAAGTGCCGCCGCCAGCGTGGGCAGGCACTCGTCGCGAATTTTTCTGTGCACGAATTTCGGCGTTTATCTGGTTTTCTATTGCCGGGATCCGGTCACTCCCCAATTACCGCTCACTATACTGCCAGCGTTCCAACAGTTTGCTGCGAACTAAAAACGGGAGTGGCGCAATGGCCTTGTGGAAACCGGATCCGTCCTTCTACCCTTCGGCAAAAATGGCGATGCAGGCACCGCCCGAGCGCCACGCCTATGTGGCGGCACTACACCCGCAAGGCAGCGGCAAGCCGGACGCCATCTGCGTGGTGGACCTCGATCCCCAATCTGCAACCTATTGCCAGGTAGTCAATAAACTCGAACTTCCCTATGAGGGGGACGAGCTGCATCACTTCGGCTGGAATGCCTGTAGCTCGGCGCTGTGTCCCTATGCGCCGCACCCGCACCTGGAAAGACGCTACCTGATCGTGCCGGGGCTGCGCAGTTCGCGCATTTACATCATCGATACCAAGCCCGATCCGCTGCGCCCCCAGATTGTCCGCACGCTCGAACCGGAAGAGGTGATCGGCAAGTCGGGCTACAGCCGCCCGCACACGGTGCATTGTGGTCCCGATGCGATTTACATTTCGGCGATGGGCTCCGCCAACGGCGACGATGGTCCGGGCGGCATTTTTATGCTGGATCATTTCAGCTTCAATGTGGTTGGCCCGTGGGAGCTACAGCGCGGTGACCAGGAACTGGCCTACGATTTCTGGTGGCACCTGGCGGAAGATGTGTTGATCAGCAGTGAGTGGGCCAAGCCGCCACAGTTTGAAAACGGCCTGGTGCCGGAGGAGCTGTTGGCAAACAAGTATGGCCATCGCATACATTTCTGGGACCTGCGCAAACGCAAACTGGAGCAGAGTGTCGATATCGGCGCGCACCACCAGATGTTACTGGAACTCAGGCCCGCCCATGATCCGACCAAGAGCTATGGCTTTGCCGGTGTCGTGATCAGCACCGAGGACCTTTCCGCCTCCATCTGGGCCTGGCGCAGGGAAAACGGACAGTGGCTGATGGAAAAAATCATCACCATTCCGCCAGTGCCGGCGGAAGAGGACGATTTACCGCCGGCGCTGAAGCCTTTCAAGGCAGTGCCGCCGCTGGTGACGGATATCGACCTGTCCCTCGATGACCGTTTTCTGTACGTGTCCTGCTGGGGCACCGGCGAGCTGCACCAGTACGATGTGTCGGATCCGCTCAATCCGAAGCTGACCGGCAAGGTAGCGATCGGCGGTATCGTGGGAAAAAAAGGTCACCCAAAAAATGCGGGACCGCTGCTCGGCGCACCACAGATGGTGGAGATCAGCCGCGATGGCCGGCGCGTCTATTTCACCAATTCGCTCTACAGCACCTGGGACGACCAGTTCTACCCGGAGGGGATGGGCGGCTGGATGGTGAAGGTCGATGTGGAGGAGGACGGCGGCATGAGTCTTGATCCCGACTTCTTTATCGACTTTGGCGAGATCCGGGTACACCAGGTGAGGCTCGAAGGTGGCGACGCTTCCACCGATTCTTACTGCTTCTCTTCCTGAGCCGATTGGCTCCTGGCTGGCGATCGTCGCACTCGGCGCCTTTCACGGATTGAATCCGGGGATGGGGTGGCTGTTTGCACTGTCGCGTGGGTTGCAGCAACAGAGCGGGCGGGTGGTCTGGATATCGCTGTTGCCAATTGCCGCCGGCCACGCCGCCGCGATCGGCGCGGTGGTGTTACTGGTGTTTGCGGGACTGCAGTTTTTTTCCCTGCAACGGATACAGTGGCTGACCGCCGCACTGCTACTTGCCTTCGGCGCCTACAAGTTGCGCAATTACTACCGCCATCCGCGCTGGGTCGGGATGAAAGTCGGCTACGGCGCTCTGTTCCTGTGGTCCTTCCTGATGGCCAGCGCACACGGTGCTGGCCTGATGCTGGTGCCGGCGCTGTTGGGGGTGGCCGCCGTCCACGACGCCGGCCACGCGCATCACGCCGGAATGGCGATGTCCAGTGGTGGCAGCCTGGCCGTAGCCGTGGTGGTCCACACCGCGGCAATGTTGCTGGTGATGGGGATTGTCGCCTGGATCGTCTACCGGAAAGTCGGGCTGGCGGTACTGCGCAAACAGTGGATTAACTTCGACCTGATCTGGGCCATTGCGCTGTTGGTGGCGGGGGCGATTGCGCTGGCAATGGCACTTGCCCACTGATCTCGATGTGCCCTGTTGGCCTGATTGTTCTCCGATCGCGACGCTGGCAATATTGGCCTTACCAATGCGATAATCCTGTCTGACATTCTTGTGGTGTCCTGCTCACAAGTGGAAAGAGCACAGAATAATGAAGACTTGCAGATTATTGCTGGCCGCAGTGCTGGCCATGGCCGCTGCGTCCTGCAGCGCCGATCGACTCACCGATGCACAGCCGGCGCACAACATGGCCGATTACCGCGCGCTGTCGCAGCAGTTGCAACAACTGGATCGCGACAGCATGGCGGGGGAACTCGCGCAGCTCCAACGACAGAAACCACTGCCGGCGGTGTACGCCAAGCGCTTCGGCTTCGGTCCAGACAAGGGGACTGATTATTACCGCACGCCGGAAGGGCAGAAAATCGCCGATATCGTGTTGAGCTACCAGACGCCCTCCGGCGGCTGGTCCAAGCGCACGGAGATGGGCAAAGCACCGCGGGCGCCGGGCCAGGCATTCGGTGTCGAAAAGAATTACATCCCCACCTTCGACAACGGCGCGACCAGTACCCAGTTCTGGGTGATGGTGCGGGCCTACGGCGCTACCGGCGACGAGCGCTATGCCGCCGCCGCGGAACGGGCGCTGCGCCTGATATTGCTGGCCCAGTACCCGCACGGCGGTTGGCCGCAATCCTTCCCGCTGCGCGGCAAGTACCACGATCTGATCACCTTCAACGACGGCGCCATCTGCGATCTGCTGGAAATTGTCCGCGCTGCTGCACGGGACGAGCCGGAACTCCAGTTCCTGCCCGGCGAATTGCGTGCGCTCGCCGCGGACAGTCTGCAGCGCGGCCTGCAAATGCTGGTGGAATCCCAGGTGGTCATCGATGGCCGCACCACTATCTGGGGTGCCCAGCACGACCCGCAGACACTGGCTCCGGCGGCGGCACGCGCGTTTGAGCCGGCGTCACTGGCCTCGAAGGAAAGTGCGGAACTGGTGCTGTTCCTGATGAAACTGGAACAACCCTCGGATGCGGTCAAACGGGCGATAGTCAGTGCTCACGACTGGTTTGAGCGGCACCGGATCAGTGGTTACCGCTGGGCGCTGGCGAATCACGATTTCCGGGAACTGATTCCGGATCGGGACGCGGATCCGCTGTGGGCGCGTTTCTACGACCTCAGTTCTGATCGGCCGGTGTTCGGCGACCGCGATGGCCGCGTCTATTACGATATCCGCGAGCTGTCGCGGGAGCGCAACCTCGGCTACGGCTGGTATACGGAACACCCGAACAAGGTCATCAAGCGATATCCCGCCTGGGCGGAGCGGCACCTGCAGGGCGCGGGCGGCTGAAGCCGACCGCTCCCTCGATCTGCCGGCTAGTGTATGCGGCCGCCGTTACAGATGCGGTGATAAAGCTGATCTTTGAGGTGTGCGCGCTGGATCTTCAGCGCGTTGAAATGGTTGTCATCCGTGGTCACGCCGCGTTCTTCAAGCCCGCGTATCTGTTTATCCAGTTTGTGGTAAATCTCACTACTCGACCTGAATTGCAGGTCCTCTTTATGTAAGCGCTTGATGGTTTCGAGGTGTTCGGGAAAGTCTACGTCCAGGGCGTGAGAAGGGATGCTGGGCATTGAAGGCTCCTGTAAACAGTTTGGTTTACCACCTCCCAATTGTAGTGCCCGGTTTCACTGGTCGCTCCCCCTTGACACTAAATGCAAATGAGAATGTGTTGCATTTAGGTTTGTGCATGGCTATCATGCGCGCAAAATTCACGAGGGGAATGGATTGTGACCAATAACAAGCGTGTACCGGTGCAGCGCTCTCTGCTGGCAGCGGCTCTGATCCTTGCCAATTCAGCCATCGCGGCGGAATCCGATAAGCAGATCGAGAATGTCGAGGTGGTCGGCAAGCAGGTGGATTCCTATCTGGTCGGTGATATGGATACCGCCACCGGCCTCGGCCTGTCCAGCCTGGAAACACCGCAGTCGGTCTCCGCCATTAGCCGCGGCCAGATGGACGACTTCGGTCTCAACAACCTGAATGACGCCCTGCAGAGCACCACCGGTGTGCAGGTGGAGAGCGTCGAGACAGACCGCACCTACTACACTGCGCGCGGTTTCGATATCACCAACTTCCAGGTCGATGGCGTCGGACTGCCCGCTGCCTACGGCAATACCAACGGCACCATCGACACGGCCATCTACGACCGCATCGAAGTGGTGCGCGGTGCCAGCGGTCTGATGTCCGGCGCCGGCAATCCCTCCGCGACTCTGAATATGGTGCGCAAGCGGCCGACGGACGATTTCCAGCTGTCCATCGGCGCCACCGCCGGTTCCTGGAGCAGCAAACGCCTGGATGCGGATGTCGGCGGCACCATCACCGAGGGCCTGCGCGGTCGCTTCGTTGTCGCCGAAGACCAGGGCGATTCCTACCTCGACAACTACAGCAATGACACCACCGTCGCCTACGGTGTAGTGGATAAGGATCTGGGCGAATCCACCCGCCTGACCGTCGGCGCCAGCTACCAGTCGAGTGAGGCCGACAGCCCCATGTGGGGCGCACTGCCGCTGACCTACAGCGACGGTACACCAACCCATTACGATGAATCCGCCAGCACCGCTGCCGATTGGTCCTACTGGGATACCACCGAAACCACCGCCTTTGCCGAACTGCAACACAGCTTTGCCAATGGCTGGGAGGCCAAGGCCTACTATTCCCACACCGCTACCGATCAAGCCAGCGAGCTCTTTTACATGTACTCGCTGCCGGCAGCAGATACCGATGTGGGCCTGATCGGCTATGCCAGCGCTTACGATCTGGATGGCAGTCGCGACCTGCTGGACCTCCGCATCAACGGTAATTACCGGTTGCTCGGTCGCGAGCACGAGCTGATGTTCGGTGCCAACTGGGCCGAGAACAGCATCGACGAGCTGTCGTTGTACGACTACACCACCGGTGCCGGCTTCCCCGCCATCGGCGACTTCACCCAGTGGAACGGCCAGACGCCGCATCCAGTTTTCGCCGATGGCGCCACTGGTAGCGACTGGAGCGACGAACAGACTGCACTCTACGCCGCCACTCGTTTCCATATCACCGATACCCTGTCGCTGGTGGGCGGCGCGCGCATGGTGAACTGGAAAGGGGAGGGCGAGGCCTACGGCGAGAGCCAGGCAACCGAAGCCAACGGCAAGGTGCTGCCTTATGCCGGCCTTGTGTACAAATTTGGCGACAGCTACTCGCTCTACGCCAGCCACACCGAAACCTTTATGCCCCAGCGCGACCTGGATAAAAACCTGAATCGCCTGGCGCCGTCCGAGGGCAGTAACGATGAATTCGGTGTGAAAGGCGCCTTTATGGACGGTAAGTTCAATGCCTCCTTTGCGCTGTTTGAGGCCGACTACACGAATGTCTCCGAGTCCGCCGGCTTCGACGCCGACCTCGGCAAGACCATTTATGCGGGCCACGATTACGAGACCCGTGGCTACGAGCTGGAGCTGACCGGCGAACTGGCGCCGGGTCTGCAGGCTAGCGTCGGCTACACCGCGCTGGACATCGAAGAGAATGGTGAGGATTCCCGCACCTTCGTGCCCAAGAATGTCGTGCGTATGCTGGCCAGTTATCGCCTGCCGATGCTGGAGCAGCTGAAGGTGGGTGCCGGCATCAACTGGCAGGATGATATTGAGCGCGTTGACGGCTACGGCAACAAGATCGAGCAGGATGCCTACGCCACCGTGCGCGCCTTCGCCAACTATCGGGTCAATGACAAGCTGGATTTTTCCCTGAATGCCAACAACCTGACCGATGAAAAATATATCAGCAGCCTCTATTGGGATCAGGGCTTCTACGCTGCACCGCGCAACTTCAGCGCGTCAGTGAACTGGCGTTACTGATCGAAAAAGATTGCCTGTGCTGATGCGCAAAGCTTTGGATGGCGGGTTTGATAGGCCCCGTCATCCTTTTTTGCGATTGGGCTATCGGTTTTTGCACTGGCGGAAGGTAATAAGCGGATCTGCGAACCACAATGAATAAAATCCTGTTCAAACTGCACGGCTGGATGGCGTTGATCGCTTTTATGCCGTTGTTGGTGATCTGCCTGACCGGCAGTATTCTGGTGTTCAAGCACGAAATTGATTCGGCATTGATGCAGGACAAGGTGCGTGTCGAGGTGGACGGCCGTCAGCGAATGTCGCTGGATACGCTGCTCGGCAACGTGAACCGGAGTTTCCCCGAATACGAAGTCGTCGGCTGGACACTGTTCCAGGATAACGGCCGCGCCGACCAGGTTTTCCTGATGCCCCATGGCAGTAGTGATTGGTTCTACACGCTGCTGAACCCCTATAGCGGTGAAATCCTGGCACAACCGCAAAATCTTACCCACTACCTCACCGACTGGCTGCTGGAACTGCACTATACGTTCCTGCTCGACGACGCCGGTCTGGCCATCACCAGTGTCTTTTCCGTGCTGTTGTGCCTGCTCGGCCTCACCGGCCTGATCCTTTATCGCAAATTCTGGAAAAACTTTTTCACGCTGCGCTGGAACGCGCGCTTGATGGTTTACTTCAGTGACCTGCACAAGATGACCGGCGTTATTGCATCGCCGATTCTTTTTATTGTCGGTTTTACCGGTGCCTGGTGGAATGTCACCCACTTCGCCTATGAACTGCGTGAACACATGGACGGCAAGGAGCACTACGCGATGGAGAAGCGGCTGTACAGCGATGAGCTTTCGCTGCAGGCGCTGCACGACCGCACCGCCGAGAAGGTGCGGGGGTTTGAGCCGACCTATGTCACCATGCCCTGGGAGCCGGGTGTGAATATCACTTTCTGGGGCGATGTGCACAGCGACAATCCGCTGTTGAGTCAGTACGCCAGTAATGTCTCCTTCAATGCGCAGAACGGCGAGTTCATGGCAGCGTCGGATATTCGCACTGCGGGGCTGGGGGCAAAGATTGTCGACAGCTACCGCCGCCTGCACTTTGGCGATTTTGCCGGGCTGGCCAGCCGCGTACTCTGGTGTGTGGTGGGTTTGAGTCCGCTGCTGTTATCGGTGACCGGGCTTTACCTGTGGTACCGCCGTCGCGAAAAACGCCGCGCGGCGCGGATCAAGCGCCGCAATAAACGCCTGGACGCCGCGCCAGCCTGAGTCGGATCAGGGCGCGCGGCGTAGCGGCGATTCGCTGAGGTAGAGTCGCAGGTAGGCGGTAGCCGCGCGTTTGGCCTCTGCCGCGATCTCGTCAGTGATGCGACCGAAGCGCGTATAGGAAAGGGACCACAGCGCATCGTTGATGGTAATCGCCAGCAGGAAACGCTGTTCCCATTCTCCTGATGGCGGCAATTCAAACCGATGGGCCAGCGCGGTCTGCAGTGACTGTGCCAGCCGCCGGTTGTTTTCCTGTGCCAGTTCGCGCACGGCCCAGCTCGCCTTGGGACCCAGTTTCACCTTCTTGATCGCTTCATTCGCTTCGAAAAAGGCGCGCGCGCGGTCGCAGAAAGTTTCCACCATGTCCTGCCAGCCGGCCCACTCATTGGAGACGGGGAAAAATTCCAGCTGCTCTGCGGGATCGTTGAAGTAGCGTTCTGCGAGGGCGGCCAGACACGCATCGCGATTCGGGAAAAAGTGGTAGACGGATGCCGTCGGCACTCCGGCGGCTTCGCTAAGGTCGGCGAGGGTGATTTCGCTGGCTTCCTTGTCCAGTAACAGCGATTCCAGCGTATCCAACAGCTTTTCGTATTTCTTGCGGCCGTTTTCGCGCTGGGGTTTGCGCGGCTTCACGGTATCGCGCCTGCTCACACTGAGCGGATCGACTTCACTCAATTCTTTACTCCGATTACCCAACCGCTGCACGGGGCGAGCGAGTTGATTCCCTGTAGTACGGGCCTTGTCTTTAGGCGACAGCGATTATCGGGTCCGTCCGGGTTCCCCGCAAGGGGTAAGTCCGGGAATCGTGAACCGCGTATCGTCCCGGCGAAGATTCAACGGCCAGCGCAGCCGCTCAGGTGTGTGTCGCGAGCTTTTCCCTGGATGCACAGCGCTCCGGCCTGGCGCTCCGTACCGTTGCTTGGCGCGGAATTGTTTTTTTATTGCTGTGGATGCGTGAGTGGCGCGAATGTCCGTTGAGCACAGTGTGGGGCGGGGCAGCTCTGCAGAAATAATGCCGGGGCAAATTAGTTCGATCTGGGGGCAGCCATATGCACCTTTTTGATGGACTGGAGGTAATAAGCGAATGTCACTCCACGATCGGCAGAATGATGTTCCTCAGCAGGCATATATCAAGGAAATTATTGGCAGGAATTTGCTGGTCAATATTTGATCAAATTCTACCCTTTAACTGTGGACCGCCTGCCAGAGCGGTTTACTGGAACCTTCGGCTTTCCGGGCGTCGCTGTTATCGATGGATTTCCCGCGAATAACGCTGCAAACGGTTCCGTCTCTCTAAATTTTACCGGCGTACCGGGTGCTGTGCGTTTCCCTGATAACGGAAACCACAGCACTCGCGGCACCGTAGTGCCGGTCAAAATACTAAATGGGTGTCAACGGGTGTACAGGAGTTAGGTTGCAATGAATATATCGGGAACGGAAAAGAGAATCAGTTTTATTCACTTATGGGCGATACTGATCGCTCTATTATTTTTCCTGCTGAGTGGATCCGGGTTTGCGCAGGAAACGGATCAGGATAAGGCGCTGGGACTGCTCGGCAAACACATCTTCTTTGACAAGCACCTGTCCAGTTCCGGTCAGATGGGTTGTGTCAGCTGCCATGAGCCGACTGCCGGCGGTACCGGTCCGGATCCGGTCATCAATGCCACGCAAGTGGCAATGGACAACGCCGACGGCGAGCCGAGCCTGGTGGGCAGGCGCAAACCGCAGACCAATACCTATGCCAGCTTCAATTTGCCCTTTGCTCTGTGCAATATTGGCGGCGCCGGCCCCGAGCAATATTGCGGCGGTAATTTCTGGGATGGCCGCGCGCTGGGGCGCCCGCTGGTCTCAGATAATCCCGATTTTCCGACGCTGCCGTTCTCCGCTCCGCATATCGACACCGAGGTTTTTTACAATGTCGACCCGGTGCGAGAGGACAGTTTCCGGAAATTTATCTCCCCGATTTCGGATCAGGCACTGAACCCCATGCCGAACCCGAACGAGCAGAATATGTCGCGGGAGGATGTGTGCGAGACCGTGGCGGCCTCGCCCTACGCCTGGCTGTACGAGCTGGCCTGGGGAGAACCGCTGAACTGCAGTCCCGGGGTCGCCGTTTACGGCGAATCCTATTTCGATATTTCCTTTAAGCGCCTGATGATGTCAGCCGGCGCCTACCAGTCAATGAAGGATATCAACTCGTTCAGCTCCAAGCGCGATATTGCCATCCGTACCGAGCTGGCCTGTATCGACAGCGATTTTAGCGAATACAGAAACTCGATTGTCTGCAGCCAGGTCAGGCAGATGCAGTACAAGAACCCGGACAAGGAGTACGGCAAGTTTCCGCTGGTGATGTTTACCGATGAGGAAAACCTGGGGCACGATCTGTTCTATAACATTGAATTGCCGGCGCCCCCCTTCTTCACCAGGAAATTCCCCAATCTGCCCGCGACACAGTGCGCCTTTTGCCACAGTGATCACCCGGAAACTGACGACGGCTCCGAGCTGCTGCAGATCTATTCCGATCAGGCCTATCACAACATCGGTACGCCCGGGAACCCGCTGATTCCGAAACTCACCGGTATCGACACAGGTTTGAATCTGCACACTGGCATCGCCAATGACGCCGACGGTTTCATCCGAACGCAAACGCTGCGCAATGTCGCCAAGAAACCCAATGGCGATTTCGTCAAGGCATTTATGCACAACGGCTTCTTCAAGAGCCTCTGGAGCGTGGTGCATTTCTACAATACCCGCGATGCGCTGCCTCGTTGTGAGACCATTGTTCCGTTCGGCACGATAATTACTGAGGCCGTCGCACTGGCTAACAACTGCTGGCCGGAACCGGAATTTCCCGCTACCGCATCCCCTTCGGTCGGGTTTCCTCTGGTCGGCCGCCTCGGCCTGTCCCTGGAGCAGGAAAAGGCAGTGGCGGCCTATATAGAGACTTTGAGCGATAGCCACAGCGCCGAAGTGCCACTGCTGCTGGATGAAGGCACCAGCCAGTACCACCCGGTGGTCAGGATGCTCATGCAGGGCCAGCTGTACGGCCAGATCTGCGGCATGCCCGGTGCCAGTCAGTTCGGGTGCCTGAGTATCGATGAAGTTGCCGATATGCTGGAGGAGGGAGACTGGCTGACTGATAACTGACGCGCGCGAGCGCTGAAGCAAAAACGGGGCCTGTGGGCCCCGTTTTTTTTTGCGTTCGTTTCCGGCAAAAACTCAATGGTATTGCAGTTGCGTTGCCTTGCCGTGGAACACCCAGTAGGAAAACACCGTGTACGCCAGGATCAATGGCACCACGATCACGGCACCGACAAAAATAAAACTCAGTGACTCCGGTGCGCTGGCGGCCTGCCAGATAGTCAGTTTGCCCGGCACGATTTCCGGGTAGAAGCTGAAGGCCAGTCCGGTAAAACACAGGACAAAAATCAGCAGCACGTTGACGAACGGCATCCAGCAGTGGCGGTCGTGCAGTTTGGGCAGTCGACGCAGCAGTATTTCGTTGGCAGCGAAGGCGAAGAAGCACAGCATCGGTACCAGCAACACAAACATCACCAGCGGAAAGGTAAACCAGCGATCGAACACGCCCGGGTTGACCAGCGGGTTGACCATTGACACCGCCACCACGCCGACAAGGGCCGCGCGGCCGGCGCGGTGTGTCCAGTGGATTGCGCGGCTCTGCAGTGCCCCCTCGGTTTTCATGATTAGCCAGGCGCCGCCAATATAGCTGTAGGCCGCGCTGACGCCGATGGCACTGAGGGCGGAAAACAGTTGTGCCATCCAGCCGGACTGAAACCCCATCACATACTGGCCGAGCATATAACCCTGGGTCAGGCTGGTGAGCAGGGAGCCCACTTTGAAGGCGCGATCCCAGGCCAGCTTGTGATCCACCGCCGCCTTGGCGCGAAAGTCGAAGGCGACCCCGCGCATGATCAGACCGATCAGCATGATTGCGGTGGGAATATACAGATGCATCAGCACCATGCTGTGCGCGGCCGGAAAGGCGATCAGCAGCAGACCGATCGCCAGCACCAGCCAGGTTTCATTGGCATCCCAGAAGGGGCCGATGGATGCGATCATGGTATCCCGCTGGGCCTCGTCATCGGCGCCCAGCGGCAGCAATATGCCGACACCCAAGTCGTAGCCGTCGAGCACCGCATAGGCGAGAACCGCCAGCCCCATCAGGCCAATAAACACTACCGGCAGCCAGTCTGCCGAGTTTGCTGCAATGCTCATGCGTATTCTCCTTGCGGGCGTTTAGCGGAGGTCGGGTTGGCCAGACTGCCGTCGGCGGCGGGTTCCGCAGTTTCGAATTCTTCCACCTTCACGGACTTCAGTGCCATGACTTTGAGAGTGTGGAGATAGGCCCACATCAGGATGGCGTACACCACCAGGTACATGGCCAGGGAAAAGCCCACATTGGCCGGCAGTACCGGGGTCACCGCGTCGGCGGTTTTCAGCACGCCGGTGACCAGCCACGGCTGGCGTCCCATTTCGGTGACGTACCAGCCCGCCAGTAGCGCGACCCAGCCCGACAACGTCATGCCCACGACCACCTTCAGCATCCAGCGCGGCAGTTCGCCGCGCCGGCGCAGCAGGTAGCAGCCGGCCCATGACACCAGCAGCATCAGCGTGCCCACACCGACCATGATGCGGAAACCGAAGAACATCGGTTTCACCGGCGGGTGGTTGCCTTCGAATTCGTTTAGCCCGCGGATTTCGCCATCCATGTCGTGGGTCAGGATCAGGCTGGCCATACGCGGCAGCCCGATTGGCAGGTGATTGGTTTTCTGTTCTTCGTCGGGAATCGCAAACAGCAGCAGCGGCGCGCCTTTTTCGGTGTGCCAAACGCCTTCCATCGCAGCGATTTTCTGCGGCTGGTGTTCAAGCGTGTTGAGGCCGTGCAGGTCGCCGACGAAGGCCTGCAGCGGCGCCAGCACAGCGGCCAGCACCAGCCCGGTTTTCAGTGCCAGGCGCGGCGCCTGCTTGGTATCTCCCTTGAGGATGCGGTAGGCAGACAGGCCGGCGACGAAGAAAGCGGCGGTCAGCCCGGAGGCTAGCAGCATGTGGCTGAAGCGGTAGGGAAAGGAGGGGTTGAAGATGACCGCCAGCCAGTCGGTGGGGTGCACGACACCGTCGATAACCTCGTAGCCTGCCGGCGTCTGCATCCAGGAATTCAGCGCCAGGATCCAGAAGGCCGAAATGGTCGTACCGATGGCGACGATCAGTGCCGAGAGCGTGTGAATTTTGCTGGATACACGATTGATACCGAAAAGCATGATGCCGAGGAATGTCGCCTCGAGGAAAAACGCGGTCAGTACCTCGTAGCCCAGCAAGGGCCCGGCCACGTTGCCGACCTTTTCCATATAGCCCGGCCAGTTGGTGCCGAACTGGAACGACATGGTGATGCCGCTCACCACGCCGAGCGCGAAAGTCAGCGCGAAAACCTTGACCCAGAAACGGTAGGCGCGCATCCATACCGGGTTATCGGTCTGGTCGTAGCGTAGCTTGAAAAAAAACACAATCCAGCACAGGGCGATGGTGATGGAGGGAAAGAGGATATGAAAGCTGATGTTGGCTGCAAACTGCATCCTCGACAGGACCAGAGTGTCTAGCATGGGGGAAACCTCTGTGATTAAACGGTAATTCTGTCCTTGTGCCGTGTAAGTGCCGCGTGCGGGGCGGCACGGGACGGTCGCCGGCCTATTTCGATTTGGATCCACCTCCTGTGACCTTGCCCTTAAGTTCCAGCAGTTTGCTGAGCCCGGAACCCAGTTTCATCAGTTTGAGCAGGTCTTTCTCGTCCAGTTTGCTCAGGGTATTGGCAAACTGATCCAGCATTTCCAGCAGGCTGTAGACCTCCTGCATGCGCTCCTGGGCCCGGGCCTCTTCTTCGTCCTGCGGATCGTTCAGCAACAGCTGGCGCAGCAGCGTCAGGGTGGGATCCAGTTCGCGCTTGCGGCGTTCTTCGAACACGGTGCGCGCCAGGTCCCAGATGGTGCCGGCAGCGGTGAAGTAATCCTTGCGATCGCCGGGCTGGTGATGCAACTCCACCAGGCGCCAGGCCTGCAGTTCCTTAAGGCCCATGCTCACGTTGCCGCGGCTGATCTTCAGGGCCTGCGCCAGCTGGTCGGCATTGAGCGGCTCCGAGTGGACCGTCATCAGCGCGAACATCTGTCCCACAGTGCGGTTGAACCCCCAGCGACTGCCCATTTCGCCGAAGTGCAGCACGAATGCCTGTGTCTGACTGGAAAGTTTCATTACTTATTGAGCTTTCAGAAATTTCTGAAAATTGTAAACCTAATTCTGGCAGTGTCAATCGGGAATCGGGTAAACAGGGGCCCTGGGGTGCTGATAGCGGCCCCGGGAACAGGGCTTGGGACAAGTGAAGGGAAGTGCGGCCAGCTTTTTCCGGAGCCTGTCAGGTGGAGGAAATAGCGGCCTGTGCGGCGGAGTACCAGTCGTCAGCGACGATAAAGCCCCGGCTCTGTTCCCGGCCGCCGTCCACTCCCGCCACACAGAAGGGGCCGCGCCGGTTTTCCGCACGCAGTTGCGCGGCGATCCCGGCGCAGGGCTGGCTGTCTGGCAGGGAACCGTGCCGGGGTGCCAGCCAGGTGCGTTTGGACATCACAGCCCAGCGGAGATTGCGTGGTGCGAAGTGATGTAAGAACTGATCCGCAGTGGCCCACCAATAGCCTGCGCAGTCTGCGTTGATGTCATCGCCCAGGGTTGGTGAGGGCGCTGTCAGCGGACGGAACAGCCGACCGGGCATCAGCGTCCACTGGCGGTCGATATGGATACCCTGTTGTTGCAGAAGCGCGCTGGTGGCCGGGGTGCGGATGACCGGAAGCTGGTGGTCGCGCATTCTGGCGAGCTTGATATCCAGCCGGTCGCGCAGCCCCGGCCCGACCCAATATTTGGCGTCCACCTGCAAATAGAATTTGACCGCAATTTCCCAGTGCTCGGTAGTGTCGCTCGGCAGGTGTCGCACGACAAAATCGAGCTCTCCGAGTGTTCTGCCGTCGGCGCGCAGTGGCAGGTTGCGATAGAGAAGTTGGTAGTCGGGATGATGGGCAAGCGCAAAGGCCCACAGGTTTTCGAAATAGACACCGAGCCGGCTGGCCGATCCCCGTTGGTCTGCTGCACGCAGCTGGTCGTGCAGCTGCGGCGTCAGCCGCGCGGCAATATCCCCGCGGGAGAAATATTGACTCAGTTCGACACGCCGCGCCGCCGGCAGCCATGGCAGTTCCCAGTCGCGGACAATATCGACCGCAGCCAATGACCAGAGCATATTGGCCCAGTGGTCCGGCTCTATCTTTATGTTCTGTATTGCCATCCCTGAATTCGCCGCAAATTCATAGTCCGAATGGTACCGGAAACACGACTGCCGCGAGCAAATAAAAAGGGCGGTGAATCCGAAATTACTGTGCTAATGTTCCGCGCAGGATACGAAATAATAACAATAGGAGGTATCTATGGAATCCGGACCACTGGTCTCGATCGGTCTGCCGATCTCGCTGTTTATTATCATGATCGGTATCGGCATGACGCTGACTGCGAGGGATTTTCATCAAGTGACAGTGAAACCCGCGGGTTTGATTTTCGGCACTGTCACTCAGATCCTGGTCATGCCACTGATCGCGTTCGGACTCTGCTGGGCACTCAGCCTGCCGCCGTCCATCGCCGTCGGTCTGGTGATCATCGCGGCCTGTCCCGGCGGCACCACCTCCAACCTGTTTACTCTGCTCGCGCGCGGTAATGTGGCGCTATCAATCGTGCTGACGGTGTCCGCAAGCATGATCACAATCATGTCCCTGCCGATTTTTACCAATTATGCCCTGAGGGCCTTTGTGGGCACGCAGCAGGAAATCGCGTTGCCGTTTGGCAAAACCGTGGCGATGTTGTCGTTGATCGTACTGCTGCCGGTTGTGATCGGCATGGCGGTGCGCGCCTGGCTGCCGCGGCTGGCCAATCGCGCTGAAGGTGTTGTAAGTATCTTCGGCGGTCTGGTGCTGGCAATACTGGTGATTGCCCTGGTTTACGGCATCCGCGACCGGTTTATGGAACTGATGGCGCAGGCGGGTCCCTCGGCGATTCTGCTCAATCTGGCCGGTGTGACTCTCGGCCTGTTCTCCAGTCGTGTCATCGGGCTGTCCCGCCGGGAGGCTCTGGCGGTGGCTACGGAGCTGGGCATCAAGAACGGCACGCTCGGGCTGATGGTGACACTGACACTGCTGCATTCCAGTGAAATGTCGGTCCCGTCCGCCATCTACGGTGTACTGATGTTCCCGATCGGTTTCCTGCTGGCCGCCTACGGCCGGCGTGTGATCCCGGCGGGTAAAGATGACGGGGTTCCGGTCTCGTCCAAGCTCTCCGAAGCCAGCTAGGTTCTCCCAGTGGAGTCGCCGCGAGCAGAGCTGGCGGCGGCTCAATCCAGCTTTTCCACATAGGCCTGCAGGCGCCCGGTGTCCGGAATGGTGACGCGGCCGTAGGCGAACTCGATCAGGCCCTGCGCCTCGATATGCTTGAGTACCCGGTGTACGCCCTGCCGGGTCATGCCCATCATGTTTGCGAGTAATTCCTTCGTCAGGCGGAAGCTGGCGGCGCTGCCGCTGTCTTCGGGCGAATTGTGCATCTGCGCGAGGAATAGCAGGCGCCGCGCGAGCCGCGCTTCGGTGCCACGCAGCACATCATCCTGAATAATTGACATGGCCGCCCACAGCCTGCGGCTCACCAGGTCCAGGGCAACCGGATAGGACTCGGGGTGTTCGGCCATCAGTTTGCGCAGCACGTCACCGGGAATATCGACCACCTGGCAGTCGTCGTGGGAGGTCGCTCCGAAGACCCGCGGCATGCCGGGTGAGAAAACGGTGTCCCCAATCCAGGCGCCGATGTCCAGGATCGCCAGTATGGCCTCGCGGCCCTGGGAATTGCTGGAGCATATGCGCACGCGTCCATCGGCCACGATCGACAATTGGCTCTGCATGGAGCCGGCCATGTAAATGACCTCGCCGGCACTGTAGCGCCGAATGCGGGCCTGGCGGGCCAAATCCCGCTTGGCCTGGTCAGGTAGCCCAGCCAGTAGTGGGCAGGTGTCGAGAATCGGTAGTAGTTCGGTCATCCGCCAAGTGTAAACGAGTTGACAGATTCTCCGCGATCGAGACTTCTAGAATCAATGGCACGCGATAACGATAAGAGAGAACCACAATGCAGACACAACCGAATGCCGCGCCTTCCCTGAAGGGCAAAGTCAGCGATGCCGAGTGGCAGCTGCGGGTCGACCTGGCTGCGGCCTACCGCCTGATCGCCCACTACGGCTGGGACGATATGATCTTTACCCACCTGTCTGTACGAATTCCCGGGCCGGCGCACCATTTCCTGATCAACCCTTTCGGGGCCCTGTTTGACGAAATCACTGCGTCGAGCCTGGTCAAGATCGACGTACATGGTGAAAAGGTCGACGATAGCCCCTTCCCGGTGAACCCCGCCGGCTTCACCATCCACAGTGCTATTCACGAGGCGCGCGACGATGCTCAGTGCGTGATGCATACGCATACCGTTGCCGGTGTCGCGGTGGCGGCGCACAGCGAGGGGCTGCTGCCTCTGTCCCAGCAATCGCTGTTCCCGCTGTCGAGCCTCGCCTATCACGATTACGAGGGCATCGCCGTGCGCGATGACGAGAAGGCCCGACTGGTCGCGGATCTCGGCTCGGCCAATTTCATGATCCTGCGCAACCACGGCCTGTTGACCTGCGCGCCGACCGTCGCCGATGCATTCCTGTTCATGTTTATTATGCAGCGCGCCTGTGAGATTCAGGTGGCCGCGCTGGCCGGTGACCGGCCACTGACGCCGGTACCGCAGCCGATCATCGACAAGATTCAGAGCGAGGGCAACAAGGTCACCAGCAGCCAGGGCGGTTTGCTCGCCTGGCCCGGCCTGCTGCGCAAGCTCGACCGTATCGACCCCAGCTACCGAGATTGAGGGCAGGATGATGCAAGACACTCTCGACACCGCCGAAAAGCAGGCACAGTTTTCCCATATGGAAAACGGCACCGCGGAAGACTGGAAAATCATCGCCGACGCCTTCGGTAGCTTTGCGCAGAAATTGCCGGACCGCATCATCGCGCACTTCAAACTGCTCGAGGGCGATTGCGGCGGTTTCCCGGTTGATCGCCTGACCCACTGTCTGCAGACGGCGACACTGGCCCACCGCGACGGTCGCGATGAGGAATATGTGATCTGCGCGTTGCTGCACGATATCGGCGATACCCTCGGCAGCTACAACCATGCGGATGTCGCCGCGGTACTACTGGAGCCGTTTGTCAGTGAGGAAAACCACTGGATGATCAAGCACCACGCTATCTTCCAGGGTTATTACTTTTTCCAGTATCTGGGGATGGATCGTAACCTGCGTGAGCAGTACCGGGGGCACCCCTGCTACGAGCGCACGATAGAGTTTGTTTCCAAGTACGATGCACCGGCGTTTGATGCCGACGGTGAAGTACTGCCACTGGACTTCTTCGAACCGATGTTGCGGCGGGTATTCGCGCAGCCAAAAAAATCGCTGTACAAAAAGGCGATCGAAACCTAGAGCTGATCATTACAGGGTGGGCGCGCGCCGGTGTAGGCGCGCGTTTACCACTTGAAGCGGAGTCCGAATTCCAGTCCGCCACCGGAACTGTCGCCGAAGTTTTCCAGGCTGGTGGATGCGTTGATCTCCCCGTAGACGGAGCATTGATCCCCACACTCATCGTAAGTGGCACCGAAGCTTAATTTGCCGCGCCAGTCATCCTCTTCCTGTCGCAGCGTGACACCGGATACGGTGACGCTCGTGTCCTCACCGAAGTTGTACAGAATGCTGGGGGTGATATAGAAGTTGATTCTTTCCAGCGGCACTTCGCCGAACATGTGCCGGCTGGTTTTGTGTTGGCTGACGCGCCTGTCAAAGGTGGCTCCAATGCGCAGGCGAAAGGCATTGTTGTCGGCATCGGTCATGCGGACGTCGTACACATCGGTGATATTGTCCGCATTCTCACTGGAATAGATCAGTTGAGCCTGGGGGGTGACCGAGTAATAGCCCCGCAACTTGAAGCTGCGCCCGCCCTCCAGTGACAGGGCGTAACCGAGTGCATCCCGGCTCTGCGGCAGTCGGCGCAGGTCGTAGGCATCCAGGTCGGTGTCAAACCAGTTGATGTGCAGTTGCCCATCGAAATAGCTGCCGTCTATTCCATACCAGGTCAGGTAGGTACTGACACCATACTGTTGGACATCGATACTGCTGTTGCCAAAGAAAGACCTTACATCGGCCTCCGCGTCGCCATAGTGCAGCGCCACGCTGGCGATAGGCTGGGTGCCGCGCACCGTGAAGTTGAGCGGAACATCCACGCCGAGCTGCAGTCGGTATAAATCCTGCCGCCAGCTGGCACTGGTGGAGGATGCCGTGGGATCCATTTCATCGTAACGACCCAGCAGCCGGATCCAGGCGCCACCGCCATCGATGCTGCGTTCGACCGATGTCATGTAGTCACAGCGGCCCTGATCCTCATAACTGGAACCGACCCAGAATCGATTGCCGACGCGCTGACGCAATGTGTCCGGCTGGTTCAGCGCGCGCAAAACCTGCGGGTAGACTTCGTAGAGAACTGCGCCCGGCTGCCAGCGAATTGCGTCGTCGATACCGGACTGCGGGTGGTCCAGCGTAGAGCGGAGATACCAGCCGCCATCCTGCGGATCGGCGACACCATTGTGGTGCAGGGTATAGGCGTAGGCGCCACCGATGATCGCCGGTTGCCGGTCGCGCGTCGTAAAATCGCCGTCCAGCACAAAGGCGTCCGCGGGAGAGGCGCCACCGATGTCGACGATCTGGATACCGTCCCCGGTTGTCTCGGCGCCAATGCCGCCGCGATTGGTGACGCGCACCAGGGTTTGCCCGGAAACATCCCCGGATACTCGCAACAGATCCGAGGGCGAAGCGTCGTCGTAGAGAAGCGTGTCGATCCAGAGCCGACCGTTTTTTCCGATATAGTCGCCGAAGTTACCGTCCCCGTCTGCGGCTACAGTCAGACTGCCGAAAACTCCGTCGCCGAGATCCAGCGTACCGGCCACAGCAATATTGCCGGTGACGACAAAGTTGCGCGGCCGGAACTGCACCAGCCCGCCGAACAGGATATCCAGCCCCAGATCATTACCATCGCCGTCCACACCGCCGCCAACTGACAGTGAGTTTGTGAAAATCATCTTGGAGCTTCCCCAGATGACAATCCGCTCCCAGTTGCGCAGCAGGCGGCCGTCCACCTCGTGGTCGAGCACAAACGTCAGTGTATCGATATAACCGTCGTCGCTACTCAGGTCGTCACCGCCGTCGAGCACGGCCTCGCCGTCGTAGGCAAAAGCGTCAATACGGAGGGTGTCGGAACCGTCACCGCCGCGTACGTCGAATGCCAGTCCCTCGTCCCAGTAAATGGTGTCGTCGCCGGCGCCGGCATCGAGAAAATTGAATACGAAGCCGCCGTCGAGCAGGATATCGTCGTTGCCATCACCGCCGCGCACCGAGAACGCGAGGCCGTCCAGAAGCTGGATGGTGTCGTTGCCCTCGCCGGCATCGATACCGCCGCTGCCAAAGCCGCCGATATCGCTGTCGCGGTTATTCAGGATAATGGTGTCGTTGCCGCTGCCGGCGCGGACCTCGTTTTCCACATCGGCCCCGAGAATGTTGATGGTATCGGCTCCGGTGCCGGCGTCCACATTGCCGATCGTGCCACCATTCAGGTTCAGGACGTCATCGCCGCCCAGCGCATCCACATCGGCGCCTTCGGCATCGTTATCTTCGTCGCAGAGGATGGTGTCCGCGGCGGCCGTACCGATATTGCCGGGGCTACAGGTGGCCCATGCGGGCGTGCTGATCGCCGCCAATAATGCGGTAGCTGACAGTCCCAGTGCCAGCCACGGGTTAGGCCGGCATGGTTTTATCGGGCCTGTGCAGTGCATCGGAATTTCTGGTCTCTGTCTGCCCACGGTTATTCCTGAGGTTATATCGTGGTGTCGTTTTGATTGGCGCCAGAGCGCGGAACCAATGTTCCGTTGAGCGGCCAGTCAATTTTGTCTTGTCGTTTTTCGGGCATGCGCGTGGTTACACGCGGGGTCAGTTAGAATTTATAACCAATACTCAGGTTGACGACCCAGGGATCGTAATCGACGTCGGAACGCAGGTGGTCGTGCCCCAAGCGCGTGGGGAAAATGACGCGGGCAGTCGTATCCGACTGAAAATAGAGAACGCTGAGATTGGCCAGAAAGGGAGTATCGTGACTGTAGGTAAAGTCCACGCCGAGTTGTGTTGCCCAGCCCCAGGAGTAACCGAGATTGAAGCTGCCCCTGCCGGTGGCCAGGTCGGTGTCGATCAGGTAATCGCTGAATTCTCTACTCAGATTGCCGTCGCGAAAGTCGGTGTAGTTGACGCCGATGCCGAAATAGGGACGGCCGAGGCAGTCGGCACCGAGCGGATACCAGTTGATGAACGCCGTGGACGAGGAGACTTTGAAGTCGCCAAGTGGGATGACATCGCGTCCCGGAATGGCAGTGAAATGTGCCAGGTCGATATCGTATTGTGCATCGCCAACCTGTACCAGTTCGACACCCCAGTGTTCCATTGGCCGCCATACCGCGGACACGTTCCAGGTGGTGTCGCTGTTAAATTCCCAAGTGGTATTGTAGAGATCCCAGTGCTGCAGCACGGCAAACTTGAGTGGTGTGGCGTCGCCATTCGGGTCGACATAACTACTACCGATCCGTACGAAAAATTCGCCCCAGTCCATCTCGCGCCAGTCCTGCTGCGCCTGTGCCACCAGAGGGGCTGACATGGCCAGTGCGACAATAAAGCGAATCGGTTTCATGGTCAGTTCCTTCTTATTCGATACTTTCCGCAAGCGATGTTCCATTCGCGTGCTGGCGCGAGGTACGTCGGCGGGGCCGAATCTCGCTACAAAACTAACACTAGAAAATAGCACTTCGCGCCGCAGCTGCGCGGTCGGGTGGGGAAATTGCCACAGAAAATTCATCGGTCAGGGAGTGCGGGAGACTGCCGGGATATCGTTGTCACACCAGCCAATGATGTTTACCCTGTTAATTATCCGGATCTGGGCTCAGGCTCGGTTGGAAGACAAGCAGCACCGGGCAGGTTAGCGTGATAACAATAAAAGAACTCTGTCGGGAATACGGAGAGGGGGATGCCAGGGTTGTGGCGCTCGCCAATGTTTCCCTCCAAATAGAAAAGAACGAATTCGTCGCGATTATGGGTTCTTCGGGTTCCGGTAAATCGACGTTAATGAATATTCTCGGCTGTCTCGATCAGCAGACGTCGGGGCAGTACTGGCTCGACGGGCAGGAGGTAGGCTGCTTCGACGACACGACCCTTTCCGCCATCCGCAATCGCCATATCGGTTTTATCTTCCAGACCTTTCACCTACTGCCACGCATGACGGCGGTACAGAATGTGATGTTGCCCCTGCGCTACTCCGGTGTCGATACGGCGCTGGCGCGCGAACGCGCCCGGCAAATGCTGGAACTGGTCGGCCTCGGGCACCGAATGGAACATAAACCCTTTGAAATGTCCGGAGGACAGCGCCAGCGGGTGGCCATTGCGCGTGCGCTGGTCAATCAGCCCAAGGTGATTTTCGCCGATGAACCGACCGGCAACCTGGATAGCCGTACCTCTGAAGAAATCCTCGGGTTACTGCGCGCACTGCACCGGGAGGGGCAAACCATTGTCATGGTAACGCACGAACCGGAGATCGCCGCCCATGCCCAGCGCATTATTCGCATGAACGATGGCGCCGTCGTGGAGGATCGCCTGTGCGCCGTGTGATAGCCCTGGCCGCGCTATTGCTGGCCGCGCCCCTGTGTGCCGATTCGGTTCTGTTGTTGAGCGGGGAAATCCGCGCAGAGGACAACCAGCGCTTTCTTGCGCCAATGACGGAAAACTGGCGTGTCGAGCTGCAGTGGTTGATGCCGGAGGGGCAGGTGGCAGAGGCCGGGGAAATTGTCGCGGTATTTGACGGTGCGGCGATACAGGGGAAGATCGATGCGGAACGGGTAGCGCTCGCTACCGCGCGCGAGAAACTGCAACAGCAAAAGACCGAGCATGCGCAGACCGTGCTGGAAAAACAGTACGCCCTCAAGCGCGAACAGCTGCTGCTGAAGAAGGCGAGTATCGATGCCGCTATTCCCAAGCAATACTTGAGCGCCTACGAATACGATTCCAATCAGGTGGCCAAGCAGGAGGCGGAGGCAAGCCTCAAGAAGGCGCGTGAGGATCTTGCCCAGGCGGAGCTGGCTCGAGAAGTCGCGCTGAAGAAACAACAGATCAATATAGAGCGCTCCAAGGACAAACTGGCGTACCAGCGCCAGGCGCTGGAATCCATGACTCTGCGCGCCGAGCGGGCCGGCCCGGTACTGTATGGCAAGCACCCGTGGACTGGCGAGCGGGTATTCGTCGGTATGACCGCACAGCCGTCCTGGGAGATTGCCGAAATTCCCGCACTGAGTGCGCTCTACGTGGAAGCCTGGTTGCATGAAATCGATATCGACCGGGTGCGCGAGGGGCAGGAGGCGCAACTGACGTTCGATTCGCGGATGCACACTCCATTGAAGGCTGTGCTCAAGGATATCGCTACCCAGCCACAGAAGCGTAAGGAATGGGGCTCGGGCCTGTATTACCACCTGACCCTGCAGCTGGTGGAAAAGCCGGAGTTTGAGCTGTTGCCGGGTATGGGCGCGCGCATCGAGTTTTCCGGGGACGCGTCATGAGACAGTGGTTCGTTCTAGTCGCGCTGATTCTGTCCGGCTGTGCCGGCGGCGGTGAAAATTCGCCAAAGAAAACAGAGACACCACTGCTGCCGCCGATCACCGGGGAACTGGAGTCGGCGCGAGCGGTGCAAATTGCCCCGCCGTCCATTTCCCGCATGTGGCAGTACAGCATCAAGAAAATGGTGGCGGAAAATGCTCACGTGGAGAAAGGCGATCTGGTAGTTGCTTTTGATGACAAACCGGTGCGCGAACGCCTGATCGAGAAAAAGGCCGAACTCAGTCAGGCGCGCAGTGAACTCAGTAATACGGTGAACAAAGAAGAGCAGAAGGCCAGGGATAACACCCTCGCCATCGAGGAGAAGCGCGCGGCGTATAACAAGGCCAAGGAGCGGGCTGAAATCATCGATTACTCCCTGTCGAAGAACGAACGGATGAAATCCGCGATCGATTTCAAGATCGCCGCCAACGATCTGGAGGAGGTCAAGGCACTGGCCGACCTGCACAGGCAGTCCAGTGCGTTAAAGGTTTCCCTGGCCAAGCGCAAGATCGAACGGTTGGAAAGCGAAACCGGCCAGTTGCAGGCGGAAGTGGAAAAGCTCAGCGTTAAAGCGCCGATCGCCGGCTTGGTACAGTACATTCCGAACTGGAATGGTGAAAAGCCGTCGGAAGGGGAGTCCGTGCGCTTTGGCCAGCCGGTTGTACTGATATCGGATCTCAGCCAGATGCGATTGCGCGCCACGGCGGACGAGGTCGACAAAGCCCACCTCAAGCTGGGCGAGCCGGTGGATGTGGTGATCGATGGCGCTCAGGCCAGGACCTTTCGCGGCACTGTCACCGAGCTGGGCAGCGTGGTGCGGGACAGGGCCCGCGGCGACCGCCGACGGGTCATCGACCTGTTGGTGGGATTGGAGCAGACCACGGCAGGTGGGTTGAAGCCCGGCATGACGGCATCGGTCAACTTCCCCTCCGCCGATGGGGGCGAGGCGGTGGCGAGTGTGGAGAAAGACCGTTGAAGCGCTTGCCGATGACTGCCCTGGGACTTGTGATCGTCCTGACCGCCTGTTCTGGCAGTGACCCCGAACCGCTGCTATACGAGGTCCGTATCTCGCGGGCGCCGGTACTGGTAGCCGCAGAAGGGGAACTGGAGGCCGCTTCTGCCACGGCGATCCAGGCCCCCGTGTCCGGACCACCCAAATATATAGCCTGGCTTGCGCCCGAATACTCCGAGGTGCACAAAGGGGATGTCATTGTCCGTTTTGATGGCGAGGCCATGCAGCGCGACCGGCGCTGGACCAAGGGCGACCTCGATATCGCCCGGGAAGACATGCGCGAGAAGCAGGGCCACCTCGATACCGAACAGCTCGGTATCACGCTCGACAGCTCGCAGGTCCAGATCGAGAAAGCGTTTGCGGAGCGCTTCTCGGTCGAAGACAACCTGTTGAAGTCCCGTCTCGAAATGCTCGACGACCTGCTGGATATAGAGTTTCTGAATTCGAAGCTCGATTACCTCGACTGGAAAAATACCCGCTTTGCCACCAGCGCCGAGGGGGAAGTCCAGGTGCTCACCGTGCAGGAGGACAAGTACGAAGCCAAGATCGAGCGGCTGGACAAGGGACTGGCGGCGCTGGAAATCGTTGCGCCGCACGATGGCATCCTCACCTATGAGGCCAACTGGCGTGGCGACAAACCGCAAGTCGGGCAGCAGATATGGCCGGGACGCAAGGTCGGGGATCTGCCGGACGTCAGTGTCATGCAGGCAAAGCTTCACGTGCTGGATCGCGAGGCCGTCGGCTTGGCCAAGGGGCAAGCGGTCGATATCTGGATCGAGGCCCTTCCGGGGCAGCACTTTGCAGCCAGCGTCGACAGTATCAGCGCCGCGCCCGCATCCGTCGAACGGGGCAACCCGCAGAAATATTATGAGGTGATTGCCCGTTTCCAGGAGCAGCATCCGCAATTGTTCAAGCTCGGCCGCGGCGTAGGCGCGTCAATCCAGGTGAAGGGCGGTGAGGAGCGGCTCGAAATTCCGCTGCAGAGTCTGTTTCACAGCACCAGCGGCCCCTATGTCTATGTCTATTCAGGGGGCGACTTCCGCCGGCGCCCGGTGACACTCGGCAAAGCCACGCCGACCCATATCGAAATCACCGCGGGCCTCTCTGTGGGAGAAAAAATAGCGCTTTACGACGTGGCCAATATCGCGCTGTCAGATAAAGAGGGGAATTCCAATGGCTGAGTCCGCACAGCCGACAGTCCGTTATGACCGCGCCGGCCACAGGGCGCTGCTGCTGACGTTCCGGGAGGCACTGGCGGAGCTGTCCCAGCACAAACTGCGCACGCTGCTGACACTGCTCGGGATGATTTTTGGCGTGGGCGCCGTGATCGCCATGCTGAATATCGGCAAGGGTGCGGAACAGGAAGCACTGCGCATGATTGAAACCATGGGCCTGAACAACCTGATCGTACAGAGCCCGGAACAGGAAAAGGACGAGCTTTACGAGCAGCGCAAACAGTCCAGCGGTCTGAGCCTGCGCGACGGCGAAGCGGCCATCGCCACCATGAATTTTGTCGAGGCTTTCAGCGCGCAAAGGGCCCTGACCACGTACAGTGCCTTCAGTGAGTTCGGCAAGAGTGAGGCTGCGGCGACCGGCGTCAATCCCGGGTATTTCCGCATGTCACCGTTCAAGCTATCGGCAGGTCGGTTGTTGACGCCGGAAGACGAGGCGGTACTCGCGCAGGTGGCAGTACTGGGAGAGGCCGTGGCCGGGCAGCTTTTTCCCGGACGCAGTGCCATTGGTGAAAGGATCAAGATCAATCACCTCTGGTTTGTCGTTGTGGGTGTGCTGGATTCCCCGTTCGTTGAGGGCGCGGATTTTGAGGGGGTCAAACTGGGGGCGGAACAGCACCAGATTTTCATTCCCTTTGCCACCGCCATGCAGCGTTTCCCGCACGAAGTGCTGGCTGCGGAAGTCAGCGAGCTCAAATTCCAGCTTGCGCCAGGAACAGACGCGCGGGAAGCCGCCCGGGCCATTACCCACCTGCTCAACCGGCGCCACAACAACGTGGAAGATTTCACGATGATCGTGCCGGCGGCACTGATGGCGCAGAAAATGGAAACCCAGACCATCTTCAACATCGTCATGTCCTGTGTGGCTGGTATCTCCCTGCTGGTGGGTGGTATCGGCATCATGAACATCATGCTTGCCACGGTACTGGAGCGCACCCGGGAAATTGGCTTGCTGCGCGCCGTCGGGGCGACGGAAAAGGATATCCGCACCCAGTATCTGGTGGAGAGCTTCACCATCGCGATCCTCGGCGGACTGCTCGGTATTGTCTTCGGCGTGCTGCTATCAGAAATGATTGCACTCTATGCCGGCTGGGCCGTGTCCTGGTCGCTCCGGGCGATTCTGCTGTCCTTCACGGTGTGCGCAATGATTGGCCTGATCTTCGGAGTCTATCCGGCGATCAAGGCTTCCAGGCTCAATCCGATTGATGCCCTGCAGAGTGACTGAATCGGGCAGGGGATTTCCGGCAGGCGACCTGCCTAGAGCCCGGAATCCATGTGAAAAGTCGCTATATCCGGGGCACTGGTAAAATGCAGCCGTTCACCGGTGTTCGGGTGCGTGCAGGACAGTTCTGTCGCATGCAGCAATAGCCTGGGTGCCGCGGCCAGTGCCTGTGGGTGCGCGTAGAAGGGGTCGCCGAGTATCGGGTGCCCGATGGCCTGCAGGTGTACCCGCAACTGATGTGAGCGTCCGGTCACAGGCTTCAGCCTGACCAAGCTGAATCCACCGCCCGCCGCGACTCTTTCCCAGCGGGTAAGCGATGGCTTACCCACTTCGAAGTCCACTTTCTGGCGCGGCCGGTTGGGCCAGTCGCAGATCAGGGGCAGGTCGATTTCCCCGGACTCTTCCTCAAGCTCCCCCCACACCCTGGCGTAGTAGATTTTCTCCACCTGCCGCTCCTGAAACTGCTGGCTCAGCAGCCGGTGTGCGATCGGGTGGCAGGCCATGATGACCAGGCCGGATGTATCCATATCCAGGCGGTGCACCGTCATCGCGCCGGGGTATTTCTCCTGGGAGCGGCTGGCGAGGCTGTCCGCATGGGCCGGATCTCGCCCAGGTACGCTGAGCAGCCCGCTGGGCTTGTCAAAAACCAGCAGCGTATCGTCAGCGTATACCTCTGTGAGGTAGGGCTCAGTGGGTGGGCGGTACTCCCGCACAGACATCTACTCCTAGTGCTACGTGATCAGGGTGTTTGCGGCAGGCATTTTACCCGATCTGAGTTGACTGGGGGGCGTGGCCAGCCGTGCTGCTGGAGTCGACACCTGATTGGCATATTTATCGCGTTTAAGAATATCGTGATCTTAACGGCGGTCAGTTGACACTGTGTAATAGCGGGGGCGCTAGCCCGGGAGATATCGGCGAAAACTGCGTCGGGGAGAGGTTGCTACAAACTCTTCTGCAGTCCTGCTTGGCGGACCCGATACTGGTCGGATCCGCCATTGGGAATAAGAGAGACTACATTTTATCTTTCATCTTCTCCATCTCGCCTTTGGTGCCTTTCTCAAGTTTGTGCCATTCGCCCTTCAACTTCTTCCCAAATGACTCTTTGGGGGCCTTGCCACAGGCTTCAATGATCATAGGGGTAACCTTTTCCGTGCCTTCAATGTCGAGCATACCGTCTTCTGGCTTGCCCTTTTTTGAGTAGGCACTGGCCCAGTAGACCACTTTCGGCTTGTACTGGTCATCGATCGCGAGAAAATCCTCGCAGGTCCAGTCCTTCAAATGCTTCTTGGTCTCTGCCACCGCGCTAAACGAAGTGATACCTGCGGCAATCACCAGGGGAAGGATAACGAGCTTACTCTTCACAACAATTCCTCCAGGGGTTCCAGGGAGTCATGTCAGGAATTTGACTACGTGTTCGAATGTCAGATGCTTGCGACTACCGCAAACCAACATAGCCGTACCCGACTTAAAAGGCATGATTGCTGGCGAAACCGCCGAGTCGAACGCGAGACTGTGGCAGAACTCGATAACAATCATGATTGTTGTCATCTGAAGACAGTTCATAGTCCCGCGTTTATCGACGATTACCGGCCAGTCCACAGAAAGAATAGACGTTTTTTTCAACCTTCAAGGCGATATCAGAAAAAGCATTCCCCTTCGATAGCTCTCAACTTACCGCTCCTGAATTTGCCCACTCAGCTGTAGATGTCAATCGGGCTCTAGGACAGGATGAACAGTTCGGATGTGTGTAAATCGGGCCGCGGATTGGCATGGTGCCAGGGGGTGAGTCAGAGTGTGACTGGAGAAGCTACCAGCAGACGCTGCGTCCCACTCTGGTACGCAGTGCGAACCTCATAAGGTAATGCAGAATGGAGACAACAAGAGTGATTTTGTTTTATACGTTCATAAGGAAATAATTACCTGGGGCCGTATTCAAGCAGCGAATAAAAGCATTCCCCAGTCTTCCAATAGGATCCAATAAATTCAGTTCCCGCCCCTAACTTTTCGGACAAATCACGTATTAGGCGCAATTGAATTTTTTGTTTCTTCGGGTCAATAGCCACGACTTCAACATCGAGGAAGTCAAAATATTTCTTAACCTGGGGGTAAAGTGCCTTGAATAGGGCCTCTTTCATAGAGAATATCAGCGTAACCCCGTCTTGTGTCGGGTCAGCGTAGCTTTTACAAATATCCTCCTCATTCTTGTTGAGGATAGAGGTATTAATCTCAGAAATGATTTTTCCCGGGATTTTATGCGTGATATCAATTCCAACACCTTGAAAATTCCGGCTGACGACACAGACCGCTCGATTTTCGCTGTGGCTGATGGACCCGGAGATTCCAGCTGGCCAGGCCGGGCAGCGATTATGGCCAATCGCAACGGGTGTGTGGAAATAGCCCAATTCAGAAAGCGCTGCCTTTGCGCAGTATCGTCCCGCCAGAAATTCCGCTTTTCGTTTTGTTACCGACCCAGCTATTTGTACTGGAATGGGTATGTCTAGTTGACTGAATAAGCTGTCGCTATATTTCGAAGGGTCAAATCCACACTCGGTAAATGATCCATTAAAGCCTTCGGGTATTGAGGGTGGCTTTAGCTTAATGAAGTTTTCAATCGATGTTTCGCGAGGGGCATCTTTTATTGGCTGTTCCATTTTATTTTTTGGCGCTGCTTTAGCTTTAGAGTGGGTTCGGTGCCGTATTTAAAAATATCATAAATGCGTGCTTAGGCCATAAATATTAATGGTCTATCGGGTGCGTAAATGCTGGCCGCCTCGGGGCTGAACCGCGGTACATTGGGTGCCATCTGGCCAGGCTTCTAAGAGACGGATCATTGTCGTGCTGCAGGGCAGGGGCGAAAATATCGTTTGGTGCGTGAGTACCTTAAGGGGTGGGCTGGGGGATTCCTAATTGGTAAAGTTGATATTATAATCTAATTATAATGCTGAACACGTAGGATCGCTCAATGGAAACCAAAACAGCTCGTTTTACCGTATTGCTTGACCCAAGAAAAAAGAAGGCATTTGAGCAACTTTGTGCGTCTCAGGATTTAACGCCTTCGCAAGTTGTTCGGCAGTTAATCCGGAACTATCTTGAACAACACGACGTTGATTTTCTGAATCAGGATGTCCCTGAAAAGAATCCTCCTAATCGCTAAATTTCCGCGGCGTGTTATCTTTTCTAAAGGCTTCGAAGTATTCCTTGCTGGTCTTTAGTAAGTTCGAAACAGGGCCGGCTTCACCGCTTGTCGAGTTTGGTTTCCCATCTATTTCAGCGATTTTCTTTATGGCGGTTTCGAACGTCGGGAAATAGTGATCGTCTCCAATTAAGGAAATGATCCCCGCTTTTCGAAGCTTGCGATCTACGCGGCCATTCGCCCCGGATAATATAACGGTTACCCCGCGTTCTTGTAGCGACTGGATTACCTCTTCAAGTGTCTGCAGGCCCGTTACATCGATAAAAGGAACCCATTTTAATCGGATAATCAAGAAACTGGGGTCGGTGTTTGTATAGGCGAGTGCTCGCTCGAAGTTTTCGACAGCTCCAAAGAAAAACGGCCCTTCAACAGTAAAAACTAGTGTTGATTCCGGAATGTGGTTTTCACCCAGTCTCGAAAGTTCTTCGTTAATTTTCTCAGATGTAGATTGAGAGACTTCTACGCTAGCAGCCATTCTCCTTAAGAAGTGAAAAGTGGCCAAAATTACGCCGATATTGACTGCGATGACAAGGTCCGCAAAAACGGTCAGGCTAAATGTGACGAGTAAAATGGCAACATCTGCTTTGGGCGCACGTCTGACCATTTTCACAAAGTGCCGGGCCTCGCTCATGTTCCAGGCGACGACAAATAAAATGGCGGAAAGTGTGGCAAGCGGTATATTTGCCGCCATCGGAGCCAGTGCGACCAGAATTACAACGAGGGTAATGGAGTGAACGATGCCCGCGATAGGGCTGTTGCCGCCGTTTCGAATGTTGGTGGCTGTTCTGGCAATTGCTCCTGTTGCGGCGAACCCACCAAACAGCGGCGTAAATAAATTTGCGATGCCTTGCCCGACAAGCTCTTGATTGGAGTTGTGGCGCGTACCTGCCATACCATCCGCGACGACCGCAGAGAGTAGTGATTCAATCGCCCCTAACATTGCAATCGTAAAAGCAGGGCCGATCAATTCGATAATCTGGGACCATTCCGGAGAGGGGAGATGGATTACTGGTAGAGCTTGAGGGATGCCCCCAAAAGCACTGCCGATAGTTCTGACTCCGTCAAAATGAAACAGGCCTTGAACGACGGTTGCGACCACCAGGGCCACAAGTGGTCCCGGAACCTTCTTCATAACCGGTATACGCGGGGTGAATATGACCAGGGCAAGTGATGCAACCGCCAGAAGTGTGGTGGGAGTGTGAAATTGTGGCAGTGCATAAAATAAGTGAAGGAGCTTCTCATGGAAATGCTCACCGCTGATTGCAGGCAATCCGAAAAAATCACGCCACTGCCCGACCCAAATAATGACGCCGATGCCCGCGGTAAAGCCGACGATGACGGGATCAGGGATGAATTTAATAATCCCTCCCATTTTTGTCAGGCCCAGGACGAGTAATATCAGCCCGGCCATAAACGTCGCTATCTGCAAGCCCTCTATGCCGTATTGGGCTGTGATGCCAGAGAGAACGACAATAAAGGCCCCCGTCGGGCCTGCAATCTGCAGTCTGCTGCCCCCGAAGGCGGACACGATAAAGCCCGCAATGATTGCGGTGTAGATTCCCTGTTCCGGCTTTGCACCAGAGGCAATGGCAAACGCCATTGCTAGCGGCAGCGCGACTATGCCGACAATCAGGCCGGCCACTAGGTTGTTTATCCAGTTTTTTTTGCCTAATAAGCCAGCTTGGTAGGCTTCTCTTAGCGCAAACATAGGCTGTCACATCTCGGGTGGGGTATTATCACCGTATTATAATGATGTTATAATGCGCAAAAAACAAGCTAAGCTACATCTATCTGCTGACCAAGAGGTTTTTATGAGCTCCACTTTGCCTGCTTGTCCGAAGTGCCAGTCTGTCTATGTGTATCAAGACCAGGACATGCTGATTTGTCCCGAGTGTGCCCATGAATGGAACCCATCGGAGGAGGTTGTAGATGAAGATGCGCTGCTGGTTAAGGACGCAAACGGCACCCAGCTGGCGGATGGCGATAAGGTGACATTGATAAAAGACCTGAAGGTTAAGGGGTCATCACTAGTGCTCAAGATAGGTACGAAAGCGACCATCAAGCGACTGGTCGATGGGGATCACAACATTGACTGTAAAGTCGATGGCGCCGGCGACATGATGCTCAAGTCTGAGTTTGTTAAGAAGGCCTGATGAAGAGAAAGCGTGAGGACCGCCCTTATGCTCGACAACCCAAAACGGGCCGACTGAGTCGGGCGACGAAGCCGGACCTGCGGCCATCTTAACGCGCTGTACGCGTTGATCGAGCCTGGCCCAGGCGTTTCATCCCCGCTCCGCGGCTTCAAAAAAGAAGCCCGCCCCGTTTAGGGTGGGCTTCTTTTTTTCATTGTTGGGATGGCGGGAGTCGAATCAGCGCCCGCTAGGATTCCGCCAGCGGTTTTACATGCTCAGTTCCGTCTATTAACTTAAACCGTTACCGCTCAAAGAGCAGAACCTAGAAGATAATAACTTGATATTAAGATCTGGGTATTTCAATTCCCTTACTATAATCTGCTGGGTTCCAATGAAGTTCTACTCTGACGTTATTCATTCTCTGCCCGATATTATTTCTAAAAACATAAAGATCACGAGCTTCTTTCAAAGCAATTTTATGGAAAGCATCTTGGTATTCTGCGGGAGCGTCCACACTTATTACGTGTGGATTTACGGCGATACCGCTATCTCGAACATCAAACTCCACAACTGCTGTCGCAGAAATCCCTATAGACTCTAGTCCTTCAGGGTAACTTGGGTAATGACTTTTGATTAATTGCAGTTTTGGCGTCCCTGTGAAGGTGATTTCGTTTTCAGGAGAGGGGATTGAGTAAGGCAATAAATGAATTATGCGGTGAGGCATTCTTTTAGTCACTTTATCGAGGGCGGCCTGAGAAGCACCGACGCCCGCGATATGAAATCGTGCTACATATTCAGCTGCAACCAAGTCAGTATTTTTGCCTGTAAATGGTAAGCTTTTTATGAATTTTATCGCACCTTCAATAAATTCCTTTTCGTGCCCTCCTGACGTCACTGTTTGGATGGTGCTAACAGAGGAAACTTTTCCATTTTCGACATTGAATTGAAGGTGGACTTCACCTTGAATTCCTTCAAGAAAGGCCGCTCGTGGTAATGGAAGGTTAAATAACTTTGCATTATTTAGGTTGATTGTGCTTGGGGTCTGTGCTGAGGCTTGCCCCCAAAGAAATACTAAGGACAATATAGCTGCACTTACCCCTCCCGCTAAGAAACGTGCCAATTTTGAAGGTTTTAAACTATTTTTCAATCGATTAATCCGTGTGATCATAGTCATCTTATCTCCATAATGTGATTGAAGTATCCAGAATCTGTTCCAGTTCTCGTAGGATTGCAGCATTGCTCTGGAGTATGAAATTTTTTTGTTCTTATCTGCTAGTGCTAACACTTCCTCGTCGCAAGCACATTCTTGTGTCAGTCTAAATCGTAGGTAAACCGCCCAGACAGCCGGGTTAAACCAAAATAATATCAAGAAAATTAGTGCAAGCAGGTTCCAAAAATTATCGAATCTTTGCGCATGTACAAGCTCGTGTTCAATTACATAATCCAATTGAGAAGTGTCATAGTATTGCTCGTAGTCGCTCGGAAGAATGATTTCTGGTTTGAAAATACCCTTTAAAATTGGGCCTTTTACTTTGCTGGACGTAAAAAATATCCCGTTTGGAAGCCGGTCATATTGCCGGTCAAGTAGCACAGGCGATTTCGGTAACTTGGCAATTTGGATAAAACCAGTGGTCGCGACTGTGAGTAAAACGGAAACCCCTAGTAGCCAAATCCATTGGATGTGATTCCCTGACTCTGGTGCCAGATTCTCCATGACCTGATAGTTGCTAACCGTATGCAGCGTTGTTGCGATGGTTTCAGGATGCAATAGTGCTGATGCGCCTGTAGGTGCTGAGCTGCTGAAATCTATAGGTGGGAGGTTGACAATAACCAGAGCCAGGGGAATAAGCGCATACAATCGGTAGGTGAAGTTCGAGCCAACTCGTTTTGCCAATAGAAGATCACTGAGCCAAACTACGATTAGAGCTAATGTCAACACTTCCTGCTGCGCTAAGATCCAGTTAATCATTATCTTTTTCCCATTGTTCGATAATGTCTTTTAGCTCTTCAATGTCAGACTTCTTCAGTTCACCGCCTTTAACAAAGCCGGAAATAAGCATGGATAGCTGTCCGTCAAAGAGTCGATTTACAAGTTTTTTGCTCTGTCTTATCTGATAAGCCTCACGATCAAGACAGGGTGAATATAGGTAGGAGCGCTCTTTTTTCTCGTAATCGATTGCCCCCTTTTTCACAAGGCGAGCCAATAGTGTCTTTACAGTTTGCTCTTGCCAGCTCTTTTTATTTTCGAGTCGCTGAAAAACTTCACGAGCACTCGCTGGCGCACCAGCCCATAAGGCTTCCATCACCTCATACTCTGCTTCTGATATTTCCATGTGTCCTCCGACTACACTTGTAGTCATTACGACTACAACTGTAGTCAGGCCGGAGATAAAACGGAACTTCTATTTTCGAATAAACAGACTGCGTATTAGTTTAAATAGAGATAAAGGATTATGAGTCCAGAGCTATGGATTCTTGTGGTTCTTGAGCGCCCTGCGGAATGTTGACTGGCTTTGGGGGGCATTTTGCGCGGGACATGCTGAATGGCCCCGGTGCTTTGTGTTCTATCCGAGGTTCGTCAGAGAGAGTGGTAGGGCCCTGGGGATCCTTAATGGCGAGAGTGATTCGGCGCTGTGCGCCTCACTCCTTCGGGCGGCTTCGCGGCCGTCTTAGCGCGTTGATCGATCCAGGCACATTTGCATTCCACTCTTGTCAGGTCTGCCAAATCAAACAGGCCCGTTACCGGAAGGTAACGGGCCTGTTTAATTTGGCGAAGTGGTGGGAGTTAGTGGTGTTTCCGCTCGAATTCTACTGGGCCAGCGAAAATTCGATTTTACGTCGCTCCATGTCGACGCCCACAACACGAACCTTGATGGGATCGCCGATGGCAAAGCTGGTATTGCCCCGCTCGCCGACAAGACGTTGCGCGGCAGCATCAAAGTTGTAGTAGTCATTTTTTAGCGCAGATATGTGTACTAGGCCTTCGACCTGTGTATCACTGATCTCGATAAACAGGCCAAAGTGCGTGACGCTACTCACTAGCCCGTGAAAGGTGTCACCGATAAAGTCCTGCATATACTCGCATTTCAGCCAGGCTTCTACATCCCAGCTCGCTTTGTCCGCGCGGCGTGAAGCGTTAGAGCAATGTTCCGCGAGGGCCTGCATTGCCGACTTGTCGTAGGGGTAACTTTTTCCGGGGGCGAGGGTTTTTGCGTTATCGAAACGCTGCACCGGTGCGTCGCCCGCGCCGAAGACAAATTTTAGCGCGCGACGGAAGGGGTTGCGCTGTTTTTCCTGGCGGATCACCGACCGAATGGCTCTGTGTACCAGTAAGTCCGGGTACCGTCGAATAGGTGAGGTGAAGTGTGCATAGGCGGAATAAGCCAGGCCAAAATGGCCTTGATTGTCCGGGCTGTATTCCGCCTGACTCAGGGATCTCAGCATCATGGTGCGGATGGTCTGTGCATCGGCGCGCTGCCCAATGCTTCGCAGTAGCTCATCGTAATGCGCGGGCGAGGGCTTGTTGCCACCGGCCAGTTTGAGTCCCTTGGCATTGAGGAATGCGCGCAGGGTAGCGAGCTTCTTATCCCGCGGGCCTGCATGCACGCGATACAGCGTTGGCATCTTCTGTCGTTTGAGGAAGTCTGCGGTTGCCACGTTGGCGCTCAACATGAATTCCTCAATCATCTTGTGCGCATCGTTGCGTATGACTGGAACAATCCGCTCGATTTTGCGGTTATCGGTGAATTCGAACTTTACTTCCGGCTTTTCAAAATCCATTGCCCCGCGTTTTGTCCGGGCTGTTTTCAAGACCGAATATAGCTGGTGCAGCGCCCGGATGTGCGGTGCCGTTCCTCCGAGTTTGCGAGCGGTTCCCCGCCCCAGGCCTGAACCAGGTGCTGTGATAAAGGCGTTTACCTGGTTATAGGTGAGTCTGGCATGAGAGTGAATCACACCTTCGGAAAAGGTGTAGCCAGTCATTTTTCCCATTTTGTCGATGGTCATCTCACAGACCATAACCAGCCGGTCTACCCGCGGATTGAGTGAGCACAAGCCATTGGAGAGTGATTCTGGCAGCATAGGCACCACGCGGCCGGGGAAATACACGGAGGTACCGCGCTTCTGAGCCTCCTGGTCGAGTGCACTTTCGGGCGCCACGTAGTGGGACACATCGGCAATCGCCACGAACAGGCGCCAGCCACCAGATTTCTCTTTTTGACAGTACACGGCATCATCGAAATCCTTGGCATCCTCACCGTCGATGGTGACAAACGGCAGGTTTCTCAAGTCGGCGCGGTGCAGTTTGTCCGCTTCGGGTACTTCTTTGCCCAGCTGTTTCGCTGCGCGCATGGTGTCCTGTGGCCACTTGTGGGGAATATCGTGGCTGCGGATTGCCACATCGATTTCCATGCCTGGGCCCATCGAATCGCCCAGTAACTCGGTCACATGCCCGAAGGCATTGTAGCGGCGGCTGGGGAAATCGATTACCTCGACGAACACATACTGACCGGGCTTGGCGCCCATCAAGTGGTCACGGTCAAGATCAATCTCATGGGCAATACGGCTATTTTCCGGCTTGAGAAAATAGTGGTCGTCTTCGAACTGTACGCGGCCAACCAGATGGGTGGTATTGCGTTCAAGCACATTGACGATAACGCCCATTTTGCGGCCGCGGCGATCGACGCCGCTGATGCGGGCCTGCACGCGGTCACCGTCAAAGACAGTCAGCATTTCGTTGTCGGACAAAAACAGGTCTTCTTCGGATGCATCACTGTTCAGGAAACCGAAGCCATCCGGGTGGCCGATTACACGCCCGCTCACCAGATCTTCCGGTTTAACCAGGCTGTAACCTTTGCTGTGATCGAATTGAATTTGTCCGTCGCGCTCCATTGCACGCAATCGGCGACGCAATGCCTCTTTTTGGTCATCATCGGAGAGGTGCAGGACTTTTGCCAGCTGCTCCCGATCAAGTGTTTTATTGTTTTTTTTGAGCAAGCTCATAATGAACTCGCGCGCGGGAATAGGGTTGCTGTATTTTTCGGCGTCCAGCGGATTAAACGCAGCTATTGGGGATTTGCTCATGATTTCCTCTCGGGAAAACCGCCAATAAGATTGCGCTTGGTAAAAACTGGAGTGATGTGTCAGGACAGATCAGATGTTACTCGGCAAGATATGCAGGCGGATATGACTCAACAATGTTGAGGGGTGTTGCAGTAGGGCATTCACTCAGTGCTCAGTGTGAATGCCCGTCTTTCAGGTTGCGCGACCCAGGGGGATAACGCGACCAGAGTGGCCCTTATGGCCACTCAGCAGCGGACCAGAGTCTGGTTCACTGCAATTGTGAGCGTATAGGCTCAGACGCAAACGATTTTTTCAGCTTGCGGACCTTTCGCGCCTTGAGTTACGGAGAACTCAACAGCCTGGCCTTCGGCCAGGGTTTTGAAGCCTGAGCTTACGATTTCGCTGAAATGAGCGAATACGTCAGGACCAGACTTCTGCTCAATAAAGCCAAAGCCTTTGGATTCGTTAAACCACTTAACAGTGCCGGTCGTTGTCTTGGACATGGTAATTTCCTGTAAACAAATAGGGGTACGCCTTCATGAGGCATGAATAGCAAAAAAAAGACTGGAATTTAGATGCTACAGGACGAAGAGTGCTGGTACGACGAAACTGAGGATTTAAACAAGAGACTTACTTTTAACTTTGGGCACTGTAGGCCCCTATTTGAACTAAGTCAAAGCTTTTCTCTCAAGCATGTTCAAGCATGTCGTGTGCTACCGGGAGAGGGGCGGAATTCGTGAGGAGATGGCGACAAGATGTGACTTATCAGTCATGTCTTGTCCGGGTGGCAGCTTGGCAAGGGCTAGTCCGGCGTGCTCGGGCGCAATCATAAGAAGCCTTGCGGCACGGCGTAGCCCCCCTGTTGATCAAAATTTGCCCGTCGGGTATTGTGCCGCCAACTGAGGGGGGACGACCTCCCAGATTCAGCGAAGTAATGCCCAGGACGACCTGGCCCTGTTTGAAAACGGAGCAGTCAATGTCCTGGTTGTATCTTTTCGTTGCTGGAGCCCTGGAAGTTGTCTGGGCGTTCTCCATGAAGCAGTCCTGCGGTTTCACCCGGCTCATACCCTCCCTCGTAACTTTGGTCACAATGCTGGGCAGTTTTTGGCTGTTGGCCATTGCCATGCGGACTATCCCGCTCGGTACTGCGTACACGATCTGGACGGGCATAGGCGCAATCGGGGCTTTTCTTGTTGGAATTGTTATTTTTGCAGAACCAGTGAATACGATGAGAATCGTTGCCGCGATCCTGATTGTTTCTGGATTGGTGCTGATGAAACTTTCCAGTGCCTAATTTCAGCCGCGTACGCGCGGCGCGCTGATCGAACTCGGCGCTTTGCGCTCCACTCCCGCTTCGCGGATCAATAAAAAAGCCCACCCTGTTAGGGGTGGGCTTTTCTAGTGTTTGGTGGGATGGCGGGAGTTGAAAAACTGTCCTAAGTCATTGATATAACTAGCAGGTCGCATTGCGATTTGTCGCCATCCCTTAAAACCTGTCCACTTGAGCAAACTGTCCGGGCTAGTAGCGGGATCTTCCACTTCTAACGGTAACGGATTCATGGGCTGCGGTAGCTAATGACCGCCGGCCACGTTTCTTTACTGAAATTAATCAAGAATCTTCGGATGTATGGGCCGTTAGTAGTCGCACGGCTTTCTCCAAATCCTTGCGCAATGCGGCCGGATGTTTGGTGGCCTGTGGGTCGTGGAGCAGGCCAAAGGGATTGGCGGCAGTCCAACCCGTAGCGAGCGTCATTATGGCTGTGAGCAAAAAGTCTGGCGTGAATGTCTCGGCGATTTGCCCCGTTTCCTGCGCCTTTTGCAACTCAGCAATCTTGGCGTCGCGAGACGTAACGCGTTCGTTGGAACTTGTGGCCGCCTGTTCGAGGTTCGACCAGGCGAGAAGCCGCATTAGGTCAGGGTTGGCGATGGCGAAGTCGAAGAGTCTACCCGCGTAGCTAGCCAGGTCCTGGGACGCGAAGGCAAGCTCCTGATAGACCCGAACCAAGTTCTTTTCGAGCACGGTCGTGAACAGCTTTTCCTTGCTCTCGAAGTAGATGTAGATGAGGTTCTTGTTGCATCCGGCGGCTTTGGCGATGCGATCGACTCGGGCGCCGGCGATTCCGTAGGCGGAGAACTCCGCCATAGCCGCTTCCAAGATGCGCTCTTTGGAAGCCTCTGAATTGCGCATAAGGATTCCCCTGCTGAATAGGCCCCAATAATAGCATTTGACTAAATAGTTAGATAGGTTTAGGTTATAACTAACCAGATAGTTAGTTTGTCTGGTTCCCATTTACTTCACCAGGAGATGTCTCATGGCACAGCGCAATTGGCTGATCACGGGCGTCAACAGCGGCTTTGGCCGCGAAATGACCGAACAACTGCTGGCGCGAGGCGACTGCGTCGCCGGAACCGTCCGCAACTTAGCGGCGATGGATGACCTCAAGAATCGCTACGGCGAGCAGCTGAGGCTATCCGCACTTGACGTGACGGACACCGAGGCGGTTCGTCGGGTGGTGAATCAGGCATTTGCCGACCTCGGTCGGATTGATGTCGTAGTCAACAACGCCGGCTACGGGCTATTCGGAGCAGCCGAAGCCCTCACTGATGCGCAAATCGAAAACCAGATAGGCACTAACCTCACCGGCTCGATCCAAGTCGCAAGGGCGGCGATCCCTCACCTGCGCGCCCAAGGCGGTGGCCGCATTCTGCAGCTCTCCACATACGGTGGGCAGGCTGCGCATGCCGGCGCCTCGCTCTACCACGCGAGTAAGTGGGGTATCGAGGGTTTTATGGAATCTCTGGCGCAGGAATTGGCCCCCTTCCAAATTGGTGTAACCATCGTCGAGCCAGGCGGCGCCCGAACCGGTTTCCGCAGCACCGCCGGCGAACATCTGGGCGAGGAGCTCGAGGCCTACAACGGTACGCCGGCCGGGATGGTACATAGTGTGCTGCGCGACAATTCCCGCGTGCCGAACGGCGATCCGGTCAAGATGGTGAAGGCCATGATCGACAGCGCCGATCTGCCGAATGCGCCTATGCGTTTGGTCCTGGGGAGCGACTCCTACGCCGCCATAACCAATGCCCTAACGGCGCGGCTTGCCGACGTCGAATCGCAGAAGTTCGCCGCCGCGAAAACCGATAATCCGGTATAACCCGCAGCCGCTGTGTCCACTTACACACGAGGGCACAGCGCAATATTCATGGCTACCAACTGCGTTCGGTAGAGGTTATGGGGGAAGAGGCACCGCCTAGGCCGGTGTTATGGCAGGCATCTCGGTAGCCTTCAAAGGCATCGACTTTGCTTTTTCCCGACGTGATATTCATACCCCAGCCCCGACTGGATCAATAACTTGTCTAGGCTTTGGCCTTCCACCCAGACCTCTGTTAGCAGGCGGAAATATTTATTGCGAACGCGTTCAAGCAGTTCCCTTGAAAACTTCTTTGCGGTGGTAGGCTAGGTATACGTATTGCTTTAGAGAAAAGGGAACGGTTTTGGCTTTGGGGTCCATTCCCCAATGGGTAATTTGAGACTCAACTTTTTCACCGGAACATACTAGGGAGCCATCGTCTGAGAAACTAATGAATCCGCATTTTGCATTCGACTCTTCTCTGGTTTGTCGACAAAGACCATTATTTTATGCCTCTTGTCGTGGCGTGGAAGTTTGTGTTGCGTGAGAGATTCGTCGCTGATCGCGGGAAGCTGTATCTCTTGAGAACAATCAACGACCGTGCGGAAAACCAATTAAACCCTCGGGCTCCGGCGCAGTGCAGCAGTTGCTATGGGATTGGCCCAATGCTGCAGGCTCTAATTGCAGCTCTACCTAACCTATCTTGATGCCCTGAACGGTCGCACAAGCCCCGTATAATCTCTATACGCGATCGAACATCGGATCACGTAGTTCGAATTGGAACTTGTCGCCTACGTAGCCAACTACTTTGTCGCTCTGGTAAAGCTCATAAGCATACTCGGCGAGCTTCTCCGGCGGGAAATACTCATCTCGCTTTTCCTCATCTTCACTTTCAAGGCCGGCATTGGTGTAGGCCTTTTCGAAAAAATCGGTGCGGGTGGCGGCGGGAGCAAGGACTTTTGCCCTCATTGGCTTGTTCTCATCCTGTAGGTCATGGGCCACACCCTCGGTAAAGGCGGCTACATAGAACTTGGTTGCACAGTAAGTGACTGCTGTGGGAAACATCTTGTAACCGCCGATGGAGGCCACGTTGATTAAGGTGGCATCGGTGTCCTTGTAGTCGTGCAGGAAATCCAGTGAAAGTTCGGTCAGCGCGTGCACATTCAGGTTCAGCATGGCGTCGGCTTTTTGCTTGTCCATATCCCAAGCGAGGCTGAAGTCACCGAAGCCGGCATTGTTGATCATGCCTTCCAATTCATACTGGCGACACTGTTCATACAGTTTGTGGCCGGCGCCCGGTTCAGCCAGGTCGCAGGGGATTACTTCGACGGTGATACCGTACTCGGCCTCCAGCTCGCCCTTCAGCGACTTCAGTTCATCCTCGCTCCTTGCCACGATAATCAGGTTGTGGCCATTACGGGCGAACACTTCGGCCATGGCGCGGCCGATGCCTGCGCTGGCACCGGTAATCAGGAAATATTTCACAGCTTGCAGCCTCGCAGTTCTGTTGTTCATTGACTTGGCGGCCGGGTGTTCCGACCGCCGCTATGGGTCACACCAGTTTGAAGTGTTGGTCCAGGTGGGCTTCCAGCCGCTGGAAGTCGTCTTCGATTGTAGGGTTCTTCATCACGTCGAAGCAGGCAAAGGTGGGCAGGGCTTCCATGGCGAAGAAACGGAAGTTCGTATGCACCGGGAACAGCAGGTCATCCACGCTCTTGCCCTGGAACAGGTACTGTGAGGGATCGTCAAATGCCTCCTTCGGGGCGTTGAATGTCAGCGACAACATGTATTTCTTACCATGCAACACGCCGCCGGTGCCATAGTTGTCTTTCGGGGCCTGCTCCGTGCGGCCATCGGTATTGCACAGGCGGCCGCCGAGGCCCGCGCTGTAAACATCATCCATGTACTTTTTCATCGGCCAGGGCACGCTCATCCAGTTGACCGGCGCCTGAACAATAATAACGTCGGCCCACTCGTGCAGCTGTAGTTCGCGCTCGTCGTCCCAGCCTTCCGATGTGGCAGTGTGTTCGGTCTCGAAGCCCTTGTCCTTCAGGTTGCGATCGATCCGGCGCACCAGCTCGGCATTGAGCTTGCCCTCGGAAAACGGGTAGGGGTGATGGGTATTGATGATCAGTGCGTTTTTCATAGTGCCTCCTGTAGGGATGGGCACAATCTACGCTTTAGCTCGAAAAATTAAAAATTATCATTTTTGATCATTTGGATAACATATTGTTATCCGACAAGGCTTGTCGGGGAACTGCCGGCTTTGCGGCGTGCCATACCGGGAGCGATCGCCGATGGTGAGAAGAGTCAGTGCTGGACCAGATAGTCATCTACAGGGCAACTTTGCAGCATTCGGAATGAAAGAAGTAGGTAGACGGCAATGCCCGAGCACATTCCCAGCAGGGCCAGCTGAATATTCGGCAGGAATACACTTCCAACAGTGATCCCGATACAGACTAGGGAGTTGAACAGGATTCCGGCACGCCAGGGCGGAAATACTTGCCAATAAGGCATCTGCTTACCGAGGTAGAACGCCATCATTCCGGTAATTGCAAACAAGGCGAATGTCGGGCGATCCAGGTCATTCAGAATTGTATGCCTGATCATATTTGCCAGCAGCAGTAGTCCCATACAGAGGAACAGATGTGACAGAGCGAGTAGGTTGCCTGATGATAGGCGCCGCGCGCGCTCAAGCAATGGGAAGGAATCGTAGTAAATCCACCAGAAGCCCCAGATAAACGCAAAGCCACCGATAGCAGAAGCAACCCGGAGTGGAGTCCAGTCAACCTCTGACAGGCTGCCGACGATTGCAATAATCGATTCACCCAGCAGGATAATAATCATCAAGCCGACGCGTTCGACCAAGTGTGCCCTGTCGACCTGGTGTTGCTCGGTACGGCCGCGGACGTAAGCCTGCCAGCCAATGTCCAGCGCGATGCCAAGGTAAAATACGAAAAACCTGGCCTCGCCTTCCAAGGCCATTGCCACACCGCTCACCAGGGCACCCAATGTAATGATGCCGGCCACCTCTCGTACCCACAACTGCTGTGGTTGCTCGCGCCGGTAAGCCCCGTAATACATCGCCGCCAGTACCAGACGCACAGTGATATAAGTGGCAGCGTATTCGCTGAAGTCGCCTTTAAGGCTAGCCGCCGAGAACGTGGACATGAGAACGACGCCTGCCATGATCATCAGCGTGATAAAACGATGCCAGCGGTCGTCACGGTCGAAACGGTTTGCGTATAAGGTATGGCTCATCCAGATCCACCACACTGGAATGAATACCAGTGGGAAGCGCAGGAGTTGCTCGGCGCTGATATGCCCTTCGTGGGTATGTGCCAGATCATGGGTGACTGCACCGATAACGGCGACAAACACCAGGTCGAAGAAGAGTTCCAGCCACGTGGCATGGCGGTCAGTTGATAAATAGAGTGGTGGGTTTGAAGCTGTCATGAACTGAACCGGTTGGGACGATGACCTCGAGCATCGCCTTATCGTTGCTGCGATGAACACGGTGACGACGCTGTCAAAAGCGGCAGCACCGGATACGGTGGCCGATCCGGATTCAATTGCCTTCGTGAATGTTATCGGACATCAGAGTCAACGATAAATTATCGATCGTTATCGAATTGACAAATTATAGTTATAGCTTTGCAGAGGATGTCGTGCCTGCGGGCACGCTGGCGGCGGCCGCGTTCAAGAGGCGGACTTAGACTCCAATTCGGATCGATAGCTATCGTAGCGTTGCTTCAGATAGTCGATGACAAAGCGGTGTCGCGGGTGAAGCGGCCAGGACTTCCGGAACACAAAGCTAAATTCACCGGACGGCGAGTTGTTGGGGTTGTGAATGCTTAACTGGTCAAACATGGGGCTGGAGCGCACTAGAAACTCATCGAGTACGGTATAACCAAGGCCGCGGGCAACGTGATCGCAGATCCGGGGCGCGGAGTTTGTGTAGCCCACGGTATTCAAGGCGCTTATGTTGATCTCCTGCCGCGGGAATACTTCGGCAAATACTGTTGTGGCCATCAGTCGCGCATCCGGGTGATCTATAAACCCTAGCGCCTCCAGCTGCGCAAAACTCTCGAGTTCCACGCCCTTCGGCATTACCAGCCACAGCTTTTCAGGCATATAGAGTTCTTGGCTCAGTTCCGGGTCAACCGGGCGGTGGCTGAGAATCCCAAAGTCACAGGCGTTTTGCCGGACCAAGATTTCGACCTCGCGCGTAGGATTGAAAATGATGTGGATATGCAACTGGGGCCATTGTGCCTGCAGGTCGAGCAGCCAGGGATAGATCAGGTTACCCACATTGCCGGGCAGGGAAATGATGCAGTTGCCGCGATGAGGATCCTCATCGCCGATCTGTTCGATCAGCGTGCGCTCGTTTTCCAGCAGGTTACGAGCATAGTCCAGCACCGTCTTGCCCCTAGGCGTCAGCTCAAAGTGCCGCCCCTCGCGAATGACCAGCGCCTGCCCCAGGTAGTCTTCTAGCTTGGCCAGGTGCTGGCTGACGCCCGGCTGGGTCATGTGTAGCTGTTTGGCGGCAGAGGTAAAGCTCTGGGTTTCCGCCAGCACGCTGAAGGTTTTCAGCCAGTCGGTATTGATCATCGAGGGGGACCTGCTCACAACGGGAGGCAATGACCATTACAGAGTGTTATGGAACTGTCAACAAACGATAAAAGGCTCAGCTAGCTGCGCCTATGTGTCGCCGATCACCGATACGGATCCATAAGGCAGGGAATCGGCAGCGCCCGGCGGTACGCCAAAATAATTGCGGAAGTCCCGGCTGAACTGGCTGCTACTGCGGTAACCCACTTCGCCGGCCACTTGCTGGACCGGCATGCGCTGGAGGGTAATCAAGCTCCGGGCTCGGGTGAGCCGTACCTTGCGCAGGTACTGAATCGGCGATTCCCCGGTGGCGATCCGGAAGGCGCGGTTGAGGGTCGATTCACCAAGCCCGAGGTGGCTGGCGATATCGTTAACCGTAATCTTGCGGTCGTAATTCTGCTGCATGTACAGGATGGCACCCGATACCCGACTCAATTTGCTATCGGCGCGAGCCAGCGCGCGCAACACTACGCCCGCTGGGCTCTTGAGAACCGCGTAGTAAAGACGAGTGAGCGTGGCTTCGCCGACCGCCGCGCAGTCCCCTGAATCCGGCAACAGCGCCAGCAGGTTGTGTACCTCCGCAAGGATATCGGTGGTGAGGGGAATCGAGGTCAGTACCCGCTCCTCCGGGCTGGCGCCACACTCTTGCTGGTCGTACTTGGCGGTCACCGCCGCCAGCTGACGCAAGGGCACAATATCCAGATGGATATGGACGCCCAGCACAGGGAGGGGGTTGGAAGCGAAGGTCTCACAGTGGACCGGGTAGGCATCCGTCAGGATAGTGAAGCGCTCGCTGGAGGTGCGGATATGCATATCGTTCAGCCTGCCCTCCTTGTGCCCCTGCAGTACAAACACAATGCCGCGTTCATAGTGCTGCGGGCAGCTGGCCTCGTGGCGTCCAAAACGAAATAGGGTAACGCCCGGTAGCGCCGTGCGCAGGAACCCATGTCCGTTGCCGAAGCCCAGCTGGCGGAAAACTTCCCCGACCTGCTTGTCTACTGCGGGTGTAACGGCCCCGGCCACAATCGCTTTGTGCTGTCCTGCATGGGCAGCCGGGGTTGCCTCAGGTTGTACGCCAGGCGTGTTTTCGTCCATGAAGTTTGGACCCCGCGGGTCGCCGTTGAAGTTCCCGAGTATAGCCAACGAGCATGTTGTGCAGGCTAGAGTCAGGGTGGAAGGTGACTGCATCCGGCATCACAGAGGTTGGATTTGGCAGGGGCACCGGCCTCGCCTTGTCTACACTGAATTTATTCCAACGTTGACCTTCGCGCCACGCTTCCAGCGAGCCAGGAGCCAGCCCGTGAGTAACAGCAAAACATCCCTTGTCTCCGTCAATCCCTTTAATGGCGAAACTCTGAAAAACTTCGATGAGCTGTCCCCCGCGGAGATCACCGCAGCCATCGCCCGCGCGCACGAGGCATTTCCGGCTTGGCGCGACCTCAGCTTCAGCGAGCGTGCTGCAGTCCTCAAGGAGGTAGCGCAGTTGTTTCGCGACCGCGACAAGGACCTTCAGCACTTGATGGCGGTGGAAACCGGCAAGCAGCTGGTCTTCGGCGCCTGGGAGACCAATATCTGCGCCGAAATCTTTGACTACTATGCGGACGAGAGCGAACGCATCCTTGCACCAAAGAAGCTCTCCACTCGCGATGGAGAGGGGACGTTGATTTACCAGCCGCTGGGGGTGGTGTACGGCATCATGCCGTGGAACGGGCCCATGTATCAGCCGGCGCGCTTCACTGCCCCCAACCTGATGGCAGGGAATGTCGTATTGATCAAGCACGCCTCAAACTGCCCACAGGTTGCCGAGGCATTCGAGCAGCTGCTGCACGACGCAGGTGTACCCGAGGGCGTATTTACCAACCTGCTGGTCAGTTCTGGTAACGCCTCTATGATTATCGATGATCCGCGGGTACGCGGTATTTCCTTCACTGGCAGCAATGCCGGGGGGGCTCGGGTCGCAGAGCAGGCGGGTCGCAACGTGAAAAAAACGGTGATGGAACTGGGCGGGGCCGATCCGTTTATCGTGCTGGAAGATGCAGATCTCGAGAAAACCATTGATCACTTCGTGGAGGCGAAACTGGGGAATGCTGGCCAGGTCTGTATCGCGCCCAAGCGCATCATTCTGACGGCGGCGATAGCCCAGCAGTTTATCGACGGCGTGGCGAAAAAATTCAGCGAACGGGAACCGGGCGATCCGCTGGATGAGTCCACCGGCTACGGCCCGCTGTGCTCTGAGGATGCGGCGAAGAAGCTGGAAGATCAAATTCAGCGGTCGATTGATGCCGGTGCCAAGCTGGTATTCGGTGGTAAGCGCGACGGCGCGTTTATCCAGCCGACGATTCTTACTGATATTCCCCCGGGCTGCCCAGCTGCGGAAGAAGAGTTATTTGGTCCAGTTGCGTGCATGTTCGTGGTCCCGGATGAGGCCGCTGCGGTCGCTATGGCCAATGACAGCGAGTTTGGATTGGGTTCTTCGGTGTTCACCCAGGACCACGAGCGTGGGCAACGGGTGGCTGAGCAGCTGGAGGCCGGAACAGCATTTGTAAACAACGTCTCCTGGACCTACGCCAGTATGCCCATGGGAGGCGTCAAGAAGTCGGGCTACGGGCGCGAACTCGGTGAGCTGGGGATCAAGGAGTTTGTGAATGAGAAGCTGATCCGGCATTTCGACCTGTAGTAGCCACCAATCTCCACGGGAATGCCGGCGGCGCGACCCCCCTGAAAGAATTCGGCCATTCTGGGCCGCACTATGAATCTGTGAGAACGACTATGAAAACCACTGGTTACGCAGCACAGTCCGCTGGAGGCACGCTGGCCCCCTGGGAGTTTGAGCGACGGGCACTACGGCCCAATGATGTGGCAATGGAAGTGCTGTATTGCGGTATCTGCTTTACGGATATTCACCAAGTACACGATGACTGGGGCTGGGGTCTTTTTCCCATGGTCCCGGGCCATGAAATTGTAGGCCGCGTGATTGATGTTGGCAGCGAGGTTACCCGTTTCAGCAAAGGAGATACTGTTGCCGTGGGTTGCATGGTCGATTCCTGCCAGGAATGCGACCAGTGCCACCACGGTGAGGAGCAGTTTTGTCGGGAAGGTATGACCCTTACATATAGCGGCCGCGACCGCATTAGCGGAGAAACCACTCAGGGCGGTTATTCCAAGCACCTGGTGGTACGCGAGGAGTTTGTGCTGCACGTGCCCGACGGCCTCGATCTTTCGCGGGTTGCCCCTTTGCTCTGTGCTGGCATCACCACCTATTCTCCACTGCGCTCGTGGAACGTCGGCCCCGGCAGTCGTGTGGGCGTTATCGGTCTAGGCGGGCTTGGACATATGGCGGTCAAGCTTGCCGAGGGATTGGGTGCTGATGTCACTGTACTCAGCCGAACTGCTGACAAAGAACAAGATGCATTAGATCTGGGCGCCGATGGCTTGCTGGTTTCCAGCGATGAGGAGGCGATGAAGGAGGCCGCGTCTAGCTTCGATCTGATTATTGATACTGTACCAGTCAAGCACGATCTTACGCCTTACCTCAGTCTATTGGATATCGGCGGTGCACTGGTTCTCGTCGGGCAGATCGGTCCAATGGAAGAAATTAACAGTGAGGCCGTGGTCATGGGGCGCCGGTGTATCGTCGGTTCCGCTATCGGCGGAATTGCCGAAACGCAGGAACTACTCAATTTTTGTGGAAAAAAAGATATTTTGCCGGAATGTGAAATCATACCGATCAGCCAGGTGAATGAGGCCTTCGAACGGCTCAAGCGCTCTGATGTGCGCTATCGCTTTGTGATTGATATGGCCTCGTTGCCTGCCCCGTGAGGCAGGTAATCAGTTAGCTGCAGCTTTAGGCAAGTTATGCCAGAGCCGCTCTCGATAAGATTTCCCAATGATTGTTCATCACTTGGCCACCTGAATTACCACTTTTCCAAAGTGCGTCCCTGACGACAGGTAATCGAAGGCGTCCACTACTTGCTCGAATTCGAAAACTCGGTCCACGATTGGCTGGATATCAGCCGTTTCTATCAGCGCACATAGTTGACGAAACATTGCTTTACTGCCGACGAGAATGCCACGCATTTGCTTAGCGCCAAAGAACAGCAACATAGGGTCAAATTGGCCGGTGAAACCACTGACCCCGCCAATAATCGCTACTGACCCGCCCATCGCCAGGGATTCTACTGAACGAGTTACCGTCTGCTCACCACCGACCTCGAGGACATGGTCTGCGCCGCGACCACCAGTCAGTCGTTTTACCTCCTGCTGCCATTCAGGGGTGCTGCGATAGTTGATGGTCCCATGGGCTCCCAATTCGCGAGCACGTGCCAACTTCTCGTCACTGGATGAAGTGATCAATACGCGCATACCAGCAGCTTTGGCAAGTTGGAGCGCCATGATGGAGACTCCTCCAGTGCCCAAAAGCAATACCGTGCTCCCCGGGTCAAGTTGACGACCGCCAAAGAGAGCATTCCAGGCCGTCACGCCAGCGCAGGGAAGGGTACATGCATGGATGAAATCAAGATTACCGGGAACGCGAGCCAGGCAGGATGCGTCGAGGACGACTTCTTCCTGAAGCATGCCATCCACGTCGCTTCCGTAATTTGGTAGGACTTTTTCAGGACTACAGGTCCCATCCTGCCAATTTTGGTAAAACGTTGACATGACCCTGTCCCCGGGCTGCCATTCGGATACCCCTTCGCCAACTTCAAGTATTTCTCCAGAAAAATCGGAGGTCGGTACAACGCCGTCTTTAACCGCGCGAGGATATTTCCCTGTCGCGATCATTACGTCACGTTGATTAAGTGACACGGCTCGGACCTTGACGCGTACTTGCTGCGGAGTAAGTTGAGCGGCGGGCTCTCGCTCTACAAACGTTAAGCCTGCTAATCCTTCATTTGACGTAATTTGAATGGATCGCATACGGCCTCCGAGGTTAAAAAATCTAATTAGTTGTCCAGTATAGTGAAGCCAGAACTTCGCGTATTAGGCCTGCTCTTAATCTCGCGATAAATCGGTGTTGGGGCAGAGAATCCGCGCAATACCATTATGTAACATAGTGGTATCCCTAAGCCGTCACTTTTGGCGGCCAAGCTATACGCCCCCCTTGACTAGGACTTGGGACAGAATGAAATATTCAGGCGGAAAAGCGCGCTTGGTTAAAGAGTGGTTGAGAGACTCCATTGTTCCTGATGATGTAATGGCGAAAGTGATTTGATGCTTTGCGTTTCACCCGCGCGTCGTTAGAGGGAGTAGAGGGGCTCTCGGACTGCTGATGGCGGGAGTCGAAAAGCTTGCTGTCGGGCCCGTAGTTACTGAGGTTGTAGTGGTGGTTTTCGTTGGGCCCCACAAATAACCCCACCGCTTAAGCAATGTGCTCGTATAGGTGCGGCTTTAGGTTAGTTAATTCTCATCATTAGCCTGTTCAAATCATTTGTCCTTTTTGGGCTTTGCTTCCTCATCGGCGCCCTTGCGGTCATAGGCGCCGAACAACTCTGGATCGAGGCCTTTGCGGTCAAAGATTCCCTTGAGGGCGATATTTCCTATCTGGGGGCCCTCCTCGGTCATGGTCACCCACATGATGTGATCCACGTTGCCGGGCCCTTCTTGGTGGAAAGAGGCACCGGCAGGGCCCATTGTGATGTGCTCGGAACCATCGAGTAAATCGTAGTCGTAGTAATGCAGGTGGCCGGCGAGAAAGGTGTGCTTGCGCGCCTTGAGCATTTTCTGGATCGCCTTGAAGCTATCGGACGCATTTTCCCAGGCCGGCTCATGGAGGAACAGGAAGGTCCACCGAACGTCCGGATTGTCAGCGAGTGTCTTCTTGATCCATGCCATTTGCTTTTCCCCAAACTCGACGGGCTTGCCGAGTGCGGCGACCACCGCCTCGTCGGTCATAAACTCAGCCAGCATCTCCTTAGCCTTGGCCGGGTCTTCGGTCTGCAGCCTGTTGTATAGCTCCAACTTTTCCCTCATCCCTTCGGGCGCCGCACGGGGCGGATCTTCGCTATCAAGAACCATGAACAGGACGTCCTTGTAGACGAAGTGGTAGTAAGTGGCGCCGTACCTATCCTTCCAGACCTGCTGCGCGGTCTTGTTCGCGATGTCGTGGTTACCTGGAGTGCGGACGAACGGCATCTTGAGCTTGCTCAACATCTCGTCAACTTCATGCCACTCGGCATTCAGTTCCGTCTTGTCGTCACTGTATCCCTCGATCAGGTCACCGACATTGATGACAAACTCGGGCTGCAGCAGATTGAGTTGATTGATGGCGAGTTTGAAGGTGCCTTCCTGGTTGGCTCCCCCGGTCCGGTCGCCGATGACGACGAACTGGAACTCGGCGGGATCATTCTGGATCGGCTGAGAGGTCCAGGGCTTGGCCCCGGGAAGTCGTTCCTTATCGTAGGAGAACCCATCCGTTGTTTCGGCCCAGAGGCTCGGAGATGGCATCGCGAGGGCGATTGCGACACTTACTGATGTAAGCTTCATGACTTATGGGTCCCGCAGTGTTCTTGGTGGCGCTGGTAAAGAAGCTGGGCATTTGGATCGCTGTGAGTGTGTCCATATGAGTGATAGCAGGTTTCCGCGGGGCCGCGATATTAGGGGGGCTAGAGGCGCCGGACTGGCGCTGTTGTCGTTTTGACGGCGGCTAAAATGTGGCCCTGTCCATTTGGTTTGGCGCGTTGCGTGTTGATCGAACCCGCGTCCGCAGGCCTTATGGGGCGGGCACTTTGGGCGTTATGCCCTGCTTGGTGTTACATAAAAGGCGCCTTTCCCCATCCAGAGGAGGGCGCCAGTGTCCGCTGCAGGTTGTGCAAAATCCATACTGCCTTCTTTACGTCCACGGCAACCGGAGCAGACAACTCTCCACCACCCAACACTTCAGGATGCTGTTTAAGCGCCGACGAGGTCATCTTCTCGTAGTGGAAACCAGCCGTTTCCCCTGGAAGCCTCGATGACACCCCACAACTTGTCAGGGATCACGATTTCAGAAATCTTTTCAGGCGCTAACTCCGTATCAATCTCACTGGCCCGCTGACTTTGAGCCAGCTCCACCCAATCGGGGTTCATCACTAGCCCCTTCCCTACGGCGACCAGTGACAGGCCAAGGTTCAGTGCTTCTTCAGCCTCTGAAGGCCTTCGGACATTACCTGCTGCGATAACCGGTACGCGGTTGGCCACATGTTCAGTGATCAACTCGGCAGTCAGCTGACCTGCAGTGGCATCGATCGGTGTCGCGTGCAGAATGTCCGCTAACGAAACATGTATGTAATCCACTCCGCTCTCGATCAGGCGATCAATGAGTGCGTAGGAGTCATCAATCCTCAGTGCGCCTTCCCCAGACTCTTCGGGCGAAATTCGATACCCGAGCAGGAATGGCTGCCTGGCGTGCGTGTCGATGACCTTTCGTACTTCCTTCACCAAGGCTGAAGGGAAGCGCATACGGTTTTCCAGCGAGCCGCCCCACTCATCGGTACGCTGATTGAACATAGGCGAGAAAAAGTTTTGGATCAGGAATCCATGTGCGCCATGCAGCTCAACACCATCAAATCCGGCTTCGATGGCACGTCGAGTGGCTTCACCAAATGCCCGAATTACTTCCAGGATTTCCTCATGAGTGAGTGCGTGGCTCGTAACTTCCCCGCTGTTGAATGGACCTGGTTGCGCCTTCAATGCACTGGCACTCACGATTTTACCGCCGGGTACCAGGTCAGGGACCGCCTTATTACCCGCATGAAATATCTGCAGGATGGCTGGAGCACCGCCGCTCTTTGCGGCCTGGGCGAGACTCCGCAAACTCGGGATGAATCGGTCATCATATGCCGCAAACTCATCCGTGAAGCCAATACCGTTTTCCATTACGTGGGTACATCCCGTTAGCACCAGGCCGACGCCATTGGCGCGGTGGCGATAGTAGTCAAGTTCCTGGTCGGAAACGCTTCCATCCGGGTTGGCTGACCAAGTCGTCATTGGCGCCATCACAATGCGATTGCGAAGGTTAGTGCCGTTTTTAAAGGTAAAAGACTCAAATACTGTGTCGGAATGTTTGACTGTCATCTTGAATAACTCTGATGGTATCGTTTGCCGAAATAAGCGACTCACAAGTGTCTGAAGCGGTTATCGAATTGGGCGCGGTGAATCCACGCCCACACGCTGCTGTTACAGGTTTTCCTTATAAAAAGGGATTAACTTGGCCAGAGCCTGAGACACTGGTTCCGGCTTGTCGTACAGGTCGTAGTGTGAATAACCCTCCACGACCACCAGTTCCTTGACCTTCGACGCAGCGCGCGCGTAAATCTCCAGGCCATCGCGATAGGCACCAAAGCCACCAGGTATGTCGCCGACCACCACCATCATCGGCGTTGTCAGCAGGGTCTCGGCCAGATGGAAGGCATCCCAGGCAGCGGAGGCGGCGCGACGGGAGAACAATGCGCGCGTGCCGGCATTGTCGTTGACACAGCGATTACGGTAGTAGTCGGTGGCACCAAGCACGTCGACGTCGGTAATGCCCGCTTCGGCTGCCGCTTCCAGGGAAGGGGGTACGAACAGGTCGACCTTGAGTGCTTCTCCCCTGGCCTCGGCGGTGCGTTGCGCAGCCACCGCTTCCATTTGGCCAATGGGGTCGAAACCACTGAAGCCTTCACGGCACAGGCGGCCGTAATTGACACCAGTAATGCTGACAAGGGCCTTGATGCGGCGCTCGATCATGGTCGCATTGATGGCGTAGCCGCCGGCGCCGCAGATCCCCAGCACCCCGATGCGGTCGGCATCCACGTACGGCAGAGTCACCAAGTAGTCGGTTACGCGGCTGAAGTCTTCTACGGCCAACGCCGGGTCTTCGGTATAGCGGGGCTCACCGCCGCTCTGCCCTTGTGTGCTGCGGTCGAAAGCAATGACGACAAAACCTTCCTTCGCGAGGGCTTCGCCATAAACGTTGCCCGCTGTCTGGTCCTTGCAGCTCCCGATGGGGTGAGCGCTGATAATGGCCGGGTATTGCTTCTGGTCATCAAAGCCGGGGGGAAAGTAGATGTTGGCTGCGATGTCCCAGTACTGGGTCTTGATCATGACCGTTTGCATAGTCTTCTCCAATTACGGTTTGGGGTGGTCGCTGACGCAGTGCCCAACTGACGTGGGCCCCAACCGGCGACTCGCAGTTGGTGAACGAATAATAGGCATCTGATTGGCGTTGAAAAAGGTGCTAATCTTGAACATAGTGGTAAGTCAAACTTAACAAATGGATTGCTGATGGACCCGTCGCTCCTTCCCTCCCTGGCATGGTTCGCCCAAATCGCTCATTACCGCAGCTTTACCAAGGCTGCGGCTGAAATACAGCGTTGGCATTTTTGACTGTCATCTGGGGTACTTCCTATGGTGCAGGCTTGCCGAAATGAGCGAACTCACCGGCTTCCTAAGTGGGCAAGATTGCCATTGTGTTGACCTGGCGTATTAACAATTGGGGGGGGGCGGTTGATGCTTTATGTAAATGTGGGCTTGTCAGCGTCGGAGTGCGGCATATTTACGCTGACGTTTTCCTTACTATGCAGTCCTAGGGGCGCTCTATAACGGGCATCCAGTGCGTATCAATTGCCTCCAACATCTCATCTGGTGTCTTCTGCTGTGTCATCCTTCCGCGCCGTATTGGAAGATGCAGGAAAGACCTGGCCCCCCGGCTCATCACTTTGCTCCTGAAGGATTCAATCCATTCCTGGCTGTAGTTACTGTTGTACGTATTGAATAGCACCACATCTTTTCCATCAAAACGGTTACTTTCTATGAACGTCCAGATAGGTGGGGCGGGTGAATAGAGCCAAATCGGTGACCCTAGATAGACAATGTCATAGGACGATAAGTCAATAGCGCTAGGAACGATATCGGGCAGTGCTTGAGGGCGTTTTTTTAGAGCGTTAGCATCTTTGAGCGCGTTGGTAAGACCAGCCACTCCCAACTCGTATTCAGCTGCCTGCAGCTCCACCAGTCGCGCGTCGAACTGTTTCGCTAAATGACGTGCAGCCAAAGCGGTGTTGCCCGAGCGTGAAAAATATATGACCGCAGCCCGCTTGGAGTCCGATACGACCGGAATTTCTGCGCTATCGGTCTTCAGGTGTCGGGCCTGATAGTTCTCTATCCAGGTAACACCGAACAACACACCAAGCACAGCAATGGCTACCAGCGCCAGAGCTAGAGCAAACCAATGCGGGAATGACATCATCTTCAGTACCATCTTAAACAGTCGAAAAGTCTCGAGGATTTGTTAAAAATCGGTCGACTTGGTCAAGTCCTCAAAGCTACGCGTTTCCTCCAGGCGGGCGAGCAATGAGGGCATGACAAAATCCACAGCATCGTTGCCAATCAGCAGCTGTCTGGGGGGGCGCTCCATGTCAGCCAACTGCATCACGACCTGCGCTAGCTTGGCGGGGTCCCCCTGTTGTTGGCCGTCAGCGGACGCCAGTAAGGAACGGGCATTACCGAAGGGCGCATAGTCGGCAATTTCCCTTTGGCCATACTGGGCTGAGCTGTCGCTCAAGAATTCAGTACGAAAGAACCCCGGTTCAATCGCTGTGACTTTGATGCCCAATGGCGCGACCTCGTCGGCCAGAGCCAGCGTCATACCTTCCACGGCAAACTTCGATGCGGAGTAGAAAGTGGCATTGGCCACTGCTTTAACCCCCGCGATGGAGGAGGTGTTGATGATGTGCCCGCTACCTTGGTCACGCATTACTGGTAGCACTGCACGTAACACGTTGGCCATGCCAAAGACGTTGGTTGAGAATTGCTCCTCAATCTGGGCGGCACTGGCTTCTTCGAAGCGCCCAAGGAGGCAATAACCCGCGTTGTTGACAAGAACGTCGATACGACCAAAGCGCTCCAAGACGGCATTTACCGCATCCTTTGCCTGTTGTTCTTCCCGAACATCCAGCGGCAACAGTGCAATGCTGCTTGGCGGCACCTCACTGAATTCCTCACGAAGTTTTTCCAGGTTGCGCCCGGTAGCGGCAACCTTGTCACCACGCAACAACGCAGCTTTTACGATTTCAACACCCATGCCACGCGTGGCACCGGTGACAAACCAAATACGACTCATTGTGTATTTCCTCTCTTTCGATTCGGACCGTTTTTGCAGCCGCCCGTTGGGCACCAGAGAAACTCCAGGCTTACATGAAGTACGGCTTGTCACCCTCAGTGCCGGGTTTATTTACCCCCAGGTTCTCGCCTAGATGCAGATCAGGTGACACGATGATCTTGGCAACCAGGTCCGCCACGCTCTTACGCGATACCACGGTTCCTTTAAAGGCATCTTCCTTGGCAGTGATTTCATAGTCCACTTCGTGTTCGTCAGTCAGCCATGCAGGCCGCAAGATGGTGTATTCCAGGCCCGAACTCTCGATGGCATCTGCCGCTCTACGGTAGGGTTCGAGGTCTTTTCCAATAATCTCGTTGTTCCACTGACCGAATCGACCCGGTAATTCATCGTAAATACCAAGCGAAAGTATGAACACCAAGCGCTTTACGCCTACCTTCCGCATCGCTTCGATCACGCGTTTTGCTTGTATGTCCAAGTCCTTTCCAATGAGGTTGGCATATACAATTTCTTGGCCTGCCATTGCTACCCGCAGCAGCTTACGATCCATTACATTACCAATGACGATCTGTCCATTAGCAGGTTCCCACCCGGTAAGTTTGTTAGGGTTACGCTGCAGAAGAGTCAAAGATATATCTTGTTGATCAGTTAGCTTCGCAATAACCCATCGGGCGATCTGTCCGTTTGCGCCCAATACGAGAACATTTCTCATAGATTGTTTTTCCACATTCCGGAGAACCCGAAGAGGGTTCCAGCCAGGGTGACTGGAACCTCTAGTTCTTTCTCTCAACTAATTCCGCGACAGTTAGAGGTGCCGTTCGAAGAATGGCAGGATCTCGGCCATCGCCAGTGCTACAGGCTCGGACTTGTCGTAGAGGTCGTAATGGGAGTAGCCCTCAGCCACGAAGATCTGCTTGTCTTTCGAGGCGGCGCGCCCGAAGATTTCCCAGCTATCCCGGTAAGCACCGAAAGCACCGGGCTTATCGCCGGTGACTACAAGCAACGGCTGGGTTAACAGGCTTTCTGCATTAAGAAACGCATCCCAGCCCATGGCAGCGCTGTTAAATGAAAACAGGCCACTGGTCGCACCGTTCGGCTGTTGGCCGCGCGTGGACTTGTAGTAGTCCGTTGCTTCCAGTACATCCCTGTCGGTGATGCCATTGGCCCTGCCTTCTTCTACCGAAGCTGGCAGGTAGTCAATCACGTGGCGCTCTGCACCCTGCGCTTCGGCGGTACGCTGCTTACCCATGGCCTGTAGGGCAGACACGGGATCGAATTCACTAAACCCTTCGCGAATCAGACGCCCAAAGTTCACGCCGGTAATGGAGGCCAGTGCCTTGATGCGGTGATCGGTAATCGCCGCGTGAATGGTGTATCCGCCGCCACCGCAAACGCCGATGGCCCCGATACGGTCCTGATCCACATAGGGCAGTGTTACCAGGTAATCGATAGCAAAGCGGATGTCGGATGTGCGAATCGACGGGTCTTCGATAAATCTCGGGGAACCACCACTTTCGCCTTGAAAGCTGGCATCAAACGCCAGGGCAACAAATCCAGCCTCCGCCAATGCCTTCGCATAGATATTGCCGGAGGTTTGTTCCTTGCAGCTTCCGATTGGATGCGTGCTGACGATGGCCGGATATTGTTTAGTCTCATCAAAATCTGGCGGCAGGTAGAGGTCAGCAGCAGACTGCCATCCCAGGTTCTGATAGTTCACGTGCTGGATACTGACGTTACTCATTTACATCACCTCGAATTTGGAATCGGGGCACCTACAAAATGTGCCCCTGTATTCCCAGGTTTAAATTCAGTTACTTCAGCGTGCGCGCGAAGAACGGGATCAGTACCGATACCGCTTCGTCCACATACTCGGGCACGTCGTACAGTGACATGTGGTTCGCACCTTTCACGACATGCATGGTCTTGTCGCTGCTGGCTGCGCGGGCGATCAGGTCATCACTCATCCATTTGCTTCCCGCCTGGTCACCGGCAATAGTGAGTACCGGTTGTGTCAGGAAAGCTTCGGCCAGGTTGTAGGCGTCATAGGTGATGATCTGGTTAAGGCTGCGAGCGGTCATGAAACCGGGCGCATTCGGGTGCTGGCAACGATCGGTGTGGTAGTACTCCCAGGCCTGGCGCAGTTCCTCATTAGGAGCATCCTCCTCCTTCATTGGGGCCAGGGGCAGGGTGCCCAGTTCATCGCTGTTGGCGTCGCCGGTGCGCGCTTCGGAGCCCGCCACAACATACGGCAGTGCATCGGCATCCTGGACGTTGTTTTCCCAGCCGTTGCGGAACATCTGGCCGATGTTCACGGCACTGACGGTGGCCAGCGATTTGATACGGCGGTCGGTGATCGCGGCATTGGCGGAATAGCCGCCGCCAGCACAGACGCCCATGGCGCCGATGCGGTTGTTGTCGACGTATGGCAACGTGGTCAGGTAGTCGATCACCGCGCTGACGTCCTCGGTGCGGATGTAGGGGTTCTCCAGTTGACGCGGCATGCCGGTGCTCGCTCCCTGGTAAGAAGCGTCGTAAGCAACCGTGACCAGGCCACTTTCTGCCAGTCGCTCTGCATAGAGTCCGGCTGTCTGCTCCTTAACACCACCGCCAGGGTGCGATACCACGACTGCGGCGTACTGCTGGCTTTCATCAAAGTCGGCAGGGAAGTACACGTTGGCGGCGATAGTGACGCCTTGGCCGTTGAGGTTCTTGATGCTGATGCTTTTCATGATGGTGCCCTTCATGTTGGTAGCTTCGGTCTCAGTGTTTTTCTGAGCCGTTGTGCTCAGACAGGGGGAATACTAATGGCGGGCCTTATTTGGAAAAACGTGCTAAAACTTAAATCAGTGTTAAGTAAAGGTTAACAATATGGCCATCGATCCCTCGCTGTATCCATCTCTAGTGTGGTTTGTTCGTATAGCGCGTCACAGCAGCATTACTAAGGCGGCAGAGGAGGGTGAAGTATCACGCGCAGCCCTGTCGCAGCACCTGAAATCGCTGGAACAGCAGCTGAATGTGCGGCTGCTAAATCGCAGTACGCGCAGCATGTCGCTAACCGAAGAAGGGCAGCGACTGTTTGACGTTCTCACCCCGGCCATTGAGTCGGTCGACCGGGCAGTCGCCGAGGTGGGGGAGTCGCAGGCAGAGCCATCCGGGGTAATACGCATCAATACGTCGAGGGTGGCAGCCAGATTATTGCTGGAGCCAAAGATGGAAACCTTCCTGGCGCGCTACCCCAAATTAAAGTTGGAATTGATCCTGGATGATGGCCTTTCCAATATCATTTCCAGTGGTATGGACGCAGGTATTCGCCTGGGGGAAAGTCTCGCTGAGCATATGGTGGCTGTGCCGGTAACACCGCCGATGTCGATGGCAATCGTTGGCTCCCCGGAGTATTTCGCGAAGCACGGCACCCCGGAAACACCCGATGACTTACTGCAACACAATTGCCTCGCCTTTCGTTTCACCTCCAGTGGTGTCATCGACCGCTGGTCTTTCACCTCGCCGGATGCTGACAAGCGCACCCTGGTGTTCGAGCCGAAGGGCAACGGGGTGTTCAATGATGACGAAAGTATGCTGCGCGCAGCGCTTAATGGTCTGGGGGTCATACAGCACCTGGATCTGTGCGTGCAGCAGTATCTTGCCGACGGCTCGCTGGTGAGGGTGTTGCAAAACTGGTGCAGGCCGTTTCCGGGGTTCTTTTTGTATGTGCCTTCGAGAGCGCAGATGCCGGCAAAAATTAGGGCTTTGATTGATTTTTTGGTCGTGCAACGCGATGAACTTGCGAGTGAGCAGTAGCCGAATTAAATAGGAAAGGCACACGCTGGATGCGCCCACGCTTTGCGTTCGCCTTTTTCTGGCATGCCTTGGTGGCTACTTGCGCCCCGGCGTGCGGTGAAACGCGCTTTAACCTGATCGACGCTGGCGTAATCGCCTGAGCGGATTTGCTCGCGGATACCAGTCACCTTACCGCGCAAAATGGAGTCATACTCACACGCCTCTCGCTGGCGCTGCACAAACTCGCGTATGATCTGAGAGGCCTGCCGATGGCTGGCCTCTGCAGCGGTCATGGAATCGGCGTGAAGCTCCGGTTCGAGCTTCATGTGAAAATGGCTTCATTAGGCAAAGCGATATCTCCAGCTTTAATGATCTTTGACTTTCCACTTTTCTGTTAACCTGGGATGAATTCGGTAATCAACCACATTCACAGCCGCTTCAATGGCTTCGTTTTCTTCGTTCGTCCCTTGCGTGACTTTTCGTTTTTCTTTCAATTTCTCTTTTAACATTTTGGGTAATGAAATAAACGCCGCGCCAAAACCCATTTTTCCAACATCGTAGATGCCACTTTCGATATAGGTTAGAAGGCTTTCATCACCTATAACTTGCACTACGTAGGCCATGAAATCATTGTAAACGCTGCCTTCTCGTGCCTCTTTAAGTGCCCAGACTATGCCACTCTTTCCTTCTTGATATAACGGCAGTTCCAGTTCTTTTGTAGCCAATTCAAGTTCAAGAAGAGCGATAATGGTTGCATCTAGCACGTTCGAGGATATGACGCCAAGCGCCTTTAATTCTGAATAACAACCTGTCGTGAGTAACGATGCAGGATTATCCGTGTATGGTAAGTCTGTTTTGAAGGTGATGCTCCCCAACTCCTGTGCATTTTCCAGTTTAGAAACTTGGGAGGCTTGGTATAAATTTACTGAACCAAAAATCAAAGGTGTCGGTACCAATGCAGTAGTGTGATTAGCTAGCTCAGCAGGAAAACTGATTGAGCGCTCATCCGATCGTGCAAAAATAAACTGCTTTAAAAACTTTTCAATGCGCAGGTTCAGCTTGAATGGCGGTATGGTCGTGCCGTCTTGTTTCTCGAAATAAGCTTTGGCTTTGGTTTTATTCACCGATTCTTTTAGTGCATCAAAGCGACCAAAGTTGTTCAAATTTTTCTCGTTAACATTGTCATTTAGCAAAGCTATGAGCCGATTTTTATCTAAACTTAAAGCGTTCACCACGGCATTGAGTTGCGCGTTTTCAGCATTATCTTTGTAACTATTGATATAGTCTCTAAAACTGTAGCCCTCAATCAGCTGCACGTCACCACGCTGCAAATCGTGCAAAAATAGCTTGGCGTATTTTTGTTCGGACTGAGTCAGCGATGAAAATGATTTGTGTAGTTCGTTGAGTGTTTGTTCAATAATTTCCGCGTCTTGGTTCTGGTTTAGCTCTTTGAGATATTTTTCAAAGCGGCTGTTCATGTAATCAGCGTCGATTTTTCCCGTATCAATTTCGGTGAGGTAACCGCTAATATCAAAGGGCACATCGCCGCCACCTGTGCCGCCGCCACTGCCTTTACTCACCAACTCTTTATAGCGCAGCACTAAACCCAAATAGGTTTGTTCATCCGTGGCCAGCGATACCTCATGCTTATCGCCATTATCACCAAATGGATAAACCAGTTTATCCCAATGAAAACCCTGCACCTTGGCGGCTTCCAAATGCTGGTTAAAGGCATTAAAGAGATCAGCAAATTTGGCGCAGGATGCTATATCCTCGGGAAGCTTCTCAAAGTTTTGCACGCCTGCATTCACAAATAACTCGGTGATGTCTGCTACCAGCGTATTTATGGCCTCCAGATTGCTTGCTAAGCGGTCGACAAATAAGCCGATTGGGCGATCACCGGAATAGAGTTTTACCGCATCCTTTATGTGTTGCTCCATGGTATGCGGATAACGATAGTAACGAATGGTGCCGTGGGGCTTGTCTGGGCCAAACAAACGGTTGGTGCGCGAGAAGGCTTGAATAATATTCTGGTATTTAATCACCTTGTCCAAATACAAGGTGTTGAGCCATTTTGAGTCAAACCCCGTAAGCATTTGGTCGACCACAATCAACAAATCCAGTTGTCTTTCGGGTTCGGTATGAATGCGCTCGTAGGGTTTTTTATGGGCAAGGCGTGCGGCTAAATCTTTTTTAAAGGCAGCGTGGCGGGCAAAATCAAAATCCTGGCCGTAGCGCGCATTGTAGTCGGCCATAATTTCTTCCAGGCCATCACCTTTAAAGGTCGGGCCGCGGCTACCACTACCATCGTTATCAATGTTCGGGTCAAACAGGGCGGATATTTTCAGCTCGGGTTTCGCCGCTTTTAGGCGGCGGTAATAATCAATGGCCTCGGCAATACTGTTGGTGGCCAAAATGGCATGAAACTTATTGGCTTGGCTGAGCACATCCCAGTTTTGCAGAATATCTTCCACCACCTTGGCTTGATGGGCATCGGTCAGGTATTGCTCTTTGGGTACATAGTCTTCAATGCTCTTGATGTACTGACCTGTGGGGCCTTTATGGCCTGCCATAGCCATATCATTCATAACGAAATTGAATTTCTTCTTTTTGGCAGGCGTTGATAGTGCATCGGCAACCGAATCGGCTTTGGCTTGCTCAAGGGCTACGGCTTGGCGCAGGTCTTTGTCTTTAAACGTACAGACTTTGTACGGGTCAAAGCCCAGTACGTTGCCATCGCGTATGCCATCGGCAATGCTGTAGCGGTGCAACTCGTTACCAAATACGGTGCTGGTGGTGTTGCCGCTTTTTTCGTTTTCTTCTTGAATGGGCGTGCCGGTAAAACCAAAAAACAGGGCGCGGGGAAAGGTGTGCTTAATGGTGATGAGCATATCGCCAAAAGTGGAGCGGTGGGCTTCATCCACAATAAACACCAAACGTTTGGCGCGAATTTTTTCTATATCAGCAGAGTTGGTGGCGGTGCCTGCATCGTCAACCTCTTCAAAAATATTACTCATTTTTTGAATGGAGCTAACAATCAGGGTGTCGGCTGGGTTATTACTTTTAAGTTTGGTGATGAGTACGTAGGTGTTTTCGGTGGCCTGTACGTCTTCGCTGTCGCTGGCAAAGTTGCGGTATTCGGCAAGGGACTGAGTGCCCAGCTCAATGCGATCCATTAAAAAAATCACTTTATCGGCATCTTTCGATTGGGCAATGAGCTGTGCCGATTTAAAGCTGGTCATGGTTTTGCCGGAGCCTGTGGTATGCCACACATACCCCCCTAAACGGTCTGCATTGTTACCACTGCCGAGTTGCTGCCAGTTGGTTTTGGCGACCTTGTCGGAAATGGCATTGGCGGCGTAATACTGGTAACTGCGCATCACCTTCAGCACGCCGTCGGTATCGTCGGCGACGGTGTAAAAACCAATCAGTTGGTGCGCCATGGGGATGGATAAGAGCGTGGAAGCAATGGCTTTCCAGCGATTCACTGGCTCGTTGTTAAAATCCGCCCAGTTAAATTGGTAGTCGGGGTTGAATTTTCCATCTAAGCCGGGGTTAGCAAAGTATTTGGTCTCCTCCGGCTCCATGGCTACAAATATTTGAACGAGCGAAAACAGGCCGCTAAAAATGCCTTCTTTGCTGTACTTTTCGATTTGGTTAACGGCTTGGCTTACCGGAATGCCGCTGCGCTTTAGCTCCACATGTATCACCGGCATGCCGTTAATCAGCAACAACACATCGCCGCGTCTGTCGTTGCGCAAAGGACTGCCGCGTTCAAACTTAGGTTGCTGCACAATCTGGTATCGGCTTTGGCCAGCGGCGATTTCTTGCCTATCGTAAATTTTTAGGCTGATCTCTTTACCCAAGTGCACACTATCGGCCGGGTTGTCGCGCTTAATGGCCACGGTTTTGCCATTAATAAAACCGTTTAACTTAAGCGGAGTTTTGAGTTCTTTGATTTGATCAAGAATCTGCTGCATTTCGCTGCTGGTGAGCGGCACACCATTTAGGCGATCTTGCTGTTTGTTATTTTCAAA
>NZ_JACZCR010000007.1 GCF_014904735.1 Microbulbifer hainanensis | reverse complement strand
ACGCCTGCTCAAATTCCGCTTCGGTTTTAAAGGTGGTCATGGCTTGCTCCCTGCTAGACAAACATTTTGCTCAAGCAGGCTTGCTTGATGTTATTGAGTTTGGTGATTTGTTGTTGGTGTTGGTTGATTAGGGTGTCGAGCTTTTGGAAGTAGTTTCCGATGGCTGCTTGTTCGTCATCGCCTGGAAACATAAAGACCATGTTATTGAAGGCGCCATTGGTGATCTGGTTTATAGTTGCCCCCAAGTTTTTTTCAACCTCTGCTGTAAATTGACTAGTATCAAATAAGGCATTTATAAACCCAGGCTGCTTACTTCTAATTCCTGTCATAAATGCTCCAATGACAGTGTTTTTCATGCCTGAAGTTACTTGCGCATGTTTTCCAATTAAGGATCTTGATCCGTTACGAACGACAACAATGACGTCACCTTTTTTCACATTGCTACAATTAACCACTTCAGGGTCGACGTAAACGTTATCCGCTTGAACTAGTTGGCCGTTTTTTACATTTGATGAGCGAATTACAAATGTCCCTTCTTTGCGAATATCTTTAGGTGAGTACGTTAGTCCACTAAAAAGTTCGACTTCACTATTTAGCTCCTTCTCCGACCACTCCCCACTAAACCCTTTAAAGCGGATTTCTGGAATGGTTTCGCCTTGTTTGGGGAACATCTTTTCCAGCATGGCTTGTTTAATATTGCTGAGCTTGTCATGCTTTTGTTGGTGTTGGTTGATTAGGTTGTCGATTTTTTGGAAGTAGTTGCCGATGGCGGTTTGTTCTTCGTTGTCGCAAGTATTTATTGGGGTTGATTTCGCTTGCTCAATTGTGTAGTGGGCAATGGTTCCTGTATGGGAGATGCTTTTAATGTACTGTCTGAAGGGTTGGCTTAAGAGAAAAGCATATAGAAAATAGCCATCGAACTTTTTATTGTTCTTTAGCCAAAGCAAATCTGCATCTTTGAAATATAAGGGATCGTCGTTCGGCACTAGGTAAGGAATGCCAATCGAGCCGCCACCCGTTATAAGTAGATCGTCTTTTGTTACCTTGCCAATTTTTTCAGATAGACCTTGATAAACCTCTTGAGAAATGTAAGCCTTAGTGTTTTTCGCCCCCTTGTAAATAGATACAACATCGCTCGTTCTAAAAAATGGGACACCTGCTTCCGTCCATTGCTCTTTATGAACTCGCGCGGCAGATCTAATATCTATTAAACCACCTAGATAATTTTCGATCCATTCGCCACTAAACCCTTTAAACCGAATCTCAGGCACATTCTTATACACACTCATCTTATTCGCCCTTCAATAAGCTGGTGAGTTCCGCCAAGCCCTGCATATCAAACTCATTACCGGTGAGTTCGCCTAACATCTCCGACAAATCTTGCTCGGTGGTTTTAATTTCATTCGCTACTTGCGAATAAGTCACTGCGTATTTATCGGCAAGCGCTTGTACTTGGCTGGTGATCTGGGTAATCACTGCGTTGGGCATTGCCGCTAATGCATTGCACAGCGGCGTTATCCATTTCAGGTGCAGCAATTCATTGGCTTGCGCATCCGTTAAACCTTCTATGGTGGTTTTGGTTTTTAAGTGCAGTGACGTAGCGGCGTCTTTAACCGATTTTTTCAGGGCTTTTTCTTCGTCGATTAATTTTCTGGCTTGAATGATTTTGGCTTCGTAGCTTTCAGTGTCAAACTTTTGTTTGTTATTTTTTTGTTCTTTCAAAAAGGTTTTAGCCGCTTTGCCCACTTCGGCATTGGCAAAGCCATCTTTACTTTCTTTTACGGTGTCTTGCTCTTTTTCTTCCTCAGAGAGTGATTCCAGAATTTCTTCTAAGCGGCTTGCGATTTCCGCCAGGCGGTTTTCTTGCTTGGCGAGTGCGGCCAAGTCGTCACTTAAATGGGTTTGTTGCACTAACTCAAACGGCAGTATGTGGCCTTTCCAGCCGTCTTGTACTTCTGTGTCTTTGCCGTCTTTCCTTTTTATGACCATATTCGGGTCAACTTGTTTAGTGGCGGCAAAGCCTTCGGTTTGCATCATTTCCAAGTCGGCGCAGATGGTTTGCCATTGGTTGTTGAGAAATTGGTAGGCGTGGTATTTGTCAATTAAGGTAATTCTGCTTAAGCGCGTAAATAGCTCTACGCTTAAATCGGCCTCGATCTGATTGCGGTTTGCCGTTTGCCAGCCCTGAATCAAAACGGTGTCTAAGTGTTTATCAAACCCATTAAAGGCTTGTGTATAAGCCTGAATAAATCTCAGTACTTGCGGGTGCTGGCTTATGGTGGCATTTACCGCGTCTTTGGCAGGTGTCAGTTCACTGTAAGCGGCTGATTTTGGCGTAAATAATGCGCTGTGCAATTGCGGCAAGGCTTGCCAGTAATCTTGCAACTGGGCAATTTCGCTATTGGGTATGCCGCCTAACATGGTGGCGTGTAAATCCCAGCTTTCGGCAGCGGAGGAGGAATCCACATAGCGGGGAATGTTAATGTTGTAGCCGTTGTCGCGCAGGGTTTGCTTGCTCACCACTTGCGAAAATTTCGGGTGGCTTTCGCGGTGAATCACGGCATCCACAATGCGTTTGATATCGCTGGCTTGCAGTTTGTTGTTTTTGCCTTCTTTTATAAAGTTTTTGGAGGCATCCACAATCAGCACATCATTATTTTGCCGTTTCTGTTTGAGCACCAAAATCACGGTCGGAATGCCGGTGCCAAAAAAGATATTGGCGGGCAGGCCGATAATGGCATCAATGTGGTCGCTCTCAATCAGCTGCTTGCGAATTTCGCCTTCTTCACCACCCCTGAAGAGCACGCCGTGGGGCAAGACAATGGTCATAATGCCATCTGGCTTTAGGTGATAAAGGTCGTGCAGTAAAAAGGCGAAATCGGCTTTGGTTTTGGGGGCTAGGCCAAACCGCGAATAGCGTGGGTCATTTTCTTTGTGGCTTGGATCCCACTGCTGTGAGTAGGGTGGGTTAGAGACCACGGCATTCACATACAGAGCCTGGTAAGTGCCTTGCGGGTCGTTTTCGTCAAAATAAGGCCAGTCGTCTTCCAGTGTATCGCCATTGCGGGTTTTTATGTTGTTGGCTTTTATGCCACGCATGATCAGGTTCATACGCGTCAGGTTGTAGGTGTTGGCCTTGAGCTCTTGGGCGTAATAGGTAATGCTGTCTTTGTTTTTGGCGTATTTTGTAACGGCTTCACCGATATTGATTAGCAGCGAGCCAGAGCCGGAAGTCGGGTCGTAAATTTCAATGGTGTCTTTATGTTGTAACTCGTGTGCAATGATGTGTGACATCAGTACCGAGACTTCGTGCGGAGTGTAAAACTCACCGGCCTTTTTACCGGCATTGGCGGCGAACTTTTCAATCAGGTATTCGTAAATGTAACCCAGTACGTCGTAGCCTTGCTTGCCATTCATGGGGATGCTTTTAATCAGGTGCAGCAAGTCACTGATGGCTTTGGTGCGTTTTCCGGCGCTTTCGCCGAGTTTGCTTAAGCCGGTTTCGAGGGTGGTGAAAATGCCTTCAAACAGTTTTTTGTGATTGGGGGATATCAGGCGGCTAAAGGCGGAGAGTGCATCGCGCACATTGGATTCATCAAAGTTAGATGTTGGATCTATCCAGGTCGAAAAAAGGTTGTTGTAGGCAATAAAGTAACCCAGGTTGCTTTGCACAAATTCTACCGTTTCGGCATCGCTTTCATTGAGGGCTTTAATGTCCTCGGCCGTCATGCCTTGGGCACTTACAAATTGGACCAGCTGGTCGCTTAAGTATTTGTAGAAAATAAAACCGAGTATGTAGTCTTTATATTCATTTGCTTCAATTTTGGAGCGCATCTGGTTGGCGGATTCCCAGATTTTGGCGGCGAGTTGTTGTTTGTTCATGTTCTGTATTTTCTCTTAGGCTTCGGTAGCTTCAGGGGGCGCGTTTTGGCTAAAAGGCCTAACGCGGCGCTTGGAAAGTTGCTTGCATCATCTCGGCGGATAGGCTCGGTTTAGCACCAGAGTCGCGTTGGTATTGATGTCTGGTTCTATGACCCAAGCTTGATATGCAATGGGCGATAGAAACCTTTGATTCATTGGGCCGTTACCGGCGTATCGACCATTTTCTATCGCCATGAAGAGAGCGATAGCGCTTGGCTCGGCTGGCGGTACATTATTGGGTTTTGGGACCGTTTTCCGGTTGGTCATCGGCGCCGCCTTCGCGAACCCATTCGTCCACTTCTGACAGCTGGAATTTCCACAGTCGGCCGATTTTGTGCGCGGGCAACCCCTTGCGTTCGCGCCAGCGGTAAATGGTGTCTTTCGCTACGCCCAGATGTTGGGCGACTTGTTCGGCAGTAACCCACGGTTCAGCAGTCATGGCAATTGCATCCAGCTTAAAGCCCTAAAGTCGTCTTAAATCGTCAGCAGTCTAACGAAAAGTTAATTTAGCGGCCAGCATTAGGGCTTGATCCTTGGGGGGCGATGCGGGGAAATTGATGTTGTACAAATAGTGGGAATAATGAGAATTTCGGATTCTGGAAGTCCGTATGGCGGGAGTGATTCGTCGCTGCGCTCCTCACCCCTGCGGGGCAGGCGGTGGCTGTCTTAGCGCGCTGCGCGCGTTGATCGAACCCGGCGCTGTTGCGTTCCACTGCCGATAGCTCGCCAAATTAAAAAGGCCCGTTACCTTGCGGTAACGGGCCTTTTTAATTTGGTGGAGATGGCGGGAGTCGAACCCGCGTCCGTCAGCACTCTGCCAGAGGCTCTACATGCTTAGTTCCGCCTATTGATTTAACTCTATACAGCCCAGCGGGCAGGACGTTAAGAGCGAGCCTGAATAAGTTTTAGGCCATCCACGTCAGGCACGCTTCAGGACGATCCAGTTCTGTATGACAGCCTGCAGCGCGGTACTGGAACCTTACTGAAGGCCGCTAAGGGCGAACCCTTAGTTAGTGCTTCGCGGACTGCTTACGCAGCCAGTTGGGCACCGTAGTTGTCGTCGTTGGCAACTAATAAAATGCAGCTTTGGATTTACGTGATTCGCTACCCTCACGGCATGCACCCATGGTTTCGTCACCGGCGTCGAATCCAAGTCATCCCCGGAAAGAAACTCACTTGTGTCAGGTAATTATACCCGAAAACGGCCGCAAACAATACCTGTGTATGGCTGTCTGCGGCTGTCTGGTCATTATTGCTGTGCTAGCCGACCAGCCCCTGGGAGACGGCAAAGGCGGCCAGGATCAGCAGGGGGCAGACGATTCGCACATACCAGGGCCAGATCTTCCAGAACAGGGTCCGCTCGATATCCTCGTGTCCCTTCTGCAGCTCTGTCAGCAACTGGTCGCGGCGCCAGATCCAGCCGGCGAACACGCACAGAACCACGCCCAGCAGTGGCTGGCCGTACTCCGTGCTGACGCGGGCAATCATCGTCAGGGGATCGTCGGAGTTGTAAACGTTGAAGATGATCATGTTGCTGAGCGCAAAGATGATGAGCCCCATCAGTAATGTGGCCGGTTTGCGCTTCATACCCAGGTTTTCGATCGAAAAGGCCACCGGCACTTCCAGCATGGAGATGGAGGAAGTCAGGGAAGCGATAACCATCAGTGCGAAGAAGGCGATGGCCACAAACATGCCGGCAGTGCCCATGCTGTCAAACAGCGCTGGCAGAACCTGCAGGATCAGGCCCGGGCCTGCGATCAGTTCCCCGCTGGCAGAGAAGATCTGTGTGCCGGCTTCCTGCGCGACATACATGGCGGGCAGGATCAGCAGCCCGGCGGTGAAGGCGATGCCCACGTCGATCAGTGTCACCATGGCGCCAAGGCGCGGGAGGCTCTCCTGCTGGCTGAGGTAGGAGCCGTAGATCAGCATGGTGCCAACCCCCAGGGACAGGGAGAAGAATGCCTGCCCCATGGCGGAGATCATCAGTTCCGGGGTGAACTGGCTGAAGTCCGGCATCAGGTAGACCTCGAGCCCCTTCATGGCGCCGTCCTGGGTCAGTACGTACGCGATCAGGAGCAGGAGCAGGATGATCAGTGCGGGCATCAGCACCGTAGACCAGCGCTCGATACCTTTTTCCACGCCGCTGGCAATGATCAGCATGGTGAAACCGCTGAAGATGGCGGTGAAGGTCAGGTTGCGAGCGGGGCTGTCGCCGGTGAGCCAGTCCGTGATATGGCTGGCGCCGACCAGCGAGGCAAATGGCTCTACCAGGTAGGCAACCATCCAGCCGGCGACGATGGCGTAAAAACTGAGGATCAGCGAGGCGACGAGGATGCCTCCGAGGCCGGCAACGGTGCCGACAAAACGGCTTATGGGCCCGGTGGCAATGCCGCGCAGGGCCTGCACCATATTGCGGCGCGCATGGCGGCCAATGGTCAGTTCGGCCATCAGGGCCGGGTAGGCGAGCAGGAAGGCCAGGATCAGGTAGACCACCACAAAGGCGGCGCCGCCGTTGCCGGCGGCCTTGGTGGGAAAGCCCCAGATATTGCCGAGGCCAACGGCGGATCCCGCCGCGGCCATCAGGAAGCCGATGTTGGAGCTGAATTGTCCTCGCGGTGCACTCATAGTCACTCTCTTCGTTATTCTTCTCTGTTATTGCGTTCCCGGAACCGCGCGGTATCCGGGTATTTCCGGCGGAGCCGGTGGAATCAGCGGTTCTCAGTGCGCATCAGGCGCTGTTTCTCGCGGTTCCAGTCGCGCGACTTTTCCGTATCGCGCTTGTCGTGCATGGCCTTGCCCTTCGCCAGGGCAATCTCACACTTGATCAGGTGTTTTTTCCAGTAAAGCGCGGTGGCCACCACGGTGTGGCCCTTTTGTTCCACCGCCGCGATCAGTTTGGACAGCTCGCGCTTGTTGAGCAGCAGCCGGCGAGTGCGATCTGGTTCGGTGACGAAGTGGGTCGAGGCGCTCGGCAGCGGCTGGATGCGCGCACCCAGCAGCCAGGCCTCACCATTTTTAAAGATCACGTAGCTGTCGGTGAGCTGTGCCTTGCCCTCGCGACAGCTCTTTACTTCCCAGCCCTGCAGCTCCAGGCCCGCCTCGAACTTCTCCTCGATGAAGTAGTCGTGACGCGCCTTCTTGTTGAGGGCGATGGTGTTGGAAGTCGGTGCCTTTTTCTTTTTGGCCATGAATACAACTTAAATTAAATCTAGCAGGTTGATGCCGAAGAACTTCAGGGCAACCGTATTGACGAAGACCAGGAACAGGATCAACGGAATAAAGGTGCCCAGGGAGAAGTTGACATATTTCTGTGAGAAGGAGCCGGCGAACGTGGGGTCGCCATCCTGCAGTTCCCGATCGAGGTTCACGCGCTTCCACTTGTAGATCACGAACAGGCAGATCAGCAGGCCGTTCAGCGGCAAAATAGTATCGTAGAACACCAGCTCGATCAGGTCGAAGAAGGATTTTCCCTGCCCGGCAATGTGGGTAAGGTTGGTGAACCAGTCCACCATGCCAAAGGAAACCGCACAGCCGATGGCCAGCACAAATTGTACCGCGCCCACGGTGTAAATGGCCTTCTTGCGCTCCATGCCACGCTCGTCGCGCAGGGTAGCCAGCGGCACCTCGATGATGGAAACCAGGGAGGTCAGTGCGGCTACCAGTACCAGGAAGAAGAACACGGCGGCGAAGGCGCTGGCCCCGAAGTAGCCGACGCTGTCCTGCAGCGCGAGGAAGATCTTCGGCAGGAACAGGAAGATCATGCCGGCGGAGGAGTCGCTCAGATCGGCCGGGTCGATCTGTGGGTTAAAGTGAAAAATGCTCGGCAGAATCAGCAGGCCGGCGATAAATGCTACCAATGTGTCAGTCACCGCGACCGCCCGGGCGGAGCCGGGGATCGAGTCGTGTTTCTTCATGTAGGAGCCATAGGTGATCATGATCCCCATGCCCAATGATAGTGAGAAAAAGGCCTGGGCCATGGCCTTGCTGACCACCGAGGCGTCGATCTTGCCGAAATCCGGGATCAGGTAATACTTGACCCCGAGCACTGCGTTTTCGCGGGTGAGTACGAAGATCACCAGCAGCACCAGCATCACGAATAGCATCGGCATCAGGGTTTTCGCTGCGCGCTCGATGCCGTCCTTTACGCCGAGGGCGAGGATGCCGTTGATCATCAACATCAGGATCACAAGGAAAACAAACACCAGTGGTGAGTTGATGAACTGGGTGAAATAACCCTCTGTGGTCAGTTGATCCAGATTACCCATGACGATTTCTACCAGGTAGCCCAGTACCCAGACGGTGACCACGAGGTAGAAGACCGCAATCATGAAAGGGGTAATCAGCGCGAGCCAGCCGGGGATATGCCACATCCGGGAGTTGCCAGACATCTGGCGGTAGGCACCCACCGGGTCCTTGTCGGATTTGCGGCCGAGAGCGAGCTCCGCCATCATCACCGGCAGGCAGACAAAGAACACGAATATGGCATATACCACCAGGAAGGCGCCGCCGCCGCTCTTGGTGGCGGCCACCGGAAATGAAACCAGGTTTCCGATGCCGACGGCGGATCCCGCTGCTGCCAGGATAAACCCGAGGCGTGATCCAAAATGTTCTCTCGCTGCGGCCATAGTATTCTCGCTTGCCTGTTATTCTTGTCGAGTGAGTAACCGGGAGCCTCTGGCGGACCCTTGCAGTCCGGGGGCGCCGGCTAAAAAATGCGATTGTTGCAGGAATTGCGGTGCTTGAGTAGCGTCGTCGGGCAAAATCGCCCGCTCGCCCGGCAATAAAGGCAAAATTGCCGGCAGTATTGGAATAAGCAGGAACAATGACTGAAATAGAGCGTAGTGCGCTGGTGATGTTCAGCGCGGAACAGATGTTCGACCTGGTCAATGATGTGGCCAGTTATCCGCAGTTTTTACCCGGTTGTCGCGGTGCAGAAATTTTGTACAGCGATGCGCAGACTCTTGAGGCCCGCCTCGAATTGTCCCGCGCTGGTATTCGCCAGAGTTTTGTCACCCGCAACGAACTGGAGCCTCCGCAGCGCATGACCCTGACGCTGGTGGACGGCCCCTTCGAACAATTTACCGGGCTGTGGCAATTTACCCCACTGGCCCCAGACGCGTGCAAAGTGAGTTTTTCCCTGGCATTCAGCCTGAAGAACCGATTGGTGGCGGCAGCTGCGGGCAAGCTGTTCAGCGACTTGGCTAACCAGATGGTCGGCGCTATGTGCGCGCGCGCCGAAGAAATATACGGAAGCAAGCAATGACGGACATCAAGACGATCGCAGTGGAAGTGGTCTATGCGCTACCGCACGAGCAGCGGTTGATTCGCCTGTTGGTGAAGCCGGGCACCACGGCGCTGGAGGCACTGGTGCGCTCGGGAATTCCGGAGGAGTATCCGGAAGTGGATCCTGCCGGTGCCAGGCTGGGTATCTTCGGCCAGGCCCTCGGCACCAAGGGGCTGGCGCCGGCGGATCAGTATGTGCTGCAGCCCGGTGATCGGGTCGAAGTCTACCGCCCGCTGATCGCCGATCCCAAAGAGGCGCGAAAACAGCGCGCGGAAAAGGCCAAGCGTCAGGCGCAGCAACAGCAACAATAAACCGGCCCCAGAGGGCCGGATTGGAAGTTACTGGGGCCAGCCGGCTGGCTGCCAGTCACCGCTGGTGGCGATCAGAATGTCGCCATTGAAGTAGACCGTGAAGCGCTTTTCGGTCACCTTGCCTTTGGGGTCGCGCAGTCGATTGATGTAATCCCAGCGATTGGGATTAAAGGTGTCCTCGACCAGTGAGGTGCCCATTACAAAGCGTACCTGGCGGCGGGTCATGCCGGGTTTCAGCTGGTCGACCATCTCCTGGGTGACAATATTGCCCTGCTGCACCGGGATGCGGTGTACGCCCGGAAACTTGAACAGGCTGCAGGCGCCGAGCAGGGCGCAGAGGCCAGCGATGGCGAGGATTTTCAGGGAAGACGGCATTCATTGCTCCATTTTTGGCTTCTTAGTCAGCGGGGTTCTCGCCCGAATCTGGGCTGGTACACGGTGGGCCGCGCGCCGGATGTTTACGGTTAAACAGAATAGGCGCCTGGCGGCTGGGAAAGTTCCCCGGCAGCTGTCCGACCGCTCGGAACTGCCGCTGAATGACCCGCGAGGGCCTGGGGTTCCGCTGACTCCGCTGAACGTGGGATAATACCCGAAGTGTTTGCGCGCTGACAGACACCTTTTGAGCGTGTCGGGCGCGGCCGCGATCTGCGAAGCGGATGGCAGCGGTGCGTTGCGCGAACAGTAAAGATAACGAAGAACTCTAGAAAATCCTGCCGGGAAAAACTTATTCATGCCTAACGAAAATCAGGAACTGCGCAAAGCCGGCCTTAAAGTCACATTGCCGCGGGTAAAGATCCTGCAACTGCTGGAAAACGCCAGTGAACAACATCTGAGCGCCGAAGATGTCTACAAGATGCTGCTGGATGCGGGTGAAGATGTCGGCCTGGCAACGGTGTACCGGGTGCTGACCCAGTTCGAGAGTGCCGGCCTGGTCATTCGCCACAACTTCGATGGCGGCCACTCGGTATTCGAGCTGGATCGCGGCGATCACCACGACCATATGGTCTGCACTGATACCGGTAAGGTGATCGAGTTTCACAATGATGAGATCGAGAAGTTGCAGCAGCAGATTGCCGAAGAGCACGGTTACGAGCTGACCGGCCACAGCCTGGTGCTTTATGTGACGAAAAAAGAAGGCTGATTACTTTCAGCTGCAATGCAAAACGGGGCCCGCAGGCCCCGTTTTTCTATCTGTGTGTCAGCTACGCCACCGGCGGCGTATAGCGCTCGGGAAACTTGCCGACCTTGTCGGCGTAGAAGTCGCGGAAGCGCACCAGTTCCGCAGCCAGATCCCGACCCATTTCCATCGCCGGGCCCAAGCCCACTTCCTTCTTGGCAAAATTGATAAAGCCACAGACCACCGGCACGGCTGCGCCGCGGGCGATATGGTAGAAGCCGGTCTTCCAGCGCTCCGCCGCGCCGCGGGTACCTTCCGGCGGCACCGCTACGACCAGCGCATCGCTCTTGTTGAACTGTTCCACAGTGGCTTCCACCAGGTTGTTCGACTTGCTGCGGTCCACCGCGATACCGCCGAACCAGCGCATGGTGCCCCCCAGCGGGAACTTGAACAGTTTGTCCTTGCCCATCCACTGGGGCACCAGACCGAGCTTGAGTGCGGTGAGAATAAAGTAGTAGCCGTCCCAGTTGGTGGTGTGGGGCGCACCCAGCAGCACGTACTTCTTCAGTTTCAGTGCCTGCTGGTCGGCGACCACGCGCCAGCCGTGCAGCTTGAGCAGCAGTCGGGCGAGCTGGCGCAGCAGCGGTGTCACAATGGGCGTATTGAAAATCGTTCTTTGCATGGGTCGGTTCGAAATTGCTCAAAGCGCTGCAGTATAGGGTGACCTTTGCTGCAGTTCCCGGTCATTTTCGGTCTTTTCCCCTGCTATTCCGCCCACTTTTTGTGAACAGCCAGTCGACGGTTGGGGCCCGGTACTAGGCGCGGGACAGCATTTCCTCCGCATGGGCCAGAGACTGGGCTGTGGTCTCACCGCCGAGCATGCGTGCGACTTCTTCCCGGCGATCGCCATTTTTCAGCTCGCGCAGGGACACAAATGCCGCCTCGCCATCGCTGTGCTTCTCCACCAGATACTGGCGGTGGGCGCGGGCTGCCACCTGGGCCAGGTGGGTGACACAGATGACCTGGCCGGCGCGGCCGTTGCGGGTTTCCCCCAGCTGGCGCAGCAGGCGCCCAACCACATCGCCGGTGGCGCCCCCGATGCCGACGTCCACCTCGTCGAACACCAGGGTCGGTGTGCGCGAAGTCTGGGCCGTCACCACCTGGATTGCCAGGCTGACCCGCGACAGTTCACCACCGGACGCGATCTTGCCGAGTGGCCGTGGCGGCTGGCCCGGGTTGGTTGAAATCAGGATCTCCACCTCTTCGAGCCCGCTGGCGGCCGGGTTCTCGAGGGATTGCAGTGCCAGTTCGACCCGCGCGTGGGGCATGGCCAGGTCTGCCAGCTGGGCATTGACGGCTTCGGCCAGGCGCAGGGCGGCGTCTGCGCGGAGTGCGCTCAGTTTGGCGGCAGTGGCGCGGAACTGCTGTTCCAGCTTCTCGCACTCGGTAGCGAGCCGGTCGAGGGCATCCGGTGCGCCGATTTCGTCCAGTTCGGTCTGCAGTTGCTGCTGTAGCTGCGGTAGTTCGTCGGGTTGTACGCGGTGCTTGCGCGCCGTCTGGTAAATGGCGCTGAGGCGTTCCTCCACCTCGGCCAGGCGCTCCGGATCCATCTCGAAACCGTCGATATGTCGGGACAGGGTGCCGGCGGCCTCATCCACCTGGATGCGCGCGCTGTCGAGCATCTGCGCCACCTCCGCCAGCGCCGGCGACTGTTCGGGCATTGCCGACATCAGTTGCAGGGCGCGGTGCAGTTGCTCGGCGATATCGCCTTCACCGCCGGACAGCATTGCTGCCAGCTGATAACTGCCGCTCAGGATTTCGCCGGCATTGGCCAGAGTGCGCTGCTCGCTCTCCAGCTCCTCGATTTCTCCCGCCTGCAGGTTCAGCTGCTCCAGCTCTTCCAGCTGGTACTCGAGCAGGTCGCGACGGGCCTGGGTTTCCTCCGCGCTGTCGGCCAGGGCGCGGTAGCGGCGGTACTGGTCGCGCCAGCTCTTGAAGTGAATGCGGGTCTCGGCGGCCAGTTCCTGGGCCTGGGCGTACTCATCCAGCAGGCGCCGGTGGGTGTCCTTCTTCAGCAGGGACTGGTGCTCGTGCTGGCTGTGGATATCGATCAGTTGCTCGCCCAGGGCGCGGAGCTGCAGTAGCGTCACTGGCTGGCCATTGATATAGGCACGGGAGCGGCCATCGGCACCGATGACGCGGCGCAGGATCACCTCGCGGCCGGCGTCCATTTCCTGTTCTTCCAGCCAGGTGGCGGCTTCCGGGTGGTCACTGATATCGAAGGTCGCGTGAATGTCCGCGCGTTTAGCGCCGGCGCGAACCAGTTCCGCGTTCCCGCGGTCGCCCAGAGCGAGGCCCAGGGCGTCCAGGGTGATGGACTTGCCCGCGCCGGTCTCGCCGGTGAGGGTGCTGGTGCCGGGACCGAATTCCAACTCCAGTTGGTCCACCAGGGTGAATTGGCTGATAGACAGGTGCAGCAACATAGTAATAAGCCGTTTTTATTAGCAGGGCGCTACAGCGCAAATCAGTGGTTATTTATACAGTAATCGTTGCGGGTTCGCCAGCGCTGCCGGCGCACATTAACCTGCGTTGATATTGCCTGTGCGCCGCTACCGGCCGGCGCTGCGGCTCCGATGGGAAAAGACCACTTGAACTACAGGGTCTGAGCCCCATATAGGGGAGCAGTGCCCGCGGTGCGGGCGGATCTATCCAAGTAACTGACAGTCGACGCGACGGAGAAAGCAGTGGCCAGAGAGCGCAGCGAAGAAGATCAGATTGAACAGCCAGAACAGCTGACCGACGAACACACCCCCGAGCCCGAGCCGGTATATACCGCCGAGATCGAGGAGCCGTCCGCCGACGAGCAGCACGACGCGGAGGAGGCCCTGCACGCGGAGGCCGACAGCGCCGAGGCGCTGCACGCGCAAATAGTCGGCCTGCATGAGCAGCTGGTGATCGAGAAGGATATGGCGCTGCGCGCCCAGGCCGAGGCGCAGAATGCCCGCCGCCGCGCGCAGCAGGATGTGGAGCGGGCACACAAGTTCGCCACCGAGAAGTTGCTGCAGGACCTGTTGCCGGTGGTGGACAACCTCGAGCGTGCACTGGCGACCATCGATGCCGGCGACGAGGCCAACAAGGCGATCGTCGAGGGCATCGAGCTGACCCGCAAGTCCTTCGTGGATACCCTGACCAAGCACTCGGTCGAGGTGGTGGACCCGGCCGGAGAGCCCTTCGACCCGGAGTTGCACCAGGCCATGACCCAGGTGCCGAACGGGGATGTGGAGCCGAACACCGTACTGGACGTGTTCCAGAAGGGTTACCGCCTGAACGGCCGACTGGTGCGTCCGGCGATGGTCGTCGTCAGCAAGGCGCCGTGAGGCGCTGTCCGGAGAATCGGGCAAGAGATTGGGCGAAAGCCCCTTGAAATAGTAAGGCCGGCACCAATATAGCTGGCAACACCGAATACAAATGCGCAGCCGAGCCTCCGGGCCGCCGGCGCGAAACACTTACGAGGATTCAACAGATGGGAAAAATTATCGGCATCGACCTGGGTACCACCAACAGCTGCGTCGCAGTTCTGGAAGGTGACAAGGCGCGCGTGATCGAGAACGCCGAGGGCGATCGCACCACGCCGTCCATCGTTGCGTTCACCGACGACAACGAAGTGCTGGTGGGCCAGTCCGCCAAGCGCCAGGCTGTGACTAACCCGCAGAACACCCTGTACGCCGTTAAGCGCCTGATCGGCCGCAAGTTCAAGGACGATGTCGTCCAGAAAGATATCAAGATGGTGCCCTACAGCATCGTCGAAGCCGACAATGGCGACGCCTGGGTAGAAGTGAAGGGCGACAAGAAAGCCCCGCCGCAGATTTCTGCCGAAGTCCTGAAGAAAATGAAAAAGACCGCCGAGGATTTCCTCGGTGAGAAGGTAGACGCTGCGGTGATCACCGTACCGGCCTACTTCAACGATTCCCAGCGCCAGGCCACCAAAGACGCCGGCCGCATTGCCGGTCTGGACGTGAAGCGCATCATCAACGAGCCGACCGCTGCGGCGCTGGCCTACGGCATGGACAAGGCCGGTGGTGACCGCACCATCGCGGTTTACGACCTGGGTGGCGGCACCTTCGATATCTCCATCATCGAAATCGCCGACGTCGACGGCGAGAAACAGTTTGAAGTGCTGTCCACCAACGGTGACACCTTCCTCGGTGGTGAAGACTTCGACCTGCGCCTGATCGACTACCTCGCCGAGCAGTTCAAGAAAGAGCAGGGCATCGACCTGAAAGGCGATCCGCTGGCGATGCAGCGCCTGAAAGAGGCCGCGGAAAAAGCCAAGATCGAGCTGTCCTCCAGCCAGCAGACCGAAGTGAACCTGCCGTATATCACCGCAGACGCCACCGGTCCCAAGCACCTGGTCGTGAAAATGACGCGTGCCAAGCTCGAGAGCCTGGTGGAAGACCTGGTAACCCGCTCCCTGGAGCCGGTAAAAATCGCCCTGAAAGATGCGGACCTGTCTGCTTCCGGTGTGGACGAAGTGATTCTGGTAGGCGGTCAGACCCGCATGCCGATGGTGCAGCAGAAGGTTACCGAGTTCTTCGGCAAAGAGCCGCGCAAAGACGTCAACCCGGACGAAGCGGTGGCTGTGGGCGCTGCGATTCAGGGTGCGGTACTGGGCGGCGACGTCAAGGACGTACTGTTGCTGGACGTGACTCCGCTGACCCTGGGTATCGAAACCATGGGTGGTGTGGCCACCCCGCTGATCGACAAGAACACTACGATCCCGACCAAGAAGTCGCAGACCTTCTCTACGGCTGACGATAACCAGACTGCCGTGACCATTCACGTGGTACAGGGTGAGCGCAAGCAGGCCGCGCAGAACAAGTCCCTGGGGCGTTTCGACCTCGCCGACATTCCGCCGTCTCCGCGCGGTGTGCCGCAGATCGAAGTAACCTTCGATATCGATGCCAACGGTATCCTGCACGTACACGCGAAGGACAAGGCCACCGGCAAAGAGCAGTCCATCGTGATCAAGGCCTCTTCCGGCCTGTCCGAGGAAGAGATCGACAAGATGGTCCAGGATGCCGAGGCTAATGCCGAAGCGGACAAGCAGTTCGAGGAGCTGGTAACCACCCGCAACACTCTCGACGGCCTGATTTCCGCGACCAAGAAAACCCTGGAAGAGGCCGGTGACAAGGCGACTGCCGAAGAGAAGTCCGCGATCGAGGCGGCCATCTCCGAAGCCGAGGAAGCCGTCAAAGGCAACGACAAGGCGGCGATGGAAGCGGCTACCAACAAGCTGACCGAAGCCTCTGGCCCGCTGGCACAGAAGATGTATGCCGAGCAGGCCCAGGCCGCCGGTGGTGCGGAAGGTGCCGCTGGCGCCCAGGCCGAGGAACCGGCTGGTGGTGACGACGCCGTGGACGCCGAATTCGAAGAAGTTAAAGACGACAAGAAAGAAGACAAGTAAGCTCTCGCTTACTTCCCGGCACCTGCGGCTACTGGCCGCGATTGCCGGGGCACCAGGGCGCGGCGCCATTACCAAATCGGCCCCGCGCCCTGTGTTGTTTCAGATCCACCGGTGATTGCGCCCCCAGGGCGACCGGTGGTGACCCCGGATCGGGAGGGACCCGGGGTGTGGCTAGCAACCGGATAGTAAAAGAACAGAGTTTGGCCGGCCGCGAAGCCGGGCCAGAGAACCCATTTTTATGTCGAAACGCGATTATTACGAAGTCCTTGATGTCGATCGGAGTGCCTCGGAAAAGGATCTGAAGAAGGCCTACCGCCGGGTGGCGATGAAATACCACCCGGACCGCAATCCTGACGATAAAGAGGCGGAGAACAAGTTCAAGGAGGCCAACGAGGCCTACGAAGTCCTGTCTGATCCGCAGAAAAAGGCGGCCTACGACCAGTTTGGCCACGCCGGTGTGGAAGGCCAGATGGGCGGCGGTGGCGCCGGTGGCTTCGGCGGTTTCTCCGATATTTTCGGCGACGTCTTCGGCGATATTTTTGGCGGTGGGGGTGGCGGTCGCCGCAGTGGGCCTGCCAGGGGCTCCGACCTGCGCTACGACCTGGAGCTGGACCTGGAAGACGCGGTGCGAGGCACCACGGTCAAGATCCGCGTGCCGACCCTGGCTTCCTGTAATACCTGTCACGGCTCCGGCGCCAAGCCGGGTTCATCGCCGCAGACCTGTGGTACCTGTGGCGGTGTCGGTCAGGTGCGGATGCAGCAGGGCTTTTTCTCTGTACAGCAGACCTGCCCCAACTGTCGCGGTCGCGGAACCATCATTTCCGATCCCTGTGGCAGCTGCCATGGCCGCGGCCGTGTGGAAGAGACCAAGACCCTGTCGGTGAAAGTACCACCGGGCGTCGATACTGGCGACCGTATCCGCCTGTCCGGCGAGGGTGAAGCCGGTCCCGACGGCGGGCCTGCCGGCGACCTGTATGTGCAGGTCGTCGTGCGCGAGCACGAGCTGTTCCAGCGCGATGGCAAGAACCTCTACTGTGAAGTGCCGATCAGTTTTGTGACGGCGGCGCTCGGTGGCGAGCTGGAAGTGCCGACGCTGGACGGCAAGGTCAAGCTGAAGATCCCCGCAGAGAGCCAGACCGGCAAACTGTTCCGCCTGCGCAGCAAGGGCGTGACGCCGGTGCGCGGCGGCGCGCCGGGCGACCTGCTGTGTCGCGTTGTGGTGGAAACCCCGGTCAACCTGTCCGGCAAGCAGAAAGAGTTGCTGGAAGAGTTCGCCGGTACCCTCAGCGAGAAGAAAAACTCGCCGCGTCAGACGGGCTGGTTTGAAGGTGTGAAGAATTTCTTTGGCGATATGAAACTGTAACCGCCATCGATTCGGAAACTTCTCCAAAGAGCGGCCAGTGGCCGCTCTTTTTTTATCTGCCGGGTGTCAGTACTCGGCCAGGCGGCGGCGAAACTCCTCGTGGTATTCCCGCTGAATCTTTTTCAGTTCCGCAAGCTGCGTTGCATCCAGCAGGTCGACCAGTTTCGCCCGGGTTTCGGCGCGGATGGCGATCATTTTCGCGTCGATTTCCTCTTTCTGCTTGGTGCTGAGCTTGGGCTTGCTGCCGGAGAGGAAACCATAACTTTTCAGCATTTCCTTCTTCTTTTCAAAATCCTCCTGGAGAATGGGCAGGGCGACTCTTTCCTGTTCCGGTGTCAGCTTCAGCCGCAGGGTAATCCAGTCGGCAATATCGTCGTATTTCTCCCAGAAATCGTCCCCGAGCCCCTCATCGCCGGCGCGCAACTGCAGGGCGGAGAACAGCAGGCTAATGGCAAGTAGCAGGACCAGGTAGCGGCCTCCGGTCGTCGGACGATCAAGTGATTGCATGGTTGGCGCTCCAATCATCTATATGACTTGAAGCGTAGCAGCAGCGCCGGTTGGTGTTGTGCGCAAGGTAGTGCACTTTGTTATCAGTTTGTGATCCCTTATTACTCCGCACACCGGATGCAACGGGTGATCGTGGGGTCTGCCTCCAGGCGGCGGGACTCGATGTCTTCGTCGCACACGTAGCAGTAGCCGAAATCGCCGCTGTCGATCCTCTGCAGGGCGCCGCCGATGGCGGCGAACTGTAACTGGCGGCGGCGCACCGACTCGATGGCCATCTGCTGTGCCTGCATGGCTTCCATTCGCGACAAACGGCCGACGCTGGACTGGTCGAGTTCCACCGGGCGCCCCGCCCGCGAGGCGGTTTCCTCCAGTGCGGCAAGCTCCGATTGCATAGCCAAAAGTCTCTGCTTGAATTGTTGCAGTCGTGAAGCTTCCATTGGGTACCCTTCGGGGGTTTGTTATTGTTCTCCGCAGTCTACGCGAAACCTATGCCGATATGGCGGGGGCAGGGTAGAATCCGCGGCTTTTAGGAACCTCTGACCAAGCCCGTGATGCCTCTGGCTTTCAGAGCGGTTCACAATCAAGGCGCGGCTTCGCTGGAATGTCTGGACCTTTCAAGGAGCCGCAACGCGGAGTGTGAATTGCTCTGAAAGCCCCGCGGGGCGGGATCTGAAGGCAGCAGCTGCTGCGTTGCCGCTCTTGCAAAGGGCTGCGGCCATTCGCGGCGAACTGCGCCTAACATCTGCAACCTTCAGATCCCGCAGAGACAATACGGACTTGATCAGAGGTTCCTCAGGGCGAGCAGGAGATTCCACCATGGCGGTAAAAATAGCGATTACAGGGTTCGGCGGGCGTATGGGGCGCGCGCTGGCGGAAGCGGTCATACAAGCGGACGCCGCCGAACTGAGCGCCGCCATAGTGCGTCCGGGATCGAGCCTGGTGGGCGCCGATGCCGGCGAGGTGGCCGGCATCGGGCGCAATGGGATCGTCATCGTCGACAGCCTGGACAAGGCCGACTTCGATGTATTGATCGATTTCACCGCGCCGGCAGCCACGCTCGCCAATGCCGAATACTGTGCTGAGCAGGGCCGACCGATCGTGGTCGGTACCACCGGATTTGATCCGCAGCAAAAAAAGGCATTGCTGGCCCATGCGGAAAAGGTGCCCCTGTGCCTTGCCAGTAACTTTTCTACCGGCGTTAATCTCTGCTTCAATCTGCTGGAAACCGCGGCGCGGGTGATGGGGAACGATTCGGATATCGAAATCGTGGAAGCCCATCACCGCCACAAGGTGGATGCGCCCTCCGGCACAGCGCTGAGCATGGGCGAAGTGGTGGCGGAAACCCTGGGCCGCGACCTGGCAAAGGTCGCAGTCTATGGCCGCGAGGGTCAGACCGGCGCGCGCGAGCGCGAAACCATTGGCTTTGCGACGGTGCGCGGCGGTGATGTCGTCGGCGAGCACACGGTCAGTTTCCTGGCGGACGGCGAGCGGGTCGAGATTACTCACAAGGCCAGCAGTCGCCTTTCGTTTGCCCGCGGCGCCGTGCGTGCCGCCATCTGGCTGATGGGCGACGATGTCCAAAACGGTCGGCAGCCCGGCCACTACGATATGCGCGATGTCTTGGGTTTGAAAAACTGAGCCCGGCGTCGCACAAACCTTATCGAGGATCACGAGTTGGAAAAAAAATTAATTGTCGGCAGTGAGGAGTGGTGCAGCTTTCCTGGGCTCGGAGTGCCGGCGATCAAGGCGCGGGTGGATTCCGGGGCCAAGACTTCGTCGCTGCACGCCTACAACATCCAGACGTTCAAGCGCGACGGCGATCCCTGGGTGAGTTTCGAGGCGCACCCCCTGCAGCATCTGCGCCGCCCGTCGGTGCGCTGCGAAGCGCGGCTGCTCGACAAGCGCCTGGTGCGCAGTTCCTCCGGCGACAGTGAAAAACGCCCGGTGATCCGCACCGCGCTGTCCATTGGCGGCAGCGTCTGGGATATCGAACTGACGCTGACCAATCGCGACTCCATGGGTTACCGCATGCTGCTCGGCCGCGAGGCAATGCTCGGGCGCATGCTGGTGGATCCATCCGAGAGTTTCTGTCTCGGCGATATGCCGCCCAGCCAGTTGGAGGAGTATTACCGGGACGAGCACCATATCGCCGGCACCGGCCTGCGTATCGGACTGCTCGCGTCCAATCCGGACCTGTACAGCAATCAGCGGATCATGGAGGCGGGGGCAGAGCGCGGCCACCGCATGAGCTTCCTGGATATCCGCCAGTGTTATATGAAGCTGGATGCCAACGAGCCGGAAGTGCATTACCGCGACGGCCGTATCCTCAACAACCTGGACGCAGTGATTCCGCGTATTCGCCCGAGCCAGACGTTCTACGGCTGCGCGCTGACGCGTCACTTCGAGAGCATTGGTGTGTTTGCCCTTAACGGATCGGCGGCCATCAGCCAGTCGCGGGACAAGCTGTTCTCCCTGCAGTTGCTGCAGCAGAGCGGCCTGAATATCCCCACTTCCGGTTTCGCCAACTCGCCGGTGGACACCAGCGAGTTGATTGAGATGGTCGGCGGTGCGCCACTGATCGTGAAACTGCTCGAAGGCACCCAGGGGCGCGGCGTGGTGCTGGCGGAAACCCGCAAGGCGGGCGAATCGGTGATCAACGCTTTCAAGTCGCTGAAAGCCAACCTGCTGGTGCAGGAATTTATCCGCGAGGCCCAGGGCCGGGATCTGCGCCTGTTCGTCATCGACGGCAAGGTCGTGGCGGCGATCCAGCGCGAGGCGGCCCCGGGCGAATTCCGCGCCAATATCCACCAGGGTGGCACGGCGTCCGTGGTCAAGGTCACCGCGGAGGAAAAGCGCCTGGCGGTGAAGGCGGCAAAGGTGCTGGGGCTCAAAGTGGCCGGTGTCGATATCATCCGCTCGCGCAAGGGGCCGCTGCTGCTGGAAGTCAACTCGTCGCCCGGGCTCGAGGGAATCGAGAGCGCAACCCGCAAGGACGTTGCCGGATCCATGATCCTCTCCATCGAAAAGGCGCTCAAATGGCGCCCGGCGATTGCCACGCCGGTAGAGTCGCCAATTTAGGAGTAAGGTTGGAGCGGTCCGGCGGCCGGCGGCCCGTAGGTTCCGGTCCTTCACCGCGTCAAATTCACCGGGCGCTACCGCTGCGCCCGGGTTGCCCCTGAGGTAGCCGCCCTCACCCCGTTTGTCGACTGGCGCCGGTCCCTCCGGCCCGGTTTGGCGAAGCTTCTCCCCCGAGACTAACCTTCTGGTGAGCTGCAGCCGCACCCGCGGCGGGAGTTTCATCCGCCGCCCGTCTCCCTGCGTCGTTACCTCTGTCACAACTCCTGGCCGTCACGGATGGTGGACCAAATCCGGCACGCCGTGCCTCGTCGCGGTTGGGCGGTGACCTCTACAAGGCTATGCGCGATATGAAGAATCGCAGAACCCACAGTTACCTGAACATTTTCAGCCTGGCACTGGCGCACCTGGCCCTGCTCGTGCTGTTGATGGCGTTGATGACTCCCGCGGCACAGGCGGGCCCCTTGCTCTCTGACTCACCGGCCGGCCGACGGGTCATGGTCAACTATATCCTGCACTTCGCACATCACGTGCAGTGGCCCATCGAGGTATTTACCGGCACCGACGCACCGTTTCGAATCTGCGTGATGGGCGGTGACCAGCTGCGCGATACCCTGGCTGAGCGGCTCGCGCACCACCGGGTGGCGGGACGCCGGGTGGCGCTGGAAAGGGTCAATCAGGGCGAACTGACCCGCGCGCGTAGCTGTCAGATTATGGTGATGGGGGAAATGAAGCGCGCCACACTGCTGAAGGCGGTGGGCGAGCTGGAGTTTTTCCCGGTACTGACGGTCAGCGACGCAGAGCGCTTCGCCGCCACCGGGGGCATCGTCGGTTTTACCGGCACCGGAGACAACGTGGCGCTGCAGCTGAACAAGACGATGCTCGACCGGGCCGAGTTGAAGATGGGCGACAGCCTGTTCCGCGTCAGTCGCAAGTTGCAGTAAGTGTGGATGCCCGGTCGTCTGGGGTCGGCGTAAGTCGCCGCTCGGCGTCTTTTTAGCACTGGCACCTGAAGGTGAATTCGCGTAGAATCTGCGCCCGGTTTGGGCCGGCCCCGTAGATTCCCCTTTGGCGGGAAATGTGTTGCGGTGAGGCTGCCCGGTCATCGCCGGCGGCAAGCGCCGGCCACAAAAAGTGAGAGCCGCGCGTGAATAATTCAAAAGAGCGAGATGAGACTGAGGGGTTTCATCTCGCTTTTTTACAATTAGCGTCCGCAAAATCCGCCCGCAAGCAGTTCTGAAGATTGGAGATCAATTTGACTAAAACTGTCCCCACGCCGGAGCCCCAGATGCCCCGCACCCTAATGGGAACCTCCACACCGGCCCTGCTGGTATTGGCAGACGGCAGCGTATTTGAGGGGCGCGCAATCGGCGCCCATGGCAGCGCCGTTGGCGAAGTCGTTTTCAATACTTCCATGACTGGCTACCAGGAAATCCTCACCGATCCCTCCTACGCCCGCCAGATCGTTACCCTGACATACCCCCACATCGGCAATACCGGCACTAACTCCGAGGATGAGGAGTGCGCGGATATTTGGGCCGCGGGCCTGGTGATCCGCGACCTGCCGCTGCTGGCGAGCAGTTTCCGCAAGGAGCAGTCGCTGCAGGACTATCTCCGGGAGCGGAACGTGGTCGGTATCGCCGATATCGACACGCGTCGCCTGACCCGCCTGTTGCGCGACAAGGGCGCCCAGAGCGGCTGCATCGTCGCCGGAGAGTCAGTTAACAAAGAGAGCGACCGCGAAGCGGCACTGGCCAAAGCCAAGGAATTTGCCGGTCTCAAGGGCATGGACCTGGCCAAGGTGGTCTCCACCAAATCCGCCTACCCGTTCAACGAGGGCACCTGGGAACTGGGTAGCGGCCACAAGCCGGCACCGGAGCAGCCCTTTAAAGTGGTGGCCTACGACTTCGGTGTGAAGCGCAACATCCTGCGTATGCTGGTGGACCGCGGTTGCGATGTCACCGTGGTGCCGGCGCAGACCCCGGCGGCAGAGGCGCTGGCCATGAATCCGGACGGTATCTTCCTGTCCAACGGTCCCGGCGACCCCGAGCCCTGCGACTACGCCATCGAGGCCATCAAGACCTTTATCGACAAGGGCATCCCCACATACGGTATCTGCCTGGGGCATCAGCTGCTGGGCCTGGCCGTGGGCGGTCGCACCCTGAAGATGAAGTTCGGCCATCACGGCGGCAACCACCCGGTGCAGGACCTGGCGACCAGCAAGGTAATGATCACCGCGCAGAACCACGGTTTCGCTGTCGACGCGGACTCCCTGCCGGACAACGTCGAGGTGACCCATAAGTCCCTGTTCGACGGCACGCTGCAGGGCATCAGCCTGAAGGACAAGCCGGTGTACAGCTTCCAGGGACACCCGGAAGCGAGTCCGGGCCCGCACGACATGGCACCGCTGTTCGATCGGTTTATCGAGCTGATGAAGGCGGAGCGCTGAGGCGCGCCGCCGCGGGTAGAGCGCCCGCCCCAAATCGCGAACCCTTATTCAAGACCTACCGGTGACAGGCCGGAGTGAAACGGAAGAAAGATGCCAAAACGCACAGACATCAAAAGCATTCTGATTATCGGCGCCGGCCCCATCGTGATCGGCCAGGCCTGCGAATTCGACTATTCCGGAGCCCAGGCCTGTAAGGCGCTGCGGGAAGAGGGCTACCGGGTGATTCTGGTGAACTCCAACCCGGCCACCATCATGACCGACCCGGCCATGGCCGATGCCACTTATATCGAGCCGGTGGAATGGCGCAATGTGGCCAAGATCATCGAGCAGGAGCGCCCGGACGCAGTGCTGCCCACCATGGGCGGCCAGACCGCGCTGAACTGCGCCCTGGACCTGGACAAGCACGGCGTGCTGGAAAAGTTCGGTGTGGAGCTGATCGGCGCGGACAAAAACGCGATCGAAAAGGCCGAGGACCGCGACCTGTTCGACAAGGCGATGAAATCCATCGGCCTCGAGACCCCGCGCGCGAAAATCGTGCACTCCCTGGATGAGGCGAAGAAGGTCCCGGAGGAATTCGGTTTCCCGGTGATCATTCGCCCGTCCTTCACCATGGGCGGCTCTGGCGGCGGTGTGGCCTACAACTGGCCGGAATTCGAGGAAATCTGCAAACGCGGCCTCGACCTGTCTCCGACCAACGAACTGCTGATCGACGAATCCCTGCTCGGCTGGAAAGAGTACGAGATGGAGGTGGTTCGCGATAAGAACGACAACTGCATCATCGTCTGCGCCATCGAGAACTTCGACCCGATGGGCGTGCACACCGGTGATTCCATCACCGTGGCCCCGGCGCAGACGCTGACCGACAAGGAATATCAGCTGATGCGCAACGCCTCCATCGCGGTGCTGCGCGAGATCGGCGTTGAGACCGGCGGTTCCAATGTGCAGTTCGGCGTCTGCCCGAACACCGGCCGCATGGTGATCATCGAGATGAACCCGCGGGTGTCCCGCTCCTCGGCGCTGGCCTCCAAGGCCACCGGTTTCCCGATCGCCAAGGTCGCGGCGAAGCTGGCAGTGGGCTACACCCTCGACGAGCTGCAGAACGACATCACCGGCGGTGCCACCCCGGCTTCCTTCGAGCCGAGCATCGACTATGTCGTGACCAAGATTCCGCGCTTCACTTTCGAGAAATTCGGTGAGGCGGACGCGCGCCTGACCACGCAGATGAAGTCTGTGGGTGAGGTGATGGCCATCGGCCGCACTTTCCAGGAATCCATGCAGAAAGCGCTGCGCGGCCTGGAAGTGGGCAGCTTCGGCCTCGAGAGCAAGATTGACCCGAACGAAGAGGGCGCCAAGGAGCGCCTGCGCCGCGAACTGTCCGTACCCGGCGCCGAGCGTATCTGGTACGTGGGGGATGCCTTCCGCATGGGTATGAGCGTGCAGGATGTTTACGAGCTGTCCGGCATCGACCCCTGGTTCCTGGTACAGATCGAGGAGCTGATCCGGATCGAGGAGCCGCTCAAGTCGATGCCGACTTCTGCTCTGGATAGTCAGACCATGCGCTTCCTCAAGCGCAAAGGCTTTTCCGACAAGCGCCTGGCGGACCTGCTGGGGGTGAGCCAGAAAACCGTGCGTGAATTCCGCCACAAGATGGGCATTTTCCCGTCTTACAAGCGTGTCGACACCTGCGCGGCCGAATTTGCGACCAGCACCGCCTACATGTACTCCACCTACGACGAGGAGTGCGAGGCGAATCCGTCCGACAACAAGAAGATCATGGTGCTCGGTGGCGGCCCCAACCGTATCGGTCAGGGCATCGAGTTTGACTACTGCTGCGTGCACGCGGCACTGGCCATGCGCGACGACGGTTACGAGACCATCATGGTCAACTGTAACCCGGAGACAGTTTCCACCGATTACGACACTTCCGACCGCCTCTACTTCGAGCCGGTGACCCTGGAAGACGTTCTGGAAATCGTGCGCAAGGAAAATCCGGTGGGGGTGATCGTGCAGTTTGGCGGCCAGACACCGCTGAACCTGGCCCGCTTCCTCGCCGCCGAGGGTGTGCCGATTATCGGTACTACCCCGGAGCAGATCGACCGCGCGGAAGATCGCGAGCGCTTCCAGCAGATGATCATGCGCCTCGGCCTCAAGCAGCCGGAAAACGCCATCGTGCGCTCGGTATCCGAAGCGATTCAGGCCGCCAAGAACGTGGGCTACCCGCTGGTGGTGCGCCCTTCCTATGTACTGGGTGGCCGCGCGATGGAGATCGTCTACAAGGAAGACGAGCTGTTGAACTACATGAAGGAAGCGGTTCAGGTGTCCGATGAGGCCCCGGTGCTGCTCGACAACTTCCTCAATGCCGCCATCGAGGTGGATATCGACGCGGTATCCGATGGCCAGGATGTAGTAATTGGCGCCATCATGCAGCACATCGAACAGTGTGGTGTGCACTCCGGCGACTCCGCCTGCTCCCTGCCGCCTTACAGTCTGCCGGAAGACGTGCAGGACCTGATGCGCGAGCAGGTGAAAGCCATGGCGCGTGAGCTGGGCGTCGTGGGCCTGATGAATACCCAGCTGGCCTACCAGGACGGCGAGATCTACGTCATTGAAGTAAATCCGCGCGCATCCCGTACCGTGCCGTTTGTGTCCAAGTGCATCGGTACCTCACTGGCCAAGATCGCGGCGCGCTGCCAGGCCGGTATGACCCTCGCCGAACAGGGCTTTACCAAGGAAATCGTGCCGGACTACTTCTCCGTCAAAGAGTCGGTATTCCCGTTCAACAAGTTCCCGGCGGTGGATCCGATTCTCGGTCCGGAGATGAAATCCACCGGTGAGGTGATGGGCGTGGGCGAATCCTTCGCCGAAGCCTTCGGGAAAGGGTTGCTGGCAGCCGGTGACACACTGCCGGAATCCGGCAAGGTGTTCATCTCCGTGCGCGACTTCGACAAGCCCGCCGTCGTGAACGTGGCGAGAGACCTGGTGGGCCATGGCTTTGAGCTGGTGGCCACCCGCGGTACTGCGAAGGTCTTGCAAGACAGCGATATTCCCGTTACAACCGTCAACAAGATGAGCGAAGGGCGCCCGCATATCGTCGATATGATTAAAAACGACGAGATCGCCCTGGTGGTCAATACCACCGAGGGTCGCCAGGCCATTCGCGATTCCGCCGATATCCGCCGCAGCGCGGAGAATCACCAGGTGTGCTACACCACTACGCTGGCCGCGGCCAAGGCCATGGCCCTGGCGATGCAGCAGGGTGAACCGCTCCAGGTTCGCCGCCTGCAGGACCTGCACCAGCGTGTGGTAAAGCTGCCGGAATAGATTAAGGACTGTACATACCAGCCAGACTTCGCTCTCCTATTTCACGATAGGGGCGAGGCCTGGCTTTGTTGTAATAAAAATATTGGAGGTCCCACATTGAACCGGGTACCAATGACCGTTGAAGGCGCCGAAGCTCTGCGCGCCGAACTGGATAACCTGAAGAAAGTCGAGCGTCCATCCGTGGTGCAGGCGATTGCCGAGGCGCGCGAACACGGCGACTTGAAAGAAAACGCCGAATATCACGCCGCGCGCGAAAAACAGGGATTTATCGAGGGCCGGATCCAGGAAATTGAAGCCAAGCTGTCCATGGCCCAGGTGATCGATGTGAAAGCCATCGAGCCCAGCGGCAAGGTGATCTTTGGCACCACGGTCAGCATCATTCACATGGAAACTGATGAAGAGGTGACGTACCGCATCGTCGGCGATGACGAAGCGGATGTGAAAAACCGCAAGATTTCGGTAAATTCACCGATTGCCCGCGCCCTGATCGGCAAGGAAGTGGGCGAGGTTGTCGTGGTACATACCCCCTCGGGTGCGGTGGAATATGAGATCGATTCGGTAGAGCACCTCTAAAAAGCGCTTATTTCCCGACAAAAAAGGGCGGCCACAGGCCGCCCTTTTCATTTTTAATGGCTACAAACAGCTTACTGATTGACGATTGCCATGTGGCCATAGCCAGTCTGAGTCTGGTCTGAGCTTTCACCCACTCCGCGCTGGGTGACAAGCGCGGTATTGAATCCACCGCTCTGGAAGAGTACTGCCGAATGGCCATAGCCATACTGCTCGACGTTGGCGCAGTTCAGGAAGCCGTCCTGAATAATCTGCGCTTCGTTCATTGCACCATACTGGCCGAGATGCGCCTTATTGCCCCATCCGAATTGCGAGATAAGGGCAATATTGTCGATCCCGACCTGGTCCACTGACAAGTCGTTAAAGCCACCGTCCTCTTGGGTCAGCAAGAGGTCGTTATCAACGCCTGACTGACCGGCCTTGATGTCGTTTTTAAGGCCGGATTGAGTGACGGTGACACTACCGCCGAAACTGAATACCTGATAAATATGGGCGTCGTTACCGATGCCCGATTGCTCCAAAGTTGCCGTGTTATTGGCGCCAATCAGTTGGGTAATAGCGCCGTCATTACCTAAGCCCGACTGGGTTATAGAGGTAATTTCCATTAAAGAGCTGAACTGGGCCACCTGCTTGATGTAAGCAGAGTTGAAATATCCGCTTTGCAGGGTGACCGCATGAGTGCCATTACCATAGCTTTGCAGGACAGTGGACTTGTTGAATCCATCATGCTGCTCCTGCTCGATCAGGCTTCCAGATTGGGCTGACTGCGTGGCGTAGGCACGGTTAAAAAAATCGGATTGGTTCTGCAAGATTATGTTGTCTTCGGTGGCGTAGCCGGTCTGGGTCGCCATGGCGGTGTGTCCTACACCCTCCTGCTCCTGTTCGACGGCGTTGTCGGCCGCCAGGGCGGTACCGCTGATGGCGAGTGCAAGGGCTGCGGCGATAGGGGTTAACGTCTTCATGAGTGTCTCCATTACTACATTGAGCGACTGACGTTGAAAAAACCGGCACTTCGAGTGCCGGATCACGATGGTTCCCAGTGGAATACCATGTCGGGCTTCAGCTACACGCTGTCTATTGCCGATAAAACGGTGGCGTGGGGCTGCAATTCGGTGGGGGCCGAAGCGACGCTCCGGCACGAGGTGAAATGTAAAACGGGCCTGTTGGCAGAGAAGTTTGCGATGGATTCATTGGAAGTACTGCTGCTTTCATCCATGAATGGATCGACATCCGGTCGGTGATGTTTAAATTCTCGCCGCTGTACGATGGGTCTGCCATGAGAGAGAAGTGCGGATTTCTCTAGGAAGAAAGTTTGGGTTTCGGCATCTAAATCCTCGTTGTGTAATTAGACGCGCCAGGATTTTCGGGAATAGCACCGTAAAAGTGCACGGATAGCCCGGTATTCTATGGCTCTACCCAATTCTCCCAATCTGCCTTGGCAAGGCGCTTGTTCCTTTGGGGGAGACAATCAATGTTGGATGACTGTCGCCGTATTGGCGGATCCAACTTGGGAGACGGAGGCGCTGCCCGAGTATCCACTCTGGATAATGAGCGCTTGGTTGAGTGCACCGGATTGGCTGATCATCGCCTGGTTGCCACCCGCGGGCCCGAAACCAGCGGACTGGATGATGTCTGCAGAGTTAAATTGACCATCCTGATTGACGATTGCGCTGTTGTACCAGCTTGTCTGCAACACATTGGCATCGTTGCCGTAGCCACTTTGCATAATATCCACCGAGTTGTTCATGGCCTGCTGCGTTACTTCAGCCCGATTGTCGATGCCTTGCTGGGCAATACGCGCGTAGTGGTCTGCACCGTCCTGTGCGATTTCGGCACGCTGTCCTGAACCCTGTTGATAAATATAAGCTTCCGAGTGATAGCTGGCGTATTGGCCAATACTGGCGCCATGCAGGGAGCCGACCTGTTCGATCACTGCCACATTATCTCGGCCAAGATACTGGTAAATTTCGGCGTCGTTATGAGATCCCTGTTGCCTGATTGTCGCACTGCTTCCGTCGCTTGCAATCTGCAAGGTAGACGCTTGCTGGTAGATACCGGATTGGTAAATGTTGCTGTGGTTTTCGGATCCATCGAGCTGCAGGGAATAGGCGCGATTGAGTGTTCCGTCCTGAACTTGATAAATCGTGCTGTCGACCTGATGGCGTTGCGTTGATTCGGCGTTGTTGAACTTTCCTGACTGCTGCTGATGAATCAAGTTACCGATCGCAGCGGGATCATCCTGGTTAGCAGTAGCGACATTGGCCGTCCCATTCTGTTGGAGAATGACGGTATTATCCGCGGCTATAGCGAAGCCACTTGCAGTCAGGAAAGTTGCTAAGAATACTGGGGGTAGCGCTTTCACAAGTGTCTCCTTTACATCACATTTCAAAGGGATTTTGCGTGCTTATCCGCGCGAAGGTTTCAGCCACCAGGGCTTAATCCTATCCACTGTCGGTGCATAGAGTGGGCGGCCACTTGGGCCGCCCTTGTTGCGTGAATGGATCTGCCGTTAGTTCTGAACAATGGCTCCTGAGTTTCCGATACCGATCTGGGTAGCCGTAGCGGTACCACCGAAACCCGTTTGGGTCGTCCAGTGATAGTTGTGGGCACCAACTTGCGTGGTATAGGAGTGGTTACCTGCGCCCCCCTGCACCGTAGATGCATAGTTGGCGCAGCCAGCTTGGGTGGTTACCTGAGCGTTGTAAAAACCATACTGCTCAACATCAGCGTCGTTGTACTCGCCGCTTTGCGTCACCATAGAGTCGAGATCGTAACCAAATCCTTGATATACATCGGCGTCGTTGCCGTGACCGTCCTGGTCTATGTTCGAGACAGCATTAATCACCAGGAATTGATCTGTATCGGCATAGTTGTGTGCACCTTTCTGCACGATCAGGGAATAGGCATCTATGGTCGCGATTTGGCTGATTCCACCATGGTTGTGGGCGCCGTCCTGGTAAACGACGCCTCTGGCGTCACTGCTTGCAATCTGGTCAACATTGGCATTGTTGTAATGCCCGTCCTGATGGATTTTGGCCGCGCTGTATTGGGCATAGTGTTGCCAGGTTACACCTTCGTTACCGGCGCCGTACTGCTCAATTTGCGCAATGTTTTCTTCGCCACCTTCTTGCGAGGAAAGGGCGAATTGATATGCGCCGTACTGCTCGTGTTTGATGTTGCTGTATTCTTCACCGTAATACTGGAACGCTGCAGAGGAATGGAAGGCTCCGACTTGAATCTGTTTTATCGTGTCGCCGTCGGTATATTCAGACTGGTGGGCATAAACATTATGGCCAAAACCAACCTGTGTTTGCTCCACCGAATTGCCATCTGCAAAGGCACTGCCACTTGCTGCAAATACTATCGCCGCGGCGATGGGGGTTAACGTCTTCATAAGTATCTCCTTTAACTGTCGACGTTGAATGCATCAGCACACTCCGTACTGAATTACAATGGCGCTAACTCCTGCGCCATATCGGGGTCAGTAAAGGGGACGCTGGTTGCGTCATCCGATACCTTTACTGAAAATTTTTTCGATGGCATCTGACTTTTCGTGCTGGCCATTTCCTTCTTGCGCGATTGATGCCGTCCGGGTTGTTGGACAATTTGGCATCGCTTTCACGTTGAACCGCTGCACGGTTTTCAATGTGTGCCTCCCAACCCCGGGCTGTCCGAGAGGCGGAGACTGCGCCACAAGCTGAGCCGAAAAATAAAGCGATAGAGTTCTGCGGCAGTAAGCTGGTGATTTATGTTTCGATGAAAACCGGTTACCTGGGCGATCATCAAGTGACCATATTGATCAATTAATAATCTATGTGGGGAGAGTTTTGTTGGAGAACAGACGGGTCGCTATAGGAGGGAAGTGTCGAAACTCTAGGAAAAAAGTTCGTTTTTTGATCAATGGTTGAATTGCCGGCAAGTGCGCTGGCGCGAGTTAGGCGATTCAGGAGGCTTGCGGCGCTGAAGTGTGTGGCGACGTCAGATGAGGGGTTACCGAACCCGTTAAATTATGGCGGTGTGAAAGCGCATTGCCGGGGCAGCATCAGGGCAATAGAGGGGCCGCATTGGGGGACGCCGGAGGTTCAACCGGGGCAGGGTACTTTACGCGAATTTCTGTTGCTAAAAAGGCACGCTCTGGATGCTCAGGAGCGTGCAAAAAACCATGTAAAAAGGCAGAGCGGTATTTCGCGTGGTTCATTGAACAATATTGGCCGAATTGCCGCTGCCCACTTGCGTCACAATGGTGGACTGACCGTAACCACTTTGAACCACCGCTGCCTGATTGAGTCCCCCCGACTGGCTGATAACCGTCAGGTGGCTGCCCCCCATTCCGAAAGCGCCGCCCTGTATGACATCCGTTTGATTGAAGAAGCCGTCCTGCGTGATGACGGCACTGTTGTAGCCGTCCTCCTGGATGACATCGGCACTATTGGAGACGCCGGTCTGGGCGATATCTGCGTCCTGGCCATGACCCTCTTGATCTACTCTGGCGTCATTAAATGTGCCCTGCTGGCTGGTGCTGGCAAAATGCGCGTTGCCCGACTGCAGAATGATTGAATCGTTGTCAGATCCGTCCTGGCCTATATAGCCCCGTGAGGCAACGCTGGATGTTTGCGTGATGGTAGCTTCCTGTAACAGACCTCGCTGTTCGACATATCCCACGTTACCCGCGCCAAAAATCTGGCTGACCTCGGCGCTATTACTGAAACCCCGTTGGCGAATGGCTGTTTTGCTGCCGAGGGTTGTGTAATGCAGGCTGGTAGCTGTGTTGAACGTGCCGACCTGTTCAATACCGATATCGTTACTTGCCCCGTTTTGTTGTAATACCTGCGCTTCATTCAGCGCGCCATCCTGGCGTTCCAGAATTGTACTGTTGCGCTCCTCTCTCTGGCTCGCCTCGGCACTATTAAGGTAACCGGTCTGGTCCTGCTCAATACGGTCGTTGCTGGTCGCGGGGTATTCCTGTTCCGCAACAGCCTGGTTGCCGGTGCCGTCCTGGTGTTGTTCGATGGCGTTGTCGGTCGCCAGGCAAGCGCTGCCCACACAGAAAAGGGCGGAAAAGAGCAGGTACTGTGTCATTTTCACGGGTTGCTCCGGGCTAGTCATACTGGTTGACGGTAGTGGAGATGCCGGTACCTACCAGCTTGACGCTGGTATGCAGCCCGTTGCCGCTTTGATAGATGTCAACCGAGTGGATGGCGCCCACCTGTTCGACCTGGGCAGAGTTCTGGATGCCATATTGGGAAATTGCCGCCCTGTGTGCATATCCGGTTTGTTCGAGCAGGATGTAATTTTCGTAGCCAAGCTGCAGGATGGCAGCGGTATTATCCTCACCTTTCTGCCTTGCAGTGATCGCGTTTTCGCTACCCGCCTGATCCGTCACCAGAGAATTACTCCGCCCTTCTTGTAATACGGAGAGATAATTCAGCAGGCCATATTGACGCGCATCGATTTCGTTAAATACTCCCTCCTGGTAGATCAAAGCCAGGTTGGCGACGGGGCTTACTACATTGAGATCCAACTCGCTGCCGGTGGCGAGTTCGGAGGTGCTGTCCAGGTCAGCGGAGTAGGCGGGATTGATTGCGGCCAGGGTAAATACCAGCGCCAGTACGGCACGCATTGTGAAGGGAGTAACTCTGCTCATCCCGGGTTAGACCTCATTGCAGACTCTTGTAGTGTCCGGTTTCCAATCAAATGCCGTCCTTTGCGTTATCTAATGCGGCGCTGTTGGCGTTTGCTTACATGATTGTTGTGCTTTCGTTCAGGTAATACTGCAGAACCGGGTTGTTGATATCATCCGGGTTTTTCAGAGCCCAGGAATTGTTCACGATCCCTTCGCCGATAAGGTGTATGACGGCGGACTCCATTGCCGACAGTGCCGCCAGTTGCGCGGGTTCATTGGTGGTCATGCCGGTTTCCAGTTCCAGCAGGCGGCGAAATCTTACAAATCGATAGACGCCTGTGGTTATTTCCTTGGAATAGACTGTTTTCGACGTCAGTACAGAGTGCAGTACTCTGCCGCTGCGAATATCAATTGCGCGCAGGTTGACCGTGATCTGGTCAACCCGGTACTGATTGGCAATGCCAATACCAAAATAGCGGGCGCCGGCCCCGCCAGTGCGAATGTTGGAGTCGTAGGCGACGATACCTCCCTCAAGCAGTACATTGGCTGCCATCAGTGACGGCAGGTAGCCACTATTCTGATTTTCTGCATCCGATTTCTGCTGCCCTGCACGGATGATTTTTCGTTCCGTCAGCAGGTCCTGCAGGCCTTCGCGCTCAACGGGAATAAACCAACCGGACTTGTTCAGGACGTCCATCAGCATGGAGGCGCCACCCTGGGTGATGGCTGTAGAGAAACTGCTGGCGGGCGCGGGTTTGTACTGGCCGGTCTGGTCGCGAAAATTATAGACGGCCGCGGGGATTTTTCCTTTGGGTTGCGGCAGATTCAGCAGGTCTACGAAAGTGTTCGTTCTGGGTGTCAGTTTTGCGTCTTGCACTCCAGGACCAAATAGGGCATCACTCGTGGTTTTCATCAGCGAGCAGCCACTGAGCGTGGTTGAAAGTGCCAATATCGGCAAAAGCAGCCGATTGATTGTAATACGCATTGCACATCTCTCCTGCAGAGGATTGCGGTTATTAAACTTTTTAAAGCGCTGACGGTATTGCTGAATCAGTTGGTCGGGTTTAATCCGCTTACAACAATTTCACTGGTATCTCCGGTGCTGCGGTCAGTGACCAGGACGGTGAGGACGCCATCGTTATCGACGATCTGTACAAGGAAATCGTCGGTAATCAGTTCGCCGCTATTGCCATTGCCGACATCCGTCAATAACTGGTTGAGGAGTCGTGTTTCCAAAGAGTCTGTAAAGCGACTCAGGGCGCTGGGTTGTTCATACAGATCTTGTGGTTTGTTGGGGTCTTCGTGGGTGTCCTGTGCCTGAGCATTGGAAAGCAGGTAGCTGCCGTTCAGGGGGTTGCCGCCAAAGTTGGGGTTGATCGGCTGGTAAACGAGCTCTGTTGCGGATGCGATACCGCCGACGAGGGGGAGTATGGGAGAGAGAATGATCCCTGTTAACTTTGCTGTTTTCATTAGAATTCATCCTTGCCTAAATCATGGTGGTCAGTGAGTGCCTGACGTATTTTTTCCTGTAGCACTATTTCGTGAATTCGTTGTGAGGCTTCTTCGGCCAGGGTGTGTACGTTATTGGTGCCGGGCCTGATGAAACGGCGAAAAACTGTTTTGTTGTTGTAGGTTACCCAGATCAGATTACCCCAGCGTGCAGAAGGCCGTTCACGAATGGTGAGGTTGTATCTGCTGTCCGGATAGTGCAGGTTCCGGTACTCGCTCATAAAGCGGGCGAAGTCGTGCCCGGTTCGCGTAATCGTCTGGTCGACATTGAAGCCGCTGATTTCATCCTCGATTTTTCCGTCGTTACTTTCCAGGGGGGTATCTTCAATAGCGTCGTGGTCGGATGGATCCTGGGCCAATACCGGCGTTACCACTAGCAGCCAGGTTAGAATCAGGCGTTTCATATCCGCTCGGCCTGCAGGTGCAACTTTGCCCAGTTGCTGGCCTGTAACCGGTTCTTGACGCCAATTTTTCTGAAAATGTTGTACATATGGTTTTTAACGGTGTGCTCACTGAGGTGGAGTCGCGAAGCGATAACGCTGTTGGGCTCCCCGGACGTCAATTCGCTCAGGATCTCCTGCTCACGTCGAGTCAGTAGCAGGCCATTGGTTAACTTGTCATTGGCATCGCGTTCGGCATTTTGAAGGGCAGCACCTAACTTCCTGATCAGATGTTCCTGGTTGGCAGACGCGTCACACACCAGGCGCAGTTTCTGCTGCTTGAGTTGGTCGGCAACATGCGCGGGCAGGTCAGGCGGGTAATTGATCAGAAGGATCTTGGGGTGATGGAGATTTTTTAGCTGGTTGAGCAGGTTGCCAGGTTCTAAATTAATCGAAATCTGCCAGCAGTCGATGACGATCGCTTGATAATGCTGCAGGCAGTGGCGCTGTTTACTGATTTCAGCCTTTTCCCAATCAAACGATAGCGCGTCGGAAATCAGGGAATATAAAAGATCGCCGTGCAGGCCGGAATTACTAAAAAACAAAATCGGCATATGCCTCTCTGTGCCCCCTTTGCGCATCGCTTTCCGTGCTGTCTATATATTTCTGAGGCGCGTGAAATAAAACTGCGTATTTCTGTCGTTTGGATACTCGGATTTAATGAAGCTACTTCTCCCAGTGCCAAAGTTTTGGTGGCGCCGTTACTCGAAAAATATAGGTTAAATGACTCAGTGAGTGAGAAGTTAGTTTGGAGTGTAGACCCTGTTGGCGCGATTGCTAGAGAGATAAAGTGCCAGTTACCAATATTGGTGCGGCGCGGGAAAGTGCTTTTTTTCGAGGGGAGGGCAGATGTGAAATTAAATGCATTTTCGGTGCACTAGATCGGGTGGGTGGCGAAGTTAGGGTTTCTGAAACAATGACGGATGCAAATAAATGGTTTCGTGACTTGTAATTAATTTAAAAATTAATTAAATTTCTGTTATCTGTGGCTAACCCGGTTAACTGACTATGTCCCGCAGGCGTTCCCCCGGCCGTCCGGGTCGCGATTCCGAGGACTTGCGTTGCACCCTGATCGATGCTGCGCTGACCTGCTATACCCGCGAGGGTGTTGCCGCAACCTCTATAAAGGCCATTGCCGCGGAAGCGGGCGTCACGCCTGCGTTGCTGCACTACTACTTTGGCAGCCGGGATCAACTGCGGCAGGCGGTTATCGACGACCGCATTCTGCCGCTAATACAGGCTGTTCAGGAAAAGGTTCACGGCGCCGGCGAGGACGTCGCGGCACTGATTGGTGCATTTATGGACGCGATGAATGCCGCGGTGACGGCAAATCCCTGGTGGCCGGCGCTGTGGGTGCGCGAGGTTCTGTGCGAAGGTGGGGCCCTGCGCGAAGTCCTGATCGAAAAAGTGGGGCGGACATTTCTGCAAGCATTTGTACAGCGTTTTGCAGCGGCACAACAGCGGGGCGAGCTCAATGGCGCGCTGGACCCGCGTCTATTGCTGGTCTCGTTGTTGGGGCTTACGTTATTTCCCGCGGCCGGCGCGGCTGTTTGGCGGAAGTTGCTGGATGCGGATGATCTCGGTCCTGCCGAGCAGCAAAAGCATACCGCGGCTCTGCTGGAGCGGGGACTGGAGCTGCGCCATGGATTGTAATCAATTTGCCCGCCTGTTTTTTCACCGCGGCTTCCTGCTGCTTGCCCTGCTGCTCCTGTCCGCCTGCCAGCCTAAGCCGGAGCGCGCACTCGGTACGCTCGAGTGGGATCGCATCGCGTTGCCCGCGCCGGCCGCGGAGAAAATAGTCTCAATTGACGTGCGCGAAGGTGAGCGGGTCAAAGCCGGGCAGACATTGTTACAACTGGATGAAAGCCGCACCCGCGCGCAGTTGGCTGCGGCGCGCGCATCCGCGGAACGCAATGCCGCATTACTGGATGAGCTGCGCAAAGGGCCGCGCAGCGAAGAGATCGACCGGGCGCGGGCGAGCCTGAAGGCGGCGCGCGCCGATGCCAAAGACGCACGCGACAATTACCGCCGCCTGAGCGCGCTCGGCGATAAGGATTTTATTTCCCAGGCTGATATCGACCGGGCCAAGGCCGCTGCCGATTCCACCGACGCGCAGGTGGCCTCCGCCGAGGCCGCGCTGCTGGAACTGGAGCGGGGTACCCGCAGTGAGGAAATTGCCCAGGGCGAGGCGGCACTGGCGCAGGCGCGCGCCGATGCCGAAGCGCAGGCTGTCCTGTTACAGAAGCTCAACGTTCAGGCGCCCCGCAACGGCTTGGTGGATAACCTGCCCTACAAACTCGGTGATGAGGCACCGGTGGGGGGACCACTGGCGATCATGCTGGTGGGCGACACACCCTATGCGCGGGTGTATATCCCCGAGCCGATGCGTGCGGATATACAGGTTGGGGATTCTGCGCAGGTTTACGTTCAGGGTACGAATCAATCCTATACCGGACAGGTGCGGATGATCCGCAGCGATCCGAGTTTTACCCCTTACTTCGCCCTCACTGGCGACGACGTGGCTCGACTCAGTTACCTGGCGGAAATCCAGCTGGGGGAGGATGCGGTCGATTTGCCCGCTGGACTGCCGGTGCACGCGGATTTCACCTTGCCTGCGAATGCCCAGCGTGAAATTTCTGCCGCCTTTCTGGTGAGCGCCAATGACCGCTGACGACAACATCGCGATCCGCGCACGGGGACTCACCAAGGTCTTCGGCAACCTGCGCGCGGTCGACGACGTCGACCTCACCGTCGAGCACCGCCAGGTCTACGGATTTCTCGGCCCCAACGGTTCGGGCAAGTCCACCAGCATCCGCATGCTGTGCGGCCTGCTGACGCCGACCAGCGGTGAGATTGAAGTGCTCGGCCTGCGTATTCCCGACGAGGCGGAAACCCTGCGTCAGCGCATCGGCTACATGACCCAGCAATTTTCCCTGTTTACGGATCTCACCGTGCGCGAGAACCTGGAGTTTCTCGCCGCCGTGCAGAACCTCTCGCGGCGGCGCACCGCCGAGCGCGTCGATGAACTGCTGGAGGAATACCATTTTACCGGGCGCGCCGACCAGTTGGCGGGCACCATGAGCGGCGGCCAGAGACAGCGTCTGGCGCTGGCTGGCAGTGTGATACACAACCCGGAACTGTTGTTTCTCGATGAGCCCACCAGTGCCGTGGATCCGGAATCGCGGCGGGATTTCTGGGAAAAGCTGTTTGAGCTGGCGGACGCCGGCACGACGATCCTGGTGTCGTCCCACTATATGGACGAGGCGGAGCGCTGCCACCGGTTGGCAATTCTCGACAAGGGGCGGCTGGTGGCAGACGGCAGTCCGGCGGAACTTACCGGTGCGCTGGAGCACCGTACGCTGGAAGTCAGCGCTGCGCGGCCACGCAGTGCGAAGAAAGTCATCGTGGGTGTCGAAGGTGTGCTCAGCGCCGCGCAAATCGGCAACAGCCTGCGGGTGCTGTGCACAGATACCGAAGGCTGTGCCGGGCGCGTGGAGGCGGCGCTGGCGGCGGCATCGGTCGACGCCAAAGTGGCCCAGACGCCACCCAACCTCGAGGATGTTTTTGTCGCGGTCACCAACCGCCAGGACACTGAGCAAGACCGGGAGGCTTCGTGAACTGGCGTCGCCTGTGGGCCATTGTCATCAAGGAATTGCGTCAGATCCGCCGCGACCGCGTGACCCTGGCAATGATCGCCGGCATTCCGATCATGCAGCTGGCCCTGTTCGGCTACGCGATCAACCTGAACCTGCGCCACCTGCCAGCGGCCATCGCCGACGAGGCTCTGACCAGTGGGTCTCGCCAGGTTGTGATGGACATGCTGGCCACCGGCGTGATCGAACCGGTGGCCGATGCGCGCAGCCCGCAGGAACTGATGACCATGTTGCGCCGCGGTGAAATCAGCGTGGGTGTGGCCATACCCCAGGACTTTGAGCGGCGCTTGGCCTCCGGGGAGGAGGCGGTGCAGATACTTGTCGACGGAAGCGATACGGTGGTGCAGAGTGCCGCCGGGCAGCTGGCGCAAATGCCGCTGACCTATACGCCCGGCGATCCCCGGGCGTCTTCGGTACCGCTGCCGACGCGGCCCATCAGCGTCGTGAGCTTTTATAATCCGCAGCGGGTCTCGGCAATCAATATCGTTCCCGGTCTGATCGGTATCATCCTGACCATGACCATGGTGATGTTCACCGCCGTCGCCATTGTGCGCGAACGGGAGCGGGGCAACATGGAGTTGCTGATTGCGACACCGCTCAGCAGTGCGGAACTGATGATCGGCAAGGTGCTGCCCTACGGGATCATCGGCCTGGTCCAGACCAGCCTGATCCTGCTGCTGGGTATGTTGTTGTTCAGTGTGCCCATCCGCGGCAGTGTTTTCGATGTCTACTGGGCAGCAATCCTGCTGATTCTCGCCAATCTCAGCATGGGCCTGTTGATATCCACCCGCGCCCAGTCCCAGTTCCAGGCGATGCAGATGACGTTTTTCGTGTTCCTGCCGTCGGTCCTGTTGTCGGGCTTCATGTTTCCGTTCGACGGGATGCCCCGACCGGCACAGTGGATCGCCGAAATACTGCCGTTGACCCACTTTCTGCGCCTGATCCGCGGCGTGATGCTGCGCGGAGCCGGGCTGTTCGAGCTCTGGCATGAACTGCTGGCGCTGGTGGGCTTTATTGCATTGATGATGACTCTGGCCATCTTGCGATTCCGCAAAAGTCTCGATTGATGCTCCTAAATGGTACAATCGCGCCAGTTCAATTCCGGCGGAAGTGTGAACTTGTGGACGATTGTGTTGCCTTCTGCTGTTACGATGGATAAATAGCCGAATAATACCGAGGAGGCGACAACGTGACAGGACTTCTGGATAGCTTGCCGCTCTGGCTGTGGTTTGTGCTGGGGCTGGTGGCGTTGTTTGTTGCGCGCAAGCCGGTGCACCAGGGCATTTTCTCCCTGGCCCGTTTCTTTCACCAGTCCCTGCGTCTGGGCGCCAATGCGGTGGCCAGCGCCGAGCAGCGGCTGCAGCAGCGCAATCGTGAAGTGCTGCTGGCTCTGGGGCGCGAAGCGGCGGAGCGTCATGTGGAGCGCGAATTCGACCGTATCGAAGGCACCATGAAGAAGGAGCTGGCGCAGTATCCCACGCTGCACCGCCACCTGTGCGAACAGTTGACGGCGATCGACGAAGATTACGTCCGCAGCGCCGAGGTGCCGCCGGAGCCCACCAACTGGGCCAAGGCGATCAAGGCGGTGGCGGATATCCCTGCCAAGCAGGACCCGGTGGTCGGCGATGTGCTGGAAACCATCCACCACTCCATGCGCAAGGCAGAATCCAAGGCGCTGGAGGCCTACCGCGAATCCGCCCGCGAACGCCACCAGTTGCTCAAGCGCATGATGCCCCACTGGCGCTCTATGCTGGTCACCCTGGGGCAGGTCAACAAGAATGTCGAATCCGTCATCCGCCGTGCCAAAGTGCTCGACGGCCATATGGCGCGCTACGAGGAAATCCATGAGGGCAGCGACCGCGCCCAGCGGATGCTGTCTTCTTCCTCGCTGAGCCAGTTCTTTATCGCCGCTGTCGTGCTCGCGGTTGCGGTCGGCGGGGCGCTGATCAATTTCCATCTGATTGCGCGGCCGATGACTGAAATGGTTGGCGGCACCAGCTATATCGGCAGTTTCAAGGTGGCGAATATTTCCGCGCTGGTGATCATTCTGGTAGAGATCACCATGGGGCTGTTCGTCATGGAGTGCCTGCGTATCACGCGCCTGTTTCCGGTGATCAGTGCGCTCAACGACAAGCTGCGCATGCGCATGATGTGGGCCGCTTTCGCGCTGCTGTTCTTCCTCGCTTCCATCGAGGCGGGGCTGGCCTTTATGCGCGAGATCCTGATGCAGGAAGACCTGGCGGTGAGTGCGCAGTTGCGCGGCGGCGATGTGGCTGCCGCAACCAGCGGCGTCTACTGGATCACCACTGCAGCACAGATGGGCATGGGCTTTATCCTGCCGTTTGCGCTGACGTTCGTGGCCATTCCGCTGGAAAACTTCATCGCCTCGGCGCGCACCGTGATCGGCGTGCTGACGGCCTTCCTGTTGCGCGTCCTGTCTGTCACCCTGCGGTTGTGCGGCACGGCGGCACTGCGCCTCGGCGCAATGTTTGTGCGCCTGTACGATATCGTGATCTTCTTTCCGCTGTGGCTGGAAAACAAATTCCTCGACTGGCGGGCCAGTGCGTCGGCGTCGAGCGGTGCGGAGAAAGCCTGATGAAGAATGTTTACCGAATGCTGATCGCCTCAGCCTGCGCCCTGTTGCTGGGTGGCTGTGGGGAACCGGTGGCGCGCAACCAGGGCGTCTATATGCTGATCGATACTTCGGGCACCTACACTCAGGAGCTGGACAAGGCGCAGCAGGTGATCAACTACACCCTGGCCAAAATGAACCCGGGCGATACCTTTGCCGTGGCCAGTATCAATACCGGCAGTTTCAGCGAAAAAAACATCAAAGCCAAAGTCACCTTTGACGACCGGCCCAGTGTGACCAACAAGCAGAAGCGGGTGTTCCAGCAGGAGATCCAGCAATTCGTCGACGACACCAAGCCCGCGGCCTATACGGATATTACCGGTGGCTTGCTGCAGGCGGTGGAATACCTGAATGAGAAGCATCCGGGCACCAAGACAATCCTGATCTTTTCCGACCTCAAGGAAGAAATCAAAAAGGGTTACAACCGCGATGTGCCGCTGCAGCTGGATGGCTTCAACCTGGTAGCGTTGAATGTGACCAAGCTGCGCAGTGACAATATCGATCCGAATGAATACATCGATCGGCTCGACCAGTGGCAGAAGCGGGTAGAGCAGAGCGGTGGCCACTGGCGCGTGGTCAACGACCTGGAGCGTCTCGAGAAAATCCTGCCCTGACGGTAATCTGCAGGTGCCCACCCGGGTGCCTGCGGGCTACGACCAATCCAATTCGGGTAACCCATGAACTGGTTGCTGCTTTTCGTATTAACAACCTTTCTGCTGTGGCGCTATGCCACGGCGCGCCCGGCGCCGCCGTGCGCCCTTTCCCTGCCGCAAAAACCGGAGCCGCTGGTTATCTCCCACGGCGATGAGGCCGGCAATGGTCTCTATCCGGGCAATACCCTGCATTATCTACAGGAAATGGTCGCCCTCGGTGTCGATGCCCTGGAGTTTGACCTGAATCTCACCGCCGACGGCCAGCTGATATTGATGCACGATGGTTTCGTGGACCGCACTACCGAGGGGAGCGGCGCGATTCAGGAAAAGACGTTGGAAGAGTTACGCGGGCTGAACCCGGGGTATCACTGGGGCGGCAGTGACGGCTCCTTTCCTTACCGCGACGCGCCACTGCAAATCTCTACCGTCGATGAGGTCTTTGCGGCGCTGCCGGATACTCCCATGATCATCGAACTGAAGAACGATGATCCCCGTGCGGCGGAAGCGCTGTGCCGCAGCGTGCAGGATGCAGGGGCGACTTCGCGGGTGATCGTTTCCTCGTTCCACCGGGGGGTAATTGCCGAGTTCCGCCGCCTGTGTCCGGATGTCGCCACCGGTGCCACCATGCCGGAAGCCCTGCTGTTTTTTGTGGCGCAGCTATTCGGCGCCGAGCGCTTGCTGAGTCCCGCCTACCAGACCATGCAGCTGCCGATTCACTTCCACGGTATCCGCGTTTACACACCGCGCTTCGTGCGCGCGGCGCGCAACTGCAATCTGCATATTTCGGTCTGGACTGTCGATGATGAGGTGGAAATGCAGCGCCATATCGACCTCGGACTGGACGGTATCGTGACAAACCGCCCGGACAGGCTGCTGTCTCTGTTGGATGAAAACCTGCGCGGAGCTGGCTGACCCCCGCCGAGTCAAATAGCAATACCCGCGAACCTCCAATTGGACCAACCCAAGTTTTGCCAACCGTGTTTCGGTCTTTCGTGCCGGCGCCGCGCGATATTTAATTCGCGCGGCTCCGCTCCGGTGAGTGATGCACTCAGGTTGTTAAGAGGCAGGGTCCGTAGAGCGAGACAGTTTGCGGCTCACGGAGCGACTGGCCCCGAGCAGGCGTGCGCGCAATTGCGCAAAACCTGGCGCGAAGCCCTGCGGTGACTCCTGATCCGTGACCTCGTCTTCACGCACACGGTACCAGGCAGCATAGAGTGCCGGCAGGAACAGTAGAGTGAGTGCGGTGGCAACGATCAGTCCGCCCATAATGGCCACGGCCATGGGGCCGAAGAAGTCGCTACGCGATAGTGGAATCATTGCCAACACTGCGGTCAGCGCGGTGAGTGCAATCGGGCGGAAGCGCCGTACGGTGGATTCCACAATCGCATCCCAGCGGCTCAGGCCCTGGCTGATATCCTGTTGTATCTGGTCGACCAGAATCACCGAATTGCGCATGATCATGCCCGCGAGAGCGATGGTGCCGAGCATGGCGACAAACCCGAATGGCTGGCGGAACACCAGCAGAAATACCGTCACACCGATAATGCCCAGCGGTGCGGTCAGGAAGACCATCGCCGACAGGGAAAAGCTGCGCAGCTGCAGCATCAACAGCGTCAGTACCACCAGCAGGAACAGCGGCATACCGGCGTTGACCGACTGCTGGCCACGGGCCGATTCCTCCACGCTGCCGCCGATCGCCAGCAGATAGCCGGGCGGCAACTGGCTGCGGATCTGCTGCAGGTGCGGCCATATTTCGTTGACCACTGTGGAGGGCTGCTGCTCGCCGTAAATGTCCGCGCGCACGGTCACCGTCGGCAGGCGGTTGCGATGCCAGATCACACCCTCCTCGAAACCGTACTCCAGTGTGGCCACCTGGTTGAGCGGAACACTGCGACCGCTGGCGGTCTGTACCGACAGGTTGCCGAGCTGGCCGAGTGCGTGGCGTTCGCGCTCGTCGCCGCGCACCTGCACATCGATCAGCTCGTTATCCTCGCGGTACTGGCTGACAGTGACGCCGGAAAGCGAACTGCGCAGGGCGCGCGACAGATCCGCCGAGGTGACACCGAGGGCGCGGGCGCGGGCCTGGTCCACATTCAGGTGTACCGTCTTGCTGGGCTCTTCCCAGTCCAGGTGCACGTTGGCCACTGCCGGGTTTTCACGTACCTTGTCCGCCACAGTGCGGGCCAGTTTGCGCACTTCAGGAATGTATTCGCCGGAAACGCGGAACTGCACCGGATAGCCCACCGGCGGCCCGTTTTCCAGCCGCGAGATACGAGTGCGGACCGTGGGGAATTGCTCGCGCATGGTTTTGATCAGCCAGCTGCGCACCTGCTCGCGCTCTTCGATGCTGCGTGTCTGCAGCACGAACTGGGCGAAACTCGCCGCCGGCAGCTGCTGGTCGAGGGGCAGGTAAAAACGCGGCGAGCCGGTGCCGACATAGGCGACATAGTTTTCCACCTGTTGATTGTGCGAAAGCAGTTCCTCCAGACGCTTGGCCTGGAACTCGGTGGCTTTCAGCGATGCCCCTTCATTGAGCTTCAGGTCGACCATCAGCTCCAGGCGCCCGGACGACGGGAAAAACTGCTGCGGCACGAAGCGGAACAGGATCAGCGAGCCGATAAATACCGCCAGGGTCAGGGCAATGACCGACTTGCGGTGCCGCAGGCACCAGAGCACCACGCTGCGGAAGCGCCGGTAAAAGGGTTTGGCATAGGGATCGTGCACGGTGCCGCTGTCGTCGCGGCGGGCCAGGCTGGGCAGCAGTTTGCTGCCCAGGTAGGGCACAAAGACCACCGCGGCGACCCAGGATGCCAGCAGGGATAGGGTGACCACCTGGAAAATAGAGCGGGTGTATTCACCGGTGCCGGACTGTGCCGTGGCGATGGGCAGGAAACCGGCGGCGGTGATCAGGGTGCCGGTCAGCATCGGAAAGGCCGTGCTGGTCCAGGCGAAGCCGGCTGCCTTGAGGCGACTGAGGCCCTGCTCCATTTTGATTGCCATCATTTCCACGGCGATGATGGCGTCGTCTACCATCAGCCCGAGTGCCAGCACCAACGCGCCCAGCGAAATCTTGTGCAGGCCGATATCGAAGTAATGCATCAGTGCGAAAGTCATCGCCAGCACCAGCGGAATGGACAGCGCCACCACCAGGCCGGTGCGCACGCCGAGAGAGAAAAAACTGACCAGCAGTACGATGGCCAGGGCTTCCGCCAGGACCTTGAGGAATTCCCCCACACCGCGCTGCACCGCTGCGGGCTGGTCGGAAACCTTGTTTAGCTCCAGTCCGAGGGGCAGGTCCTGTTGCAGCTCGGCGAAGGTGGCATCGAGGTGTTTGCCCAGTGCGAGTATGTCGCCGCCTTTTTTCATCGATACCGCGATGCCGATGGCATCCTCTCCCATAAAGCGCATGCGCGGCTGCGGAGGGTTGCTGAAGCCGCGGTGCACTTCGGCAATGTCGCCGAGCTGCTGGGTGCGTCCGTTGACGCTGATGGGGAAATGGCGGATTTCGTCTACGGAGCGGAACTGGCCGCTGACACGAATGCGCACGCGATCACTGGGTGTCTCCACAAAGCCGGCATCGGCAACACTGTTCTGCGCCTGCAGTGCGTTCAACACGGCGGACATGGGCAGCCCCAGCGAAGCGAGCTTGGTATTGGAAATATCGACCCAGATTTTTTCATCCTGCAGGCCGATCAATTCCACCTTGCCCACGTCGGGTACCCGCTGCAGTGCCAGCTGCAGGCGTTCGGCATAGTCCTTTTTCAGGGCGTAATCGAACCCGGAACCGGTCAGTGCGTAGATGTTGCCGAAGGTGGTGCCGAACTCATCATTGAACAACGGACCCTGGATATCCGGTGGCAGTGTGTGGCGGATATCGCCGACTTTCTTGCGCACCTGGTACCAGAGATCGGGGATTTTGCTGGAGTGCATATCGTCGCGGGCGACAAACATCACCTGGGACTGGCCGGGGCGGGAAAACGACATGATGCGGGCATAGTCGCCGGTCTCCATCAGCTTCTTTTCCACCCGTTCGGTAATCTGGCGGGAAACCTCTTCGGCACTGGCGCCGGGCCACAGGGTGTTGACGACCATCACCTTGAAGGTAAACGGCGGATCCTCGCTCTGACCGAGCTGGGTATAGGAAACGGCGCCCAGCAGGCCGAGCACAATCATTGCGTAGAGCACCAGCGTGCGGTTTTTCAGGGCCCACTCGGAGAGATTGAAACGCATGGGGTTAATTCCTGGCTGTATGGCGCGAATTCCGGTTCGCGCGAAATCGTCGCGGTTTATTGTTGCTGTGCTAATTCGATTTCAATCGGGCGGTTCATCCTGTCCACCGGCCGCACTTGCTGGCCGTCCTGAACCAGCTGGGTGCCGGCGGCGACGACCCAGTTGTCCGGTTGCAAGCCGCCCAGTACCGGCACGCTGTCCTCGCCATAGGGGCCGACGGTCACCGGGGTGCGGTGCAGCGTGAATGTTTCCGGATCCAGCACCCACACGTAGGGCTGGCCGTCGTCGGCTGTCACCGCAGACAGCGGCAGCGACAGTACGTTGTCCGGCCTGGTGCCGTTGACGAATACCCGGGCGCTCTGTCCCAGTTCCGCGCCGACCTTGGCATTGTCGAACGCCACCCGCGCCTCGAAAGTGCGGGACGTGGGGTCGGCGGCGGGTGAGAGTTCGCGAATTCGGGCGGGGAAGGGCTCCCCGGGGCGCGACCAGAGTTCCACTGCGAGTGTCTGGCCGACACGAAAGCGCTCGATATCCTGTTCGGGCAGGTCGATGCGCACTTCGCGGTCGCCGTCTGCCGCCAGCGCGAAGACTGCCTGGCCTGCGGCTACCACCTGACCGGCCTCGGCGAGGCGCTGGGCGATGACGCCGTCCTGTGGTGCCTTCAGTACCGCGTAACCGGCCTGGTTGCGGGCGACATCGAATTGCGCGCTGGCCTGTTTCAACTGTGCCGCGCTGGCGTCGAAGCGGCTTTCCACGGCATCGAACTGGGATGCGCTGACCAGCTGGCGCTGGAGCAGTGCCCGGTAACGCTCCAGCTCGCTGCTGGCCAGGCGGTGTTCCGCCTGCGCGGAAGCGAGGCGCGCCTGCGCGCTGTCCAGCTGCAGGCGCAGGTCATCGGCGTCGAGTTCCGCCAGCGCCTGACCGCTTTTAACCCGGTCGCCAACGTCAACCAGGCGCCGGCTGATCTTGCCGCCGATGCGGAAAGCCAGGGCCGGCTCGTAGCGGGCGCGAATTTCGCCGGGATAGACTTCCTGTAGATTTCCCGCTCGCTGCGGCTGCACCATGACTGCCGGGCGCGGCTTCGCGACGTCGGGGGCCTCGGAGGGGGAGCAGGCGGAGAGTGTCAGGCAGAGCGGCAGTGCCGCGAGTAGTAGCGATCGGTACATGAATAGACCTCGTCCCTGTGGTGGTGGCCATGTTGCTGGCGGCTGGTTTAAACGGGCGCCAGCAGGGCCGACAATGCTATACTGGTCAGTATAGTAATTTTATTAAACTCGCCAGTCCAGTATATGGAGCCTTATGTCTGAACAATCTTCAGTGGTCGCCGCGCGGGGCCGCCCCAAGGATCCGGCCAAGCGCCAGGCCATTCTCGATGCGGCCAAGGATCTGTTCCTGTCCCAGGGATTTGCGGGTACCAGCATGGATGCGGTGGCCGCTGAGGCCGGCGTGTCCAAGCTCACGGTGTACAGCCACTTTTCCGACAAGGAGACGCTGTTCTTCAGCGCCGTCGAGTCCAAGTGTGAAAACCTGATGCCGATGCCGATGTTCACCCTCGCCGAGGGCGATTCGCTGGAGGAGATGCTGAATCGCATCGGTGTGGCCTTCCTGGGCATGATCGATGGCGAGGATTCAGTGCGGCTGCTGCGCGTTATGTGCGCCATGGCCGCCCAGGACGAAGCAATGACGCGGCTCTTTTACGAGGCCGGCCCTCAGCGCACCCTCAATGGAATGACCCGCTTCCTGAGTCGTGCCGCGGAGCTGGGGTTGCTGCGGCTGGACGACCCCACCGGGGCGGCGGAGTTTTTCTTTGGCATGCTGCAGGGGGGCTGCCGGCATATCCAGGTATTGATCGGCTGTTGTGAGGCGCCCGGTGAAGAGGAAAAGCGCGAGCGCGTTGCCGAGGCCGCGCGGTTATTCATGCGGGCTTACAGCCCCTGAGCCGCGTATGCCCACACACGCGGCTCAGGGGCTGTAGTTCTACTAGGTCTTGATGCGGTAACCGGTGCGGAAAATCCACCAGATTGCCAGCATGCACAGCAGCAGGAATAGCAGTGTCATTCCCAGGCTGATCCCCACATTGACGTCGGCCATCCCGAAGAAAGCCCAGCGGAAACCGCTGATCAGGTAGACCACCGGGTTGAACAGCGTGAGCTTCTGCCAGAACTCCGGCAGCATGTTGATGGAATAGAAGGCTCCGCCGAGAAAGGTCAGCGGGGTGATCACCATCAGCGGTATTATCTGCAGTTTCTGGAAGTCGTCCGCCCAGATGCCGATGATGAAGCCGAACATGCTGAAGGTCAGTGCCGTCAGAACCAGGAAACCCAGCATCCAAAATGGGTGCAGTATCTCGTAATCGACGAAAAAGCGCGCGGTTACCAGGATCAGCAGGCCGAGGATGAGAGACTTGGTTGCCGCCGCCCCGACATAACCGGCAACGACTTCAAAGGCCGATACCGGCGCGGACAGGACCTCGTAGATGGTGCCGGAAAATTTCGGGAAGAAAATGCCAAAAGAGGCATTGGAGATACTTTCGCTCAGCAGCGACAGCATGATCAGCCCCGGGATGATAAAGGCCCCGTAACTGACACCGTCGATATCCCCCATGCGCGAGCCGATAGCGGCGCCGAAGACGATAAAGTACAGGGAGGTCGACAGTACCGGCGAGGCGATGCTCTGCATCAGCGTGCGCCAGGTGCGTGCCATTTCAAACTTGTAGATGGCGCGAATTCCGTACCAGTTCATTCCTGCGTCTCCTTGGTTAGGGATTCGGCTTTTTCCTCGCGCGCCCCTCGCACGAGGCCGACAAAGATTTCCTCCAGCGAGCTTTCCCTGGTGTGCAGGTCGCGGAATTCGATATTGGCAGTGTTGAGACGGCGCAACAGCTCGGCGATGCCGGTGTCACTGCTCTTGATATCGAAGCGGTAAACCAGCTGGGTGCCGTCCTCGCTCAGGGACAGCGGCAGGTCCGACAGGGACTCGGGTACGCGGTCCAGCGCCGCCGGTAGCTGCAGGCTCAGTTCCTTTTCGCCCATTTTCTGCATCAGCGAGTGTTTGTCGTCCACCAGTACCAGTTCACCGCGGTTGATGACGCCGATACGGTCGGCCATCTCCTCGGCCTCCTCGATGTAATGGGTGGTGAGGATGATGGTCACGCCGGACTCGCGCAGTCCGCGCACCATTTCCCACATGTCCTTGCGCAGCTCCACATCGACGCCCGCGGTTGGTTCGTCGAGGAACAGAATGCCGGGTTCATGCGACAGGGCCTTGGCGATCATGACCCGGCGCTTCATACCGCCGGACAGCGCCATGATCCTGCTGTCTTTCTTTTCCCACAGTGACAGCTGGCGCAGCAGCTTTTCGATGTAGGCCGGATTCGGTGCTTTGCCGAACAGGCCGCGGCTGAAATTGACGGTCGCCCACACACTCTCGAAGGAATCGGTGGCGAGTTCCTGGGGCACCAGGCCGATTGCGCTGCGCGCGGCGCGAAAATCGCGAATGATGTCGTGCCCCGCGGCGGTCACGCTGCCGCCGGTGGGGTTGACGATGCCGCAGATAATGCTGATCAGTGTGGTTTTACCGGCGCCGTTGGGGCCCAGCAGGGCGAAAATCTCCCCGCGCCGAATATCCAGGTCAACGTTTTTTAATGCGGTAAAACCTCCGGCGTAGGTCTTACCGAGCCCCCTGACGGAAATGATCGGTTCCACTTTGTCTCCTTCGTCCAGTTCACTTTTCCCTACTCGCTAGTCGTTCACCGGCCTTCCAATTCGACAGCGGCACGTCGCCGAATTGGCTGATCGAACCGGATGTAAGGAGGCGGCGGCTTCAGTCTGCGGATCGTAGTTGTATCAGTTTTACAGGCTTTTGTAGTTGCCTAATTCTGCCTGAATACCAAGCTTTGCCATCAGCGCCTGTGCGTTGAAACCCGAAATGCGGTGCTGTTCCGCAACTTTTGTGCGGGCGGCTTCAATGGCTTGCTGGTCGCGCCACTCCACCAGTGTCGCCAGCGTGAAGCTGCCGCTGTCGCGGGGGCTCTCCAGGAGGAAGTCCTGGACAAAGCCCGGCTGCTCGCGAAGCAGGGAGTGTGTCTCCTGCACGCGGCGGATGAATTCGTCGTGTGCGGCTGTTGGTACTACAAATCTGTCCAGCCGGTATACGCGGGTATTTGGCGTCTGTGTGTCATTCATAACGGGGCCCTCGTGGTGAATTGTCCGGAATTTCCGGAGTTTGGAGAATTGCTTTGGTGGGTGTTCTTGGCCGCCGGTGCACGGCCAGTATAACGGCAGCTATCAGCAGCAAAATAATGCCCGCGGATGCAAAGCAGTCGGCAAGTCCGAAGTGGTCCGCCCATGGCTGACTGGCCAGTGGCGACAGAAACTGGCCGAAAAAAATACTGGTGGTCAGCGCTCCGGCGGCGCGCCCGCGTACGGATGGGGGAGAGAGGCCGAGCACAGTGCTGACCAGGTGCGGCATCATCGATCCCATGCCGAGACCGAAAAGGCACAGGGCCAGGAACAGGCTGCCGTAGCCGGTGGCGGAGGAGATCAGCAGCTGTCCCAGTCCCATCAGGGTGAAGCTGAACACGAAAACTCCGCTTGCTCCGAGCCGCGGACGGATGCGCCGGTAAACCAGCAGCGCGCTGACCGCACTCGCCAGGTTGCCGAAGCCGATGGCGAGGCCGGCGCGGCTGGGCTGGTCGATGCCCAACTCCCGCAGCAGGAAGGGCAACTGTGTCGGGATCAGGAAGAACGACAGGCTGTTGATCAATGCCGCGGCCAGCGCGGCGCCGAGCAATAGGCCGCTGCGGCGTGTCAGCGGTCCGGCATTGCCGGTGGCGCCGCTGGCAATGTCACCAGGCGATCCGGGTTCGCGCAGGTACAGCAGTACGGCGGGCAGCAGTCCAAGGGCCAGCGCGTAGATCGCAAAGGGCGCGCGCCAGTGCCAGTCCGCCAGCAGGCCGCCGCCGATCAGGAAGACAACGCCGCCGAAACTGGTGAATGCCGCCTGCTGGCCCAGGAATTTCTCCCGGCGTGCGCCGCGATAGTAGTCCCCCGCCAGAGCGGTCACCGAGACCATGGTGCCGGCCACGGCGATACCCAGCAGGGCGCGGCCTGCGAGCAGGCCCGGCAGCCCGTTCTGAAACATGCCGGAAGACCCGGCAACCGCATACAGTGCTACCGAGGCCAGCAACAGGGGCAAACGTCCCCAGCGGTCCGCGGCGAAACCCGCCGCGGGGGCGCCCAGCGCTATGAACAGCGCTGGCAGTGTCAGCACCAGGCGGATGAGCAATTCGCTGTGGCGGCTGTCGGCAAAGTGCGCCTGCAGCGCGGGCAGGGATGGCGCGATGGTGGCGCCGGACATGACCGTCAGCGCCGCCAGGCACAGGAGTGTCGCGCGGGTCGGTAGTGCCTCGAATCCGGGCAGCGTCCCGGGCGCTGCGGTGACGCTCATGCGTAAACCTCGCCATACGGATGGCAGTTGCGGGCTTCGCGCAGGGCGGTGGCCCACCAGTGCAGGTGCGCGAGCAGGCGACGCATGGAGCGTTCTGCGCGCTCCGGCGCACGCAGGTTGCCGCTGTCATCGAACTGCTCCCAGGCACTGATAAAACTGACGCTGTCGCGCAGGGTTACCGCCTGCAATTCAGCGAATACCTGTCGCAGCTGCTCCACGGCACGGATGCCGCCGGACAAGCCGCCGTAACTGACAAAAGCCACCGGTTTTGCCTGCCATTCCACCTTGGCGGAGTCGATCAGCGCCTTCAATGGCGCTGGATAGCCGTGGTTGTATTCCGGGGTGGCGACGACAAACGCATCTGCCCGGGCCAGTCGCTGGCGCAGTGTGCTCTCGTCGATTGCGTTGGCCGGATCGATCAGGTCGAGCCGGAAGTCGGTCTGGTTTTCCAGTTGCGCTGCCGTCCAGTTGACGATGGTGTCGCACAGCCGGCCGCTGCGGGTACTGCCGTAAATGATGGCCACTTGGATCCTGCTATCCATGTTGTGTTCTCCGGGGTTGTCAGCAAACGCCGGGCAGTGTAAAAGCTCAAGTAAACTTTAGGTCAATGGCTTCGGGCGATTGATTATCGCTATTGGAGAAGGTGGAAAATGGCAATGAAACAGCGGGCAGGCACTGTCGGCGGTGGGCTCGGCCGTGAGCTGAGCGTCGGCGAAGTTGCAGAACGCAGTGGCGTGGCGGTGTCGGCGCTGCATTTTTACGAGAGCAAAGGGCTGATCAGCAGCTGGCGGACTGGCGGCAACCAGCGGCGCTATGCGCGCGATGTGTTGCGGCGGCTGGGGATCATCAAGGTGGCACAGAACACCGGTATCCCCCTGGCCGAAATCAAGGCCGCACTCGATACACTGCCGGACGGGCGCACGCCGAACAAGAAAGACTGGGCGCGGTTGTCCGCGCGCTGGCGGGAGGACCTGGATGCGCGTATCGCCCAGCTGACCAGGCTGCGCGATCGCCTCGAGGGCTGTATCGGCTGCGGTTGCCTGTCGATGGAGAACTGCCCGCTACGCAATCCCGGTGACCAGGCCGGGGAGCACGGCAGTGGACCCCGTTACCTGGAACCACAGTCGTGATTCGACGGGCAGTGTGACTAAAGGCGGTTGCCCTCCAGCAGCAGCTCGTAGTGCTCGACTTCGGGAAAGGGATCGTAAAAGTGGTGCAGCAGCGCTTTCCACTCCAGGTAGGCGGCCGACTGGCGAAATCCCCGGGTATGATCCTCGAGGGTTTCCCACTGCACCAATAACAGATAGCGCCGTTCTTTTTCCACGCACTTCTGCAGCTGGTGGGAAATGTAGCCGGGCATGGCGGCAATGATTTGTTGTGCCCGGGCGAAGGCCTGCTCGAAGGCGCTCGCCTCGCCGGCCTTAACATCCAGTAGCGCGACTTCCAGAACCAAGTGAATCTCCCTTTCCCGTAAAATACCGCTGGCGATACCGGCCAGCGCCGGTACCGCCGCGCCATTTCATTCGCTAAAAATTTTCTGGTAAAAGGACAGGGCCCCGCGCAGTGCATCGTTCGCCGCCGCCTCGTTGTAGGCGAGGGGAATACTGAACTTTTCTCCCCTGCCGGTGGCGGCGGGGTTGGTGAATCCGTGCTTTACGCCGGGGTAGCTGGTCAGTTCGAATTTCACTGCCGCTTTCTGCATTTCCTCGACAAATGCGGCCACCTGTTCCGCCGGAATCATATCGTCGGCACCGCCGGTATAGACCTGGATTTCGGCCTTGATCGATCCAGGCTCCACTTTGATGTCACTGCTCAGTGTGCCGTGGAAAGAAACGACGCCCTTGAGGTCGATACCCAGCCGCGCCATATTCAGGGCAACGGCACCGCCGAAACAGTAGCCCTGTGCAGCGATGCGTTCTGCATCCACCGTTTCATGCTGCTGCAGCCATTCCATTGCAGTGCGAAATCGCTGCTCGATGGCGCCGGGGTTTTCCAGGGCGGTGTTCATCATCGCGGCGGCGTCGGTGGGATTATCCGCCTGCTTGCCGGTGCCGAACAGATCGAGTGCAAATGCGGTATAGCCGGCGGCGGCCAGTTTGTCGGCCTCCTTGCGGATAAAATCACAGTGACCCCACCACTCGTGAATGACCAGAATGCCCGGGCGCTTGCCGCTGACACTGTCGTCGTAGGTAACGTAACCGGTAAAGGAATCGCCATTGACCGAATATTCGACCGTTTCGCTGTGCACAAAAACCTCCTGACGGGAATGTTGCTGTGAGTGGAGGATAGACTGATTTGGAAATCAGCTATCCCAGGGAGAACCCTTCAGTTCTACCACGTTGTTTTCTGGATCGGCGAGATAGAGCGAGGGACCTTCCCCCTCGGCGCCGTAGCGGGATTCCACCTGGCCGGGATCGATGCCTTTGTCGCGCAGATAGGTAATGATGAAATCGGCGTCAAACGGTTCGACGCGCAAACAGAAGTGATCCAGGTTGCGCCCCTCCTTGCCCGGTGCGGCACCACCAGCGCGGCCCAGTTTCTGGTTCACCGGCACCAGGTCAATCAGGCTGCTGCCGGCGCGCAACTGGTACAGGCCGATATCCCGCTGCTCCCGCTCGAGTGTGCAGCCGAGCACATCGATGTAAAAATCCAGCATCGCCTGCAGGTCGATGACGCGCAGGACAATGTGATCGATCTGTTGAATCCGGAACACGCTGTTTATACCAGCGGTTTTTGGAAAGGTTCAATGGTCACCCAGTCGCCGGTGTCGCAGTTGCCACCGTCCCGCGGCAGCACAATAAAACAGTTGGCCTGGGAAAACCCGGACAGGATATGACTGCCCTGGAGTCCAGTGCTCTCGACAACCTGCAGGCCGTCACCGTCGCGATAGGTGAAACCGCGCTGGTAGTCGGTGCGGCCGGGCACCTTGCGAATCGGGTTGAGCAGTCGCGCACGGCTCTGGAAGTTCGCCGCGCGCTGCGTGTCGTCGACACCGCGAACTTTTTCCAGTACCGGCAGGACCAGCTGATAGAGGGTAACCAGCGCTGATACTGGATTGCCGGGCAGACCGAAAAACAGCGCTTCGCCTGCGTTGCCGCTTTCATCGCGGGGCAGGCGGCCGAAGGCAAAGGGTTTGCCGGGTTTGATGGCCAGGCGCCACATTTCCAGCTGGCCGAGTTCTTCCAGCACGCGGCGGGTGAAGTCCGCTTCGCCCACGGAGACACCACCACTGGTGATCACGATATCGGCGCTTTCCCGCGCGCGGATAAAGGCCGCGCGAATGGCCTCCGGATCATCGGGCAGGCAGCCCAGGTCGACGATGTCGAAGTCGAGCTGGGTCAGCGCGGCTTTTAATGCGATACGGTTACTGTCGTAAATATCACCGGTTTTAAGCTCTGTCGCCGGAGTATTCAGCGGCCGCAGCTCGTCACCCACCGACAGCAGTGCTGCACGCAGTTTGCGTACCGTTGTCACCCGCTCGATGCCGGCAGCGGCAAGCAGGGCAATATCCGTTATGCGGATCAGCCGACCCGGTTCGAGCAACGACTGCCCGGCGCGCACATCTTCGCCGCGGCGACGGATATGTTCACCGGCCGCCGGAAGCTGTTGCAGGGTCAGTGTCTCGCCCTGGAGTGCAGTGTTTTCCTGCATTACCACCCGGTCTGCGCCCTCGGGCAGCGGAGCTCCGGTAGTGATGCGGATACACTCGCCGGGACCGATGGCGCCGGCGTAGGGATGCCCGGCGAGGCTTTTGCCCACCAGGGTGAATGTCTCGCACTCGCCGCACAGGGCGTAACCGTCCATCGCCGAATTGTCACAGGGCGGCAGGTCAAGTTGCGCCCGCACCGGCTCCGCCAGTACACGACCACAGGCATTTTCCAGCGGCAGGATTTCCGTTTCCCGCAGGGGCGTCACCGCCTCCAGCAACTGCGAGCGCGCGCGTTCGACAGGGAGCAGGCCTGGCTGATGGCAGACATCGATATTCATAGGGATCCGGGCTATTCAGTGGTTGATGGTTTCGACCTTAGCGCGATCGGCGAAAAAATAAAATCGGATCAGTGGAAGATTCCATCTGGCGGGTCGCTGGCAAGCCTTGCCCGGGTCAGGCGACGCTCCGGATCTGAGTGCGCAAGATTGAGGCAATCTCCGGTTTGCAGGACCCGCAGTTGGTGCCACAGCCGAGTTCTGCGCCGAGCGCTTCGACGGAGTCGGCGCCGGCGACAATGGCGGATTCGATCTGCTGCCGCGAAACCTGCATACAGCTGCAGACCACCGGGGCCGATGCTGTCATTGTCTGCAGCAGTTGCGCAGGATTCTGCGGCAGCGGTGTCGCCAGCCACTGCTCCAGCGCACGGCGATCCGGTAGTTGTTTCCAGTCGCGCACGCAGAACAGCAGCAGTTGCAGGGTGTCGTCGTGTACCAGCCAGCGCTCGGCATCGGACAGCTGCAACTGTCGCCAGTGCAGCCCGTTTACGCTATCGCCGAGCAACAGCTCAACCAGTGAGCGGCAGTCCGGCGCCTCTGCCAGTGCCAGTTCGTAGCGGTAGCCGTTTTCACAGGGCACGCGATACCAGTGCACCAGTGCCTCGATTCTGGCCAGGGTCTTTTGCAGCGCCGGTGCGGTTGCCGCCGGGCAGATCAGGCAAAGGTAACTGTGTACCTTCAGCGGCTGCAGTTGCACGGCGATCTGCTTGAATTCCGGCTGTCCCGAGTGGGGGTCGATCACGGCTTCTGCCAGGGCGCTGACCCGGCTGTCGCCGGCGAGGCTCTCACTCCAGTGAATCGGCGCAAACACTTCGCCGACTTTCTGCGTAGCGGTGAGCCTGGCGCGACCGCGCATACGACCGCGAGGGTTGCGGACCTGAACCAGCTGGCCGTCGTCGATCCCAAAGCGGGCGCCGTCGGCGGGGTGTATCTGCAGTTCCGGCAGTTCGCTGTGATCGAGCAGCTGGCGCGCGCGGCCGGTGCGGGTCATGGTGTGCCACTGGTCGCGCATGCGGCCGCTGTTGAGCCACAGTGGGTATTTGGGGGTGCGCAGTTGTTCCGGTGCACGGGGTTCGATCGGCACGAAACGGGCGCGGCCGCTGTCGGTGAAGAATTTTCCATCGCTAAACAAGCGCTGGCTACCTTCAAGTTTGGCCTGGTTGACCGGCCACTGCAGCGGCGCCAGCTGATCGTACTGGCGCTCGCTGAGGTCGGCCAGCGCCGAAATGTCGAAAGCGCGCCGGCCACCATTTTCGAAACCGGACAGGGCGGCGTGCTCGCGGAATATCTCCACCGGATGGGAATAGGCGAACTGTTCGGCATAGCCGAGGCGCGCGGCCAGGTCGCAGACAATCTGCCAGTCGTGGCGGGCTTCGCCGGGCGCGGCCAGGAATCCGCGCTGCCGGGAAATACGGCGCTCGGAATTGGTGACGGTGCCGTTCTTTTCACTCCAGGTGGTCGCCGGCAACAGCAGGTCCGCGCAGCGCGCGGTATCGGTATCGGCGACGCAGTCAGATACAACGACCAGCGGGCACTTTCGCAGTGCGCGCGCGACCCGTTCGGCATCCGGCATGCTGACAGCCGGGTTGGTGGCCATGATCCACACCGCCTTGATGTCGCCGCGCTCGATCGCCTGAAATAACTCCACGGCTTTCCGTCCCGGTTGGCGCGCGACCCGATCCGACTGCCAGAACCGGCCGACGCGCTCGATATCCTCCGGGCGGAATTCCATATGGGCGGCGAGCATGTTGGCGAGACCGCCCACTTCGCGCCCGCCCATGGCATTGGGTTGACCGGTGATCGAAAAGGGACCACAGCCGGGCTTGCCGATGCGGCCGGTGGCCAGGTGGCAATTGATGATGGCATTGTTCTTGTCGGTACCGCTGCTGGACTGGTTGATGCCCTGCGAGTAAAAACTGACGGTCTTCGGGGTGCGTGCAAACAGCGCGTAGAATTTTTCCAGCTGTAGTTCGTCGATACTACAGGCCTGTGCAGTCTGTGCCAGTGTCCAGTCCCGCGCGGCGATGATTGCCTCGGCAAAGTTCTCTGTGTGTCGCTCGATAAAGGCGTTGTCGAGATGGTCGCGCTCCAACAGGTAATTGAGCAGGCCGTTGAACAGGGCCGCATCACTGCCCGGGCTGATGGCCAGGTGCAGGTCGGCCATTTCACTGGTAGCGCTGGCGCGGGGATCGATGACCACCAGGCGGGTACCGGCAGACTGCATGCGCTGGAACAGGATCGGGTGCGTCCAGGCCGCATTGGACCCGATCAGTACTACCAGGTCCGCCTGTTCCAGGTCCTCATAGCAGCAGGGCACGGCGTCGGCGCCGAGCGCGCGTTTGTAGGCGGCGACGGCAGACGACATGCACAGGCGCGAATTGGTATCCACGTTGCCGCTGCCGATAAACCCTTTCATCAGCTTGTTGGCGACATAGTAGTCCTCGGTCAGCAGCTGTCCTGAAAGGTAAAACGCCACTGAGTCGGGACCGTGCTCGGCGATGGTCTGTGCAAAGCGCTCGGCCATATGGGTCATGGCCGTGTCCCAGTCGCAATCCACACCGTGCA
>NZ_JACZCR010000006.1 GCF_014904735.1 Microbulbifer hainanensis | reverse complement strand
CGCCTCCCCCAGGGTATCGGCGAGGGCCGATCCCTTTACGCACAGTCGCCCGGAATTTGCCGGGTGTGAGGTGTCGCCGTCGACACTGATTTGTTCATTGTCGCCATCCAGTGCACGGGTCGCCGTCACGCCGCAGCCCACGCCGCAATAGGGGCAGGTCGTACAGGTCTTCCGCGCGTGGTACCGCTCGCTTGGTGCCATTGTCAGTGGTTGCCCGGTTCTGTGGCGATCAGCACTTTGTCACCGTCAAAAGCGGCGGCGTAGGTGCCCAGGCGCACGCTGTTGTCCTCAAGGCAAATGCCATCGCGCAGGCGGTAGTGGTGTTTGTACAGTGGGGAGGCAACCGTCAGCTCGCCGTCGATTTCGGCGAGGAGTCCGCGGGCAATGACACCGGCGCCGGCGAGCGGATCCCAGTTGTCGATGGCGTAGAGTTGCGGTTCGGCGTGGGGAATAAAAAATAGGGCGATGCTCTTTGGCGCAGCTGAAACAGTGCGCAAAGTGCGATCGCCCGTAAGTACACACACTCCGGAATCGGCAACCAGATCTGATCGCTGACAGATCGGCTGCCATTGGGTGTGGGTTATGGCAATTTGATTCATTATTTATACTCCAAAATGCAATTTTTGGGCACTTTTTTTTAAAATAAATACGGTTTGCACTTTTCTGGTGCGATTTATCCTGCTACGCGGGTTCGGCAATCCTGACAATTTCCCCTTCCCGCGCCGGTCGCGGCTGGCCGCGCTCCTCGACGAAAGCGATCTTGTCGTCCGGCGTATCGGTGTTCACAAACTGGCGGAAGCGTTTCAACATTTCCGGATCCTCGATGGCGGTCTTCCACTCGCACTGGTAGGTACCCACCACGTTGGCCATCTGTGTTTCCAGTTCCGCACCAATGCCGAGCTTGTCTTCGATGACCACTGCACGCAGGTAATCGAGCCCGCCCTCCAGGTTTTCCAGCCACACCGAAGTGCGCTGCAGCTTGTCGGCAGTGCGCACATAGAACATCAGGATGCGATCGATATACTGGATCAGCGTTGTGTCATCGAGGTCGGTGGCGAACAGGTCTGCGTGGCGCGGGCGCATGCCGCCGTTGCCGCACACGAACAGGTTCCAGCCGTTTTCGGTGGCGATCACGCCGATGTCCTTGCTCTGGGCCTCGGCGCACTCGCGGGTGCAGCCGGATACCGCCATCTTGATCTTGTGCGGCGAGCGCAGCCCCTTGTAGCGGTTCTCGATATGCAGTGCCATGGCGACACTGTCCTGCACGCCGAAGCGGCACCAGGTACTGCCGACACAGGACTTCACCGTGCGCAGGGACTTGCCGTAGGCGTGGCCGGTTTCGAAACCGGCGTCGATCAGTTCGCGCCAGATTTCCGGCAGTTCTTCCAGGCGTGCACCAAACAGGTCCACGCGCTGGCCGCCGGTGATTTTGGTATAGAGGTTGTACTTCTTCGCCACCTGGCCGAGCACGATCAGCTTGTCCGGTGTGATCTCGCCGCCGGGTATCCGCGGCACCACCGAATAGCTGCCGTTTTTTTGCATATTGGCCATGAAGGTGTCGTTGGTATCCTGCAGCCCCACGTGCGGCTTCCTGTGGATATGCTCGTTCCACAGGGAGGCGAGGATCGAGGCCACCGTCGGTTTGCAGAGTTCACAGCCGCGGCCGCTGCCGTGTTTTGTCAGCAGTTCTTCGAACGTGCGGATTTCCTCTACCTGCACCAGGTGGAACAGCTCCTGACGGGTAAACGGGAAGTGCGCGCACAGGTGGTTGTTGACCTCCATGCCCAGTGCGGCCAGTTCCTCGTCGATGACATTTTTCAGTAGTGCCGAACAGCCACCGCAGCCGGTGGATGCCCTGGTGGCATCCTTCACTTCCCCCAGCGAGCAGCAGCCGCCCTGGACCGCGTCGACGATCTGGCCTTTGCTGACGTTGTGGCAGGAGCAGATGGTCGCGGCGGCGGGCAGGGCGCCGGCGCCCAGCGCCGGGGCCGCGCCGTCGGCGGCGGGTAGGATCAGCTGTTCCGGGTGTTCCGGCAGGTCGATGGCGTTCAGGTGGTATTGCAGCAGCTGATCGTAATCGCCGGTATCGCCCACCAGCACGGCGCCGAGCAACTTTTTGCCGGTGTTGTCGGTGATCATGCGTTTGTAAACGCCGGTCTGTTCGTCCACGAATGTGATGGCCGCAGCACCTTCTGCGCGACCGTGCGCATCGCCAATGGAGCCAACCTGCACACCGAGGAGCTTGAGCTTGGTGCTCATATCCGCGCCGGTAAAGCTCATGGATTCGCCACAAAGTTGGGCAACGGTATTGCGCGCCATGGTGTAGCCCGGGGCCACCAGGCCGAAGATGCGATTGTCGTAAAGTGCGCATTCACCGATGGCAAAAATATTTTCGTCTGAAGTTCGGCAGGATTCATCGATGACGATACCGCCGCGCTCACCCAATTGCAGGTGGGCGCTGCGGGCCAGTGAGTCCTCCGGGCGGATTCCGGCGGAGAAGACGATCAGGTCGGTGATCAGCTCGCGGTCACCTTGAAAACGCATGCACAGGCGGCCGTCCACTTCTTCGATGAGCTCGGTCGCGGTGCTGGTGTGTACGGTTACGCCGAGATCCTCGATTTTGTTTTTCAGTAACTCTGAACCACCGGCGTCCAGTTGCACCGACATCAGCCCCGGGGCGAACTCCACTACATGGGCCTCGAGCCCGAGTTCTTTCAGGGCGTTGGCGGCTTCCAGGCCGAGCAGGCCGCCGCCCACCACGACACCCCGACGTGCACCGCGGGCCGCCGCGCGGATCGCGTCGAGATCCTCGAGGGTGCGGTACACAAAACATTTTTCGTGTTCGTGCCCGGGAATCGGCGGCACAAAAGGATAAGAGCCGGTGGCGAGCACCAGCCGGTCGTAGCTTTTTTCCATTCCACTGGCGGCGGTCACGGTTTTCCGGTCGCGGTCGATCGCCGTGACGGCATCATTCAGCAGCAGCTCGAAGCCCCATTCGCGGTACCGCTCGACTTTGCCCAGTGCCAGGTCCTCGGCCGAGCGGCCGCCGAAATATTCGGACAAGTGGACGCGGTCGTAGGCGGGGCGGGGTTCGGCACAGAAAACCGTGACTTCGAACAGTGATTTTTCCGGACGTGCGGCCAGCTGCTCGAGAAAGTGGTGACCCACCATGCCGTTGCCGATAACGATCAGTTTTTGCTTAACCATGATTTCTGCCGTGTTGTGTCTGAATGACCCGGCAGCGAGGAGGGAGGGTGACTTGGCACGGGCGCCTCCTCTTCTGCCGAAGAGTCCAGGCGCCGTTGCCTCGTTAGGGGATATACGTGTTGGTGATTTTTAATATTCAAGGATTGTGCCAAGCGGGGAGAAAACAGCTGCTGCGGGTCCGGGGCTAAGGTGCACAGTTTTGTTGCGATAATTTGGTGCGGGAATGCCATTCCTGCACCCGTCTGGTGCCGTTGTGTAATGCATACCGGCGATTCCTATAGGAAATAGAGCAGGTGCGACAGCAGCAACAACAGTGCCACCAGTTGCCAGAACAGCAGCGGATTGCGTTCCATGAGTGGCTGGCTGTCACTGCGGAAAAATTCCGGGTTGGGATGGCGCAGGTCGTGGACGAATTCCGACAGCGCGGTGTAGCGCTGGCGCGGATCGGCGCTGCAGGCCCGGCGCAGTGCGCCGTCGATCCAGTCGGGCAGGTCGCCGCGATAACTCCTGGCGGAGATGTATTGCAAGCCGGCGTAGCTTTTCAGCGGGTAGTGCTGGAAGCCAGCGCGTTCGCGATAAGGGTAGTGGCCGGTCAACAGTTCGTAGGTAATGATACCGAGGGAAAAAATATCCGAGCGGTGGCTGGCGCCATCGCCAAAGAAGTATTCGGGTGCGGCGTAATTCTTGCTGCCCGGCGCGGTATCGCCGCGGTGGCGCAGGTGCTCGCGCAGTCCCGCCGAACTGGCGCCACCCAGGTCGATCAGTTTCAGGCGGCGGTCGGCCCCGATCATGATGTTTTCCGGTTTCAGGTCACCGTGCACGATTTCCAGGCGTTGCAGCCGGCGCAGCGCGCTGACCAGCTGCGCGATCATCTCGCGCACCTGTTCCAGGGGCGGTTGCGGGTTCAGTTGCAGCCACTGGCGGAGGTTCTGGCCATCCACGTATTCCAGCACGTGGTAGAGAAAGTGGCGCTCGTTTGTAGGAGGGAAGACGCGCACTATACCCGGGTGATCCAGGCGCCGGCCGGTCCACTCCTCGGCAATAAAGCTTTCGATATAGGCGGGGTCGTCGGCGAAATTTACCGACGGAGTCTTGATGACGCGCAACGCTCCCTTTTTCTCGCCACGCTGATCGCCCATGTCGCGCGCCAGGTACAGTTGGCTGCGGGCGCTCGCGTGCAATTCCTGCAGAATCAGGAAACCATCGAGGCGGTTGCCGGGGCGCAGATCCGGCGGGAAGGGCAGGGCGCGATTCTGGCTGAGCAGGTCGTCGGTATCAGGCGGTGGTACCGTTACGATCCGGCAGACGACGGCGCTGAGGTTGTCATCGGATCCGGCACCGAGGGCGGCGTCCAGTAGCGCCTGCGCCGCGGCTTCACCATTGTCTTGCAGTATGTCGGCGATAAATTCCGCGGCCACGAAGTCGTGGATACCGTCGCTGGTGAGCAGATAGATATCACCGGCTTGCAACGCTTCGCGGCGGTAATCGAGTTCCACGTGCGCATCCATGCCCAGCGCGCGACTCAGGAAGGTGCGCCCGCCACCCAGCGAAGTGCTGTGATCCCGGGTCAGGCATTCGAGGTTCCCGCTTCGCAGGCGGTAGATGCGCGAATCGCCGATATGGATCAGGTGTGCGTTGGACCCCTTGAAAATGACCGCGGAAAAGGTGGTCAGCCAGCCCTGGCGCACCGACGTGGCGCCGCCGCCCTGGCGGTAGAGCCAGCCGTTGAGGGATTGCAGCACCCGTGCCGCCGCCTGCTTGATACTCCAGGTATGCGGCGTGCTGTAATAATCGGAGATGAAACCACTGACCGCCGTGCGCGCCGCATCGCCGCCGGCGGTGGCGGCGCTGACGCCGTCCGCCACTGCGGCCAGCGCCCCGCGGAACCGGCGCTCGCCGCCGGTCGGCAGGCGAAAGGCGCAGGCGTCGTCATTGCGCTGCCGCCGGCCGGCGGCGGAAGCGCTGGCATATTCCAGAGAATCCACCGCTTTGTCCGCTTCCGTGCGGGGGGCGGCACAATCGTGTTCAGGCGACATCGATCAGCGACACGCTACCGTCCGGGAGGACTTCGGCCATCTGGCCCTCCGGCTCCTCGAGCAGTAACAGTACCGCAAACCCGAACACCGCGGTGGCGGCGATGACCAGGAAAAAGGCCTGGTAGGACACGAGACTCAGCACGGTGAGGTAGAAGACGGCACCGACGTTGCCGTAGGCACCGGTCATACCGGCAATCTGTCCGGTCAGGCGGCGCTTGATCAGCGGCACCACGGCGAACACCGCGCCTTCACCCGCCTGCACGAAAAAGGAACAGGCCATGGCTGCAATCACTGCCAGGTAAACGGGCCAGTCGGCGGAAATCTGGCTCATGGTGAAGTAGCCCAGGGCCAGGCCGGCGGTGAGGATCAGCAGCGTGGATTTGCGCCCGAACCTGTCGCTGATCAGACCGCCTGCGGGGCGCGACATCAGGTTCATGAACGCGTAGGCGGATGCCACCAGACCGGCCTTGACCGGGTCCAGCGCAAAAGTTTCGGAAAAAAACAGCGGTAGCATGGAGACTACCGCCAACTCGGAGCCGAAGGTGGCGAAATAAAGCAGGTTCAGTACTGCGACCTGTTTGAACTTGTAGCGGTGAAGCGGTGCCGGCGGGGTATGCAGCATCTCGCCATTGATCTCCCAGCATTTTTTCGCATCCAGAAGGAAGAGCAGCGCCAGTGCGGCATAGATCACCGCAACGATATTGCCGGACAAAATCGATACGCCGGCCGGCGACAACTTCCAGGCGAGTAGTGCCAGTGCGGCGTACATGGGAATCTTCATGACCAGCAGCAGGACAAAGTCCCCCCGGCTGGTAACTTCCATGCCACCAATTTTTTTCGGCTTGAAATAGGTGGCGCCCTTGGGGGTGTCGGTCACGGTCTTGTAGTAGACAACGCTGTAGACCAGTGCGATCAGTCCGGTAAAGCCGATGGCGTAACGCCAGCCGTCCTCGCCGCCGAAGAGCAGGGCGATCGTCGGCAGGCTCATCGCCGCCGCGGCGGAACCGAAATTGCCCCAGCCACCATAGATGCCCTCGGCGGTACCCAGCTGGCGGGCGGGAAACCACTCAGACACCATGCGAATACCCACGACAAAGCCGGCGCCGATAAAACCGAGCAGAAAACGCGCCAGTGCCGCCTGCGCGAAATTATCGGCCAGTGCGAAGATAAAGCAGGGCAGGCTGCCGATGGCCAGCAGCAGGGAGTAGGTCAGGCGCGGACCGTACTTGTCCGTCATCATGCCGATCAGCACCCGGGCGGGAATGGTGAGCGCCACGTTCAGGATCAGCAGGGTTTTCACCTGCTCTTTCGACAGCGCCAGGCTGTCCGCAATTGCCATCAGTAGTGGAGCGTGGTTGAACCAGGCAAAGAAGGTAATAAAAAAGGCCACCCAGGTGAGGTGCAGTATTTTGATTTTCCCACGGAAGGAAAACAGGTTCAGGGTATCGCTGGACATGTTCGTTTCCTCTGATTGTTGGCGAAGAAGCGGAATTCCCTGAACACTTTCACTGCATGGTCGAGAGGAAGGTTTCCCGCACTTCTGTACTTTTACCGCGGGCATAAAAAAAGCCCACGGGTGCAGCCTTGGCTGCGTCCGGTGGACTTCGTTGTCCGTTACTCATTTTTTAGGGGCGCCCTGCATTGGGGCGGCATGGGCTTGTGGCCCTGTGCATCATTATCTGTTGATGTCGCTACTTATTTGGTATTCAAATTACGTGCCATTTTATTGCCGTCGCAACAGCGCGGGGGCTATTTCTTGTCCCACTGCAGGAAATCGAGGGCCTGCTGGTAAAGATCTTCCCGGAAGGCCCGCTGTGCACCGGCAGTGATCGGAGCAAAGTTATTGCACCGATCGATCAATTGTTGCGCCTTGCCTTCCGTGGGGCGGCCGCAATCGCTGTCGATACTGGCGAACAGATGCCAGTCGGGATTGGATTGGACGTTGCTGTCGGCCGAGAAGTACAGCTGGTCGCTCAGCGAGGGCACCAGGCTTTCCACTTGCAGGTCAAGATACTCATCCCGCGCGAGTATGGCCGCGGCGTCGCGGCGCTGGGCGTCGTCGGCAAGCCAGCTACAGGCCCGCAGCAGTGCGACCCGCAGCGCCAGGTGCGCGCAGGGGTTGGCCTGGTGCCACGAGTTGGTCACCGCCAGGACTTTTTCCGGCATGGCCGGCAGCAGCGTATTGCAGGCTACAGCGATGGTGCCGAGGCGGCGCTGTGCAGCAATGGTGTTCCAGGGTTCACCCACGCAATAGCCGTCGATATCGCCGCGGCGCAGCCGATCCACCATCTGTTCCGGCGGCAGTACCAGAATCTGCAGATCCCGGTCCGGATCGATTCCACTGGACTGCAGCCAGTGCCGCAACTGCAGCGTATGGCTGGAAAACGGATAGACAGTGGCCAATTTTAGTGGCGTTGTCCCCGGGCTGCAGCGGTGGAGATAGTTCGCCAGGGCTGCGCCGATCTCTTTGTGGTTTACCGTTCCCGCGGAGTATTCGAGGGCTTCGCTCAGCCGCCGGGACAGCGTGATTCCGTTGCCGTTGCAGCTCAGGATCAGCCCGGTCAGCAGGGCTTCCTCGCACTGGGGCAGGGCCTGCTCCAGTGCTAGCGGCATGGGGGCGAGCATGGCTGCGGCGTCGGCAGCACCGCCGATCAGTTTGTCCCGCAGCGTGGCCCAGGAGGTCTCGCGCTGCAGTTCGACGTCCAGTCCCAGCTGCGCGAAGAAACCCATTTCCCGCGCGACGATCAGCGGCGCGCTGTCGGTCAGCCGCAGGTACAGTAACTTGAGGTGGCGCTTTTCGGGGTTCAGGAAATTGACTGCAGGCATGGCTTCAGGGATTTGTCTGTAGGTGGTGAATGATCTGCTCCGCGACCGCGAGCATGGTGGCATTGCTGTTCATGGCCAGGTTGCGCAGCATCCGGTGCGCTGCGCCTTCGTCGAGATCTTTTTTCGCCATCAGCAGGCCCTTGGCGCGCTCGATGGTTTTGCGTTCCTGCAACTGCTGTTGCGTGCGCTCGAGCGATTTGCGCAACTGCTGATAACTGCGGAACTGCGCCATGGCAATCTCGATCGCCGGCGCAACTCGTTCGGCACTCATGCCCTCGGCCATATAGGCACTGACTCCGGCTTCCACCGCGCGGGCGATAAAACCGGCATCGCCGCGGGCGGAAAACATGGCCACCGGTGTGGGATTTTCGCGGCTGATGATGCTGAGGCTGTCGAGAATATCGCGATCCGGGGACTCGATGTCGATCAGCACGATGTCCGGGCGCCGCGCATCGACCTGCTGCAGCAGGTCCTCGGCGCTGTTCAGTTGCACGAGCAGGTGGTAACCGGCCGCGCGCAGCTGGTGGCTCACCATATCCGCGCGCTCGGGCTGGTCGTCGATCAGCATGATGCCCAGTGGTTTACTCATCGCTTCAGAGTGTCACCGTCACCGCGAGCCAGAACTTGTCCGTGTCACCACTCCAGTCTTCGGCGCGGAAGCGGGCGTATTTGGCCAGCAGGTTGATCTTTCCGCCCAGTGCGTAACTGGCCACGAGGTCGGCCTCGTCGCCGTAATCGGCATCGCCGTGATCGGCGCGGAATTGGTGCACTGTGGTTGCAAATCCGATACCGGCCAGCGTGGCCCTGGCACCCAGGTAGTGGTCGCGCAGGCCGTCTGCCGGCGTGCCGAGAAACTGGTCGGCGAATCCCTGGAACTTGTGCAGCGTGGCCAGCGGCGTGACAAAGCGGCCATTACCGTCGGCGCCCAGCAGTTCAAAGCCGGCGTTTAGTGACACCTTGTATTGGTCGGCCAATGGCTGCGTGGACAGCTCGGCGAGATAGTAGTGGGCGCGGTAGTCGGCCGGGTTCTGCGCCAACGCGGCCTGGCTGGCGGCGCCGAGTTGCCATTTGAACAGGTTGCTTTCGCCCCAGTAGTGCAGGCCGGTGGTGCGGCTGGCCAGCGCCGCGGCGTTGTCGAAATCCAGCTCGTAATGCACGAGGGTGAGTCGGTGTGCGGGATTCAACTGGTAGCCGACGCGCAGCGCGTGCAGTTGCCCCTCGAGGTTTGCATTGTCGCCCCCGGGGCCGAAGATCCGGTTGACGTTCCAGATGTAGCTGTAGTCGACGGAAACGCTCTCGCCCAGGTCGACAGTGCTGCGCAGCGCATCGAAAGTCTGCTCGTTCTGGCGCCAGCCGACACCGCCAAGGAAACGCTGGTTGTCGTGATTGATCCGCTGGCGCCCCAGGGTCAATTCCCCCAGAGCGCCGCTATAGGAAAGCTGTGCACGATTGATCTCGCTACCTGACGGATCCGCCACCACCGGGTATTCGGTCTGTCCGTTGGAAGTGGAGTTGAACTGCTCGGCCCCCAGCGCGGTGACATTGTCGGCTTCCGCCAGCAGTGTCCAGCCATTCAGAGGGGCGCTGTGCCAGGTAACGCGGCTGCGCAGCGTTGTTGCCGCCGCGTCCTCGCTCATAGTCTCCTGGTCGACGCCCTCGAAGCGCAGCCGGAATGCGGCGCTCAGGTCGCCGTCGCGCAGGGCGTCACCGATTGAAGTGGCCTGGGGAGTGGTCGCGTCGTCGTCGGCTCCTGTCTGTGCACTGACGGCGGTACTGGTAGTGGCGGCGATGAAC
>NZ_JACZCR010000005.1 GCF_014904735.1 Microbulbifer hainanensis | reverse complement strand
GTGCTTCTTTGCCGATGCCTAAAGACAATCAAAATTTGTGCCAAACTCAAGCACCGCAGACTGCCGGGCCCAGATATGCTACCTTCAGGAAATATCTGCTGCTGCCGCACGTTGGTGGTGCAAAAGATCTGTCGCCTGTCTGGTTTTGGTGCGTTGCGCGATCGGGCTGTATACCGCAGCACCGGTAGCATGCGGGAATGGGCGACGGGCTGGGGCGTGGCATAGACTATGCCTGCCGATTTTATGTACGATAACAAAAGGAGCGGGATTCGACGCGCCGCTGGAGGATACACACCCGGTCAATTAACAATTCCGACATTCACAAACACCGAGCCCGCGGGTCTAAGTTCACTGAATAGGACCAGCGGGCCGTGGCAGCCTATCGCCAGCGTGCGGTGGCGGCCACCAGGGTCGGCGGAGAAATCTTCCGGCCTCCCGAGAGCTTCCGGACCGCTTAAATGAAGGTCCGACCTGCTCGCTGACTTGGAAAGGCGTTTGATGCTGACAGATAACCTCGGGCGCAGGTTCTACTACCTGCGCCTGTCCGTGACCGATGCCTGCAACTTCCGTTGCAGTTACTGCCTGCCGAACGGCTATCAGCCCACGGACGATTCACCCCACCTCACCGCGGCAGACGCGGCTACCGTGGTGCGCGCTTTTGCCAGCCTCGGCACGCAGAAGGTGCGCCTGACCGGCGGCGAGCCGTCCCTGCGCGCAGACCTGCCAGAAATGATTGCGGCCAGCAAAGAGACCCCCGGTATCCGCCGGGTGGCGGTAACCAGCAATGGTTACAAACTGCCGAAAGTGATCGACAGCTGGCACCAGGCGGGTCTCGACCAGCTGAACATCAGTATCGACACGCTGCAGCGGGCGGAATTTGCCGAATTTACCGGTCACGATTGCCTGCCCCGGGTTCTCGACGGCATCGAGCGCGCCCGTGACCTGGGGGTGACTGTTAAGGTCAACGCGGTACTGCTGGCCGACGGTGCCGAACGGCGACTCGGAGAGTTCCTGCACTGGCTGCGGACGACGCCGGTGACCCTGCGCTTTATCGAATTGATGCGTACCGGCGACAACCGCAATTATTTCGCCAGCAACCACCTGCGCGGTGCGACCATCGAAGAACAGCTGCTGCGCGACGGTTGGCAATTGCTGCCGCGGGCGCAGGACGCCGGACCCGCGCGGGAATACCAGCACCCGGATTACCGCGGGCGCATTGGCCTGATCACGCCCTACAGCAAAGATTTCTGCGCGAGCTGCAACCGCCTGCGGGTCTCCGCCCAGGGGCGCCTGCACCTGTGCCTGTTCGCCGATCAGGGCCAGGATCTGTACCAGACGATTCGCAGCGGCGACAGTGATGCCCTCGCGCATCAGGTACGTGAACTGATTGGCGGCAAGGCGCCGAGCCACCTGTTGCAGCAGGAGCAGGTGGGCGCTACGCGCAATCTGGCGATGCTCGGTGGCTAACGCGACACAGGTCTGTCCGCTGGTGCTGGCCGGAGGTCGTTCGCAGCGGATGGGCAGGGACAAGGCGCAGTTGCGCCTGCCCGGCGGCGAGTCGCTGCTGGAGCGCGCACACCGCTTGCTCGTCGGATTACCGGCACCGGCGGGCTTCGAATTCCTGCCGGCACAGATCAGTGGTGCGGGCGGTATCGCCGATTGGGGCGAATCCCGCGGCCCGCTGAGCGGTCTGCACGCGGCCGCACAAATACTGGAGGAAGAGCGGCCCGAGTGTGCAGCGCTGCTGGCAGTGCCGGTGGATATGCCGCTGCTGCAACCCGCGCAGCTGCAGCAGCTCTGTAATGCGGCACTGCGCTCGGGTGCGCGGGCGGCCTGTTTCGGTCGCTACTGGCTGCCGCTGTGGCTGCGGCTCGACGCTGACAGTCGTGCCTATCTGCACGAGGTTGCGGTGGGGCGGGGTGATCCGTCGGTACGGGCATTGTTCGCCGCCTGTGGCGGTGAACAGTTGCCGGTACCGGGCGGAGACTGGCACTGGAACGTCAACCGGCCGGATGAGTTCCACCGGGTGATCGAGCGTATCGCCGAACAAGAAAACCGGTTGTCGAAATAGCGAATTCAACCGTCGTATAACGAACATGAGTGAGAGACCGACCATGTCACAACAGAGTGGAACAATCAGCGGGGCTGGACACGCGAGCGCCTCAGCAGAAGCGCTGAATATTGCGGTACTGACAGTATCCGACACGCGCACCGACGAAAACGACACGTCCGGGCAATACCTGGTCGAAGTCCTGCAGCAGGCGGGTCACCGGCTGGTCGACAAACAGATTGTCAAAGACGATATCTACCAGCTGCGCGCCCAGGTTTCCCAGTGGATAGCCGACGACCAGGTGCAGGTGGTGCTGACCACCGGTGGTACCGGTTTCAGCGGACGGGACTCGACACCGGAAGCGCTGGCGCCCCTGTTCGACAAGCAGGTGGAAGGGTTTGGCGAGTTGTTTCGCGCGATTTCCTATGAGGAGATCGGTGCTTCGACAATTCAGTCCCGCGCGCTGGCCGGGCTGGCCAACAATACCCTGATCTGTTGTATGCCCGGTTCAACCGGAGCCTGTCGTACCGCCTGGGAGAATATTCTCAGCCAGCAGCTGGATGCGACCTTCAAGCCCTGTAATTTTGTGACGCATCTGCGCAGGGGGTAAATTGTGGCTCTGACCCATCTCAATCAGCGCGGCGAGGCCAGCATGGTGGACGTCACCGACAAGGCCGTCAGCGAGCGCAGTGCCCGCGCGGAGTCCACCGTCTGTATGAGCGCAGACGCGTTTGCGCAGTTGCAGGCCGGCCAGAACAAGAAAGGTGACGTCCTCGCCACCGCGCGTATCGCGGGTATCCAGGCTGCCAAAAAAACGGCTGACCTGATCCCGCTCTGTCACCCGTTGGCGCTGACCAAGGTGCAGGTGAATTTCGAGTTGGATGAAACCAACCACAGTGTCCATGTCACCAGCTTCTGCAAGCTTGCCGGGCGCACCGGTGTGGAAATGGAAGCTCTCACCGCCGCCTCGATCGCTGCCCTGACAATTTACGATATGTGCAAGGCTGTGGATCCGGCCATGACCATCGTCAATACACGCCTGGAAGAAAAACTCGGCGGCAAGCGCGGCCACTGGCAACGCGATGCCATCGCAGATGGGGCGGAGGCTCCTGCCAAAGACAAGTCGGAGGGTCGCAAGTGATTCGCGTACTGTTTTTTGCCGGCCTGCGCGAGCAGCTCGGTTGTGCTGACGTCAGTGTGCCGGCAGGGAGCGGCACCACCCTGGCCGGGTTGCGCGCACAGTTGGGTGAACGCGATGCGACCTGGCAGCGTGCGCTGGCGGACGAGAATGTGCAGATGGCGCTCAACCGCCAGATGGCCAAATCCGACAGTATCGTGCGCGATGGAGATGAAGTCGCCTTCTTCCCGCCGGTCACCGGGGGCTGATAATGTCGATCAGTATTTCGGTTCAGGCCGGCACCTTCGATGTCGGCGTCGAATACGCGGGGCTGCGTGAGGGTAATGTCGCCGACGGGGCCACGGCAATCTTTGTCGGCTCCGTGCGGGACTTCAACCTGGATCAATCGGTGGCGCAGCTGGAGCTGGAGCACTATCCGGGAATGACAGAAAAGGTGCTGGAAGATATCGCCGGGCGTGCACAGCAGCGCTGGCAGCTCGGTCGGGTGCGCCTGGTACACCGCGTGGGTCCGTTATTGCCCGGTGACGATATAGTCTTTGTCGGCGCCTGCGCTCCCCACCGCCAGGCCGCACTGGATGCCTGTGCCTACATGATCGATTTTCTCAAAACCGAAGCCCCTTTCTGGAAAAAGGAATACGGGCGCGACGGAGTCCGATGGGTGGACGCGCGGGAGGGGGATCGGGAAGCTCTGAAAAAATGGTAGTACGGTTCCGGTTGTCGTAGATTTTCGTTCGGCATGATCTTGTAACAGATTACCAAAGTGGCAATCTGCTTTGGCCGCCGCTGTTTGCTGTGGAGAATTTTCGATCCTTTGATAGTCACCCCGTTTTGTAGCCGGGTTTCATTTTTTTACTTTCCGGCTAATAGTGTTTGCGCAATAGTGCGGTAAATGCCGAAAGTTCTGGTGCTACATTTGGTTTTTCGCAAAGAGTGTATTTAATTCCGGTAATACAGTTACAGGAATCTTGATTTCAAACGTAACTTTTTTTGAACGCAAGTGTGCAGTTTTGTACAGTTTCAGGGGTAACTGTGCGCTGGCGCACCATTCTTCGTTTTTTATATTCCTTTTGAATGTTTCCGTTGCAGCTGTAACCAGATATTACTTTCTTAATGATATTAACTGCCTGGATGGCGTTATAGGCAGGCGCTAATTGCACTATTGATAATTCCTATATTTAGCTATTTATTAAATATTCTTTTATTGCGCCACCAGTGCGTATAAAATTTTTCTCCCTTCTGAGCGTCCCGTGCGAATTGTTAAGTTGCATTCCTGTGCACGGGCAGCTGGTACTTGGAATATGGGTGTTGTATCTGAATGTATAAATAGAACATAGCTATCTTACTGAGGGAGCAAAGCGGTGATTATAGCCATTCCGAAAGAGTCCGCACCGGGGGAGGCGCGGGTAGCGGCGACCCCCGAAAGTGTGCGGCGGTTGCGGGACCTGGGCTTCTCTGTTGTCGTTGAACAGGGCGCGGGTGTTGCGGCGAGCTTTACCGACGAGACCTATAGCGAGGCGGGAGCCGAAATCCGGCCAAGTATTGCAGAGTGCCTGCAGGACGCCAACTTGGTTTTAAAGGTACAGGCCCCCACCGATGCAGAGATCGATCTGATTCCCTCCGGTGCCACCCTGATCGCATTTTTGAAGCCTGCGCAGAGTGAGGCTTTGCTGCAGAAGCTGGCCGAAAGAAATATCAATGCGCTGGCGGTGGAATCGATTCCGCGTATTTCCCGCGCACAGAAAATGGACGCGCTCAGCTCCATGGCCAACATCGCCGGTTATCGTGCGGTGATTGAAGCTGCGCATAACTTCGGTCGTTTTTTTACCGGGCAGATCACTGCGGCGGGTAAGATTCCGCCGGCCAAGGTGCTGGTCATCGGTGCCGGCGTCGCGGGCCTGTCTGCGATCGGTACGGCGAAGAGCATGGGTGCCGTGGTGCGTGCCTTCGATACCCGCGCCGAGGTGCGCGAGCAGGTGGAGTCGATGGGAGCCGAGTTCCTCACGGTCGACATCGAGGAAGAAGGCTCCGGCCAGGGCGGCTATGCCAAGGAAATGTCCAAGGCGTTTATCGACGCGGAAATGGCGCTGTTCCGAGAGCAGGCAAAGGAAGCCGATATCGTTATCACTACCGCGCTGATTCCCGGTAAGCCGGCACCAAAACTGTGGCTGGCAGATATGGTCGACAGTATGGCGGACGGTTCCGTTGTCGTTGACCTGGCCGCGGAAAACGGCGGCAACTGCGATTACACCGTGCCCCATGAAAAGGTGGTCAAAAGCGGTGTCACCATTATCGGTTACACAAATCTGCCGAGTCGGGCGGCGACCCAGTCTTCCCGGCTGTATTCCACCAATCTGGCGCACTTGCTCAGTGACCTGACGCCGGAGAAGAATGGTGAAATTGCCCTCAATTTCGACGATGAAGTGATTCGCGGTGCAACGGTGGTCAAGGAAGGTGAAATTACCTGGCCCCCGCCCCCGCCCAAAGTCAGCGCGCAACCGAAACCCGCGCCGGAGAAAAAAGCCGAGCCGCAGGTCGCCGAGGAAAAGCCGGCGAAAAAGACTTCGCCATTTTCGATTCTTGCCTTCTGGCTGATTGCCGGCGGACTGCTGATGTGGCTTGGCCGCGCGGCACCGGCGGAATTTGTTTCCCACTTTACCGTGTTTGTACTGGCGATCTTCGTCGGCTGGCAGGTGATCTGGAATGTGACCCACGCGCTACATACGCCGCTGATGAGCGTGACCAATGCCATTTCCGGCATCGTGATCGTGGGGGCGCTGTTGCAGGTGGGATCCACTGGATCCGGCCTGGTGACCCTACTCGCATTCGTCGCGGTGTTGGTGGCGAGTATCAATATCTTCGGTGGCTTTTTCGTCACCTACCGCATGCTGAAAATGTTCCGGCGCTAAGGGAGAGAGACAATGAACGGTATGATTTCCATGGCTTATCTCTTCTCCGCGGTGATGTTTATTCTCAGCCTTGGGGGGCTGTCGAGCCACGAAACAGCGCGACGCGGCAATGTCTATGGCATGGTGGGGATGGCGGTTGCCATTATCGCCACCATCGCCGGCATCGTTGCCGGGGCCTACTGGATGGTCGCCATTGCGATGGCGGTGGGGGCGGTTATCGGCCTATCACTGGCCAAGCGCGTGGCAATGGCGCAGATGCCGCAGATGGTAGCGCTTCTGCACAGCTTCGTCGGCCTCGCGGCAGTGCTGATCGGCTGGAGTGGTTATCTCGATCCCCGCATCGCGCTGACTGGCGCCGAGCACATTGTGCACAATACCGAGATCTATGTGGGTATCTTCATCGGTGCCATTACCCTGACCGGTTCAATCATCGCTTTCGGCAAGTTGCAGGGGTTGATCTCCGGCAAACCGCTGATGTTGCCGGCGCGCCACTGGCTCAATCTGGCGGCGATCCTCGCCTGTGTGGTTCTGGGAGCGCTGTTTATCCCCGCGGACGTCAGTGGGGGAACTGTGATCAACCTGCTGGTGATGACGTCCATCGCCCTGCTTTTGGGCATTCACCTTATTGCGGCGATCGGCGGCGCCGATATGCCGGTGGTGATCTCGATGCTGAACAGCTATTCCGGCTGGGCCGCCGCAGCCACCGGTTTCATGCTCAGTAACGACCTGCTGATCGTAGTCGGCGCCCTGGTGGGGTCCTCCGGTGCGATCCTGAGTTACATCATGTGCAAGGGCATGAACCGCTCCTTTGTCAGCGTGATCCTCGGGGGCTTCGGCTCCGACGGGGGTGAAGTCGCAGAGGGGGAAATCGAGGGCGAGGTGGTCGCCACCAGTTTCGACGAACTGGCGGCGGACCTGGAAGCGGCCGACAGCGTGATTATCGTACCCGGGTTCGGCATGGCCGTGGCGCACGCCCAGCAGGCGGTCAGTGACCTGACCGACAAGCTGCGCAAGATGGGCAAGACGGTGCGTTTCGGTATTCACCCGGTTGCCGGCCGGTTGCCCGGGCATATGAACGTGCTGTTGGCCGAAGCCAATGTGCCCTACGACATAGTGCTGGAGATGGAGGAGATCAATGATGATTTCCCCGACACGGACCTGGTGCTGGTCATCGGCGCCAACGATACGGTCAACCCGGATGCGGTAGAAAAACCGGGCTCACCCATCGCCGGCATGCCGGTGCTTGAGGTCTGGAAAGCCGGTAAGGTCGTTGTTCTCAAGCGCTCCATGGCATCTGGTTATGCCGGCGTCGCCAACCCGCTGTTCTACAAGGAGAACGCGCGAATGCTGTTTGGGGATGCGAAAGATAGCCTGCAGTCGGTGATCGGCAAATTGAATGGCTGATACCCATGTAGCTGTCGATTGATGTCGGCGGCGATGGTAACCTCCCGGGATTCGATAAAAAGAAAATGGAGTTGAAGTCTCATGGGAGAGATCCATCGCCGCCGGCTTGTCGCCGCGCTGTTCTCATTCAGTATCCTGACTCTGACCGCTTGCGGCGGTGGGGGCAGCAGTAGCAGCGGCAACAACCTGTCCGGTTCCAGCAGCAGTAGTGGTGGAAGCGGCAGTGGGGGGAGCAGTAGTAGTGGCAGCAGCGGGGGCGATGATGGTGGTTCCTCTACCTGGATTCCCGACAACTTCCTGCCCGCCTCCACCTATGCCAATCGCTGTGTATCACCGCGCAGCGGTACCGATCCCTACGGCGAGCCCTACGCCGATGTAAAAGGCACACGGCTGGACGAGAACAACTGGCTGCGCTCCATGAGCAACGATCTCTATCTCTGGTATGACGAGATAGAAGACCAGGATCCCGCTAATTTCGACGATTCCATCGAATATTTTTACCAGCTGAAAACCCTTGCCCTGACGGCGTCCGGCAACGAAAAGGACCGCTTCCACTATGCGCTGCCGACCAGCGAGTGGATCTCGCAGTCCCAGTCCGGCGTCTATGTGGGTTATGGCCTGCAGTGGGCACTACTGTCGGCATATCCGCCGCGGCGAGCGGTGGTGGCCTATACCGACACCGAGAGCGGCGACGGCCTGCCCGCGGGTGTGACTCGCGGGGCCGAAGTCATTTCGGTCGACGGTGTCGATCTGGCGAATGGCGATGATGTGGATACCCTCAATGCGGGTATGTGGCCCTCCGCGCGCGGCGAGATGCACACCTTCGAACTGCTGCCGCTGGGTGCGACCGACCCGATTACCGTGATACTGACCGCCGATGCGGTGACCTCGGAACCCGTGCAGCATGTTGAGGTTGTGGATGCGGCCATGGGGCGCCGGATCGGCTATATGCTGTTCAACGACCACTTCGCCTCGGCGGAGTCCGCGCTGATCGACGCCGTCAACGAATTGAAGGGCCAGAATATCGACGACCTGGTGCTGGATCTCCGCTACAACGGCGGCGGTTACCTGTATATCGCCAGCCAGCTCGCCTACATGATCGCCGGTGACGGTACCACCGCGGGGCAGACGTTTGAGCGGGTTAGCTTCAACCGCAAGCACCCGGAAACGGACCCGGTCACCGGGCAGCCGCTGGATCCAATGCCGTTCCTGAGCGTGACCTCGGATTACGGCAGTGTGCAGCCGGACCTGCCCCTGCCGACGCTTAACCTTCCGCGGGTGTTCGTGCTGACCGGTGAGAGCACCTGCTCGGCCAGCGAGTCGATCATCAACAGCCTGCGCGGCGTGGATGTGGAGGTTATCCAGGTTGGCGCGTCCACCTGCGGCAAGCCCTATGGCTTCTATGGCCTGGATAACTGCGGCACCACCTACCTGACGATCCAGTTCAAGGGCGTCAACGCCAAGGAATTTGGCGACTACGCCGACGGTTTCATCCCGGGTGGCAGTACCGGCACCGGGGCCGATGTGCCCGGATGTCCCGTTGGCGACGATTTTACCCACCTGCTGGGAGACGCCGGTGAGGCGCGGTTCGCAACAGCCATTCACTATATCGAGACCGGCAGTTGTGGTGATGTACCGGCGTCTGGTTACGCGCGGGCACAGATGGGGACGACCCTTTCCGCTCCCGGATCGGCGCGGGTTTCCAAGGCGTTCTGGCGCAACAACCGGATCATGACGCCATGAGCAGCGCGCACAGGGTCATCATCCTACTGGCAGCGCCGGTCGCGCTGACGGCATGTATGGCGGAGGTGGCTGGCCGGCATGCGCTGGATGGCGGACAGGAGCAGGCGGCCCTGGTTGCCGAGCCGAGTGCCGCCGGATATGCCGAACTGCAGCGACTGGTGACCGAAGGTATGCACGGTGCGCCGGTGGTGTTGGCGCAAGATGTGTTTACGAAGGAGAGCGTACTGGTCATCGAGTCCGGACCGGGCAGGCCCCCACTACCGCAGCCGCGCCTGGATGGCCGCAAAACGCAGGCTCCGGTCAAGTTTCAGCTGGTGATGGATGGCGAGGGCTGCTGGCTGGTCAGGAGTGCCGACGGGCAGCGCTGGCTACTGCAACAGCCGTGCAAGCCGGCTGTTGAAGTGGTGGAATAGGGCGGTAGATCCTTTGCTGAAAAAAAAGGCCGCGGGTGAATCCTGCGGCCTTTTTTGTTGTCGCTTTACGACTGGATCGGAGCTTATCAGCGCAGCACACCTGACTGGGAGCCTGTGGGGGCTTCAGTCGCCGCTATCCTGCTGCGGCGGAAAGTTGGGATAGGCTTTTGCGCCCAGCACCGGGCCGCCGTCGACACTTTGGCCGTAATAGCCGGTGTGCTGGTGGTAGCGCTGACGCAGCTTTTCGACACTGCCGTCGAAGCGGGGATCCTGCGGGCGTTCCCGGGAGTTGATATAGGCAGCGACATCCCAGGCCTGCTGCGGCGTCAGCTGGATGCTTTTGCCGAGCGGCATATTTTCGTGGATGAAATAGGCTGCGGTGTTGACCCTGTGCATGCCCGCGCCCCAGTTGAAACTGTCCGGCCCCCACAGTGGTGGCAGCGTGGGAATACCGGCGCTGGCGTAGCCCTGGCCGTCGGCACCATGGCACAACTGGCAGTGTTGCCGGTAAACGGTTTCGCCGCGCTGCGGTGAATAGCCACCAGTGGGTTTCTCTACCAGCGGGTAGCCGCGCCCGGGCAGCTTGCCGCGCTCGTCTACTGGCAGCGCCCTGACGATGGCGTCCGGCAGCGGGAAGTCGTCCCCCTTGCCGCCCTTCAGCAGCTCCTCGTCATCCAGTTCCGGCACAGGGCCGGGCACGCCGTACTTGTCCATCAGTGCTCCCATACCCAGCCAGTAGGAGTAGGCGGCAAAAGCGACCAGTTCCGGGCTGCCCAATGGCGGTGCCTTGCCATTCATCGAGTACGTCATGCAGCCCTGCAGGCGTTCCTGATAGCTGTTTACCTTGTCGTTTTTCTTGCGGTAGGCGGGGTAGGCAAAATAGGCGGCCCACAGGGGGGGCGGCGTGGGCGCGGCGCCCGGCATCCATATGGCAGTTGCTGCAGTTGAGGGCGTTGCCGACGTATTTGCCGCGCAGCTGCTGGGTATTGACGAACAACTGGTAACCACGCCGTACCTTGTTGCCGAATGCACCGTCGGGAATCCTGTCCAGCGGGCGCGGCGCCAGGGTGTCCTGATCACTCGTTTTCGGCTCCGCCGGCAATTGTGGTTGCCTGTCGGGCAGTTCCTGGGCCCGGAGTGTGCCGGCGCAGAGGGTACAGGCGAGAAGTAATACAAGAGGGCGTCTCACAGATGTCATCTCACTGCAGGTTGGCGAGGTAACTGGACAGAGCATCGATCTCGGCACCCGAGAGCTTGCCGGCGATATTGCCCATAGTGTTGTCGGGGTCGCCCGCGCGCTTGCCCTGTTGCCAGGCGACCAGCTGATTCTTGAGGTAGTCCGCCTGCTGGCCGGCCAGCCGCGGAATCTGGCCGACGCCGATGGTCGCGGGGCCGTGGCAGGTGGCACAGGCGGGCAGGGTGCGAGACCAGTCGCCCTGGTAGACGAGCTTCGCCGCCGGGTCTGTGTAGGCAGTCTGCTCGCCGCGGCGCACCGGTGCGACAGGCTGTACCGGTTGGGCAGAGAAATAATTGGCGACTTTCTGCAATTGCTCGCCGCCAATGCCCATGGCCATGGCGTGCATGGTGACATTTTGGCGACTGCCGCCCTTGAAAAGGTTGACCTGGCGTTCGAGGTATTGCGCCGGCAACCCGGCCAGCCGCGGGCCGAGGTTATTTATCCCCTGGCCCTGCTCGCCGTGGCAGCCGGCGCAGACACCAGCCTCCAGGGGCAAGTCCGCTGCCAGCGATGAGGTGGGCGACAGAAACACGCAGAATGTCAGTAGCAGAGGTATTCGCATAGAGCCATTCCCGACGGTATCTCGCTTGTTATGTGGCACAGGAAGCACTGGGCTGACTATATAGGGCGGTCGTGGCGCTGATAAGGTCGGTGGCGCGCATTTCCACGTTGAGTGAGGTTTTTCATGCCAGGGGGGCGTATCAGCGGGGTAGGGGATGTGGGGGCGGGGCGCCGCGCTCCGTTATCGGCCGGGGCGCGGCGGGCAGGATTCAACGCAGCAGGTTGGACAGCTTGGCGTTGGGCTTCTCGGCCGCGCGGAAGATCAGGGCGATTTTGCCAATTTCCTGTACCAGTTCGGCGCCGCTTTTCTCGCACAGCTCGGCGATTACCTGGTGGCGCAGCTCGCGATCGGCGACGGCCAGTTTGACCTTGATCAGCTCGTGATCTTCGAGCGCCCGATTCAGTTCTTCAAGTACGCCTTCGGTCAACCCCTTGTCGGCAACGGTCACCACGGGCTTCAGATTGTGGCCCAGGGTGCGCAGGGCTTTTTTGCGGTCGGCGGTTAAAGGCATACAATACTCCA
>NZ_JACZCR010000004.1 GCF_014904735.1 Microbulbifer hainanensis | reverse complement strand
GGGGCCCGCTCCTGTAAAAGCTGTTGTCATTGTAGGTATTGTACCCGATGGGCCGATCGAAAAGCAGCCACCGCTGGCTGCGCGAGCATTTTAACGACCACTACGTCAAACAATCGCAGAAGGAGGGCTACCGCTCTCGTGCGAGCTATAAACTGCAGGAGCTGCAGGAGAAAGACCGCCTGTTCAAGCCGGGCATGACGGTCGTGGACCTCGGGGCGGCGCCTGGTGGTTGGTCACAAGTGGCGATGGAACTGGTTGGTCACAATGGCCGGGTGCTGGCCTCGGATATCCTGCCGATGGATCCGCTCGCCGGTGTGGAGTTCGTGCAGGGCGACTTTACCGAGGAATCGGTGCTCGGTGAGCTGCTGGAACGTCTCGGTGAGGACAAGGCGGACCTTGTGATTTCGGATATGGCCCCCAATATGAGTGGTGTGCGGGCAGTCGATCAGCCGGCTTCCATGTATCTGGTGGAGCTGGCAGTGGACATGGCCCGCCAGGTGCTCAAGCCCGGTGGTGCATTTGTCGCCAAGGTTTTCCAGGGCGAGGGTTTTGACGAGTTGATCCGCGACCTGCGCGGCAGCTATAACAGTGTGGTCACCCGCAAGCCCGGCGCATCCAGACCGCGTTCGCGCGAAGTCTATATAGTGGCGCGGGGCTTCAAGGGCTGAGCGGAATTAATGAAGGGTCATTTCTGACCGATGTCCCTAATATGGTATAAGCATAACCGGCGCTGTGGTGCGCCGGGCATGCAGGCATGCGTGCCTATACTGGTGTGATCGGAATTGAGTGCTAAGGCGAGAGGGCGACCCCTTTGAATGATATGGCAAAGAATCTTGTACTGTGGTTGATCATCGCAGCGGTGCTGCTGATGGTTTTCCAGAATTTCAAACCGCAGTCCAGGGATGAGTCCCTCAGCTACTCGGAATTTGTGCAGGATGTGCAGGCGGGCCAGGTGCAGAGCGTCGTGGTTGACGGTCTGGTCATTACTGGCGAGAAAGCCGATGGCAGCCACTTCAAGACCATCCAGCCGCAGATCATCGACGATGAACTGACCAACGAGCTGGTGCGCAACAACGTCAAATTCGTCGGCCGCGAGCCCGAATCCCCCAGTATCTGGCAGCAGCTGCTGGTGGCGAGCTTCCCGATCCTGATCATCATCGCGGTCTTCATGTTCTTTATGCGCCAGATGCAGGGCGGCGCCGGTGGCCGCTCCGGCCCCATGGCGTTCGGCAAGAGCAAGGCGCGCCTGCTGGGTGAAGACCAGATTAAGACCACTTTTGCCGATGTGGCGGGCGTGGACGAGGCCAAGGAGGATGTACAGGAGCTGGTGGAGTTCCTGCGCGATCCGACCAAGTTTCAACGCCTGGGCGGTAACATTCCCCGCGGCGTGCTGATGGCGGGCCCCCCCGGCACCGGTAAAACGCTGCTGGCCAAGGCCATCGCCGGCGAGGCCAAGGTGCCGTTCTTCTCGATCTCCGGTTCCGACTTTGTGGAAATGTTCGTCGGTGTCGGTGCATCTCGTGTGCGTGACATGTTCGAGCAGGCCAAGAAACAGGCGCCGTGCATCATCTTTATCGACGAGATCGACGCCGTTGGTCGCCATCGCGGCGCCGGTGTCGGCGGCGGTCACGATGAGCGCGAGCAGACCCTGAACCAGTTACTGGTGGAAATGGACGGCTTCGAAGGCAATGAGGGTGTGATCGTCATCGCTGCGACCAACCGCCCGGATGTGCTCGACCACGCACTGCTGCGTCCGGGGCGCTTCGACCGCCAGGTATTCGTCGGCCTGCCGGATATCCGCGGCCGCGAACAGATTCTCAAGGTGCATATGCGCAAGGTTCCGGTGGACGACAAGGTGTCCGCGCAGACCATTGCCCGAGGTACTCCCGGCTTCTCCGGTGCCGACCTGGCCAACCTGGTCAATGAGGCCGCGCTGTTTGCCGCGCGCGCCAACCGCCGTGTGGTGACCATGGATGAGTTCGAGCGTGCCCGTGACAAGATCATGATGGGCGCCGAGCGCAAGTCCATGGTCATGAACGAGAAGGAAAAGGTGAATACCGCTTATCACGAGGCCGGTCACGCGATCATCGGCCGCCTGGTGCCTGAGCACGACCCGGTACACAAGGTCACCATCATCCCGCGCGGTCGTGCCCTGGGGGTGACCCAGTTCCTGCCGGAAGAGGACAAGTACAGTATTTCCAAGCGGGCCATCGAGTCCCAGCTGTGCTCGCTGTTCGGCGGCCGTATTGCCGAGGAGATGACTCTCGGCATCGATGGTGTGACTACCGGTGCTTCCAATGATATCGAGCGGGCTACTGAGCTCGCGCGCAATATGGTTACCAAGTGGGGCCTGTCGGAAAAACTCGGACCGCTGCACTATGGCGAAGACGATAGCGGCCAGCCCGGTGCCGGCAACCCGGTTTCGGGTCAAACTTCAAACGATATCGATGCCGAAGTACGCCGTATTATCGACAGCTGCTACGAGCGCGCGCAGAAGCTGCTGGAAGAGAACCGGGATATTCTCGAAGCGATGAAAGACGCGCTGATGGAATACGAAACCCTGGATGCCGAGCAGGTCGACGACCTGATGGCGCGCCGCAAGGTGCGGCCACCACGCGACTGGCACGACAGCGACCTGGGTTCCGGAGGTAGCGGCTCTGTGAGCGATACAGACACCGGCCGCGACGGCGGTGAGGCAGACAAGGGCAACCCGGTGGGCGGCCCCCTGAACGGTCACTGACACGAGTTGCGGCGCAAAAAAAACCAGGGTCCGCCCTGGTTTTTTTTATCGGAAGAAATATAAAACTGCGATACGGAATGCTCCGCGCGCAGTGGTTTATCGGATGGCGAGGGGATGTATGAAACTGGAGTGTGGCCGACAAACACTGGATCTGGTGCGCCCGCAGGTAATGGGCATCCTCAACGCCACGCCGGATTCCTTCTCCGATGGTGGTAGTTACTATGCCAGCGGCGGGCTCGATCTGGGCCTGGCGCTCGCCCGCGCCGAACAGATGGTGAGCGAAGGGGCAACTATTATCGATGTGGGTGGAGAGTCCACACGTCCGGGCGCGGCCCAGGTATCGGAGCAGGAGGAGTTGGACAGGGTCATCCCGGTGGTAGAGGCGATCCGCGCCAATCTGGATGTGGTGATTTCCGTGGATACCAGCACCCCGGTGGTGATCAGCGCCTCGGCCGAGGCTGGTGCGGGTTTGATTAACGATGTACGCGCCCTGGAGCGTCCGGGCGCCCTCGAGGCGGCGGCCGCCACGAATCTGCCGGTATGTGTGATGCATATGCAGGGCCAGCCGGGCAGCATGCAGCAGGCCCCCAATTATGACGATGTCGTGGCCGAAGTGGGTGCTTACCTGATGGCCCGACTGCGTGCGTGTGAAGCTGCGGGAATCGCCCGTGAGCGAATGATTTTTGATCCGGGTTTCGGTTTCGGCAAAAACGACGAACACAACCTGGCCCTGCTGCGGAACCTCCCAAAGCTGGCGCCATCGGATATCCCATTGCTGGTGGGTATGTCGCGCAAGTCCATGGTCGGGCGTCTCCTCGATCGCGCCGTGGATGAGCGCCTACCGGGCAGTCTGGCACTGGCCATGCTCGCCGCCCAGCGGGGCGCGAAGATAGTGCGGGTACACGATGTCGCGGCCACGGTGGATGTGTTGCGAATGCAGCAGCTGGTGGATTGCCCGGAATAATGTGCCGCCCGAGCAGGGTGGCAATCGAAGGAAGAGAACGCAAAAGATGGCGAGACAATATTTTGGCACCGACGGTATCCGCGGTCGCGTCGGTGAGGGTGTAATCACTCCGGATTTCATGCTGCGCCTGGGCTATGCGGCCGGCAAAGTGCTCGGTGAGTTGGCCGGCAGCAAGCGCAGCGGTCGCAGCAGTATCCTGATCGGCAAGGACACCCGTGTGTCCGGTTATATGTTCGAGGCCGCGCTGGAGGCTGGATTGATCAATGCCGGCGTCGATGTCGGCCTGCTCGGTCCCATGCCGACCCCGGCAATTGCCTATCTGACACGCACTTTCCACGCGCAGGCTGGGATCGTGATCAGTGCTTCCCACAACCCCTATCATGACAACGGCATCAAGTTTTTCAGCGCCGAAGGCAGCAAGTTGCCGGATCAGGTGGAGCACGATATCGAGGCTGCGTTGGAACTGCCTATGACCACATCGGCCGATCTCGGCAAGGCATGGCGTATCGACGACGCCGCCGCGCGTTATATCGAATTCTGCAAGGCATCCACCCCCTGGGGCTTTTCCCTCGACGGGATGAAGATCGTGCTGGATTGCGCCAACGGCGCCACCTATCACATTGCGCCCAAAGTCTTTCGAGAGCTCGGAGCCGAGGTGACCACCATCGGCGTCAGTCCGGACGGGCTTAATATCAATCTGGAGTGCGGTTCCACCAAACCAAAGGCACTGCAGCGAAAGGTCGGCGATCTCGGCGCCGATCTCGGTATCGCCTTTGATGGCGATGGTGACCGGGTCCTGTTTGTCGACCGCAACGGCGAGTTGATCGATGGCGACCAGCTGCTGTTCATGATTGCGCTGCACCGCCAGCAGTTCCTCGGTGGCTGCAATGGCGTGGTGGGCACCCAGATGAGCAATTACGGCTTTGAGCTGGCTCTGCGCGAGCGGCAGATTCCATTTGATCGCGCCAAAGTCGGTGACCGCTATGTACTGGAGATGATGGGTGCCAACGGCTGGCAGCTCGGGGGCGAATCCTCTGGGCATATTATCTGTGCCGATTCCACTACCACCGGTGATGGGATCATCTCCGCGCTGCAGGTACTGAGGGCGCTGTGCGATTTCGGCGAACCCCTGCACCAGCTCAAGGGCCGCATGAATATGCTGCCACAACATATGATCAATGTGCGCCTGGCGCACCGCGACGGCGTGCTCGATCATACCGACGTCAGGGCGGCGGTCAGCGCCGCCGAGGGTGAACTGGCTGGTCGCGGTCGTGTACTGCTGCGTCCTTCCGGAACCGAGCCGCTGATTCGGGTCATGGTGGAGGGGGCTGACCGGGCCCAGGTGGAGCAGCTGGCGGGCCGCATCGCCGAGGTCGTCGAGCGGATCGGTAATAGTTAATCCTGGCGCTTATTCCCGCGTTACGGAATGTAGATTTCTGGTTGTATGTTGGCGGCAATATCGCTAAGATTTGCGCCCCTTGAAGGAGCACACATGCGCACACCGCTGGTAGCAGCAAATTGGAAAATGAACGGCAGCCGAGAGTTTGCCGAGCAGTTTCTCGCCGCGCTTGACCTCGAAGGCGTTACCGCAGAGGTGGTTGTTTGCCCCCCATTTCCCTATCTGGCACAGGTGGCGGAAAAGGTTCGCGGGGCCGTTCTGGGAGCGCAGAATCTCAGCAAGGAGACCTCCGGTGCGTTTACCGGTGAAGTCTCTGCTGCCATGCTGCGGGACTTTGATGTGCGCTACGTCATTGTGGGCCATTCCGAGCGTCGCAGCCTCTACGGAGAAGGCGACGAGCTGGTCGCTGACAAGTTTTTCGCTGCACAGCGCGAGGGGTTGACCCCGATCCTGTGTGTGGGCGAGACCTTGCAGGAGCGGGAAGCGGGGCAGGCACTGTCAGTGATTGCCAGGCAGTTACAGGCTGTCACCGGGCGCGCCAGCGAGGATGAGTTGCAGCGAGTGGTAATCGCGTATGAGCCGGTTTGGGCAATAGGTACCGGCAAGACGGCCAGCCCAGAGCAGGCTCAGGAAGTGCATCACTTTATTCGTGAGCAGCTGGGAGCCAAGGGCAGTGGGATACGCCTCCTGTATGGCGGCAGCGTAAAAAGCGGCAATGCTGCAGAGCTGTTCGCACAGCCTGATATTGATGGCGCACTGGTTGGCGGAGCTTCACTGGATGCGGATGAGTTTGGCAAAATTTGCCGAACCGCTGCGTAGAAAGAATATAGAATACGGGTTTGTCGGCGCAGGGCGCGCGGCGGGCTCAAACAGCAGGTCGCACTGACCTCAACAGCGGGTTTCCTGAAAATGGAAAAATTGGTTTTAGTCGTTCACGTACTGACCGCGCTCAGCATTATCGGCCTGATCCTGTTGCAGCAGGGTAAAGGTGCCGAAGCGGGTGCCTCATTTGGCTCCGGTGCCTCGCAGACGGTATTTGGTAGCCAGGGTAGTGGGAATTTCTTTTCCCGTCTGACCGCCATTATGGCCACCGTATTTTTCGTGACCAGTATTGGCCTGGCCCTGCTGGCCAAGCACAACTCTGCCAGCAATGTCGATGCGGATCTGCCGCAGGCTCCCGCTGCCGTAGAGCAGCCTGCTCCGGATAATGCAGCTCCGGCAGTTGACAGCGACGTACCGCAGATTGAAGATACGCAGCCGTCAGGCAGCGACGTTCCGTCTGCCGAAGATATCCCGGCAGCGGAAGCGCCGAAAGCTGGTGCCGATGAGGCTTCCGACAAGGAAGGCGATAACGGAGACCAGCAGTAACAGTTTTAGCCCAGGTGGTGGAATTGGTAGACACGCTATCTTGAGGGGGTAGTGAGCTATGCTCGTGCGGGTTCAAGTCCCGCCCTGGGCACCACATCAAAAAAAGCACTCGCGCAGGCGTGTGCTTTTTTTTTTGCCTGAACGTAGAGGGGTAGCCTCAGCATTTAAGCCGGAAAAGCATTACACCGTTCTCAAGATAGAGGCTTATGCGCGAACCGTGCACCGCGCACAATTTTCCTGGGCTTCTTCTGTGAATTGCGTACGCGTTCACTTTTTCCTGTGGTCGTGTATGCCATCTCGCGACAGTTTGCTTCCTGGTTCATGCTCAGATTCGGAAATAACACTGCTATTTGAGAATAAATCGATCGTACCGGATTGCGTCAGATTTGATCTGCCTCACATTTGAGTGTGCCCGGATTGCAATACAATCCCGCTGACCAAATGCCCCCTGTTTGCATTCATTTTTCAGGCGACCGACCTGTGGTTGCAGTTTTCACGGCGCTCATTGTTAGAGGTAGGGTCAGAGGTAGTTAACATGTTCAGAATTCTACAAATAACAATATTCATGCTGCTGTCGTCAGTCGTTTTTGCGCAATCCGCGCAGAATGTCAGTCGCGACCAGATCCGTGGACTTGACGAGCAGATTCAGGATGTCAAAAAAGATGTGATCGGGCTGACCTCCGAACTGGATCAGTTGGAGGAAAAATTACTCTTTCCTTCGAATACGCAGGTTTCTTTTTTTGTTTCCCTTGCGGACGCGAGTGCGTTCAATCTGGAATCCGTTGAGGTGAAGCTGGACAACAAGGTGGTTGCGCACCACTTGTATACTTTTCGGGAAATTGAGGCCCTGCAGAAAGGCGGTGTACAGAAAATCTTTACCGGCAACCTGCAAGCCGGCAGTCACCCGCTACAGGTGAGTTTTATCGGTAAGTCAGAGTCAGGGAGCGAGCGCCGAGCCAATGCCAGCTATCAGGTAGACAAGGCGGTGGGCCCCAAGTTTGTCGAGATAAAGATTGCCGGTGCTGAGTCCGCGATTAATTTCAAGGACTGGTAACTATGCGTTTCAGACAGGTTTCTGCTCTGTTCGGCGCTGCCCCATCATCGCTGCGGGTGCTGGCTGCGGTATTGGGCCTGCTTCCCGGTGCACTGATGGCGACAGCGCCCGCGGAGCATACCCTTCCCTCGGAGCACAACCTGAAGGACCTGTTTTATGGCGAAGCCATGTTTCAGGCCTACCAGCACAATTATTTCGATGCGATTGTCGAGCTGGATACCGAGCTGGAGCAGTATCACCATCTGGATGAGCCAGAGCGGGATCCGTTTACAGCCCACCTGGGACAGGCTGAATTTGGTGTAGGCGATCTCGAACTTTCCTATCGCATGCACCGCGAGGCGGGCCGCGCGATTGAAGCCGTACTCAAGGGCGATGTCCCCCAGCCCGTGCGCAATGAAGCCGCCTATCGACTGGCCAAGATTCAGTACCACAAGCAGCAGCCTCGCAATGCCCTGCACGCGCTGGAAATGATCCACGGCCGCGTGCCAGAACGGGTCAGGCCGCAGGAGCAGTTTCTGCGGGCTCAGGTGTACATGGAGCTGGGTCGCTTTGCCGAGGCTGTGGCGATTCTCGATGACCTGAAGGGCGACAAGTCCCTCGACGGCTTTGTCGAGTACAACCTCGGTATAGCACTGTTGAAGTCCGGTGAAGAAGAGCGCGGTGTTGTGGAGTTGACGGCGTTGGGCAAGCGCAGCAGTTCCGATGCAGCGCAGCAGGCGCTGTACGACAAGACCAACCTGCTGCTGGGCTATTACCTGATGGATGCGGGTCAGCTGGAGCTCGCGCGCCCTTACTTCGACCGGGTGCACCTGGAAGGCCCTTTTTCCAATCGTGCCCTGCTGGGTGCCGGTTGGGTGGAGGCCCGCGCGGGCCGCTACGATCGCGCACTGGTGCCCTGGAAAATGTTGCAGGCGCGGCAGGGCACCAACGAGGCCGTTCAGGAGGCGATGCTGGCAGTGCCCTATGCCTACGGCAAACTGGATGTCCACAGTACTGCGGCGATTAACTACGGTCGTGCACTGGATGCCTTCGGTCGTGAAATCGACACACTGAATAGCTCGATCAAGAGTATCCGCGAAGGTAAATTCCTCGAGGCTCTGCGCCGCAAAGAAGCCGATCAGGTACAAAACTGGGTGGTGGCGCTGCGCCAGCTGCCGGGCGCCCCGGAAACCCATTACCTGCTGGATCTGATGGCTTCGAATGATTACCAGGAATTCCTGCGCAACTATCACGATCTGAATGATCTCTACGAGCGCAATGAAAGTTGGCTGGATAGTCTCAAGTCCTATGAAAACCTGATCGATCTGCGCCGGGCCTATTACGAACCGCTGTTGCCGGATCTCGATCACAAATTCCGTCAGCTGGATGCACGTATAAAAGTGCGTATCGAACAGCGCGACAAATTTGCTGCGCGTATCGACCAGATGCTGGTCAGCAGGCGGCCGGAGTATCTCGCCAAGGCGGAAGAGCAGCGGGCGCTGTTGAGTCTGAAGCAGATGCATGCCCAGTTGACGCCAGCGAGTAGCGATTCAACCCGTCAGCGCATTGCACGGCTGGCAGGCGTGCTGAATTGGCGGCTGGCGACCGAATACGACCAGCGCCTGACCGATGCCTACAAACACCTGCAGGAACTGAACAAGGAAATCGAAGCACTGCAAGCGGTGTATCAATCCTATGTGCGCAGCCGTCAGGCGGCTACCCAGAGTTACGTGGGTTACAACGAAACGATCCACCGCCTGCGGGCACAGTTGCAGAATACTCAGGGTCGACTGAAGACCCTGATGGCGCGCCAGGGCAATATGCTGGAAACCCTGGCGGTCAATGAACTGGATCGACGCCGCGCGCAGCTGGAGAGTTACCAGATCAAGGCCCGTTTTGCGCTGGCTGATAGCTATGACCGTGCCAATGAGCTGCAGGAACAGCGCGAAGACCAGCGCAAGATTGAAAAACATAAGGCGTCTGAAGGCGAGCCGTTGCCACAGGATAATCCGCCGGAACTGGAAGCACCGGATAGCCAAGAGGGGGGCGAGCAGTGAAGCCCTTGACGAGAAACGTACTGGCCAATGCGATTCGGGTACGTCGTTGCACGACCGCAGTATCCGTAATGCTGCTTCTCAACGGTTGCGCAGGCATGAGCGAGCGCGGCACCATCGGCAGCCTGAAGCACGTCGATATCGATATCAAAGAGCAGCATATTGACGGTAGCCTCGAGAAAGCGCTGGCCAGTTATCAGAAATACCTGCAGGAAACACCGGAAACCGCGCTGACGCCGGAGGCGATCCGCCGTATTGCCGATTTGAAGATCAAGCAGGCACACAGGGCGGAAGACGCGGCGATTGATGGTGCGGTTGCCGCGACACACAGCGATGCCGTGGTTTCCATCGATGCGGACAGTACGCAGCAGCAGGCCAGTAATAGACGACTTGATGCACCGGCGGAAATCAATGCGCCGGTTGCTGCTGCGCCTACAGCGGCGGGCCCTGCTTCAAGTGACACCCGGCGGGCTGAATCCGATCAGGCATTTGAAGCCCGCGCCAGCGCGGGCATTGATGTTCCGACCAGCGATGCGCCGGTTGCGGTTCCGGGCGACAACCCGGATGCGATGCTGGCCGCGAACGCAGGCGAGGCTATCAAGCTATACCGCAAACTGCTGGTGAAATACCCGCTGTACGATCGCAATGACCAGGTCATGTACCAGCTCTCCCGTGCATACGAGGAAATCGGGGAAATTGACAAGGCGGTAGACGTATTGCGCCAGCTGGTCGCCAAATACCCGAATTCCCGCCATATCGATGAGTCCTACTTCCGCCTGGGCGAATACTATTTCACCCGCAAGAAGTATCTGGACGCAGAGGAAGCGTACGGCAAGGTTATTGAAATCGGTGTCGCTTCCAGCTTCTACGAGCTGGCCCTGTACAAGCGCGGTTGGTCCCTGTTCAAACAGGATATGTACGAGATGGCGCTGGACGACTTTATCGCCATGCTCGATTACAAGGTTTCCCAAGGCTACGATTTTGAGCAGCACGCCAACGAAGTCGAGCGCAAGCACATCGAAGATACCTTCCGGGTTGTCAGCCTGAGCTTCTCCTATCTCGGTGGGGCGGACTCTATTGTCGATTATTTCTCTCGCAAGGGCGCTCGGGAATTTGAATCCCTGGTCTACAGCCACCTTGGTGAATACTATCTCGACAAGCGTCGCTATCAGGACGCGGCGAATTCCTACAACACTTTTGTAGAGCGCAATCCTCTACACAAAGTATCGGCGAAGTTTTCCATCCGCGTCATTGATATCTACCAGAAGGGCGGCTTCCCGAAACTCGTATTGGAATCCAAGAAAACGTTTGCGACTACCTATGCACTAGATGCGCAGTACTGGAACGTTTTCGACATCAATGAATACGGCGATGTCGTCGAGTTTCTGCAGAGCAACCTGATCGATCTGGCCAGTCACTACCATGCGGCCTACCAGAACAAGAAGCTCAAAGACAAGAAAGCGGAGCATTATCGCGAAGCCATTCACTGGTATCGCAAGTATCTGAAGTCGTTCAGTGATAAGCCGCGCGCGCCGGAAATCAACTACCAGCTTGCTGGCCTGATGCTGGAAAATCGCAGTTTCCACGATGCTGCCGTGGAATACGAGCGCACGGCCTACAAGTACCCAGCACACGAGAATTCCAGCGCGGCAGGTTATGCCGCTGTTTACGCCTATCGCGAACATCTGGATACCGTGCTTAAAGACGCATTGGCAGATAAGCGCACACCGGCCATGCGGGAAGTCATTCGTTCGTCCCTGCAATTTGCGGATACTTTCCCGGCACATGAAAAGGCGGCCCAGGTGATGGTTGGTGCGGTAGATGACTTGTACAAGTTGCGCGATTACCCACAGACGATCCACAACGGCAGGCTGCTGCTGGAGAAATTCCCGAAAGCCGATAGCGATATCCGGCGATCGGCATGGCTGCTGGTGGCCCACGCGTCATTTGATACGGAAGCCTTTGTTGATGCCGAGGACGGTTATGGCAAGGCATTGGCATTGACAGCGCCCGACGCCAAGGATCGTGCCGGACTTGTGGACAACCTTGCTGCGGCGATCTACCAGCAGGGCGACCTTGCGCGCAAACAGGGCGATCAGGCTACTGCTGCCAAGCATTTCCTGCGCATTCGCCAAGCGGCCCCGGGCGCTTCAATTCTGGCGACGGCAGAATACGACGCGGCAGCATCACTGATTGCCTTAAAAGACTGGGGGCAGGCAGCGTCAGTGCTTAAGTCTTTCCGCCAACACTTCCCCAAACACAAGCTGATAAAGGACGTCACCAAGAAACTGGCAGTGGTTTACCAGGAGAGCGGCGAGCTGTTGTTGGCTGCGGCCGAATTTGAGCGCATTGAGCGGGAATCGGAAGATGACGACGTTCGGCGAGAGGCCCTTACCCAGGCTGCGGATCTCTACAGTGCGGCGAAAAGTAGCGATAAGGCCCTGGTGGTGTTACGCCGCTACGTCAAGCTGTTCCCGACACCGATGGAGCCGGCACTGGAAACGCGTCAGAAAATCGCCGATCTCTATAAAGCGACCGGCCAGCACAAGCAATATATGGATGAATTGCGGCAAATGGTGCGAACCGAATCCCGTGGTGGTAGTGAGCGCAATGACCGCACCCGCTACCTGGCGGGCAATGCGGCGTTGGCGTTGGCGAAGCCTGGCTTTGACGCCTTTACCGAGGTGCAGCTGGTCGCACCGATCAAGCAGAATCTGGATAAGAAGCGTGTGCGCATGAAGGCGGCGATTAAGGCCTACAGTGACCTGATTGATTACCAGGTGGCAGATGTGACTGCCGCGGCGACCTACTACCTGGCGGAAATCTACCTGCACTTCAGTCGTTCCCTGAAAACGTCGGAGAGGCCCACTAACCTGACGCCGCTTGAATTGGAAGAATACGAGCTGGCGCTCGAAGATCAGATCTACCCGTTCGAGGAAAAGGCGATATCTGTGCACGAGAAGAATATGGAATTGCTCGGTATGGGCATCTACAACGCCTGGGTGGCCAAGAGTATCGACCAGCTGGCGGGCCTGGTTCCGGCCAGATACGCACGGGCTGAAGATGCCGGCAATTACGTAGAGACCATTGTGCCCCGGGCACCGGAAATGGCCGATGCCGAGGTCCCTGACCCCAGCGGAACCTGAGGCAATAGCGGATTTAACGAGCGGATTTGCAATGCGAAAACCAATAAACCGGGTGCTGCTGGGCGTACTTGCTGCGGTCGCGGTCACATTGTTGGCATCCTGTGCCTCTACACCTTCTCGGGGAGGGAAGGTCACCGATTTTTCTTCGGTGCGGGTATCCGGCAGCGTCAATCGTGACTTTGAACAATCATTGGAATATCTGCGCGGAGAAAAATACCCCGAAGCGATTGAATTGTTGCAGTCCGTGATTGACCGGGAGCATCGCCTTCCTGCTCCGTACATCAATCTGGGCATCGCTTACTACAAAACCGGGGATGAAAAGAATGCGGAAGAAACTTTTCTGCAGGCGCTCAAAGTGGATGCAGAAAATCCGGTAGCCACCAATGAGCTGGCGGTCCTGTATCGCAAGCAGGGGCGTTTCGCGGAAGCGCGCAAGTTGTATACCTCATCCCTAGCAGAACACCCGGATTATCTGCCGATGATCAAAAATCTTGGCATATTGTGTGATCTCTATCTGCAAGATGTATCGTGTGCTCTGGCACAATTTCAGCAGTACCTGAAACTCGAACCCGAAGATAAGGATGTCGCCATCTGGGTGGCAGACCTGAAAAGGAGAGCCGGCAAATGAATCGAAGCCAAAATCTGCTTTCGGTCGTGATCGTCCTGGCAGTATCTAGCCTGAGCAATGTATCCGTGGCTCAGAGTGAATCGGCGGAAGAGTCCGCGAAGCCGGCCAAGGCAGCTGAAAAGAAGGTAGACAACAAGGTCAAAGAGCTGTCGGGAATCTCGATTATCGGTAACAAAGAGGCACCGAAGTCTCTGTACATTGTTCCCTGGAAAAGTTCCGAAGTCGGTGTCGAGAGTGACCTGGTGTCCAGCCTGATGGACGACAAGCTGAAACCGCTTGATAAAGAGGTTTTCATGCGGGAGCTGGAATTTTACCAATTGAGTCTTACCGACGAGTAATGCATTTTGCCGCCCAAGATCCGTGGCCGGAAATTTTTAACAAACAGCGAACTACACGCAGTATTTTTAAAGAGGGTTTGTGATGGACTTTTTCAATAGCGTAATCGCGTTCTTCCAGACAGGTGGTACATTCATGTACCCCATTCTGCTGGTTGCCGCGCTGGGGATTGCGATAGCCGTCGAACGCTATATTCGCCTGATTTATGAGCGTCACACCAATCGCGCCATGTGGGACAAGTTGCAACCGGTTCTGAATTCCGGCGACTTCGATCGCGCGCGTAACCTTGTCAAGCAGGATAACTCCGGCGTGAGCAAAGTCCTGGCGATGGGGCTTGCCCGTCAGGGCGCTGTACGCCGCCGCGAGGACATCGAAATCGCGATGGAAGAGAGCATGATGGAGATCATTCCGCAGCTCGAAAAGCGCACTCCCTATATTGCGCTGCTATCCAACATTGCCACCCTGCTCGGCCTGCTGGGTACCATTATGGGCCTGATCGAGGCTTTCACCGCGGTTGCCAACGCCAACCCGGCAGAAAAGGCCGACTTGCTCTCCGCCAGTATCTCAGTGGCGATGAACACCACAGCCTTCGGCCTGATGACCGGTATCCCACTGCTGCTGGTGCATGCATGGCTGAACTCCCTGACTGGTGAAATCGTGGATAGCCTGGAAATGGTTTCAGTCAAGGCTCTGAACCTGATTTCCATGTCCACGCGCCGCCGTCGTGACGTCAATGCAGAAGATGGTGTGTCCGAGTCCCGCGTGGCGGAGCCGGCCGTGGAAAGCAGTTCGAATGCCGCGACGGCAACCGAGGAAACTGAAGAGTCGACGCCCGAAGTTGCAGAAGAATCTGCCGACGAAGAACCGCAACTGGAAAAAGTGTAATGAGAAGTCGGCGTCACGCTAGAAGCAAAGAAGCTCCGGAGCTGGACATTACCGCCTTCCTGAACTTGATGGTGGTGCTGGTGCCTTTCCTGCTGGTGTCCGCCGTGTTTTCACGGGTCACTATCCTGGAGCTCAACATGCCCAGCGGGGCAGGGGGAGGCGCGCCCGATGATCCAGCGGTCACCGTAGAAGTGGTGGTACGTAAGGATGCCCTGGAGGTTAGTGACGGAGAGAAGGTGATTGCGCGCTTCCCCAACCTGAATGGCGGGGAAGAGGGTAGTGATGGTTCGCCGCAGGCTGACGCTGCAGGAGAGCTTGGCGCGGCGGGCACGGAACAAGCCTCCACTGAAATGTTGCCGACCAATGAAGTATATGACCTCAAAAAGCTCAGTAACTTCCTGTTGAAGATTAAGGGCGGTTATCCGGATAAAACGGACACCATCCTGCTAATGGAGCCAAATATCGCCTACGAACACCTGGTCGGCGTAATGGATGCAGTGCGTTCCGTCGATGTTCGCGAGGAGGGTAGTGATCCCGAAGATCCGGATGCCGTGGAGCATGTAGTGCTGTTCCCGGATATTTCCATAGGAGATGCGCCGTGAAGAGAGAAAGCCGACGCATGAAGCGCATGGCGCGTCGCCATGGCAAGAAAACGCCGGGTATGAACCTGACATCGCTCATGGACGTATTCACCATCCTGGTTTTCTTCCTGTTGACCAATACCTCCAGCAATGAAGCGCTGGAGCCGCCGAAAGTGATCACGCTGCCGGATTCCGTGGTGGAAACGAAGCCCCGGGAAACCGTAACGCTGATGGTGACAGACAAGGAGATCCTGGTGGAGTCCAAATCTGTCGTTGCTACTGCCGATGTTATTGACAGTGAAGAAATAGTAATCGAAGCCATCAAGGAAGCGATGATCGCTCAGATGGACAAGGCCATCAGTGTGGCTCGGGCCGATCACGATGCCACTGCGGAGGGGGAGACCGAGGAGGATCCCCAGGAAGAGCCGCCGGAAGTCAATATTCTGGCTGACAGAACCATACCGTTCAGTCTGCTCAAGAAGGTGATGTCCAGCTGTACCGATGCCGGTTATACGAAAGTATCCCTGGCGGTCATTCAGAAAGCAGCGCAAGGTTAGTAGAAGTTAGTGAGTAATTTACTTCAACAAAGGCAGGCGGTGAGTGGCGAGCTGGATCAGGTTCGCCACCGCATCCGTGTGCTGGAGAGTGAGCACCAGCTGATTGACGAGAAGTTGGCTGCGTTGCGAGAGGATGAATCCAAGCACCGACTCCTGGACGAGATCTCCGAGCGTCTCAACAAACTGGAAGAAGTCGGTGCCGGTGAACTCTTCTGGGCAGACGAATACCGGGAAGATGCCGCGCAGGTGGTCATCCGCCGTATCCAGCGGACGGTCAGCGTCTACAACGCCAATCTCGACCTTTTGCAGGAGCGCCGTCGGCGTGTGCTCGAAAAAATCGAGGACTGCAGGGATGAGATCCTTGACCTGGATGAGCGAGCCGAGCAGATCCGCCGGGAGGCGGAAGAATCGCAGTTTGAATTCGAAGTCACCCGTGATATCGAACCGCAGGATTATCGCCGCTCTGTTATGCCTTGGCATAAGCAGGGCGACGACGAACGACGGTTCCGGCGCTGTATTCTTGCTTCGCTACTGATTGCGTTCCTGCTCGGCTATCTCGTGCCGCTTTGGACCCTGCCGCAGAAGGATGAAGACAAGGTTGTGGAAATCCCCGAGCGCCTGGCCAAGCTGGTCATCGAGAAGAAGACCAAACCCAAGCCGCCACCGGAGCCGGAAAAGGTCCAGCCAAAGAAAGACGAGAAGAAGCCAGAACCTAAGCAGAAAGTGGCCAAGGAAGAACCGAAGCCATCCAAGTCTGAAAAGAAAGAGGCGCGCAAGAAAGCTGAGCGGGCCGGGGTTCTCGCCTTCAAGGATAACTTCCAGGACCTGATCGAGGATGACCTCGATAATCGCCTCGGAGAGCGCTCGCAACTGAGTACCGCGGGTAAGAAAGAAAACCGCAGCCAGCGTTCGCTGATTACCGCGGCGGCAAAAGCCGGCAGTGGCGGCATCAATACCGCAGAGCTCAGCCGCAATGTCGGTGGTGCAGGTTCGTCCCTGGCCGGTGTCGCTTTCTCGCGAGTCGAGAGCTCGATTGGCACCGAGGGCGATTTCGCCGGTGAGGATCGGCCGCTCAGCGATGGCGCAGGCCCTTCTCGTACGGACGAAGAGATCCAGATCGTCTTCGACCGATACAAGGCGACGCTTTACCGCATCTACAACCGCGAGCTGCGTGAGAACCCGGCCTTGCAGGGCAAGATGGTGCTGAAGATCACTATCGAGCCGGACGGTTCGGTTTCCATGGCGAAAGTAGAGTCGAGCGATATGGATTCGCCGACATTGAATGCCAAGATTGTCGCGAGGGTGAAGCGGTTTAACTTTGGTCCGAAGGCCGGTGTGCCGACGATCACGATCCTCTACCCGATCGACTTCCTGCCCGCAGGTTAAGGAATGTCCGGCATGCCTTCGCCGCTTTGGTGGAGGCAGCCGGTTGGTCCGGACAGGATGTTGCGAATGCCGAAAGTCCGCATTCATTGCCGGGAAATTGCTGTCTTGCGCAGTCTTTTTTTTGCAGTGGTGGATTCAGGCTTCGCAGCAGCTGTCAAGTCAGCTTGAGAAATTTTTTCTGCAGCTGGTGATTACTTAGACAAAGCCAGTTCGTTACTTAAGATTTCACCTCAACTTCCCCTGAGAACCACTTGGCAAACTTGAAAAAAGTTCCCTGCCAAACTGGTAATTTTGACCTGCTTCACGGCCTGTTTTCTCCATCCCGAATAAAGTCCGCCCACCGGGCAGTGTCTGCCCGCCGGCGCGGTGCCGGGCGGAACTTCAACTGAGAGCAGTGGCTGATAAGTGACGATGATTGCGGATGTAACTGGGCGAAAATCAATACAGACTACGCTTGTTGGCTTTGTTCTTGCCTGCAGGGGCGGGTTGCTGGCTGCAGTGGGGAGATTGCTGGCAGCTGCACTGCTGTTAGTGGTATCTGGTGGAGCTTGGGCAGCTTACGGTGATATCTGTGTGGCTGGTGAGCAAAATCCGCCCACCAACCTGGTGACTGTACAGAATGGCTACTGCGAGTTCTGTGGTTACGGCTTTGTGGAGGTTCAGATCACCAACCCGTACCGGAGGGGTACCAATTCTTCCGATGGTGATCAGGAATACGAGACTCAGGTGGTTACGATAGCTGGTGACCAGAGAACCCAAAGCCGTCGCAACCCGGACTACGGCTCGCAAAACCCTGCCCTGGATTTCGCAAATAATGGCCTCACCATTTCCCTGACTGACGGACTTGAGCGCTATACCGGTGTTACGCCTACACTTCCGCTGGGTGGCAACGTTAGTGGCACCAGCACAATTACTGTCAGCAATATGTCGGACCTGGCCCCAGGCCAGACAGTTACGGTGCGTATCCCGATACACCGCAGCCCGACCAATAGCCCGGAATCCCTTTTCAATACCAATCCCCAGGCCACGGCGACCATCAACTACAGCATGGCTGATAGCTGTAGCGATAACCCCGGCCAGCGTGAAAATTTCCGCAACGACAATTGGTATGACCCCTGTGGTGGAAATCGCTGCTCTGGATCGGAGGATCCCAATGGTTATCCCACCGATTTCTGGCGGGACTACAGTCGCCCCGCGAACCAGAACTCCGCCAATATCGACGTCCGCCAGCCGGGTATCGCGCTAAACAAGCAGGGCTGGAACTACGACAGCGGCCAGCGCGAGGGCACCCGCAGCGACCAGGTATTTGGTCACAATGACGATGACATCGTCTGGCGTATCAACATCCGAAACACCGGTAACGCCCCTCTGCAGGATCTGCGTATCGATGACGTGCTGAGCCGCGCTGATGTGATGGATGAGAATTATGTTTGCCCCACTGCGGCGGCTGCCGATGCGGTTGCGGCCAATAATGGCGCGCTGCCTGTAGGATCGAGCTGTGTCGCCACCGATGCCACTACCGGCACGGTCCTGGCTAACTGGGATGTGGATGCGCCCTTTGGCGATAACGCCAATGTCGGCAACCCCTACGCCACAACCATGAACAACGCCCTTGCGGGCAGCGCCACTGATGCAATTGACATTAGCCAGGGCGGCGATATCAATCTTTATGTCGTCGGCAAGATCCATAGCAACGGCTCATGTGCTAGTGGACGATTGACCAACAGCTTCGAGGATGTGCAATTCGGCTGTGCGGTGCAGACACCGCCCGGTGGTATCGATTCTAACCAGTCGGAAACCGCACAACTGGATACCTATTACGGTCTGGGCAGCGGCAACAACGCCCTGCGCGTGGAGCGGCAACTGACCGGTGTCACCGGCACCGGCCCGGTGGGGATGCGCGGCCTGATGACCATCACACTGCGCAATGAAGGCCGAGGCACCGTCTGGTTCGACCCCTCCATGGCCTGGCATTTGCGCGATGTGCTGCCGGATGAATACGTGGTGGATCCCAGCTTTGAGCCGACCATCGAAAGCGCCTATTCCCTGTACGGTGCATACCCCGGTCGGGTGGATCAACTGGAGTGGGTCAATGTCCAGGGCACCATTCCGGGGAGCACCAGCGACACCACCAGTTACCTCAATAACTCCAAGCCGCAATTCAAGCTGACCAGTAGTACTTCGGATACCGATGCCGATCAGGCAGAGGAAAGCACCGGCCTGATGCGCCATGGCGATGTGGTCGTTATCCGCTTCGCGGTGGTGATGAAAGATGCAGACTATTTCGACCGCGCCGCTGACCTGGACGTACAGCAGGAAGATCCGAGCACGAGCCTGTACCAGCGGCCCGGAGAGCTTACCGACCCGAATCTGAACGGCTTCTCCAGCCTCGACAATACCCTGGAAGTGCAGGTCAAGACGCTCTGTGACGTTCAGGGCGTACTGCAATCCACCATGACTGGCAATGGCCAGAATAATACCTTTGCAGCCAGCGATACCGGCACACCGGTGGAGTTCGCGCCGGAAGAGCTGGATGTCAGTATCGACCAGCCCACCTTCATTCTCACTGACGACCGCAGTCAGACGACACCCCTATCGGTCACGCTGACCAATAGAGGGGGTGATGAAGCGCGGGATTTCCGTGTTTTCATCAGCTTTGGGGCCACTATCAATGTGGTCAATGACGTGCCCCCGGCGGGTTTCAGCTGTGCGGTGGTTCCGATTACGCAGACAAGTGTGGACGGCAATGGTCGCCCTATGGGTCAGCCCGATCCATATAAGGTGTGGGCAGTAAACCCGGCGCCGGATCAAGTCAATAAAATGCATATGCTGCTGCCTACTGACGGCACGGTGTACCAGTGCGAGCCGAATGGAGCATCCCTCAACGCGGCGCTCGCTGCAGGGGCGAGTGCTACTTTCGATTTCGAGGTCAACAAGACCACCAGCCCGGCAGGTATTGCTGCCGATGACCTGACTTTCCGCGCCGATGTGGTAGGGGAAATTTTCACGCTCAGTGATTTCACCATCGCGGCGACTCAAGTGAGCGCTAATACGGTCGGCGTGAACCAGGTCACCAACGGTGGTAACCGCAGCATTTCTGCAATTACCGTCAATAATCCCACGGCGATCACCAATGGCAATCCGCTGTGGTTCCCGGCTCCGGGCAGCGCAGGCAATATCCGCAGTGATGGCGAGGTGGATCGCGGTAATCTCTACTCGCTGGATGCGCACTGGTCGCGGGGTATCGGCTTTAACCTGAAGAAAGATCAGGTGATCGCCGGTGACACCGATACCGGCAATTTTGGTGGACAGCCGGACCTGGGGTACTGTAACGAAAATACCGGTGACGTCAGCCGAGCGCCCGCAAATACCTTCCCCGGCCAGACCAAGTCTGCCGAGTACGTACAGATCGGTGAAGAGTGTACCGTGCGTATCCAGACCGGTGGCTGGTTTGGTTTCGATTCCCGCGGCTTCAACTTTATCGGTGTGCGCGATATCCAGGTGCTGGATCAGATCCCGAACGGGCAGAGCTATATCTCAAGCACCGCGCCCCTGGTCACGCCGCAAATTGCCGGCGCCACTCAAACACCAAACGATCCTGCCACTTCACCCCTGAATGAGTTCAGCCCGTTTGGCTGGCGCTTCTCGGGTAACCAGGCCTCTGGTTACGGTGGCGCGCCAAATGAAGGTACTTATATTGTCGATACTGACCAGTGGTTCACCATTAACAGCACCAGCCGCCTGCTCAATAAGACCCAGAATGACCGGGCAGCACCCAACGTCCAGGCTAGTGACAGTGCCAATATATTGGACTCATCGTTTAAAGGTATTTTCTTTAATAACAACACTGGTGTCTGGGAAACTTATGAATTCGGTAGCTATGGTGGTGGCGAAACCACCGGCTACCCGAAGGAGCCTATCCGGCGCGTCGATGTAGTCGTTACCGAGCCCCGGATTGATGTAGTGAAGGAAATCTGTGAATCCACCGATTTTAACGCCAGTACGGGAACCTGTGGCGCCGGTTGGACTGCAGATTACAACGGCGCTGTTACCACCAGCGATTACATCTATCGCCTGACAATCAATGGTGAAGACCTGGCAGGCGGGCACCCACGTGCGCCAGTCTATGACCTGACTGTGGAAGACACGCTGCCGGACTTACTGCGCATCGTTGATCTGGATAGCGACGGTATTGACAACGATGGCGATGGTGTCGTGGACGAGGCGGGCGGTGAAGGTGTCATCGTCGGTAATGTCATGAACGATGGCAACGGCACCACCATCACCTTCTCCCACACTCAGGGCGTGGACGGTACCGGTCTGCGCCGGCTGGAGCCGGGTGCCAGCGTGCATCTGTATTATCGCGTGGACCCGGACGATCGCATTGCTCCGTCTGAAACCCTCACCAATACCGTAGCCGTGACCTACTACGACTCGCTGGAAGGCAGTGGCAATGATCACGGAAACCAGACCGTTGTCACGCCCGGCAGCGGCGAGCTAGGCGGCGCGCGCACCTATCCTGCACCCGGTGATACGGGCACTGAAGCCAAAGCCTCGCTGACGTTCACTGAACCGACCACCGAGCCGAAGACCATTACCGCTCTCTCTGAAACGCCACTGACGGGCAGTGGTACCCAGCAGGTCAAAATCGGCGAGGAAATTGAATACACGCTCACCGCCGAGCTCCCGGTCGCCCAGTTGCGCAACCTCACTGTCACCGATGAATTGCCGCCGGGTCTGGTGTGCGCGGAGGCCCCCACCATTGACCTGAGCAACGACGCCCCGTGGAGCGCCGCTGGTTTCAAACGCCCTGATCTCTCCGATGTGGGCGATATAACACCCTCTTGTACCGACAATCAGGTGCAGTGGACCTTTGGTAATGTGGTCCTGACGAGCCCGTCGTCTGATCGGGATCCGAATCGTTTCACTTTCCAGCTCACCTTTATCGCCAGGGTGCAGAACAGTGCCGACAATAATGACGGCACTTCCCTGATCAATGGTAAGCCGGCTACTAACGCCACGCTGGAATGGCGTGACGAAAGCAATACCGATCACAGCCTTGATTACGGTCAGGTAGCCGCACAGGTTACCGAACCAAATATCGTCCTGACCAAGTCGTTCGCCGTCACCAGTAGTGATGCGGACGATATTCTTACTGTTACCGTAACGGCGGAAAACACCGGCACTGCTAACGCCTACAACCTGCAGGTGCTGGACGACCTCAGCGGCAAGAAACTGACCTTCCTGCAGGCCTCGGGCGTGGCGGGGACGGACCCGCCCGATAATGTTGATACGACAACAGGTGGTGCCAATGCGCCGATATTCAGCTGGAACCGTGCCAACGCCGATTACACCATAGCGCCGGGTGAAACCAAGTCCTTTACCTTCCAGGTGCAGGTGGACCAGGATGTAGAGCCCCAGGAAATCCTCGACAACACCATTCAGGCACGATGGCAGTCACTGCCGGGGCAGGACGTAGCGCTTAATGGTGGTGGCCAAATAGGTTTGGATGGCGCCATCGACGGCATGCGTATCGGCGTACTGCCGAATGCCGGCGATGCAATCAACGACTACGAAAGCAATGCTGTGGCCCAGACCGAAGTGCCGCCGCTGCAGTTCAGTAAAACCGACCTGGATCCGTCCGTGGTCCCGACCATCGGTGCGCACAAGCAGTTCCAGCTGGAGATACAACTACCGGAAGGTGTGACTAACGACGTCGTCGCCACCGACCAGCTGGGCAGCCCGGAAGGCTATGTGCTGTCCAACAATACCGACTACGACATCACCTATGAGTTTGTCGGTATCAGCCAGATCAACGGCAAGGCGCCGTCTGAAGCGGCCTTCAACAGTTTCCCTGCGGATAACACCGCTGGCACTGCCACCTGGAATATCGGCACTGTCGCCACCGAAAGCGAAGACGACACCGCCGGCAGCGCCATCAGCCCGGTGATCCGTATCACCTACTACGCGCGGGTGCATAATGACAGCGCGACCGATGCCGGGGATTCGCGCCAGAACGGCGCCGCGCTCGCCTACACCAACGGCGAAAGCGGCGCGACTGAAAACCTGAGCGACAACACCGCCGCAGTTACCGTGGTGGAACCCCAGTTGACGATCGACAAGACCGTCACCAACGCCACCAATCCGGGCAACCTGCCGGTGGGCGGCGACGTGCTCGAGTACACTGTGACGGTTCAGCACGCCGGCGGCTCCAGCGCCGATGCCTTTGACCTGAATTTGGTGGATACACTGCCCAGTGAGCTGCAATTCGACAGCAGCTTTACGCCGACCGCGAAAGTTGGTGGAGTCGATATCGGCGGTTTTGTCGCCACACCTGCCGGTGCGCCGACTGGGCCGCTGGTCTGGGGTCGTGACAACGGCGACAACAGCCTCGACTTGAAGCAAGGCGAAACGCTGGTGCTGGTTTATCACGCCAAAGTCACCGGCGTGTTCGGCCAGCCGATCAGCAACAGCGTGGTACTTGGGTGGACCTCTCTGGACGACAGCAGCCCCAGCGATACGACCTATGAGCGCGATGACTCCGATTGTGTCAACGGTGTGGCAAGCGGCTTTAACGACTACTGTGCCGGGCCTGTAGAAATCTCTATCAACACCGTCGACAACACCGGGATCATCAAGACAGTAGTCGCGGATACCGATACAGATACGCCGGTTGGTCAGCTGCGCGTGGGCGACACCGTCACCTACCGCCTGGAACTGAACCTGCAATCCGGTACCACTCCGGCTGTAACCATCACCGACCAGCTGCCCGGCGGCATGGTTTTCGATTCCGTGGTCAGCATCAACGGCGACACCACCGCGCCCTACAGCGACAGCGCGAACGGCTTTACCTATACGGCCAACAGCGTACCGGCGGTGGATGCGACCGGTGCAGTGGTCTGGGACCTCGGCGACATCACCAGTGAATTCGGCAACACCAATGCGTTTGTGATCGAGTACACGGCGAAAGCCGCGGCAGATGCCGGTATCTCGCCCACAACGGCGACGCTGACCAATACCGCGCAGTTGAATTACACCGGTGCGGCGTCGGTCCGTCAGGACGATGCAGACATCACTGTGCTGCAACCGGAAATTGACGGCCTCACCAAGACCGATGCCACCTGGCCGGCGTCACATACTGACGTGGATCCGGCCAACGACATTATGCATTTCACGCTGCACGCCTGTAACAGCGGTCTGGCTCCGGCCTACGACCTGTCTGTTACCGACACCCTGGCCACGCAGATGGATGAAACTTCCATCGGCAACGTGCAGGTCAGTGTCGATGGCATCGGCGTTTTGACCGAGGGCAGCGACTATACCTACACCGCGCCGACAGCGCGCGGCGGCGACATGGTGTTTGCCATCAGCTCGGGCATTCCCGCGGGAGCCTGTTTCGATATCACCTACGAAATCGGTTTCCACACGGATATCGGCGGTGGTGAAAGCTGGGTGAATACCTTCAGCGTTGACGACTACTGGTCTCTACCCGCGGAATCCGGGCAGCAGTACAGTCCGGTAGCACTGCCCAGCCCCTACCCGATGGGCACGGCCGCCACCAGTGTGACTGCACCGCAGAAAACGCTGTTGTCCGGATCGACAGCTGCGGTCGGCGACGAAGTCACCTATCGGATTCAGGTCCCGGGCAGCGCGACCACTTCGGCAATTTACGATGTGGCGGTAGAGGATGTGCTCGACCCCAGTCTCGAGCTGATCGATGTACAGGAAACCAGTGGTAACGGGCTGGCCGTCACAGACAACAGCAGCGGTAACGACCTGAGCTTCGCCGTCGACCTGATTCCTGCTGGCCAGGTGGCGATTTTCGAAGTGCGTGCAAGGGTTGCGAACAATGCCAGCGCGCAGGCCGGACACAACTTCGACAATATGGCGAGCTATACCTATGCCGCCACTGTGGGTGGTGCGACGGAAAGCGGCGGTACGGCAACCGCGCCGACGCTGACAGTGGTCGAGCCGGAACTCGGCCTGGTGAAAAGTGTTGCCAACCAGACCAGCCCCGGAAATGCGCCGGATGCCGGCGATGTCCTGCGCTTTACGCTCGATCTTACCGCGGCGGGTAATCCGGAAAACTCGGATGCCTTTGACCTGAGTGTCGTCGAGCAAATGACCGCGGGTCTTGAGTTTGTGCCGGGCAGTGCCACTTTTGGCGGTGCTGCGCTGGGCGATCCCGCGATCAGCGGAGACGGCGTTACCACTCCCCAACAACTGAGCTGGATTCGGGCCAACAGCGATCTCGACATTCCCGCAGGTAACGCCCGTCAGCTGGTGTTTGATGTGGTGGTTCTCGACAGTGCGCTGGCCGCCAGCGACCTGTCGTCCACCAGCCATATCGAGTGGACCAGCCTCGACGAAGACAACAGCAGTATTTACGAACGCAATGGCAGCGCGACGCCAGCCCTGAATGATTACTTCATTGACGGTACGGTGGCGCAACTAACAGCGGCCAATGATAGTGCGCTCACCAAAATACGCCTGGACGATTCCTATGGCAGCGGTGATGCCCAAGTCCGTGTCGGTGACTTTGTCGAATACGAACTGCGCCTGTCCCTGCCCGAGGGCAGCCTGCCCAATGCGACTCTGGTGGACACCCTGCCACAGGGCATGGTGTTTGATCGCACCCTGTCCATCAACACAGACAACAGTGCCCCCTTTACCGCCAGTGCACCGTTCAGCCATGACGATGTGCCGGATCCGGTACAGGCCGGCGATCCCGCCAGCGGATCCACCACGCTGACCTGGAACCTGGTTAACCTGGTCAATGCCGGTGACAACAACACAGCCAACGACGAGTTTGTCATTCGCTACCGCGCTCGTGTGCTGAACCAGGACTCACATCCGTGGCCGGCCAATAACACACCGCTGACCAACAATGCCGACTTCAGTTTCGATGCGGCGACCGGAGCGGAAAGCCGCAACGATGGCGAAACCCTGGATCTGCTGCAGCCGGAACTGGCACTGGCAATCACTTCCAACCCGGCGACTGGCAGTACCCTGAGTCCCGGCGACAGCATCGATTACACCGTCACCATTACCAACAATGGATCGGCGCCGGCCTATGACCCGGTTTTCCGTGACACCATTCCGGCAGGATTGCGCCAGTCCGGTGTCAGCGTGCAGTCGACCAGTGTGAACGGTGTTGCGGTGGCCAACCTGGCGCCGGCATTCGATAGCACCACGGGCGATGCCGTGTGGAATTTCAACGCCGGCAGCACCTACGCGATCAATCCAGGCCAGAGTCTGGTCATGACCTATCGGGTACTCGCGGACAGTAACCTTGGCTCCGGTCTCAACCTGCAAAACGCCGCATTCGTCGAGGTGTATTACTCATTCGACGACAACCAGCTGCCGACCCTCGGCGACGCCACTGCGACGGTGGATATGCGCGAGGATTACGGCCCTACAGCGCCGCAGAGTGTGCAGTTCAATACGCCCAACGCGTCGCCGCTATATATCGAAAACACGCAGACTACAGCCTCGATTGGCGAGCCTTTCCGCTACCGTGTGACCATTCCGGAATCACCGCAGACAACGGCACTGCACGATGTGCGGGTGCTGATGAATCTCGGCAGCTCCGCAGCGGATCTGGTATTTGTCGAAGCGGCCAAGGTCTCCGGCAGCCAGGCATTCACCCCGGTGAATACCGGATCCGGAACTGACCTGGTCATAGAGGACACGGCCAACGGCATCGATGTACCCGCCGGCGAACAGGTGGTAATCGACGTGACCGTTCGTCTGCGCGATACCAATCCGCCGAATGTGGATGGCCTCACTTTTACCAACAGCGCCAGCTACAGCTACAACTACAGCAACGACGATGCGGCAGCGGGGCAGGGGGCAGGCGCCGGCAATACCACTGCGGACATGACGGTGGTCGAGCCAACCGCACTGATCATGGACAAGCGCGGCCCCGCCAGCGTGCAGTCGGGGGTGCCCGGTCGCTTTACCCTGGATGTGCACAACACCGGCACCGGCCCGGCGTGGGATCTTAATATCACCGATATACTGCCGAACCCGGATCCGGGCGGCATGTGTGAGACACCGCCGCAGAACTTCTCCGCACAAATTGCTGATGGTTCCGGCAATACCGTCAGCACGCTGACCGCCGGTACTGACTTCAACACGGTGTTTGATGCGGACAACTGTACGTTGACCGTCACCACCAGCGGTGCGGCTGCAGCCGTGCCTGCGGATCACCGTCTGTTATTCAGCTACGATACCTACCTCGATGCAGACACGGTCGATGGCACTACCCTGACCAACGTCGCCGGTGTCGAGCTCTGGCACAGCTGGGACAGCACCCTGCCGGACGCGCGTCAGTACACCCGTGCCGCGCCCACCGACGGAACGCCATCCGTAGACGATCACGAGGATGCCTTCACTATTACCGCCGCGGTACCGAGCGTGTCTTTCCGCAAGGTGGTGGAAAATGTCACCAGCGGCCAGAGCCCGGCGAGTGTCGCGAAGCCAGGCGATCGCCTGCGCTACACGCTGACACTGACCAACCTTAGTGCAATCGATGTCGACGGTATCGATCTCACCGATGAACTCGGCCGCCTGAACAGCCTGCCGCTGTACCAGGCGGGCACGCTCGCGGTGATCGACGCCGCCGGTGGCGACAGCAGCAATACCGATGCGGCGGGCGGCGCACAGGGCAGCGGCCTGCTGGATATCCGCAACCTGTCGCTCGCCGGCAACGGTAGTCTCAATATTGTCTATGAAGTGACGCTGGCGGCTGTGATCGACAGCGGCACCGCGGTATTAAACCAGGCCCAGGTGCAGTTGCCCGGCCAGTTGTTGCAGGACAGTGACGACCCGAATATCAATGGTGCCGACGACCCCAACACCGCCGGCGATGAAGATCCCACCCAGGTAGTGATCGATTCGGCGCCGCAGCTGGTTGTGGAGAAAACCTCGCAGGACATGACCGGCGATGCAGACCTGCTGATGGTCGGTGACACGCTGCGCTACACACTGCAGGTCGAAAACACCGGTGATGAAAACATTGTGGATGCCGTCCTGCGCGATCAGGTACCGGCGAATACCACTTATGTTGCCAATTCCACCACGCTGAACGGCGCCGCTGTGGCCGATGTTGGCGGCAGTACGGCACTGGCGTCAGGCATGGCGATCAATTCGCCCGGGGAAGCGCAAGGGTTTGTCGGCGCGGCCGTGGCCGATGCGGCACCGGTGGTGATTACCTTTGATGTGACCATCAATGATGTCAACGACGGCACCATCATTTCCAACCAGGGCTTCGTCAACGGCGATGGCGCTGGTAGTGGAGCACTCGACGAGCAGCCGTCCGACGATCCGACGACCGATACCCCCGACGATCCGACCATCGACATTGTCGGCGACGTACCATTGTTGATCGTACAGAAGACCGTGGCTATCGCCGTCGATAACCTGTCAGCGGGTATCGTCGATCCGGGCGATGTCCTGCGCTACACGATTACCGTTGCCAATATGGGCGGCGTGGACGCGACAGACGCAGTGCTGACGGACCAGGTCCCTGCCAATACCACTTATGTTGCCGGCTCCACTACGCTGAACGGCTTTGCCGTGGCCGACAATGGCGGCGGCAGCTCGCGTCTGGATGCCGGTTTGCCGATCTCGTCCGACGATTTGACGCCGCCGCTGCCCGGAGCGGGCGAGGGCGTGGTTACTTCTGCGCGTACCGCAACCGTCACTTTCGATGTCAGCGTCAACGCGGCAACTGCCACCGGCACGGTGATCAGTAACCAGGGCAGTGTCTCAACGGTGGAATTACCACTGACGCTGACTGATGCCGACGGCAATCCCAGCAATGGCGCGCAACCGACGGATATTGTCGTCGGCGACGCACAGCAGCTGTCGATTACCAAGGAAGTCGCGGTCGTCGGTGGCGGCGCGGCCCTGCCGGGTGCCACGCTGGAATACCTGGTAACCGTCACCAATATCGGCGGCGTACCTGCCGGCTACGTGGCGATTACAGACGACCTGCTGGTGGCCGGTGACGGGGTGCTCACCTATGTAGCGGATTCCGCGCGTCTTAATGGACAGGCAGACGGTATTACCGTGAACGGATCGGTGATCAATGCTGATTTCGCCGGCACCTTCGGTGAATTGCAGCCCAGTGACACCGCGACCCTGCGTTTCCAGGCCAAGCTGGGTACGAACCTGGCGATCGGTTACCGGGTGCTGAATACCGCTGAAACCACCTGGAATGATCCGGCCTCCAGTGCACAGGCCAGTGTTGCCATCGACGTGGGCGGTACACCGGGCATTGCCAACCTGAGCGGTTACCTTTGGCACGATGTGAATTTCAACGACCAACTGGATCCGGAAGAGCGCCTGCTGCAGAACTGGACCGTGGAGTTGTATTTCAACAATACGCTGCTGGAAACCGCGCAGAGCGATGAAAAAGGGTTCTTCCAGTTCGACGGTCTGGTGCCCAACGCAGTCGGTGGGGCGAGTTATGAGTTGAAGTACACGGCCCCGAATGCCAGTGACAGCACCGCGTCCCTGGGTAATGCCAGCTCCGACTTTACCAACGGACCTCAGCAGATCAGCGAAATCTACGTGGGTTCCGGTTCCAACCCGCAGAACCTGAACCTGCCGCTGATGCCGAATGGCGTGGTCTACGATTCGGTGCTGCGCCAGCCGATTTCCGGCGCGGTTGTCACTATGTTGCGCGCCTCCAGTGGGCAGGTGTTGCCGGACCGCTGCTTCGATGACGAGAAGCAGCAAAATCAGGTGACCCAGGCCGGCGGTTACTACAAGTTCGACATCAACTTTAGCGACGCGGCCTGTCCGGCCAACGCGGACTACCTGATTCAGGTACAGGTGCCCGGTGAGGATTATCTCTCCGGCGAGTCGCAGATCATCCCGCCGCAAACCAATGTGGAAACCGCCGGTTTCGACGTGGGTGCCTGTCTCGGCAGCAATGCGGACAAGGTTCCGGGCACAGCGAATCACTGTGAAGTTCAGTCGTCCGAGTTCGCGCCGCCTATCGACGTGGATGCCCGCAGTGAAGCGACGGATTACTACCTGCGCCTGACCCTGGACGACAACCGGATTCCCGGCGAGAGCCAGTTGTTCAACAACCACATCGCGCTGGATCCGCAGCTCGACGGCGCCCTGTCGATTACCAAAACAGCCTCACTGCTGAATGTGACCCGCAGCCAGCTGGTGCCCTACACCATTACGTTCGGCAACACGCTGCCGGTACCGCTGACAGATCTGCGCCTGGTGGACTTCTTCCCGGCCGGCTTCAAATATGTCGCTGGTTCCGCTCGGGTAGATGGCAAAGCCATTGAACCGGAAGTGAATGGCCTGCAGCTGGTTTGGCCGAACCTGCGCGCGGAACCTGACCAGACACGCACAGTGAAGCTGCTGCTGGTCGTCGGTTCCGGTGTGGGTGAAGGCAAGTACATCAACCGCGCGCGGCTGTTCAACCAGCTGTCGGGACAGGTGGCATCGGGCGAGGCATCGGCGACAGTGCGCGTCGTGCCCGATCCGACCTTCGACTGTACTGACGTGATCGGCAAGGTTTACGACGACAAGAACATGAACGGCTACCAGGATGCGGGCGAGGGCGGCGTGCCGGGTGCACGTGTGGTGACGGCCACCGGTCTCCACGCAACCACCGATGCCCACGGCCGTTACCACATTACCTGTGCGGTGGTGCCGAACCAGGACCGCGGCTCCAACTTCGTGTTGAAGCTAGACGACCGCAGCCTGCCGAGTGGCTACCGCCTGACCACGGAAAACCCGCGGGTACAGCGCGCCACCCGAGGCAAGATGATCAAGTTCAACTTCGGCACCAGCCTGCACCGTGTTGTGCGCCTGGATCTAGCCGAGGCGGTCTTCGAGCCGGGCACCACGGAACTGCGTCCGCAGTGGAACTCGCGCACCGATCTGCTGCTGGAGAAACTGCAGGAAGCGCCTTCGGTCCTGCGTCTGTCCTACCTGGCGGAGAATGAGGATCCTGACCTGGTGGATCGGCGCCTGCAGGCCATGAAAGTGCGCATCGCCGACGAGTGGGCGCGCAATTACGGCGACTACGAACTGACGATTGAAACCGAAGTGTTCTGGCGGCGCGGCGCGCCGCCGAGCAAGGGAGGATTGGAGTGATGTCCTCTGATAAAAACGACAAGCGCGGTGTGCAAAGCGGTATGAAAAAAGCGGTGTTCCATCCTGTTGCAGCAGCCATCGGCCGCGAACGCTATTTCGCCGCGGCGATGGCCGCACTGCTGGCGCTGCCTGCGGTGGCACAGGAAAAAGAACAGAGCCCGGGCGGGGATGCCGCCTGGTGGCAGGTGTGGAAGCAGATCCCTGGACTGTCGCCGGCCATTGAAGAGCCGGAAACTGAAATCATCGAAAACCCGGTTGGCCACAACACCGAAACCATGATTCTTGGCCAGCCGCGCAAGCAGTGGGTACAGGATGCGAGTCTGTTTACCGAAGCGCTGGCACCGGTGGCGGAAGAGAATGCGATTGATCCGCTGGAATACGAGGCTGTCGACGACCCGGTGGCGCCGGAGGATCTCGAAGCACTGAAAGTGAAACTGGCCGAGCTCGCCGATAAACACAACCTGAAACTGGACTTCATTGGCCACACGGACGCCGATCCCTTGAGTGAACAGGCGCTGGCGGCATATCAGGACAAGCAGGAGTTTACCCGCGCAAGGGCCAAGTACGTTGCGGATTACTTTCAGTTGGCGCTGGACCTGCCCAAGGACGCGATTACTTTTGAAGGCCGCGGTGACGAAGAGCCGGTTGCGGACAATGTCACCAGCAGTGGCCGCGCGCTGAACCGCCGTGTTCAGGTAAAGCTCAGTTACGACGAGCTGGATGAGGACGCGCAGGCGGAAATGCAGCGCGCCCAGGCGCTGCAGCTGAATCGCGTCAAAGTCTGTCGCCAGGAAACCGTCTGTCGCCTGCACTACAAGGCTGGCAGTGAACAGCGGGCGCGCCTCAAGAACCTGGTGACACCTCTGCGCCTGCAACCGGGGCAGGCGGACCTGCCCGAAGCCTTTGTTCGCCGTATACGTGAAGTGCGCGCGAACCTGGCGGACAAGGAAAATCTGGTGATCCACTTTGTCGGTCACACTGACGGCTCACCGCTGCCCGAAGGGCCGGCCAACCTCTACAGCGACCAGATGGCACTGTCCCGCGCCGAGGCGCGGCGCGTGGCGCTGGCAGTGCGCGATGCACTGAATTTGCCGGATGCAATGGTGAGCAGCAGCGGCAAAGGGGATACCCAGCCACTGGTGCCCAACGACACGCCCAAAGGGCGCGCGCTGAACCGGCGCGTCGAAGTGGAATTCTGGTACGACGACCCGATGGAGACTGCCGGCGACGGTGTGCAGGCATGTCCGGAAGCGGCTGGTGCGGAGACGATTACTGTCGCCTATGAATCGCCCACCGGGGCTCTGCAGCCAATCCGCTTTGTCGACGGAAATCCGGCCATCCCCGATTCTGAACTGAGCCATATCCGCAAAGTGATGGCAGAAGTGGCGGGCAAGGCCAATGTGCGCCTGAGCTTTGTCGGCTACAGCGATAACGAGCGCATGGAGCGCCGCGAGGCGATGGTCTACGGCGACGATGTCGGCCTGTCGCGCGCCCGCGCGCGCCGCACCATGGCGGCCGTGCAGCAGCAACTGAACCTTAGTGATGAGCAGGTGGAGTTTGAGGGGCGTGGCTACGTGCAGTCCGACGATGTAGTTGCCAATGGCTTCGTCACTATGGACGGCGCCCGTGTGGAAGTGCAGGTGCTGTACGACGAGCTGGCAGTGCTCGCCGATCAGGACCGGTTGGAAATCGAGCGTATTAACCGCGAGGCGCTGGCCCACAACCCGTATGCACTGAACCTGATGCGTATTACCGTGGATGGCAACCCGGAATACGATCCCTACAAGAACTCCGCCGACCTGCAGCGCTGTACCGATGTCGCGCTGGAAAATGCGCATATCCAGTTCCGCTTCGACAATAAAAAAATGTCGCCGCGGCTGAATGTGAGTGCCTGGCCGAATACCATCCGCTACGCCGACGATCCCGAAACGGAAATCGCCGACAGCCGGGTACAGTTCCAGAGCTACACCAATTACCCGAGCTTTATCGATCGCGCGGAAGTGCGCCTGTTCGAAGAGGATCAGTCGGTGCGCGACAAGCCGCTGGCAGTGGTGGCGCTGGATGAAAACGGGCGCGGCGACTGGCAGGCAGACTTTGACGAATTCCAGGCGCCGCTGAAAAAACTCCAGTACCTGTTGCGGGTATACGACGACAATGGACGCTACGATGAAACCCGGCCGCAGACGCTGTGGCTGGTGGATCACGTGGATGCTCCGACGGAAGACAGCAACCCGGAGAAAGAGTTGCTGGTGGGTTACGGTGAAAACCGCCTCACTCGCCAGACGATTCCGTTGAACGGCAATACAGTGCTCGTAAACGGCGCGCAGATCCCGCCTCAGCACACCGTATGGCTGGCCGGCAATCCGGTACCGGTCAACGATCAGGGGGAATTTGTCGCCGAGCAGATTTTCACTCGCGGCCTGCATACGGTGGAAGTGGCGGTACTGGATCCGGAAGGAAACGGTGAACTCTTTCTGCGCGACCTGAAGTTTGCCAAAGATGACTGGTTTACCGTCGGGATTGCGGATCTGACCGTCGGCCTGGACGATACCAATGGTCCCGCGGCACTGGTCACCGGTGACCAGACCCACTACGACAACTCTGTCAGTTACGATGGTCGCCTGGCGTTCTACACCAACGGCAGTTTCGGTGATGGCTGGCACCTGTCGGCGAGTGCGGATACCGAAGAGGGACCGGTGGATGAACTCTTCTCCAACTTTATGGAGAAGACCCCGGACGCGCTGTTCCGTCGCCTGGACAGCGATCTCTACTACCCGACCTTCGGCGACGATTCCACGGTGGTCGAGGATGCGCCGACCTCCGGCAAGTTCTACGTGAAGCTGTCCAAGTTTGATGACTACGGTATGTGGGGCAACTTCAAAGCGGCCTACACCGATAACGAACTCGCCCATATCGACCGCGCCCTCTACGGGGCTAACGGCCACTATGAAAGCGACGATGTCACCAGCTTCGGTGAGAAACGCTTCCAGATCGATGGTTTCAGTGCGGAACCCGGCACCATCGCCGGGCGTGATGAATTCCGCGGAACCGGCGGTTCCCTGTATTTCCTGCGCCACCAGGACATCCTGACCGGTTCCGAGCGGCTGCGTGTCGAGGTGCGGGACAAGGACTCCGGCATCGTGCTCGCGGTGAAAAACCTGACCCCGGTCATCGATTACGATGTGGATTACATTCAGGGGCGCGTGCTGCTGAACAAACCGCTCTCCGCCATCGCCAACGATAACCTGCTGATTCAGGACGGCTCCTACAACGGCAATCCCCAGTACCTGGTGTCTCGCTACGAGTACACGCCGGGCTTTGAGCAAATGGACACACTGGCCGTGGGCGGCCGCGCGCACTACTGGCTGGGCGACTACGTCAAACTCGGTATTAGTGGCACCCAGCAGGATGAAGAGGACAACGAGACATCCCTGCACGGCGTAGACCTGACTCTGCGCAAGAGTGCCGGCAGCTGGCTGAAAATCGAAGCGGCTGACAGCCAGGGCGGCAACCTGGACAGCACCTCTTCGTACGATGGCGGCTTCAGCTTTAACAGTGACAATCCGGTCGACCCTAATGCCAAGGCCGGTGCCTCACGGCTGGAGGGCAGTCTGCAACTGAGCGATTTCATCGAGGACTCACGCGGTTCCGGTACCTTCTATCACCAGGAGCGCGAAGCCGGCTTTTCCGCCCCCGGTCAGCTGGTTTATGGGGATACCACCCAGTACGGCGGCAGCATCAATGTGCCCATCGGTACCCGTGCTGATATCGATCTGAAAGCCGACAGCAAGGAACAGGAACTCGGCCTGCAGACAACCGCAGTGGACCTGGCTGTCGGTTATCAGCTCAACGACCGCTGGAGAGTCACCACCGGCGCACGCGCCGACAGTCGCGAAGATTTCTCACCGGTAGTACCGGCCACGCAGACCCAGGGCGATCGCACCGACATGGCCGTACAGGCAGCGTACGATTCCGGTGCCGACTGGAGTGCATTTGGCTACGTGCAAGGTACCCTCGAGGCGACCGGTACCCGCGAGGAAAACAATCGTGTTGGTTTCGGTGGCGCCTACCGGGTGAGCGAGCGCCTGTCCCTCGACAGTGAACTTTCCGGTGGAGATACCGGTACGGCGGCGCGGCTGGGTACCGATTACCTGGTGACCGACCGCACCAACCTCTACCTGAATTACACCCTCGATAATGAGCGCACCGACACCGGCGTCCGTGCGCGCAAAGGCAGTATGAGTACCGGCTTCCGCAGCCGCTACTCCGATAGCCTGAGCGTGTACGGTGAAGAGCAATATAGCCACGGCGATGTCGCCACCGGCCTGACTCACGCGCTGGGGATGGATCTGGCACCGAATGATCGTTGGACATACGGCACGACGGTAGAAGCGGGCAAGCTGGAAGATCCGCGCACCGGTGCAAAGACAGATCGGCGCGCGGTGGGCCTGAATATGGGCTACAGCGCTGACGAGGTCCGCCTCTCCTCCGCGGTTGAATATCGCACGGACAATATGGAGACGGCAGTCGACCCAAATACCGTGACGGAAAATGAACGCCAGACCTGGCTGCTGAAAAATACTGCCAGCTACCAGATCAACCCGGATTGGCGCCTGGTCGGAAAACTCAATTATTCCGACAGCAAGAGTTCCCAGGGCGAGTTTTACGACGGCAAGTTTACCGAGGCGGTGATGGGCTATGGCTATCGCCCGGTGAATAACGACCGCTGGAATACCCTGCTGAAGTACACCTACTTTTATAATGTCCCGACCCGGGATCAGGTGACGGTGCAAAATACAGCGGCAGAATTTATCCAGAAGAGCCATATCGTATCGGTAGATACCAGCTACGACCTCACGCGTCGCTGGACCCTGGGCGCCAAGTACGCGTATCGCCTCGGCCAATTAAGCCAGGATCGCCAGGATCCGGAGTTCTTCGACAGCCGTGCGAGCCTCTACGTAGTGCGCGCCGACTGGCATTTCGTCAATCGCTGGGACCTGATGGTGGAAGGGCGCATGCTGGACCTGCCCGATGCGCAGGACCGTCGCAGCGGTGCGCTGCTGGGCCTCTACCGGCATATGGGCAAGCACCTGAAAGTTGGGGTCGGTTACAACTTTACCGATTTCTCTGACGATCTGACGCAACTGGATTACGACAGCCAGGGTGTATTCCTGAACGTGATCGGCAAGCTGTAAGTCGAGTCCGGACCGCCGCCAGAGGGGCGCGCGGTCCGGTACAGAGGTAAGGTAGCTAGAGGATCAGATGCCCCGCGGATTTGCTGACGGCACGGTGGTGAGCGAATCCCTCGTCTGGGCATCGATCGGATCAGGGCACGATCAACACATCGGTATTGGACTTGGAAAGTATCCGCTCCGCGGTATTGCCTAGCAGCAAACCGGTAGCACCCTTTCGCACACCGCGTCCAACCAGCATCAGGCGGGCTTTGTTGCGGTCGACGATTCGATTGACTTCGCGTGCCGGCTTACCATAGACCAAGTGCAACTCGCTGCAGATGGCGCCGCTGTCACCGATTAGCACCTCCAGATATTCTCGCAGCGCACGCTTTTGTTCATCGGAGGTGTCCTGTCTCGATGTAATCCCCAGCTCATCGAGAAAAGTGGTGCCGGGCAGGCAGGCAACCGCCTCCAGTTCTGCATCCAGTAACTTTGCCAGCCGGTCGCCGACATAAAGTACCCGCAGGTTGAGTTCTTTGTGCAGCAGGTTGTCCACTGAAGGATCCAGTGCTGTCACGAGGCGTTCGCGCTTTACCCATGGGGTGGCTACTGCGAGCCACAGTGGCGTTGGCGAGCGCTCGATCAGCTGCCAGTCGATGGAGCCGAAACCACCGCGCCCGAATTGCTTCTGGGCCGTTTTCACCACATTCCTGAACCACTCTCTCGATTGTCCAGTTGGCAATACTGTAGTGCCAGACGGCTTCGGTTACTGTGTTCGCGGGCAGCCGATGCTGTTTGCACAGCGCCTCTAGCCATTGTTCGCGCCCGCTTATCATCGTTTTCACCAGATCGTCAGGCGTATCGTGAACACCGGGCAGAGTAACCTGGGGCTCGTAGGCAAAGCTGACCAGGTGCAGATGTGCGCCGGTTGCCGTAGCCAGCTCCAATGCGCGCTGCAGGGCAATTTGTTCGTGTTTGGGCTTGTCGAGAATCACGAGGATATTTTTCACGGGGTCATCCTTACACTCGCCTGTTCCTTGATTATGTTAACGCTACTGGGATACGCCAAATTTATCCAGCTCAGTGATCTGGTGTGATCACTTTTGCGAACGAGTAAGTGTAGAGGCTGTAAGTGCAGGTCACTGGATGCAGGGGGGCGGATAAGCGCATAGTGCCCGGTGAAATCTGCCTGAGGCGGGTGATAGCGTCACAGTGGATTGCCGACGGGGACAAACACGTGCTTCCTCACACTGTGCTCCGTGCGATCAGCTCGATACGATGGTGGTCGCGCCGGCACGCTCTGTTCGCTGTGGTGTCCTTGCCAGCTGACGTTTCTTCCACCACAGGTAACTGCCGGTAGCGAACAGCAGCCCCGGTATCAGTCCGGTGATCAGGATCAGCCAGCGTCCGGTTATGCCCAGGGCGTCGCCGTTATGCAGGGGAAATTGCCAACGCAGGATCTTGTTACCAAGCGGAATCTCGGTGACGTTTTGTGTCAGCAGGATTTCCCCGGAATACTGATCCAGACGCACAAAACTGGCGCCGTAATTGGTCCAGGCCTCCCCTGCAGCGCGAAAAGTAATGCCGTAGCTGTCGGCGGCGTTTGTGGGCAGGTAAATACGTTTTAACGCGCCTCCGGGAAAGACCGTCTGCCCAAAGGTCACCGCCTGATCGGGCGAGATTCTTTTTCCGTGGTCTGCGTGAGAGCCCGGCAGGGCTGCCAGCGGTGCAGTTGTAAGGAATGTGCCTACGATGGCGCGCACTTGCTGGGGAAATACCAGGGTGACGCCGGAGATACTGGACATCAGCAGCAGCGGCAGAAAATAAATCCCGAAAACCTTGTGCACATCGAAATAAAATCGAAAGCGATTGCCGCTGCGGGAAATCGTAAATGCGCGCCGCCAGCGTTTTTTGCGACTTCTGCTGTTTTTCGGCCACCAGAGTAGGGCACCGGTGATGCAAAAGAGCATCAGCAGTAGTCCCATCAAGCCCACCAGGGTTTTGCCGGTATTGCCCGCCAGCAGCGTGTAGTGCAGGCGGTAGATCCAGGTCATGGCGTAGCCGGTTGTGCCCCAGCCGCGCACCGCCAGTACTTCCGCATCGGTCGGGGAGACGCTGACTTCGATGGGGCCTGGCGCACTTTCGGGTTTGGGAAAGCGCACCACAAAGGGACTGCCGGGCTGGCGTGGTGTCATCAGTCGGGTGGGCTCCGGGTTACCCGGCACCGCTGCCTGCGCCGCGGCAAAGATTTCCGAGTAGGTGGCCGGGCGTTCGGAAGGGTTGAAGGTGACAGTTTCCGGCGCGAGCTTTTCATCCAGCGCATGATCGAACACCAGCAGGCTGCCGGTGATTCCGATCAGCGAAAGTAGCAGGCCTAGAGTTAGGCCCGCGTACTTGTGCAGGATGAAAAGACTGCGTCGCACGGATTAGAAAACCTTCGAGTAAGACAGGTTCACGTTGCGGCCCAATCCCTTGAAGTTGCGGGTGTCGTTGCCCGCAGTCTGGGAATAGTAAGTGAAGTAGTCCTCGTTGGTCAGGTTCTGGAGTCCCAGTGCGAATTCGCCGCCGAGGGCCTTCAGTTGTGCACTGGCGTCGATGATGGTGTAACCGTCGAATTCCGTGGTCACTTCGCCGGCGCTGTTCACAAAATCGCGGTCCAGTAACCAGTTCGCCTGCAAACGAGTGCTGAACGCATCGGTCCAGTTGCGCGCCCAGCTCAGGTTGAAGCGGTTTGGGGCAATGTTGCGGCCATCCAGATCGGTATCCACCTTGCCGTCGGCGTCGGAATCGTAGCGACCCTTGGTATAGGCGTAGCGGACTTCCAGGGTGTCGCTGTCGGTGGCAAACCACTGCCCGCGCAGTTCTACACCGTCAATTTCGGTCTGCTCGCGCTTGACGCTGTAAATACCGTCACTGCCCAGCGCCAGGCGCTGACCGAAATCGGAATCTGAGGTGTAGTAGGCCAGCTGGGCGGCAAATTTTTCCGCGCTGTACTCGACGCCGAGTTCCTCGTTCTGGGTCAGAATGGGTTTCAGATCGAGGAAGCTTTCCACATCCTGATCCGGCTGGTTGATGCCACGCAGTACCCGGCCGACGTCGGGCATGGAGAAGCCTTCGGAGTAGTTGGCATAGACCCGCCAGGCGTCATTGACGGTATAGGTCGCGCCGATATTGCCGAGCGTCTCGTTGAACTCCGGATTGCCGCCTTTGACGAACTGGCCACCGTTGTAGGAGTAGAGGGTGGTGAAATCGTCGACTTTGAGTTCGGAAATTTCGTGGCGTACGCCTGCAGTGATCGTGAGGCGATCGATACCGGTGAACTCCGCCTGCGCGTAGGGGGCGATGTTCTTGTACTGCGTGGGCGGTACCCAGGCGCGGCCGGTGAGGATCAGCTGCTGCCAGGTTTCATCCTCCAGCAGGTCGACACCATAGGCGAGGCTGATCGGCATGCCGGCGATCTGATCCTTGATCAGTGTCAGTTTCATGCCGCGTTTTTCCGAGTTGTTCTGTGACTGGTCGAACACCACTTCCCCGTAGGCCGGATCCTGGAAGGTGCCGCTCGGCGTGCCGCCGTAGGTGCCGGCGAAATCCTGGGAAAATACCTGTGCACGCAGTTTCTGCCCGAGGATTTCCTCGTTGGTGTACTGCAGGTTGATGGTGGTAACTTCATTGGAAGGGGATTTGCCCGGTACATCCGCCTCGACGGCAGTGGTGGGAATGCCTGCATCGATATCACCGTCGACACTCAGCCAGTTGTTGTTGCCCTCGATCAGGTAGTGATTGACGGTCAGCTGCAGTCGCTGGTTGTCCCAGCTGTAGCCGGTCTTGACGAAGGCGTTGACGGCGTCGCTGTCCATGGTGTCGCCCTGGGTGTTGTCGAAACCGACGATGTCACCACTGGCGTCGTAGTTGATACCGTTGTTGCGGTAGCTCACGCTCGCCAGTACATCCACGGCGTCCACTTTGCCGGAGATGCTGTAGCTGCCGCCATAGCCGACGGTATCACCGAACTCGTTCGGTTGCAGGTCGGATTCCACACGCAGGCTCTGCTGGAATTCTTCACTGGGGGTGCGGGTCACCAGATTGATGATACCGCCGGATGCGCCCATGCCGTGGATAGCATTGGCTCCGTGAATCACTTCCACTCGCTCCAGCATCAGCGGGTCGATGGTGTGGCCGTCGCGGCCGCCGTTGCGCAGCGGGTTGGACTGCGGCACGCCGTCGATCAGGTACAGCGGCTTGCGGCCACGCAGGCTCTCACCGGAACTGGTCATCTTCTGGCGGCTGGGCGAGAAGCTCGGGATCAGGTTGCCGAGAATGGTGGAGAGGTCACTGGTGGCAGCCATCTGTTGCGCGAGTTCCGCTTCATCAATCAAAGTCACGGTATTGGGGATACTGCTCAGCGGCTTTTCGGTACGGCTGGCGGTTACGACAACTTCCTCGTCAATGCGCTGATCGGCGGCCACGACGGCAGAGGAAACGAGAGACATGGCCAGCGCCAGGGTGGTTTTTGTATAGCGCATGCTGCAACTCCTGATACGTTTATTCTGTGCGGGACAGGAATCCGGGACGGTGCCGGACATGGGGGTGCTTTCGTATGGCTGGCGATACTAAGGTAAATGAGAATCTATATCAATTGCATTTATTGTCTTTTGGTGGTTATTTGCGCTAGGTGAGGTCGTCGTTGCGTATGTAGTGGCGTGTATCGAGGTGGGAAACCAAAAAAGGGAGTTTTATCCCTTCCATCCATAATGCTCAGCGAGGTGCCGGAGGGTTAGCTCGGGACAATGTGAAAATAAATGCCAAACGTGACTTGACTCGCTGAGGCAGCATCTCTAAAGTGCGCAGCCTCTTGAGCGGTCGGGGCAACCCACCGCAGGGAAGCGAAGAGCAACCAGGCTTCGTTTCTCAGAGTTGTTGCGGGGTGGAGCAGCCTGGTAGCTCGTCGGGCTCATAACCCGAAGGTCGTAGGTTCAAATCCTGCCCCCGCTACCAAATTCTTCCGTCATTGGTTTAGAGGTCGATGCCCGACGAGTGGGCTCCCTCTTTATCACTGGCCGGCACAGCCGGGCGAAGGTCGTAGGTTCAAATCCTGCCCCCTGCTGCCAATTTCTTCCGTCAGTGGTTTTCTGTAAAACGCCCGACGAAGTCGGACTCGCTCTCTACCCCTGGCCGGCATAGCCGGGCGAAGATCGCAGATTCAAATACTGCTCCCGCGACCAAATTCTTCTGCCAATTTTTTTATCCCCAGCCGGACAATACGATTTTGCCGACGGTATGGCCGCTCTCGATCTGTCGGTGCGCCTCGCGCAGGTTGGCGGCATTGATCGGTTCCATTACCTGGTTGACGGTGGTTTTCAGTTCGCCGCGATCTATCAGTGCACTGATTTCGTTGAGTGCCTGCTGTTGCCGGATCATGTCCGCGGTCTGGTAGAGGGGGCGCGTGAACATAAATTCCCATGCGAAAGTCGCGCTCTTGGGCTTCAGTAGGTTGAGCGGCAGTGGTTCGCGGTTGTCGACGATACTGCAGATTTTTCCCTGTGGGGCGATAGCGGCGGCCATGGCGGGCCAGTGCTGGTCGGTGTCGTTCAGACAGAGGATATAGTCGACCGTGTCGAAACTGTGCTCGCGCAGTTCCCGGTCCAGGGGGTAGCGGTGGTTGACCACATGATGCGCGCCCAGTTGCTTGATCCAGACGCTGGATTTGGTCCGCGACGCGGAGGCGATGACTTTGAGGTCGGCCAGCCTGCGCGCCAGTTGGATAGCAATGGAGCCCACGCCGCCGGCGCCACCGATGATTAACAGTGTCTTGCCGGCGTCGGCACCGTTGCGGGAGATTTCCAGGCGGTCGAAGAGCGCCTCCCAGGCCGTGAGCCCGGTCAGTGGGAGCGCGGCGGCGGACGTGAAATCGAGACTGGTCGGCATCTGGCCGACAATGCGCTCGTCTACCAGTTGAGACTCACAGTAACTGCCGGGCCGGGATATGTCGCCGGCATAATAGACGCGGTCGCCGACTTGAAAGTGTTCGACGCTGTCGCCGATGGCAATGACTTCACTGGCCGCATCCCAGCCGAGAATCCGCGGCACGGATTCCGCCTGGGTGTCACCGCCCTTGGGGGCGCGTCCACCGGGTTGACGGAAATGGCTCTTACCGCAACCAGCAGGTCCCTGCCATGCGGTTGCGGTTGGTCGACATAAACGTCGATCAGTGACTTTTTATCATCGATGGGAAGGTTTTTATACAGTCCGATTGCCTTCACGCGTGCCTCCATGGCTGGCGAGTTCAGTGTTGCGGATTGGGGAACAGCAGCTCCACTTTCAGTTGATCCGGCCCTGCGACAAATACCTGACGAGCTCCGGTGGCCGGTACGCTGGTTTCGCGAAAGTCTGCACCGCGCTGTTCAAGCCTAGAGGTTAGCGCCTGGTAGTCGGCTCCTTCCAGTGCCACGTGATCGAAGCTGCCGTCGGCGTTGACCTGGTCCACTTCGATGATGTGGATCAGCGGCTGGCCATTACTGTAAAGCCAGGCGCCGGGGCTGCGGAAGGGCGGACGATCACCCAGCTCCAGGCCGATGACGTCGGTCCAGAAGGCGGTCATTGCTGTGAGGTTCGTGGTGCGAACCAGCACGTGATTGATGTGCATCGAAGGCTCCTGCGGTAGTCGATTCGTGACAAGAATACTCCCCGCGCCAGGGCGGGTCACTGCGCTGTGGTGCTGAAGTTTCGGTGGTGGTTGGGTGTGCGGTATCGCGGTGGGTATCAGTCCGGCCAGCAGAACCGGCTGGCGACGCATAAGGTCAGGAGGTCTCCACCAAGAGGCGATGTGTGAGAGGCGCCACGGCGGGCAATGCTTGAAGGGGTAGGTGTCGCTGGGCTGGTGAGGCTGGTGAAAGGGCGCGTTTATTGCCGTCTCCGGGGCACCCCAGATGAATCCTGCTATTGGTTTTATTGATAATGAGTGCCAATTGCCCTCAATGGTCCTAATGGCGTTTATGCCGGCGCGGGAGAAGGAGTGGCCCATTTGTGGGGGCGCGGCTGCTCGCCCGGGGAAAGGCGGGGGAGGCTACGCGCCACACGCAATTAAAATGTTGCAGTGAGTGTCGCCGGGCTGCTCTATACTGTGAAGCGCAGCGCCCGGGGGTGGCGCGAAAATATATGCCAAGTGTGACTTGACTCACCGGGGCCGCGCCCCTAGAATGCGCAGCCTCTTGAGCGGTTGGGGTAACCCACTGCAGAGAAGCAGAGAGCACCAGGCTCTGTTTCTTGGAGAGTTGTTGCGGGGTGGAGCAGCCTGGTAGCTCGTCGGGCTCATAACCCGAAGGTCGTAGGTTCAAATCCTGCCCCCGCTACCAAATTTTGCATCTGCACATACTGGCTGTGTGGATGTGCGGTCAAAGCCCCGTCAGGGGCTTTTTCGTATCTGCGCAAAACGTGTGGATATCTGTTCGAAGTGGGCCGCAGGCCCATTTTTTGTTTATGTAGGTTGCGATTGTCGCGCGACCTGTAAGGCAGGCTCAGGCAATGCCGACCGGCCCGGTGCCGGTTAAAGTGGAGATTCAATGGCGAGTAAGCGCGAACAGCTAGAAGAGCTTCTGGCCCCGGTGGTAGCGTCGCTGGGCTGTGAACTGTGGGGTATCGATTACCAGACCCATGGCCGCAATGCGCTGCTGCGTATCTTTATCGATTCCGAAGACGGAATTACCGTGGAAGACTGTGAGAAAGTCAGTCGCCAGGCCAGTGCTGTGCTGGATGTGGAAGACCCCATCAGCAGCAAGTACACCCTGGAAGTTTCCTCTCCGGGGCTCGATCGCCCACTGTATAAACTCGACCAATACGCGCGTTTTGCCGGTGCCCAGATCGAGGTACGCCTGCGCATGCCGCTGGACGGCCAGCGCAAGTGGCGTGGCCTGCTGGCCGGTGTCGAGGGCGATGAGGTGATTCTGCGAGTCGACAGTGAAAATGAATATCTATTGCCGATCGACAGTATCGAAAAGGCAAATGTAATTCCCCAATTTACCAAGTGAATTTGCAGGAGCCTGCACGCAGGCTATTTAGAGGCGCAGTTGCATGAATAAAGAGATCTTGCTGGTAGCCGAGGCGGTATCCAACGAGAAGGGCGTTGACCAGGATATTATTTTCCAGGCAATCGAGGCGGCTCTGGCAACCGCTACTAAGAAGCGCTACGACGAGGATTCCACCATCCAGGTGATCATTGATCGCAGAAATGGTGACTACGAAACTTTCCGCAGCTGGGAAGTGGTTGACGATGACACCCTGGCAGAGCTGGGTACCCAGTTCACCCTGGAAGAGGCACACGAGAAAGATCCCGAGCTGAAGGCCGGTGACGTTTACCGCGAGCAGGTGGAAAACGTGGAGTTCGGTCGTATCGCTGCGCAGACCGCCAAACAGGTGATTGTGCAGAAGGTTCGCGAAGCCGAACGCGCCAAGGTTGTTGAAGAATATCGCGACCGCGTCGGTGACCTGGTCAGCGGGACCGTTAAAAAAGTGACGCGCGATTTCATCGCTGTGGACCTGGGTAATAATGCCGAAGCGCGCCTGCCCCGCGACCAGCTGGTAGGCCGCGAGATTTTCCGTCTGGGCGACCGCGTGCGCGCCATCCTGCTGGAGATCCAGCCGGAAGCCCGCGGCCCGCAGCTGATGCTGAGCCGCTCCTGCCCGGAAATGCTGATCGAGCTGTTCCGCATTGAAGTGCCGGAAATTGCCGAGCAGGTGATTGAAATCAAGGGCGCTGCCCGAGATCCGGGCCTGCGCGCCAAAATCGCCGTCAACACCAATGACGGCCGGATCGACCCGGTCGGTGCCTGTGTCGGTATGCGCGGTGCGCGTGTACAGGCGGTATCCAATGAACTGTCCGGCGAGCGCGTGGATATCGTGCTGTGGGACGACAACCCGGCTCAGTTTGTCATCAATGCCATGGCGCCGGCGGAAATCGAATCCATCGTGGTCGACGAAGATGCCGGTTCCATGGATGTGGCAGTGGCGGAAGAGAACCTGGCCATGGCCATCGGCCGCAGCGGTCAGAACGTGCGTCTCGCATCCGAACTGACCCAGTGGCAGATCAATGTGATGAGCATTGATGAGTGGAACAGCAAGCAGGAAGCCGAATCCAGCACCATCATGGAGACATTCATGGCGCGCCTGGATATCGATGAAGATGTCGCCGGCGTGCTGGTGGAAGAAGGTTTCACCACCCTCGAGGAAGTGGCCTATGTGCCGATCGAGGAAATGCTGGGCATCGAAGGCTTCGACGAAGAGATCGCCGAGGAGCTGCGCGCCCGTGCCAAGGATGCCTTGTTGACTCAGGCGCTGGCTTCCGAAGAGCAGCTGGACGCCTCCGAGCCGCAGGAAGACCTGCTCACGATGGACGGTATGGACCGCCACCTGGCCTATTTGCTGGCCAGCCGCGGCATCGCCACCATGGAAGACTTGGCCGAACAGGCCGTTGATGATCTGCTCGATCTCGAGGGTGTGGATCAGGAGCGCGCCGCCGCGCTGATTATGAAGGCGCGCGAACCCTGGTTCGCCGACGACAGTGGCGAGCAGGCTCAGTAAACCGATCCGCGCGGGCTGGGCTTTAGTGTCCGGCCCCGCAGTTTGACAGCGCATTTTGCAGGCCGCGGCGCGAAAATTTCGCAGCCCGGCTATACCGGTGCGGCCGGACGGGCAATCGCACCAAAGATAACGATTAGCTCCACCGACCAAGACTTTTAGGAGAGAGAATGGCCGAAGTAACAGTTAGCGAACTCGCCAAATCGGTTGGTGCCACCGAAGATCGTCTGCTCAAGCAGATGAAAGAAGCGGGTTTGCCTCACACCTCTGCGGATGCGGTGGTGTCGGATGAGGAAAAACAGGTCCTGCTCAACTTCCTGAAAAGCAGTCACGGGGAGCAGGGCGCGAGCCCGCGCAAGATTACTCTGAAGCGCAAGACCACCACCACGCTGAAAACCGGCTCTGGCACCGGCCGTAAAACCGTGAACGTGGAAGTGCGCAAGAAGCGCACTTATGTGAAGCGCCCGCAGGAAGAGCTCGAGACCGAAGCCGCGCAACAGGAATCCCAGGCCGAGCTGGACAAGGCACTGGCCGAGCAGGCCGCGCTGGAACAGGCCCGTGCCGAGCAGGCGGAAGCGGAACGCGTGCGCGCTGAAGCGGAAGCCAAAGCGGCGCAGGAAGCTGCCGAGGCCGAGAAAGCCGCTGCAGCGGCGGAGAAGCCTGCTGAGGAAGCGGTGCCCGAAGCTGCACCTGCTGCGGAAGAGGCCGCTGCGGAGCCGGCGCCGGCGCCTGTACGTTCCAGCTATGTTGATGACGTCGAGGCGATGCGTATCGCTGCTATGGAGCGTCGCAAACAGCAGGCCGCTCAGGAAGCCCAGGAGCTGGAAGAGAAGAAGGCTCGCGTTGAAGCGGAGCGCCAGCGCGTCGAGCAGGAAAAGACTGAACAGGCCAAGGCGGAAACCGTCAAGCCCTCCCTGCGCCGCAAGCTGGAAACAACCACTACCGTGGCTCCGGAAAAAGACGAAGATGAGCCGCGCAAGCGCCGCGGTCGCCGCGGCGCCAAGGCTGGCCCGAAAAAGTCCAGCAAGACTGCGCTCTACGAGCAGGCTCTGGAAGCATTCGAAAGCGACGAAGCGGAAAAACGCAGCACGCGCTCCCTGTCGCGACCGACCCTCAAGGTCAAACCCACACACGGGTTCAAGAAGCCCACAGGAAAGCAGGTGTACGAAGTTCAGATAGGTGAAACTATTACCGTCGGCGAGCTGGCCAAGCAGATGAACGTCAAGGCCGGCGAACTGATCAAGCGCCTGATGAAAATGGGCGAGATGGTCACCATCAACCAGAGCCTCGATCGTGAGACAGCACAGCTGATCGTCGAGGAGATGGGCCACGCCGTGGTGTTCCGCTCCGAGACCGAGCTGGAAGACACCCTGGTTGCCCAGGCGCAGGAAGTCGAAGGTGAAGAGGCGCCGCGCGCGCCGGTTGTCACCGTGATGGGTCACGTCGACCACGGCAAGACCTCGCTGCTCGACTATATCCGCAAAACCAAAGTGGCCTCCGGCGAAGCCGGTGGTATTACCCAGCACATCGGTGCCTACCGGGTGAAAACCAGCCAGGGCGAGATTGCCTTCCTGGATACCCCGGGACACGCGGCCTTTACTGCCATGCGTGCTCGCGGCGCCCAGGCCACCGACGTGGTGATTCTGGTGGTGGCCGCAGACGACGGCGTGATGCCGCAGACCGAAGAAGCAGTTGCGCACGCCAAGGCGGCAGGCGTACCGCTGGTTGTCGCCATCAACAAGTGCGACAAGGAAGGGGCGGATCCGGATCGGGTCAAGAACGAGCTGGCAGCCAAAGACGTCATCCCGGAAGACTGGGGCGGCGACACCCAGTTTATCGAGGTATCTGCACATACCGGTCAGGGTATCGACGAGCTGCTGGAAGCCGTATCCCTGCAGGCCGAGATGCTGGAATTGAAAGCCAAGGTCGGAGTTCCGGCCACTGGTGTGGTGATCGAATCGCGCCTGGAAAAGGGCCGCGGTGTAGTCGCTACCCTGCTGGTACAAAACGGCGAGCTGAAACGCGGTGATATCGTGCTGGCTGGCCAGAGCTACGGCCGTGTACGCGCCATGACCAACGAACTGGGCAAAAGCGTGAAAGAGGCCGGACCGTCCACGCCGGTGGAGCTGCTGGGTCTGGATACCACGCCCAATGCCGGTGATGAGTTCCTGGTAGTGGCCGATGAACGTAAAGCCCGTGAAGTGGCCGAGCAGCGCGCGGACAAAGAGCGCCGTGAACGCATGCAGCGCCAGCAGGCGGCCAAGCTGGAAAACATGTTTGCGGACATGGAAGCCGGCGAGAGGAAGGTCCTGCCGGTGGTCATCAAGGCCGACGTGCGCGGTTCCCTGGAAGCCATCCTGTCCGCGCTGGCAGAGATCGGCAACGAGGAAGTGTCTGTCAATGTTGTGTCCAGTGGTGTCGGCGGTATCGCCGAGAACGATATCAACCTGGCGCTGACATCCGGTGCCATCGTGATCGGTTTCAATACCCGTGCCGATGTTGCCGCGCGCAAGCTGGCCGAAACCGAGAGTGTCGAGATCCGCTACTACAGCGTGATCTACAACCTGCTGGACGAAGTGAAGCAGGCGCTGTCGGGCATGCTCGAGCCGGAGCTGCGCGAAGATATCATCGGTATCGCCGAAGTGCGGGATGTGTTCCGCTCACCGAAGTTCGGCGCCATCGCCGGCTGTATGGTCACCGAGGGCATCGTACACCGTAACAAGCCGATTCGCGTCCTGCGCGACAACGTGGTGATCTACCAGGGCGAACTGGAATCCCTGCGCCGCTTCAAAGACGATGTGCAGGAAGTGCGCAACGGTATGGAGTGTGGTATCGGTGTGAAGGACTACAACGACGTGAAGCCCGGTGACCAGATCGAGGTTTACGATATCGTTAAGGTAGCCCGCGAACTCTAAACTCAAGGCAACCCTCGCCGTCGCGACCATGTCGCGGCGGCGGGCCTCCGCCAATCGCCATTCGGAATAGGTAACAGATGGCAAGAGAATTCTACCGCGCCGACCGGGTCGCTGATGCGATGCGTCGCGAGCTGGCCCAGCTAATTCAGCAGGAAGTGCGCGATCCACGTCTGGGGATGGTCAATATCAATGACGTGGAAGTCACCCGCGATCTGACCTCGGCCAAGGTGTTCGTCACCCTGGTGGGCGAAGATGATCCGGCGGCGATCAAGGCTTCGATGGACGTGCTCAACAAGGCGGCGGGCTTCCTGCGCAGCCAGCTGGCACGTGAAATCCAAATGCGCAGTGTGCCGCGCCTGCAATTCCGCTATGACGAGACATCGGTCCGTGGCCAGAAACTCTCGGCCCTGATCGACAAGGCTGTCAAATCTGACCAGTCCCACCACGCAAGCGACGACGGCGACGACGACAAAGAGTAACCATGGGCCGCAGACCTAAATGGGGCCGGCCGGTCAGTGGGGTCTTGTTGCTGAACAAGCCCGCTGGTATCACCGCCAACGACGCCCTGCAAAAAGCCAAACGACTGTTCTTCGCCAACCGCGCCGGCCACACCGGTGCGCTGGATCCGCTTGCGACCGGTGTACTGCCGATCTGTTTCGGCGAAGCGACGAAGTTTTCCCAGTATCTGTTGGATGCAGACAAGCGCTATCGCAGTACTTTCTGCTTTGGTATGACCACCGCCAGCGGCGATGCCGACGGCGATGTGCTGGAAACCAGGGACGCCTCTAGCCTTACCGAGCGGGCAGTGCGCGATGCGATGGCGCAGTTCCGCGGTACCATCCAACAGGTGCCATCCATGTACTCGGCGCTGAAACACAAGGGTCAGCCACTGTACAAGCTGGCGCGGCAGGGTCTGGAGGTGGAGCGCGAGGCGCGCACCGTGGAGATCTTCGAGTTTGAGCTGCTGAGCTTTACCGCCGGTGCGCAACCGCGCGCGGAAGTGGAAGTTCACTGCTCGAAGGGAACCTATATACGCAGTCTGGCGGAGGATCTGGGGCAGGCACTGGGCGTGGGCGCCTATGTCGACCAGCTGCATCGCAGTGCCGCGGGCCCCTTCGTGGAAGAAGATGCCATTACCCTGGAAGAACTCGCTGAGGAACGGGGGGAAGATCGCGCCGAAGTGCTGGATCACCACCTGTTGCCTGTGGATGCTCCCGCCTCCGGACTGCCGAAACTGATACTGCCGGATGACTCTGGTTACTATGTGCGTCAGGGGCAGCCGGTTATGGATTTGCAGGTCTACCGTATCGGTGCAGAAGGTGATATGGTGCGCCTCTTCCTGGAAAATGGTGATTTTCTGGGCGTAGGAGAGATTACCGACGACGGGTGCGTGGCACCGCGGCGCCTGGTAAGCAGCGGCTGACTATAGAGGTCGGAAGCTGCAAAGTGACTAGCTGGTCTGTAAATATGCACGGGCCAGCCGAATCTTCAAAGCATATTACGACGAGGTAATTCGTTATGGCACTGACTGCAACTGAAAAAGCAGCCATCCTGAAAGAGCACGGCCAATCTGAAGGCGATACCGGTTCTCCGGAAGTCCAGGTAGCCCTGCTGACTGCCAACATTAACAAGCTGCAGGGTCACTTCTCTGCACACAAGCAGGATCACCACTCCCGTCGTGGCCTGATCCGCATGGTAAACCAGCGCCGTAAGCTGCTGGACTACCTCAAGCGCAAGGATCTGAACCGTTACGCACAGCTGATCGCCAAGCTCGGCCTGCGTCGCTAAGACCCTGGAATGCCCGCCTCTGGCGGGCATTCTTTTACCTGCTTCTTGAAAAGTGGTGCATCGTCGCTTTTCAAAAGATTGCGTCAAATCCGGCAGAGAAGTTAAGTGTCGTCATTTGGCGCTCGCACCGGCCGCCGGCCGGTGGTGGTGCGCTCCCGCACCACTCTGCAAGTCAATCCTCTGTATTTCGTAGGAACCCGCTTGCAGCGAAACCTGTAGGGGTCGTTGGAATGGGCCAGCGACCGGTAAGGAAATAGGAAAATACTAGTGAATCCAGTAAGCAAAACATTCCAGTACGGCAATCAGCAAGTCACCATCGAGACCGGCCGCATTGCGCGCCAGGCTACCGGTGCAGCGCTGGTAACCATGGGCGAAACCGTGGTGCTGTGTACCGTTGTTGGTGCCAAAGAAGCCAAGCCTGATCAGGGCTTCTTTCCGCTGTCCGTGCATTACCAGGAAAAGGCCTATGCGGCCGGCAAAATTCCCGGTGGCTTCTTCAAGCGTGAAGGCCGCCCGTCCGAGAAAGAAACTCTCACCTCCCGCCTGATCGACCGCCCGATCCGTCCGCTTTTCCCGAAGGGCTTCATGAACGAAGTTCAGGTGATGATCACCGTTCTGTCCGCCGAGAAAGATGTAGATCCGGATATCGCCGGCATGATCGGCACCTCCGCGGCACTGTCCGTATCCGGCATTCCGTTTGGTGGCCCGATTGGCGCTGCGCGCGTGGGCTACACCCAGGAAGACGGCTACCTGCTGAACCCGACCTACAGCGCGCTGAAGAACTCCGAGCTGGACATGGTCGTTGCCGGTACCAAAGACGCGGTGCTGATGGTGGAATCCGAAGCGAAAGAACTACCGGAAGACATCATGCTGGGTGCGGTACTGTTCGCCCACCAGGAAATGCAGGCCGTTGTTAAAGTCTGTGAAGAGCTGAAAGCCGAAGCTGGCAAGCCCATCTGGGACTGGCAGCCGGAAGCGGTCAACGAAGAGCTGAAATCTGCGCTGGAAAGCCAGTTCGGTGCCAAAGTGGCTGAGGCCTACAAAATCACAAACAAGCAGGCGCGCACCACCCGTCTGGGCGAGCTGCGCAACGAAGCCGCTGAAGCCCTGGCTACCGAAGAACTGGACGAAGGTACCGTCAAGAGCTACTTCGGCAAGCTGGAGAAGAAGATCGTGCGCGGCGCCGTGGTTCGCGGTGAGCCCCGTATCGACGGTCGCGACACCAAGACCGTGCGCCCGATCAGCGTAGAAGTCGGCGTGCTGCCGAAAGGTCACGGCTCCGCCCTGTTCACCCGCGGTGAAACCCAGGCGCTGGTTGTTTCCACCCTCGGCGCGACCCGCGATGCGCAGATCATCGATGCCCTCGAAGGCGAGCGCAAAGACTACTTCATGCTGCACTACAACTTCCCTCCCTACTCTGTAGGCGAAGCGGGTCGTGTAGGCGCTACCGGTCGTCGCGAAATCGGCCACGGCCGCCTGGCGCGCCGCGGTATCGCCGCAGTACTGCCGGATCCGGAGAGCTTCCCGTACACCCTGCGTGTGGTTTCCGAAATTACCGAATCCAACGGTTCCAGCTCCATGGCCTCTGTCTGTGGTTCCAGCCTGGCGCTGATGGACGCCGGTGTGCCGCTGAAGGCGCCGGTTGCCGGTATCGCCATGGGTCTGGTGAAGGAAGACGAAGGCTACGCGGTTCTGACCGATATCCTCGGTGATGAAGACCACCTCGGCGACATGGACTTCAAAGTAGCCGGTACCGCCTCTGGTGTGACCGCGCTGCAGATGGATATCAAGATCGAAGGTATTACCGAAGAGATCATGGAAACCGCCCTGGAGCAGGCGCTGCACGCACGTCTGCACATCCTGGCGGAAATGAACAAGGTCATCGGTGCTTCCCGTGAAACCGTCAACGAAAACGCACCGCGTTACGCGACCCTGAAGATCCATCCGGACAAGATCCGCGACGTGATCGGTAAGGGCGGCGCTACCATCCGCTCCATCACCGAAGATACTGGTGCGTCCATCGATATCGAGGACGACGGCACTGTGAAAGTGTTCGGTGAAGACGGCGAGAGCCTGGAAGCGGCGGTAACCCGCATCGAGGAAATCACCGCGGAAGCCGAGATCGGCGCTATCTACGAAGGCACCGTGGTGCGCATCGTGGACTTCGGGGCGTTCGTGAACTTCCTGCCGGGTAAGGACGGCCTGGTGCACATTTCCCAGATTGCCGAAGAGCGCGTCAACGCGGTCACCGACTACCTGAGCGAAGGCCAGAAGGTATTCGTGAAAGTTCTGGACGTGGACCAGCGCGGCCGTATCAAGCTCTCCATCAAGGAAGCGAAAGCGGACCAGGCAGAGCAGTCTGACGAGGCATCCGGCGAGGGCTGAGTCCCAATTCGCTGATTTGTCTTGCGGCGCTAAGCGCCAGAAAAACCCCGGCTAATCCCCGGGGTTTTTTTGTCCCACCAAAATAGGGCGCGCTGCGCAATCGCGTTGCGCACTGCCTTCCAGGCGTTGCTGTCATCGCTCAGACGATCATGTTGCCGTTGAATTGTGCGCTGGTAATTATTCCTTTATTCCACGCTCTTATTTTTAAGTTATCTTTGCTTGTTGAATATGGCGCCAATAGTTCCTGGAATTTTATGTCATACGTGACTTTTTTACATTTGATGCATTTTTTTTTGAAGTTTTTATGATTTGGGTATCGCGATTCAGGAATTTTTTAAGCAAAATGCAAACACGGAATAAGATATTCCTCGAGCGTTGTCTTCGGAAGATAAAGTATTTTGTCTGGGTGCTTCCGAGCCACAGAAAGGGGTAGTGGCTCCCGGGGGTATGGCGTGTCTGGCACGCCGCATATTGACGAAAAGCCATCGAAGCACGCGGCAGGGCAGAGAACCAGAGGGCGGAGCTGTATGCGCCCGAAAGATAAATATAAAACCGTCTGGGAGACTTTCTCATGTTTAAGAAGAAAAAGCTGAGTAGTTCAGTCGAGGGGCAAAGAGGTACCGCCACCTTTGGGCGCGTCGCGGCTGTGGCAGCCGGCGCTTTGTTTTCGGCATCCGTTCTGGCGCAGCAGGTCGGTGGTATTACCGGTCATGTTTCTCTGGATAAAGGAGTGGAAGCCGAGGGTATTACCGTAAAGGCCACCAGTAACGTCATGCCCCGCGGGCGTACCGTGGTAACCAATGACGACGGCGATTTCAAGCTGCCGATGCTGATTCCCGGTGTCTATACCCTGACATTCACCGCCGAGGATGGCACTGTCCGCCAGGTAAAAACCGAAGTTCTTCTCGACCAGATGACCAAGGTCGACGTCAACCTGACCCCGCAAGTCGCCGATGGGTTGGAAGAAGTCACGGTTACCGGTGAAGCCGTCACCGTCGGTGGCAATGCTTCCCTGTCCGATGCGATCGGTGCCGATGTCATCAAGGGCCTGCCTGTGGGTCAAGATCTGAGAGACCTCATCAAGCTTGCGCCAGGTGTCCAATACACCGAAAACTCAGTGCGGGGCCCCAGCGCTGGTGGTAGTGGTCAGGACAACGTCTACAAGTTCGACGGGGTCAACGTAACATTGCCGATGTTTGGCACCCTGTCCGCGGAGCCGTCCAGTCAGGACGTGGAGCAGATTTCCGTAGAGCGTGGCGGTGCGCGCGCTGTCGGCTTCAACCGCTCCGGCGGGATCACGGTTAACACCAAGAACAAATCCGGTACCAACGAATACAAAGGTAGTGTGGAATACAAGTTCCAGACTGCCGATATGCGTGAAGCTACTGACGCGGGTACCAAATCCGAAACCGACCACAGCTGGATGACCGCCAATGTTGGTGGTCCGATCATCGAGGACCAGTTGTTCTTCTATGGATCCTACTACGGTCCCCGCGAAAGCCGTGACAACAAGGAAACCGCTTACGGGCCGACCAAGGACTACTCGAGTGAGCGTGACGAATACTATGGCAAGCTCACTTATGCCCCGATCGATAACGTACTGCTGAATGCTTCGTACCGCACGTCAGATCGTGTTAATCAGGGAGCCTCAATCGGATTCTACGAAGATGATTCCGTATCTGTCGGCGAGGAGTCAGGACAAGACATTCTGACTCTCGATGGTAGCTGGATTGTCAACGACGCCACTACCGTAAGCTTCCAGTACAGCGACTATGCACTGGAGACCGCCGGTGTCCCGGACACCATGCTGGGAGTACAGCCTGCTTACGGCCAGTCCCTGGATATCGCTAACTTGGATCAGATGGGTTACTTCAGCGTGCCTAGCTTGCGAGCGGATGATCCCGCATGGAACGACTTCGTGGCACCGCTGATCGACCAGTACGGCTACGGTAATCCAGACGGCGGAGGTGCCGTTGGTGGTTATTACCAGTCCAATCTCCAAAACTTTTACCGCAAAAATTTCGAAATGGCTCTGGATCATTCCCTTGAGCTGGGCGCTACATCGCATGAGATTCATGTGGGATACCAATGGTCCGAGGGGCAGGAAGAGTTGGCCAGACTGTCTAACGGCTGGGGTTCAATCCAAGTGATCGACGGCGCTGCCGATGCGGACGCGCCAGACAATGCCTATTTCCAGGGATACACTGAGCAGATGAGCCTGGTACAGGCCGATGGTACTCGGGTGCCGTCGATTAATTCCTTTACCGAGTCGCAGAACTTTGAGATCAACGACTCCATCTCCTGGGGTGATTTCATTTTCGACATCGGCTTCCTGATCAGCCAGGACACCTTGTACGGTCAGGGGCTGCGCGAGGCCAACACCCTGTCGGGCTATGAAGAGGCGCCGGGACACAAGTACGAGATGTACAAGGTCGACTGGAAGGACATGATTCAGCCGCGCCTCGGCGTGACCTGGGCCTACAACGGCGAAGACACAGTCTTTGCCAGCTTCGCCCAGTACAATCCGTCCGCGAGCTCCCTGGCCCGTGCTGCCTCCTGGGATCGCAACAGCCAGGCGACACTTGATGTCTACTGGGACGAAAATGGTAACTACATCAGCTCTTCACCGCGCTCCGGCTCTTCCGGTAAGCTGTTTGCCGACAATCTGGATCCGCGTCGTGTCGATGAGTTGACCGTTGGTACCACCAAGGATTTCGACAACGGCATCAGCCTGCGCTCACATATCCGTTACCGTGAGAGTTCCCACTTCTGGGAAGACGTGTGGAATGGTGCGCGCACTTACGGCTGTTACGGCGAGAACGATGCCTACTGCGTGCCCGACGATATCGCCGCCAAGGGTCTCTATATCGATAACCTGGACGAAATGCGTGATCAAATCGGCAGTGGCTCTTCTTTTGTCATTGCCGAAGTCGATGAGGGTTACACCAAGTACCTCGAGTTCAGTCTGGAAGCTTCCTGGATGGGCGAGCGCACATACCTGAACGCCTCCTACACCCGCAGCCGCTATACCGGTAATGTCGACCAGGACAACACCACGGCCAATAACGACCAGAACATTTTCATCGGTTCTTCGAACCTGATGGATGGCCGGGGACGCATGGTCTGGGATAACAAAGATGGCACCCTGTCCGGTGACAAGCCGCATCTGCTGAAACTGTTCGGCCAGTACACCCTGGACTGGAATGCCAATGTCGGTGCTTACTTCGTTTATCAGTCCGGTCAGCCTTGGGAGGCTTGGGACGGCTCCCTTTACGGTTACTCTAGCGGCACCATTCGGTATGCGGAAAAGGCCGGCAGCCGCCGCAGCGATAGCCATTGGCAGATGGATCTAAACTACACGCAAAACTTCAATGTCTATGCGGATTACATGTTGAAGTTCCGCGCAGATGTATTCAACGTGTTTAATAATCAGACGGGCTATAGCATTGACCCTTACGTTGACTCTGCCACATTTGGTGAGCCGACCCGCTACTACGCTCCACGCCGTCTGCAGCTGTCCGTAGGTATGGATTTCTGATCCTTTCCGGATTGCCCGGATAACGGGTTCTCGCTAAAGTAAGACGCATTGCCCCGGCTTCGCCGGGGCTTTTTTTTGTGCAGCGCTCTCTGCGGTGGTAGTAAGCATTCTTCACCCTTGTCCGGTAGAATCCCGTAAAAATAATTGACGGGAGAAGGACGTTGGTCAATTTCTGGCTTGCTGAAGTCCTGCTGGCACTGTCCGCCTTTCTGGTCGCCAGTCAATACTGGTACATCGCGCGGGATCGCTGCCAGTCACCGGCGTTGTTGATCGTTGCCGGTATGGTGTTTCTCGCCTTTGCCGCCCTGGCAGGTGCGTACCGCTACGGCGTCGATCCGCATACCACCGATCTGCACCGGATACTGTCCCGCCTGTCGGGCTATGTGACTTTCCTGTCTGTGGGGATTGCCCTGCTCTGGGCGCGATTGCGCTTGCCGATGGGCTATGCCAGTCGTGCTCCTGCCTACGTTACCCTGGTGCTGATTATCGGTATTGCCCTCGGCGCCGACGAGCAGTTTGCCACTGCGGGTGCCGGCCGCCTGTTGTCGACGCTGGGCCTGCTCCTGTGGCTGGGTGTGGCGCTGGCCGAATTGATCGCCGGCCGGTATTTGTCGCGCAAAATGGCCGTCGCGCTGGCAGTCGGGGCTGCGCTGGTTGTATTTGCAGGCCTCGTCGTCGGTAGCAGCGCAACTCGCAGTTTTGGCCTGGCGAGGATGAACTGGTTTCACCTGATGCTGGCACTGGGCAGCCTGCTGCTGCTGTGCGGCCGGCCCCTGTTTGCCGAGGGAGAAAAGATCGATGAATGAAGAACCGCTGAGCGTGCAGGGTGGTTGCCATTGCGGCGCCGTCCGCTTCCGGGCGCGCATAGAGGTCCCCGCGCAGGGCCCCCTGGTCGCCCATGCCTGTAATTGCTCAATGTGCCGGGCGGTGGGCTTTCAGCACCTGATTGTGCCTGCGGCCGACTTTGAACTGCTCGCCGGAGAGGGCGACCTGAGTTGCTACACCTTCAATACCGGTGTGGCCAAGCATTACTTCTGCCGCCACTGCGGGGTCAAATCGTTTTATGTACCGCGTTCGAATCCGGACGGGTACAGTATCAATCTACGCTGTCTCGATGAAATTCCGGCAGGTGTGGTGGTGGAGCCTTTCGATGGCCAGAACTGGGAGCAGAACGCCGGGGCACTCGCCCATTTGAGCAAAAAGGAGAACCGGTGAATGAGCGACTTACTTCTTGCGGAAATGATCCAGCACACCGATAGCGGTGCACTCTACGATAAGCCCGGGCTGCCCCTGCTGCTGGTGGAAACGCCGCTATGCAGGGCGGTGATTGCGGAGCAGGGCGCGCAGCTGCTGGAATTCCAGGCCGCCGATCGGGAGCCGCTGCTGTGGCTGAGCCCAGCGGCACATTTTATTCCCGGTCAGGCCGTACGCGGGGGAATCCCGTTGTGTTTGCCCTGGTTTGGCATCAACCGTCGCGATCCGGGTAAGCCCAAACACGGTCTGGCACGCACTCAACCCTGGCGCCTGCAGCACGCGCGTGCGCTGCCCGGTGGCGAGGTGGAACTGCACTTTGCTTTCAGCCACAGCGGCGATGCGCTGTTCGCGGCGGCGTTCGACTGTGCCGTGACCATGCGCCTCGGTACCGAGCTGCAATTGCAACTGCACCTGAAAAACGGTGGTGACGCCGCGACAGAATACAGTTGGGCCTGGCATACCTATTTCCCGGTCGAAGATATTGAGGAAATCGAGGTACACGGCCTCGAGGCCACTGAGTATCTCGACAATACCCGTGGACTGGCCCGCGCAACACAGCGGGGACCGCTGACTTTTCCCGGAGAGGTTGACCGCGTCTACGAAAATGCGCCGGCACACCAGCGCATTGCCACGTCGCACCCGATTGGCACGAGCAGCGAAAATTGTCATACCGTGATTGCCTGGAATCCGGGCCCGGAACTCGCCGCAAGCCTCGCCGATGTCGGCGAGCACTATCGCGGTTTTGTCTGTGTCGAACACGGTAACGCCTTCGCCAACAGCTGGCAGTTGGCACCGGGAGAATCCGCCCGGGCGATGCTGATTCTGCAACGCTGAAATCTGCCGCCTGGCGGTGGTATGGAGAAACCATGGAAGCGGGACTGATACACGCCTATCTGCTCGACGGTCGCGGTGGTGGCGGCGACCTGAGCTGGGGCGAGGTATTGAGCTGGCAGCCGCAGCAGGGCCTGTTATGGCTGCATTTCGATTACAGTGAAGCCGCCGTGCAACACTGGTTGCGAGAGGAGAGCGGGCTGGAGCCCCTGGTGGTCGAGGCGCTGCTCACCGAGGAAACGCGGCCGCGAACCACCGCGATTGGCGACGGCCTGCTACTGGCGCTGCGGGGAGTCAATCTCAACCCGGAGTCGAGCCCGGAAGACATGGTCTCGATTCGCCTGTGGGTCGAGGAAAACCGTATTGTCAGCACTCGCCGCCGGCGCCTGCTGTCGGTCAGCGACCTGCGCGAGCGTTTGCAGGCGGGTCGGGGCCCGGATAGCGCTGCCGCTCTGGTAGTGGCGCTTACGGACCTGCTGGTGTGGCGTATGAGCGACACCGTCGAAGCGCTAGAAGACAAGGCCGACGAGCTGGAAGGCCGCGTGCTGAGCGCGAGCAGCGCCGCCATGCGTTCTGAGCTGGCGCAGTTGCGCAAGCAGACCATCACCCTGCGCCGCTACCTGTCGCCGGAGCGCGAGGCTCTGGCACGTATGCTGGTGGAGAAGGTAACCTGGTTTGACGACCAGAGCCGTATTCAGCTGCGCGAAGTCAGCGACCGCCTGCTCCGCCATATCGAGGACATCGACGCGGTGCGAGAGCGCGCTGCTGTCACTCAGGAAGAGCTGTTGAGCCGCAATTCGGAACAGCTCAATAACCGTATGTACGTCCTGTCGGTGGTTGCGGCGATCTTTCTGCCCCTCGGCTTCCTCACTGGTCTCCTGGGGGTGAATGTGGGCGGCATTCCCGGTGCGGAATACCCATCGGCGTTTTTGATTTTCTCCGGTTTACTGGTACTGGCGGTAATACTGCAAATCGTGGTTTTCCGCTGGAAAAAATGGCTTTAACAGGCTGTTGAAACAGTATTTTTTCAGCAGCCTGATAACCCGGCCATGGAAGGCCGGGCCGCAAATCGAGCACGTAAGTGCTTGATTTTTTGTGGAGGGTTTGCGGACATGCGCCGCAAACCCGGGTTGAAAAAAGCCACGGGTGGCCTTATTCAACAACCTGTTAAGTATCTGCATGGAGGGACAGGGAGATGTCCGAGCAATTTCACCTCGCCCAGATCAATATCGCGCGAGCACAGGCTCCGCTGGATCACCCGGTCATGAAAGGCTTTGTCGACCAGCTCGACGCAATCAATGCGCTGGCGGATCGAAGTCCCGGATTCGTGTGGCGGTTGCAGACGGAAGAGGGCGATGCGACCGCCATCAACGTCTTTGGCGATGAGCTGATTATCGTCAATATGTCCGTGTGGACGTCGTTAGCGGCACTCAAAGGTTATGTCTATAGCGGTGAGCACCTGGAGGTGCTGAAGCAGAAGAAAAGCTGGTTTGAAAAACTATCCGGCCCGAGCCTCGCCCTGTGGTGGATACCTGCAGGTAAACAGCCGACGGTTGATGACGGCAAGGCGGCGCTGGCGCAGCTGGATTTGAAGGGGCCCACGGCCCAATCTTTCACATTCGCGCGACCATTTGCTGCGCCGCAACCGTCTTTTTCCTGAGCGCGTCGATCAACCAAATACGGTTACTGTCTGCCGGGAAAATGCGACCAGTTTGCCCTCGGCGCTCCAGAGTTTTGCCTGAATCACGCCGTAACCATCCGCGGCCTGTTCGACATCGGCCAGGTATTGCCACCACTCTCCGCCGGTTTGTGCCGGCAGCGGTTCAACAAATTCGATGGTCCATGTCAGAGAGCTGGCGGGTGCCGGTTGTTTCAGCATGGGCAGCAGAGCGGGAGGCCAGGCATCGATCAGCGCCAGCAGGTGAGTAATGGATACCGCGGAGCGGGTTTCTTCGTCGGTACGAAAGCGCACCCAGCCACCCAGGCGGTTGTTGCTGCTGCCGCTGAACGGCAGGTCGCCGGCGGAAATACGGAAGTCAAAATGCTGGGTGAACTCTGGAATGATCCCGGGCGCATCCGGCAGTGTCGGGCATTCATCCGGTGCGCGCATTGCGGGCGCGCGATCACCGGTGACATGGATACTTGACTCGCGGCGGCGGCCGAAACTGGCGAGGGCAGCCAGTACCACGTTCCCGTCCTGCACCATACGCCCTTCGACCTGGGTGACAGAGCGGCCGGAGCGTAGCGGATTGGCGTTTACTTCGATATCACCGCTTGCGACTGGCGCCACAAAGGAAAAGGTGAGTGAGCGCAGACTGGCTTCGGCATCCACGCAGCCGGACATCTTTTCATACAGCATGGCCGCTACCAGGCCGCCGAATGTCGCGCGTCCCTGGGCCCAGCCTTCGGGAATCCCTTGTACCGGCGAGGGACTCTGCCAGTTTTCCCGCAATTGATCGAATTGCATGCGTCGTTTTCCTACCGCAGTGAATCTTCCGGCATTTCGCCGGGAATATTATTGAAAAGTATGGGCGTCGTCGGGGAAGGTGCCGTTCTTGACGTCTTCGGCGTACTTGCGCAGGGCGCCGGGAATATCACCGGCTTCAATCAGGAAGTTTTTCGAAAACTTGGGTGGCTGTTCGGTAAGCCCAAGAATGTCGTTAATTACCAGAACCTGCGCGTCGGTATCGCGGCCGGCGCCGATGCCGATGGTGGGCATGGATACGGCATCGGTGATGCGCTTGGCCAGATGCGCCGGTACACATTCGAGTACCAGCAGGTCGGCGCCGGCTTCGTCCAGTGTCGCGGCATCATCGAAGATCTCGCCGGCCTGATCCTGATCGCGGCCCTGTACACGGTAGCCGCCGAGCTTGTGTACCGACTGGGGAGTGAGTCCCAGATGCGCGCACACGGGAATACCCCGGTCGGTAAGCATCCTGACCGTTTCCCCCAGCCAGGCGCCGCCCTCGATCTTCACCATATGGGCGCCGGCCTGCATGATGCGGGTGGCGTTGGTGAGCGCCTGCTCCGGCGTGGCGTAGGTCATAAAGGGCATGTCGCCCATGATCAGTGATTTCTTGTTACCTCGGGCGACCGCTTCCACGTGGTAAATCATCTGTTCCATGGTCACCGGAATGGTGCTGTCATAGCCCAGCACTGTCATGCCGAGGGAGTCGCCGATCAGTACGGCTTCCACGCCGGTCTTCTCAGCCATGGCCGCCATAGGAGCGTCGTAGAGTGCGACGGTAATGAACTTTTCGCCGTCCGCTTTCATTTTGCGCAGCGTCTGGATCGTGACGGGCTTTTCCAGTGCGGTGGGTGCGTACATAACTTCAGTTCCCCGGATTGTAGTAGTGGCGGCCGCTGCTTATCGTGAGCATGTATTCCACCAGCTGGCGGTAGTCTTCAGGACGATTGACGATATCGATGTCTTCGCTATTGACGATCAGCAGGGGGGCGCCGTCGTAGTAGTGGAAGAAGTTGGTATAGGCCTCGTTGAGTGTCGCCAGGTAATCATTGCTGATCGAGCGCTCGGCGGCGATGCCGCGAGTACGAATACGCTCCTGCAACACTGCGAGCGGCGCCTGCAGATAAATAACCAAATCGGGTTTGGGGGCCTGCAGTGTCATGTGCTGGTAGACCTGCTGGTAGAGTGCCAGCTCGTCGCTATCGAGGGTGACTTCGGCAAACAGCTGGTCTTTGTCGATCAGAAAATCCGACACACGCACCGGTTTGAACAGGTCGTCCTGGCGCAGGGCCTGGATCTGTTGGGAGCGCTGCAGCAGGAAATGCAGCTGGGTCGGCAGGGCGGCACTTTTGGGATCCCGGTAAAAGCGCTCAAGGAAGGGGTTGTCTTCCGGAAGTTCGAGCAGCGTATCGTAATTGAATGTGGCTGCGAGCTTCTTCGCCAGGGTAGTTTTACCCACGCCGATATTGCCTTCTACGGCAATAAAGCGCGGTAGGGTCTTGTCCGTGAGGTCCGGTTCGTAAGTCTGGGTTTCGCCGGCTTCTTTTGCCACAGTTTACTCCTTTATCGTGCTTTCCTTAGCCGCTGCCGTATCTGCGCAAGAATGGGCGGCTTCAGGTTTTCTCCAGGCGGTTGGGCGGACACTGTCGGATAAGGTCTTCCAGCGTATCCCCGTTGGGAAGTCGCAAGTGGGGCTCCAGTTCCGCCAGGGGGATCAGTACGAAATTGCGCTCTGCGATACGGGGGTGAGGCACCTGCAGACGCGGTTCGTCGATCCGCCGCGAGTCGAGCAGTAGTATATCCAAATCGAGGGTGCGGGCACCCCAGCGAATGTGTCGTTCGCGTCCATGTGCGGCCTCGATGGCCTGCAGTTTATCCAGCAGTTCGAGCGGCGCCAGCCCGGTCTCCAGTTCGGCGACGGCATTGATGTAATCTGGCTGCTCGCCGGGGCCGACAGGCGCACTGCGGTAAAAACTGGAATGCCGCAACAGCCGGGTCTGCGGCATTGCGCCCATGGCATCCAGGGCACTGCACAGCTGCTGTTGTGGTTCGGCCAGATTACTGCCGAGGCCGATAAAAGCGCGCATCATCTATTCGGTCCGTGGCTTGCGTCGCCGCCCGCCGCGGGAGCCCCTTCCGCGGCGACGGCCGCCGCCATCGCGCTGCAGGCTGCGCACCATCTCCTGGCGCTGTTCCTGGTCCGCTTGTTGAAAGTCTGTCCACCACTGGCCGAGACCCGGTTCGATTTCACCGGACTCTTCGCGTAACAACAGAAAATCGTAGGCGGCGCGGAAGCGCGGGTGCTCGCTGAGGCGCTGGGCACGCTCGCCGTTGCGGCGCGGCAGGCGCAGCTGCATGTCCCAGATTTCCCGCATCGGAATGGAGAAACGCTTGGGGATGGCCGTGTGCGCCAGCTGCGAGCTAGTGATTTTCTGTGCGGCCTGGGCCATCGCTGGTAGTGGTGGGGTGCCTTTACTGATCAGGCGCTGTTGTTCCCGATTGACCGCCGGCCACAGCAGTGCGGCGTAAAGAAACGCCGGGGTAACACGCATGTCGGCGCGGATGCGTTCATCGGTATTGCGCAGGGCCTTGCGGGTGAGTTCCAGTGCGGCGGGGTCGTCCAGCAACGCGGCGTTGTCGGGAAACAGGTGTTGCCACAGATGGTATTCGCGCATCAACTCGAATGTGCGTTCACCCTGTCCACTCATCAGCAATTTCAGTACTTCGTCGAAAAGGCGTGCCGGTGCAATATTGCGCAGCAGTGGCGCCAGTTCTTCGAGGGGAGCGGCAGTTTTTTCCTCGATTTGAAAATCCAGTTTGGCTGCAAAGCGCACCGCCCGCAGCATGCGTACCGGATCTTCCTTATAGCGGGTCGACGGGTCACCGATCATGCGGATCAGGCGCTGCTCGATATCGCGCACACCGCCGGTGTAGTCGTGGATTTCAAAACCATTGGTGGTGTAGTAGAGGGCGTTGACGGTGAAGTCGCGGCGTACCGCATCGCTTTCGAGATCGCCGTAGACATTGTCGCGCAGCAGCATGCCGTGCTCGGATTGCTGCGCCTCGTGTTCCTCGCCGTCACTGTGGTGACCGCGGAAGGTGGTGACCTCGATGATTTCGCGGCCGATGCGGGCGTGCAGGATACGGAAGCGGCGCCCGACGATACGCGAGCCGCGGAAGAGCGCTTTGGCTTCTTCCGGTGTCGCGTCCGTGGCGACATCAAAATCCTTGGGGTGGCCGCCCAGCATCAGGTCGCGGACGCCTCCGCCGACGATATAGGCCTGGAAGCCGGCGTCCTGCAGACGTTTCATCACGGTGAGCGCGGCACGGCTGATATCCCGGCGCGATAGATTGTGGTCACTGCGGGCGACGACGCGCGGTCCGGCGGGTTCCTCTGGCTTGCGCCAGCGCTTAATACTGTTGATCAGGGAATTGAGCATACGGCTGTCTGTTTTGACTGCTGCCAACGTGTTGTGGCTGAAAGGCCCGGCCGCTCCTTGTGCGGATGTGGCGAAGCTAATGGAGGCGGATTCTACCACAGGCACGGGCAAGCGCCCGCAACCGGGGAACTTTGCCAGCAATGACAGTCAAAGTCGGTAAGAAAAGAAAGGGGATTGGGAATTATTGTTATTAGGATGAAGGCAGCGGCTTCCTTGCGCTATCAATTTGCTGTCTAGCAAACACCCTCTCCCAGGTACAATCAGTCAGTTTGTAACGCGCTTGTCGTTATTTTTGTTGTCTTCTGCTTTATTTTTATTATTTATTGTTATTGTTCTGCTTATTTTTATTTTTCTTTCGGTTTTGGTCCCTGTTTGCTTTTATTGTCGACCGCCCCGTTATTGTTATTGTGTTTCGCCCGCTTATTGTCAGTTGTTATTAGGGCTTAAACAGTCATTTATTTTTATTCTTGGCTGTTCTTCTTGTTTGTACTACATACAAAGCATTTACTGTGCCAACTTTAAAAAAGCGTTATAAATCAATAACTTAAAAATTTATCGATGTCTGAGGCGCCAGCTGTGAGGGCTTTGGCGTTACGGATGGCGCGGCAGTTGTTACTCACGGTGAGACCGGGGTAACACTTTCCTTTGTTACCTAAAGTGGGAACATTCCCTAAAGAAGACGATGGTGCCCGAACACCGGTTCGTGGCGTCGGTAGTGGCTATTGCGAGGTATCTGGTGCAGGAATCGGAGACTGGAAACAAGTCTGTTTCAGCGCAGCGATGAAAACCGGGAAATAGTTGCTGGGATTCGTGAGGTTCGTGTGGGATGGGGACCGGGTGACCGACGTGGTCACCCGGCGTGTGCCAGGTTGCGGTTTGCCGGGCGACCGGGCGATCAGGCCTCGGCTGCGGCGCGCCGGCTTTTCTTGCGGGGGATACCCAGTTTCTGGCGGCGCTCCCACAGGCACTTGCGGCTTACGCCCAGTTTCTTGGCCAGTTCGGTCTCGCTCATGGTCTCCTGGTGCTCGATGACGAAGCGAGCGAAGTAGTCTTCCAGAGAGAGGTCCTCGCGCGGATCTGTGTGTAGGCTGCGCGGACGGCGCTCCGGATCCGCCTCCTCGACCGGCACCAGGTCCAGGTCAATATCCAGGGTGCGGTGGTTGATTTCGGTGCAGTGATCGTCGGTGAGGATGACGGCGCGCTGGATCGCATTCTCCAGCTCGCGCACATTACCCGGCCATGTGTAGGTGGTGACGGCCTGGATTGCCTCCGGCGACAGCTTGAGCGTGGGGCGCTCTACACGGGCACAGAACTTTTCCAGCAGGTTTTCGGCGATTGCGAGCACATCTTTGCCGCGTTCCCGTAGTGGTGCCAGCGTCATCTGCACCACATTGATCCGGTAATAAAGGTCCTCGCGGAATTTGCGTTCGGCAGCGAGCTGGCGCAGGTTGCGGTGGGTGGCCGCCACTAGCCGCACGTCCACCTTGCGGGATTCCACCGCACCGATCGGGCGCACTTCACCTTCCTGCAGTACGCGCAGCAGGCGCGCCTGGGCCTCGAGGGGCAGTTCACCAATTTCGTCAAGGAACAGCGTGCCACCATCGGCGGCAGCAACCAGGCCTTCGCGGGCCGTCTGGGCACCGGTAAAAGCCCCTTTTTCGTGACCGAAAAGTTCTGCTTCAATCAAGGTTTCCGGGATGGCCGCGCAGTTGACCGAGATCAGCGGCTTGCCGGCGCGGCGGCTCTCCTCGTGGATGGCACGTGCCACCAGCTCCTTACCGGTACCGGTTTCACCATGGACCAGAACGGTTGCATCGGTGGGCGCCACCTTGTGAATACGGCTGTACAGATCGCGCATGACCGGGCTGTCACCGATCATGCCGGCAATGGCGCGGCCGGGGCCCTTGTTGGCCGGCGCCTGGGCGCGGCTCTGCTCGGCTTTGCCGATCACGCGGCGCACGGTCGCAATCATTTCATCGTGATCGAAGGGTTTGGCGATATAGTCGGCTGCGCCCATACGCATCGAATCCACGGCGGAACGCAAACTAGCGTAACTGGTCATGATCAGCACGGGTACGTCGCCGGCCAGCTTCAGCAGGTCGGTACCCGGCGCGCCGGGCAGGCGCAGGTCGGATATGATCAGGTCCACATCGCTGAAGCGGTACTTGGTGGTCGCCTCGCGCACTGAGCCGGCTTCGCTGACCCGGTAGCGGTGGCGCTCCAGCAGCTTGCGCAGCGCCGTGCGAATGATGGCTTCATCTTCGACGATCAGGATGTGGCTCATTTGTTACGCCTGGTTACAAAACGTTCAGTGAATGCGTAGTTTTACTTGCTGAGCGTTTCGATGCAACTCAAACAAGCCAATTTGTATAAAGTTTGCACAGTCTTTGCGTGAAATTAGCCCGTGGTGACAATTATCTTGCCAGTGGCAGCTGAACGATGAATTTTGCTCCACGGCCGGTTTCCGGGTGTGCCGGGCTGATCAGCTCGAGCTGGCCCTCGTGCTCTTCCACGATGCTGTACACCATCGCCAGCCCCAGGCCGGTGCCCTGACCGGGTTCTTTGGTGGTGAAAAAGGGTTCCAGGATACGTTCGCGGTGCTCCGGGGAGATTCCCGGCCCATCGTCAGTGACCGAGACACAGGCGCTGCCGTGGGCCACGTAACCATCGATCTGGATGTGACCGCCATCGGGGCTGGCATCACGGGCATTGCTGAGCAGGTTGATGAACACCTGGATCAGCCGCTGGTTATCCCCCGGCGCGATCAGGTCCTCCGGCACCGAATTGGCAAAGGTGACCTGGGTCTTGTCGCGCTGCAGAGACAGCAGCTGGACCGCTTCCTGCACACAGGCGTAGAGATCGACCGGTGCGCGCTGGGTATCCTGGCTACCGCTGTGGGAAAAATTCACCAGCGAGTGAACGATGCGGCTGATGCGCTGGGTCTGGCTGAGAATCTGGTCGGCGGTATCGTGTACCTCGGGGCTGTCAGATTCGAATTGCAGGTTCTGCGCGAGGCAGGCGATGCCGGTGACCGGGTTGCCCACTTCGTGCGCCACACCGGCGGCCAGGCGTCCGACCGAGGCAAGCCTTTCGCTGTGCATCAGCTCCTGCTCCAGGATCTGCGTCTCAGTAATGTCCTCGATCAGCAGCATCTGGCCATCGCCGCGCTGGGTACGCGCGCCCGTAGCGCGGTTGCTCTTCAGGCGCGTCTTGTGCAGGTTGAGCCAGTGGCTGTTGCCGTCGAGACTGACCTGTTGCTTGAAGCGGCTGGCGTCGGCAGACGCGGCGAACTCGCTCAGCAGTGTTCTCCAGGGCTCGATCAGGTAATCCAGCTTAGAGCCGAGTACCTCGCTGGCGGCAATACCGGTGACGTCCTGCATGGCGTAATTCCACAGCAGGATCTCGCCATCGCGGCCGAGTGAGCAGGCCGCCAGTGGCAATTCTTCCAGCATCTGCCGGTGGTAGAGACGCAGGTTATTCAGTTCCGCCGCGAGCCCGGTGAGCTGGTTCTTGTAGCGGCTCAAGCGCGATTCGATCAGGTGGATATCCTTGTTGGCCGGCTGGTCGCTGTTCTTGAACGGGAAGTGCCGGTCGATGATCTGCCCCGCCAGTACCCGGCCCAGCAGCCCCGACAGGTTGGCCTCCAGTTTGTTGCGCAGCCGGCGCAGGGCATAGGGGCGGCGCTCGTCGTCGGGTAGGTTGAGTTGGCGCAGGGCGCGATTCACTTCCTGGTTGGCGGTGGCAGCGCCGAGACTTTCAGAAAGACGCTCGCGGAAGTCCGTCGCTGTCTGCACGTCCAATTCCAGGCGCAGCGCCTGGCTCAGGGTTTCGTCACTGCACAGGTCCGCCGCGTACTGCTCCAGGCTGCTGGGACGGGTCAGCAGCGATCCCGCCACAAACAGCAGGATGTTGGTGCCGAGGGACAGGGTCGTTACCTTGGTCCAGATGGACATGCCCAGCGGGATCACCAGATCGGTACCCGGCACTGTGACGCCACTCAACCCCACGACCGACGGAATCAGCAGGCCGCCGGCCCAGATAAACATGCCGGCCAGCAAGCCGGCAATAAATCCGCGGCGGTTGCCGCGGGGCCAGTGGATGACGGCAAAGATACCGGGTAGAAACTGCAGGGAGGCAATGAACGCCAGTAGCGCCAGATCGGACAGGCCCAGGCGGTTATTCAGCAACAGGTAAAAGGCAAAACCCGCCAGGAACAGGGCGGCGACCAGCGCTCGCCGCAGCCACACCAGCTGGCGGTACATATTGTCTTCCGAGTGCCAGCGGGTACCCGGTAGCAGCCAGTGGTTCATGACCATCCTAGACAGGGCCAGGGTAATCATCACCAGTGCACCGGTGGCGGCAGAGAGGCCGCCGATAAATGCCAGAATGGTCAGCGGCGCCGAGCCGCTGGCGCGCGGCACGGCCAGGGAGAAATACTGCACCGGTTCGGTGACGTCGAGGGCGAAGCCCGCCCACATGATCGGGAAGATCGGTAGGGCCATCAGCAACAGAAACAGCGGGAAGCCCCAGCTGGCATAGCGCAGTGTCTGGGTTGCGGGGCGCTCGGCGATGCTCAGGTAAAAAATGTGGGGCATGGCAACGGCGGTTGCAATAAACACCAGCAGTAGCGTGTGCGAGGAGCCCTGCTTGATGGGGGTGTAGAGCAGCTGCTGCATGTCACTGTTCTGTGCCAGCCACTGGTCCAGCCCGGCCAGATTGCCGAATACGCCGTAGACCGCGTAGAGCCCGACTGCCAGCAGGGCGACTAATTTGACCACCGATTCCAGCGCCATGGCACTGGCGAGTCCGGCGCGGCGCTCGCCGCTAGCGCCGTACATGCTGGTAAACACGGCGAGCAATACGCAGTAGAAAAAGGCAATCAGGTTTTTGCTGGTAACGCCGCTGTCCGGCAGCGCCAGTGCGGCGACACTGTCGCGGGACAGCAGGGCAAGGGTCTCTGCCACCGCCTGGATCTGCAGGGCGATCAGCGGCAACAGGGCCAGCAGCATGAACAGGGTCGCGAGGGTGCCGGCCTCGCGACTGTGGTAGCGGAATACCAGCAGATCGGCGGGCGAAGTCAGCTGGTAGCGCTGCGCCAGCCGCGACAGCGGCTCCAGCGCCACCGGCGCAAACAGGAACATGGCGCCGGTACCCAGGTAATAGGCGAGCACGCCGTAACCGTATTGCCAGGCCAGGTCGACAATGCCGTAAAAAGTCCAGGCGGACAGGGACACGCCGAGCGACAGCACATAAATCAGCGGGTGGCGCACCCAGCGCGATGGCAGCCAGCCCTTGGACGTGGCGAAGGCGACAAAGAACAGTGCCGCGATGTAAGCGACACCGATCAGCGCGATGTGGGCGATCTCAAAGCTCATCGGACTTACGCCTCAGCTGCACGATGATCGCCAGCAGGATCAGCACGAACCAGAGGATAAACGGCCGGTACCAGGCACCGGATGGATTGATCATCCAGGTGAAGATCGTCGGTGAGAAAACATACCCCACTAGTGCCAGCAGGATTAATAAGGTGCGGTTGCTCATAAATTAAATGCTGGAGCCCGGAATAGTGGCTGAGTTTGACGGGGCTGCCCGTGGCCGCGATCAGCAGTGCACAGTTCGGTGTTTCCGTGCGCTGTCACAGGCGGCGCTGACACCGTAATTGCTAGCGCCGAATTGGCGGAAAAGAGTAATTGTCGCACAGCTTCAGTGCAATTGCCGGTCGCGCCGGTCAACCTGCTGGCGTTGCCAGCGGGCTGCCGCCCACTTGAGGATATGTTCCGGGGCTTCCCTCTCCAGCCCGGCTGGCGGACGGAAGCCGAGAAAAGCCAGCGCCGTGCAGAGGTTTTCTCCGGCGCGATGGTCGTCGATGGCCGGGGCGTGGTTCTGCTTGCTCAGTTTCTGGCGGCCATCCGGGCCCATCACCAGCGGCAGGTGGCCGAATTGCGGTGGCACTGCGCCGAGCGTGCGGAAAAGGAACTGCTGGGCGCCGGTAGTATCGAGCAGGTCGGCGCCGCGCACGATATGGGTGATGCCCTGATCGATGTCGTCCACAACGACGGCCAGTTGGTAGGCGTACAATCCATCGCGGCGCTTGAGTATCGTGTCCTCACCAATTTGCTGGTGCTGTTCACCGCGCCAGAGATCAATGAAGGATTCGGCGACACCGGCGCACTTCAGGCGCCAGGCGGCATTGGCGCGACCGTTGTCTGTTCCTGGTGTACCCCCGCGACAGTTGAGATTATCGTGCCCTCCGGCGGCGCGGATTTGCGCGCGGGTGCAATAACACGCGTAGAGCAGGCCGCGTTCCGTCAGCTTGGCGAGGGTGTCTTCGTAGAGGGCGTGGCGGCGGCTCTGCCATTCGAGAGCACCGTGCCAGTGGAGCCCGTGGGTCTCCAGCGTGTGGAGAATGCGATCGGCGGCGCCGGGTTCTTCCCGCGGCGGATCCAGGTCTTCCATCCGCACCAGCCACTGTCCACCGTGGGCGGTCGCATCGAGGTAGCTGCCCAGGGCGCAGGCCAGCGAGCCGAAATGTAACGGGCCGGTAGGGGAGGGCGCAAAGCGGCCAATGTAGGGAATGGCGTTGTTCAAGGTCGTGTGGGGTGATTGCGTTGGTCACCCGATGAAAGACGGGCGATCACGAGGATCGCCACTACTGAGAGTCGCTGGCGCAATCAGCCGGAAATCTGCTTTTCCTTGATCTCTGCCAGGGTTTTGCAGTCCACACACAGGGTGGCCGTGGGGCGTGCTTCCAGACGACGGATGCCGATCTCAACACCACAGGCTTCACAGAAGCCGTAATCGTCCTGCTCGATCAGTTCGATAGTCGCGTCGATCTTCTTGATCAGCTTGCGCTCGCGATCGCGGGTGCGCAGTTCCAGGCTGAACTCCTCTTCCTGGCTGGCGCGATCGGCCGGATCCGGGAAGTTGGCTGCCTCATCCTTCATGTGGGAAACGGTGCGGTCCACTTCCGCCATCAGCTCGGCCTTCCAGGCCAACAGCAAGTTGCGGAAATGCTCCTGCTGCTTCTCATTCATGTACTCTTCGCCCTTCTTCTCCTTGTAGGGCTCAAAGCCGTGCAGAGAATCGGTGCTCGCAGCAGTTTTGGGCATAGTCGTTGCCTCTCTATCTTTACTGGCCCCCAGTAATGGGGACGATACCACCAAATTCAATCTAGCCTAGTCCGGAATATTCCGGAGTGATGCATTTTTGACCCGTTTACTGGGCTTGCGATGACAGGCTATTCCTTTCTCGGCGCCCCAACCCCGAATAATATTCGAGGGCCCTGACGACCGAGGGCGAAGAAGCTACCAAATCTCTCCGGTTCGCGCCACAAAATGTTGTCTGGTATTTTGTGGCGTTTAAATAGTCAGTAATGGTCGTCACGTGAAGCTTACCCCACCACTGGAGCAGGCAGTTTTGCTGCGGCGCTACAAGCGCTTCCTCGCCGATATCGAGTCCCCGTCCGGGGAAACTTTCACCATCCACTGCCCCAACACCGGTTCGATGAAAAACTGTTGGGCGGAGAATACCCCTTGCTGGTATTCGGATTCTGGCAATCCGAAGCGCAAGTACCGCCACACGCTCGAAGTCACCACGACACCGGAGGGCGCACTGGCCGGCGTCAACACCGGGCGCGCCAATGTACTGGTCGAAGAGGCCGTCAATAACGGCGTGGTGGCAGAGTTACAGGGATACGAGCAGTTGCGCCGGGAAGTGCGCTACGGCGAAGAGAACAGCCGCATCGACCTGCTGCTTTCAGGGACTGCCGGCGACTGCTATGTGGAGGTCAAAAACGTGACCCTGGCCGAAGGCGATCGCGGATTTTTCCCCGACGCCGTCAGCAGTCGCGGTGCCAAACATTTGCGCGAACTGCAGAAGCTGGCCGAGAGCGGTGTGCGCGCGGTGCTGTTTTACTGTGTGCAGCACACCGGAATAGCGTCCGTGGAAGCGGCGCGGGAAATCGACCCGGCCTATGCGGAGGCTCTGGATGCGGCGATCGCGGCGGGGGTGGAAGTACTTGCTTACCGCGCGCGCATCAGTCCTGGGGAAATTGTACTGGCCGAGACCATACCGTTTTGGGAATAGGCACAGCTGCCGGTCGTGGATTGATTCAGTCCGCCAACAATACGTAAAGCCCTTCCGGCGAGTGTTCCACCGGTACCGGTGTCAGAGCATCGCCGGCGCAGGGGCCGGCGATGCATTCGCCGGATTCGATCAGAAATAGTGCACCGTGGGAAGCGCACTGGATCAGTGCGCCATCGGGGTCGAGAAACTGGTTTTCCTGCCAGTCCAGATTGATTCCGCGGTGCGGGCAGATGTTCTTATAGGCGTATACCTCGCCGTCCTTCATCACGGCAAAGACATTGTCGACACCCTCAGGTGAATCCCCCAGGGAAAAACCCTTGGACTGGCCTTCGGTAAGTTCGTCGTAGCGGCAAAGGAAATATTTCTGCACGTTCAATCTGTTCGTCGTTATTCGGGAGCGGCGAGTGTAATGGAAGTCTGGTAATTTTTCCCGTCGCGCTGGTAACTCAGGCTCACCTGATCGCCGGCGCGGTGGTTTTCCAGCGCGTTCATCAGGTCGTCGTAGTTGTGAACCGGCTGGCGATCGACTGAAGTGATCACATCGCCCAGTTGCCAGCCGCCCCGCGTGCGGTAGATGCCGCGCAAGCCGGCTTGATCTGCGGGCATTCCCGGCGCGGTACGCAGTACTGCCACCCCTTCGAAGCCGTACTGGCTGGCCCATTGGTCGGGCGCCGACTCGATTCCAAGCACCGGGCGTACCAGGCGGCCGTTGGCGATCAGTTCCGGGACAATCTTCTTCACCGTATCTACCGGAATCGCGAAGCCGATGCCGACGCTGGCTCCACTGGGGCTGTAAATGGCGGTATTGACGCCGATCAGCCGGCCACTGCTGTCGAGCAGCGGACCGCCGGAGTTGCCCGGATTTATTGCCGCGTCGGTCTGGATCACGTTGCGAATGGTGCGGTTGTTGGCCGCCTGGATCTCGCGGCCCAGTGCGCTGACTACCCCGGTGGTCAGCGTGGTGTCCAGGCCGAATGGGTTGCCGATGGCGAGCACCTTGCGGCCCACGGCCAGATTGCCGGAATTGCCCGGCAGTAGCGGGGTCAACCGCTCCGAGGGAGCATCAATTTTGAGCACGGCCAGGTCTTTTTCCGGTGCGGATCCCACCAGTTCGGCGGACCACTCACTGCGGTCCTGCAAGGTGATGGTGACTCTGCGCGCGCCCTCGATGACGTGGTAGTTGGTCACCACGTGTCCCTGTCGGTCCCACACAAAACCGCTGCCAGTCCCTTTCGGTTCCGTGTGCATACGCAGGGTCCAGCGGTCACGTACCAGCGCTTCATTGGTCACGTAAACCACCGAGGGACTGGCGAAGTTGAACACCTGCATGGTGTTCTTTTCGTCGTCGGTAGAAAAGACGGGCGGCGGGCTGGCGGGCTGGGCGAGTGCGGTGAAAGACAGTAGCAATAGCGGCGCGGCCACTAGCAGGGTTTTCAGCTTGTTCATGGTCGGCAGTCGGTAGAGAGTGTTCAGTAGCGGTTAACTTGTCTGCAGGAAATATTAACCCGGTGAAGTGGCCGGGTTAATCCTCTAAATGGACAGCGCTGGGGGATTAGAGCCCGAGTCAGTACCGGGGTTCCCCGGTATGGACGGGGGAGCCCTGCAGGCACTGCACAGTATTGTTGCCTGAGGGCTCTTAAATCGGCGGCAGGCTCTTGCCGCTGAGCGCTCCCTATATCGCTGAGGGCTCCTATCGCTGAGGGCTCCCTATCGCCGAGGGCTCCCTATCGAGGGCTCTGCAGCGCCAGGATGCGGTCCTCCAGAGGCGGGTGGGTGGCCATGAGCGCGCCCATGTTGCCGAAGATACCAAAGGCTTTCATATTACTCGGCAGCGGCTGTTCGCGGCCGGCTTCGGATTCTGCCTTGATACGCATCAGCGCCGCGGCCATGGATTCGCGGCTGGCCAGGCTGGCGCCGGCCGCGTCGGCGCGGTATTCCCGCCGGCGACTGAACCAGGCCACGATCATCATCGCGAAGACGCCAAACACGATATCCATGATGATCGATGTGACGAAATAGCCGATACCGAGGCCCTGTTCGTTGCGCAGCAATACGCGGTCGACGAAAAAGCCCACCAGGCGGGCGAAGAACATCACAAAGGTATTCACGACGCCTTGAATCAATGCCAGGGTCACCATGTCCCCGTTGGCGACGTGGCCGATTTCGTGGCCGATCACCGCGCGCGCTTCGTCGCGGTTGAAGCGCTGCAGAAGGCCGGCACTCACCGAAACCAGGGCGTTATTGCGATTCCAGCCGGTCGCGAAGGCATTGGCCTGCGGCATCGGGAAGATACCTACGTCCGGCATGCCGATACCGGCCTTTTTGGACAGTTCGCGCACGGTTTCCACCAGCCACTGTTCGTCGTCGGAACGCGGCTGCTGGATGATCTGGGTGCGGGTGCTCATGCGCGCGATGGTTTTCGACATCAGCAGCGAAATCAGCGAGCCGCCGATACCGAAAATGGCACACATCAGCAGCAGGCCGGACATGTTCAGATTGACGCCGTTGGCGTCGAGGATGCCCTGGATTCCCAGCAGATTGAAAATGATGCCAACCAGGACCATAACGGCCAGGTTGGTCAGTAGAAACAGACCAATGCGCAACATCGGTATACTCCAAACAAGATCCCTAGATGGAAGTGTAGATAGGGACGTCGTGCCCGCTTTCAAGAGGAGGCGAGCGGAATCGGGGCGGGGTATTTCTGACTGGCTGTTCCTGACTGGCTATTCCTGTTGCTGCGTCGACAGCAGTCGATCGGCCTCCGTGGCCAGGCGCTCCTTCAGGTCCGGATCCAGGTCGTTCCAGTGCACGTCGAGCAGGGCGCCCTGCAGGGCGTAGAGCAACACGCGGGAGGCGTTGATGCCGCGGCTGCGAATGCTGGTGAAGGCTTCAACAGGGCCGATGCGGCGCAGGTCTTCGCAGGAGCGAATGCCGATGGAGTGGAGAATATTGACGGAGGCGAGGCCCAGGTTTTTCAGCTTTAACAGCTCTGATTGACTCGGGTGCATGCGGATTATCCCTATCAAGTTGTACGTCCATATCGGCGCGACCAGATCCCTTGGTCGAGCCAATGAACATAGCATAGAACCATAAAAGGCCAAATACTCATTAGCATTGGTGCTAAGCGGTATTGGCGCTGTATCAGGTTTTTATTCGGACGGAATTGCCAAATGGATCGGTCGGCACCGGGTTTTGTTAAAGTAGTGCCACGAAAGTCCTTTCACTTTAGTTCGCTTTGAATAATTTGCCGGTCTGTCGTACCAGGATTGGCAATCATGGGAGTACACGATGTTGAGTGCGCCGTTGCAGCGCATGCTGTTCGGGCTCGGCGATGAGCATGTCATTCTCGAGCCGCAGTCCGGCCAGTTGCTGCACCCCGAAGCTCTGGTCGCTTTCGAGCGGCTGCGTGCAGACGCCCGCGCTGCCGGTTTTGATCCGCTGGTGGTCTCCGGCTTCCGCGATTTCGAACGGCAGCGGGTCATCTGGAACCGCAAGGCCGCCGGTCTGCGCCCGGTACTCGACAGCGAGGGCCGCGAGCTGGATGTGGCGCAGCTGTCGCCGGAGCAGACCGCTTTCGCTATATTGCGCTGGTCGGCGCTGCCGGGAGGCTCCCGCCACCACTGGGGCACAGATTTCGATGTGGTTGATGCCGGGGCCATGCCGCGGGATTACCAGCCGCAGCTGACACCGCAGGAAGTGGCAGACACGGGCATTTTCGGACCCTTCCACTGCTGGCTGGATGAACGCATCGCCGCCGGGGAGAGCTATGGTCTCTTTCGCCCCTACGCCGAGGACCGCGGCGGCGTGGCGCCGGAGCGCTGGCACTTGAGCTATGCGCCGCGCGCATGGGAGTTACAGCAGCTGCTGACGCCGGAGCGACTCTGTGAACAGCTGCAGAGCTGTGAGCTGGAATTGTGCGACACTGTGTGCGCGCGGATCGACGAGATTTATGCCCGATTCGTGCAGGTGCCGGATCACTGCTATCCAAACGTGAATTGAATGACCGAGGAATTGACCATCGACGGCGAAACGGAACAGCGGGATATCTGGAGCGCGATGCGGGCCGAGGCCAGCGCCGCCGCCGCGGGAGAGCCGGTGCTGGCCAGTTATTTCCACAGCACCATACTGCGGCACAAGTCCCTCGACAGCGCGCTGGCCTACCAGCTGGCATCGGTGCTCGATCACACCGCGCTGACGGCCACTGCGCTGCAGGAAGTGATTGCGGAGGCCATGCGCGCCGATCCGAATATCTCCCGCTGCATGCGCGCGGATATCAGTGCCTGGTACGAGCGCGACCCTGCCTGCGACCAGTACCTGACCCCGTTCCTCTATTTCAAGGGGTTTCACGCGCTGCAATCGCACCGGGTGGCGCACTGGCTGTGGTCGCAGGGGCGCCGCACCCTCGCGCTCTATTTCCAGAGCCGCGTGTCCGAGCAATTTGCCGTGGACATTCATCCGGCCGCGCGCTTCGGTTGCGGTATCATGATCGATCACGCGACCGGCCTTGTCGTGGGGGAAACCAGTGTGGTGGAGGACGATGTCTCTTTCCTGCACTCGGTGACGCTCGGCGGCAGCGGCAGTGGCACCGGCCACCGCCATCCGAAGATCGGCCGTGGTGTGATGGTCGGTGCCGGCGCCAAAGTGTTGGGGCCGGTCAGTATCGGCACCGGGGTCAAAATCGCTGCCGGCAGTCTGGTGCTGAGCGATGTACCGCCGCATGCGACAGTCGCCGGTGTGCCGGCGCGTATCGTCGGCAAGAGCGCGGCGGCCCCGGCCTATACCATGGACCAGACACTGGATTCAGAAGAATAAGACAATAGAGTCAAAACAATTGAGGCGAGCCATGTCCGAACCCACATTCAGTCTGATTTTTCGTGGCGATCTGGTACCCGGTTACACCGCTGCCGACGTCAAGGCGAATCTGGCGCGCCTGTTCAAGGCGGGACCGGAAACCATCGAAAAACTGTTCAGTGGCCGTCCACTGGCCATCAAGAAAGGATTGCAGAAGTCGCAGGCTGAACAGCTGCAGGCCACGCTGGCAAAAATGGGGGCCCAGTCCGCCCTGAAAGCCGAAGGTGAAGTAGCACCACCACCGCCTGCGCCGCCGGCACCGGAACCCGCTACGGAAAGCGCACCGTCGCAGGCGGAAACGGCCGCCGCTACCGCTGACTGGAGCCTGGCACCGATGGAAGGCAACCTGGTCAAAGAGCATGAGCGCGAGAAAAAGGACACCGTACAGGTGGCGGTGGATCATCTCAGCCTGAAACCCGCTCAGGGCAATCTGGTGGACGACCGTGAGCGTGCGGCGAAAGCGCCGGTATCGGTGACTGTGCCGGACTGGCAGCTCGATTGACGGACCTCAAAGGCAACACGGATTGGATCACAGGTTCTTTTATTCCCGCCGGGCGAACGACCTGTTCGCCCCATTGCCTCCCGCCACCCTTCAATACTCGAGGCGCAGTCCCAGCAGGAAACGCCGTCCGTTTTCGTAAAAGCCCTGTGGGATTCCGCTGGCGCTGCGGATGTAGATCACCTCATCGGTCAGGTTGATGGCCTCTGCTGACAGGGTCAGATAGCTGGTCAGCGGCCACTGCACGCTGGCGTCCCACTGGCGATAGGCTGCGGTCTCGCTCTGGGAGCCGGCCACGATCTCACCGTAGGAGCGCGAGCGGTAATTGTAGGAAAGTCGGCTACTGAAGGCCTGCTGCTCGTAATACACACTGGCATTGAACTGGCTGCGGGAGTTACCCGGCAGTTCCAGTGACTGGCTGCCGTCCGGCGTGGGCACGCTGGCATCGGTATAGGTGTAATTGCCGATTACACCGAAGCCGTTGGCAAAATCCTGCTGCCACTGGAGTTCCAGCCCGGCAATATCCGCTCCGGGGCCGTTCTGTGGCCGGGTGATGTAAACCGGATTGCCGTCGATCATTTCTGTCTCTACATGGGGGTAGATAAAGGTGGAGATGTCCTTGTAAAACACCGCCGCCGACAGCAGCGAGGCAGCGGCAAAATACCACTCAATTCCCAGATCCAGCTGGTCGGCGCGATACGGATCCAGGTACGGGTTGCCCGCCGAACCGGAGCCGCTGGTGGGATCGATAATGATACTCGGGCTCAGGTCCTTGAAATTCGGTCGCGCCATGACTTGTGCCAGGGCACCGCGGACGATCACATCCGGGGTCGCACGATAATCGACATTAATGCTCGGCAGGTAGTCGCGATAGCGGTTGCGCACGTGTTGCAGTTCGCCGTCGCGGTACGCGCTGGCTACCTGGCGGGTGGCGACGGCGCGCACACCGGCGTTGCCGGACCAGGAGCCCCGGGCGAAATCGAGACCAATGTACTCGGCCAGGCTGTGCTCGGTGATACGGAAGTAGGCCGACGGATCATAGTGGTAAGTCATTGCACCCGCGTCGTAGAGCGGCTGAATTACCGAGCGCAGCAATTGTGGATCGGTGAGCGCATAGCGGGTCAGCGTGCCGGCGGCCGCGCTCTGCTGGCTGAGTTCGGGGCTCCATTCGCGGCTGACACTGTCCAGGCCAACTTGCTGCAGGGTTGCCCAGGCGCGGCTGCCGGAGTCGATACTGCCCACGGTCAGGTTGTTTTCCACACCGTGATCGCGGTATTTCACCCCGAACCTGATGCGCTGCAGCCAGTCGTCCCCGAGCACACGCGTGAAATCCAGCTGGCCGTAATCTTCGCGGTTTTCCATCGCGCGAATCCAGTCGCGGGACACCGGCGAAAATTGATCGAGATCCCCGGGGTGCAGCGGATCGATATCCAGGTAATCGGTTTCAATGGCGTTGCGGTCGAGGCGAAACGCCACCCGGCTATTGCCGGTAAACCGGTAGAGGCGATCGTGATCAGTGCCACCGCGGGCGTGGGTATTGCCGAATTGCAGGTGACCCTGCCATCGATCATTGCGGTAGTGGATGTCGACATCATTCACCGAAGTGTCGATATAGGCCTCGCGCTGGATCGCATCCAGCAGGGCACCGGTGCTGTCCGCGCCCATAAGTGTGCCGCCGGCCAGCATCAGGTTGCCGTCGTCACTATCGATAAATTGCGGATCCTCCACTTCGGCTGGCGGTGTCAGGCTCAGTTTGTAACCGCCGGGCGAGAAGAGGAAATTGTGATTGGTGTTGTCGATGTCCAGTTGCGATCGCACCAGGTTCAGCACTGTATCCCAGTGTTCATCGGGGCCCCACTGCAGTGTCACATTGCCGGTGGTGTGTGTGCGTTGCTGTTGCAACATCGCGGTACCGCCGCCCCAGATGGCGTAGACGCTGTCGGTGCTGCGCCCTTTGGTATCGGTAATGCGATAGAGGTTGTTGTCGGAAAAGGTCTCCAGGCCGTCGCGGCGAGCACTGCGATTCTGCCAGTTGATGGAGGTCAGCAGGCCCAGTGTCTGTGCACTGTTTTTCCAGCTACCCAGGAATGACGCCTGCGGATCCCACTGATCCGCCAGTTCGCTGTACTGTCGCTCCAGGGACAGGTGGGTCTCCAGTGGTGCCATGTCCAGGGGCTTGCGGGTGCGTACAATCACCGTGCCGCCGATACTGCCTTCATCCAGGTCTGCGCGCGGCGTCTTGTGCACTTCGAGCGACTGCACCAGCTGCGAAGCCAGGGTGGAATAATTGAAGCCGCGACTCAGGTTGTCGTTCGCCCACCAGTAGGCTGAGGCCACGTGCTGGCCGTTTAGCAGTGTGCGATTGATGTCCTTGTCGGTTCCGCGGATGTTGACATCGCGACCCTCGCCCCACAGCCGGTCTACCGAGACACCGGCGATACGCTGCAGCGAGTCTGCCACGTTCTGGTCGGGAAACTTACCGATATCCTCCGACGTAATCACATCCACCAGGTTATCGCTCTGCCGCTTGATGGAGAGGCTCCGGCGGAGGGTGCTGCGCACGCCGGTGACATAAGTCTCCTCCAGCGTGGAATAAGTGGTATCCCCGGGAATTTCTGTCGGTGCGGTTGCAGCCTTATCGGGTTCTGCGGTGCGGAGAACCAGCGTATCGTTGCCGTCGAAGCGGTAACTCAGATGACTTCGGCTGAGCAACAGGCGCAGGGCCTCCTCGAGTGTGAACGTGCCGTTTACCGCTGCGCTGTTCACCTGCGGTAACAGCTGGCTGCGGTAGAAAATTTGCACACCGGATTGATCGGCAAACCGGGTCAGGGCGCGGTCAAGGGGTTGGGCGTCAATTGCAAAGGTGATGGGAGCGTGCAGAATAGCGCTGGACTCGATATCGGGCGCTCCATCCGCGAGGACCGCGTGAGATGCGGGCATCGCTGTGCCCAAAATTGCCAGCAGCAACGGGCGCAGAGCGTATTGCCCTGGGCGGAATCGGGCACTGCCGGAAGACCTGGCCCGGCGGAAAGTTGCGAGCGTATTCATCATTATTATCGTTCAGGATTGCCGGGCCCGATCGGCTGCGGCCGATAGCCGATATAGCCGAGGAAGACTCCTTTGTAACGGCAAAATACTCGATTTGAGCGCAGAGCGGCAAGCGCAGGGTGCCAACAAAAGAAACCGGGAAAAATATTAAAAAAGTTGTCGGGGATACGCCGCGACCGGCGTTTACTGTAGTTATGGGAAAAACATCTTTTGTGGACCGGTTTCAACGGGTGGTCGGATGGCTGTATCCAAGGCACCACTGCGCCTAGTCAGTGCCTCGCCTGCCGGTGAGCCTGCCGACAGGGCCCTCGTGGAGAAACTGTACCAGAGCCACCGCGGGGCCCTGTGCAATTATGTCGCGCGCATGCTGCCGGGCGGGCAGCAAGATGTGGAAGTCATTCTGCAGGAAACTTACATCCGCCTGCTGCGACTGGATAACCTGCAGCACCTGCGGGACAATCCTCGTGCCTATATCTTTACCGTGGCCACTAACTTGGTGCGCGACAGCCTGCGCCGCTATATGCGGCGCCGTGGCGATGCCCACGAACGCTTTGACGAGGGGGAACACGAAAGCCGCGAGCCATCGCCCCAGGGCAGTGTCGAGTGGCAGCAGAGCCTGCAGCAGCTGAAGCGGGCCCTGCTTCAGTTAAAACCGCTGACCCGCAAAATATTCCTGTTGAGCCGCTTCGAGGAGATGACCTACCCGGAAGTGGCCGCAGCCCTGTCTATCAGTACCCGCAGTGTCGAACGCCATATGAGCACTGCCCTCAAGCACCTGCAGAGTGAGCTGAACGATATCCTATGAATGCTGAAGTAGTTGACGAAGCTATCAGGATGGCGGCTGCCGACTGGCTCGCGCGCTGCGACAGCGGCGCCATGAGCGCCGCCGAACAGCGCGAGCTCGATCACTGGCTGGAGGCCGATGCGCGGCATCGACTTGCGTTTGCCCAGTGTCGACAGCTCGGCCTCATGACCAATCTGCTGCGCGACGACCCGGAACTGAACGCCGATCTGCCGCCGGTGCGCAAAGTGGTGCGTAGGGGCAGTTACTGGCGATGGTTTGGTGCCGCAGCTGCGATGTTGATGATCGCGCTGGCGACCGTACTGGTGCGCCAGCACTACGCCATCGATTACTATCAGACGAACATCGGCGCCCAGCGCGTGGTGCACCTGGATGACGGTTCCACGCTGATGCTCAACACGGACAGCCGAGTGGGGGTGCGCTATTCCCGCGACCAGCGGGATCTGTATCTGGAGCGCGGTGAGGCCTTCTTTATGGTGGCCAAAAATCGCCAGCGCCCGTTCGTTGTGCATGTGCGCGGCAGTGAAGTACGTGCGGTGGGTACCGCCTTCAATGTGGCACTGCGGGCGGGCGACGTGCGCGTGGCGGTGACCCAGGGTATTGTCGAGGTCAAAGCCGAAGACGCGGCCGGCGATCACCGCCAATTGGCGAGGATGCTGCCGGGGCAGGGTATTGATTTCGCGGCGGCGAACCCGCAGCAGAACAGCGGCATTGCGCCGGTCAACCTGGAAAGGGTCACCGCCTGGCAGACCAGCCGCATCTATTTCGACAACGACCGCCTCGAAGATGCCATTGCCGAGTACAACCGCTATACCACCCGCAAGGTGGTACTGGTGGGCGACGCGCTTGCCGACGAGCGCATCAGCGGAGTCTTCAATATCGGTGATCCCGAGGCGCTGGTGTTTGCGCTGAAGCAGGGTTTCGATGCGCGGGTAACCGAAAACGACCAGCGCATACTGGTGCTCGGGCCGCGGTAACAACTTCCCTTCACAACACTCGAGCGCTGATTTCAGCGCAGTGCCCTGTAGTTGCAAACTTGGCGGCGCCGGTACCGGTAGCCGCTTGTTCAACAGCCTGATCGGTCTGTTGGTCAGCCGCAGGCGCCTTTCTCAAGTGCCTCCCGGCCCCGGCGCCTTCGCATTACGTTTCGGATTTTCGTCAATCTTTATCCGTGAGCCGTTGCCGTGGCGTTGGCAATAAAAAAGGGCGCCCGATGGGCGCCCGAAGTTGGGGTGACAATCGATGCGAATTGTCAGAAGGAAACGCGTGCACCCAGGCTGTAGCGCGGGCCATTTTCGTAGAAGCCGACCGGAATACCGTCTGCGGTGCGCATATAGATAATCTCGTTGGTGAGATTCACCGCGGTCAGGAAAACATCCATATTGTCGGTAACTGTCCAATTGGCGGTGGCGTCCCACTGGTCGTACTCGTCGGTGACCAGCTGCGATCCGGAGGTGAGGCCGCCGTAGGATTCGGAGCGCATGTTGTAGGAGAGCCGTACGCTCATGAACTCGTTTTCGTAGTAGGCGGAGGCATTGAACTGGTCGCGGGAGTTACCCGGCAGTTCCAGTCTGGTGCCGTCGCTATTGGCCGGCACTTTCGCGTCGGTCCAGGTGTAGTTGGCCAGCGCACCGAAGCCGTTGCTGAAATCGTGCTGCAGCTGGATTTCGACCCCTTGAATATCTGCACCGTTATCGGCGTTGTAGGGGCGGGTGACGTTGATGTTCTGGCCATCGATATTTTCCACCTGGGTGTCCTGGAACACGAAGGTGCTGAGGCTCTTGTTGAAGTAGGTGGCGGCCAGAAGGCTGGCGTCGCTGAAATACCATTCCGCGCCGAATTCGAACTGGTCCGCCAACATCGGATCCAGTTTCGGATTGCCGGCGGTGGCGGTGCCGCTGGTGGCGTTGATGACGATGTTCGAGCTCAGGTTCTGGAAGGTCGGGCGGGCCATGGCGCGGGACGCGGCTGCGCGCAGGATGACATCCTCGGACAGATCATAGGTGGCGTTCACACTGGGCAGCGCCTCGCGGTAACTGCGACCGACGGAACCGCGCGCGCCGTCCATATAGGCGTTGGAGGTCTGGTCGGTATCCACCAGGCGCACGCCGAAGTTGCCATGTAGTTGCCCGCTTTCGAATTCACCCTGCACATAGCCGGCGGTGATGTCTTCGTTGATTTTATAGTAGGCCCGCTGATCTTCGGCGTAGGTCATGACCCCGTTGTCCAGGATGCTGTTCACCTTCTGCTGTGCCAGGCCGATATCCAGAAAGGCGTACTGGGTCAGGGAGCCGGCGGTGGCACCCTCGCCGTGTAAGCTCGGGCTGGCGCCCCTGGAGACGTCGGCCAGGGTGATGGCGTTCAGTGCCGCTACCTGTTCGGCGATGGCTGGATTGTTGACGTCTACGGAGCCGTTCTGGCGGTTGTTCTCGATGGTGTGGTCGCGCATCTTCAGGCCGGTTTTGATCGCGGTGATAAAGCCCAGGTCAACATCGAAACTGGCATCCGCCTGGAAATAGGTTTCGTCGTCATTCATGACGCGCACCCAGTCGCGCAGGTTGGCAGCATTCAAGTGAACGGCAGTGCCATCTAGCGGATCGACGCCGGGAAAGCCGAACTCGTTGGTGTTGGGGCCGAAATTCAGTTTCTCTGCGGCGTAGCCCTCGAACCAGTAGTTGCGGTCGTGGTTGCTGCCGCCCTCGGCGCTGGTGGTGCCCGCCTGCAGGTGCAGCTGCCAGCTGTCGCCCTCGTAGTCGCCGGAAAGGTCGAGCACCTCGGATTCGATGTAGGCGTCGCGTACGATGGGTTCATCGGCCACGCCGATGGTGCCGTCATTTTCGATAGTGCCGCCGACCAGTGCCTGGTTGCCGTCGCTGGTGGGGATGAACACCGGATTGGTGACTACATCGCCCGCCGGAATCTTGTAGCCGCCGGCCACGAACAGATAGTTCTGGTTGCTGTTGTCCATATTCATGTCGGACGCAACATAGTTCAGCGCGGTATCCCAGCGGTCATTGGGGCGGAATTGCAGAGTTACATTGGTGGTCTGGCGCTCGCGGTCCTGCTGGAAAATCGCTGAGCCGCCGCCCCAGGGAACGTAGACATTGTCGGTGGTGTTGCCGTTCTGGTCGGTGACGGAATACAGGTCGTTGGTGGGGAACACCTCCAGGCCGTCGCGGCGCACGGTGCGCTGCTGGCTGTTGAAAGAAGCCAGCACGCCGAAGGTTTCCGCATCGTTTTTCCAGCTCACCAGGCCGGATACCTGCGGATCCCATTCGCCTGGCAGATCGCTGTAAACGTTCTCGGCGGACAGGTTCACGGTCATCGGATCCAGGTCCATCGGCTTGCGGGTGATGACGTTCACCATGCCGCCTATGCTGCCCTCGTCGTGGCGCGCTTCCGGGCTTTTGTACACTTCCAGAGAGGACACCAGTTCGGAGGCAAGAATGGAATAGTTGAAGCCGCGGCTGGGATTGTCGTTGGCCCACCAGTAGGCGGAGGCCACATTCTGTCCGTTCATCAGTGTGCGGTTCAGGGTGCTGTCAGTACCGCGGACAAAAATATCACGGCCTTCGCCCCAGATTCGGTCGACGGAAATTCCGGGAATACGCTGCAGGGAATCGGCAACATTTTTATCCGGAAACTTGCCGATATCCTCGGAACTAATGGCGTCGACAATTGACGTGGCATCGCGCTTTACATCCAGCGCCTGCTGCAGGCTGCCGCGAATACCGGTAACCGAGACTTCTTCCAGTGAGTTGCCGCCGGTTTCCTGTGCCTGTATGCCAGCAGATAGCAGTGCGACGGCGCTGGCTAACAGCGTTTTGTGAAACAGGTGGATGGGCGTGCGCGAACTGTGCATCGGGTTTCTCCAGTCTATTGTTATTGGATTTGGCGAATCTTGATTGATCATGTCGCAGGTACACGTACCTACATTGGGAGTAAACGCCAGCGGTCTGGATAACCCGACAGAAATGCCGAATTTTTGTGGGGGCATCGAGGGGCGAACCTGCTTTTTGCCCGCATCGATAATTTTTAAGTTACTGCGTCTTTGTTCCTGTGGCGGCGCCGTTGCCGGAAGCCGTTTGTCCTGCATCCTGTTCGACTATCCAATCTCAAGCAGCCCCCGGCATCGGCGCCTGCGTATTGAGCTTTATCTTTCTCAAGACTTTGCGAGATGTGCGTGCGACGGCGCCTATCGACCTCTAGTCTGCCGAGCCAGATTTCGAACCGGCATAAAAAAACCGGCCAGAGGCCGGTTTTTTCAGCAGAGGTCTGAGAAAACTCAGCCTTCTTCCTTCAGGTAACGCTCGCGGGAAGCCATCACTTCTTTGCGCGCGGCTTCGGCATCGGCCCAGCCGTCTACCTTCACCCACTTGTCGGCTTCCAGCGCCTTGTAGTTCTCGAAGTAGTGCTCGATCTGCTTGATCAGCAGTTCCGGCAGGTCGCCGATTTCCTGAACGTGGTCGTACAACTTGGTCAGCTTGGTGTGGGGTACCGCCAGCAGTTTGGCGTCTACGCCGGACTCATCGGTCATGTTCAGTACGCCGATGACGCGGGAGCGGATTACGGAACCGACCATAACCGGGTAGGGGGCCACGACCAGCACGTCCAGGGGGTCGCCGTCTTCGGACAGGGTCTGCGGCACGTAACCGTAGTTGGCCGGGTAGAACATCGGGGTGGCTACGAAACGGTCTACGAATACCGCGTCCGCGTCCTTGTCCACTTCGTACTTGATCGGGTCGTGGTTGGCGGGGATCTCGATGATGACGTTGATATCGTTGGGCAGGTCTTTACCTGCGGAAACCTTGTCGAAGCTCATTGCTGTTCCTGACTAAAAAGTGGACGAAAAATTGGGAGCGCGGATTATAAACCCTGCGCCCGGCGGCGGAAAGCGGTGGAATCCGGCGTCCCAGGCGGGTTTCTGCTGCAAATCGGCCGGGGGCCCGGCCGCCAGTCGCCCGTGGCGGGTCTATCCTGTATCTCATCGCCATCACTTCGCCATAACAACAATGAGGCAAGCCATGTTGAATCCACGGGATGTCCGGACCCCCGAGGATGCCCGCAGCATCGTCGAGGAGCGTAACCTCAGTCACGTCAAAGTGGGCCTGTTCGACAACGACGGCGTTATGCGTGGCAAGTATATGAGCCGCGACAAGTTCTTCTCTGCCCTGGAACACGGTTTCTCTTTCTGCGATGTGGTGCTGGGGTGGGATGTAAAGGACCAGCTCTACGACAACGCCCAGTACACCGGCTGGCACACCGGTTACCCGGATGCGCCAGTGCGGATACTGCCGGCGAGCTGCCGGGCGGTGCCCTTCGAGGACGGCATGTTGCTGTTCCTGGCGGAATTCGATCAGCAGGCTGAAACGGTCTGCCCGCGCGCGACCTTACGCCGCGTGATCGAGCGCTGTCGCGAGGCTGGATTCGACCCGCAGGCGGCACTGGAGTACGAGTTTTTCCTGTTCGACGAAACCCCGGATAGCGCCCGCGATAAGGGCTTCCGCAACCTGAAGCCCTTTACCCCGGACTGGTTCGGTTATTCGGTGATCCGCAATTCGGTGCACGCCGAGCTGTATCGGCAAATCCTAGACCTGGGCGAGCAGATGGACTTTCCCATCGAGGGGCTGCACACGGAAACCGGCCCCGGTGTGCTGGAGGCAGCGATTACCGTCGACGGAGCCGAAGCGGCGGCGGACAAGGCGGCCCTGTTCAAGACCTTTATCAAGGTGCTGGCCCAGCGCAACGGCCTGATGGCTACCTTCATGGCTAAATGGTCCGGGGATTACCCCGGGCAGAGCGGCCATATCCACCTGTCCCTGCGGAATCGCGACGGCGGCACATCTGCCTTTTACGATCCCAGGGAGCCGCGCAACATGAGTGCGGTACAGCGCCACTTCCTGGCCGGCCAGCAGCGGTTGATGCCGGAACTTCTCAGCATGATGGCCCCCACGGTGAACAGCTACCGGCGCCTGGTGCCGGGTTTCTGGGCGCCCACCGATGCCACCTGGGGGGTAGAAAACCGCACTGCGGCGCTGCGGGTGATTCCCGGCAGCGACAAGTCCCAGCGCACCGAGTACCGCCTCGGCGCCGCGGACGCCAATCCATACCTAGCGCTGGCGGCGGCGCTCGGCTCCGGGCTCTACGGCGTGTTGCACCAGTGGGAGCCGGGGGAGCCGGTGGCGGGCAACGCCTACGCACTGGAACAGCCGGCGGAGCTGGCGCTGCCGCGCACCCTGTGGGAGTCGGCGCAGCGACTAAAGAGCTCGGAAGCAGCGCGGGAGCTGTTCGGCAGCAGTTTCGTCGAGCATTTTGCGGCCAGTCGCGAGTGGGAGGAGCGGGAGTACCGCCGTCACGTCAGCGACTGGGAACTGGACCGCTACTTCGAAATCATCTGAGCACCTTAATACCATGAGCACACTGCAATGCATTTCTCCGGTCGACAACTCGATCTATGTGGAGCGACCGCTTGCCACTGACGATGAAATTCGCACGACACTCGATACGGCCAGCGGCGCCCAGCTCGCCTGGAAGCGGACTCCGTTGGCGGAGCGAGTCGCGATCGTGCATCAGGCGGTGACGGCCTTTACTGACCGCCAGGCGCAACTCGGTGAGGAGCTCTGCTGGATGATGGGCCGCCCGATCCGCTTTGCTGCGGGGGAAGTTCTCGGTTTTGCCGAGCGCGCCAACACCATGGCGGATATTGCCGAGGAGGCACTGGCCGATATCCGGCTACCGGAAAAGAAAGGATTTACGCGCTTTATCCGTCGCGAGCCACTCGGTGTGGCACTGGTAATCGCACCGTGGAATTACCCCTACCTCACCGCCGTCAATGCGGTGGTGCCGGCGTTGCTCGCCGGCAATGCGGTGATACTGAAACACTCCGCGCAGACACCGCTGTGCGCCGAGCGCATGGTGGAAGCCTTTGCCGCGGCGGGCCTGCCTCAGGGCGTTTTCCGTTATCTGCATCTGAGTCACGGCGACACCGAGCGCCTGGTGCGCGCGGCGGAAATTGACCATATAGCCTTTACCGGATCGGTCCCCGGCGGCGCGATGGTAGAGCGCGCTGCGGCGGGACGCTTTGCCACTGTCGGGCTGGAATTGGGCGGGAAAGATCCCGCCTATGTGCGCGCCGATGCCGACCTGGATCTCGCAGTGGACAGTGTCATCGACGGAGCTTTCTTCAATTCCGGCCAGTCCTGCTGCGGTATCGAAAGAGCCTATGTGCACGAAAGCCTGTTCGACGAATTTGTCAGTCGCGCGGCGGAACTGGTGCGACAGTATCGACTCGGTCGCCCCGACAATCCGGATACCACGCTCGGCCCGCTGGTGCGCGCTGAAGCGGCGGACTTCGTGCGCACCCAGATCGACGAAGCCGTTGCCGCCGGTGCGACGGCGCATATTGATCCACGGAATTTTCCGCTGGACCAGCGCGGCACGCCCTACATGGCGCCGCAACTGCTCACTGGTGTCAGTAGCGAAATGCGCGTGATGCACGAGGAATCCTTTGGCCCGGTACTCGGCGTGCAGAAAGTGCGCGACGACGGTGAAGCCCTGGGGCTGATGAACGACAGTGACTTCGGCCTGACCGCCGCTATTTACAGCCGCGATGAACAGGCGTCGCTGACACTGGGTGAACGTCTGGAAGCCGGTACCGTGTTTTTGAACCGCTGCGATTACCTGGATCCGGAACTGGCCTGGACCGGCGTCAAGAAGTCCGGGCGCGGTTGCACCCTCTCCCGGGTTGGCTTTGAGCAGCTCACCCGCCCCAAATCCTTTCACTTCAAACTTCAACCATGAACACTCAATACTTTCACACCAACTGGAATTACCCCACCGCCATGCGCGTGGGTCCGGGGCGCGTCAGCGAACTGGCTGGCGCCTGCGCGGAGCTCGGTATTCGCGCGCCGCTGCTGGTCACCGATCCCGGTCTCGCCGAACTGCCGATGCTGCAGCAAGTACTACTGGACTGTGGCGAAAGCGATCTGAAAATCGATGTGTTCTCCGAGATCAAGGGCAACCCCACTGGCGACAACGTAAGCGCCGGTGTCGAAGCACTGCGCGCCGGCTGGCACGACGGCGTTATTGCATTCGGAGGCGGGTCGGCGATGGATGCCGGCAAGGCGATTGCATTGATGGCGGGGCAGCGGCGGCCACTGTGGGACTTTGAAGACGAGGGCGATAACTTTTTACGCGTCGATGTAGATGGCATGGTGCCGGTGGTCGCCGTGCCAACAACGGCCGGTACCGGTTCAGAGGTGGGGCGCTCTTCGGTAATCACCGATACCGGCGCGCAGGTCAAGCGCATCATATTCCACCCGCGAATGCTGCCATCGATCGTGATTCTCGATGCAGAGCTAACACTGGGATTGCCGGCCACAATCACCGCGGCCACCGGTATGGATGCGCTGTCCCACAATATCGAGGCCTATTGCTCACCGGGCTTCCACCCGATGGCCGAGGGCATTGCTCTGGAGGGCATTCGACTGGTGCGGGAATTCCTCCCGCGCGCGGTGGCAGATGGCAGCGATCTGGACGCGCGGCAACAGATGCTGGTTGCATCGAGTATGGGGGCCACGGCCTTCCAGCGGGGCCTGGGCGCCATGCACGCGCTGGCGCATCCGCTGGGGGCGCTTTACGACGCGCACCACGGCCTGCTGAACGCCGTGCTGATGCCCTATGTATTGCAGGCCAACCGCGACGCCGTCGCCGAACCCATGACGCGACTGGCGCGTTATCTGGGGCTGCCACACGAAGGTGTCGACGGAGTACTCGACTGGGTGCTGGAATTGCGCACGGAAATCGGTATCCCCCACAGTCTCGAAGAGATCGGTATCGACAACCGTCAGATGAAAAAAGTCGGACAGATGGCCGCGGCGGATCCGTCGGCGGGCGGAAATCCGCGCAAACTGGATGCGAAGCAGTACAGCGAGCTGTTTGAGCGGGCCCTGCGCGGTGTGGTCTGACGTCAAAAACACTGGTTCAACAGAGAGGAGTATTCATCATGCGCTGGCTGACCATTGTCTTTCTGGCCCTTGTTTCCGCTGTGGCGCTGGCCGCGGATGAGACCAAGAATATACGCACTGCAGTATTTGCCGGTGGTTGCTTCTGGTGCATGGAAGGTCCGTTCGACCGTGTCGACGGTGTGGTGGCTACCACCTCCGGTTACAGCGGCGGCCATGTGAAAAATCCCACTTATGAGCAGGTATCGGCAGGTGGCACCGGTCACGCCGAAGTGGTGCAGGTTACTTATGACGCCGACAAAGTCAGCTACGCGGAGCTGTTGCAGGTATTCTGGCGCAATGTGGATCCACTGGATTCCGGCGGTCAGTTCTGCGACCGGGGCGACCAGTATCGCAGTGAAATCTTTTATGCCACACCCGAGGAGAAGGCAGAAGCTGAGGCAAGCAAGGCACAGGTGGCGGCCAATCTGGGTAAGCGTGTTGTGACCAGGATCGCGCCGGCCAGTACCTTTTATCCGGCGGAGGACTATCACCAGAATTTCTACCAGCGCAATCCACTCCGCTACAAGTACTATCGCTATCGCTGTGGGCGGGATGAGCGCCTGCAAGAGCTCTGGGGTAGCGCGCCCTCCCACTGAGATCGACCACAAATTGACAGGAAATTAGTGCGATTGCCGATTTAATCGTATTGGACTTGAATGACAGTTGGTCAAAATCAGTAAATTTTAAAGCTTTCTATTATTCTTTATCTGCCTGGTGTTCTTTGATGATTTTTGTAATTTGCTTGGCCACGTCGTTAGGGACTGGAAAATGTAAGTTGTATTGGGCGATCTTCCACTGCCCATCTTCCTTCACCAGAACGCCACTGCCACGGCACTCCCCATATGACTCATTGTCCAGGAGCTCATCGAACCAGGCGACATCGCCGTGAATCACAATCGTGCGATCCCTCGGTACATAGGTCCAGCCTTTGCCTTTGCTGAAATAGGGTTTCACAAACTTTTTGAATTCATCGACCGTCCAGCGCTCTTTTGCATCTGTGCCGATGAAAACACCGCCTTTGCTAAACAAGCTAAAGTAACCATCAAAGTCGGCTCTCGATGCTGCTTTATGGAACTTATCCAGTTGCGCGGCCACGGCCGCTTCTTCGGACCTGGAGTCCGCGGCGGACCATGCCGACCCTGCCAGCATTACGAGCAACAATGACAATATCCAACCTTTTGTCCAAAAAATATCCCGAATAGCCATAAGAAAAAACCACCTGATTCCAATTATCGAGTTCTTAGCTCCGTTTCCGTGTATCCCGGTACAGTGCGTCATTTGAAGACAGAATAACACTGCTCCGATTAATGGTATGCCTTATCTTTCTCGCGCTATCGACAGTCAAAAGGGAGGTGGCTGCTTTTGGTGCGATACCTGCCAGTGTGCGGGATGATGGTGTCTACTTTGCTGGAGTCAAAATATGCACCTTAGCCGGCGTGCTTTTCGACACGATAGCACTGCGTGGTAAAAAATTGACTTTTGACTTAACAGAAATATGCTCGTTACTCCTGTGGGTAAGAAGTAGCAAGGAATCAATGGCTAGATAGCTATTTCGCATATCAACTGAGGATCAGTATTCATGTCTATTCGCATCAACGATGTCGCTCCAGATTTCACCGCAGACTCAACAGAAGGAAAGATTAATTTTCATGAATGGATCGGCGACAGCTATGCCATCCTGTTTTCGCACCCGAAGGATTTCACGCCAGTTTGCACGACGGAGTTTGGTGCAGTTGCTCAGCTAGCTCCGGAATTTACCAAGCGCAATACCAAGGTGATGGGAGTTTCTGTTGACAGTGTTGAAGATCACAAGAAATGGAAGCGCGACATTGAGGCATTTTCCGGTGCCCCCGCTAACTTCCCGATTATCGACGACGCCTCCCTGGAAGTATCCAAACTCTACGATATGCTGCCTGCCGATGCCTATTTACCCGATGGCCGGACTCCAGCGGATAGTGCCACTGTACGGACGGTGTTTATTATCGGTCCAGATAAGAAGATCCGTCTCACCATGTCTTATCCGATGTCCGTAGGCCGAAACTTTGCCGAGATTTTGCGTGCGCTGGATGCTGTGCAGGCGACTGACAACACACCGATAGCAACGCCGGCAAACTGGGTGCAGGGTCAGGACGTGATTGTGGCGCTGAGCTTGAACGATGAACAGGCGAAGGAAAAATTCGGAGCGATTGATATCAAGCTGCCTTACCTGCGCTTCACGAAGTCACCAGCGAAGTAAAAAAGTCAGCCGGTTTGCACTCGCTCTTAACATCTTCGGAATGAATGGATTCCATGAAGCCTTGAGCCGAATGAAGAGCATCCAATTCGGCTCTGTCGAATAGTGCCAGGAGGGGCTCAGAACCAGTCCCGCGCGGGTGGCTGCCCGCAGCAGCGGACGGGCGAAGGCCGGTCCAAAGACGCTTCCCCGGTTGCGATGGGCCGCATCGCTATTCGCCACTGCCATTTTTGATCAGCTGGCGATAGAAACTGGTCGCATGCACCATGTTCTCAATGCTGATTCGCTCGTTGGTGCCGTGGAAGCCGTGGGTATCTTCACTGGTGACTATCATCGGGTTGAAGCGATAGCTGTTGTCCGCCACCGTCTCATAGCGGTGGCTGTCAGTGGCGGCGACGGTGAGGCCTGGGGCAACGATGACCGGGCCATAGACGGCGCGTGTCGCGGCGGCGAGGGCTTTGAAGCCTTCAGCTTCGGCGCTCGATACGCGCGAAGCCGCGTCGCCCTGGCGCACCAGCAGGTCGACGCGGTCGTCGTCGATGGTTTTTTTCAGATATTCAGCCACTCCTTCGATAGTATCGCGCGGGTGCACGCGCAGATTGATCGTCGCCACCGCTTCAATGGGTAGCACGTTCTCCTTGACGCTGGCGTGGAGCATTGTGGGCGCGATGGTGGTGTGCAGCATGGCGGCAGTGCTGGCGCTGCTATTCAGGGCTTTTTCGATCAGGCCGCCGAACAGCCAGCGATTGGCGAACAGCATGCGTTTACCAAACGGCATATGCGGGGCTATCGCATCGAACATTTCGCCGCTGACGCCCTCGAGGCCGCCCGGAATGGGCGACTGCTGCAGCTTGACCAGGGCTTCGGCGAGGATATCCACAGCGGTCTGACGCGGCGGCATCGACGAGTGTCCGCCCTTGCCGTGGGCAATCAGATCCACAGTCATATAGCCTTTTTCGGCCACGTTGATACTGGCCACCGCATTGTCGATACCGGGGATAAAACCGCGCAGCAGGAAGGAGCCCTCGTCCAGGGTCCAGGCCGGCTGTACGACGTCCTGTTCCAGTTTTTCCACCACCGCGGCGGTGCCGTGGTTGCCGCCGACTTCCTCGTCGTTGGTGAGGCTGAGATAGACATTGCGCTCGGGCTGGAAGCCCTCCGCCAGCAATTGTGTGGCGGCTTCCATCAAGGCAATCACTGCACTTTTATCGTCCAGGGCGCCGCGACCCCAGATATGGGTTTTGTCGATGGCGCCGGCGTAGGGGGGGTGCTGCCATTGGTCTTCGGTACCGGGAATCACCGGCACCACGTCGTAGTGGGCTGACAGTAATATTGGCTGCAGGTCGTCGCGCTTGCCGGGCCAGGTAAACAGTAGGCTGTATTTGTGTGCGGGATCAGTGCCCAGGCGCTGGGGTGCCATGGCTGCATGCACTTCCGGGTAGGTGTCGGCGAGCCAGGCGATAAACGCCTCGAACTGTTCCTGGGTGTCTTTCTGCTCCAGCTGGGCTGACACCGTCTGGAAGCGGATGGCGGCGGAAAGGTGCTCGGCTATTTGCCCCGCATCGACATCGGCGACCTGAGTTTTTTCCGCGGTGGGCGCTGGCGCGGTGTAACGTACAGTGCGAACGAGGACGACGGCGGCGAGTAACAGCAGTACTGCGCCCAGCCCGATCAGGATTTTTTTCATGTTTATCTCTCTTATCAACGCTTGCGGAGTTTGTGCGCCGCGGGCGCGCCTGTCCAGATGCCGCCCTCGCTCTGCCGGCCACCATGGCAGCGAGAGCTTGAGGTCAGGAAATGGGGTGACTTCATAGGGGGCTCCAGACGGACTGTTATTCTCGGAGTTCCGGCCTCGCGCGGCGCCGCGGGAGTGGTTATAGCGCGGGCCCGTCGTGGCTGCCTCCGGATTTGCAAATTCGGATTCGGGCGCAGTAGCGGGAATTGCGAATTTACAAATCCGAACAAAAAAATCTTTTTATATCAGTGGCTTGTCGAACTGCTTGCGGCAAAGCTCGGCACTGGCGAGTAGCTGTCGCCGAGGAGAAATAAGGGTAAGTTTTGCAGGATTCGGCTATCGTCGGGTGAGCTGAAAAGGCTATCCTGCCGTCTGCACTGGCCCGTTTGATTGTTTTCGTCCAAGGAGTTGTTGTGCGCGCTTATTCCCTGCTCGACCTTTCCCCCATCACCATCGACAGCGACGCCCGCGGCGCTCTGCTGAATTCCAGGGATCTGGCGCGGCACGCGGAACAGTTGGGTTACAAACGATTCTGGATGGCGGAGCACCACAATATGACCGGTATCGCCAGTGCGGCGACGGCGGTGGCGCTGGGCTTTGTGGCCGAGGGCACGCAACGTATTCGCGTCGCTGCCGGTGGCGTGATGCTGCCCAACCACTCGCCGCTGGTGGTGGCCGAGCAGTTCGGCACCCTGGCGGCGCTCTATCCGGACCGGGTGGATCTGGGACTGGGGCGCGCGCCGGGGACAGACGGCAATACCATGATGGCCCTGCGCCGCGATCACTCTGCCGATGCCGCCGAGCGTTTTCCCCAGGACGTGCAGGAGTTACTGCATTATTTTGAACCGGAAAAACCGGGGCAGCGCGTCCGCGCGGTACCCGGTGTCGGGTCGCGGGTGCCGGTGTGGTTGCTGGGTTCGAGTCTTTTCAGCGCACAGCTGGCGGGCGCAATGGGGTTGCCGTTTGCCTTCGCCTCGCACTTCGCGCCGGCCATGCTCGATCGGGCGCTACAGGTTTACCGGGAGCGTTTTACCCCCTCCCAATATCTCGATGCGCCCTATGCCGCGGCGGGTATCAATGTCTTTGCCGCCGAGTCGGACGAGAGGGGGCGCTACCTGATGACTTCTCTCGAGCAGCAGTTTGTCGCCCTGCGCCGGGGCACTCCCGGGCCCCTGAAACCGCCGGTGGAGAACCCGGATGCGATTGCATCGCCGGTAGAGCGGGCGCAGATTGAACAGGCTCTGTCAGCCAGCGCCGCAGGTTCCCGGGAAACGGTCGCCAATTATATCGATCGATTCCTCGAGCGTACCCAGGTGGACGAGCTGATTGTGGCAGGGACGATATTCGACCACCGCGCGCGCCTGGAATCCTTCCGTATCGCTGCAGACATCCTGCGCGAGCGGGTAGGGGAATCAGCTGACGGCTGATCCTTCAACTTGCCGCTGTTGCCGCTGTTGCCGATATTGGCGCGGGGTCTGCTGCAGGCGTTTCTTGAAATGGGCGAAGAAGGTGGAGTTCGAATTGAATCCCGCCTGCAGGCCGATATCGGTGACCGACAGGTGACGCAGCGACGGATCTGCCAGCAATTGCGCGGCTTCGTCGACCCGGTGCTGGTTGATGAATTCGTAAAACGATTGGCGGGCGCAGCTGTTGATTGTCTCCGAGAGGTGGTGCGCCGGAACCTTCAACGTGCGCGCCAGATCGGCAATCTTGAGGCCCGCTTCCAGATGGGGTTTGTCGGTCCCCATTACCCGCCGCAATTCAGACCAGATGGTTGCAGCGCGCGCTTCAGTCAGGCTGCTCGTCTGGTATTTTTTGTCCGCTTTCCCATCCGCCGCGGGCGCGGCAATTTCCCCGGTATCCGCCAACTGGATCCTGCGCTGCTGTAGCCCGAACCAGCCCAGTAACAGGCTCAATAACAGCGGTGCCATGGCCTGGAGCTGTCCCGGCGTCAGCGTTGGCTCGACCACGGTCATGCCGTGAACTTCTATCGCAATGCCGCTGATGGTGGCAATCAGGTAGACGTAGATCAACAGGGTGAGCCAGCGCAGGTTCACTTCTTCGATGGCCGAGTAGGCCTCCTTGATGCGCTGCAGGTGCGGGCGCAGCAGGTGCAGTGCAGCGCCGCCGTAGCAGAGCAGGGAAATAAATGCGGCCAGCCGGTGCACGAAGCGCGCGCGGTAGATGGGGTCGCAATCAGTGCCGCCGAAGCAGGGCAGATTCAGTTGGTCGTCAGGTGTCAGCGGCATTTGCAGGTACCACAGCAGCGCCATCGCCGGCGCGGGCAACAGATGCCACCGATCTGTGCGTCGCCATCGCCAATGCGGCTGTGTGAGGCTCCGGGTGTAGAAATACAGCAGCGGGCCCTGCAACAGCTGCAGGGAAAAGATCAGGTGGTATGCCCACAGTTGGCTGAGATGTTCGGCGATGGGAATCTGCGCAGCGGAAATAACGCAGCTGACGGTCAGCAGCAGGCCCAGGTTCTGGTTGGCGACGCGGTTGCTCCAGGGCGCCATCCACAGCAGTAGCGACAGGGGCAGGCCGGTAGCGACGCTGAAGAGGATGATCAGGCTGGAGAGGTGGAGTGTGAACTGCATGGAAACCGCCGATGTTGTCCGCCTGATATTAATCGAAAGTCGCGGGATGAAAAACCGCGGGCTTGCGGTGGCAACGTGATGCACGGGCTGCTCTTTAATTATTACTGGATCGAGGAATTGGTCTTCCGCCGTTTGAAAGTTGCATCCATGCCTTCCATTTTGTCGATCAAAAAGTGATCACGGTGTGTGAATTTTAAAAGTTTCTTTGCTGGATTTGGCTGTTTTTCGCTTTTTTTGCCTGACCAATTTTGATCTTTGGTCAGGTCTCAATTATCGTCATCCGGGTGATTTATTTTTTCCGATCTCTATGGTCGGAGGTTTTCTGCATGGGGATCGAAGCGAGGTATTGCTCCCGCAGCTGGATAAGAGAACGGATACAAAAAGGAGACCGAGCGAATGAAAATTGCATTGATGAACGAGTTCAGCCAGGCCGCGAAGAACGCCGTCGTTCTGAAAGAACTGGAAGCGGTTGCGGGCGAGCTTGGACACACCGTGTACAACACGGGTATGTGTGACGATAACGATCACTACCTGACCTATATCCACCTCGGCATCATGGGCAGCCTGCTGCTGAACTCGAAAGCGGTGGATTTTGTGGTCAGTGGCTGTGGCACGGGGCAGGGTGCGCTGATGTCCCTCAATGCCTATCCGGGTGTGACCTGCGGCTACTGCATCGATCCCGCGGATGCCTTCCTGTTTGCCCAGATCAACAACGGTAATGCACTGTCCATTCCCTTCGCCAAGGGATTTGGCTGGGGGGCGGAACTCAATATCCGCTACATGTTTGAAAAGGCCTTTACCGGCGTCAAGGGCCAGGGCTATCCGCCGGAGCGCAAGGAGTCCCAGGTGCGTAATGCCGGCATTCTCGATCACATCAAGGAGGCGACCTCCAAACGCTACCTGGAGGGCCTCAAGGCCATCGATCCGGAATTGGTCAAAACCGCGGTGACCGGGGAGCGCTTCCAGGCGTGCTTTTTTGAAAACTGCCAGGATCAGGAATTGGCCGATTTTGTGCGCGGCGTACTCGATTTCTAGATGGGCGGAAATGCTCCGGCCGGCGGGACAACGCGGTGTGCCCAGATCCGAGCGCGCAAGTTGCACGCAAGTCCATTCCGATAGGGGCCCTAACAAAAAAGCCCCCGCTTCTATGAGAGGCGGGGGCTTTTTTATAGATGGAGGCCGGTCGCGGTTAAACCTCGAAACCTTCCTTGAGCTTCTTCTCCACCAGCACCTTTTTCAGCTTCGCGTGCTGCGGTACGCCGTTCTTGTAGGGCGGGTAATCCTCGCCCTGAATCAGCGGCAGCAGGTAGTCGCGGCCGGCCTGGGTAATGCCGAAGCCGTCTTCGCTGATATATTCCTGCGGCATCATCTTTTCCACATTGGCCACTTCGCTGAGCGGCGCTTCACCGACGGACCAGCTGTATTCGGGACCGGAATCGCGCACGATGATGGGCATGATCGCGTTCTTGCCGGACACGGCCATTTCCACCGCGGCGCGGCCGACCGCATAGGCCTGGGCCACGTCGGTGGCGGAGGCGATATGGCGGGCGGCACGCTGCAGGTAATCCGCCAGCGCCCAGTGGTATTTCAGCCCGAGTTCGCTTTTGACCATATTGGCCAGGGTCGGCGCCACGCCGCCCAGCTGCTTGTGGCCGAAGGCATCGACGCTGCCGGCGTCGGCGAGGAAGGTGCCGTCTGCATACTGCGTGCCCTCGGAGGCAACGATTACGCAGTAGCCTTTTTCATCCACGGTCTTCTGCACCTTGGCGAGAAACTTCTCCTTGTCGAATGCCACTTCCGGAAACAGGATGATGTGCGGTGCATCGCCGTCCTCTTCCTGCGCCAGGGCGCCGGCGGCGGCGATCCAGCCAGCGTGGCGACCCATCACCTCGAGAATGAATACCTTGGTGGAAGTGGCGCACATGGAGGCGACGTCCAGCGCCGCTTCCTTGGTGGATACGGCCACGTATTTGGCCACGGAACCGAAGCCGGGGCAGTTGTCGGTCAGCGGCAGGTCGTTATCGACGGTCTTGGGAATGTGGATGGCCTGGATCGGGTAGCCCATCGTCTCGGACAGCTGGGAGACCTTCAGGCAGGTATCGGCGGAGTCGCCGCCGCCATTATAGAAGAAGTAGCCAATATCGTGGGCCTTGAACACCTCGATCAGGCGCTCGTACTCAGCGCGGTTCTGTTCCAGACTCTTGAGCTTGTAGCGACAGGAACCGAAGGCGCCGGAAGGGGTGTAGCGTAGCGCGGCGATGGTCTCCGCACTTTCCTCGCTCACATCGATCAGTTCCTCGTGCAGGGCCCCGAGGATGCCGTTCTGCCCGGCGTAAACGGTGCCGATCTTGTCGTGGTGCTCGCGGGCGGTTTCGATTACCCCGCAGGCGGAAGCATTGATCACCGCGGTCACGCCGCCGGATTGGGCGTAAAAGGCATTCTTCTTTGACATGGTCTTCCTATTCGTCATCTTCTAATGCGTCTGCGGGAATTTCACCCTGCAAAAATCGTGACGCCCCGCATGCCGGCGTGCGGGAAGGCACGCCAGAAGGCGGGGCGCTCTCGGGACCGATGACCCTTTAGTCTAGGGTTCTAGCCCCCCACGGGGGTGGAGGTCGGCCAATTTGGGGGCGGAGTCTAATAGAATTGCGTAGTAATTGCACAGATTCTGGGGGAATTGGCAATTACTGGGGTTGAATGCCGTGATAAGCTTGCGCCGCAATTACTGGGAGTACACTTTTTCGCCATGCATATCCATATTCTAGGTATCTGCGGGACCTTTATGGGCAGTCTCGCGCAGCTGGCAGTGGCCGAGGGCCATCAGGTGACAGGCAGCGATGCCAATGTCTATCCGCCGATGAGTACCCAGTTGCAGCAGGCGGGTATCCAGTTGACCGAGGGCTACGACCCGGCCCAGCTGGAGCCCGCTCCAGACCTGGTGATCATCGGCAACGCGCTGTCCCGCGGAAACCCGGCGGTGGAAGCGGTGCTGGAAAAGGGCCTGCCGTATACTTCCGGCGCCCAGTGGCTGTGTGACCACTTCCTCGGCGGCCGCTGGGTGCTCGCCGTTTCCGGAACCCACGGCAAGACCACGACGTCGAGCATGCTGGCGTGGATTCTTGAGCAGGCGGGTATGAAGCCGGGCTTCCTGATCGGCGGGGTGCCGAGCAATTTCGGCGTATCCGCCCGCCTCGGCGAGACGCCTTTCTTCGTTGTCGAGGCCGACGAGTACGACACTGCCTTCTTCGACAAGCGCTCCAAGTTTGTGCACTACCGCCCGCGCACACTGATTATCAACAACCTGGAATTTGACCACGCGGACATCTTCGATGACCTGAAGGCGATCCAGCGGCAGTTCCACCATCTGGTGCGCACTGTGCCGGGCAATGGCCTGATTGTGGCTGCGGCCGACGATTCGGTCGAGGAAGTGCTGGATCAGGGTTGCTGGACCGAGGTGCAGCGCTTCGCCATCGATGGCGAGGACGCGGTGCGCCTGGGGGACTGGTGTGCGGTGGATATCGCCGCGGACGGCAGCCGGTTTGCGGTGAACTTCCGCGATGCCGAGGTGGCCCGCGTGGCCTGGGATCTGACCGGCATGCACAATGTACGCAATGGCCTCGCCGCGATGGCGGCAGCACGTCATGTGGGCGTGGACCCGCAGCTGTCGGCCCAGGCCCTGGGTAGCTTCGAAGGGGTCAAGCGGCGCATGGAGTGTCTGGGTGATGTGGCCGGCATCCGCGTGTACGACGATTTTGCTCACCACCCCACCGCCATCGAATCGACTCTCAACGGCCTGCGCGCGAAAGTCGGTGATGATAAAATCATCGCCCTGATTGAACCTCGCTCCAATACCATGCGTATGGGTATTCATCAGGAGACACTGGCGCGGGCCTGTGCCGGAGCGGATCTGGTGCTCTGGTATGAGCCGGAGGGCATGGGCTGGTCCCTGGGTGATGTAGTTCACCATTCCACTGTGCCGGCAAAGATTTTCGACAATATCGCTGCAGGTGTAGAATCCGCGGTCAATTTGGCCGAGACCGGAACTCACATCGTAGTCATGAGTAACGGCGGCTTCGGCGGCATTCACCAGCGCTTATTAGCCGCGCTGGAAGCAAAGTACGGCCGCACTTCATAACCGACCATACGGAATCTGCTTTGGGCCAATCCGCGTTTAGTAAAACCGTCACGCTCGCCATTACCGGCGCGTCCGGCGCACAGTACGGCCTGCGCCTGCTGCAGTGCCTGCTCGCAGCCGATGTCCGCGTGTGGCTGCTGATGTCCGACGCCGCGCGGGTGGTTATCGATACCGAGACTGATTGCCGGCTGCCGGAGGGAGACCACCGGGAGCTGCAGGCTTTCCTGGTCGACCACTTCGGCGCGGCGGAAGGGCAGCTGCAGCTGTTCAGCAAGACGGACTGGTTCTCGCCGGTGGCTTCCGGCACCGGGGCGCCGGCGAGTATGGTGATCTGCCCGGCCAGCGGCGGCACCCTGTCGGCCATTGCCTGCGGGGCCTCGAATAACCTGATCGAGCGCGCTGCGGATGTCGCGCTGAAAGAGCGCCGCCAGCTGATTCTGGTACCGCGTGAAGCGCCGTATTCCGAGATCCACCTGGAAAACATGCTCAAGCTGACCCGCATGGGCGCGATGATCCTGCCCGCCAGCCCGGGGTTTTACCAGAAGCCGCAGACGGTGGAAGATCTGGTGGATTTCGTGGTGGCGCGGCTACTCGACCAGTTGGGGATAGAGCAGAAGCTACTGCCTCGCTGGGGAGACTGACCGGGGACCTGTATGAAACCGAGCGTGACCATTCACTACTGCGTGCAGTGCAACTGGATGTTGCGGGCAACCTGGATGGCCCAGGAGCTGCTGTACACTTTTGCCGAGGACCTGGGCCAGGTGGCCTTGCAGCCCGGCAGTGGCGGAGTGTTTGAAATCCATTGCGGTGACCAGTTGGTCTGGGAGCGAAAGCGCGATGGCGGATTCCCCGGACCGAAGGAACTAACACAGCGCGTGCGCGATCTGTTGTTTCCAGACCGCGACCTAGGTCACCTCGATAGGCCCTGAGATTTTTATAAAGGGGCGACATAAAAGTCGACCTGAAATGGCCCGGGCGAACAGTGGATTCGCCCATCGATGGCCACCTGATTATTTAACGCAAGCGAATTTATATGCTGTCAGTTTTAAAGACCTGGTATGAAAAGCTGGTAATCCAGCGGCCGAAAACCGTGCTGCTCTTCGTGCTGTTGCTGACCCTGGGCGCGGCGCTGGGGCTGCCGCGCTTCAAGATCGATGCGTCGGCGGACTCGCTGACGCTGGAAGCGGACAAGTCCCTCGATTACTACCGCAAGATCGCCGAGCGCTACGCCACCGGTGATTTCCTGGTGGTGACTTACCGCTACAAGAAAGGTGACCTGTTCGACGCCGCCTCCCTGGAGACGCTGCGCCACCTGCGCGATGAGCTGGCGCAGGTACAGGATGTCGACAGCGTGCAGACGATCCTCGACGTACCGCTGCTGTACAGCCCGAAACTGTCGATCACCGATATTGCCGACGGCATTCGCACCCTTTCCGCGCAGGGCACTGACAAGACACTGGCGCGGCAGGAATTTCTGTCGAGCCCGATTTACCGCGACATGATCCTGAGTCCGGACGGCGAAACCACGGCGCTGTTAGTGAACCTGAAGTTCGACAGCCGCGGCAATGAACTGGTGCGCGAGCGCGATGCGCTGCTGCGCAAGCGCCAGCAGGGCCCGCTTACCGTGGAGGAGAAAGCGCGGCTGGAGACGGTGAGCCAGGCCTATCTGCAGCACCGCACCGAGCAGGAAAAACTGTCCCGCGAGCGCGTGGAGAAAGTGCGCGCGATTCTCGCCAGCTATAAAGGTGAGGCAGAACTGTTCCTCGGCGGCGTGTCGATGGTGACTACCGATATGGTCTCCTTTATCAAGAGTGACCTGGTGGTGTTCGGCCTGGGTATTCTGGTATTTATCATCGTCACCCTGCTGGTCATTTTCCGTCAGGTGCGCTGGGTGGTGTTGCCGCTGCTGACCTGTGTCACCACGGCGGTGATCATGCTGGGCCTGCTGAGCTGGCTCGACTGGCGCCTGACGGTGATCTCGGCCAACTTCGTCGCGCTGTTGTTGATCATCACTCTCGCCATCACCATCCACCTGGCGGTGCGCTACCGCGAGCTGGTGGGCGAGCACCCGGATTGGGAGCGCGGCCAGCTGGTGCTGGATGCGATGCGCTTTATGGCCAAGCCGTGCCTGTACACGGCGCTGACTACCATCGTCGCTTTTGCATCTCTGGTGGTGAGTGGTATCCGCCCGGTAATCGATTTCGGCTGGATGATGACCATCGGCGTGACCCTGGCGCTGGTCCTTTCGTTCGTAATGATCCCGGCCATGCTGATGCTGCTGCCGCGCCGCGGTGCTGACGGCATGGGCGCGGACAAGTCTCACGCGTTCACGCTGCTGTTTTCCCGCTTTACGGAGCGTCGCCGCGCCCTGGTAATCGGCGTGTCGGTACTGGCGGCGGTGGCCAGTGTGGTGGGTATTTCCAAGCTGAAGGTGGAAAACCGCTTTATCGATTACTTCGACAGCTCTACCGAAATCTACCAGGGTATGCTGGTGATCGATCAGCGCCTGGGTGGCACCGTGAGCCTGGATATCATCCTCGACAAGCCCGAAGAACCGGCGGCTGTGGCCGATGGTGAGGACGATCCCTTTGCCGTGGATACCGGCGATGAGGCCGCGGCTGACGAGGATCCCTTCGCCGCGGACGATCCTTTCGGCGGTAGTGACAGCGACACGGCAGATACCAGTTACTGGTTTACCGTAGCGGGCCTCGCCAAGATCGAGCAGCTGCACGATTTCCTCGAGGCACAGCCGGAGATCGGCAAGGTGCAGTCGCTGGCCACCCTGTACAAGGTGGCGAAGGACCTGAACAACGGGCCGCTGAACGACTTTGAGCTGGCGGTGGCGCGCACCAGCCTGCCGGACGAGATCACATCGGTACTGGTTAACCCCTACCTGTCGGTCGAGCACAGTCAGGCGCGTATCACATTGCGGGTGAAGGAAACGGACCCGAACCTGCGCCGCGAGGAGCTGATCGAGCGGATTTACAATTACGCCGAAAAGGATATGGGCATTGCCCCGGAGAATATCCACCTGACCGGCCTGCTGGTGCTCTACAACAACATGCTGCAGAGCCTGTTCAAGTCGCAGATCCTGACCCTGGGCGCGGTGTTCGTGGGCATCCTGCTGATGTTCCTGGTACTGTTCCGCTCGCTGTCGCTGGCACTGATCGCGCTGATACCCAATATGCTGGCTGCCTGCGTGGTACTCGGTGGCATGGGGCTGGCGGGAATTCCGCTGGATATGATGACGATCACCATCGCGGCGATCACCGTGGGCATTGGCGTGGATCACGCGATCCACTACCTGTACCGCTTCCGCGACGAGTTCGCCAAAGATGGCGACTATGTGGCGACCATGCACCGCAGTCACGCGACCATTGGCCGCGCCATGTTCTACACGGCGATCACCATCATTGCCGGTTTCTCGATCCTGGCGCTGTCCAAGTTCGTGCCGTCCATTTATTTCGGCCTGCTGACGGCGCTGGCGATGTCCGCGGCCTTGGTGGGCTCGCTGACCCTGTTGCCGCTGCTGTTACTGCTGTTCAAGCCGCTGAAGGCACCGGAGGCAGCAGAGGCGCCGGGAAAGCCGGTAGAGGTTGAGGAGGGCTACGCCAGCTCCTCCAGCGGGGTCAGCGGTTAATCCCGAGCCTTAGTCGGACCGAAAAAAGCCGGGAGCGAGGAGCGTCCCGGTTTTTTTTGTTTTTGCCCCCGCTCTTTCATTTTCCGGGAAGTCGCTGCCGGTTCAGATACCCGCATACCAGGCGTAGCCCCGGTCTTCCCAGTAGCCGCCCCGGCCTCCTCCGATATGCGCGAAGCTGTTTACCAGCTCGATTGCCATAATGTATTTCGCCATCTTGTATCCCAGCTGCCGTTCCACCCGCAGCCGCAACGGTGCGCCGTTGGCAATGGGCAGTGGGGCGCCGTTCAGTTCGTAGGCCAGCAGCGTCTGCGGATGGCGGGCCTCCTCCAGATCGATGCTCTCGTAGTAGGGCTCCTGTGACCGGCCCCACAGGTCGGCGCAGCGAAAGACCACGTAGTTGGCATCGCCCATGGGCTGCACCAGATCCAGCAGTGCCGCGAGTCGCGCGCCGGTCCACTGGCCGATGGCGCTCCAGCCCTCGACGCAGTCGTGGCGGGTGATCTGCGTGCGTGCCGGCAGCGCGCGGATATCGGCGAGTGTCAGTCGCTGGGGTGCTTGAACCCTGCCGCCCACTTCCAGCCGGTAATCGGCAAATTGATTGGCCGCCAGTTGACGGTAGGCGGAATTCTGCGGATCCGTCTCGCCGTTGGGGCGGAATACCGGCGAGATATCCGCTGTGGTGTACTCGCGGGCCAGGGCCGATCCGGTCAGGGCCCGCTGCAGCTTTTCGTTCAGCGGTTCTGCGGTATTCAGCAGCCGTACAAACCGGTCCGAGCGCGACAGTCGGTCGCAGCCACTGAGCAGCGCGCCGCCGCCGAGGGCCAGCATCATTTTCAGGGCGTGACGCCGTTTATTGTTCGCCATGGCTATTTTCTCGCGAGTTGCCGGGAACGTCGGCCCGATAGTCGTAGCGGCCGGTGATCATCGAGCGCAGGTTGTTCCAGGGGCCGGTGACGATCACCTCGAAAAGGTGAATGGCGACAAACAGGACAAACCCCATGGCGGCGATAAAGTGCAGGCTGCGCGCGGATTGCCTGCCTCCAAACAGTTGCAGCAAGGGTTCCAGCACCGTGTCCATGCGCGGCGACATACACAGACCCGTCAGTACGATCAGTGTGCCGAGGCCAAAAATCACGCCGAGGTAAGCCAGCTTCTGCAGAACGTTGTAGCGGGTGGCGGCTTCACCGGTGGGGTGGCGCAGCAGCAGGTGATCCCACAGTGAGCGGCCGATACCCCGCCAGTCAGCGCGATTCGGCCACAGTTCGCGCAGGTGGCCGCTGGCAGCGGACCAGGTGAGGTAGAGCAGGGCATTGATGACCAGTATCCAGGCGAAGAAAAAGTGCCACTGGCGGCCCATAGCCAGCCAGCGCGGCCCCGGTATTGTCAGCCAGGCGGGGAAGGCGCGCATTTCCGGGTTGTCGGCGTCCCCGGAGGTGCCGAGAAAACCCGCGGTATCGAATTGGCGGCCGAGTAGTTCCGTGCGCCCCGCGGGGCCGTCTTCAGTCCGCGCGGCACCGATATACAGCCAGGGGGCGTCGAAATCCGAGGCCGATCCCCAGTAGAGCGCGGCGTGGGCATTGAATATCTGCAGGCCGCTCAGCAGCATGATGAATAGGCACACGACATTGATCCAGTGTGCGATGCGCACTGGCAGGCGGTGGCGGTAGCTGCTGAGGTGGGGAAGGCTGTCCTTTGCCAACGGGGATGTCCCGGTTTCGAGGCACCGGCGCGATCTACCGACCGCGCGGCACCAGTCTGGAGATCAGTCGCTGCGGCTGGTCACTTCGACGAGGTGGTAGCCAAACTGTGTCTTGATCGGGCCCAGCACCTTGTTCAGGTCTCCGGTAAACACGGCCTGGTCGAATTCCGGCACCATCTGCCCCTTGCTGAATTCACCCAGGTCGCCGCCGGAGCGGCCGGACGGGCACTGGGAGTGCTCCTGGGCCAGTGCGCCGAAGTCGGCACCGCTTTCCAGCTGTTTCTTCAGTTCCAGGCATTTTTCTTCGCTGTCGACCAGGATGTGGCGCGCTTTGGCTTTGGGCATGGGATCTTCTCCTTGAAGGTTTGTGCGTGCAGCTTAGTGCGTGCTGCGTTCGTTGGCCAATGGCCGCCGCTCACTGGCCGGCGAGGGCGGCGAAGGTGTTGCACTGTTTCACGTCGCCGCTCTTGAAGCCACGGGAAAACCAGTAGGCCCGCTGCTTGGCGCTGCCGTGGGTAAAGGCGTCCGGTGACACCGCGCGGCCGGAGCGCCTCTGCAGGCGGTCGTCACCCACGGCCGCGGCGGCCGCCAGCCCCTCTTCCAGGTCGCCGGGTTCAAGCATGTTAGCGTCGCGATGGGCATAAAAAGCCCAGACCCCGGCGAAGCAGTCGGCCTGGAGTTCCAGCATTACCGACAGGCGGTTGGCGGTGGCCTTATCGGATTGCATGCGCGCTTCCTGCACCTTCTGCGAAGTGCCGAGCAGGTTCTGCACATGGTGGCCGACCTCGTGGGCGATGACGTAGGCGAACGCGAAGTCGCCGGGCGCGCCCAGTTGCTTCAGGTCGCCGAGAAAGTTCAGGTCGAGATACACCTTGGCGTCGCCGGGGCAGTAAAACGGGCCGACCGCGGCGGTGTTGAGACCGCACGCGGAGCGAATGGCATCGTTGTAGAGCACCAGCTTGGGCGGTACGTACTGGGAGCCGGCGGTCTTGAAAAGCTCGCCCCAGGTGTCCTCGGTGCTCGCCAGCACCACCGAAACGAAGTCCGCCACCTCGTCGCCGGGTTTGGCGGCTGTTCCGGGCTGGCCGGGTTGCCCGGTACTGACCGACGGCGCCTGCTGCGGCGTGCCGCGAAAGAGCTGACCGTCACTGAAGAAAAAATAGAAAACGGCAATGGCGGCGAGAATCATCCATCCCTTTTTAGTGCGCAGGAGGAAGGGCGCCAGCGCGAGCAGGTTGCCCAGGCCGCCCATACCGCCGCCGCCCGGCGACTGGCCGCGGCGATCTTCGACATTGCTACTTCTGCGACCTTGGCGCCAACGCATGGGGAGTCTCCACAACTTTGTCTTCATCATTCTAGCTCACTTGGCACAAAATTCTTTTTTTGCCGTTGGAGCCGCCGGCACAGATGTTATCTTTGTGGGACGGATTCATACAGAGAAAAGGCATTGCCGCAGATTCCCCTTTTTCCACTGAGCGTGGCGCTGTTCCCCGGCGTCACACTGCCGTTGCGCATCTTCGAGCAGCGCTACCTGCGCCTGGTGAGTGAAACCCTGAAGGCCGGCAGCGGTTTTGGCGTGGTGCTGATCCGCAGTGGTGGAGAGGTGGGGCACGCGTCGGTGTGGCCACTGGGTGTCTATGTCGAAATCGTCGATTGGAGCCAGGGCGAAGAGGGGCTGCTGCACGTACAGGTGATGGGCGAGCGGCGGTTCCGTATCCTGGACACCCATCGCGACGAGGATGGCCTGTTGCTCGGCGAGGTAGCGTGGTTGCCGGATCCGCCGCGACAGCCGGTGCCGGCGGAGTGCGACGGACTGCTGGCGGTGCTGGACGAGCTCAAGCAGCACGCCTCCATGCTGACGCTCAAGTTCGCGCCGGTGGACACTGCCGACGCGCTGTCCTGGCAGCTGGCCCAGCTGCTGCCGCTCGACGACAAGGTGCGCATAGAACTGCTGGGTACCGAGGACCCGCTGGAGCGGCTGGCGAGTATCGCCGCCAATCTGGACCGCTGGGCGCACGAATAAATTCACCGAATGGCGCGGCGAAATGGCGCTGCGCCGGGATCAGGTTATACTGCGCGGCCGATTTGATCAGCAGCACAGCATGGAGAGCCCCGTGAGCAGCGTCAGCGATACCGCCGAGCCGCAATCCACCCGCGCCAGAATCGAAGAGATGGGCCGCGCCGCACGCGCCGCCGCCCGCTGTATGGCGCGCGCCGATACCGCCACCAAGAACAGCGCCCTGCAGGCCATTGCTGCGCAGCTGGACACGCAGCGCGAACACGTTGCCGAGGCGAATGCGCGGGACATGCAGGCCGGGCGCGACGATGGCCTGGATGACGCGCTGCTGGATCGCCTCGAACTCACCGATGCGCGCATCGACGCGATGATCGAAGGTCTGCAGCAGATTGCCGAGCTACCGGATCCGGTGGGTGAGATCGAGGACTTGAAATACCGTCCCAGCGGCATACAGGTCGGCAAGATGCGCGTGCCGCTGGGGGTGGTGGGCATCATCTATGAGTCCCGCCCGAATGTGACTATCGATGCGGCCAGCCTGTGCCTGAAATCCGGCAACGCTACCATCCTGCGCGGTGGCAGCGAGGCGCTGCATTCGAATGGCGCTATCGCGGCCTGCATCGCCGCCGGCCTGAAAGAGGCCGGTCTGCCGGAAACCGCGGTGCAGGTGGTGGACACCACCGACCGGGAAGCCGTCGGTGCAATGATCAGCATGCCGGAATACGTGGACGTGATCGTGCCCCGCGGCGGCACCGGGCTGATTGAGCGGGTCAGCCGCGACGCGCGGGTGCCGGTGATCAAGCATCTGCACGGCGTCTGTCACGTCTATCTGGATGATCGCGCGGATCTCGACAAGGCCTTCCGCATCGCCCTGAACGCTAAGACCCACCGCTATGGCGTGTGCAATGCGATGGAGTCGCTGCTGGTGTCCGAGGACATTGCGCAGGAGATTCTGCCGCGCCTGGCCGCGGCCTACCGGGAGGCGGGCGTAGAGCTGCGCGGTTGCGCCCGCACCTGCGAGATTCTCGGCGACTGCAAGGCGGCGCAGGAATCGGACTGGAGCGAGGAATACCTGGCCCCGGTGCTGTCGATCCGCGTTGTAGCAGACATCGATGGGGCGATGGACCATATCGCTCGCTACGGTTCGGGTCACACCGAAGCGATTGTGACCGAGGATTACAGCCGCGCGCGGCGCTTCCTGTCCGAAGTAGATGCCAGTTCGGTGATGGTCAATGCGTCCACGCGTTTTGCCGACGGTTTCGAATACGGACTGGGGGCGGAAATCGGTATCAGTACCGATAAAATCCACGCCCGCGGCCCGGTGGGGCTGGAGGGACTGACCTCGCAGAAGTGGATCGTGCTGGGCGACGGGCATATTCGCCAGTAGGCGCACTGCCAGCGGACCCGATTTCAGCCATGAGCGACAAACTGCACACCATAGCCCTGTTCGGCGGCACCTTCGACCCGGTGCACTTCGGTCACCTGCGGATGGCCCTGGAGCTGCGCCAGGCGTTCGGTTTCGACGAAATGCGGCTGGTGCCCAGTCACCAGCCGCGGCATCGGCAGGCTCCCGGCGTATCATCGGAGCACCGCCGCCAGATGCTGGCGTTGGCCATACAGGATTGCGAAGAGCTGCAGCTGGATGAGCGCGAACTCAAGCGGGCCGGCCCCACCTATACGGTGGATACGCTGGAGGAGTTGCGCGCTGAACTGGGAGACGAAGTCTCCCTCAGTTTCTGCATGGGACTCGATTCGCTGCTGACCCTGCCGGGCTGGCACCGCTGGGAACAGCTGTTGCAGCTGGCGCACCTGGTGGTGGTGGCGCGACCTGGCTGGCAGTTGCCGGCGGGGGATTCTGGCGGAGCCGAGGCCGAGGTGGCGGAACTAATGACACGGTGTGCCGGCGAGGCCGCAGATCTGCGTCGTGAATCCCGCGGCCGGCTGGTGGTGCGGGAGCAGACGCTGCTGCCGATTTCCGCCACGCACATCCGCCAGCTGATCGCACGGGGGGAGTCCCCGCGCTATCTGTTGCCGGCAGCTGTGCTGCAATACATTGAAGACAACAATCTCTATCGAGCGACCGCTGACGGCGGACAGTAAGTAAAAAGGTGTTATGACGACTATTAAAGAAACCGCTGTGGCGGCACTGGAGGATCTCAAGGGCAAGGACATCGTCTCCCTGGATGTATCTGAACTTTCCGATGTGATGGACACGCTGGTGATCTGCACCGGTACATCCAGCCGACAGGTGAAATCCCTTGCCGACAACGTCGTGGAAGAGGGCAAGAAGGCCGGTGTGCGACCGATTGGCGTCGAGGGCATGGATCAGGGCGAGTGGGTGCTGGTGGACTACGGTGACCTGGTGGTGCACGTCATGCAGGCGGACGTTCGCGGCTTTTACGACCTGGAAAAACTCTGGTCCATGACACCGAATACCCGCGACGGTGGTGATGGCAGCGACCCGCACCAGGGTTGATACGGGGTGCAGGTTGGCCAATGAAAATTCGAATACTGGCCGCCGGCGGCAGGATGCCGGGCTGGGTACAGGAAGGCTACGCCGAGTACGCCAAGCGACTGCCGCGGGAGATCGCCCTGGAAATGGTGGAGATCCCCCTCGGCCAGCGCGGGCAGAAGGGCTCCCCGGCGCTGGTGGAGAAAGCGCGCCAGAAAGAGGGCGAGGCCATGCTGGCCGCCCTGGGACCGCGGGACCATGTGGTCGCACTTGATGTGCTGGGCAAGCCCTGGAGCACCGAACAGTTGTCACAGCATCTGCAGGACTGGCAGCTGCTGGGCGAGAACGTCGCCCTGCTGATTGGCGGGCCCGACGGGCTGGCGCCGGACTGCCTGACCCGGGCGCGGCAGCGCTGGTCGCTGTCGCCGCTGACACTGCCGCATCCACTGGTTCGAGTGGTGCTTGCGGAACAGCTGTATCGGGCCTGGACACTGCTCGCCGGCCACCCCTATCACAAATGAGCTGAAAATCTCCCCGAGGTAGAACTTCGCGCTAAAGCGTCGGTCAGACCCGCCGAGTGTCCGCATTGCCAACCGGCACACGCAAAGGTCCCCGCGATGGCGCGATTTTGTGTACACTTCGTAGTCAATTTTTGCGCCATCTCCACGATCGATTGAATCAATGCCCTACGACCTGCATCTCAAGGACCCTTTGACCGAGCAGCGGCTGTTTCGCAACCGCATGCTGGTGGCGCTCGTGGGGGTCGCCGTGTTGTTGGGGGTGCTGGTTGCGCGCTTCTACAACCTGCAGGTGGTGAATTACAACAGCTACGCCACCCAGTCCGACCAGAACCGCATCCAGGTGCGCCCGGTACCGCCGACCCGCGGCCTGATCTACGACCGCAACGGTACCTTGCTGGCAGACAACCGTCCCAGCTACACCCTCGCCGTTGTCCGTGAACGGGTCAAGGATATGGATGCCACACTGGAGTTCCTCGGCCGCCTGGTGCAGCTCGACGACAGCGATGTGGAAAAATTCAGGAGGCGCCTGCAACACCGCCGCCCATTCGAGCCGGTGCCATTGCGCTTCCGCCTCAGCGAGGAGGAGATCGCGCGGGTCAGTGTGAACGAATTCCGCCTGCCCGGGGTGTCGGTCGAAGCAGAACTGGTGCGTTACTATCCTCTGGGAGACCTGTTCGCCCACAGTGTCGGCTATGTGGGGCGGATCAACGACCGCGAACTGCAACGCTTTACCGCCGAGGATGTGCGGCGTTACCGGGGCACAGAGAGTATCGGCAAGGTCGGACTTGAGCGCTCCTATGAAGACATGCTACTGGGCGAAGTGGGCTACGAAAATGTGGAAACCAATGCCCGCGGCCGTGTGCTGCGGGTACTCGAGCGGCACAACCCCAAGCCCGGCGCCGATCTCACCCTGAGCCTGGATGCGCAGCTGCAGAAAACGGCTTCCGACGCCCTTGGCGATCGCCGCGGCGCCGTGGTGGCCATTGACGTGAAAACCGGCGGCGTACTCGCCTTTGTCAGTAAGCCCTCTTTCGATCCCAACCTGTTTGTTACCGGGATCAGTTTTAACGACTATCGCGCGCTCAGCGATTCCCTCGACGTGCCGCTGTTCAACCGCGCCCTGCAGGGACAGTATCCGCCCGGCTCTACACTGAAGCCGATGATGGGTCTCGGCGGTCTCGCCGAGGGTGTCATCACCCCGGAATCTACGGTCAACGACCCGGGCTTCTTCATGTTGCCCAATGACACCCGCCGCTACCGCGACTGGAAGCGCTGGGGGCACGGAAAGCACGTGGACCTGAATCAGGCGATCACTGAGAGCTGCGACGTCTATTTCTACGATATGGCCTCCCGCTGGAATATCGACGCGATGCACGATATCGCCACCCGCTTCGGTCTAGGTGCCAAGACCGGCATCGACCTGCCTGCGGAGCGCCCGGGACTGTTTCCGTCGCGGGAGTGGAAACGCGGTGCCCGCGGACTGCCCTGGTTTCCCGGCGATAGCCTGAACGCGGTGCTCGGGCAGGGCTTCGTGCTGGCCACGCCGCTGCAGCTGGCGGTCATGACGGCGACGATGGCCAACCGCGGCACCCACTACAAACCGCAGGTGGTGAAGGCCATCAATGGCGTGGAGCTGCCGCCCCAGGTACTGCACCATGTGGAGGCCAAGCCCGCGAACTGGGACGCCATCTTCAAGGGCATGGAATCCGTGATCAATCGGGGCACTGGCCGCAAAGTGGGCGAAGGACTGGATTTTCAGGTGGCGGGCAAATCAGGAACGGCGCAGGTGGTCGGTATCGCCCAGGGCGAGCGCTACGACTCCGAAGCGCTGAAGGAGCGCCACCGGGACCACGCGCTGTTTGTCGCCTTTGCCCCTGCAGATAATCCGCAGATCGCGGTATCCGTACTGGTGGAAAATGGCGAGCACGGCGGTAGCGTGGCGGGACCCGTGGCGCGCGAAGTTTTCCTCGACTGGATGTCGCGCAAGCACAGCGAAACGGCGCAGGGTAAAGTCAAAAAGGAGGGCGCTGAACGTGGCTAGCCGCGATTACATGCACCGCTTGCCGGATTCCCATTTCAGCCTGAGTCGGCCGGCGAGCCTTTCGCGGCGCCTGCATATCGATGTGCCGCTGCTGATCCTGTTACTGATACTCGCCGGTGTCGGACTGGTGGTGCTCTACAGCGCCGCAGGCGCCGATGTGCACTATGTGCGCCGCCAGTCGGTGTTCCTGGTGCTGGCATTCGGGGTCATGTTCGTGGCTGCGCAGATACCACTCGATTTCTACCGGCGGTGGTCGCCTTGGCTGTATGTGGGCGGCTGCTGCCTGCTGGTGGCCGTCCTGTTTGCCGGCGTGGGGGCAAAAGGGGCGCAGCGCTGGCTGGCTGTCGGCGGTTTCCGCTTCCAGCCGTCCGAGGCACTGAAACTGGCAGTGCCGATGTCGGTGGCGGCCTTCCTGCACGGGCGCAATCTGCCACCTTCCATCTTTACGGTGATCGGTGCCCTGGCCATTGTCTGTGTGCCGGCGGCCCTGATCGTGCGCCAGCCGGATCTCGGCACCGCCATCCTGATTGCCGCTTCCGGACTCTTCGCGCTCTATCTGGCCGGGCTAAGCTGGAAATTGATCGGTGGCGCTCTGCTGGCGCTGGGCGTATCCGCGTGGCCGATCTGGGAGTGGGGCCTGCGCGATTACCAGCGACAGCGCATCCTGACCCTGGTCAACCCGGATGCGGATCGCCTGGGCGCCGGCTGGAATATCTTCCAGTCCAAGGCGGCCATTGGTTCCGGCGGCTTGCTCGGTAAGGGCTATATGCAGGGTACCCAGTCACAGCTGGACTTTTTGCCGGAGAGCCACACGGATTTTATTATCGCGGTGCTGTCAGAGGAGTGGGGCATGCGCGGTGCCATGTTGTTGCTCATACTGTATGTGCTGATCATCGCGCGGGGCATCTATATTAGTTTTACGGCCCAAACCGTTTTTGGTCGACTACTGGCGGGGAGTATTACGCTGACTTTTTTTGTCTATGTATTCGTGAACATAGGCATGGTTAGCGGATTGCTCCCGGTAGTCGGTGTACCTTTGCCACTGGTGAGCTACGGGGGAACCTCAGCCATTACGTTGATGGCAGGGTTTGGGATTCTCATGGCCATTGGAACAGAGCGGCGAAGGGTGACCTTCTAGCGGAATTTACGACAATAAGAACTGGGAAGTAGAGAAGGAATATGCGAACAGGAGCGGTTGTTTTGAAGTGGACCACAGGATTATTGGCAGGGATGGGTATTATGCTCGCTGCCTGCGCGCAGGAGGCGGGGCATGAAGACAATGTCAATGCCCAGGCGTTTGTGGACTACATGGTGGCCGAGCACAATTTTGACCGCGACCAGCTCATGATGCTGATGCGCGAAGCCAAGCGCAAAGACTCCATTCTCAAGGCCATCAAACGCCCGGCGGAAAAGGCCAAGCCCTGGTACGAATACCGCAAGATTTTCCTGACGCCGCAGAGTATCGCCGGCGGTGTCGATTTCTGGGACAAGAATGCCAAGGCGCTGTCCGACGCCGAAAAGAAATACGGTGTGCCGGCCGAGATGATCGTCGCCATCATCGGCATCGAGACCCGCTACGGTGGCAATATGGGCGGCTACCGCGTGCTGGACGCCCTGGCCACGCTGGCATTTGACTACCCCCGCCGCGCCAAATTCTTTACCAAGGAACTGGAAAACTACCTGATTCTGACCCGCGACCAGGACATCGACCCCACCACACTGAAAGGTTCCTATGCCGGAGCCATGGGGTACGGGCAGTTTATGCCTTCGAGTTATCGCGCCTATGCGGTGGATTTCAATGGAGACGGCCATGTGGACATCTGGACCGATACCGAGGACGCCATCGGCAGTGTTGCCAACTATTTTGCCAAGCATGGCTGGCTGCCCCTGGAGCCGGTAGTCGTGCTGACCAACCCGCGCCCTAATGCGGATATGACCGTGGTTAACGATTCCCTGGATCTCAAGTGGACCGTGGGCGAACTGGCGGAAAAGGGATTTCCGACTACCGCGCAGGTAGCGCCGGATATGCCCGCCAATGTCTTTTCACTGGAAACAGAGCAGGGCAAGCAATACTGGATTGGGCTGAATAACTTTTGGGTCATTACGCGTTACAATCGCAGCCGGCTCTACGCCATGGCGGCCTACGACCTGGCCCAGGAAATCGTCAAGGCGCGCGGCGGCCGCTCGTAAGCGACGGGTTTTTATAGATAAAAATACTAGGGTTCGCTTTTTTGCGGAACCTTTAGTCTGATCGCTAATCGAACAATTTCAATTAAAGAACTTCGTTTTTCAGATAATAACGGCTAGTGGGGACGTGGCATTATTGCGCCGCGCGCCGGGGGGGAATCATGTTTCAGTGCGCTGCGCGCCGTGCGGTTGCGTTGACCGCAATATTATTGGCGGCCTGTAGTACCCAGTCGCAAAAGCCGGCCGAGCGACCGGTCAAGGACAGCGGTCCGGCAGTGCCGGTGGATATGCTGGCCACGCCGGAGCCGACACCGGTGCGCGAACCGGTGGGCATTGCGGGTAACAAGACTCCCTACAAGGTCAATGGTGTGACGTATCACGTGCGCACCGGCGCCAAAGGTTACAGGGAGCGCGGCCGCGCCTCCTGGTACGGCACCAAGTTCCACGGCCAGCACACAGCCAACGGCGAGGTTTACAATATGTATGCCATGTCAGCGGCCCACAAAACCCTGCCGCTGCCGAGTTACGCAAAAGTGACAAATCTGGATAATGGCCGCAGTGTGATTGTGCGGGTCAATGATCGCGGTCCCTTTGTGCCCGGGCGCATCATCGACCTGAGTTACACCGCGGCGCAGAAGCTTGGCTATATCGACAAAGGAACAGCGCGGGTCGAAGTGGTGGCTCTGGATCCGGATACGCTGCCGTCAGCGGGAGAAACACTCGCGGTGGAAAAGGACGTAGCGGCTCGGGAAGCGCTGGCACAGGATGCGAGTTTCAAGTTGCCCCACAATACCTATCTGCAGGTGGGTGCCTACAGTAGCGCGAGCAAGGCCAATGAGGTGCGCGGGCAGGTATCGGCGGTGGTCGACTATCCTGTATCCGTCAGTCCGGTCGATCGCGGTGGCAAAAAGCTCTATCGCGTTCGTATCGGGCCGCTCGCGCAGCAGCGCGCTCTGGTAGCGGCGCGTGAATTAGTACAGGAAAATCACCTGGGTCAGCCCCAGGTCGTTTACGACTAAAAAGATTCTGCTTTCAGGATATCAACGAACGCGAGGAATAAGAGACACATACCCATGATCAAACGCCTTACAGCCTGTTTTCTCCTGTTGCTCAGTGCCGGATTGGCCCACGCCGAAAAACCGCTGATCCCGTCGCCACCACAGCTGGCCGCAACCGCTTATATCCTTATGGATGCCCACACCGGCCAGGTACTGGTAGAGCACAATGCGGACAAGAAAATCCCGCCGGCCAGCCTGACCAAGATCATGACCAGCTATATCGTCGCTGAAGAGCTGAAAAAGGGCGCGATCAAAGAAACGGACCTGGTGCCGATTTCCAAGAAGGCCTGGCAGAAGGGCGGCTCCAAAATGTTCGTGAAAGTGGGCGACAAGGTGCCGGTCATCGACCTGCTGCGCGGTATGGTGGTGCAGTCCGGCAATGACGCCAGCATTGCCCTGGCGGAATACATCTCCGGTAGCGAGGAAGTATTTGCCGAGGTAATGAACCAGCAGGCCGAGCGTCTGGGGATGAAGAATTCCCATTTCGTCAATGCCACCGGTTGGCCGGCGGAAGGGCACGAGACTACGGCACGGGATTTGGCGATCCTGTCCCGCGCGCTGATCCGCGACCATCCCGAGCACTACAACATCTACTCCGAGAAGTATTTCAGCTACGCCGGTATCAACCAGCCCAACCGCAATCGCCTGCTGTGGCGCGACCCGTCCGTTGACGGCATCAAGACCGGCCACACTGAAGAGGCGGGTTACTGCCTGGTGGCTTCTGCGGTGAAACGCGGCATGCGCCTGATCTCGGTGGTGGCCGGTACCGACAGCGACGAGAAGCGCGCGTCAGAATCCCAGAAGCTGCTTTCCTACGGTTTCCGCTATTTCCAGACCCACAAGGTATACGGCAGCAATGACATCCTGCAGACCGAGCGCGTCTGGGGTGGCAAGGCGCCGGAAGTGGGCATCGCGGTGGCCAAAGACGTTTACGTGACCATTCCCCGCGGTGGCGAAGACAGCATCAAGGCGGACCTGATTATCGACGGTGAGCTGGAAGCTCCGTTGAAAAAAGGACAGCCGGTGGGCAAGGTCGTTGTGACCCTGGATGGCGAAACAGTCGCGGATGTAAAGGCCGTGGTTGCCGAAGATGTGGAAAGAGCCGGTTTCTTCAAGCGCATGTGGGATGCCGTCAAGCGCTTTGTGATGGGCTTCTTCAGCTAGGCCAAAGCTGCAAGTTACGCATGTTGAAGGGCGATCTGGAGAGATCGCCCTTTTTCGTGGCCAGAGCATCGATGCCGCTGGCCAGCCCACCCCGGCTTCCCTGTCCACTATTCACTCACCGCTGTATAATCGCCGCCCGGCCGCATTCCGGTTTATTCACTGTCATCTCTGTGCGGCCCTGGAGAGCGGTATGAGCCAAGATCCGAACCAACAGCCCCCGAAAATCGAGTTCCCCTGCGAAGACTATATGGTCAAGGTTGTGCGGGAGACCGACGACGAAGTCCACGAATTCGTGCTCGAAGTGATGCGCCGCCACGCACCGGAGCTCGACGAGGAGCGCATTTCTTTGCGCGAGAGTCGCAACGGCAAATTTACGTCGATGACTTTCTTTATTGTCGCCACCGGCGAACCGCAGTTGCAGGCGCTGTTCGACGAGCTGAAAGCCCATCCGGCCGTACACATGGTGCTCTGATGACCCTGGTATGCAATTTAGGGCGCCGGGACTACGAGTCCGTCTGGCGCGCCATGTCCCATTACACCGACACCCGTGACGGCGACAACGCCGACCAGATCTGGTGCGTTGAGCATGAGCCGGTCTTTACCCAGGGACAGGCGGGCAAGGCCGAGCACCTGCTGAACACCGGCGACATTCCGGTCGTACAGGTGGATCGCGGCGGCCAGGTGACCTACCACGGCCCCGGCCAGCTGGTGGTCTACCCGCTGCTGGACCTGAAACGCGCCAAAGTCGGTGTGCGTGACCTGGTAACGGCGCTGGAAAGCGCCACGGTGGCGATGCTGGCGGAATACGGCCTGGCAGCCGCGCCACGTGCCGATGCCCCGGGAGTGTATTTGACCGAGGGGCCGCGGGCCGGCAACAAGATCGCCTCTATTGGCCTGCGTGTGCGTCGCGGCTGCAGCTTCCACGGTATCGCCATCAATATCGACATGGACCTGGCGCCGTTCCTGCGCATCAATCCGTGCGGCTACGCGGGCATGCAGATGGTGCAGATGGCGGAGCTGATGCAGCCGGTGCCCGGCTGGAATCAGGTGGCAGAAATTTTCGTGCGGGAGTTACTCCGCACACTGTCCCTGGCGGAGGCCGACTGGCAGCCGGTGGACGAATCCATTTTCAAGCGCGCAAGCGCCCCCGAGCAGGGGACAGAGGAGCAGGAAACGAGCAATGGCTGACAATCCCAAACAGGACAAGCCCGATCTGGTACCGGTAAAACGCACCCGCCGCCTGCAGCAGGGTGAAAAACTGCGCGACGGCGAGAAGGTCGAACGTATCCCGGTGAAGGTCATCGCCAGCGATCAGGTGTTGCGCAAACCGGACTGGATTCGCGTGAAAGTGCCCGCTTCCAAGGAGGTCGACCGCATCAAGAGCATCCTGCGTTCGCAGAAACTGGCCACTGTGTGCGAGGAGGCCAGCTGTCCGAACCTGGGTGAGTGCTTTAGCGGCGGTACCGCCACCTTCATGATCATGGGGGAAATCTGCACCCGTCGCTGTCCCTTCTGCGATGTGGGCCACGGCAAGCCCAATCCCCTGGATCCGCAAGAGCCGCAGCACCTGGCGGAAGCCATTGCCGCCATGGGCCTGCGCTATGTGGTGATCACCTCGGTGGACCGCGACGACCTGCGCGACGGCGGTGCCCAGCACTTTGCCGACTGTATCCGCATCGCCCGCGAACACTCGCCGAACCTGCAGGTGGAAATTCTCACCCCGGATTTCCGCGGCCGGATGGATGTGGCATTGGATATTCTCGAGGGCGAGGCCCCGGACGTGTTCAACCACAACCTGGAGACGGTGCCACGCCTGTACCGCGAATCTCGCCCGGGCGCCAACTACAAGTGGTCGCTGAAATTGCTGCAGGAGTACAAGAAGCGCCGTCCGGACGTGCTGACCAAATCCGGCCTTATGGTCGGCCTTGGCGAAGAGAAAGAGGAAATCTTCGCGGTACTGGACGACATGCGCGCACACGATATCGACATGCTCACCATCGGCCAGTATCTGCAGCCGAGCAAGGAACACCTGCCGGTACAACGCTATGTGCACCCGGATGAGTTCGAGGAGTACCGTCGCTATGCCGAGCAGATTGGCTTCAAGCACGCCGCCTGCGGTCCGCTGGTGCGCTCTTCCTACCACGCCGACAAGCAGGCGCACGGCGAAGTGGTCAGCTGAACCGCAACGTTTCCCCTCCCGTTTCCTGTGCCAGTTTTGCCCGGCACAAAGTGGGAAGCGGGTGCGGGAAAGTGGCAATCCCTCCGTTGCTGCCTCCGTGGTAGTCTCAAGCGCGATGTCGGGTGTGATTTCCCCGGGTCATCGAGCAACACGATGATGATGTAGCAACAATAACGAACAATTGAGGTGGCTTATGGCCGGGGTTCAAGCTCCCGCGGGCGATGTCCGCGTACCCGCCGGTGAAACGACTGGCGATTTCCGGTTTGCGCTGACGGCGCTGACCGTTCTCTTCTTCATGTGGGGCTTTCTGACCTGCCTCAACGACATCCTGATTCCGCACCTGAAGGCCGTTTTCGACCTGAATTACACCCAGGCGATGCTGATTCAGTTCTGCTTCTTCGGTGCCTATTTCACGGTTTCCCTGCCCGCCGGTGCGCTGGTCAAGCGTATCGGCTTCCAGCGCGGTATTGTTGGCGGACTGATGGTGGCCAGCCTTGGTTGCCTGCTGTTCTACCCCGCGGCGGGGAACCAGTCATACCCGCTGTTTCTCGGCGCGCTGTTTGTGTTGGCTTCCGGTATTACACTGCTGCAGGTATCCGCGAATCCCTATGTGACGGCATTGGGTGACCCGAATACCGCCTCGAGCCGACTGACCATGACTCAGGCTTTCAACTCCCTGGGAACCACGGTAGCGCCGTTGTTCGGCGGGGTACTGATTCTGTCGGCCGCGGCATCCGGTCTGGACGCGATGAGCCCGAAGGCAGAGGCGGAAGCCGTACAGTTGCCGTATCTGATTCTGGCAGGCGTCCTTGCGTTCCTGGCAGTAGTGTTTAGCCGGTTGGATTTGCCGGAGATCGACGGCCCCAAAGACGACGCCGTCGATACTGAGTCCACCAGTATCTGGTCCCATCGCCACCTGATCCTGGGGGCCGTTGGTATCTTTGTCTATGTGGGTGCGGAAGTGTCTATCGGCAGTTTCCTGGTCAACTTCTTTGGTCTGGAAAGCGTGGCCGGCCTGGAAGAAGCGAAAGCCGCTCACTACATCATGTATTACTGGGGCGGCGCCATGGTCGGCCGCTTTATCGGCGCGGTGGTGATGCGCTCGGTGTCCCCGGGCAAAGTGCTCGGCTTCAATGCCAGCGCCTCCATCCTGCTGGTACTGGTCGCCATTGTCGCTTCCGGACCGGTAGCCATGGCGGCCATCCTGTTGGTGGGCCTGTTCAACTCGATCATGTTCCCGACCATCTTCAGCCTGGCGCTGCAGGGGCTCGGTAAACAGGCGGGTCAGGCGTCGGGCATCTTGTGCCTCGCGATCGTCGGGGGTGCGCTGGTGCCGCTGTTGCAGGGTGTGGTGGCGGATACTGCCGGACTGCAGCTTTCCTTCCTGGTGCCGGTGGTGTGCTATGCCTTTATCATCTTCTACGGCCTGAAGGGCAGCCAGGTTAGCGCCGACTGATTTC
>NZ_JACZCR010000003.1 GCF_014904735.1 Microbulbifer hainanensis | reverse complement strand
TGCGGTGGAACCTAGTGGGTATAGGTCAGGCAGCCGATAAAACCGCCGCCATTCGCACCCGCCTGGATACTGGGCAATCCGGTTACCGTCTTTAGTGGCAGGTACAGGTCTTGCACTTCACGGACTTGCCCTCTTTGCCGACTTGAATACTGTCTGCAGAGCACTCGAAATCGTCATTAAAGTCGCAGGACTCCACCTTACAGGCACCGACTCCCGCTGCGCGATGGCTGCGCGTATGAGAAGAATTGTTGAAATAAGTGTCGCAACCGGGATTGTCGCCGTCGCCAATGGTGATGGCGCGGGCGTGGCAGCTGTCGTCGGAATTGTACGCGCACTGGGTGACAGAGCACTGGGCGACTTCCGGCATATCGGTGGCAATAATCATCGCGGGCCTCACAAGCGGATCTGGCTGCTGGTAACCCGCGGTTACTATCGGCGGGTTAAGAGTGCGGCACGGGGATGTGCCGTCGCCGGTGTTAACCGGCCCTACTAGCAGCCTAGTTCAGCGCAGTTTCTTGTCAATTGAGCCGCCGCGCGCGAGATGGCCGGCATTACCGGCCTCGTCCTGCTTTAAAGAACTGAATACTCCGCAAATGTCGGTCGGTGGAGAAAGATCGTCGATTCAGTGCTTGGTATAGGTCAGGCAGTTCACCGAGTTACCTTTGGATCCCACCTGAATACTGTCGGCGGTGCATTCAAAATCCTGGTTGTGGGTGCAGTCGTCTATCTTGCACGCACCTACGCCGGCAGTGCGGCTGCTGCTAGTGTGGCTGGCATTGTCAAAGAAAGTGTCGCAGTCGGGATCCGCGCCCTCACCGATAGTGATAGCGCGCGCATGGCAGGCATCATTGGCGTTGTAGGCACACTGGCTGATAACACATTTGGCGACTTCGGGCATATCGGTCGCAATGATCATGGTGAAGTTCTCTCGGGTAGTGGGGATCTTTTACGTTCGAGCCTAGTTCAGCTCAGACCCTTGTCAATGCACCGAGGATACCGACCATTCGCTAATGGCGGCCCCCTCTTTGGTCGGGTATAAAGATCACTTACGCGTCAAAAAACCATACGCGGAGCGAGTGAATGATCGGTAAGCCCTACCTGCTGTTTTTTGCCCTGGTGTACGTGGCGCTGCTGTTTGCGGTGGCCTGGCGGGCCGAGCACCGCAAGCAGTGGCTGCTGCGCTACCGCCCGCTGATCTATGCCTTGACCCTGGCTGTCTACTGCAGCTCCTGGACTTTCTTTGGCGCCGTCGGCCAGTCCGTGACCAGCACCTGGAGCTATCTGCCGATCTATCTCGGGCCGATGTTGCTGTTTCTGTTCGGTGGCGCCTTCCTGCGCAAGCTGATGCTGGTGAGTGAACGGCAGAAGGTGACTTCCATCGCTGACTTTATCGGCTCCCGTTACGGCAAGAGTCAGGGACTGTCGGCGCTCGTTACGCTACTGGCGATTGTCGGCAGCCTGCCGTATATCGCGCTGCAGCTGCGCGCAGTGACCATGGCCTGGGACTCGGTCGGCGCGACCTCACAGCCCGGTGACCTGTTCAACCTCGACACGGCCTTTGCCACCGCGCTGCTGATGGGCGTGTTCGCGATGCTGTTCGGCACCCGCCACCTGGAGGGGCGTGAACGCAACCGCGGGGTAGTGGCGGCTATCGCACTGGAGTCGATGGTCAAGTTGTTGGCTTTTGCCGCCGTGGCAGCATTTGCCACCTGGTTGCTGGTGGGCGGCAAGCACTTCGGGGTCGCCGAACTGCACCTGGACCCTCTGCTTCCCGATGCCAACTTCCTGACCCAGACCCTACTGGCAACTGCGGCCATCATTTGCCTGCCGCGCCAGTTCCATATGGCGGTAGTGGAATTTCAGGATCAGCGCGACCTGCGCACCGCGCGCTGGCTGCTGCCGCTTTACCTCGGATTCTTTTCTCTGCTGATACTGCCCATTGCACTCGCCGGACAGCCGATGCTGGCGCAGGGACTGCTGGACCCGGATAGCCTGGTGCTGACACTGCCGATGGCCAGCGGCAACGACGCACTGACCCTGCTCGCCTATATCGGCGGCTTCTCCGCGGCCACCGGCATGGTGATCGTCGCCGCGGTGACCCTGGCGGTGATGATCTCCAACGAGTTGGTGGCACCGCTGTGGCTGTTCCTGAGTCGTTTCACACCGCTGTCGGCGGCGTCGCTCGGTAATCACCTGCGCTTGATTCGCCGCCTCAGCATTCTGCTGCTGCTGATGATGAGCTGGGGCATGCACCGGGCCATTACCGGAGTGGCGCCGCTGGCGTCCATCGGCCTGCTGTCCTTCGCCGCCGCTGCGCAGCTGGCACCGGCGCTGGTCGGCGCTCTCTACTGGCGCCGGGCCCACCGCCTCGGCGTGCTGGCCGGGCTGGTGGCTGGCTACGGCCTCTGGTTCTACTGTCTGGTACTGCCGGCGGTCTATCCGCAGCACGCGGTGCTCAGCGAGGGCTTGTTCGGGCTCTCCTGGCTGCAGCCGGAGCAACTGTTCGGTCTCGGCGGGCTGGATCCGCTCAGCCACGGTGTTTTCTGGAGTCTGTTGGCCAATGTGTTGTTGTTTGTGTCCGTGTCCCTGCTGTGTCGCTCCCGGGAGCGCGATCGCCGTCAGGCGGAGGCCTTTGTCGAACTGTCGGAGCTCAATGCTGGCGTTGACCTGGAGCTGACCGCAATCAATGTCGGCCAGCTGAAGAGCCTTATGCAGCCGTTTGTCGGCCGCAAACGGTCCGAGCAGATCTGGAATGGTTTTGAACGGCGCAGCCAGCAGCGTCTGCTCGCCGACGACGCCGCGCCGCGTTTTGCCGTGCAGGAGGCGGAGAGCATTCTCGCCGGCATTATCGGTTCTGCCACTGCCCACCAGGTTATCGACTTGTTGCGGACCAACCGCCCGTTCCAGTTGGAGGACATTGCGCGGCTGGTGGATGGCACTTCGCAGAAGCTGCGCTTTTCCCAGGAGCTGCTGCAGACCACAGTGGAAACCATCAGCCAGGGTATCAGCGTGGTGGACGCGGACCTGCGCCTGGTGGCTTGGAACCAGCACTATATCGAGCTGTTCGATTACCCGGAGCGGTTGCTCTATATCGGTTGCCCGGTGGAAAAACTGTATCGCCACAATGCCGAGCGGGGCCTCTATGGCGAGAACGCTGACCTGGAGGCCGAGGTACAGAGGCGCCTGGAGCTGCTGCGTCACGGCAGCGCACACCGCTTCGAACGCCGGCTGCCGAACGGCAGCATCGTCGAGGTGCGCGGTACCCCGATGCCCGGCGGCGGCTTTGTCACCACCTTTACCGATATCAGCGATTACCGCGCGGCGGTGGATGCCCTGGAGGAAAACCAGCGTACGTTGGAAGATCGGGTGGAACTGCGCACTGCGGAATTGCTGCAGAGCAACGAGGCGCTACAGGCGGAGAATCGCCGCCGTGCCGAAGTGGAAGGCCAGATGCGGGAGTTGCACGCGGCCAAAACTCGCTTCCTCGCCCACACCAGTCACGACCTGTTGCAGCCGATCAACGCTGCGCGCCTGTTCATCGCCTCGGCGCAGCAGAAGGCCGCGCGAAGTGACTGGGACGAAACCCTGGAGGATATCGGCCATATCGACAGTGCGCTCAACACCGCCGAGCACCTGATCGGCGCGCTGCGCGAGATCAGCCGGCTGGATGGCGGCAACCTGACACCCAAGCGGGAGCACTTCCCGGTGGGTGAACTGCTGGATGCTCTCACGGTGGAGTTCCAGGCTATTGCCGCCAGCCGCGGCCTGCAATTGCGCTACCGGCCGAGCAGTCTGTGGGTGCAGACCGATCGCCACCTGTTGCGCCGGATACTGCAGAATTTCCTGAGCAACGCGCTGCACTACACCAGTCGCGGCAAGGTACTGCTCGGCGCACGGCGGCGCGGCGGGGAGCTTGGACAGGAGCTGGAAATCCAGGTCTGGGATACCGGTCCCGGCATTGCGCCCGAGGCGCAGGCGCAGATTTTCGACGAGTTCGTGCGCCTGACTTCAGCGGAGCGCCCGGCGGACAAGGGGTTGGGCCTGGGCCTCGCGATCGCCAAGCGCAGCGCGGATCTGCTGCAACACCCGATCGATGTGCAGTCGTCGCCGGGGCGCGGTGCCATGTTCTCTATCCGCGTCCCCCTGGGCGTGGCGGCAAGCGTCAAGCGGTTGAAGCCGCAATCGCAGCCTGCCGGCGCCGATCTGTCGGGAATCCGGGTGCTGTGTATCGACAATGAGGAATCGATTCTGCGCGGTATGCAGAGTCTGCTGAGTGGCTGGGGGTGCCGGGTAACAGCGGCGCGGTCACTGCGCGAGGCGCTGGATACCTGGCCCAGTGACCAGCCGCCGCAATTGGTGATCGTCGATTATCACCTCGACTGCAATGAGACGGGTATTGCGGCGCTGGACGGATTGAATCAACGCTGGGGGCAACCCCTGCCGGGTATTCTGATCAGTGCAGATATTTCCGAACAGGTGCGCGACGCCGCCGCTGCGCGCGGCTGTTTCTATCTGTCCAAACCCGTCAAGCCGGCGGCACTGCGCAACCTGGTGCGGCGGTTGGCGCGGCGGACTGCAGCAGCAGTGGAATCGTAGGGGCGTTTTCGCTCTGTAGGCAGATCGGAAGGCGAGTTGTGTTCTGGTGTGACCCGGTGGCGGTAAAGCACTGGGGACTGTATTTCGAAATCCAGTCCCCAGCACTTTGCCTTCGATTCCTAACGCACGACGCTGTAAGCGGAGTCGATCATCATGCAGACCCCGCCCGCAAATCAAAGGATCGGTCAGGCGTGTGCCGGCGCGTGTTTCGGTGGCGGCGTGAACTGTCCGGGCGGTTCCACATCCAGGCTGCCGAGCGCCAGTACGGCCTGGGTGCGCGAGTTGACGTCCAGCTTTCGGAACAGCGCCGTCAGGTGCGCCTTGACCGTGGCCTCGGTGACATTCATTTCATAGGCGATCTGCTTGTTCAGCAGGCCTTCGGCGAGCATCGTGGCGACGCGGAACTGTTGTGGTGTCAGCGATGCGACCACATCGGCAACCACCAGGTCTGAGGACTCCGCCGCACACTGATCCGCCACGCCCTGTGGTAGCCAGATTTCACCGGCCAGCGCCTGCTGTAGTGCTGTGCTGATTGTTTCTACCGGCGCCGATTTGGGCAGAAAGCCACAGGCGCCGTAATCGATCGCGCGGCACATGACCTCTGGTTTCTCGTTCGCGGAAACCACCATCACCGGCAACTCCGGATACTGACCGCTGAGAAAGATCAGGCCGTTGAACCCCCGTGCACCGGGCATATGCAGATCCAGTAACAGCAGATCGCAATCGCCGTGTTGGGCTACGCAGCGCTGCAGGCTGTCCATGTCCTCCGCCTCGTACAATTCGGCATCCGGGAATGCCTGGGTAATGGACTGGCGCAGGGCGCTGCGAAACAGCGGGTGGTCATCGGCGATAATGAACTTGTGCACCGCATTATTGGTGTTGGCGTGCATGGTTATCGCTCCCTCATCATCAATGGTTCCCGCCGGAAGCTGAAGTGCCGGCGAGAGTGAGTGCGTACACACATTATATTTTTATCAGTGTACGCCGATACTGTGAGCTGTTCTTATTGTTTCTGTCTATCGAAAACGGCGAAGCGGTACCGCCGTTCACAGGCGATACCGCTACTGCTTTTGACACGGCCGTGCGCACCGCCACACACGGCGTACAGTGATCAGGCCGTCTGTGCCAGTTCGGCGTGATTGTCGATCAGTTGCTGCACCACTGATGGATCCGCCAGAGTGGAGATATCGCCAAGCTGATCGCACTCGTCGGCGGCGATCTTGCGCAGAATACGGCGCATGATCTTGCCCGAACGGGTCTTGGGCAGGCCGGACGCCCACTGGATAACGTCCGGCGTGGCGATGGGGCCTATTTCGCTGCGCAGCCAGCTGCGCAGTTGCTGGCGCATCTCCTCGCTGGGTTCCAGTCCACTGTTCAGGGTCACGTATACATAGATACCCTGGCCCTTGATATCGTGGGGGTAACCCACCACCGCCGCCTCGGCCACGGCCTCATGAGCGACCAGGGCACTCTCCAGTTCGGCGGTGCCCATGCGATGGCCGGATACATTGAGCACATCATCCACCCGCCCGGTAATCCAGTAGTAGCCGTCGGCATCCCGCCGCGCGCCGTCGCCGGTGAAATACATACCGTCAAAGGTGCTGAAGTAGGTGTCGATAAAGCGCTGGTGATCCCCGAAAACGGTGCGCATCTGTCCGGGCCAGCTGTCCCGCAGCACCAGGTTGCCCTCGGCGGCGCCTTCGAGAATGTTGCCGTCGTTGTCCACCAGCGCCGGCTGTACACCGAAGAAGGGGCGGGTGGCGGAGCCGGGTTTGAGCGCGGTGGCACCGGGCAGCGGCGTCAGCATGGCGGCACCGGTTTCGGTCTGCCACCAGGTGTCGACGATGGGGCAGCGGCCGCGGCCGAAGGTGCGGTGATACCACTTCCACGCCTCGGGATTGATCGGTTCGCCGACGGTGCCCAGCAGACGCAGGCTGGAAAGATCTGCCCCCGAGACAGGCTTGTCGCCCTCGGCCATCAGCGCGCGAATGGCAGTCGGGGCGATATAGAGAATCTCGATTTTGTGTTCGTCGATAATCTGCGCCACGCGGGTCACGTCGGGATAGTTCGGCACCCCCTCGTACATCACGGTGGTGGCGCCGTTCGCCAGCGGACCGTAGATGATATAGGAGTGACCGGTGACCCAGCCGATATCCGCGGCACACCAGTAGCGCTCGCCGCGGCGATAATCAAAGACGTACTGGTGTGTCAGGGAGGCGTAAGTGAGGTAGCCGCCGCTGGTGTGCAGCACACCCTTGGGTTTGCCGGTGGAGCCGGAGGTATACAGGATAAAAAGCGGATCCTCCGCGTTCATTTCCTCTGCCGGGCAGTCGTCGCTCTGTTGCGCCACCAGTTCGCCGAAGTCGCAGTCGCGTTCCGGGTTCCAGGAGACTTGGTCACTGGTGTAATTGACCACGACCACCTTGTCCACGGAAGTCTCGCGGCACAGCTCGACTGCCTTGTCGACGTTTTCTTTCAACACCACCGAGCGGCCACCGCGCACACCGGCATTGGCGGTAATCAGTACGCGGGATTTGCCGTCGTCCATGCGGCCGGCCAGGGCCTCAGGAGAAAAACCGGCGAAAACCACCGAATGCACTGCGCCGATGCGCGCACAGGCCAGCATGGCCACCGCGGCTTCGGGAATCATCGGCATATAAACGGTGACCACATCGCCTTTCTGGACGCCGAGCGACTTGAGACCGTTGGCGAAGCGGCACACATCTGCGTGCAGTTCGCGATAGCTGATCTCTCGTGAGACACCGGGCTCGTCGCCCACCCACAGGATGGCGGTGCTGTCGGCGTGCTCGGCCAGGTGGCGGTCGAGGCAGTTGGCCGCGACATTCAGGCTGCCGTCCGCATACCAGCGGATATGCAGGTCGTCCCTGGCGAAGGAGACGTCCTTGACCTGGGTGTAGGGCTTGATCCAGTCGAGCCGCTGGCCCTGTTCGCGCCAGAAGCCTTCACTGTCCGTGATGGAGCGGTTGTACAGTTCGAAGTAGTCCGCTTCATTCAGCAGGGACTTGTCAGCGTAGTGCTGCGGGACGGGGTAGACGGATTGCTCAGACACGGTGGGCCTCATCATCTTGCCATTCTTGTTTATTGCATTCTGCAGGTCCGCCGCGGTCGGGCGTATTAGACAAAAGTCGAAATAGGAGAAATGGGTCCTTAGACATTGGTCGAAAGATGGGCGGATTTAGACCAATGGTTAATACCAAAGTGACAGCCAACAGGCTTTTATCGTCAGCGGCAAAGCAGTATTTCGACAATTAGCGCTCGGAGGGAGCTTATGTCGCTTACAAGAATAAAATCCGCCCGCACCGCCGCGGGCCTGTTTTCAGTGATGATGACCAGTCTGGTACCGCTCTCTGCGGCGGCGCAGACCAACACCGAGGAACTGCAGCTGCGTATCGATGAGCTGCAGGCGCAAGTGGACAGGCTTGCCGCTGAGGCAGCGCAGCAGCGCCGTGCGGTGGTTGATAATCCAGAGCCACCACAGCAACCACAGGGCACGCAGATAGAGATCGGTGGCTTTATGAAACTGGACAGTATGTTCAGTGACTATTCCGATGGCAACGCCGCGACTGCCGGTATCGGCGAGGACTTCCTGGTGCCGTCCACCATCCCGATCGGCGGCGAAGGTGGCGATACCAAGTTCCAATCTCACGCCAAGTCTTCGCGCCTGTTTATCAAGAGTCACACCGCGGTGGCGGGGGGACAGGTGAACACGCACCTGGAAATCGATGCGATGGCCAGCGGCCAGGGTGACGAGCGCATCAGCAACTCCTATGCCCAGCGCCTGCGCCACGCCTATGTCGACTGGCAGATGGACGACCGCAACAGCCTGCTCGCGGGCCAGACCTGGTCCACCTTCTTCAATGTCGGTGCGCTGCCGGAAGGGATGGATTTTGTCGGCCCCGTGGGCACCATTTTCGAACGCCAGCCGCAGTTGCGCTACACGCGCAGATTGGGCAGTGGCAGTTTCCAGCTGGCCACGGAGAACCCGTCGACTACGCTGTACGATCCCCTGGACATCGGGGGCAGTGAAAACCCCTACGACGACAGCAGCACACCGGACCTGGTGCTGCGCTACAACAACAGTGCCGGGGATTTCAGCTACTCGGTGGCTTCCATGAGCCGCGAGCTGTCCTACGATACTGGCGCGGACACCGAATCGGTTCGCGGTTATGCGATCAGCGTGTCCGGCAAGTACCAGCTGGGCCGTGACGATATCCGTTTTATGCTGAGCTCCGGTAACGCACTCGGTCGCTATATGGGGCTCAACGGTTACCGCGCGGGAATCATCGAAGCCGATGGCGGCATTGACCTGATCGACCAGAGCGGAGGCTTTGTCGCCCTGCGCCATTTCTGGAGTGATGAGTGGCGCAGCAACCTGGTGCTATCCGCCTCCCAAGCAGACAATCCGGATAGTGTCTCCGATATGACCGCGTCGGCTTACCAGAGTATGCAGCTGAATCTGCTCTATTCGCCGATCCCGAAAATGACCCTGGGTGGCGAGTATATTCTCGCCAGCAAAGCCGTGGAAAACACCAGCGGTGCTTTGGCCGATGACGAGGGAGAGCTGCAACGTCTGCAGTTTTCGGTAAAGTATGTGTTCTAGCGACTCCCGGAGTGCCCGATTGGGCGCTCCAAATAAACCGATAATAACTCTTAATAATTTTTTTGGGAGATAGAAAGATGAGTTTCGAAAGCGAACAACACGCGGACGATTACTGGAAGGAAAACTTGCGCCTGATGCTGACGTTGTTGGTCATCTGGTTTGCAGTTTCCTTCGGTTGTGGCGTCCTGCTGGTCGATGAACTCAACGCGATTCGCCTCGGCGGCTTCAAGCTTGGCTTCTGGTTTGCCCAGCAGGGTTCCATTTACGTATTCCTGGCGCTGATCGTCGTGTACGTGCACAAGATGAACCAGCTCGATCGCAAGTACAACGTGCACGAGGATCACGAAGAACCGGAAGAGTTTGAAGAAGCACTCGAAGAAGAGTTCGGCCAATAGGAGCAGATCATGGATATCCAAACCCTTACTTTCCTGATCGTCGGCGCGACCTTTGCGCTGTACATCGCTATCGCGATCTGGTCCCGTGCCGGATCGACCCACGACTTCTACGTTGCCGGTGGCGGCGTCAATCCGGTGGCCAACGGCATGGCCACTGCGGCGGACTGGATGTCCGCGGCCTCGTTTATTTCCATGGCCGGCCTGATCAGCTTTATGGGCTATGACGGCGCCGTCTACCTGATGGGCTGGACCGGCGGCTATGTGCTGCTGGCGCTGTGTCTGGCACCTTACCTGCGCAAATTCGGCAAGTTCACGGTGCCCGCGTTTATCGGCGACCGCTACTACTCGAATACTGCGCGTACCGTGGCGGTGATCTGTGCGGTGTTTGTCTGCTTTACTTATGTGGCCGGGCAGATGCGCGGTGTCGGCGTGGTGTTCTCGCGCTTCCTGGAGGTAGATATTACCACCGGGGTCATCATCGGCATGGCGATCGTGTTCTTCTACGCGGTGCTCGGGGGTATGAAAGGCATCACCTACACCCAGGTCGCCCAGTACTGCGTGCTTATCTGTGCCTACCTGGTACCGGCCATTTTTATTTCCATCATGATGACCGGGCACGTCATTCCGCAGATCGGTTTTGGTGCGGAGCTGAATGACGGATCCGGCACCTATTTACTGGATAAGCTCGATGGGCTGTCTACAGAGCTCGGTTTTGCGGAGTACACCTCGGGGACCAAGAGCACCATCGATGTCTTCTTTATCACGGCCGCACTGATGGTCGGTACTGCCGGTCTGCCGCACGTGATCGTGCGTTTCTTCACCGTGCCGAAAGTGCGCGACGCGCGAAAGTCCGCCGGCTGGGCGCTGCTGTTTATTGCCTTGCTCTACACCACGGCGCCGGCAATCGCCACCTTCGCCCGGGTGAATATGATTGACACCATCAACGGCCCGGATGCGCAGGGTACTTCCTATGAGCAAGCGCCTAGCTGGATCAGCAACTGGGAGAGCACCGGCCTCATCTCGTGGGAGGACAAGAACGGTGACGGCAAGATGTTCTATTCCGGCGATGAGCGCAACGAGATGAAAATCGACCGCGACATCATGGTGCTGGCCAACCCGGAAATTGCCGACCTGCCGGCCTGGGTGATCGCGCTGGTTGCGGCCGGTGGTATTGCCGCGGCGCTGTCCACCTCGGCTGGCCTGTTACTGGTAATCTCGACCTCGATCTCCCACGACCTGCTCAAACGCAACCTGATGCCCCATATCACCGACAGGCAGGAACTGCGTTATGCACGGGCCGCATCGGCGGTGGCCATCTGTATCGCGGGTTATCTGGGAATCAATCCACCGGGCTTTGTGGCACAGGTAGTGGCGTTCGCTTTCGGGCTCGCAGCGTCGTCCTTCTTCCCGGCGATTATTCTCGGGATTTTCAGCAAGCGCATGAACAAGGAAGGGGCGATCGCGGGCATGATCTCCGGTATCACCTTTACCGCGCTCTATATCATCTACTTCAAGTTCATCAATCCCGCGGCCAATACGCCGGATAACTGGTGGTTCGGTATCTCTCCTGAGGGCATCGGTACCCTGGGCATGATCCTGAACTTTGTCGTGGCGAGCGCGGTAGCGCGTTTCACTTCCGACGCACCGAAAGATGTACAGGAGCTGGTGGCTAATATCCGCTTCCCGAAAGGGGCCGGTGAGGCCAGCGCACACTGAGTTGTCACTGCTTGCGGTTGGGGCAGCGTAACGCTGCCCCAGGCCGTCACTTAAAGTTTCATCCTTGGCGAGGCGCTCGCTCCCTCAAGCGTGTCCCCGCCTTTTTTATTGCTCATCTTTTGCGGAATCCGCATCCCAGCCCATCAGCACCAGCTCTGTATCGTCTTTCGGTAGTTTGATATGTCGTTCCGCCTGCATACCGAGCTTTTCCAGAAGTTGCACGGAGGGGAGATTGTCCGGTCGGGCAATGGCCACGATACGCTTCAATCCGATGGTGCCGCGGCCATACGCCATCACGGCCTGAGCCGCTTCCAGGGCATAGCCCTGGCCGCGGAATCGCGGCAGGAAGGCGAAGCCGATATCCACATCTTCCAGGCCGTCGCGCTTGACCAGGCCGCAGAGGCCGACTGCCGTGCCGTCTTTCAGCTCTACCCGGTACATGCCGAAGTCGTACTGGCGGTACATGGCGATAGGGCCGTCGACAATATAGCGGCGCGCATCGTCTTCGGTGTGAACGCCGCGATCGCCGACATTGCGCACGAAATCCGGGTCCGTCAGCACCGCCAGCATCAGGGGAGCATCCTGTTCGCTCAATTCCCGCAATGTCAGGCGTTCGGTCTGCAGTGTATCCATGGCGATCTTATCCCAGTGCAAAAGTACTATTCTGCCGGGACTGGCCGGGCTTGTCAGCGCAGGCTGTGTAGAAATTGCAGGTGTCGCTCGTACTGGCTGAGAATGTCCGTCAGCAGCTGATCCCGCGTCCAGCCCATGACATCGTAATCCTGGCCGCCCTCGCTCAGGTGTACTTCTGCGCGGAAGTATTTGTCGGGCGAGCCGTCATCGTGGGTATCATCCAGTTCGGCATCGGCGTTGCTGGCGGTGGGCTTTAGGTGCGCCTTGGGAAAGATACTGTAGACAAAATCCAGTTCCTCCCCCTGGGAGACAGAGAGGCGCACTGAGCGGTTTTCCCCCTCGCTGACTTTCGTTACGAGACCATTACGTTCTCCCTGAGCAGCGAAGTCGTGCATGGCCGGCAGCGCGGTCTCGCCGATATAGTCGTGTACTTCCTGCAAGGATGGAAGCTGCACCAGGTTCTTTAACCGGCGTTCCCAAGACACCGGATTGCGCGCGCTGATTGGTGCCACCGTGGCGCTCTGGGCATCGCGTTTGGCGGAGTCGGTACGCAGCGCTTTGATCAGTCCATACAGCGCCGCCAGCAGAATGATGGAAAAGGGCAGGGCGCTGGTGATGGCCGCCGTCTGCAGTGAGGCCAGGCCGCCGGCCAGCAGTAGCGCGATGGCCACCACACCGACGATGGCGGACCAGTAAATGCGCTGCCACAGTGGGGTGTCGTCGCGGCCGTGAGAGGACAGCATGTTCATCACCATCGCGCCGGAATCGGCCGAGGTCACGAAAAAAATAACCACTAGCACTATGGCCAGCAGTGACAGCGCCTCGGAAAAGGGAAACTGCTCCAGAAACTGAAACAGGGCCAGTGACTGGTCTTTCTCAATGATATCCGCCAATGATTGCAGCCCCTGGTCGCGAATCAGGCGGATCGCGGTATTCCCGAACACCGTCAACCACAAAATGGTGATCATGGTCGGCATCAGCAGGGTGCCGATAATAAACTCGCGGATGGTGCGGCCACGGGAAATGCGCGCGATAAACAGCCCCACGAACGGTGACCAGGACAGACACCAGCCCCAGTAGAAAATGGTCCAGCCACCGATCCAGTCGGTAGGTGCATAGGCATAGAGTTTGAAGGTGCGGTCAACGAGAACCGTCAGGTAACTGCCCAGGTTCTGGACAAATGCCTGGAACAGATAGACGGTGCTGCCGAGGAATAGGATGGTTAACATCAGTAGAGCGGCCAGCCCCATGTTGAGCTGCGACAGACGTTTGATGCCGGCGTCCAGCCCCACTACCACAGATATGGTTGCGACCGCCGTAGTGACGGCGATGAGAATGACCTGCACTCCGTTAGTGACAGGCACCCCGAACAGGTGATTGAGGCCGGAGTTCATCTGCAGCACGCCAAAGCCGAGTGTGGTGGCGACACCGCATACGGTACTCACAATGGCAAAAACATCGATGGCGTGACCAATCGGCCCGTGAATGCGTTCGCCGATCAATGGGTAGAGAGCTGAGCGCAGGGTCAGTGGCAGATTGTGGCGGTAACTGAAATAGCCGAGAATCAGCGCCACGCCGGCGAAAATTGCCCAGACATGAAATCCCCAGTGGAAGATACTCAGAACCATGGCATCGCGTGCGGCTTCCACGGTGCCCGGGTCCGCATCGGGCGGATTGAGGTAGTGCATTACCGGTTCCGCCACACCGAAAAAAAGCAGACCGATGCCGATACCGGCAGAAAACAGCATGGCCAGCCAGGAGCCAAAACTGTAGTCGGGCTTGGCGTGCTCCGGTCCGAGCTTAATATCCCCGTAGCGCGACAGGCTGATCAGTACGACAGTAATCAGCAGGATCGCCACAATCAGGATGTAATACCAGCCCATGTAGTCGACAATCGCCGATTGCAGAGATTTGAACCGCTGCGTAGCGTCTTCGGGGAAAAACACCGCATAGGCAACCAATAGCAACAGGATGGCTGTGGAGCTATAGAATACCGGTGGATCGAAGCGGGCTTTGCCGGTCTCTGCGGGCGTGTTTTGTTTCATCGGTCAGCCTCGAATGAATAAAACGAAGCGCGGTTTACCGGAGTGTATGCAGGAACTGCAGGTGGCGTTCGTACTGCGTGAGGATATCGGTCAACAGCTGATCCGCGGTCCAGCCCATTACGTCGTAGTCCTGCCCGCCTTCCTGCAGGTGCACCTCGGCCCGAAAATATTTGTCTTCCGCGCCGTCGTCGCTGGTGTCATCGAGTTCCTGGTCGGCGAAGTCCGCGTGCTCTGTCAGGTTTGCATTGGGCTTGAGATGTGCCTTGGGGTGCAGCCCATAGAGAAAGTCGACTTCTTCCCCCTGGAAAATTTCAAGATATACATAGCTGTTATCGCCACGTGATACCTTGGTCGCGTAGCCATTTTTCTGCATTTCCTGCGCGAATTCACGCAGCGCCGGCTCGCCGACATCGGCAATGTATTCGCGCACCTCTTCCAGCGACGGCAACTGGATGAGATTCTTCAGGCGCCGCTGCCAGACGACAGGATTGCGCGCAGTAATGGGTGCTACCGGCGCAGCCTGGGCCTCGCGTTTGGCGGTATCGGTGCGCAGGGCCTTGAACAGACCGTAAATGGCAGTCAGGAGAATGACGGAAAATGGCAGTGCGCTGGCGATCACCGCCGTTTGCAGCGATGCGAGTCCACCGGCGAGCAGTAGGGCGATCGCGACCACCCCGATCAGGGCGCACCAGAAGACCTGCTGCCAGCGCGGGGTATCGTCGCGACCGTGGGACGCGAGCATATTGACGACCAGTGCGCCCGAATCTGCCGAAGTCACGAAGAACACCACGACCATGATCACCGCGACAAACGAAAATAAGTTGGAGAACGGGAACTGTTCCAGGAACTGAAACAGGGCCAGCGACTGATCTTTGCTGACCGCTTCGCCCAGAGAGGTAAGCCCTTGATCCAGAATCATATGGATGGCCGAATTGCCGAAGAACGTCATCCACATCAATGTCACGGCAGCGGGTACCATCATGGCGCCAATAACGAATTCGCGAATGGTGCGCCCGCGGGAAATCCGGGCGATAAACAGGCCGACGAATGGCGACCAGGACATCCACCAGCCCCAGTACAGGATCGTCCAGCCGCCCAGCCAGTCGGTGGGTTGATAGGCGTAGAGGTTAAACGTCTTGTTGACCAGTACCGACAGGTAGCTGCCGAAGTTCTGCACCAGCGCCTGTAAAAGGTAGACAGTACTGCCGAGCAGTAGCACCATCAGTAAAAGCAGGCCGGCCAACCCCATATTGAGCTGGGAAAGCCGCTTGATGCCGACGTCGAGTCCCATCACGACGGAAATGGTCGCCAGAATGGTGGTAACGATAATTAAAATTACCTGAGTGGTGTTGCCAACCGGCACGCCGAACAGGAAATTGAGGCCGGAATTGATCTGCAGCACGCCGTATCCGAGCGTAGTCGCCACGCCGCAGACGGTGCCGACAATGGCAAAGATATCCACCGCGTTGCCAATGGGCCCGTAGATGCGTTCACCAATCATCGGGTAGAGTGCTGAACGCAGGGTCAGCGGCAATTTGTGGCGGTAACTGAAGTAGGCGAGAATCAGCGCGACGATCGCGTAGATGGACCAGGCGTGAAAGCCCCAGTGAAAAAAGGTCAGCACCATGGCCTGGCGCGCGGCTGCCGCATTGCCGGTTTCGCCCACCGGCGGCGAGAGATAGTGCATGACCGGCTCGGCTACGCCAAAAAACAGCAAGCCAATCCCCATGCCGGCGGAAAACAGCATCGCAAACCAGGACCGGTAGTCGTAGTCCGGTTCTGCATGTTCCGGACCAAGCTTGATTTCGCCAAAGCGCGAGATGGCGATAAACACTACGCTGAGCAGGATGATGGCCACAACTAGCACGTAGTACCAGCTCATGTTGGTGACGATAGCGGCCTGCAGCGCCTTGAAGCGTGTGGTGGCATCTTCGGCAAAGAGGACGGCATAGGCCACCAGTAACAGCAATACCCCGGTGGAAATATAGAAGACCGGGGGGTTAAAGTGGCCCTTGGAATTGTGAGTTTCTGGGTTCATTGCAATTAACCACCGGTATATCGCTTTTTCGCGGGTTAAAATTCGCGCCTACTGCAACTAGCATAGACAATATTCCCATATAGTCATTTGACTGATAAACAGCTGACTTTTCATGATTAGAATTTCTAACAATCTGTCACTGCCCCTTGCAGAAATCGAGATGAGTGCCGTGCGCGCCCAGGGCGCCGGCGGACAGAATGTCAATAAGGTTTCCAGTGCGATTCACCTGCGTTTTGATATCCGCGCCTCGTCACTGCCCGATGAACTCAAGCAGCGCCTGCTGGCGTTGAGCGACCAGCGGGTTTCCAGTGATGGCATCATCGTCATCAAGGCCCAGCGTTTCCGTACCCAGGAGAAAAACCGTGAGGACGCGCTGGCGCGACTGGCGGAATTGATCGCAAAGGCGGGTAGGAGAAAGAAAAAGCGCGTACCCACCAAACCCAGTAGGGGCGCCAAGGAGCGACGCTTGCAGAGTAAAACCAAGCGTGGACAGGTCAAGGCATTGCGCGGAAAAGTCAGCGACCATTGATCGGCAGCGCGGTAGCGCTGCATTGCATTGCCCGATCGCGGGTCGATGTGCGTCCGAGAATCAGCATCCGGCCTGCGTATATGCCACTGTATTGTGCGGGCAACAATGACTTAGGGAATGACCCTTCTTTTTTAGGCAAGATGTAAACGTTCAGCGAAAAGGAGTCTTTATGGCCGAGCGCTACAGCGCTACCCAGTTAACGCAGTTTGCCACTGAACTGTTCCAGCAGGCTGGTCTCGAGAAAGACAGAGCCGCGGTTATGGCCGAGGTATTCTTGCAGGCGGACCTGCTCGGCTTTACCACGCACGGCATGAACCGCGTGGGCAGCAACCTGCGCTGGCTACTCGATGGTGAGTCGCGCCGGGAGGGGGATGTGCGGGTGCTGTCAGACCGCGGCAACTGCTTCAATTGGGATGCGGATTTCCTGCCCGGCCCTTGGGTACTCACCAGTGCGATCGAGCAGGCCCTGCAGCGGGTGGCGGAACACGGTGTCGTCAGCGCGACCATCCGCCGCAGCCAGCATATCGCCTGCCTGGCCGCCTATCTGCCACAGATTGTCGAAGCCGGCTATGTAGCGATTCTGACGTGCTCCACGCCGGCGGAAAATACCGTCTCCCCCCAGGGCGGGCGCGATCCATTGTTTTCCGCCAATCCGCTGGCTTTTGCCGCGCCCGCCGGAGACTATCCGCTGCTGTTTGATATCAGTATGTCAGTGACTGCCGGCGGCTATGTGTCGAGGGCAAAGCGCGAGGGGAAAAAACTTCCGCAACCCTGCCTTAAGGATCGCGACGGCAACCTGTCCGACGACCCAGCTGCGTTTGAAAACGGCGGCAGCATTCTGCCGGTGGGGGGCGCCGATCACGGCTACAAAGGGGCTGCGCTCAGCGCCATGCTGGAAATTCTCTCCATGGCACTCGGCGGCTACGGCCGCGGCGATGCGGAAGCTGCGGGCGACGACGAGGCCAACTCTGTATTCCTGCAGGTCATCGATCCCCAGGCCTTCGGTCCGCGCGCCGATTTCCTGCGGCAGACAGTGGCGCTGTGCAACCTGTGGGAACAGAGCCGCAGCGATAGCGATGCGCCAGTACGGGTTCCGGGCCAGCGTGCCTGGGCGGCGCGGGCGCGCCAGCTCGAAGAGGGCGTCGAACTCTATCCATCGATCATGCAGGACTTGGCCCCCTGGGCAGAACGGCTGGGTGTTGCACTGCCAAAGCCTATCTAAAAAAGTGGGAGGGGTTGTGATCAAACAAGTGGGCAACACCGTCATCCAACCGCTGCACCGCGCCGCCTGCCACTGCGGTGCCGTGCAGCTAGAGTTGCAACTGCCGCGTGGCATTGTCGATCCGCGCCGCTGTGATTGCTCCCTGTGCCGGCGCCGCGGCGCCATCGCCGCCACTGTGCCGCTTGACGCGCTCCAGGTGGTTGCGGGAGCGGAGCAGTTAGCCCTCTACCAGTTCAATACCCGCACCGCGAAACACTATTTCTGCCGCAACTGTGGCATTTACACCCACCACCAGCGCCGCTCCAACCCGCGGGAATATGGTGTCAACGTCGCGTGTCTGGAAGGTGTCAATCCGTTTGATCTCGGCGAGGTCCCGACCAGCGATGGTATCAATCACCCCAGTGATCGCGCCGAGTAACGCGGGGCGGAAAAAGGTGGAAAAGAAAAAGGCCGCGTAAAGCGGCCTCGGATTGGCAAGGGGCGTGTGCGCTAGCGATAGGGTGAACTCAGTTCGACCTGGTGGAATTCCGCTTCGCGCAGGGTGAGTTCCTGCTCCAGATCCCGGATCTCCGCCTTCAGTGCGCCGCGGCGTTCCTGCGCGCGCTTGATGTCGGTCAGCAGGGTGATACGCTCTTCAGCGGTGGTTTCGTCGTCGATCAGCTCCGCGCTCATGCCGGTGATGTCGTCGAGCAGGTGTTCGCGCTCGGCATGGCTCTTGTCGATAGCATTGGCGACCTGATTGACTGCCTGCTGTGCCAGGAAGATATCGCGGCCCGCCTGGTAGGCCGGCATGAACTGCTCTTCCAGATTGGCCGGGCATACGCCGCTATACCCGCCTCCGGCACGTCCCAGGCGAAATCCGCGCTGTTCGGTGCAGTACAGCCTCAATCCTTCACTGCGGCCGGCCCGGTAGGCCTCGGTATCCGGACGCACTCCGTGTTCTGCACAGGCCTGGCGTCGGCGGGAGAGCTGCGCTATCTGTTGTCCGGCGGCACCGTCCTCAAAACCGAGGGCGTGCCAGTCTGCCACCATACATTCTTCTTCGCTCATGCTGGCACAGCTGCTGACCAGTACCGCTAGGGCTGCGATGGCTAACTTCTTGTCGATCGATTTCACTGCGAATTCCTGTCACGCGTTAGTCGTTTGTTGTTTGGCGAAATTATCGCATTCAAGCTGACTGGTTCCTGAAGACAACACTGCTTATTTGAGACTTTCGTCACAATTTTTTGGTGACCGGGATACCTGAAGCGGTGGAGCTTCCGCTGCCGTATGACTGCGGCGCAGGCCCCAGTAACGCAATCGGGGCGTTTCAGTCCACCCCAATCTGACGGATTCGGCGCAGGTTAGTACTACGATAGGGAGATAAACCGAGAAGAAGAGGATTAGCCGATGAATGATTTCGTCCGCATGACAGCCGCGGAGCTATTGCAAGGTTATCAAGATAAGTCTTTTTCTCCGGTCGAAGTCACCCAGTCGCTGTTGCGCCAGATCGAACGCTGCAATCCTGCGGTGAATGCCTATTGCCTGGTCGATGAGGAGACCACGCTGGCATATGCGCGGGAATCGGAGCAGCGCTATACCAGTGGAGCAACCCGGGGACTGCTCGACGGAGTGCCGGTGGCCATCAAGGACGTCTTCCTGACGCCCATGTGGCCGACACTCAAGGGGTCGAAGACCATTGTTCCGAATTCCACTATTGGCAAGGAGGCGCCGGCCATAGCCGCGCTGACTCGCAATGGGTATGTGCCGCTCGGCAAGACAACGACGCCGGAATTCGGCTGGAAAGGGGTCACCGACAATCCCATTGACGGCGTCACCCGCAACCCGTGGAACCAGGACAAAACCTCCGGTGGTTCCAGCGGTGGCAGTGCCGCGGCCGTGCCGCTCGGCATGGGTCCGCTGGCACTGGGTACCGATGCCGGTGGCTCCATCCGGATTCCCGCGGGGTTCTGCGGACTTGTCGGCCTGAAGCCGAGCTTCGGCGAAGTGCCCCACTGGCCCGCCAGTCCCTTCGGCACGCTGGCGCACGCGGGTCCGATGAGTTGGACCGTCGCGGACTGCGCGCTGCTGATGAACGTCCTCACCGAAGCGGACAGCCGCGATACCAATGCCATTCCCCGCCGCAATATCGATTACCAGGAAGCCATCGCCGGCGAGCCGGGTGAGCTGCTGAAAGGACTGCGCATCGCCTACAGTGCGACGCTCGGCTATGTGCAGGTCGAGCGCGAAGTAGAGGAATCGGTGCGCAAGGCGGCCCATCTGTTGCAATCCCTGGGGGCAGAGCTGGTGGAGGTCGCGCCGGGATTCGATGATCCGATGGCGGAATTCGGCCATCTGTTTTATGGCGGCGCCGCCAATGCACTGCGCAGTATCGGCAAGCGCCAGCGCGCGTTGATGGATCCACAGCTGGTAGCCGTTGCCGAAAAAGCGTCGCAGTTGTCGATGCTGGATTATCTGGCGGCGGTCAACGAGCGGATGGCGCTGTGCGAGCGCATGGCCAGCTTCCACCGCAAGTACGACCTGCTGTTGACGCCAACGCTGCCGATTACCGCATTCAAAGCGGGCCGCGAAGTGCCGGAAGACTGGCCCAGCACGCGCTGGCCATCGTGGACGCCGTTTACCTACCCGTTCAACCTCACCGGGCAGCCAGCGCTGTCGGTGCCCTGCGGTTTTTCCAGCGATGGCCTGCCGATCGGGCTGCAGCTGGTGGGCCGCCGCTATGAGGACGCGCTGGTGTTGCGTGCGGGTCAGGCTTACCAGCTCGCGGCACCGCTGACCGACAAGCGACCGGAACTGTTTTACGCTGCCCAGGGAGAGAAGGCGTGAGCCGGGTGGATTTTGATTTCTACGAATCCGAAGATCCGGTCTGGAATCCGGCGCTGTTGACAATCCCGGTGCCGGGGATCCGCAAGATGGTCAATCTCGCAGCAACCATGGACGATGTGATTCATCTGTCCATCGGCCAGCCGGATGCGCCGGCACCGCCCCATGTGATTCAGGCCGCGGTTGATGCACTGCAGGCGGGGCAGACGGGTTACACCATGGACGCGGGCCTGCCGGAACTGCTCGACGCGCTGGCCGAATACAATGGCGAGCGCTACGGCCGCGAGATTTCACCGGAGAATATTCTCGTCACCACCGGTGCCACCGAGGCCATCTACCTGGCGCTGACGGCGGTATCGGCACCGGGGAGGGAGTTTATCGTCGCGGACCCCTCGTTCATGCTGTATGCGCCGCTGATTCGCATGAACGGCGGCGAGGTACGCCATATACCGACACGCGCGGAAAACAATCACCAGCTGGATCCGCAGGAAGTCATCGACGCGATCGACAGCAATACTCACGCGATTGTGCTGAACTCGCCGAGCAATCCCACCGGCACTGTCTATCCGCGTGAAACGGTGGAAACCATCGTGCAGGAGGCGGCCTACCGGGGGATTTATGTCATCAGCGACGAAGTCTACGATCACCTGGTGTACGACAACCGCGACTATGCCGGGGTTTTATCCTGCTGCTCGGATCTGGATCATGTCATGATCATCAGCAGTTTCTCCAAGACCTTCAGCATGGCCGGCATGCGCATCGGCTGGTTGATCGCCAGCCAGGGCGCCATCCGCAAATTGCGCCGCTATCACATGTTCACCACCACCGTCGCCAACACTCCGTGTCAGTGGGCCGGCGTGGCGGCCCTGAAAGGTGACCGGACCTTTATCGACAGCATCATCGAAACCTACAGAAAGCGCCGCAACCGCCTGGTGGAGTTGGTGGAGCAGACCCCTTTCCTGGAAGGCTATATGCCGGAAGGCGCCTTCTATCTGTTCCCGTCACTGCCGGAAGGGATCAACGGCAACAATGTCGCGCTGCGGATGCTGCGCGAGACCGGTGTCTGTACCATCGCCGGGGATACGTTCGGCGAATCCTGCCGCAATGCGTTGCGGTTCAGTTATGCCACTTCCATCGAGCAGATCGAGAAAGCCTTCGAGCGGATAATTCCGTGGATGGCGAAGCAGGATTTCGGGTGAGTCCTAAACTGGATTACCGGCGACCGTAAAGCAGCGATAGCCGGTCGCGCCTACGGCGCGCGTGTCGGAAATTTCAGGTCAGATGCACCCATGAATCCAGATCCCTTGTCGCCGGATCAGTTGTATTGGCACTGCCCGTTGGATTGGCTGCCGGGTAAGGCCGAAACTGAGCGGGATATCGAACGCCTGCCGCTAGGCCAGACGCGCGCCCTGGAGGCGCTGGAATTCGCCGTCGAAATGCCGCAAGACGGTTACAACCTCTATGTCGCCGGTTCGGTGGGGCTGGGTCGGCACGACATGGCCCGGCGGCAGGTCGATGCCTGGGCCAGGCAGCAGGAGGCGGCGAGTGATCTCTGCTATATCCACAACTTTGAATTCGAGCACCGTCCCCGGGCTCTGATGCTACCTGCCGGTACTGCGCGTCAGCTGCAGCACGACATCGACGACCTGCTCGAGCACCTACTGACATCGATTCCCGATACCTTCCGGAGCGAGGAGTACCGCGCGCGCCATGACGCACTCAAGCAGGCTGTGGAGGAGCGCGAGGAGCACGCGTTCGACGAGCTGGTGGAGCGCGCCAAAGCGCTGGGTATTGGTTTGGTGCGCACCCACTCCGGTTACACCATCGGACCATTGCGAGATGACGATTTCATCAGCGTAGAGGAATTTGCCAAGTTGCCCGAAGAGGAGCAGCAGCACCTCAAGGAACTGATTGATCAGGTCAATGCCGATCTCAGGGATACTCTGGGGCAGGTGCTGCGCTGGCACGAGCGGTTGGCGGAAGAGCTGAAGCAGCTGGATGATGAGTTCATGCACCTAACCCTCGATGAGCGTATCGACTGGTTGCGCCGGCGCTATCTGGGCTCGAAACCGGTGCAGGCGTTTATCGAAAATATCAAGCGGGAAGTTATCCAGAATGCCGACGACTTTCGCGCTGCCGGCGAGCGCGGCGATAAAGAGGGCATTGCCCTTGGCAAACTGATCCGCGCGCCGGAGTTCACCCGATTCCGGGTCAATATTGTTGTGGACAACGGCGGCGCCGACGGCGCACCCGTGGTTTATGAGGACAATCCCAACTACCACAACCTGCTCGGACGTATCGAATACGAATCGCAGATGGGCACCCTGTTCACTAACTTCAGCTTGGTCAAGGGCGGTGCTCTGCACCGCGCCAATGGCGGCTGCCTGATACTGGATGCGCACCGACTGCTGATGACGCCCTATGTCTGGGAGACACTCAAGCGCGCCCTGCGCTCCCGCGAAATCCGTATACAGCCGCTGGAACTGCAGCTGGGGCTGTTGTCCACCAGCAGCCTCGAGCCGGAACCTATACCTCTCCATCTGAATGTGGTCCTGGTCGGCGAACGCTGGATCTATCATCTGCTAAAAGCGCACGACCCGGAGTTCAGTCGGCTGTTCAAGGTCTACGCCGATCTCTCAGAAGATATCGCCCGAGACTGTGACAGTGTGGCTGCTTACGCCCGGTGGATCGATGCCTTGGCCCACGGGGAGAAGTTGCGGCCCCTGTCAGCGGATGCCGTCGCCAGGGTAGTGGAGCAGGCGGCGCGAGTCTCTGCGGATGCACAAAAGCTGTCACTGCACCGCGAGCGGCTCGCCGACCTGTTGCGAGAAGCGGATTACTGGTGTCATCGCGAGGGCGACAACCGGATAAGGCCTGAACATGTACAGAAAGCGATAGAAAAGCGCGAATACCGGCAGCGCCAATTACAGGAGCGTATGCAGGAAGCGGTGGAGCGTGACATCCTGATGATCGATACCGCCGGCGAACAGGTGGCGCAGGTCAACGGCCTCTCTGTGATCCAGCTCGGCGACACTGCATTCGGCCGCCCCTCACGCATTACCGCCACCGCGCGCCTCGGCAGCGGCAAGATGGTGGACATCGAACGCGAGACCGAACTGGGCGGCCCGCTGCACTCCAAGGGTGTGTTGATCTTGAGCGCCTTTCTCGCCAACTGCTATGCGCCGTCCGCGCCGCTGTCACTGTCCGCGAGCCTGGTGTTCGAACAGTCCTACGGCCCCGTCGACGGCGATAGTGCCTCCCTGGCTGAACTCTGTGCGCTGCTGTCGGCGATTGCGCAGGTGCCGCTGCGCCAGGGGTTTGCGGTGACCGGATCGGTGAACCAGCTGGGCAAAGTACAGGCGATCGGTGGCGTCAACGAGAAGATCGAGGGCTTTTTTGAGCTGTGCCAGGCCCGTGGCCTGGACGGTCACCAGGGAGTTATTATTCCTGCGTCCAATATCCAACATCTGATGCTGAAAGACGAAGTGGTCGCAGCGGTACGGGCGCAACAGTTTTCCGTCTACGCCGTGGCGGAAGTGGACGAGGCCCTGGCGCTGTTGACCGGGCTGGAGGCCGGTAGCCCCAGCGAGGATGGATCATTTCCGGAGCAGTCTTTTAACGGCAAGGTGCAGCAGCGTTTGCGCATTTTGGAGGAAACCCGCACGCGACTGTTACGGCGGGAACTGGAGGCGGAAATACTACCTCCTGCACCCGTTGCCGAGAACAGGGAGAAAAAGCCGGATCGGGACCGCTATTGAGTCCCTGTAGAGAATCCCTGTGGTTTTGTGGGGGCTGTATCAACTTGGTACTTTTTGAATTACACCAAAGTACCAAATCGCGCGTCATAGCGATATTTAATCTCGCTACACAGTCCGCGGGTATACTTTCGGCTCGCTTCTGAATAGCGGCCTTTGCTCTCCGCGAAGTTCATGAAAGACAGCATGTCACTTTTGTTGTTCCAGGTGCGGAGATTGATTTCGAGGTCTTTGCCGTTCTTTTCAATATGCGCGCAGCCGCCGAGTAGCATCTGGTCAAACCCCAGCGAGAATTCCTGGGCTGTGCCCTTTGCCGCACTCCATACACCGGCCTGCCAGGCATCATTCAGTTTGTTGTACGTCTTGTTGGCCATTGCTTTTGCCGACACGGTCTGTTTCGCCACGCCCATCGCCTTGTGGGTATTGGACAGCTGGCTGCAAGCCTCGTGAACCGATCTGACCTGCCCTCCCATGGCGTTGGCGACACCACCCATCGCATGTGCCATCAGGATGCCTTGGACTTCCTTAATGATGATGTCGTTGGCGGTGGTGGGTTTGTTGAGGAACAGCCACCAACAGGTAAAGGGGTCCTCGGAATAGAAATCGTTGGATATCAGGACGCGTTTTTTTAACAGTTTGCTTTCTGACAAGCCGTGCACCATGCGCCACAACTTGCCATGTCCTTGCGCCTTGAGGCTGTTTTTCATCTGCCGGGCAATAACGAGACGGATCAATGCCGATCCAGTGAGGCTATCCAAGCTCATATCACTATCCTTGTAGAAGATCAGGGCCGGTTGCAGGCCGAGCGCGGTTATGTTCGTCGGTCTGAATGCTTGCTAGACGTCGGCGGGGCTCAGGAATCCGCCTGAGCAGATGGCAATACTAATTAATTGCCGAGAAAAAATCCCCGAAAAGCGCTTTTTTTGCTGGCGCATAATGCGGGCGGGCGATTTGTTTACAGAGGCGCCATCGGGCAGCGTTGCGGTGCAGTAAAAATTCGAGGCACAGTAAAACGTTGGGTGTTGCAGTAAATTCCAGTTGCCGCAAGTCTGCGCGGGTATTTTATGCGCCGGCCGTTTATCGACCGCGGCGCTTTTGCAACCGGATCCGCCGCCCAACCACTGCGTGCCATGCAAACAGTAGCACCAGTACCAACCCGACAAGGCTGTGACTGAGACTGGACAAGCGGCTCAGATCCATATCGCCGAAATAGTAGATCCCCACCGCCGACGCGAGCAGGAAGAAAAACAACGCGAGTAGTGAGATACCGCTCTTGCGGTTCTGCTTGCGGTTCCAGCCCACACGCATATGTACCGTGGCCAAGGCGCCGACCACGCCGATGGCGAGAAAGGCGGTGAAACTGTGGGCGGCGGCGCTGGCGAGGCGCAGGCTGCCGGAGAGATGCACGGGCGCGTCCATATCCAGCCGCAGTTCGATCATATTCGGCAGCAGCAGTATGCCGCTGGCGACCAGTGCGGTAACGACAATCATCAGTGCGGCGTAAAACCAGCGCGGATATCCGCTCAAGCGACGCATTTTTTCCAACCCTTATTCTTCGATCAGCAGTCCACCCAGCCGGGCGACCCGTTCTGCGCGCTCACTGGCCGGCGCCAGCGCTGCGACCTTGGTCAGGGCGTCGGCGCGCCAGGCGAAGCGCGAGATTACGCTAAAGGTTGCTGGCTTTCCAATTCCCGCGGCACTATCTGCATCCGCAGTTTCCGGGCCGAGGATGAGGCCGGGAACGTCGGCATCGACACCGCCACCGGCGCACGAAGTGGCCAGCGCGGCATTTTGCAGTGCACCGAGGGAACGCGTGCTGCCGTCGACGCGGCGCTGGGATACTGGCAGGGCCATGTCGCCGAAGACACGGAGGTCGCCACCGGCGTTGATCCAGCCGGACGAGACACCGGCGCACTTGAGTGCGGCAATGGCGCAATCCACGGCGTAGCCCTTGGCGATACCGTCGAGGGTGATCCGCACCGGGCGCGCCAACCGCGCGCGGCCCGCCTCCAGTTCAATATCGTCGGCGCAGCCGATCTTTAAATAGTCGCCGCCGTGGTCGGGCAGGGCGCCGCGGGCGATGACGGCACCGCCGAGGGTGCAATTGAACAGGTGATCGCTGGCTGCCGTCATGGCACGGGCCAGCCTGAGCAGACGCAGCGTGTGGCGGGATACGGGGAGCCATTGGCCGGGGGAGGCGTTCAGGCGCGAGAGCTCGCTGTCCGCCTGCTGGAAGCTGGCCAGCGCGTGGATGTTGGCGATGGCGTCGAAGGCGCTCTGAATCGCGGCTTCGGCACGGGTACCGCGATCGGCCGCCGTCGCTTCGACAGCGCCAGCGGCTGTTTTAACGGCGCCTGCGGCGATTTCAACAAAGGTACCGAGCAGGGGACGCATACGTTTTGTCTGCGCGCCCTGCCCGACAGCTTGGGAGTCAGGCATGTTTCAGGTAGAGATCCCAGATATTCAGCAGCCGGCGCACGCCGTCGGTGACATTGCGGCAGGACAGGGTAGCGCCGCTGATATTGGATACATCCTTGCCCAGGCGGATGGTGTCGTCGAGGGTCTTGCCATTGAACTGGTCGCGCCAGCTGGCTTCACGTACTTCGCCGCCGTGGGTCTCGCGGTAGCTGAGGATTTCCACACCCAAGACTTCGCCGGCGGGGGAAACCGCCAGCGCGTAAGTGATGAACTCGTGTTTGCCGATGACATCGTCGACGAACATCCAGCCGAGGTTCTTGCCCTCCTGCTCGGCGCGCCACACCCGCTGGTTGTCGCGGCGCTGGCGGGTGCCGGCGCGTTCCTTGATCTGGTCGCGCTGGTCGTCGTCGAGATCCAGCGTGCTGTCGACAAACTGGCTGGCGTTGGGGAAAAACTGGCGCTGGGCCTGCTCCACCGTCAGGTAGTCAGCAGAGTAGGCCGGGGCTACCAGGGCGGTCATCGGCAACAGCGCGCCGAGCAGCATTTCGTGTTTCATCACTGTTTCGCTTAGAAGTTGTAACCGAGTTTCAGGCGCGCTTCGCTCTTGGTCTTTTCGATCAGGTGCAGGTCGTCGCCCTCGATAATCATTTCGCCGCCGCCCTCGAGCTGTGGCATCCAGGACAGGGTGGCCCACCAGTTGGCGGTGGCGTAGTGCAGGTTGGGGCCGGCGAATACGGACCAGCGCTCCTGTCCGACTTCTGTCTCGAACTCGGTCTCGTAGTTGATTTCCGCGCCCACGAACCAGTTGGGGGCGAAGCGGTAGCTCACACCAGAGCCCAGCTTGAATTCGAGCTCCATTTCCGGATCGGTGGGCCACTCGAAGCCTGCCGGCAGGTTGTTAATCTCACCGCGCTTGGCGTAGGTGCCTTCCATGGACAGGTTGCCGACCCAGATCAGCTGGCCTTCCAACAGGTATTTCTGCGCCAGCAGAGCAGACTCCAGCGAGAGGGTGTCCTTGTCGCGGCCGGAGTGGGGATCGATGCTCATATAGTCGAACTCCCAGAAGCCGGACAGGCCGAAATCATCCAGCGCCGGGCTCAGGAAGTTGTATTTTGCCGTGGCTTCGAAGCCCGCCACGCTCAGGTCGCGCTTGTAGTCGCCGGGGATGTAGCCGTCTACCAGCAGACCCTTGGACTCCACCGCTATGGCCTTGAGACCGGCGCCGACGGTGAATTTGTTGCTGACGCCGTATTCCACTTCTGTGGTGCTGTCGAGGGCGCGGTAGTCGCCGGTGCCCTTGTCGCTGCGATCGGTGAAGATCTGGTAGACCTCCCAGCTGCCCTCGGGCATGGTTTCGGCACCCTTGACGCTGCCGAACAGGTTTTCATCGGCCGTGGCCGGTGCAGTAAAAGTGGCCAGGATTGCGCCGAGCGCAGAAAGGCGGCTTAACTGATTCATCGTGTTCCCCAAGAGAAGACAGGTGGTGTCGTTATGTGCGGCGGATTTTAGTTGGCCGCTAAGAGTAATGCAAACCGTTATCATTTATGTTGCCGTAAATGACTATCCGCGATTAGCGGAGCTATCCGTCACCGGCGTTGCACATTGCGGTTTGCTCGCCCTATCCGGGTGCGCCGATCGCGCGGGTCTGCCGTGTAATGGGGCGGCCGGTTCGCGTCGCTATTTAGGGCGGCGTCGGTGTTGGTGTTTGGGGCTGGGCTGAACTGGGAGACGTGGCGGATTTCGGGTTAATGGTGGTTTAAAAATGATCAATCTGGCGGGGCGGATACTCCTTAAGAACGCACCGTAAAAAGAGGATTTATCTAAAAGGCCAGAAAAACGATTACCCCTATCCTTTATGGCGCAATAAACATCTTCACTTGTAACCTTTGTCACACTCTTTGGCTGCGTTCTTTGTGATTTGAAAAGAAGGATTGCCGGGCTCGCACCATTTGCATACTCTGATCGCACTAAAAAAGTGCGACCCATCAGACGGGTTGCCACACAATAATCAGTGCACGCTGGTCGCGGGGTATTCGACGGCGTGATCCTCAAAGAAATAACCATAAGTAGATAGGTAGAGAGGACGGGCAATCATGTATTCACATTCATTCAAACCATTGTCACTGGCAATCGCCGTGGCGCTCGCGTTACCGGTTTCCGGCGCTCTGGCCGAGGAAGACAAGGCGCCAGCAGCCGACGATCGGGCCATGGAAGAGGTCATCACCACCGGTACGCGCCGGGAGGGGCTGGCCCCGACCGAGACGCTCTCGCCGGTCGATGTGGTCGGTGGCGCCAATCTGGCGGATCAGGCCAGCTTTGACCTGACCGAGTCCCTGGCGAAGATAGCACCTTCGTTCAATACCCAGCGTTTCCCGATTGCCGACGGTACCGCGTTTATCCGTCCGATCACGCTGCGCAACCTGTCCCCCGATCAGACTCTGGTGCTGGTGAACGGCACCCGCCGGCATCGCTCGGCGCTGGTGAACCTGCAGCTGGCACCGCTGGGTACCAACAACCAGGGCGCCCAGGCTGTGGACTTTTCTGCGATTCCGGCGGCCGCCATCGAGCGGGTGGAAGTCCTGCGTGACGGCGCCTCGGCCCAGTATGGCTCCGACGCCATCGCCGGCGTGGTCAACGTGATCCTGAAAGACGATGCCGAGGGCATCAATGTGTCCGCGCAGACCGGTGAATATTTCGAGGGTGACGGTACCCGCACCAGCCTGGCGGTTAACGGCGGTTTCGGGCTGGGCGACAGCGGCTTCGTCAACGCCACCATAGAGCGCTCCACTGCGGACAAAACCTGGCGCGGTGCGACCCAGGCAGATGCCGGATGGGTCGGCGATGCGATTGGGGCTGACAAGGTGCCGCTGGATGGCCTCGGCCAGCGCTGGGGCGACCCGGAAGTGGAGACCACCAAGCTGTTCATCAACACCGGTTACGATCTTAACGACAAAGTCGAGTTGTATGGCAATTTCGGTTACACCGACAATTCCACCATTTCCGATTTCTTCTATCGAAAACCGGTTCTGGATGCGCAGTACATGATTTCCGCACAGCCCACGCTGCAGGCGGACGGTGACGGTGACTTTATGCCGGATCCGGCGTCCCAGACACTGATCGACAGCATCACTGCCCAGGGCCTGAACCCGTCCGATTACCTGGTGGCCGATAGCAGTAGTCCAAGCGGTTACGTGCTGCGCAACCCGATTTACACATTGTTTCCGGGCGGCTACAACCCGCAGTTCGGCGCCGACATCACCGATCTGTCCGCCGTATTTGGCGCCCGCGGTGAACTGGCTTCCGGCATGACCTGGGATGTGCGTGCGCGCACCGCGGAGAACGAGGTTTCCTATGTGCTGAAAGACTCCATCAACCCGAGTCTCGGTGCACTGTCTCCGACCACATTCAATCCGGGCACGCTGACCCAGGAAGAAAACAGCGTCAATGCGGATTTTGTGCAGCCGATCGAGATTGCCGCACTGGCGACCCCGCTGAACCTGGCCTTCGGCATCGAGTGGCGCGAGGAGACCTACAAGATCGGCGCTGGCGACGAAGCTTCCAGGGCTGTTGGTCCCACCGCCGCGGTGTTTGGCGTGGGTTCCGATGGTTTTCAGGGCTTTCCCAGTGAAGCCGAGGGCAGCTACAGCAGCGAGAGCATGGCGGCCTACGTGGATCTGGAAGCCGATGTCACCGATAAACTGACCCTGGGTGCGGCACTGCGCTTCGAGGATTACGACCTGTTCGGATCCACCTCCGACTGGAAGCTCTCCGCCCGCTATGACTTCAACGAAGCCTTCGCGCTGCGCGCCACCGCCAACACCGGTTTCCGCGCACCGACGCCGGGTCAGGTGAATACGCTCAACGTCACTACCACCGCGAATTCGGATGGTAGCCTGACCCCCAGCGGCACCTACCCGGTCGATCACCCCGTAGCTCAGGCGCTGGGTGCCGTGGCCCTGAATCCGGAAGAGTCCACCAGCTTTACCATCGGCGCGGTGATCAATCCGCTGGAAAACACCAGCATGACCATCGACTACTACAACATCAATATCGAGAACCGTCTGGCGCTGCGCAACAACACCATCGGTGCAGACGAAGTGGCACTATTGACTGGTGCCGGCGTGGCGAATGCCGATCTGTTGATGGACAGCAGCGTCAACTACTTCACCAATGCGTTCGATTCCGAAGTCAGCGGTATTGATCTCGCTGTCACCAGCGATTTCGAGCTGGCCGGAGGGCTGTTGACGGTAGACCTGCGCCACAATTACAACCAGCAGGACGTGACCAAGGTGGCGCCGAATACCATCAACGCCACGCGCGTATTCGATTTCGAAAACCAGGTGCCCAACCAGCGCAGCACCCTGACTTTCGATTACGATACTGGCGGCATACTGGCCGGCTACCTGCGCTTCAATCGCTACGGTGATTGGCAGTCCACCGGCGGCCAGTTGGAGCTGGATGGCAACGATACGTCCAATGCCACCAGCTATAGCGGCAAGGTGCTGACCGATCTGGAAGCGCGCTTCACCTTCTCGGAAAATTACACCGTTGCCCTGGGTGGTGAGAATATTTTCGATGTGGAGGCGGATGAAGAGGGGAATGGCATCCTGCAGTTCCTGGGTGTGCGCCAGTCCCTGACGTCGCCGTTCGGATTTAATGGCGGTTTCTGGTATCTGCGGGCGAGCGCGCAATTCTGATTGCCGATTGTCCCTGAGTTGTAAAAAAAACCGGCGCCACAGGCGCCGTTTTTTTTGTGCGCAGAATCGGAAAATGCGCCGCAAATCGCTTTTCGCCGAGTGCTCATCGATGAAATTCCGCTATCGATACCGCAGTGTTTGCCGGTATCAGCAGCGATTGACGCAATCGCTGGAAATTGCCTATAAAGGCCTTCCAATAAATTGGAAAAGTAACGGTTGCCATGGTGGTCCGCGGCGTAAAAAAGTCTAAGGAGAGACGCAATGCTGAGTGAAGATCAGGCCGAATTTTGCATTCGGTCATTTCGCAATGCTCTGAATGCCCATATCGGTGCAGGGAAGAATCCAAATGGGCGCAATGCCTGTGTACTGAATATCACCCGTCACGACGGTACAGAGCTGTTTCTCTACGCCTATTCCAGTGCGCGTTCGCTGTCGGCTGGAGAGCATGCGAACCTGGCGGCGGCAGGCTTTCCGCTCGTGCCCGATGTGAGTCCCGCGCTGCGGGTCTACGCCTGCGGTGGCATGGGCCAGTATCACACGGAGCCGCGGCTGATCAATTTCCTCTATGCATCGCCGGGCTATATCGAGAACGTTAAAACAGCGCTAATCATTTCTGAGATTGATTGCTGTACGACCTGTATGCGTTACACCATCGACCTGTTCGTACGCGCGAATCCGAACGTGAATGTGTTTACCGATGAATACGGAAAGGTACCGGGCCGCAATCAGCGCCCGCGCTTTGTCTATCAGGGCCCGGCGCCGCTAACCTGGAGTTGACGGGAGCACTTAGAGTGCTAAAAAAACCGGCGCAATTTGCGCCGGTTTTTTTGGGCTTGTTGAAAGACGCTCAGGGGGCTTGCGGCAGGTCTGAATCGCTCTCCTGCACATGCTGATGCAGCAGCACACTGGCAGTCTTGGCGGCGTTGTAGTCCATCACCAGTTGTGGTTCGTCGGTAAAAACGCCATCGGCACCCATGGCCGCGACAAGGTGCAGGTCGTCAGAGTGGTTGACGGTGAACACATAGTTCCTGAGTCCGCGGCGCTTGCCGTCGGCGATCAGGTCCGCATCCACAAAATCCAGGCTCAGGTGCAACGAGTAGGCCTTTAGCGGTTCGGCGCAGGCCGCCAGGTCGAGCGGAATGCCTGCGAGCAAGGCGCCGCGACGTACTTCCGGTACCAGCTGCAGGCACTCGTAGATCTGTCGGTGATCGAACGAGGAGACCAGGTACTGCTCGAACCCGGAGCCGCTGTCGCGCACATAGGATTCCAGTTCCCGCGCTACCAGAGCAGCGCAGTTGGGACCCTTAAGTTCGATATTGAGCTGCACATTGTTGCCCACCAGTTCCAGCACTTCGCGCAGCGTCGGTACGTGTCCGCCGCAGGGCAGCAGTCTGGCGCGCAGCGCCTCGGGACACATGTCGGTGAGGAGTTCGCTGCCGGCTATCAGGCGGCCGAGGCGGCGGTCGTGCTGGACCAGTAATTGCCCGCCGACATTCCAGATATCGATCTCGATACCGTCCACATCGAATTCGAGCGCATGCTCGATGGCCTGAAGGGTGTTTTCGGAGGCTCGCTGACGGTAGCCGCGATGGGCGAAACAGAAGAGGGAGCCGGGTGTTTGCATCTTGACCGACCTTGCGGGAGTGCCGTGGCGCGCCCGTCTGCTTGAGTTGGGACTGGTTTCCAGCTTCAGTTACCGGAACGGTTAGTCGACAGTATCTAGACGAAGTATGACGCGGGTATGACAGTGCGACCAGTGATTTTGTCGCATGGGTTCCGGCCCTGCCCAGGGGATCAATCCCCCGCCAGGGCCCGGTAGCGACCGCGGTGAAACAGCAGCGGCTCGCCGCCGTTGGCGGTGAATTCCAGGACTTCGCCCAGCAGGATGGTGTGGTCACCGCCATCGATACACTGCGCCAGACGGCAGTGGAAATACGCGGCGCAGTCATCCAGTTGGGGAATGTCGTTGGAGCCGGCTTGCCAGTGCACCTGGCCGAACTTGTCTGCACCGCGGCCGGCAAACAGGTTGGAAATGTGTTGCTGGTCCGCTTTCAGCACGTGTACGGCGAAGTGCTCCTGAGCGGTAAAGGCTGTGTAGCCGAGGGACTGCTTGTCGATACTCCACAGCACCAGTGCCGGATCCAGCGAGACGGAATTAAAGCTGTTGACAGTCATACCCACGGGCTGGCCGGCGGCATCGCGGGTGGTGACCACGGTGACGCCGGTGGCGAACTGGCCCAGGGTGTCGCGCAGGGCGCGGCTCTGCTGGGCGGCGGGGGAAAGTGCCTGGGTGCTGTCTGTACTCATACCGTCGTTTAATTTTTGTGCAAATTTCAAGCTGGCGGCCATTCTACGGTAAAAGCGCCGACATTGCGCGTTTTACCGCAGTTCTCCCGGCAGTGGGGGCTCAGTCGCTGGTGGCAGCGCTATCCATCAGTGGCGCGCACTCGGCGGCCAGGGTATCCCGGGCGGCGATGGCGGCGCCGGTCAGGGCAAAGCCCAGCAACTGACCGCTGGCACCGCGAAACTCTGCCCGCACACCGTCGGTGGCGGATTCGATATGCCACTCGCCCTCGGCGCCGGCCCTCGGCGGGCACACGGTGGTCGGGCGCAGGGTGGTTTTGACGGCGACCGGGATGGCGCCATAGTTGACCGACGTCGGCTCGCCGGTCAGGGTTTTGGCCAGGACGCGGGCGCAGGCTATCAGTGGTGCCACGAAATAGAGTTGGTGGCCATCCACCTCGGCGCAGTCGCCGAGTGCATAGATGTTGGCGTCGCTGCTCTGCAGCTGCCGGTTCACGGCGATGCCCCGGTTGATCTGCAGTCCGGCGGCCTCGGCCAGGCCGGTATTCGCCTGCAGTCCCAGGGCGGCGAGCGCGATGTCCGCCTCGAGGCTTTCACCGCTGGACAGTTCGGCGCTAACCCCCTGACCTTTGCGGGTGAGTCGGGTAACCCGACTGTTGCCGTGGAAGCGCACCCCGGCGCTCTCCAGTGTGCGCTGCAGGTCGCGTCCGGCCGCTTCCGGCAGCAGGCTGGCCAGCGGCCAGTCGAGCGGATCAACCACATCGACCGTAAAGCCGGCCTGGATCAGATCATTGGCGAATTCGCAGCCGATCAGTCCGCCCCCCATCAGGAGTACCCGGCGGCGGCCGACCAACGCGGTGCGGAAGCGGTGGTAGTCGTTGAGGCTGTTGACCCGGTACAGGCGCGCGTGACCGTCGCCGTCGATGTTGGGGAGGGGCTGGCAGCCGGCACCGGTGGCGAGTACCAGCTTGCCATAATGCAGTGTGGCACTGTGGCTGCCGTTGTCCGGGATCAGTGTCAGGGCTCTGGTGGGGGCATCGATACCGGTGACCCGGGTATGCACCAGTATTTCCGCATTCAGCTCCTTCGCCATCTCCTCGGCAGTGGCACCAGAAAGCTGTTGCGGGGTTTTGCCGTGGGCAAGCGAGGCGGACAGTAGTGGCTTGGAATAGTAGGTGCCGTCGTCGCCAGTGATCATGACCAGCGGTGTGGTTTTGTCGAGCTTGCGGAATTCGCGGGCCAGGTTGTAACCGGCGAGGCCGGTACCGATGATCACCAGCGGCTCCACTTCGGTATTTACAGTGCTCGACGGCGCGGTTTCACCGGCCGCCGGTTCCGGTGCTTTGACCAACACCATATCGAACTCGTCCTTGCCGACGCCGCACTGTGGGCAACACCAGTCCTCGGGAATATCCTCCCATCGGGTGCCCGGTGCGATGCCGTCCTCCGGCCAGCCCTTGGATTCGTCGTAGACCCAGCCGCACACCATGCACTCCCAGATGCGGTTACCGGTGGCAGTTTCGATCGGCTGTGCTGAGGTCGCCGGGGTGCTGCCGGCGGCGACCGGGGCGCGAACCGTCGGTGATTCAGCGGTAGCTGCGGCGGGGGCCACCGCGAGCATATCGAAATCTTCTTTGGCGGCGCCGCACTCGGGGCAGCTCCAGTCGTCGGGGATATCTTCCCAGCGGGTACCGGGCGCTATACCGTCTTCCGGCCAGCCTTTTGCCTCATCGTATATCCAGCCACAGATCTGGCATTCCCAAACGCGGTATTCCGCCATGTGCTCCCCCGAAAATCTATAGAAAACCCGGCCGCAGCCGGGTCATTATTCACTGGATGGGGAGTGTAAAAAAAATAGCGGTGGAAGTCTGCTAGAAGCTGTCGCTGGGGCGCTATTCGGCATCGCGCTGGGCGATGTTGGTGAGCGCGCTGTGATAGATCTCGGCGATTTCCTGCGGGCCGGTAATGGAAATGCCCAGATCGTGCACCAGCCCGTCCTTGAGGCCGTAGACCCAGCCGTTGACAGAGAGCTGCTGTCCCGAGCGCCAGGCGTCGCGCACGATGGTGGTCTGGCACACGTGAATGACCTGCTCGAGGACATTGAGCTCGCACAGCAAATCGATACGCTCTTTTTGCTGGAACAGGTCGATCAGGGTGTGGTGTTTGTCACGCACATCCTGGATATGGCGCAGCCAGTTGTCGATCAGACCCAGCTGCTGGTTTTCCAGTGCCGCCTGCACACCACCGCAACCGTAATGGCCGCAGACGATGATGTGCCGGACCTTGAGAATTTCCACCGCGTATTGCAATACCGACAGACAGTTGAGATCCGTGTGTACCACCACATTGGCCACATTGCGGTGGACGAACAGCTCACCGGGCAACAGGCCGACGATCTCATTGGCCGGTACGCGGCTGTCGGCGCAGCCAATCCACAAATAAGCCGGAGATTGCTGTTCCGACAGCTGGAGGAAGAAATTCGGCTGTTCCTTGCGGGTCGCAAGGGACCACTGCCGGTTGTTCTTTAATAAATGATCTAGCGGGCGCAATGGCATTCCCAAAATGACTGACTGTCCATGGTGGAGCATAGCGGCTTTACCCGGTCCGGCCAAGCTTCAGGCACTGGTGATGAAGACGGACCTACTCGCGGTCTAGAACCATCGGCGCTGAAGCCGGGGTAGCCCCGCGCGATCACTGAAAGCGTCACCGCGATCTGGTAACCTGCGGCGCACAATTCCGATGCCGGACGCGGGGTGGTCGGCATCCTCAAATGATGAGTGGAATCCATGGCTAGAAGAACCCGCCGGCCTTCGCGCCGCCGCCGCACCTATCGCAGCAGCCCGCTTCATCGCCACCGGGCGCGCGTGGCCTGGCTGCGGGCCCAGCGCACGCGTGTGCGCAATTACTTGCGGCGCTTCGGCACCATCGGCAACGGCGGCAAGGGTGATATTGGTAACAATGGGGAGATCGGTGGCGAAAACTGATTGCGTGCTTGCCGCCCGACAATTTCCCGACGATGCCCCTTTCCCGCATACACGCAATTCGAGATAGTTACTTGTCGATATAGTTATTTTCTGGAGTCGAGATGAACGAAATCACAGCCGCACTGACAACGGTGATTGCCGATTATCGCGATGCCCGCCACGGACGGGATATTGTCGCGCTGATGGAGGAATATTCGCGCGATCCTTTTGGCGGCGGTGAGCCCCTGTCGGAAACCTGTCGCGCTCAGCTGGTGAGTAAGCTGGCAGAGTTTCCCGGTGCCTTCAGCGTGCTGGCCTACCGCGGCGAGGAGGCCCTGGGGCTGGTGAACTGCTTTATGGGGTTTTCCACTTTCGTCTGCCAGCCGCTGGTCAATATTCACGATGTGGTTGTCAGTGCGAAGGCCCGCGGCGCCGGTGTCTGCGGTGCCATGCTCGACCTGGTCGCACGCGAAGCGAAGAGCCGCGGATGTTGCAAGCTGACAATGGAAGTATTGGAAAAAAACCTGCCCGCACAGGTCGCCTATCGCAAGTCCGGTTTCAAGCCCTACACCCTCGATGAGGAAATGGGCCAGGCCCATTTCTGGCAGCGTTACCTGTAAGTGAAAATCAGCGGGGGTGCCGGAATATTCCCGCTGTTTTTTCTGCGAAAATCCTTTCTGTTCCACGGTTTATCCTGGCGTCATTGCGAGCGCAGGTAAGCCTTCCCTGTGCAATACTTTCTGCAGCGTTGGATTTGATGTTTAGCGTCAAGTCGTGCATCAAAATTGTGCGTGGGCGAGACAGGGAGGAATTTGGCCATGCGATTGAGCTCCACTTTGGCGCAGGGGCGTTACTACTACTGCTGTGATGGTCGAGAAATGCCGGTACAGGATCACTGGCAGCTCGGTAACGACGATGATGGCCGCCGTATCCTTTTGAGTCAGCGTCTGGTCGGCGAGCGCGGATTTGGCATGGAGGTGGGCGCACTACTCAGTGATGGATTGGTCAGTGAGTGTCGCGTCTGCTGGCGCGATGAAGTGGATGAAGTCCACGCGCATTACCGCCTGCTGGCCGCAGAAAACCGTGCACCGCAGATCGGCGACAGTATTGAGGCTCACTGGAGCGGTCCCAATGGGCCGCAGGAGTCCAATATCGAAGGTCGCGGGCGCCTGTTGTTTCCGCTGATGCGGATTTTCATGGGGCCGTTGCTGCTCAAACTACAACAGTATCCGGGTGGGCTCGAAGTCATCTCGCCGGATATCGTCGACCCTTCCCAGCGTGGCAAACTGCTTGCCCCGCGCATCAGCTACCGCAGCGCGCGTCTGATGGCCGGCGACTCCGCCACCCAGGGGGCACACGACCTGGGCGCAGAGGTGACCGGATTCATTTACCAGGGCGATGAAGCCGAGCGGGACGCCCACTGTTATGTGGATGGCCGCGGGCTGTTGGTCGGATACGACTGGCCTTCCAGTACTGGTCGCCTCTGGCAAGTCAGATTGCGCGATCTGGAATGGTCCCCACAGCTTTCGGGACTCGTCTAGGTTCGACGGGCCCCCGCACTGCCTCATCCCCTGTCAGCTGGTGAACTCTCCCTGAGCAATTCAGCGCCTTCCGGTGTAAGCTTGCGACGCGTTTGATGTATCCAGTCAGGGGGAAGACCTTTGTTGCGCCGCAATTCCTTTCGTTACTCCGGTTTTGTACTCAATTTGCTGCTTGCTGCGGCACCGTGCCTCGCGGAAGAGGTGGCCCCGGAATCCCCCGAGCAAGTAGAGACGGTTCAGGAGGAGTCCGACGGGGACGGCACCATTCCTGGCGTCAATCCGGAGCTCACGCTGGAGCAGCAGGAGGAAATCTGTCTCCGGGAGCAGCTGCTGGTGGCCCCAGCCAGTATCACCCTCGAGGAAATGCGCCGCTTCTGTGTCGACCAGGTCCGCGTGCCCCCTTCGGAGCGGGAGCCGCGACCAGTATTCGGCACAGTGTCCCAGCCGCCAGAAGAACCGCTCGCAGCGGACGAGCCGCAGATCAGTGAGCGAGCGCAGGCAATCCGCGATGCGGCCAACAATCCCTTTACTCTCGCTTCCCACAAGACCAATTACCTGCTGCCGGTGGTCTACAACCCGTCGCCGAACAAGGCTGGACTGGAGGATTTTAACGCCGTCGGGGAGCCCGTTGCCCTGGATCCCGTCGAAGTTCAGTTCCAGTTATCGGTGCAGGTGCCCGTATGGCGCGGGTTTCTCGGCAAGGCATCCTTCATGAGCGTGGCCTACACCAACCGCAGCTTCTGGCAGGCGTATAACTCCGATGACTCGTCGCCGTTCCGCGAGACCAATCACGAGCCGGAACTGATCATGACCTGGCTCAACGACTGGACCCTGTTCGGCTTTAACAATGTGGCCAACCAGCTGGCGATCAACCACCAGTCCAATGGCCGCAGCGAACCCCTGTCCCGCAGCTGGAATCGCATCTATAGCAACTTCATTTTCGAGCGCGACAACTACTTTTTCTCCTTCAAGCCCTGGTATCGTATCCCCGAGAGCGAGGAGGAAGACGACAACCCGGATATCGAGGACTACCTCGGTCACTTCGAGTTCACCGGCGGATACCGCGGAGCGGGCCACAAACTCTCGATAATGCTGCGCAACAACCTGCAGTCAAAGAATCGCGGTGCGGTAGAGTTGCGCTGGGGCTTCCCCATCGGCAACCGGGTGCGCGGCTACGTGAAATACTTCAACGGCTACGGCGAGAGCCTGATTGACTACGATGAATCGGTGCAGACATTGGGAATCGGATTTGAGCTGGCGCAGGGATTTTAGGGAAACTCTGAATAAGTCCGTGATGCCTCTGGCTTTCAGGGCGGCTCACATTCAAGGCGCGCCTTCGCAGGAATGTCGAGACCTTTCAAGAAGTCGCAACGCGGGCAAGCCCCTACGGGCGGCCCCTGAAGGCCGCAGCTGCCGCGTTGCAGCTCTTGCAAAGGGCTGCTGCCATTCGCGGCGAACTGCGCCTGACATCTGCAGCCTTCAGGGGCCGCAGAGACATAACGGACTTAAGCAGAGGTTCCCCCGTGGGATTTGAAGACACCTACCGCCTCAGTGCCCACGCGGTGATCACTAACGAGGTCGGTGAGGTATTGCAACTGCGCGCCACCTACGCGGATCGGAACTGGGGATTGCCTGGTGGCGCACTCGACGCCGGCGAGACGGTGCACGAGGCGCTGCTGCGGGAGTGTCGCGAGGAGCTCGGCCGGGACGTGCGCATCGAGTATCTGAGCGGTATCTATTATCACCGGGTCTACAATTCCCACGTTTTCATCTTTCGTGCCCACTTCACCGATTCGCGGGAAATCACGCTCTCCGACGAACACTCCGAGCTGGCCTATTTCCCACCTTCCGAGCTGTCGCCGGTGCAGCGACAGCGCGTCAACGACTGCCTGCATTTCGATGGCCGAGTGCGGAGCGCAAAGTTCTGATTTGGCCCCTCTAAACGGCAGCAGATTTCGCCAAGCTGTCGCCTTTTGGCAATTATCGCTAAATCCCGACTGTTCGCGGAAATCCCCGCGCGCCTCCTTTAGTATCTGCCGCAACCTCTGGATGAGTAACGGGGTTCGGCGGCCATTACTCCGGCGTATCTGTCCGCGCCGTCGCACCTCTTCGTTATTCCAAAATTGTAAATAAAATCAAAAAGTTAACTGGACGAGACAGCAGCCGCCGGCGCGGGCCGGGCTATGCTGATGGATAAGAACTATGGGTTTGGATTTGAAGATGCCTGATCTGGGCAACCTGAGCGAGAGAGTGCAATCGCTGACGTGTCGCGTGGCCCTGATCAGCGATGATCGCGAACTGGCCGACAACTGGGTCGGCGCCCTCAATACCACTGCCGCACAGCACGAAAACCCGTTTGGGTTAAGTTTCGAGACGGTGACCACCGATACGGTCGAACGTCTGGCGCTGGACGAGGATGAGCTGCAGGCGCTGATCGTGGATGCGGGCAGCGACGCCGGTGGATTGGCGGCGGCCGAGGCGCTGGTAGACCGGCTGCACGCCTTGCGCGGGCAGTTGAATGTGTTCCTGGTAGCCCAGGGCTGTGATATTTCGGTATCGGTGCGTCAGCGTTTCGACGAGCTGTTCGACCGCCGCGAGTGCAACTTCAACCAGATGTTCCGCCTGGTGCAGGCGTTTATCGCACGCCGCGCTTCCACTCCCTTTGCCGACACCCTGAAAGAATATGTTTTCTCTGCCCGTGACGCCTGGCACACCCCGGGTCATTCCGGTGGCGACAGCCTGCGCAACAGCCCCTGGGTGGGGGATTTCTATCGCTTCATGGGCGAGCATGTCTTCAATACCGACCTGTCCGTTTCGGTGCAGGTGCTCGACAGCCTGCTGGAACCGCACTCGGTAATTCAGGAGGCCCAGGATCTGGCCGCGCAGACATTCGGCGCTGAGCACACCTTCTTCCTGACCAACGGAACCTCCACTGCCAACAAGGTGGTGATCCAGCAGATTCTCGGTGGCGGTGGCAAGATCATCGTCGACCAGGCTTGCCATAAGTCAGTGCATCACGCCATCGTTTTGAACCGCTGTGAGCCGGTTTACCTGAAGTCGGTACTGCATCCGGAATTCGGCATCTACGGCCCGGTAAAGCGCGCGGATATCGAGCAGGCCCTGGATGAGCACGGCGATGCGCGCCTGCTGGTGATCACCTCCTGCACCTACGACGGCCTGCGCTACGACCTGAAACCGATCATCGACTACGCCCACGAACGCGGCGTCAAGGTACTGGTGGACGAGGCCTGGTATGCCCACGGCTATTTCCACCCGCAACTGCGTCCCACGGCGCTGGAATGCGGCGCCGACTATGTCACCCAGAGTACCCACAAGATGCTGTCGGCCTTTTCCCAGGCCAGCATGATCCATGTGCAGGACCCGGATTTCGACGACCATCGCTTCCGCGAAAACCTGAACATGCACGCCTCCACCAGCCCGCAGTACGCGATGATTGCCAGCCTCGATGTAGCCCGCAAACAGGTGGCAATGGAGGGCTACGCACGGCTCAATCAGTGCCTCAAGATGGTGGAGACTCTACGCAAGGCTGTGGACGATACCGGCGTCTTCCGTGCGCTGACTCGCGATGACCTGATTGCCGAGCCCCTTGCCGACGACAATATCCGCCTGGACCCGACCAAGGTCACCATCGATATCTCCGCCAGCGGTTACTCCGGCGGCGAGATGCAGATCAAGTTGTTCGAGCAGTACGGCATCCAGGTGGAGAAGACCACCTACAACACTGTCAGTGTGCTGGTGACCCTCGGTAGCACCGAGAGCAAATTGCTGCGCCTGATCCACGCTTTCAAGCAGCTGGCTCGCAGTGCGCGCAAGCGCCTGCATGTACCTTCGCCGCGGCGCCTGCCGGAATTCACCCGGCTGACCTGCCTGCCGGCGGATGCCTACTTCGCCGAAACCGAAGAGCTGCCGCTGATGGACAATGGCACGCTGGCGGAGAAGAACCTGATCGGCCGCATCAGCGCCGACGAGATCGTCCCCTATCCGCCGGGCATTCCGGTGCTGGTGCCGGGGCAGGAAATCTCGGCGCAGATTGTCCAGTATTTACAGCAGTTGTTGCAGGGGCAGAATGCCACCGAAATCCACGGACTGATTTTCCGCTCCGATGAGCCGCTGTTGCGTGTCGTGCGCGAAAACGGCCCGTCGTCCAGTGCGCCAAAGAAGTCGCCAAAGGCATCGCGTAAAAACGGCTCCTGACTTCAGCGCGCCGACGCAATCCGGCAGGGAGGCTGGATGAGTTTTGCCAATCCCGAAAGTGTCCTTGTCGCCGGCGCCAGTGGCGGCCTCGCCCGCGCCCTTGGCGCGGAGCTGGTCCGCCGCAATCCGCAAGTGCAATTGCTGACCGTCAGCCGCGGCGCAAAGGAAGGCTTTGTCGGGCACTCGGGAAGTCATGAGCACCTGACCACGGCATTGGACGAAACCGCTTCGGTCGACGCAGCGCGAGAATTTATCGCCGCTCAGGAACGGCTGCCGGACTGGGTCATCAACTGTTGCGGCCTGCTGCATACCGACACTCACGGCCCGGAAAAATCCCTCGAACAGTGCGACGACGACTGGCTGCTGCAGTCGATGCAAATCAATGTCCTCACACATCTGCATCTGGCCCGGGCGCTCTCACCGCTGTTGCAGCGGCGCAGCCCAATGCTGTGGGTATCGCTGTCGGCCAAGGTCGGCAGCATCGAGGACAATCGCCTCGGCGGCTGGTACAGCTACCGCATGAGCAAGGCGGCGCTGAATATGCTGGTCAAAAACCTGTCGATCGAGTGGGGCAGGCGGGTCCCCGGGAGCTGTGTCGTGGCGATTCATCCCGGCACGACAGACACAGAACTGTCGAAGCCCTTTCAGGCCAATATTCCCGCGGACAAACTCTATACGCCGGCGCAAAGTGCCGGGCGCATTGTCGATGTGTTGGAGAAACTGGACGCGGAGGACAGCGGCCAGCTGCTGTTCTGGGATGGCAGTGTGTTGCCCTGGTAAAGCGATAGGGGATGAACCGCCTTTGGGGTTCGGTTCGATCGGAAAAGGCGCCCTGGGGGCGCCTTGTTTTTCTATGGTTTAGCCAGTACCGGCACCTGGCTGGCCGGGTCGACGACCTTGCCGTCCCGATGGATCTCCCAGTGCAGGTGGGGGCCGGTGGCCTTGCCGGTGGCGCCGACCAGGCCGAGGATCTGGCCCTGTTCGACTTTGTCGCCTTTGTGCACCAGGCGTTTGTCCAGATGGGCATAAAGCGTTTCCACACCGTGCCCGTGGTCGATGACCACCACTTCGCCGCTGGCTCCTTCGGTGCCGGAGAAAGTGACTACCCCATCCTTGGGTACCTGCACTTGGGTACCTCGCGGCGCCGCCAGGTCGATGCCCTTGTGCAGGCGCTTCTCCTTATAGCCCGCGTCCTTGATGGGCCAGGGTCTGGTGCCGAATTTGGAGGTGACCCTGGCCTCGGGCAGCGGGTTGATAAAGGCGTCCGCGACCTTGTCGGCCAGGGCCAGCTGGGGCTGCAGGCCCAGCATCAGGACGCCGCCGGCCAGGCTCAGCGACCACAGCGCTCTATTGGAACCCTTGCGGGCGCTCAGTTTGCCGTTCAAAATATGACGGATTCTCAAGGTAAATCTCCTTTTGCTTTGCGTTGAGAATGCCGCGACAGGATCATTGCCGTGAGCTGTCGCGGTTTGGCGAAGGGTCTTCAGCATTGCGTCTGCATAGGCCCTTCGCCGTTTCGGGTTTTCTTTTCTGAGTACCTGCTCATCACAGCCCTGCTCGAGGGCATCCACCGCCTTTTTCGCCAGCGCTTTCAATGGCCAGTTGAACCACAGCAGCGCCGCCATCCATTGCAGGCCCTGCATCGCCAGGGGATCGCGCCGCGCCAGGTGCTCCAGTTCGTGGCGCACCACCAGGCGAATCTGTTCCAGGGACAGGTTATCGAGGGTCCACTGGCTGAGCGCCAGGGTAGGCGTCGGCAGGGCTGTGGCAAAGGGAGAGATTCGCGCTTCCACCAGCACCAGCTTCATTCTTTTTGGGGCGTCCAGTACGCCCAGATGTCGGGCCAGCTCGCCGTTTACCGGCAGGGACTTGCCCCGTCTCACCAGGCGGGTCAGCCGCAACTGACCCAGTAACAGGCGGGCCACACCGATAACCGCGCCCAGCGCCCAGATCGAACCCCAGATCACCAGTCCCCATTGCCAGGGGAAGGCAGTGCCGTCCGTAGGCGCTGTGAGTTCAACGACGTCGGAACCAGCCTGGGGCGGCGCCATCAACGCCGGCAAGCTCAGCGCGATCGCCGGAGCCTTGTCTGCGGCGGGAAGGAAACCGAGGCAGAAACTGGTGAAGGTCAACACGACCGCTGCCAACCAGGGCTCGCGCCAACCGTTCAACCAGTCCAGGCGACCGGCCAGTAGCACCAGCATGCCCAGCAATGTGGCTCCGGCAGCGAGGGAGATCAGGCTGGACAGGGCCAGCTGGGCAAGCCATTCAATCATCTTCGCCTCCGTTTTTATCTTCCTTTTCGCCTTCCTTTGTTTTTCCGCTCTGGGCCAGCAGTGCTTCCAAGTCCTTCAGTTCGGCTTCGCTGAGCAGTTCGCTGCCGGCAAAAAAGGACGCTGGCACCGGCCCCTTGATCTCAAGTACCCGCTCGGCGAAATCCCGTGCATAGGCGGCCAGAGTCTCAACCTTGTCTGCCCCGGCTTCGAATACCTTGAGCCCATGTACTTCGAAGGCCTGCAGCAGGCCTTTGTCCTGCATGCGGTCCAGTGTCTTGCGAGTGGAGGAATAGGACCAACCCAGTTGGTCTTCAATCCGCTGATGGATCTCGCGGGCGCTGAGGGGCGATTGCTGCCAGAGGGCCTTGAGGATGGCGAGCTCCGACGCCGAGGGTTGCGGTTTCATGATGAACTGCCTTGTGACGTATGGGATTAATGTACGACACATGTCGCAACCGTGCAACTATTGTCGCCTCCGGGCTTTAACTCCCATATTCCGGGCCGATGAACCGCTGCTGTGGGGCAGGAGGCGGAGGTCTGGTGCCAGCCCTCTGGGGGGGGCAGCCAGGGGCTGCACTTGGCGGCGCAGCGATGTTGAAATAACCTGCGTTGTTCAATTGGCGCAGGGAAAAACGAGCTGATGCAAACGCCCGACTGGAAAATCTTTCACGCCGCACTCTGGCGCGCCCGTCGTGCGCAGTTAAAGCCGGTCACGCGGCTGGATCCGGTCAGCCTGGAGCAGCTTGTCGGCATCGACCACCAGAAGCAGCAGCTGATGGATAATACTCGCCGCTTCTTGCGCGGCGAGCCGGCCAATCACGCGCTGCTGTGGGGCGCGCGCGGCACCGGTAAGTCCAGCCTGATCAAGGCGCTGTTAAATGAATTCGCCGAGGACGGATTGCGTTGCGTCGAGGTTAACTTGCAAGACCTCGACGACCTGCCGGAAGTCGTGGATCTCCTCGACAATGAATCCGCGCGCCACTACCGCTTTATCCTGTTTTGCGACGATCTCTCTTTTGAACAGGGTGATCCGCGCTATAAGAATCTCAAGACGGTACTGGCCGGCTCGCTCGAGCTGCCGCCGGACAACGTGTTGCTCTACGCGACATCCAACCGGCGCCACCTGTTGCCGGAAGACGCGCGCGACAATGCGCAGACCCGGGTGGTGGGCAATGAACTGCACCATGGTGATTCCGTCGAGGAAACCCTGTCCCTGGCCGACCGCTTTGGCCTGTGGCTGAGTTTCTATCCCGCCGACTGGAACACCTATCTGCAGATAGTGGATAGCTATTTCGCGGATTTCCGCGGTGATCGCTCCGAGTTGCACGCGGCTGCGAAACAGTTTGCGATGTTGCGCGCAAACCATAGCGGCCGCACCGCGGAGCAGTTTTTTCTGAGTTTCAGCACAGCGAAGTGATACACGTTTCCGCTTGATGATCTGGAAGCGCAGCGGAAGTCGGGGGGTTGATCGCCGCCACTAACTAAATGGATAGTCGAGTGACTGCTTGGTTCCCGCGTATGCCAAGTGACCGCCGGGGCAGTTGATCACCGAGTTCGTGCCTTTTGCTTCCGCCCGGTTTTTGCGTCATATGCGTCTCGGGAGTAGACTGCCGGCGCGGACTATCCGCGATTAACTTTAAATTTATTCTCAGGGCGGGGTGGAATTCCCCACCGGCGGTATTTTCAGATTTCTGAGAGAGCCCGCGAGCGCCTGCCGATGGCAGGGTCAGCAGATCTGGTGAGAAGCCAGAGCCGACGGTTAGAGTCCGGATGGGAGAGAATAAACCGGCAAGTGATCTTTCTTTTTCACTGTCGTACAGGTGACGGCTTCCTTTTGCTCGCGCGGAGCAAAGGTGTCGGTGCGCCTGCGCTCCTGCATGCCCTGATTCAGGTAACTTGAAAGGTATTTACCATGAATCAGTCATTACTATCCCAATTTGGCGATGCCAATTCCCGTGTCGAAAAAGCCCTGGCTGCACTGCGCAGTGGCGGCGGCGTACTGTTGGTGGACGACGAAGATCGCGAGAACGAAGGCGACCTGATCTTCTCCACCGACTTCCTTACCGAGCAGCAGATGGCCCTGCTGATTCGCGAGTGCAGTGGCATTGTTTGCCTGTGCCTGCCCGATGAAAAAATCCGTGCACTGGAATTGGCGCCGATGGTAGCGGACAACTCCAGCCGCTACGGTACGGCATTTACCGTTTCCATCGAGGCGGCACAGGGCGTTTCGACGGGCGTTTCCGCCGCCGATCGGGTAGCAACCGTCAAGGCTGCGGCGGCATCTGGGGCACGCCCGGAAGATTTGCACCGTCCCGGACATATCTTCCCCCTGCGCGCCCAGGCGGACGGCGTGCTTGCCCGCCGCGGCCATACCGAAGGCACCGTCGACCTGATGAAACTGGCCGAACTTTCGCCTTCCGGCGTGCTATGCGAACTGACCAACCCCGATGGCACCATGGCGCGATTGCCGGAAATAGTCGCGTTTGCCCGGCAACACGATATGACGGTGCTCTCCATCGAAGATATCGTTTGCTATCGCGAGGCGATGACCAGAATAGCGGTGTGATAGTTTCGCTGCCTACGCTTATATGATTGTCTGCAATTGGCGTTGGCGGCGATGCTTTTTCCTGTTTTTGCCAATTGCAGTTGTCGGCGATTGTAGTAGAAGCAGTTTCTGAAATTAGCGGCGGATAGGAACACTGTTGGATGGCGAATATTCTGTTACTCAAATACCTGCATATCACTCTGGCGCTGACCTCTATCAGTTTTTTTGTGCTGCGTTTTCTCGGCCGGCAGGCGGAGGCGCAGTTCGCACGGATTAGCTGGGTCAGGGTTGCGCCGCACTTGATCGATTCACTGCTATTGCTGTCGGGTATCAGCCTCGCGGTGCTCTATCGCATATCGCCGCTGCAGACTCACTGGCTGCTGTTCAAGCTGATACTGATTCTCGGCTATATCGTCGCCGGTAGCCGGGCCATGAAGGCGGAAGACGCGCGTAGCAGAGTGTTTTTTGGCGTGTTGGCACTGGGCCTGGTGGGCGGCGTGGTATTGATGGCCGTGGCCAAGTACTGAATCTGAAGGAGCGGGGAAGTCGCCTGGCTTTGCCAGGCGACTGACTAGAGTAGCCGACCACTATATATCACATGGAGAGTGGGTTACCGCGCTCGATCAGGGTTTTGATATCCAGTCCAGTGGGCAAGGTGCCGGTATTGTGGGCGCCGCTGCTGCCGAGGCGCGAAGCGATAAAGGCCTCGGCCACGGCACTGTTGCCGGACTGCATCAACAAATGGGCCTGCATCGCCAGCGCCATCTGGTCGACCAGGTGACGCGCCCGGTATTCGACCTGGTCCAGCTCAGCGAGCTGATCTTTCAGGACCTTCACTGCGCGATCGTAGCGCAGGTCGGCACCGGTGCTTTTTTCCAGTTCGCTGTACCAGGCCAGCAATACTTCCGGGGTCTTGGCAATCGCGCGCAGTACGTCGAGTGCCTGGATATTGCCGGAACCTTCCCAGATTGCATTGATCGGCGCGTCGCGGTAGAGGCGTGCGGTAATGAAATTTTCGATCACGCCGTTGCCACCCAGGCATTCCATGGCCTCGTAGGCGTGGTGGGGGGTACGCTTGCAGATCCAGTATTTGCCCACGGCAGTGCCGAGACGCATCAGTAGCTGCTGATGTTTGTCGTCCAGATGGTCGAAGGCCTGTGCCATGCGCATGGTCATGGCCACCGAGCCCTCCACTTCGAGCTGCAGGTCGGCGAGCACGTTCTGCATCAGCGGCTGTTCGATCAGGATTTTGCCGAAAGCGCTGCGCTGACTGGCATTGTAAATCGCCTGTACCACGGCCTGGCGCTGGCCGCCGGACGAGCCGATCATGCAATCGAAACGGGTCACCGCTACCATCTCGATGATCGCGTTGACGCCGCGGCCCTCCTCACCCACCAGCCAACCCAGCGCGCCGCGCAGTTCAATCTCTGACGATGCATTGGACACATTGCCGGCCTTGTTTTTCAGGCGCTGAACCTGGATCGGGTTTTTGCTGCCGTCCGGGCGCCAGCGCGGTACCAGGAAACAGGAAAGCCCGCCCGGCGCCTGGGCCAGTACCAGGAAGGCATCGCACATTGGGGCCGAGGTAAACCATTTGTGTCCCACCAGTTCATAGGTGTCGTCGCCGGTCGGCGTCGCAGAGGTGGTATTGGCACGCACATCGGAACCGCCCTGTTTCTCGGTCATGCCCATGCCGATGGTGACGGTACTTTTTTCCGTGTGTGGGCGGTTGCTGGGGTCGTAGGCGCGATCGGTGATTTTCGGCAGCCACTCTTCGGCCAGTTGCGGATTCAGGCGAATGGATGGCACTGAGGCGAAGGTCATGGTGATCGGGCAGCCGTGGCCGGCTTCCACCTGGGAATGCAGATAGTACTTGGCAGCTCGTACCACATGGGCGCCGGGCTTCGGATTGGTCCAGGGCGAACTGTGCAGGCCTTCACTCAGTGCCAGCTGCATCAGCTGGTGGTAGGACGGGTGGTAGCGGACCAGGTCCACGCGGTTGCCGATGCGGTCGTGACTATCGAAGGTCGGTTTGAACTCGTTGGCGTCATAGCCGCGTTCGATCCATTCCCGGCGGCCGCAGACTTCACCGTAGCGTTGCAGGTCATCCTCGCCCCAGTGGCCGCCGTTGTGCTGCACGGCATCGCGCAGCGCGGCGTCGCCGGCGTAGAGGTTGTGGCCGGTCAGCGCCTTGGCCTGGTTGAACACTGCGTGGGTGTGGGCGAGTTCAGACGGGGTATTGTTATCGGGCATGGCGGTTCTCTCTCACGACTTGGTAGGCGCTGTCTCTGGAGCAAAGGGTAGTCCCAATCGCGGGGCTGGCGAACATGCTACTGGCTTCACGGCCGCCGGTCTTGATCATAAGTGACGGCGATCATTGCGGCGTCGCCCAAATACACGCTATTGGCAATTGGCATTAATTTGCCTCCTATTTTCTTTGCTGACAGCGTTGTCATTTTGTTTCCGGTGCCGGTAATATCTGCCGCAGATAAGAAGAGACTGCGATAGCGGAGGCAGCAATGACATTGGGGAAATACTGGCTGGCGGGTGCGCTGGCGTGGCTGATGGCCGCTAGCGGATCGGTCGCGGCGTTGACACGGGAAGATCAACAGGCACCGCAACTGGCGGTGCTCGGTTACTACACCGGCGACGGCCGTGACCTGGGCCGGTACGATTTCGACAAGCTCACCCACGTGATCTTCAGCTTCGTGCACCTGGACGGCAATCGCATGGCTTTCGACAGCGACGAGGCCGTCGCCGCCTATCGCCGCCTGGTAGCGCTGAAGAATCGGCATCCGCAGCTGAAAGTCATGTTCGCGCTCGGCGGCTGGGGCGGCTGTGAGACTTGCTCACCGGTGTTTGCCAGCGCTGAGAACCGTCGGGAATTCGCACGTTCTGTGCTGGCAACCCTGAAACAGTACGGCGGTGACGGCATCGATCTGGACTGGGAGTACCCGACGATCGCCGGCCATCCCGGTCACCCTTACAGCGCGGCGGACCGCGACCATTTCACCGCGCTGGTGGAAGCGTTGCGCGAGAGGCTCGGCCAGGACTACCTGTTGACGTTTGCTGCCGGGGGATTTGAGGAGTATCTGCACAAGGCCGTGGACTGGCGCGCGCTGGCGCCGCTGGTGGACCACATCAACCTGATGTCCTACGACCTGGTCAACGGCTTCAGCACCGTGACCGGACACCACAGCTCGCTGTACTCGACGGCCGAGCAGAGGGACTCCACCGATAACGCCGTGCGCTACCTGCTGGGGCAGGGCGTACCTGCGCGCAAGATAGTCATCGGTGCAGCGTTTTATTCGCGGGTGTGGAAAGACGTGGCAGCGGCCGATGGCGGCCGGTACCAGGCCGGTGTCCATGTGGCGGGGCTGCCGTACCGGGAGATACCAGAGCAATATGACGCTGCGCACGGTTACCAGCTGCAGTGGGATGCAGAGGCGCAGGCGCCATTCGCCTATAACGCGGCGCAACACCGCTACGCCACTTTTGACAACCGCCGTTCGGTAACGCTGAAAACCCGCTATGCCAAAGAGCACGGACTCGGCGGCATCATGTTCTGGCAGCTGCCGGGAGACGGCGACGATAATGGTTTGGTGGACGCGATTTATGCGGAGAAAGTCGCCCGGTAAAGAGGCTGGCCGGCGCGGCCACGCCGCACCGGAAACCGGGTCAGATACTGCGCTTGCCGGACAGGTTCAGTGTCAGCTCGAGCAGGCCGGTCCAGGGATCCTGGTCCTTGCCGCCCTTGATGGCGCTGTCCACGGCGCGGGCGCGTAATAACAGGCTTTCCAGCTGGCGCGGGCGCAGGCGCGACAGTGCCGCCTGCACCAGTGGCTGGCGTTTCTGGATGCGCACCAGGCGCGCGAGCTGCTGCCCCTGATCGAGCTTTTCACCGATTTCGAGCAGGCTGCGGATTTCCCGCGCCAGGGCCCAGAGCACCACCGGCGCCTCCACACCTTCGGCGCGCAGGCCGTGCAGGGTTTTGACCGCCGCATCGGCATCGGCGGCGAGTGCCCTGTCGATCAGCCCGAAGACATCGTAGCGGGCGGAACTGGCCACTGCATCGCTCATGGTGGCGGCGGTAATCAGGTTGTCGGTACTGAGCAGTTTGAGTTTTTCGATTTCCTGGCTGGCGGCGAGCAGGTTGCCTTCCACCCGCGAGGCCAGGATCTGGATCGCTTCCGGTTCCGCGTCGAGCCCGGCGGCGCGCAGGCGCTGGTGAATCCAGCGCGGCATTTCCTGGGCGTCCACCGGCCACACCTGGATCAGCGCGCCTTTCTGGTCCAGTGCTTTTACCCACTTGCTGTTGAGCTGCGAGCGATCGAGTTTGGGCAGCACCAGTAGTAGCACCAGATCGTCACCGGCCAGCGCCGCGAACTCCTGCAGCGCCTTGCTGCCCTTGTCGCCGGGCTTGCCACCGGGCAGGCGCACTTCGATGACTTTCTTTTCCGCGAACAGCGACATGCTGCCGGCGGAGGCGATCAACTGGCCCCAATCAAAATTGTTTTCCGCGTGCAGGAGTTCGCGTTCGCTGAAGCCAGCGTTGCGCGCGGCGGCGCGGATACTGTCGCAGCACTCCTGCACCAGCAGGGGCTCGTCGCCGGAAACGATATAGATCGGCAGCAGCCCCTTGTTCAGGCTCTGGGGCAATTGCCTCGGATTAATTCGCATGCGCTCGGCGCCCTAGTAGCTTTTATCTTCTGCCGGTGCATTGACGTCGATGCGGCGCAGGCGGTCGATGATGCGGCCGATCAGCTCGCGGCGCATTTCCTCGCGCAGCAGCCGCTCTTCCTCGCCTTTACTGACGACTTCGTTGTCATTCCATTCCAGCGTGCGGTAGACGTCTGCTTCGGCATTGTTCAACAGCACGTTGCCAGCGCGGTCTTCCACGCTGTAGGTGGCGCTGGTGATCAGTTCGTATTCCGATGCGCGCCCCTTGGCATCGACAGAGACGATGCGCTTGCGCTCCACCTCTTTATGAATAGTCAGCGCGTAGTCCGCCTCCAACGGCGATTCCGCCATGGGGATACCGCCGTTCTGCAGTAGCCGGGTCATTTCGGCGGCGACGTCGCTGCGCGGATCCTCGGTGGCGATATACAGTTTGCTGCCTGGCGGGAAGTTTTTCGGTGCACCGCGCAGGTGCCAGCCACAACCGCCGAGGATTGTAGTGATGAGAATACCGATAAGGGCTTGGCTGAATATTTTTTTCATTGTTTTCGCGAATAGAATTGGTAATTGAGTTTTTGCGGCCGAGTGCCGCCGGTAACTGCCTGCAGCCCCGGCGCATCGCCAAAGATCAGTTTGTCGTCAGCGATGGTGACGATCTGGGCGATCTGCTGGCCCTTGCCGGGCAGCTGTATGCCGCCACTTTCCAGGATGCGGACGTCGATATCCATTTCCCGCGCGGATGCGCCACGCGCGGTGGAAACGGAGTTGCCGAGGCGGTATTTCCCGCGGGACACGACTTCGACGCCCGTGGACTGTTTACAGGCAGCATCGGCGTAGAAAACCGACTTTGCCGCGTAGGCGCCATCGGCGGAGAAGTTACTGGTAATCTGCAGGTAATTACCCGAGGCTTTTTTACACAGGCTCAGCCACTGGCCGGGCAACGCCTTTTCCAGCGTTGCGGCCTCGGTCTGGCTGGCGGACAGTAGGCCCGCCGCCAGGATTGTCATCAGGTATTTCACTGCCAGATTCCCCCCGAAAGTTGCACTTCTCCGGCGACGGCACCGGGGCACATCACTTGGCAACAATGTTGACCAGCTTGCCCGGAACCACAATCACTTTGCGCACTGTGGCGTCGCCGATAAATTTTTGGACGTTGTCGTTGGACAACGCCATCTTCTCCAGGGTTTCCTTGTCGGCCTCTGCCGGGGCTTCCAGCTTCGCGCGCACCTTGCCATTGACCTGCACCACCAGGGTGATGCTGGAGCGCACCAGGGCGTTTTCATCCACCAGCGGCCACTGGGCATCCACCAGCGATGTGTCGTTACCCAGTGCTTGCCACAGCTGGTGGCAGATATGCGGGGTGACCGGAGCCAGCAGCAGTATCGCGGCCTGCAGGGCCTCTCGCTCCACCGCCAGGCCCTGTTCACTGTCGCGCTCGGCCAGCTTGCCCACTTCGTTCAGCAGCTCCATCACCGCGGCGATGGCGGTATTGAAAGTCTGGCGGCGGCCGTAGTCGTCGCCGACTTTCTGGATGGTCTCGTGGGTTTTGCGGCGCAGTTGCTGCTGCTTGTCGGTCAGCGCCTTTTCGTCGAACTGCGGGCCGCCGTCGCCGGCGGCATTGTGGGCGTGCACGGTTTTCCACAGCTTGCGCAGGAAGCGGCTGGCGCCCTCGACGCCGGCATCGTGCCACTCGAGGGTCTGCTCGGGCGGCGCGGCGAACATGGTGAACAGGCGCACGGTATCGGCACCGTACTGTTCTACCGCGGCGTGCGGGTCGATACCGTTGTTCTTGGACTTGGACATCTTCACCACTCCGCCGGCGATGACTTCTTCGCCGCTGGCGCGCTCGACCGCTTTGATCGGCTTGCCCTTGTCATCGCGTTCGACGTCGACATCGGACGGGTTGATCCAGGTCTTGTGGCCTTTCTCTTCCTTGTAGAAAGATTCCGCCAGCACCATGCCCTGGCACAGCAGCTGCTTGAACGGCTCGTCACTATCGACCAGGCCCTCGTCGCGCATCAGCTTGTGGAAGAAGCGCGCGTACAGCAGGTGCAGGATGGCGTGTTCGATACCGCCAACATACTGGTCCACCGGCAGCCAGTAGTTGGCGCGCTCCGGATCCAGCATGCCCTGTTCGAAATCGGGGCAGGTGTAGCGGGCGTAGTACCAGCTGGACTCCATGAAGGTGTCGAAAGTATCGGTTTCGCGCTCCACCGGCTCGCCGTTCAGCGTGTCTTTGCGCCACTCGGGATCGGCTTTGATCGGCGACTGCACGCCGTCCAGCTCCACATTTTCCGGCAGCAGGATCGGCAGCTTGTCCGCGGGCACCGGGATCTCGCCGCCGTCGGGCAGGTTGAACATCGGAATCGGTGCGCCCCAGTAGCGCTGGCGGGATACACCCCAGTCGCGCAGGCGGTAGTTGGTAGTCACGCGGCCCTTGCCGGCGGACTCCAGTGCGGCGGCGATGGCGTCGAAGGCGGCCTGGAAGTCGAGACCGTCGAAACCGCCGGAATTCACCAGTACACCTTTCTCGGTAAAGGCTTCCTTGTCCAGGTCGATCGCTTCGCCATTGGCCGGGGCTACCACCTGCTCGATCGGCAGGTTGTACTTGCGCGCGAATTCCCAGTCGCGCTGGTCGTGGGCGGGCACCGCCATCACCGCGCCGGAACCGTAATCCATCAGCACGTAGTTGGCGACCCATACCGGCACTTCTTCGCCGGTGATCGGGTGGATGGCCACCAGGCCGGTGTCCATGCCTTTCTTGTCCATGGTGGCCATATCGGCCTCGGACAGGGACTGCTTCTTGCACTCGGCGATGAACGCCTTCAGTTCCGGGTTGCTCTCGGCCAGTTCCAGAGCGATCGGGTGCTCGGCGGCCAGGGACACGTAGGTCACACCCATCAGGGTGTCCGGACGGGTGGTGTAGACGTCAAAGTGGTCTACGCCGGCGATGGTTTTCGGCAGGGCGAAAGAGAGTTCCACACCCTTGCTCTTGCCGATCCAGTTGCGCTGCATGGTGCGCACCTGCTCCGGCCAGTGGGGCAGCTTGTCCAGGTCGGACAGCAGCTCTTCCGCGTAATCGGTAATCTTGATGAACCACTGCGCCAGTTCGCGGCGCTCCACGGTGGTGCCGCAACGCCAGCAGCAGCCGTCCTCGACCTGCTCGTTGGCCAGCACGGTGGCGTCGTGGGGGCACCAGTTCACGGCGGAGTTCTTCTTGTATACCAGGCCCTTTTCGTACAGGCGGGTGAAGAACCACTGTTCCCAGCGGTAGTAGGAGGGCTGGCAAGTGGCCAGCTCGCGCGACCAGTCGAAACCGAAGCCCAGGGCTTTCAGCTGACCCTTCATGTAGTCGATATTGGCGTAGGTCCACTTGGCCGGTGCCGTTTTGTTCTGGATCGCGGCGTTTTCCGCTGGCAGGCCGAAGGCATCCCAGCCCATCGGATGCAGCACATTCTTGCCCTGCATACGCTGGTAGCGGGTGATCACATCGGTGATGGTGTAGTTGCGCACATGACCCATATGCAGCTTGCCGCTGGGGTAGGGGAACATGGACAGGCAGTAGAATTTTTCCTTGCTGGCGTCCTCGGTCACTTCAAAGCTCTTCTGTTCTTCCCAGAACTGCTGGGCTGAGGCTTCGACTGCGGAGGGGTTGTACTGCTCTTCCATCGGTTGGGAACCTATACTCTGTGATCTGAATTAGCGGGGAAAACCGTGTAATTACCCTGTAGATGCGGCCCGCGGCTGCGATCCTGCGCACTCGGCGAAGTTGATCTGCATCAGGGATCTATAAACAAGCATCGGTTAGGATGCGTAAACGCGGAATTATATGAGGGATGCCATGACGAAGGAACCGAAGTTGCCACCGGAAGAGGATCTGGCGGAAGAGTTGCGCAAAGATCTGGAGGATCTGGTCGAGGGGGAGTTGGCGGTGGAAGACCTGACGGCCAATAAAGTGGCCTTTCTTCGCGCCTGGCTAAAGGATGACCTGCACCGCGCCGCAGACTACCTGCGCGGACTCGGCGGCGAAGTGCAGACCCTGGAGGAGCGGACTGGCGACTGGTTGCTGGACGCGGCCGATCCCACCGAGACCGCCTGGCCCAACCTGATGCGCTGTATCAAGACCGGGCAGCCCTGGGCGCTGGCGGGAGAGAAGGTCAAGGCCGGTGAGGAACTGCAGTGCCTAGGCTGCGGCTACCGGGCGCTGCCGCCGGCGGATACCCAGATCACTCCCTGCCACCGATGCGGCTACGGCTGTTTCCGGCAGATCGAGGGCGGCCTGGAAGACTGATGGAGTGGCACACGACCCTGACGGCGCTGGTCATGCCACCGCTATTGCCGCTACTGGGCCTCTCGCTGGCGTTTGCGCTGTGGTGTTTCCCCGCTTCATCCCTGTTCGCCAAACTGTCACTCCCGGTGGCTATCCTCTCTTTCGCCGTCCTGTGGGTCAGCGCGACGCCGGTGTTTTCCGCCTGGATGGGGCAGCGGCTTGCCGGCGCCAATGTGCGGGATGCGGATGTGGTACCGCAGGCGGTGGTTATACTGGGTGGCGGTCGTTACCGGAATGAGAAGAGCGGTAACGAAAGGTTGTCCGCGACCAGCCTCGAGCGGATTGTCTGGGCGGCGCAGAAGGCGCCGGGCCATCTGCCATTGCTGGTTGCCGGCGGGCGGGTGTATGCCGAGGAGCGGGCCCCGGAGGCGGCGCTGATGGCCGACCTGCTGCAGGAAAGTTTCGGCAGGTCAGTGACTTGGCGCGAGAATTGCAGCCGTACCACGGCGGAGAACGCCGTCAATGCGTCCGCGCTGCTGCACGACTCCGGTGTCGAGAGTGTGGTGCTGGTCACCCACTGGTGGCACATGCCCCGGGCGGCAGAACTGTTCGCCCGCGCCGGCTTGCAGGTTCGGCCACTGCCGGTGGGCAGTGTCGATGAATTGCTGCCGCGGGCCCAGAGTGGCCTGCTGCGCTGGTTGCCCAGCGCAGCGGCGATGTTGCGCACTCAGGTGTACTGGCGCGAGCTGCTGGCGCGGGCCTGGTACTACTGGCGGCCTTTGCCGCCAGCGCGGAACCATTGCCCGATTGACGGCTCATAAAAACTGTTGGCCGCAACCCGCTTTATAATCCGGGTCACAATGCGACCTTGTCCCGCTCCATTGCGGAGCATAAGATGGCGGCCGCCACGGCGGTGTCCTGCTGCAGATTGTCGATTTGGAGTAGCGGCTGTGGACAAAATAAGAAAAAACGAGGTACTAACGAGATGACGGGTATCCCTGCATCCTTTTCCCCTATTCAATTGCACAACCGTCTGAACCGCCCTGTGTGGATCGGTTTCCGGCGCGCGGTACAGAGCGGCCGAGAGATGGTCTTCCTGTGTGCGGGAACAGAGGGAACCGCTCAAGTGAGCAAGAATTTCGAGACGTTTGCCGGACAGATAGTGCGTGAATTCCGTATCAATCCGGCGGATGTGGATTTTGTCGAACTGCGTTTCGAGGGCGACGAGCGCCACTGGTACCGCTGGCATGCCCAGTGGGTGGGGTCGGCGCCGATGGAGTGCCGGGTCGAGCCGGTGACGGGCGAGTCCGGTCGTCGTTATCTCGCCGAGGTTCTGGAGCGCACCGTACAGGCGGCGTAATCCGGAGGGTGGGAAGGCTGAATCAGGCGCGCGCCTTGCGCGCTTGACCATTCTTCTGCAGCAGGTCGGCCAGGGCGGCTTCCAGGGTTGGAAACTGGAAGCTGTAGCCACTGTCCAGGGCGGTGCGTGGTTCCATTTTCTGACTCGCCAGCAGCAGCTCTTCCGCCATTTCCCCAAACATTATCTTCAGCACCCACGCCGGTGTCCGCATCAGGCTCGGGCGGTGTAGCTGTTTGCCCAATAGCCGGGCAAAGCTGTTGTTGGTGACGGCTTCCGGGGCACAGGCATTGAACGGTACGCACAGGTGCCGGTCGATGGCGTGCAGCATCAGCCCCACGATATCCTGCTCGTGAATCCAGCTCATCCACTGCTCGCCGGATCCCATAGGGCCGCCGACGCCCAGCCGGAAGGCCGGGAGCATCTGCGTCAGGGCGCCGCCCCGGGTTGAGAGGACAATGGCTGTGCGCATGATGCCGACACAGATGCCGGCTTGCTGAAGGGGTAGGGTGGCCGCTTCCCAGTCGCGGCAGAGCTGCGCGGCAAAGCCGCCGCCGGGCGCACTGTTTTCGCGCAGCAGGTCGCCACCGCGATCGCCGTAATAGCCCACGGCGGAGCCGGACAGGAAGTAGCGCGGGCGCTGCGCCTGGGACAGCGACCAGCGCACCAGCTTTTCCGTGGTTTCCAGGCGGGAGCTGCGGATCTCTTCGCGGCGTTTGTCTGACCAGCGGTGGCTAATCGGTTCGCCGGCCAGGTTGACCACGACATCCACAGGCGCTTTGACATCTGTCAGGTTGCGGCAGCCCTGCGCCGCTTCACCGCACAGCTTGTGCACCTTGTCCGGCCGCCGGCTGAGGACTGTCAGGGTGTCGCCCCGCGCCAGCCACTGCAGGCAAAACAGTCGGCCGATAAGACCTGTGCCGCCGCTGATTAAACAATGCATAGATGAAGGCATCCTTGCCGTCGATTCATTATCCCTCGAGCATAGCAGTCAAACCCAGATATGACGGGCCCTAGCGGCGGTTGACGCTTTTTTAGTGCTGTTTGGGTGGGAGCCCGCAAGCTGCAGCCGGCTGTGGCGCCGGCTTTGCCTTTGTGGGGTCAATCAGTGATTTCGCCGGCGAGTCTGGTCTCGGGGTTTACTCGCCGCTGTCGCTGTAACAGCAGTGCGATCGCCAGCATCGGCAGGGCCAGGGCAAAGACCAGTGAAATACCTGCCAGCATGAACGGCGTGCTGCCGCGCATGGCGGTCACCTTGCCGGTGAGCGTGGCGCGCTCGAACTGGGGGAGTTGTTCCACAATGTGGCCGTGCGGGTCGACGATGGCGGTCACGCCGGTGTTGGTGCCGCGCACCAGGTAGCGGCCGGTCTCCAGCGCGCGCATCTGGGCCATCTGCATGTGCTGGAGCGGGCCGATGGAGTCGCCGAACCAGGCGTCGTTGCTGATGGTCAGCAATACCTGCGCATTGAGGGCGCTGTCGGCGACCAGGCGCGGGTAGACGATTTCATAGCAGATCAGCGGTGCCCAGCTGACGCCCCCGGCGTGCAGTGGTTGCTGGTCTTCCGGCCCGGAGCGGATGAACGAGGTGGGCAGGTCGAAGAATTCGATGGTTCCGCGTATCCAGTCTTCCAGCGGCACGTATTCGCCGAAGGGCACCAGGTGGCGCTTGTGGTAGACCTGGGGGCTGCGCCCGAACACGGCGGCGGAATTGTGGATCACCGTGCGGGGAGGCTCGCCGGCGGCGGGTTTGCTGTCGTAGAGCACGCCGCTGATGAGGTCAATCTGAGTTTGCTCCGCGTTGCGCTGCAGGGCCTGCATCAGGTTGTTGGCGCGATGGTACAGCAGGGGCAGCGCTGCCTCCGGCCAGATAATCACGTCCACGCCCTGTTTGCTCAGCGCGCGGGTGGCAGTCTGGTAGCGATTGATGGTCTCGCCGCGAAACTCCGGCAGCCATTTTTTCTCCTGCGGGATATTCGCCTGTACCAGCCCGACGGTGATTGCATTGCCGTCAGGATGGGTCCAGGAAACCTGCTGTAGCAGGGCGCCCGCGGGCCACAGCAGCAGCGCGGTCAGCACCAGTGAGAAATTGGCCGGGTGTTGCAGCGGGGTCAGCTGCCGCTTCGCCAGCAGCGCAATCACGGCGCCGCTGAAAGCGAGAATCAGGCCGATACCGTAGACGCTGAGTACCGGCGCCCAGCCCGCCAGCCAGGTATTCAGGTGGGCGTAACCGGCGAACAACCAGGGAAATCCGGTGAAAATCCAGCTGCGCAGCCATTCGTTCAGGAACCAGAGTGCGGCAAAAGCGAGGGCAAAACTGAAAGGCTGGGGAGTAAAGCGGCCGAGGAAGTAAAACGGCAGGGCCAGCAATAGCGCCAGGATGCCGACAAAGGCACCGGTCAGCAGCAGGCCGAGGGCTACCGAGGAGCCGCCGAAGTGGGTGATGGACACGTACACCCAGGAACCGCCGGTGGCAAAAAGGCCGATACCATAGCAGAACGCCAGCCACAGGCTGCTGCGGCCGGGTAGTGTCTGGCCCTGAGCCGCGTGCAGAAACAGCCCGGCGAACAGGGACAGCGACAGCAGGCCGCAGCCCCAGAGATCGTACGGGGCGAAAGACAGTGTGAGCAGTCCGCCGGCGGCCGCGCTGGCGAGTGAGAAAAGTAACTTGCGCATAGAGGTTGGTATTCCGCGGTGCGCCGGGGCGCACCCTACTGTCTCTCGAGTTCCGTCAGCCGTCTTCCTGCGCTGATCTTTCCAGGCGGCTGACGCGCAACAGGTGAATCTGCCGGTTGTCTGCGTAAAGGACGCGGAACATGAAGTTCGCCAGGCGGGTCACTTCGTCGCGTCCCGGCAAATGGCCGAAGGACTGCATGATCAACCCGCCAACGGTGTCGAATTCTTCTTCGCTGAGCTCGCATTCGAAGTATTCGTTGAAATCTTCGATGGGGGTGAGCGCTTTGACGATAAAGTCATTGTCACCCACTTTGCGGATAAAGCTGTCCGCCTCTTCCTCGTCCGTCTCGTCTTCGATTTCGCCGACGATTTCCTCGAGGATGTCTTCAATGGTGACTACGCCGGATACACCGCCATATTCATCTATGACCACGGCCATGTGGTAGCGGTTCTCGCGGAACTCGCGCAACAGGATATTCAGGCGTTTGCTTTCCGGGATGATATTGGCCGGCCGGATGGTCTCTTCGAGGCTGAAATCCTCGATGCCTTTGAGCACCAGCGGCAGCAGGTCCTTGGCCAGTAGTACACCGCGGATATCATCGATACTTTCGCCGATGACCGGAAAGCGGGAGTGGCCGGATTCGATAATCTTCGGAAGGAATTCTTCGGGCTTGTCCTGCAGGCTAACGACGACCATCTGCGAGCGCGGAATCATGATTTCGCGCACCTGCTGACTGGAGACGTCCAGTGCGCCCTCGATGATGGACAGGGCCTCCGCGTCTACCAGCTGGTTTTCTGCGGCGTCCTTGATGATATCCAGCAGCTCATCGCGGGATTTCGGTTCGGTTGAAAAAGCGCCGAGGAGCTTTTCCAGCCAGTTCTTTTCTCCCGATCGGGGCTTGCCGGACGAGTGGCTACTTGGGGGTTCGTCTGTGGTCATGGATGTGGCCATGCTCCGGATTTCTCTCTTCTCTACTCTAGTTAATGACTGGTAGTGCCCTGTGGACGCCCAGTCAGTCCTGTTTCTCTGCGGGCTGATAGGGGTCGGCAATGCCCAGCCCGGCGAGCAATTCCGTTTCCAGGCTCTCCATCACCTCCGCATCGCTGTCGTCGATGTGGTCGTAACCCAGAAGGTGCAGTGTGCCATGGACCACCATATGTGCCCAGTGCGCGGCCGCCGGTTTGTGTTGTTGTTGCGCTTCCGAGGCGACAACCGGTGCGCAGATCACAAGATCACCCAAAAGTGGGAGATCCAGGTCCTCGGGGATTTCGGCGGGGAAGGACAGAACATTGGTTGGCTTGTCTTTGCCGCGATACTGGTGGTTCAGCTGCTGGCTTTCTTCTTCGTCGACAATCCGCACGGTCAGTTCCACGGTGTCGAGACGGTCGCGCACAGCGGCGAGCACCCAATGCCGGATCTGGTCATCGGTGGGCAAATCGGTGCAGCGGCTGGCCCGCTGCACATCGAGCAGTAGTTCTGTCATGGTGGCAGTCACACGAAGCGGCGGCGGTCAGGCCGCGTCTTCGCCCCGGCTGCGCGCCAGGGCTTCGCGCTCCGCTTCGTGGGCGTCGTAGGCCTCGACGATCCGCTGTACCAGCGGATGGCGGACCACGTCTTTGGCGCCGAAGTGGGTAAAGCTGATGCCGTTGACCTTGTCGAGAACCTCGATGGCGTGACGCAGCCCGGAAGCCTGCCCGCGGGGCAGGTCGATCTGGCTGGGGTCACCGGTGATCACCGCCGTGGAGCCGAACCCGATACGGGTCAGGAACATTTTCATTTGCTCGCGGGTGGTGTTCTGGCTTTCATCCAGGATCACGAAGGCGTTGTTCAGGGTGCGGCCACGCATGTACGCCAGCGGGGCAACCTCGATCACATTGCGCTCGATCAGCTTGCCGACAGTCTCGAACCCGAGCATCTCGAAGAGGGCGTCGTACAGTGGGCGCAGGTAGGGGTCAACCTTCTGGCTGAGGTCGCCGGGCAGGAAACCGAGTTTTTCGCCGGCTTCCACCGCGGGGCGCACCAGCAGGATACGTTCAACTTCGTCTTTCAGCAGCGCTTCCACGGCGCAGGCTACTGCCAGGTAGGTCTTGCCGGTACCGGCCGGCCCGATGCCGAAATTGATATCGTTGGTCTGAACTGCACGCACATACTTACGCTGATTCACGCCGCGCGGGCGCACCGAGCACTTTTTGGTGCGGATCAGGACTACCTGTTCCGTCTCTCCCTCACCGTTGTCGGCGTCTTTTGCCAGCAACTCCTCGACACCCGACTGCTGCAGGGCCAGGTGAATTTCATCCGGCGTCAGGTGGTCCTCGCTGCCGGTTTCCTTGTACAGGGAACTCAATATTTCACCAGCTGCGCGGGCAGACTTGGGCTCGCCGTAGAAGGCAAACTCATTGCCGCGATTGCGGATCTCGATATCCAATCGCTGTTCAATCTGGCGCAGGTGTTGATCGAATTGGCCACAGAGGTTGGCCAGGCGGCGGGCGTCGTTGGGCTCAAGGGTGATACTGTGAGCGAGAGTATGTGTTTCCAAATTGGTTTCCGTGCACCTTTATCAGGAAGTTTCACTGCTAGGGTATACCCATTCTCCCAGTAGGGGAAAGAGCGGTTTGTGACGAATAGGTTCTAAAGCAGGAAATATTTTATAACAGGTAGGTATTACAGGACGAGGAGTCATCTCTTCCCTCCCGAGCGCCGCAGCGGGGTTTAGCCCGCTGCGGCGGAGAGATCACGATGCCCGTCAATCCAGCGGGCCATCCAGTTCGGAGGCTACCAGGGTGCCGCGCAGGGAGTTTGGCAGCGCTTCCTCGATGACCACGTCGGCGAAGTTACCGATCAATGCCAGGTCGTCTGCGCGGAAGTTGACCACACGGTTGTTTTCGGTCCGCCCCTGCAGCTGGCCGGGATCCTTCTTCGATACGCCGGTTACCAGGACGCGCTCGGTGTTGCCTACCATGCGCCGGGCGATGGCCGCGGCCTGCTGGTTGATGCGGTTTTGCAGCAGTTGCAGGCGCTGCTTTTTCACGTCTTCCGGTGTGTCGTCCGGCAGGTCGGCGGCCGGGGTGCCCGGGCGCGGAGAGTAGATGAAGCTGAAGGAAATATCGAAACCCACTTCCTGAATCAGGTTCATGGTGGCTTCGAAGTCCCGCTCGGTCTCGCCGGGGAAGCCGACAATAAAGTCGGATGACAGGCAGATATCCGGGCGGATCTTCTTCAGGCGGCGGATTTTGGATTTGTACTCCAGGGCTGTGTGGCCGCGTTTCATCGCCATCAGGATGCGGTCGGAGCCGCTCTGAACCGGCAGGTGCAGATGGTTCACCAGTTCCGGCACTTCGGCGTAGACGTCGATCAGGGCATCGGAAAATTCCACCGGGTGGGAGGTGGTGTAGCGGATGCGGTCGATACCGTCGACGGCGGCCACATAGGTGATCAGCTCGGCGAAGTCGACGATCTGGCCGTCCTCCCCGGGAGCGCGGTAGGCGTTTACGTTCTGGCCCAGCAGGTTGACCTCGCGCACACCCTGGTCGGCCAGGTGGGCGACTTCTTCCAGCACATCGGCCACCGGGCGGCTGACCTCTTCGCCGCGGGTATAGGGCACAACGCAGAAAGTACAGTACTTGGAGCAGCCCTCCATAATGGACACGAACGCGCTGGCGCCTTCGGCCTCAGGTTGCGGCAGGCGGTCGAATTTCTCGATTTCCGGAAAGGTCACATCCACGACCACGGCACCGTTCTTCTGCTCGCGGGTCTCCATCATCTCAGGCAGGCGATGCAGGGTCTGCGGGCCGAAAATCAGATCCACGTAGGGCGCTCGCTTGGAGATCGCCTCGCCTTCCTGGCTGGCGACGCAGCCGCCGACGCCGATGACGAGATCGGGGTTTTTTTCCTTCAGGTGCTTCCAGCGGCCCAGTTGGTGGAACAATTTTTCCTGAGCTTTCTCACGGATAGAACAGGTGTTGACCAGCAGCACATCCGCGTCTTCCGGATCGTCGGTGGGCACCATAGCGTGGGACTCGCCGAGCAGGTCGCGCATGCGCGCGGAGTCATACTCGTTCATCTGGCAGCCGTGGGTCTTGATATAGAGCTTTTTCACCCGTGTCTGAGACGTGGTTTCGGACGGATCGGAAGACATAGCGAACCTGGTTAAAAACTGGTCAGTTAAAAAGGTGGGGCATTATAGCGACCCCGCTCCGGACTGCATAGACGGGCCTCTATTAGAGTGCTAACCTTCCGCGCTTTTTCGGGCCGACCCCGCCCGCTGTTAAGGCGGCACTTCGTGTGCGAGCCAGCGACCAGCCGGACACGACTGGTACTAAACTGCGGGGCAGCTCCGTACCGAGTCTAGAATCCACAGGGGAGTCCCCCTTTTCTGAGAGTCCTATGGCCAACCCTATTTACAAAGTCATCTTCCACAACCAGAACCAGGTGTACGAACTCTACGCCCGGGCCATCTATCAGAGCGATATGTATGGCTTCATCGAAGTGGAGGAATTTGTCTTTGGCGAGAAGTCACAGCTGGTGGTGGATCCCAGTGAAGAGAAACTGAAGACCGAGTTTGCGTCGGTGACCCGCTCTTATATTCCGATGCACAGTATCGTGCGCATCGATGAAGTAGAGAAAGAGGGCACGGGCAAGATTGTCGAGGTCAAGGGCGACAAGGTCGCCAAATTTCCCTTCCCCGCACCGATGCAACCGCCGGTCGATACCGAGTAAGTTTCCGCGGCGGCACGGTCCTGTGCCGCCCGACCACCCCGGTTGCCGGGGCTTCCACTGCTCTCCATCCCGCACCCGATCCGGGCAATTTGGCGCTCGGTTGTTTCTGTTCCTTTCCTCGTCATTCCCCGTGTGGCGCGAAATTGCACTGTCATAGACGCCAAATTCCTCGTTTAGGTAACGCTTTATCGCATCACCGTCACACTGCTGGCAGGACAGCTATTCTCAAAGTTAAGGGAAATTTTTGTTTTCCCGGAAATGCCGTGGGCAGTCCGGAGAAAGCGAAACAGAACCGATGCCTAAAATGTAGTGGATGTCTTTTAGGTGATGTCATGACGTCAATACCGGCAACCAGAGCGGCGATTTCCGCTCTGAAACTCGAAGAGCGCGTCGAGCGCGACGTAAAAGCAGGCATACCCGAGATCGATCGCGACAGTCATACCGAAAGTGAAGAGAGCCTTCGGTCTTATGTTGTCCGGGAGATAATCGGCAAGGTGCACGAAAACCGGCAAACGGAACTCGATGAACAGGTCGAAGCGAGGAACGAGGTCGGTATCCGCCAGATTTACCAGGATATAAGAAACACCGAAACGGTCATTGGTAAAAGAGTCGCGAGCCGCTTCTCGGTACTGGCGCAGGATCTCAAGAGGACCGCCAGGGAGTTGTCCTCAACGCGGGCTGATCTCGAGATATTCAAGCACAGGAATGGCCTCACCAGGGATGCCGTGTTCAGAAGCTCCAAGGTTCTCCACTATTCCGTAATATTTTTAATCGTCATTTTTGAAACGGCCCTGAATTCCTTCTTCCTATCGAAGGGCAGCGAACTCGGTCTCGTGGGGGGATTCTTTCAGGCATTCATCCTCTCGCTGGTCAATCTCGGTCTCGCGGCCTTTGCCGCCATCGCGCTGCGGAATTGCTTCCACCGCAATGTGCTGCGCAAGCTGGCCTCGTTCTCCGTACTGGCGGGCATCGGTGCGCTCGCCGTTGCATTCGTCCTCGGCGTCGGCCACTACCGGGAAGCGCTGGAACTGAACCCGTTTATTGCCTCCAAGCTGGCGATGATGAACCTGTGGGGCGATCCGCTGGGAATCCACGATTTCAACTCCTGGACCATGGTCATCGTCAGTGCCATCGCACTGATACTGCTGACGGCCAAGTTTTTTGTCGTCGACGACCGCTATCCGGGATATACGGAAATTACCCGCAGAGCCAAAGACCTGCAGTCGCGCTGGAACGGCATCTGCGCCGATGCCATCGACGAAATCAATGAGGTGGCGGAGAGGACTCAGCAGGAACTATCGGAAAAGGAAAAGGAGATTCGCTCCCAGTTCATCCAGTTCAAGGGGAGCATCGAGCGGAGCGAAGAGATCCGCTGTCACTATGAAGAGGATATCGTTAAAGCGCAGGGACTGCTGGATGAGCTGATTCGCTACTACCAGTCCCACTCCGCGCGCATGATGAACCGGCGCGCGGCCTATTTCGGCGAGCTCCTCAGGTTCGAACTGGACAAGCTGCCGAAGCTGAATACAACCGGCCTCGAGCAGCACAAGAAAGACCTTTCCGTCTTTGACGAGATCCTGCAGGTTCTGGACGAGACCTACGCCGAGTCCATCGGTGCGATCAACCGCAAGTGCGAGGCGGTGCAGGGCGAGCTGAGCGCCCTCGTCGGCAGTATCGAGCGGGACAACGGCCTGGGCGGCATGTAATGAGGAAAGTGCGCGGCGGCCTGTCGGCCGAGGATAAACGGGGGGTTGTCATCTTCGCGACCGGAATAGCAATTCTGGTTGCACTGGCTATTTTTGTGTTCCAGGTGATCCGGTCTCCGGAAAAGGATTACGACCGGGTGACACTGTGCAACGAGCATCTGCACAGGCACGCGCATCAGTTGCTGATCATCGATGTGTCCGACGCGCTGTCTGCCCATCAGGAACATTTCCTGCGCACGCATATTTCGGATCTGCTTGAGGCGGCCAGGGTGAATGACCGATTTTCAATATTTGTGCTCGACGAAAAGTACAACGGTCTATCCGATCCGGTCATTGATCTGTGCAAGCCGAAATCCGCGGAAGACGTCGATATGCTGACTTCCAACCGGACTTTCGTGCAGGAGCTTTACCGCGAGCGTTTCGAGGTGCCGTTGGAAAAGGCCATTGCCTCGGCGGTGACTTCCGGTGATCAGCAGGTCTCGCCCATTTACGAGGCGCTGTCGGATGTGGTCGCCCTGAAGCGGATCGATCCACGCGCCGATGAGGTCGACCTGACGATTGTCAGTGACATGATTCAGAACTCCCGCGCGGGGTCCGTATTCAGTAGCGGTGCGGCGGCCATCGACCGGCTGCCGTCGATCGACCTGCGCCGGGCCAAGACCCGTGTGTTCTGGCTGGACCGGGAGAAATACCGGAAATACCAGACCCCGGAACTGGAGACCAGCTGGGTGGATTATCTCGGCAGTGTCTCCCGGTTTGAGCAGATCGAGAAGGTGCGGAATTAGCGGGAGAGTCTCCCACTCCGGTATCCGTGCAAAGAAATGGCTACTCTGTATCTAGCCGGCAGTGCCGGCGGCTCTTTCTCGGCTGCAATAAATACTTCATAAAAACGGCCACTTTTTGTAAAAAAACTCAAGCAAGGTATCGCAAACTGCCACTTGGAACCTTGCCATGAGCAACCGCTACCGAGCACTGTGGATTTCTGATGTTCACCTGGGCAGCCGTGACAGCGAGCCACAACGGCTGGCGGATTTTCTCGCCCAGAACCGCGCCGATACCGTTTATCTGGTCGGCGACATCTTCGATATGAAAGCACTGGCACAGGGCCGCGGCAGCTGGTGCCAGTCGTCGTCACTGCTGCTGGAGATGCTGGCGGAGCTCAGCAGCAAGACCCCCGAAGTCATCTATATCCCCGGTAATCATGACGCGCCGATGCGCAGCTGGGCCGGCAAGCGCCTCGGCAATATTCGCGTGGAGCGCGACTGGGTACATACCGCTGCGGATGGCCGGCGTTACTGGGTGACCCACGGCGACCAGTTCGAGCACCAGATCGATATCAACCCCATCAGCTATCACATTGGCGACCGGAGCTACTACCTGATGTTGCGCCTGAATCGCTGGATCAATTACTGGCGCGGGCGCTTTGACAAGCCCTGGTGGTCGCTGGCGAACCACGTCAAAAGCCGAGTGCAGGCGGCGCGCCGCCTGATGCGCAGCTTTGAGGAAATCGCCATTCGTGAAACCGGCCGCCGCGGCCTGGACGGCGTTATCTGTGGCCACATACACCGGGCCGCCGTGCGCCACAGCGATGTGAGCGGGCGGGGCGTGATTTATGCAAACTGCGGCGACTGGGTGGATTCCATGAGTGCAGTGGTGGAAAAACACGACGGCAGCCTGGAACTGCTCCACTGGCACCGCGCACCAAAGATTGCGCGCATCATGACTGAGGCGGTAGCGGCATGATTCAACTGGATAGCCTGCTGCAGGGGAACGACTGGTACAGCGCCGCACCGCAAAAACCGACGCGCAAGCTGGTTTCGGCAACATTGAAGAAAATCTGTTGCGAGCAGCAACTACAGGAATTCGGTCGGCGTTACCCGCACCTGGGCGGCCTGGATTTTATCCGCCAGGTATTCGCCTACTTTGATTTTCACTACGATCTCAACCCGCTGGAGCTGGAGCGCATTCCGCAAACCGGACCGCTGGTTATCGTCTCCAATCATCCGCTGGGCAGCCTCGACGGACTAGCACTGATCGATATGGTGGCGCGGGTGCGCCGGGATGTGAAAGCGGTCGCGAGCCAGTTGTTGTGGAATATCGGGCCACTGCGCGATTACTTGCTGCCGGTGGACAATTTCAACGGGCGCACACGCCGTGGCGATGTCGAGGGCATTTACGGACACCTGCACACCGGCGGCGCCATCATCGTATTTCCCGCGGGGGAGGTGTCCCGGCTAACGCCCCAGGGCGTGCGCGACGGGCGCTGGAATCCGGGCTTTGCCCGTTTTGCGGAAAAAACCGGTGCGCCGATACTGCCGGTGCAGGTACGCGGGCGCAATTCGCTGTGGTTTTACGGCCTGTCCATGGTCAACAAGCCACTATCGACCCTGTGGCTGATCCGGGAGATGTTCAAACAGGCAAAGCGCAGTATCGATATCCGCATTGGCAGCCCGGTCGAAGCGGAGCACTTCAGCCAGTGGCCCTTGACGCCGCGTGCCCAGGCGCGTCTGTGGCGCAACCACGTCTACCGCTTACACAAATCGCCACGGCCGCTGGGCCCGGAATTGATCGCCGCGGCGGAGTCGACGGAAGACGTCGCGCGGGTCATGGGCAGTTGCGCGACACTGGTGGAGCAGGGCGAGTATGCGGTCAAACTGTACCGGCAGCGGCCGGACTGCCCGGTGATGCGCGAGCTGTCGCGCAGCCGCGAAATCGCCTTCCGCGCCGTTGGTGAGGGCACTGGGCTGAGTCGCGATTGGGATGCCTTCGACGCCCACTACGATCACCTGCTGTTGTGGGACAGTAACCGCGCGCGCATTGCCGGTGCCTATCGCCTGGCGAAAACCGAGGGGCTGGATCCGGAACAGATCTACAGCAGTACTTTGTTCAACTACCCGCGCCCGCCACAACAGAGTCTGCCGGGATCGGCGGAACTCGGGCGCAGCTTCCTGTTGCCCGAATACTGGCGCGGCCGCGGTCTGGACCTGCTCTGGTGCGGTATCGGTCAGTGGATTGCACGCAACGAGGTGCGCTATCTGTTCGGACCGGTATCCATGCCGGGTAATTTTTCTGCCCGGGCAAAGTCTGCGATCGTGCGGTATTTCCTCCATCACTTTGCCACCGACAATCCACTCGGCGACGCGCGCCTGCCGTTCGCGGAGGCCCGCGACGATCTGCCGGCCCTGATTGGGGAAGCCGGCGCGGACATGGTGCAGCTGAAGCAGATCCTGAAGGAAGAGGGGGTGATGTTGCCCCCACTCTTCAAGAAGTACACGGCGGTGACCAAGCCCGGTGGAACCAGTTTCCACGCATTCAATGTGGATCCGGATTTCTGCGATTCCGTGGATGGGCTGGTCGTGGTCGACCTGGAGCAGGTGGATCCGAAGTTTGCCCGGCGCTACCTCGGCGCCTGAACAGCCCGTCTCGATCATGAGCGGCCAGCGGCCGCTCATGCACTCCTGCCGAATATTGAAGATGCCCGGGCGTTCTTCCCCGGGCAGGGCTTACAGCGATTCCAGTTGCTTGCGCACACTCGCCAGTTTCACGCACAGCACAAATACCGACATGGCCGTATCCAGTTCTTCCAGTGGCGGGAAGCTCGGGGCGATGCGGATATTGCGGTCCTCGGGATCCTTGCCGTAGGGGAAAGTGGCACCGGCCGGGGTCAATTTGACGCCGGCGTCGGCGGCCAGCTTGACGACTGCGGCGGCGCAGCCCGGGCGTGTACTGAACGAGACGAAATAGCCGCCCCTGGGCTCTTCCCACTCACCCAGATCCGAGTCGCCGAAGGCCTGATTCAGTTGGTTGAGTACACACTCGAACTTCGGTTTGAGGATCTGCGCGTGCTTCTGCATATGGGCTTTCAGCATGGTGAACTCAGCAAAGAAGCGCGAGTGGCGCAACTGGTTCACCTTATCCGGGCCGATGGTCATGGCCTGCATTTGCTTTTTCAGCGAAGCGAGGTTGGCGGCGCTGGCACTGACAAACGCCACGCCGGCGCCCGCGTGGGTGACCTTGGAGGTTGAGGCGAACTGCAGCACGGAATCCGCAGTGTCATTTTCCAGAGTGGCAGAGCGGATGCTGGGCAAATTGACCTGGTGCTCCAGGTCGTGGATTGCGTAGGCGTTGTCCCAGAAAATGCGGAAACCCGGGTTGGCAATCTGGGCCAGGCACGCGAGCCGATCGACGGTTTCCTTGCTGTAGGTCACGCCAGTCGGGTTGGAAAATTTGGGCACACACCAGATGCCGATGATCTCCTGGTCGTCGCGCACCAGTGCTTCCGCGACATCCATGTCCGGACCGTGCTCGGTCATCGGAACATTGACCATGCCGATCCCCAGCTGTTCGCAGATAGAGAAATGGCGGTCGTAGCCGGGTACCGGACAGAGGAATTTAGGCGCCTGCATTTCCCGCCAGGGCGTGTTGCCGGCGAAACCGAACAGGTAACCGGTGAGCACCGCGTGATACATCATGGTCAGCGAGCTGTTGCCGCCGGCCATGACCTCTTCGCTGGGGACCTGCAGTATGTCGGCGCCCAGATTGCGGGCACAGGCGAGGCCGTCGATACCGCCGTAGTTACGGGTGTCCGTGCCGTCCGCCGCGCGGTAATCACCATTCAGGATCCCGTCCAGCTTGTCCGACAGGTGGAGCTGATCCGCTGACGGCTTGCCACGGGTAATATCCAGGTTCAGTTCGTGCTGGCAAATGCGCTGGTACTGCGCACTCAGTTCTTTTTCCCACTCTTGCAACTGGTCGCGTCTGGCGGAGTCGATATGCACGGTTCATCCTCGGTTGGCCATTGGGAGCGGCGAGCTTAGCAGCCACAGGCGGGCCTCGTCAGCTCCCATGTGGTGATTCCGAGGGAAATTTATGCTGGGCTTCCCCGCAGTCAGTCTCGTACCAGTGCGCGGAAGTCGGCCGCGTATTCCCGCAGGGTGGTACTCAGGTGGTGGCGTTGCTCGTCGGTGGTCGAGGCGAGGATCTGATGGCTTAGCTCGCGCATCTGAAGATGGCGCTGTTCCTGCATGCGGCGGTAGTCGTCGGACCAGAGCTGCTCCGGATTCACCATCAGTTCGCGCAGCTGCTTCAGATAGCCATCGGGTTTGCGCCGCAGTATATCGATGAACTTGGCCTGCCAGGCTTGTCGCTGCCGGTCGCGCAGCAGTGGGTTGTAGGCGACCTGATTGACCCAGGCGGCGACCAGGTTTTCCTGTTCGTCAGTGAGGGAGCCCAGCCAGCGCTCACTCTGCTTGCGTATCTGTTTACGGCGGCGCTTCTGGATTTTCTCCGGTGACTTCTGCCATTTTTCCAGGGATTCCCGGCGCTTCTCGTCCAGGTTCTGTGCCAGCTCTTCAACCTGCTCCGCGTCCAGCTGTGCAGCCAGCGGAAGCAGTGAGTCGTAGAATTGTGTACTGGTAGTCTCCCAGAATTCCTTTACCTGTGTTTCGATCGGCTCAAGTTTTACTGTGTCCAGCTGCCCCTGATCGACGCGGTCAGCCAGTTGCTCTAGATAGTCGGCGTAGCGGGGCAGCTGGGTCTGTCGGTGCCAGCGGTGAAAGTTGTTCAGTGCTGCTTTCAGCTGTTGTTTCTGCGCACCGTTGAAATCAACGTAGTCGTCGATCTGCCAGCGGAGCCAGAGATCCAGCTGGTTGTAGGCAAATTGCACGCTGGAGCAGCTCGCCAGAAGTAGCGTGATAAATAGCGCCAGCAGCGGGAAATATCTGCGCCGCTGAGGCGCTGCTGTAGGCTCCTGAAGATGCACCATGCGACCCCTTTCTGCGAAGACCAGCCCGCCACCGAGCAGGCGGGTGGAGTTACACAAGCATAGTTGCCGCCAGTGGTGTGTTCCGCGAATCTGGCAGGGGATTGACTGGCCCTAGTCAATCCAGACTTCCACGCGGCTGTTCTTGATCGGTGCATGTTCGCTGCTACCGGTCAGTGGCGCGAAGGCACCGAGCGCGAGAATGTTGCAGTCTCCCAGCTGATGGTCCCGCAACAGGGCACCCCGTACTTTCAGGGCGCGGAAGCGGGATATCAGGTCGGCAACATTGTCGTTGGTTTTCTGGTCGGAGAAGCCCACCAGGGTCAGGTTCAGCTTGCGGTCGGATTCTTCCATGTAGTGCTGCAATCGGCGCAGATCCTTCAGGGCGCGGCTGTCCAGCTCGGTACTGCCGTCAGTGAAGCGGAAGGAGATACTCAGACGCTCGCCCTCGCTCATTAATGTGCGGTACGCGTCTGGTGCGTTGGGGTAGGGGGGCATCTTCAGCGCGACCGGCGTCAGGTTGATAAAGCCGCTGGCGCCGACCAGTTCCTGGCCCTCTGGTGACTCGACAAAATGGAGGAAGCTGTCCACCTGGGATTTGTACTCGCTGGGCTTCTTGTACAGGTACAGGCGCCGGGTGAGCGGGAAGTCTTCTGTGGCGATAATGCCGCGATCCGGCACCACCGCGGCGAGGTCGCCGGCCTTGATCGCCACTTTTTTCACGCCGTCGGCATCGGCAAACGGCAGGTAGCCGATGGCGCCGGGCTGCCGCATCACCAGTTCGTGGGTTTCTGCGTTGCCGGACACTTCATAGATGCCGCGGGCAACCCTGCCGCCAGCCGCGAAAACTTCGGCATCGAAGGTCGCGCGGGTGCCGGATTCCTTATCCCTCTGCAGTGGCCGGATCGGCAGGTCGGCACCGCCGAGCTCACGCCAGTTGCGAATCTCACCGCTATAGATCTGCCGCAACTGCGCAATGGTTAATTGTGATACCGGGTTGCTGGGGTGGACGGCGACAATCAGGGCATCGAGGCCGATGACATGTTCGGCTTCCGCACCGGCCAGATTGCCAAAGCGGGCGAGCGTTTCTATTTCGGACGACTTGATCTTTCGGGATGCCATACCGATGTCGGCAGTGTCCTGATTCAGGGCCTTGAAGCCGGTGCTGGAGCCCAGTGCGACAATGGGCACTACGACGTTCTGGCCCTGCAGCGTGGCACTGATCCAGTGGCGTTCGCCCTCGGTGCGCTCGCTGATGTTGCTGGCGTGCAATGAGTCCAGATAGCCAGTGACCAGCTTCGGCGCCAATTCGGCGCCAATTGTATTGGAGCCAGTCAGGCGAAACAGCGTGCGACTTTCTTCCGCGTGCAAAGGTGTAACCAGCCATTGGCTGTACAGCAATGTGGCCAGCAGTATGCGCTTTGCCAAACCCCCCATATTCCTGTTCCTTCAGTTATAACGATGATTTAAGACGCGCCCCTCGATTTGCCTTGAGGTACTTCGCAGCTTGCGGCTATTGTCGCATTGTCTTCGCGTCACTGGGCAAGAGACATCGCAGGCTGCGCTCATTGAGGGCGTCCGGCGTCCGGCGTCCGGCGTCCTCGGGAGCGGAGGCTTTATCGCAGAATTTTGTGACGCAGTCATTGCAAATTGTTGCCGATTAGCTCACAAAGTGTCGGCGCTTGCGACACCTTTTTAGTGTACCGCCGCCTAACTGTGGTCGGGTGAGCGGGGTCGCTGTTGTCTCCGCTGGGCGGCAATGGCCGGAGCCGATATACTGCGGTGTCGCCACATGGAGTTCGGCTAAACTTTGAACAGTGTGCTGCCGGTTTGTGTACCCAATTGGCTTTTTTTTCGAAAATGGGATGACAACGCTGTCATTTTTCTTGTAGTATCCCTCGTATATTGGCACTGACGCCGCGCGCGTAGGCCGCGCTTTCCGGGGGAAACGATGTTGGGAAGCCCGGTGAAGACACATAACAATACAAAATCTTAGAGGCCGATTCAGATGGTTGCTTTGAGAGACAGGGACATACTTTTTATTGGTATCGACGGCGGTGGCAGCAAGTGCCGTGCGTCTATCGTGGACGCTGACAATCGCCTGCTCGGCACCGGCGTCTCCGGTCCCGCCAACCCGCTGCACGGCTACGCCCAGACAATCGACTCTATCGTGCGCTCCGCCGCACTCGCCCTGGCTGACGCGAACCTGCCCCCGGAAACCCTGGGAGAGCTGGTTGCCGGTGTCGGCCTGGCCGGCGTGAATATGCCGCGCCTCTACAACGAAATGGCCTCCTGGGCGCACCCCTTCAAGAGAATGTACCTGACCACCGACCAGCATTCCGCCTGTCTCGGCGCCCATCGCGGTGACGGTGCAGTGATCATTGCCGGAACCGGATCCGTCGGTTACGCCTGGGTCAATGGCGAGAGTACGCTGTTGGGAGGTCACGGTTTTCCGCACGGCGACAAGGGCAGTGGTGCCTGGATGGGCATGGAAGGTGTCAAGTACCTGCTGATGGCGCTCGACGGACTGGCCGAAGATTCCAGGCTGAAGAGCGAGCTGCTGAAAATGCTGGAAAGCAGCACTGCCAATGAGGTGTTTGAAAAAATCGGTGGCAAGTCCTCCAGTCACTACGCCCGCCTGGCAGTTCCGGTGATCGAGTGCGCAGAAGCCGGCGATCCGGTGGCCGTGGCCATCGTGCGTGACGGCGCGGCCTATATCAGTGACCTGGCCGACAAGCTGTTAGAGCTGAAGCCGCCGCGCTTGTCCATGATTGGCGGGCTGGCGCCGCGACTGCGCCAGTGGTTGGCGCCGCATGTGGTTGAGCGTCTGGCAGAACCGCTGGATGCGCCGGAAATCGGCTGTGTCTACTTCGCCCAGCAGTGTCTGGTGGAAGAGGGGCACGGCGCGGAAACCTCAGCGGAAAAATCTGAGACTAGCGCCCTGTTTGGGTAATCCCGATCGACTCCCGACCGAATTAGGAATTTTATGACTGCAGCAACTTCCGCCGAGGCAACACAGGTAGACAGCGCTATGGCCACCACCGTGATGGAAACCGAGGCCCGCGAAGCGCCGGATCGCATCGCCGAACAATTGCAGAGCAACGCCGCGAGCATGGCGGCACTGGGTGAGCGCCTGCGCCGCGAGCCACCAAGATTTGTCATGATCGTCGGTCGCGGTTCCTCCGACCACGCCGGCGTATTTGCCAAGTACCTGATTGAAATTGAAACCGGCACGCCGACATTTGCCGCTGCGCCCTCCGTTTCCAGCGTCTACGGGCGCAAGCTCAAGCTTGAAGGCGCGCTGGTGATCGTGATTTCCCAGTCCGGCCGCAGCCCGGACATCCTCGCCCAGGCCAGAATGGCGAAAGAGGCGGGGGCCTACACGGTGGCGCTGGTCAACGATGAAACCGCGCCGATCAAGGACATCGTCGATCAGGTGCTGCCACTGAAGGCGGGCCCGGAAAAAGCCGTAGCAGCGACGAAAAGTTACCTGGCGACCCTGTCAGCGATCTTGCAGCTGGTGGCCAACTGGACTGAAAACGCCGAGTTGCTGGCGGCGGTCGACGCGCTGCCGGAAACACTCCGCGATGCGGTCGATTCTGATGTGCAGCTGCGCCCGGAAGACCTGGCTGCGGTGAAGAATCTGGTAGTGCTGGGGCGTGGTCCCGGCTACGGCATTACCCGGGAGCTGGCGTTGAAGTTGAAGGAGGTCTGCAATATCCACGCGGAGTCTTTCTCCAGTGCCGAGTTCCTGCACGGTCCCGTCACTCTGGTGGAACAGCAGCTCACGGTAGTGAATGTGCCCATTGAAGATGAGTCCTTCCAGGCGCACAGCGAGCAGATCGCCGACATTGTCCGCCGCGGCGGTACCCTGGTGAATCTGCATGTGCCGAGCAAGGGTGTGCATCCGCGCGTGGCGCCACTGGCGCTGTTGCAGCGTTTTTACATTGATGTGGCCCATGTGGCGGTGAGTCGCGGTATCAATCCGGACGAGCCGGCGGGTCTGAAGAAAGTGACCCAGACTGTTTGATTGTCGAAGCTGGAGATACCCGTGACGCGCACATTTTTGGCGGAACAGCTTTTCGACGGTGAACAGCTTCACCGCAATATTCCGCTGACAGTCAGTGAAGACGGCCGGATCGAATCCATCGGCGGCTCCGCCCCGGAAGGCGCCGAGCGTCTGGCCGGACTGCTGGCGCCGGGACTGGTGGATGTGCAGGTCAATGGTGGTGGCGGTGTGCTGTTCAACAATGATCCGAGTGTTAGCGCGCTCGGAAAAATGAGCGCCGCGCACGCGCGGTACGGCACTACCGGCTTTTTGCCCACGCTGATCACCGATCGCGTGGATGTCATGTGCCAGGCCGCGGATGCGGTCGCCGCGGCACTGCGGGAAGGTGTGCCGGGCGTGATCGGTGTGCATTTCGAGGGGCCGCACCTGAGCAGGCCGAAGAAGGGCACGCACGAGGAGCGTTTCATCCGGCCACTCAGCGACGAGGAGCTGGCCATTTATGCGCGCGACGACCTGGGCGTGAAGGCGGTGACGCTGGCGCCGGAAAATGTCGCTGTAGAAGATATTCGCAAGCTGGTGTCGCTGGGTGTCAAAGTTTGCCTGGGTCACTCCAATGCCGACGGCGCGACCGCCGCGGCGGCGGTGGCTGCCGGAGCGACCGGCTTTACGCACCTGTATAACGCCATGTCGCCACTGCAGTCCCGCGAACCGGGCATGGTTGGCACGGCCCTGATCAGCGACGGTGCCTGGTGTGGCCTGATTGCCGATGGACACCACGTCTGTGCCGAAGCGATGACACTGGCGCTGAAGGCCAAGCCGCGCGGCAAGATTATGCTGGTGACCGATGCCATGTCCCTGGTGGGCAGCGACGAGACCAGCTTTCCGCTGTTCGACCGGGTGGTGACCCGCGACGGTGATCGTTTGACCTCGACCACCGGTGAACTGGCGGGGTCGCACCTGGATATGATCGGTGCGGTGCGCAACATCCGCGACTGGTGTGGGGTGGAGCTGACGGAAGCGCTGCGCATGGCGGCGTTGTACCCGGCCCACTTTCTAGGGCTGGCCGCCGGGCGTATCGAGGCTGGGGCAAGCGCAGACCTGATTTTGCTGGACGATAAATTACAGGTTCAGAAAACCTGGATAGGTGGTAGGGAAGTATTTTCCAACTAGATGATTAGAAATCACGATAACGATAAAAAGGTGCTCCTATGAATACCGCAGTAGCTGCCCAGAGTGAGGCGAAAAGTAACCTGCTGCCGATGGCGATTATCGGCATGCTGTTCTTTATTTTTGGATTCGTTACCTGGCTGAACGGCGCTCTCATCCCGTTCCTGCAGACAATATGTGACCTGACTGCCTTCCAGGCCATGCTGGTAGCTTCTGCTTTCTACATCGCCTATACAGTGATGGCGCTGCCCATGGCTGCGATCATCGAGCGCACTGGCTATAAAAATGGCATGGCGCTCGGTCTGGCACTGGTGGGGGGGGGCGCCCTGATATTCATTCCGGCCGCCTATAGCCGCATGTTCAGCATATTTCTGCTGGCGCAATTCGTCGTGGGGTCCGGCCTGACCATTCTGCAGACTGCCTCGAATCCCTATGTGGTGAAACTGGGTTCCAGTGAGACGGCCGCGGTGCGTATCTGCGTCATGGGCCTCTTGAACAAAGGTGCCGGCATCGTGGCGCCCTGGGTGTTCGCCATCCTCGTGATGGCGGGAATCACCGGTATTTCCGAATCCGAACTCGCCGCTCTCTCTGCAACTGCCAGGGATGCCAAGTTGAACGAGCTGGCGGGCCAGCTGGTCGATCCCTATGTCGGTATGGCAATCCTGGCGGGACTGCTGGCCATCGCCATGACCTTCGCGCCGCTGCCGGATATCGAGGATGAGGCAATTGTCGGCCAGGACAGTGGAGCCGCGACGCTTTCCGGGCTGATGCAGTATCCACAGCTGGTACTGGGTGCGATTGCCTTGTTCTTTTATGTCGGTGTTGAAGTGATCGCCGGCGACGCCATCGGCCTGCTCGGCAAGCAGGCGGGCATGGATACTGCAGCCGCTTCCGTGTTGACCTCCTATACGATGATTTTCATGGTGCTGGGCTATATCTACGGCACTATCGCCATTCCGCGTTTTATCAGCCAGCAGAAGGCTCTGATGGTTTCGGCGGTACTCGGGATTGTATTTACCCTGTTCGTAATGACCGGCTCTTTTGAGAGTACAGCGCTGTCCGCATCGACGCTGTCGCTGTTGTTCGGATTGCCGGAAATTCCCAATGCCGTCTTCTTTGTCGCAATGTTGGGATTTGCCAACGCCATGTGTTGGCCGGCAATCTGGCCGCTGGCGCTGGAAGGTCTCGGCAAGTTTACCTCCAAGGGGGCGGCACTGCTGATTATGGGTATTTCCGGTGGCGCTATCCTGCCGCCGCTGTACGGCCACTTTGCCGATACTGGCGATGGCAAACTCGCCTACCTGATCGCGATCCCCGCCTACCTGTTTATCCTGTTCTATGCGCTCAAGGGCCACAGGATGCGCAGTTGGAAGTAATGAATTTGAAGCTTGTAATTTGATTGTCTTGTTATTTTTCTCTTTGGTTCTCGTCATCTTGCCCTCCATGTGAGGGCTTTTTTTCGTCTGCTGGAAAGAGAAAAAGAGGGGGATGCTCGGCGGGAAGGGCATGGCGCGCAGAGCGCGCCGTGATGGAGTCAGCTTTTGCCGGTTGCCGTTTCGGGCGCGGGACCGCTGGAATCGCGGATAACCAGGGTGGGGGTAAACTCCCGTTTAATACCTGCCTCTTTGTTGGCAGAGGCGCTTTCGGCCGCGCCCTTGCCGCGCGCCTTGCTCAGGACCAATGCCGCTGCGCACTTGGCGATCTCGTTGTTGGGCTGGTGGGCCGTAGTCAGTTTGGGCCAGGTCTGGCGCGAGAACGGGCTGTCCTCGAAGCCGACAATCGACAACTGTTCGGGGATCGCGATATGCATCAGACGTGCAGCGAACAGGGCGCCCGCTGCCATTTCATCGTTACTGGCAAAAATGGCGGTGGGCGGGTTGTCGGACTGCAGCAGTGTCTTTGCACCTTGCACGCCGGAATCAAAGGAATACTCGCCTTTCAGGATCAGGTTTTCGTCGATCGCTACGCCGGCGGTTTCCAGTGCGCTGCGATAGCCGGCCAGCCGGCCGTGGGTTGAGACGTGCTCTTCTCCACCACACAGAAAGCCGATGCGCCGGTGACCGAGTTGTAGCAAGTGCTGGGTAATATCGAAAGCGGCGGCGCTGTCATCCACTTGGATGCAATTGTCCTCGTCGTCGAGGGCGGCTTCGCTGGAAACGATCCGCACATAGTCGACATCCAGGGCTTTCACCGTGTCGATGAATGACTGGGTCTCTGAGAAAGGTGGGGTCAGCACCAGGCCGGCGATTTTTGAATGCTCGACCAGGTTGCGCAGCTCCTCGTGCACATTGGCAGATTTGGCATTGGTCGGATGAATCAACAGTTCGTAGCCGCGCGCCTTGCAGGCCTCGAGTATGCCGTTTTGCATATCGATGACGTAATAGGCATTTGGGTTGTCGTAAATAAACGCGATGGTATACGAGCGGGTGCCGGCCAGGTTGCGGGCGGCGAGATTGGGTTGGTAATTGAGTGCCTCCACCGCATCCATGACTTTCTTTTTCGTCGCCGGGCGAACCGAGGGCTCGTTGTTGATAACGCGTGAGACGGTCTTGATCGAGACGCCGGCCCGTGCGGCGACATCGTTAATGGTGACTTTCATGTGGGGCGCTTGTCCTTATTTTGGAAACCTCCGCGCTGCAGGCGGAGTCATGTCGGCCAATGCGCATTTTACCAGCAAAAGCGGTGGCATTTCGCGCTGCAAGATGTTTGCTGCGCGCGGAGTCACTGCCCAACCTTGTTTGATCATTTTGCGAGCGCTTTGTGAAGCAATACTACAAATCAAATTGACAGCGCTATCTCCGTGTGGGACTCTCGTCGGATATGACAACGCTGTCATTTTGCTGCAGAGGCATGCGGAGAGGGGCGGCGCCAACAAGAACAATAACTGGTATTGGCCTACCTGTTGCCGATACCCGCATTAATGGGGGCTTACCATGGATATCACCCAACTTCCCAGCTGGCAGCAATTAGAGACTCTGGCGCAGCACATGCGCCGCCGGCACCTGCGCGATCTCTTTGCGGCCGATCCCGAACGGGGGCGTCGTTTCTCGCTGGAGTTGCCTGAATTCCTGTTCGATTACTCAAAAAACCTGGTCGATGACGAGGTTCTTGTAAAATTATTACAGCTGGCCCGGGATGCCGACCTGGGGACCTGGCGGCGCGATATGTTTGCCGGTGCGCCGATCAATCGCACCGAGGGGCGCCCGGTTCTCCATGCTGCACTGCGCGGTGGATTGCCCGATTCGGTTGAGCTGCATGGAGGCGCGGTGCAGTCGCAGGTGGAAAGTGAGCTGGGACGCTTGAAAGAGTTTGTAAATTTACTACATAATGGCGGCGTGACAGGATGCACGGGCAAAGCCATTACCGATGTGGTCAATCTCGGTGTCGGCGGTTCGCACTTGGGGCCGCAGATGGTAATCGAGGCATTGCGCGCCCACCGGCGCGGCGATATTCGGGTGCATTTCGTCTCGAATGTAGACGGTGCACAGCTGGCAGATGTGCTGGAGCAGCTCGACACCGAGACCACCATGTTTGTGGTCTCGTCTAAGACATTTACCACGACAGAAACCCTGACCAACGCGCGCAGTGCGCTGCGCTGGTTCGGCGACATGATGTCGCAAGAGCAGATACTGCATAGCCACTTTGTGGCGGTTACTGCCAATCCTGAAAAAGCGCGCGAGTTCGGCATAACGCCGCAGCGCGTTTTTCAGTTTTGGGACTGGGTCGGCGGGCGCTATTCGCTGTGGTCCGCAATCGGCCTGCCTATCGCGATCGCCATCGGCTTTAACGGTTTTCGCGCGCTGCTCGATGGCGCTGCCGGAATGGATCGCCACTTCCGGGAGGCGCCGCTGGAGGAAAACGCGCCGGTGCTGATGGCTCTGCTGAGCCTGTGGTACTGCACTTTCATGGGGTACCCGGCTCACGCTGTCCTGCCTTATGAGCAGGCCCTGCATATGCTGCCAGCCTACCTGCAACAGGCAGATATGGAGAGCAACGGCAAATCTACTACCAGGGCAGGGGAGGAGGCGACCTACGCAACCGGGCCACTAATATGGGGCATGCTCGGTATCAATGGTCAGCACGCCTTTTACCAGTACCTGCACCAGAGCCCGGAGGTGGTACCGGCCGACTTTATCGGCAGCGTGACGCCGGGACACGATCTGCCCGGGCACCATGAAATTCTGCTGGCGAACATGCTGGCACAGAGCCAGGCACTGATGAATGGGGTCAGCGTCGGGCAGGTGGCCAGCGAGCTGGCGGCCAAGGGGTTGAGCGAGGACGAAGTGGCGGCACTAGCGCCCTACAAAGTGCATCGCGGTAATAAACCGAGCAACACGATTCTGTTGCGGGAGCTGAACCCCGGCTCTCTGGGGGCATTGATAGCGCTGTATGAGCACAAAATTTTTGTACAGGGCGTCATATTGCAAATTTATTCTTTCGATCAGTGGGGCGTCGAATTGGGTAAAGGGCTCGCCGCGGCACTACAACCTCAGTTGGAGAGTGGCGATGCGCACGACCAGGATACATCCACCTCCCAATTGATCGATTTTTACCAGCGGGTCAGGAGCGGCACTCCGGTGCACGGCGCCGCCGGCTGAACAATAGAGCTAAAGGATTATGGTACACAGCAAGGTTCAAGCGGTTACCGAGCGTATTATCGAGCGCAGTGTCGACACGCGGGCGCAATACCTGGCGCAGATCGAGCGCGCACATTTTGAAGGTCGTGCCAGTAGCCGGCTTTCCTGCGGCAACCTGGCCCATGCGATCGCGGCTTCCAGTGATGAAGATAAAAATCTCATCGCTTCCGGGCGCGGCCCCAACCTGGCGATCATAAACGCCTACAACGACATGTTGTCGGCGCACCAGCCCTACGGTGCCTATCCACAGATCCTGAAAGAGGCCGCCGCGCGCAACGGCGCCACTGCCCAGGTGGCCGGCGGTGTGCCGGCCATGTGTGACGGCGTCACCCAGGGCCGCGCGGGGATGGAATTGAGCCTGTTTTCCCGCGACGTGATTGCCATGGCCACGGCGATTGCGCTCTCCCACGATGTTTTCGAGGGCGGCCTGTACCTCGGTATCTGCGACAAAATCGTTCCGGGACTGGTGATTGGTGCTCTGGCATTCGGTCACCTGCCCGCGGTATTTGTTCCGGCGGGCCCAATGCCCACCGGGCTCGCCAATGCGGAGAAGGTGCGGGTCCGCCAGCTCTACGCAGAAGGCAAGGTTGGCCGGAAGGAGCTGCTGGAAGCGGAAAGCGCCTCTTACCACAGCCCGGGTACCTGCACTTTTTACGGCACCGCCAACAGCAATCAGATGCTGGTGGAAATCATGGGTTTGCAGCTTCCGGGCAGTTCTTTCGTTAACCCGGGTACCGAGCTGCGCGACGCGCTCAATGAAGCTGCAGTCAGGCAGCTGGTGCAGATCACCGAACCCAGCCAGCACACGCCCATTGCCAAAATCCTGACGGAGAAGACGTTCGTAAACGGCATCGTTGGCCTGCTCGCCACCGGCGGTTCCACCAATCACACCCTGCACCTGGTGGCCATGGCCCGCGCCGCGGGTATCCAGATCACCTGGCAGGATATGGCCGACCTGTCCGAAGTGGTGCCGCTGCTGTGTCACGTGTATCCGAACGGTACCGCCGACATCAACCAGTTTGCCGCAGCCGGCGGTATGCAGTTCCTGATTCGCGAATTGTTGAGCGGCGGTTTGCTGCACGACGACGTACATACAGTCCTCGGCAACTCCGGCCTCAAGCCATACTGCCACGACCCCTTCCTGAACGAAGACAAGTCCGGCGTGGTGTGGCGCCCGACGCTGGAGGAGAGCGGTAACCCGGACATTATCCGCCCGGTGACAGATCCCTTCTCCAGCCACGGCGGCCTGCAGTTGCTGGACGGCAACATTGGCAAAAGTGTGATCAAGGTTTCCGCGTTGAAAGCGGACCACCTGCACGTGAAGGCGCCAGCAGTGGTGTTCAATACGCAGGATGAGTTGCTGGAGCGATTCAAGGCAGGTCAGCTGGAAAAGGATTTTATTGCCGTGGTGCGGTTCCAGGGGCCACAGGCCAACGGTATGCCGGAACTGCACAAGCTGACGCCGACGCTTGGTGTGCTGCAGGACCGCGGCTTCAAGGTGGCACTGGTCACCGATGGGCGTATGTCCGGGGCTTCCGGCAAGGTGCCGGCGGCCATCCACATGTCACCGGAGGCGGTGGACGGTGGCGCTATTGCCAAGATCCGCGACGGCGACATGATCGAGCTGGACTCGAACGCCGGCGTATTGCGCGTACTTGTCGATGATGCCGAACTGGCCGCGCGGGAACCTGCGGAATTCGACTTGTCCGAGAGTGCCCGGGGTATGGGGCGTGAGTTGTTTGCCAACATGCGCGCCCTCGCCAGTGGAGCCGAGAGCGGTGCGAGTATTCTTTTTTAGACAAAACGGATTTGCGCGAAAACAGCGCAGCAAAAAAGAGCAGAATTAAATGGCTAATCCTTTCGATATGGTGTTGTTTGGTGGCGGCGGTGACCTGGCGCTGCGCAAACTGATCCCAGCTCTCTACCGCGCCTTCATGGAAGGCAGTCTGGCAGAGGGGAGCAGGATCCTGCCGGTGTGTCGCCGCCGGGAAGATGCGGAAAAATACCTGCAGACTGCCCAGGATGCCCTGAAAATCCACCTGCGCGACGGCGAGTACAGCGACGAAGTGTGGACAGATTTCTCCCCGCTGTTGCGCGCAGTGTCCCTGGATATTGCGGAACCCGATGAGCAGTGGGATGGCTTGGCCGATATCCTCGACAGTGAAGTCGATCGGGTACGGATTTTTTACCTGGCAATTCCGCCCGCGGTGTTTGGGCCCTGCTGTGAAAATCTGTCGATCAAGGGGTTGATCCATGACAACTCACGTGTCGTGGTGGAAAAGCCGCTTGGTTACAACGCCCAGACTTCCGACGAAATCAACAGCAAGATCGCGACCTATTTTCCGGAAAATAACATTTTCCGAATCGACCACTACCTGGGTAAGGAAACGGTCCAGAACCTGCTGGCGTTGCGTTTCAGCAATGTGCTGTTTGAGCACCTGTGGGATGCCCAGACCATCGATCATATCCAGATCAGTATTTCGGAAACTGTCGGTCTCGAGGGCAGGGCAGGTTTCTATGACGAGACCGGCGCACTGCGCGATATGGTGCAGAACCACCTGTTGCAGCTGCTGTGTCTGATCGCAATGGAATCGCCTAACAAAATGACGGCGAAAAATATTCGCGCGGAAAAGATCAAGGTGCTTGAGGCGCTGCGCCCGCTAGTGGGCGAGACCGTCGATGAAAACACGGTGCGCGGCCAGTATGTAGCGGGCGGCCTGGGTACCCAGCTGGTGCCCGGTTATCTGGAGGAGCTCGACGAATCGAGCAGTACTACGGAAACCTTCGTTGCGATTCGTGCGCACATCGACAACTGGCGTTGGGCGGGGGTGCCCTTCTACTTGCGCACCGGCAAGCGCATGGAGAAGCGCTGTGCGGAGATTGTGATCCAGTACAAGAAAGTTTCCCACAGCGTCTACGAAGAAGCAGCCGGTGAGGTGATACCCAACCGGCTGGTCATCCGCCTGCAGCCCGAAGAGAGCATCAAGTTGGTGCTGATGGCCAAGAAGATGGACAGCCTGACCATGGAGCTGCAACCGGCGGAACTGAACCTGACCCTGTCCGATACCTACGACAGCTTCAGGAGTGACGCCTACAAGCGCCTGATGCTGGACGCGGCGGCCAACAACTCGGCGCTGTTTATTCACCGCGAAGAGGTGGCGACAGCCTGGGCGTGGGTGGATCCGATCATCGATCACTGGCGCGAGACCGGCAACCAACCGCATTTGTATCGCGCGGGCACCTGGGGGCCGCAGGCTTCCAGCGAACTGCTGGCGCGGGATGGGCGCCACTGGTTCAACGCCAAGTAGGCCGACCCACGAGACAACCGAAAGTTACCAATCGAGCCAATCGCCATGATGGTAGAAGAAAAATTTTATTCCGATCGCGAGCGCCTGGTGCAGGCCCTGACCCACGACTGCGCCTGTGCCCTGCAAAAAGGGATTAAGGAGCACGGCCAGGCATCCTTCCTGGTTTCCGGTGGCAGTACGCCGGAGCCCGTGTACCGCGAGCTGTCGAAACGCCCCCTGCCGTGGCAGCAGATCAACGTCGCGCTGGTGGATGAGCGCTGGGTAGAGCCCGGAGCCAGTGGCAGCAACCAGACATTTATCGAGAAAAGCCTGCTGCAGAATTACGCCGCCGAGGCGCCCTTTCTTGGAATGAAGAATGCCCATGCGACGGCCGCGGCGGGGCAGGCCGATTGCGAGCGTGCATACGCTGAGCTGCTCCGGCCTTTCGATGTCTGTGTGCTCGGTATGGGCAACGACGGGCACACCGCCTCCCTGTTTCCCCATGCGGAGGGGCTGGAGGCCGCGCTCGACCCTAAATCTCCCCAGTTGTGCAGAGCCATTACCGCCCAGCAGAGCGAAGTGACCGGTAGCCATACCGAACGCATGACGCTCTCCCTGTCGGCAATCCTGCAGGCGCGGGATATCAAACTGCTGATTACCGGAGAGGAAAAGCTGCGCGTCTATCGCGAGGCGCTGCTGGGCAGCGACGAACTGGCGATGCCGGTGCGCAGCATTCTCAAGCAGGGACTGAACTCGGTCTCCGTTTACTGGGCCCCCTGAGCCCTTGAACTCGAAGGTCTGAATTTAACGGGAAAGGATTTATGCAACAGAAGCTCGCAGAAGTATTGGCCCAGGCCGGTGTAGTACCGGTACTGGTAATCGACAAAGTTGAAGATGCGCTGCCGCTGGCACAGGCACTGGTGGAGGGCGGATTGAATGTGCTCGAAATCACCCTGCGCACGCCATCTGCATTGGCGGCGGTAGCCGAGATCGCCAAGCACCTGCCGGATGCGCATGTGGGTACCGGCACCGTGCTGAATGCCGATGACCTGCGCCGCTCGGTCGATGCCGGCGCGAGTTTCATGGTCAGCCCCGGTGCCACCGAGGCACTGCTGGACGCCGCGGATAAGGTTGATGTGCCGCTGCTGCCCGGTGCGGCTGGTCCGTCCGAAGTCATGCGCCTGTTGGAGCGCGGCTATCACTATCAGAAGTTTTTCCCGGCCCAAGCCGCCGGTGGCGTGCCCATGCTGAAATCCATCGGTGGCCCGCTGCCGGGCGTGAAGTTCTGCCCCACTGGCGGTATCGGTCCGGGCAACGCTGCGGAATACCTGGCCCTACCCAATGTGGTCTGCGTTGGTGGTTCCTGGATGGCTGGGCCGAAACTGGTTCAGGACAAGGATTGGGCGGAGATTACCCGTCTGGCCAAAGAAGCGAAGGCGCTGCAATCCAGCTGATGTGAAGAGTTGCCGAGACCAATCGCGCGAACCAGAGCGCGTCGGGTAGTGAATTAGCAAGGAACAAATTTAGGAATAGAGGCTAGCGAGATGAAAATTAAAATTGCCATCAATGGCTATGGCCGCATCGGCCGCAATGTTACCCGCGCAATCTATGAGTCCGGCTACGGCGATCGTGTGCAACTTGTCGCGATCAATGATCTGGCGCCGGTAGAGTCCAATGCGCACCTCACCCGTTTCGATACTATTCACGGTCGCTTCGCTACCGATGTGGCCGTCGACGGTGATACGCTGGTGATCGGCGGCGATCGCGTGCGCGTCTGCCAGGAGCGTGACCCGGCACAGCTGCCGTGGAAAGAACTGGGTGTGGACCTAGTGCTCGAGTGCACTGGTCGCTTCACCACCAAAGACACCGCCTCCGCCCACTTGCAGGCGGGTGCCAAGGCGGTGTTGATTTCAGCTCCTTCCAAGGACGCCGACCTCACCGTGGTCTACGGTGTGAATCACGACAAACTGACAGCAGATCACAAGATTGTTTCTAACGCTTCTTGCACCACCAATTGCCTTGCGCCTGTGGCCAAGGCGCTGCACCGCGAGTTGGGTGTTGAGCGCGGTTTTATGACTACGGTGCACGCCTACACCAACGACCAGAATACCCAGGATGCCGTGCACGCGGATATCTATCGCGCCCGTGCGGCAGCCGACAACATGATTCCTACCAAAACCGGAGCGGCGGCTGCGGTTGGCCTGGTTTTGCCGGAACTGAAAGGACTGCTCGACGGTATGGCCGTACGGGTCCCGGTCAACAACGTTTCTCTGGTGGACTGCCAGTTTATTGCCGGCCGTGAGACGACAGCGGAAGAAGTCAACGCGATTATGCAGCGGGCCGCTCAGTCCAGCGAAGGTGTTCTCACTTATTGTGACCAGCCGCTGGTTTCCTCGGACTTCAACCACACTACGGCATCCAGCCATTTTGATTCCAGCCACACGCGCGTAAACGGTAACCTGGTGAAAGTGATGGCCTGGTACGACAACGAGTGGGGCTTCTCGCACCGCATGCTGGATACCAGCCTGGCAATGGCGGAGGCTCTGAACGTAAAAAAGCCGCAAGCTGAATTCGCCTGACCGGTAACACGGATTTATGCCGCTTCTGCAGGAAGTGGTTCACGGGAGAGGTTTCCTCTCCCTTTTCGTTAAAATAAATTTCAACTGGATCCCATGATTCGCCACACCAAAATCGTCGCCACCTTAGGTCCCGGTACAGACAAGCCCCGCGTCATTGAAGAAATGGTGCGTGCGGGCGTCAATATCGTGCGCCTCAACTTCTCTCACGGCAGTGCCGAAGATCACCGTCGCCGCGTCGACGAAGTTCGCCGCGCCGCTACAGCCCAGGGCAAAACCGTCGCTGTGCTCGGCGACCTGCAGGGGCCGAAAATCCGCATTGCCCGCTTCGCCAAGGGCAGTGTGTGGCTCGAGAACAACAGCGAGTTTGCCCTGGATCTGGATTGTCCGGCCGATGGCGGCGACAGCCATCGGGTCAGTGTCGATTACCCGAGCCTGATCAGTGACTGCAAGACCGGCAATATCCTGTTGTTGGACGATGGCAAAATCCGCCTGGAGGTAACGGGCACCACGGCACAGAAACTCTTCTGTCGGGTGTTGCAGGGTGGCAAGCTCTCCAACAACAAGGGCATCAACCTGCTGGGTGGCGGATTGTCTGCGCCGGCGCTGACAGAGAAGGATTACCGCGATATCAAGCTCGCGGCAGAGCTGGAAGTGGATTTCCTCGCGGTGAGCTTTCCGCGCTGTGCCGAGGATCTTGAAACTGCCCGTAAGGCCATGCTGGAAGCGGGTAGTCAGGCGGCCATCGTTGCCAAGGTCGAGCGTGCGGAAGCCGTTGCGGACGATGAGCAGATGGACAACCTTATCCTGGCCGCCGATGCGGTAATGGTGGCGCGCGGCGATCTTGGCGTGGAGATCGGTGATCCGGCGCTGATCGGCGTGCAGAAAAAGCTGATCAATCGTGCGAATGCGTTGAATCGCGGTGTTATTACCGCGACTCAGATGATGGAATCGATGATCACCAGCCCCACGCCCACGCGTGCGGAGGTAATGGATGTGGCGAACGCCGTGCTCGACGGCACCGATGCGGTGATGCTGTCGGCGGAAACTGCGGCGGGCGATTTTCCGGTGGCTGCAGTCGAGTCGATGAGCGAGGTCATCGTCGGCGCCGAACAGTACCTGGGTAGTGTTCAGCGCCCGGCTGCAAACCAGAGTGCCTCCAATCGTATTGATACCGTAATTGCCCAGGCGGCCATCGATGTGGCAGCCCGGGTAGAGAATTTGTGTGCGATCGCGGCGCTGACCGAGTCCGGCCGCACGCCCCGTATCATGTCCCGCGCTACCACCCAGCTGCCGATCTACGCGCTCACCCGCCACCCGCGGGTCGCCCGCCAGCTGGTACTGCTGCGCGGCGTGGAGCCGGTGGACTTCGATCCCGCTTCGGTGCCCCTGGGTCATCTGACCGAGTCGATTATTGAAGTGCTGCGCGCCCACCTGGATCTGCACAAAGGGCAGCGCGTATTGATCACCCAGGGCGAACGCCTGAACGCGGGTGGCCACACCAACTCGATGCGTATTAAGGAAATCGAGTAACCCCTCCCCAACGATTTGTTCTGCTGCCGCATTGGTGGCAGCAGAACAAATGTTCTAATTGCTTATCTTCAATCTCTTAGCACAAAAGTGTTTAATCATTGTTCGCTTTTGCGGGGCGCCTTTTCTCAATCCTGCCATATGTGACTTTTTGATTCGCTTTTTGCGAATGGTGACAAGTTAATTTAAGTTATTGTTTATTAAACGTTTTTTATGTTGCTAATAGTTGCCATATAAACGAAGTGCGTTAAAACGCCCGGTACTCCGGGTAAATGGCCGGCAAAGCAGTAGCTTTTTATTTTTTTTCTGTGTATTGTCAATCGTGAGAATGACAGCGCTATCATAATAAGGAATGACAGCGCTATCATTTGGCGGTACAAGGTGAAAAAAATTTCTAACCAAACCTTTATATCAATAAAAAAGGAAGGGGAAATCGATGCTTAAGCGCAACAAACTCGCACTCTCCATCAGTGCGGCGGTACTCAGTGGCGGCCTCATGGCTCCGCTCGCAGTTGCCCAAACCTCCGGTGAGGCTCTTGAAGAGGTTACCGTTACCGGTATTCGTGGTTCTCTGCAGGATGCCCTCAGCACCAAACGTGATTCCTACTCGATCGTAGATGCAATCTCTTCTGAAGATATCGGCAAGTTCCCGGATAAAAACGTCGCGGAATCCCTGCAGCGCGTTCCCGGTGTAACCATTCAGCGCCAGTTTGGTGAAGGTGCCGCCGTTTCTATCCGTGGCGCAGGTAACGACCTGACACTGACAACGCTGAACGGTCAGAATGTAGCTTCTACCGGCTGGTTTGTTCTGGAGCCGGCCAAGCGCAGCTTCAACTACGAGCTGCTGCCGTCTGAGCTGGTCGGTAATATCAAGGTCTATAAGAGTTCTCAGGCCGACCTGGCTGAGGGCGGTATCGGCGGTACTGTCGAGATCGAAACCCGTAAGCCGCTCGACCTCGATTCCATGACCCTGCAGGGCTCTGTCGAAGCATCGCGCCAGTCTGATTCCGGCGAAACTGATCCGCAGTTTTCCGGTCTTGGCAGCTGGAAAAATGATTCCGAGACCTTCGGTGTACTGGTCTCCGCCGTTTCCCAGGAGCGTCACCTGCAGCGTCAGGGCAACGAGGCTTTCTGGGAGTGGGGCGCAGGTCCTGTTGCCTTTGAGCAGCAGCGCGAGCGCTCAGCAGTTTCCGCTACTTTCCAGTACCAGCCGACTGAAAACCTGGACATCGTGTTCAACGCGATGAACATGGAGATGGCAGCGGACAATACCAACTACGCTCTCTGGCTGACCCAGGGCAACTGCGGCTGGTGTGGTGTCGACGTAGATCCGTCTGACCAGATCAACGGCACGACTGCCCGCGGCCCGCTGAATGTCGCTTACTGGCAGGCTCGCCCGCGTGAAGCCACCATGAATTCCGACGTGTACGATCTGAAGACCGAGTACACCGGTGAAGGCTATGAACTCAGCTTCCAGGTGGGCAAGACCACCTCTACCGGCGGTACCGACTTCGAGATGGTCGTTGAAGACGGCACTGGCGGCACCCCGATCCCGGGTGGCAGCTACGATTTCTTTGGTGGCGGCCAGAACTGGGACCTGAACGGTTTCGATATGGCTGGTTACGTGCCCAGCACCGTTCGCATGGGATCAGGTGCTACATTCAATGAAACGCCGAAGACCGACGACGAAACCTACTTCCAAGCAGACGCAAAGTTTGACGTGGAGTTTGGAGCGATCAATGCCATCAAGACCGGTATTAAGCGCACTGAGCACAATACGACTAGCCGTCAATTCTTCTTCAATAACAAGTACAACGACGCATATGACCCCGCGGCAGCGGCGGCAAATGCCATCGTTTCAGCCGATCTGGCCGATGCTGTTTCGGCTGCAGAGGCTTCTGGGACGCCGATGAGCGCGGATGACCAGGCTGCCTTTGTTACTAGCCATCCGGAAACGATCGCGCTTGCTGCATATGAGCAGGAGTTGGCAAACCAATACTTGATCCTCGATACTGCATCTTATGCGGATGGAACTATCGATGCCGGTGCTGGCGGTTACAAGATCCTCAAGCTGGATGCGGACAAGCTGAAAAATTGGGCAAGAAGCATCACGACGGGTAAAACCGAAGACCTTGGCTCCTACAGCGAGATTGATGAAACCAATACAGCGCTGTATGCCATGGCGACCTTCGATGCCGATCGCGTACGCGGTAACTTCGGTATCCGTTACGTCACTACCGATGCGACTTCCACCTATTATCTCGACGGCCAGAAAACCAAGACCAGCGCGGATTACGCTGAAATCTTGCCAAGCTTTAACCTGGCTTACGATCTCGCTGAAGACCTGATTCTGCGGACTTCCGTTGCCAAAGTGATGGCACGCCCGCAGTACGTCGACATGTATGTAAACCCGAGCCCCATCGGTGCCAACGATGAGCAGGACAATAACCAGTACTGGGTTGCCGGTAACGTTGGCCTGAAGCCTTTTACCGCGAACCAGGCTGATCTGGGTATCGAATGGTACTTCGATGAAGGTTCACTGCTGTCCGCCGGTGTCTTCTATAAAGACGTAGCGAACTTCGTAACCATCAGCGAGTACCAGGCCAGTGCCGGCGAGATCCCGTTTGCTCTGCCTGATCGCGAGGCTGCGTTCGGCTGGACCGTTCAGGAGAAAGACAACGGCGAAAGTGCCAAGATCAAAGGCATTGAGCTGGGTTACCAGCAGGACTTCGGTAACGGCTTTGGTAGCATCGTCAATTACACATGGACTGACACCGGAACTGGCAAAGATACCTTTACCGACGGTAATCCGTTCCTGAGCGACAGTTCCAAAAATGTCTACAACCTGACTGGTTACTACGAGAACGAGATGGTCTCTGTTCGCCTCGCCTACAACTGGCGCAGCGAGTACATGATCCGTGAGTCTGGCTCTTACGGTAACCGCCTGAACGAAGACTTCGGCAGCCTCGATATGAGCGCGGTCTGGCACGCAACTGACAACGTAGATGTCAAGCTGGATGCCAATAACCTGCTGGCTGAAGATGCTGTTCAAATCGGTAACAACTCAGAGAACGCTCCGGGTACCGGCTTTACTCCTGGTTTCCCGCTGTACGAGTACGAAACTGCTCGTCGCGTGAACCTGGGTGTTTCCGCCAAGTTCTGATCCAGAGCTAGTGATATAGAAGTACCGAAAAAAGGGAAGTTTTGCTTCCCTTTTTTCGTATGAAAAATATACTGGGCTGGCTAAGTAAAATAACCAACCTAATTTTTGATGGTGTTGTATGACGAGTAATCAGTCTCCTAAAGTTGTCCCCCTCCGCAGTGATGTGCACGGCAAGCTGAAAGTCCGCGAGCTGGGCAGCTTCGAGCATGTAAAGTCGAGCCACATGGTTCCGGTCACTGCGCACGAGTTCAGCCGTCTGGGTGCCGAATACCCGATTGTTTTTGTCAAGAATTCCGAGACGGGCCAGTTTCAGTCCGTAGCCTTGTTTGGCCTTAAAGTTGGCGAAAACCTGTTCGTCGACGGTGACAAGTGGAAGGGCGTATTCGTACCCGGCAGCATCCGCAATCATCCGTTTATGCTGGCGCCGGCAGGGGAGAATCAGGAACAGCTGATGGTGGCCCTGGTCGAAAATAGCCCGCTGGTTGGCGAGGAAGAGGGCAATGCGCTCTTTACCGACGAGGGTGAAGAAACCGATTACCTGAAGGCCAAGAAGGAAAACCTGGTCAACTTCCTGGAAAGTGACCGCCTGACCAAGGCGTTTGTCGAAGTACTGGTCGAGAAAGAGTTGCTGACTGAGCAGTCCGTTACAGTCAATGCTGGCGAAGAGCGTATCAACCTCAATGGCCTGTACATTGTGGATGAGAAGAAGCTGAACGAACTGAGCGAAGAAGACTTTGCAGACTTCCGCAAGCGTGGCTTCCTCCCGCCGCTGTTCGCACAGCTCGGTTCTCTGCACCAGTTCTCCAAGCTGGCTCAGATGCAGGCCGCAGCAGCGTCCTGATCTCAACCTGAAGCGGATCAATGACCAGAGACGCAACGGGTGCGATCAAACATATATTGATCGTAGGGGGTGGCACGGCCGGCTGGTTGACGGCCTGTCATCTCGCGCGAAAGCTTTCAGCCAATGCGCCAAACGGTATCCGCGTCACCCTCGTTGAATCCGCAGATATTCCCACTATCGGTGTCGGCGAGGGTACGGTGCCGGCAATCCGGCAGAGCCTGCATTCACTGGGAATCAGTGAAGCGGAATTTATCCGCGAGTGCGACGTCAGCTTCAAGCAGAGCATCAAGTTCGTCGACTGGGTGAATACGCCCGAGACCCCCGGTGAAAGTTACTACCACCATGTATTCGATTACCCCGAAAACTCTCTCGGGGATCTGACCCCTTATTGGCTTGAGTCGCAACACGGACGAGTGCCCTATGCCGATGCGGTATCGGTTCAGGCGCATATCTGTGATCGGGGGCTGGGCCCGAAAACGATTTCCCAGTCCGAATACCAGGGGCACACCAGCTACGCTTATCACCTGGACGCGGGCAAGTTTGCCGGGCTGCTTGCCCGACACGCGGTTGACAACCTCGGCGTGCGGCACCTTTTGGCGAATGTTGTGGATGTTCGTCTGGCTGCAAGCGGGGATATAGCTGCGATAGTCACCGACCAGTACGGTGAACTGGAAGCTGATCTCTTTGTCGATTGCACCGGCTTCCGCTCGTTGCTGCTCGGCGAAGCGCTGGGTGTGGAGTTCATCGATCGCAAAGATATTCTCTTTGCCGATTATGCGCTGGCGGCGCAGGTGCCTTATGGTGAACCGGATGCGCCGATTCCGAGCTACACGATTGCGACAGCGCAAGAGAATGGCTGGATCTGGGATATCGGGCTGCCGGGGCGGCGTGGATCCGGCTATGTCTACTCCAGTGCCCATACGGATCATGAGCGCGCCGAATCTGTATTTCGACAATATCTCGGTGCCCAGGGAGAGTCTGCACAGGTGCGCCGAATCCCGATGAAGGTGGGGTATCGGGAGCGCTTCTGGCGCCGCAACTGTGTGGCGATCGGCTTGTCCCAGGGATTTGTCGAGCCACTCGAGGCCACGGGCATCCTGGTTTACGATGCAACCGCGCAGATGCTTGCCGATACCATACCCACGGAAAAAAGCGTGATGGATATAGCGGCGCGCGCCTTCAATCGATCAGTGCGCTACTCTTGGGATCGCGTGATTGAATTTATCAAGTTGCACTACTGCATATCCCGGCGCAGCGACACGGATTTCTGGCTGGATAATCGGAGTGCAGAAAGCATTCCCGAGGCATTGAGGGAAAAGCTCGCCTTGTGGCGATATCAACCGCCGACGCAATACGATTTCCCCAGTCGATTTGAGATTTTCAATCTCCCCAATTACCAGTATGTGCTCTACGGCATGGGTTTCGAGACGGCGCTGGGGGAAACAGCTGCTCGTTATCCGAATCGTCAGATGGCGCACCAGCAGTTCGAACGTATAAAAGCGTATTCACGTAGCCTGTCGCAGGAGTTACCGGGACATCGCGCATTGATCGAAAAGATCAAGCAGTACGGTTTGCAAAAAATATAACGAAAAGATGAGCGGACAAGCACTGAAAACAATCAATATTGTCGGCGGCGGCAGCTCTGGCTGGATGACCGCTATCTACCTGAACCGCTATTTTAATCAGCGCGAGAAGAACTTCGCTATCAATGTTATCGAGAGCCCCGATGTGGGCATCATTGGCGTTGGTGAGGCGACGGTACACAGTATCCGCTTCTTTTTCGCCGCGATGGGGCTCGACGAGCGGGAGCTGATGGCGGAGACAAATGCCACCATCAAAACGGGTATTCTGTTTCGAAACTGGAAGAAGCCCGTTGACGGTAAAACCCACGAATACTTTCATCCATTCGACCAGCAGCAGCCTGGCGGTTCCGTAGACATTTCCAGCGCCTGGTTTGCCCGTAGTCGCGACAAGCATGAGCGCTATGACCAGGCGGTAAGCCTGAATACGCGCCTGATGCGCGAGGGCAAATGCCCCAAGACGTCCATGTCCATGCCATACCAGGCAATCACGCCCTACGGTTACCACCTGGATGCGACCCTGCTGGCCCGCTTTCTGCGTCGCAAGGCGGTCGAGGCCGGTGTGCGGCATATCGAGGCGACGGTGACAGATGTCTCTGTGGTCGATGATCGAATTACCAGCGTTACTACCGAAAACGGTCAGTTCCCGGGCGATTTTTTTATCGATTGCAGCGGTTTTCGTGGGCTGCTGATCTCACGGTTGCAGGAGGGTAACTGGCAGTCGTTTGCCGATGTCCTGCCCTGTAACAAGGCCGTGGCTATCCAGCGGGAACTGCGGGAAGGGGAGGTGCCCAAGCCCTATACGGTGGCGACTGCGCTGAGCAATGGCTGGGCCTGGCAGATTGACTTGGTGAATCGCCAGGGTAGCGGTTACGTGTACGACGCGAATCGAATCGACCCGGAGGTAGCCGAACAGGAGCTGCGCGAATTCCTCGGTGAGGATTCACAGGTCCTGAAGTGTAAACACCTGGATATGCAGGTCGGCTGCCGCAAGGAGTTCTGGCTGGGCAATTGTGTCGCTGTGGGGCTGGCGGGTGGCTTTATCGAGCCGCTGGAATCCACCGGGCTTCATATGATTCATCTGGGTGTCAGCCTGCTCGCCACGCATTTGGCGGGCGGCATGGACAATGAGGCGTTGCGCGATTCTTACAATGAGAAGATGCGTGGTTTCTACGAGGACCTGAAGCAGTTCATCGTGCTGCATTACTGTCTGACAAACCGCGACGATACGGAATTCTGGCGCGCAGCGCCTGCTACAGGGAAAGCCTGCTCCTGGTTGGATGTCCGTCTGCACCAGTGGAGGCACAAGATCTGTGAATACCAGGATTTTGCCGGCAGTTATTCGAGTATCTTTACCGATACCAACTATCGCTACGTGCTCTATGGCATGGGCCACAATCCGGATCTGACGTTTGTGCTGGCAGAAGAGGATGCAGCGCAGATATTTTCGCGTTTCTCCGCGCTGGTGCAGAGGGCGCTGCGCGGCTCTCTTCAGCACGAAGAATTCTTACAGAGTCTGAGTGGGCCGGTCAGGGCAGGGTAACCGGATGCGTGCTGTTTCATTCCTGCATCGCTACTGGCCCTGGCTGGCGAGTCTCGTATTGTTTTACTTGTGCTGGCTCCTCCTGGTTACAGCTTTGGGCTGGTGGGAGGAGGCTAGTGCGCACTGGCCCATGGCAATCGCCATGGCCCTGGGGAGCTATGCCGCCGGATCTACGCCAATGGGCGGGGGAACAGTGGGCTTCCCGGTATTGGTCCTCCTTTTCGATACACCGGCCAGTCTCGGCCGGGATTTCAGTTTTGCGGTCCAGTCTATCGGCATGGTCAGTGCCAGTATTTTCATTTTCGCGCGGCGGCAACGGCTGGCGATGTCGATGCTGCGCGGTGCCATGTGCGGGTCGCTGGTGGGTACGCCGCTGGGTATTCTCTTTGTTGCGCCGCTGATCCCGGAACTCTGGGTCAAGATTTCGTTCGCCGTGATCTGGGGCAGCTTCGGTCTGCTGCACCTTTACCGGTTGAAAGAGATCACCGCACACAGCGAGGGGTGCGGTGGCAACCCCGCCCGGGATTTCCGTATTGGCCTGATTCTGGGGCTGGTGGCGGGAACATTCGCCGTGGCAATCACCGGGGTTGGTATCGATATGGTGCTTTACGCCGCCCTGGTGTTGTTGTGCCGTGTGGACCTGAAGGTGGCGATACCGACCTCCGTCGTGATCATGGCGTTTAACTCGGTAGTGGGAGTCGCGGTCAAGAGCATGGCCGGCGACTGGCATCCGGAGGTTTTCGGCAACTGGCTCGCCGCGGCACCGGTAGTGGCTCTGGGAGCCCCGCTGGGCGTCTTTGTTGTGGGCATGGTAGGTAGGCGTCCAACCCTGCTTGTCGTGGCCGTGTTGTGCGTGGTGCAGTTTGTCTGGACCTGTGTGGCCGAATGGGCTGAGCTGGGTGCAGGCGGCCTGGGGCTCTCGCTCGTGGCCGTTGCCGCCTGTCTGGGGGGCTTTGAGTATCTGCGTGCGCTGGGGCTGCGCCTGGTGCGACACAGGGATCGACGGCGGCAACTGGATATGCCTGTAGAAGCTGTACCGGGCTGAATTCCGGGTTGATCCGCACGGTCATCCGTAAACACGGTTTGCCCGCTTGGCGGCGTATCGAGGAGAGGTTGTTGGGGGTATGCGATTCGCCTGCGTCTCGACTGGCGGAATTGCTATTTGGGAAAAAGAGAAAATGGCTGGGGCGGTAGGATTCGAACCTACGCATGACGGGATCAAAACCCGCTGCCTTACCGCTTGGCTACGCCCCAGTAAGAGAACTCCGAATCGACGATTCGCGAGTTGAAAATGGTAGCAAGGGGGAGACTTGAACTCCCGACCTCAGCATTATGAGTGCTGCGCTCTAACCAGCTGAGCTACCTTGCCACTGAATGTCTCGGCTATCCGAGGGCGCGCATTATCGGGCGCGGGCGGGGGGCAGTCAACCCCTTTTTTCGTTTTCTTTTCAGTGAGTTAGCGTTTTTCTATGAAGCACGCTGGCGCCGCAATCCACCTTCCCCGTGCACCCTGCGTTTTGCCTGGATAGCTGCCTACAGGCGTCGTATTTAATTGGCGGCGGAGTTGGACGGGCTAGCGGCCTTTGCCAATTGCTGCGAACAGTGACCCGCAGACAACTGCGGCCGCCCCCAGCCAGCTGATCCAGTTCAGTGGCTCCACCTCAATATAGTCCGGCCAGAAGATGCCGATCAACGCGCTGATCGCCAGGGTCAGCAGGGGGACCAGTGCCAGTGTCGCGCTGACACGGGAGGCCTCCCAGGCTGCCAGCGCCTTGGTAAAGGCGCCGTAGGCAATCAGGGTGTTGGCCGTCAGGAACAGCAGCAGAGCCCAGCCGAGCCAGTCCAGCCCCGCCACGCTAAGCGGCTCCGCCATGGGCAGGAAGCACAGGGTGCCAACCAGGTAGATCAGCACCAGCAGATCCTGTGGCGTGGCACGGCTCAATATCTTCTTCTGGAAAAAGCCGTAGACGGCCCAACCAATGGCGGCGATGACAATATAGCCGAGCCCGAGCAGGTATTCGCCGTCGGCGCCGCTAATCAGATCCGGCAGTCTCTGATTGAAGAACAGCGGCAGCCCGGTGGCGACCATCACGACCCCGAGCCACTGGCGCGGCGAGAAGTGCTCGCCCAGCCACAGTACGCTGGAGATCAGCAGCATCAGTGGCGCCAGCTGGATCACTATCTGGGCGGCGCCGGCGGTGATGTGGTGCAGGCCGGTGGCATAGGTGAGGTAGTTGGTCAGCAATCCCGCGACCGCGCACAGCGTAAATGGCAGCAGGGCGCGTTCAAACAGCTGGCGCAGGTTGAGGCGTCGGGACCAGCCGTAGTAACCGCCCGCCAGCACCGCAGCACCGACGAAGCGATACCAGGTGGCGGTGGTGGCGGTTATGGTGTCCAGTAGTCCTTTCAGTGCGATCGGCAGCAGGGCCCACATAAAGGCGGTGATCAGGGCCAGGGGCAGGCCGACTTTCCAGTTGGATTGATTCATGGCTCAGTGCAGCAAGGTGGGGGCCTGGAGAGGCGAGGGCCTCTCCAGCTGTGCTTTTCCTCTTGGGGAAAAGGGCGAAGGGGATCAGACGTTGAAGCGGAAATGGATAACGTCGCCGTCCGCAACGACATAGTCCTTGCCTTCCAGGCGCCACTTACCGGCGTCCTTCGCACCGGCCTCGCCGTTGTTTGCGACAAAGTCCGCGTAACTGACCACTTCCGCGCGAATAAAGCCCTTCTCGAAGTCGGTATGAATCTTGCCGGCCGCCTGGGGTGCAGTGGCGCCAAGGGGGATGGTCCAGGCGCGGACTTCCTTGACGCCTGCAGTGAAGTAGGTGTGCAGGCCCAGCAGCTGATAGCCGGCGCGGATCACGCGGTTCAGGCCCGGCTCTTCCATGCCCAGTTCTTCCAGGAACTCCTGCTTTTCCTCGTCGTCCAGCTCGGCGATTTCCGCTTCCAGCTTGTTGCAGATGGGTACCAGCACCGCATTTTCCTCGGCGGCAATGGCGGCTACGGCATCCAGGTGCGGGTTGTTCTCGAAACCATCTTCGTCGACGTTGGCGATATACATGGTCGGCTTGACGGTCAGCAGGCTGAGTTCGCGCAGGGCGGCCAGTTCTTCCTCGGGCAGTCCGAATGAGCGCAGCGGCTTGGCTTCGTCCAGGTGTGGCAGGATCTTCTCCAGCAGCGCCTTCATCTTGATGGCGTGCTTGTCCTGGCCTTTCGCGGCACGGGTATAGCGCTGCAGTGCCTTCTCTACGGTATCCAGGTCGGCCAGCGCCAGTTCGGTATTGATCACTTCGATATCGGCTACCGGGTGCACCTTGTTGGCCACGTGGATAACGTTGTCGTCCTCGAAGCAGCGCACCACGTGGGCGATGGCGTCGGTCTCACGGATATTGGCCAGGAACTTGTTGCCCAGGCCCTCGCCCTTGGAGGCCCCGGCCACCAGGCCGGCGATATCGGTGAATTCCATGGTGGTGGGGATCGCCTTCTGTGGCTTGACGATCTCCGCCAGCTTGTCCATGCGCGGATCCGGCACCGGTACTACGCCGGCGTTCGGCTCGATGGTACAGAAGGGAAAGTTTTCAGCGTCGATACCCGCCTTGGTCAGTGCGTTGAACAGGGTGGATTTGCCCACGTTGGGCAGGCCGACGATACCGCAAGTAAAACCCATGGTCTGGTTCCTGTTAGCTCGTTCAGTGGTGGGCGGGCAGGGTCGCGCCCAGTCAGTGTGTTTATGTCCGGCTTAGCGGCCGTTGGTGTGCAGATCTTTCATTGCTGCACCCCAATTCCCCGACGCGGCGGCGGGCAGTGCGTCGACAGCGCGGTCAATAGCGTCTGCGAGCTGCTCCTGTTCGCTTCGCGGCGCGCGCTGCAGTACGTAATTCACCACCTCGCGGGCGCTGCCGGGATGGCCGATACCCAGGCGCAGGCGCATGAAATCGCGATTGTTACCCAGGGAGGAGATGATATCCCGCAGGCCGTTGTGGCCACCGTGGCCGCCGCCCGCTTTCAGGCGTGCAGTCCCCGGGGGGAGATCCAACTCGTCGTGTGCGACGAGAATCGCTTCGACGGGAATCTTGAAGAAATTCGCCAGCGGGGCGACGGCCTGTCCGCTGCGATTCATAAAGGTGGTAGGGATCAGCAGGCGGATATCCCGCCCGCCGATCTGTACCCGGCCGGTAAGGCCGTGGTACTTGCTGTCTGACGCGAGCTGGGTGCCGCAATGGCGAGCCAGCTCGGTGACAAAGTCGGCACCGGCATTGTGGCGCGTCCGGTCGTACTCGGGGCCGGGATTACCGAGTCCCACGATCAACTGGATGGGCGTGTCCGGTGCCTTCGACAAAGTGCTTACTCTGCGCCTTCGCCGGTTTCGCCTTCCGCTTCGCCTTCGGCAGAAGCTTCAACGGCTGCGCGCGGCTTGTGCACGGAAGCGACAACCAGGTCGTGGTCGGCACCGTGGCTCAGGTCCACAGATTCAACGCCAGCCGGCAGCTTGATGTCGGAGATGTGCAGTACGCCGTCCATGTCCAGGTCTGCCAGGTCTACTTCGATGTACTCGGGCAGCTTGGAGGCCGGGGCGCTGATTTCCAGTTCGGTCAGGGTGTGGGACACGATGCCGCCAGCCTTGACGCCTTTGCAGGTCTCTTCGTTCAGGAAGTGCAGCGGGGCTTTCAGGTGAACCTTGGTGTTTGCGGAAACACGCTGGAAGTCCACGTGCAGCAGGATCGGCTTGGCCGGGTGGCGCTGCAGGTCGCGCAGGATCACGTTCTCAGCTTTGCCGTCGACGTCTACGGTCACTACGGAAGAGAAGAAGGCTTCGTTTTCCAGGGCTTTGAACAGTTCTTTCTGCAGTACAGAAATGGACTGCGGCTCAGCCTTGCCACCGTAGATAATGCCGGGGACACGGCCTTCCAGGCGACGCAGGCGGCGGCTCGCACCTTTCCCTTCGTCGCTACGGACGTTGGCGTTCAGTTTGATATCAGACATGGGTTAAACCTCGGGTTGTCTGCCCAGGGCGACCTGCGACCGGACCGCTCTGGCATTGCTGTAAATCGGGCCGGAAATGCTCCGTGCCCAATAGTAAACGCCCGGTCGGTGCCGGGCGGGCGCGTATTCTAAGGGAATTGTGGCTGTGGCGCTAGATGGGAGGCTGTGCTTTTCAGTTCGACCACGACCGCACAGAAGAGCGCACAGGGACCGTGCACCGCGGCCGAAGGCCGGCGCGAGCTGCTAAATCGCAAGTAAAGCCACGCCTTTGCGCAGCGATTTAGCAGCGACGTTTAGATAAGGCCAGGGATGGCCTTATCTAAACATGGCAGAAAGTGATTCCTCATTGCTGATGCGGCGCACCGACTCAGCCAGCATCGCAGCCAGGGACAGCTGGCGGATTTTCGGTGCCCGCTCCATCTTGTCGCCCAGCGGAATTGAGTCAGTGACCACCAGTTCATCGAGAACCGAGTTGTTGAGGTTCTCGATCGCCTTGCCGGACAGAACCGGGTGGGTGCAGTAGGCGATAACCTTCTTGGCGCCGTGTTCCTTCAGTGCGTTGGCGGCGTTACACAGGGTGCCGGCGGTGTCGACCATATCGTCCACCAGCAGGCAGGTGCGGCCGTCGATTTCACCGATAATATTCATGACTTCAGCCACGTTGGCGGCCGGACGGCGCTTGTCGATGATCGCCAGGTCGCAATCGAGGCTCTTGGCCACTGCACGGGCGCGGACCACGCCGCCGATATCCGGGGAGACCACTACCAGGTTTTCGTAGTTCTGGCGCTCGATATCGTCGAGCAGGGTCGAGGAGCCGTAGACGTTGTCTACCGGCACATCGAAGAAGCCCTGAATCTGCTCCGCGTGCAGGTCCACCGTCAGTACCCGGTCGATACCGACGCTGACCATCATATCCGCGACTACCTTGGCGGAAATCGGTACGCGCTGGGAGCGAACGCGGCGGTCCTGGCGGGCATAGCCGAAATAGGGGACAACGGCAGTGATGCGACCGGCAGAAGCGCGGCGCAGGGCGTCGACCAGCAGAATCAACTCCATCAGGTTGCGGTTGGTGGGCTGGCAGGTGGACTGCACCACAAATACGTCGCGGCCGCGCACGTTATCGGTGATTTCTACTGCAATCTCGCCGTCGGAGAAGCGTTTGACCACCGCTTCGCCCAGGGGGATCGCCATATGGTCGACAATTTTCTGTGCCAGTTCCGGGTTTGCGTTACCGGTAAAGACCATTAAGTCAGCCACTGCGAGTACCTTTAGTTCTGTTGAGTCTGAGGGGAATGAAAAGTGTAGATGCCCGTGTTTGTGAAAGCTGTCTAGCGCGCAGTAGCGTCACCTTTTGCTGTATGCGACACAGGCGGCCGCGAAGGAGTTGCAATAACGCCGGTTCCGGCGTGCCCGCGGCATCGGAATGGAATGTGCCGCTGGCGACTCAACGCGTCGAGTCTCGGAGTTTCGATCCGCTTTCCGCGAATCGGAAAAATATGGCTGGGGCGGTAGGATTAGCTTCGCCTGCGGCTCGCTGGTCTACGGCGGCCCCGCCGGTGGACTCGCACTTCGTGCTCGGGGCTGCGCCCCGCCGTCCGTATCCTCCGGCGCCCAAACTTGGCCCCCAAGTTTGTCGGCTCGAACCTGTCCGAGCTCCGGAGTTTCGATCCGCAATTTGCGGGTCGGAAAATATGGCTGGGGCGGTAGGATTCGAACCTACGCATGACGGGATCAAAACCCGCTGCCTTACCGCTTGGCTACGCCCCAGCAGAATTGCGCCGTTGCCAATCAGGCATCGGCCGCAATATTCGCGAGCTGGACATGGGTGGGGGAGTGATTCACTCCGGTGGCAACAAAGCCATCCCATTGGTCCGGCACTCTGGCAAGCACATCACTGGCTGCCCGTGCCGAGTCGAACGCTGCAAAAACGCAGGCTCCCGTTCCGGTCAGTTGCGCCTGGGCGAACTGCTGCAACCACTCTCGGGCCGCACGGATTTCCGGGTAGAGACGCTCAACCAGCGCCTGGCAGTCGTTGACTGAATGTCGTTCCAGCCAGTCTCTGTCCAGTCGCCCCTCGCGAAGGTGCGCTAATGTAATTGCGGCGGAATCTCTTGTCAAACCGGGATGGCCAAACACCGCGGCAGTGCTTACGGAACAATCGGGTACGAGCACCAGGTAGTGGCGCGGCTCGATCGCTACCGGCGTCAGTTTTTCGCCGACACCCTCCGCCCAGGCGGATCGGCCGCGTACGAATACCGGCACATCCGCGCCCAGCTGGCGCCCCAGTTCGGCCAGTTTGTCCAGGGAAAAATGACACTGCCAGAGCTGGTTCAGTCCCAGCAGCGTTGTCGCGGCATCGGAACTGCCGCCGCCGATACCGCCGCCGTGAGGCAGTTTTTTTTGCAGTGTGATATGCGCGCCTTTTGTGCAGCCGCTTTCCTGTTGCAGCAGTCGGGCTGCGCGGTAGACCAGGTTGTCTTCGAGGGGGATATCCAGACTGCCCGCGTCAACGCTGATACTGCTGTTGTCACACAGCTCGAAATCCAGCAGGTCGCCGAAATCCAGCAGTTGAAACAGGGTCTGCAGCTCGTGATAGCCGTCTTCGCGGCGGCCGAGAATGCGCAGAATCAGATTGAGTTTGGCGGGAGCCGGCAATTGCAGGGACATGGGGGAGTCGCGTGATTAAAAGGTCGCATGATAGCGACCTTCACGGGATTCATCATTACTGCCCGATCATCTGTCCAGGTTCAAATATTCCACTCTTTGATCACCAGGGTGACCTGAACAGGTCCGGTGGCCTGATTGGTGGCCGCCTTTATCTTGGTCGGCAGTACATAGGGGCCGTGGTTTTCATAGCCGCTGAAATTCAGCGTCCAGCCAGCCTGCTGCAGACTCTGCAGGAGGCCCTGCGCGTTGCGCCGTTCACTGGACGGTGCGGAGCTGGGGGCGGAAAGTCCGCGCACCCAGTAAAACATTTCGTTCACGGGCATCGGCCAGCCCATGGTCTGCATGGTCAGGTCTGCGGGATTGCTCGCGCGCAGGGGCGGTTGGCTGCCCTGTTGCAGCGAGACACCGGCGGGTGTGCCTTTGATCACCGTGGCGCCGGCACCCAGTGGGCCACTCAGGTGGATGCGGTAATTTGGCGCGGTGCGCTGTTCCCAGGTCAGGTTGGCGCTGCCGTTATCGCGGGGCGAGCGCACGCCGAGTTTGCCCTTGATGGTCCAGTACTGCAGCTGTGCGACCGACAGTTCCGCCGCTGTTGGGGGCTTGGGTTTCTGCCCGGCGCAGGCGCCGAGCAGCAGGGTCAGAAAACACAGGGATAGCAGTGCGATCCGTTTACCGGTTTGGGGATGTTCAGCTGTCAGAGGCATGTTGTTCCAGTGATTCGTTGCTTTGCAGGCGCTTCATCGCGGCCGGAATGATCTTGCTCTGCGGGTTCAGCTTGAGCCCGCGCTGCCACACCTGCATGGCGCGCTCGCGGTTGCCCTGCATCCACAATACTTCGCCGAGATGCGCGGCAATTTCATGGTCCGGCAATTCTTCCAGGGCTTTTTGCAAATACTTCACTGCTTCGCCGTGGTTGCCGAGACGGTACTGCACCCAGCCCATGCTGTCGATAATCGCCGGATCATCGGGGCGCAGTTGCAGGGCTTTGCCGATAAGTTGCTGGGCCTCTTCGAGGCGGGAGTTGTCCTCGATCAGCTTGTAGCCGAGCGCGTTGAGAATGGTGGCGTTGTCCGGGTCGCGATCGAGGAGCTTGCGCATTCCGCTTTCGAAGGCGGCGGTGTTGCCCATCTGGTCGTTCAGCAATGCCTGGGTGTAGACCAGGCGGCCGCTATCGCCGAGGCTGGCAATCGCCTGGTCGAGCAGCGTCAGTGCCTCTTGGTTCTGGCCGTGTTTGCGCAGCAGGTTGGTTTCCATAAGGTAGAAATTTTCCGCCTGGTCCGGATGCCGCTTGCGCAGATCGGCAAACCAGCTCCGGTTTTCTTCCGTGCTGCCATTTTCAGCGAGCAATTCCGTACCGCGAGTAATGGCCGGGACATAGTCAGACCCCGGCTCCACTTTCCGATAGTGTGCCACGGCGGCGTTAACGTCCTGTTCTATTTCGGCGATTTCGCCAAGGTAGAAATGTGCAGCAGACTCGTGTTCGCCGAGTACCAGCAGGCGCTCGAACAGTGGTTTGGCCTCGTCGATCTGTTTCGTTTCAAAGCGGATCATGGCCAGCGAAAGAATCATGTTGCCGTCGCGGGGGCGTTGCTTGACCAGTTCAGCAAACTGTTGCTGCGCCAGTTTCAGGTCGTCGCGAATCAGCAGGCGGGCGTACTGGAGGCGCAACCGGCTTTCTTGCGGGTAGACGCTGACCAGCTTTTCCAGCAGGGCGATTGCTTCCTTACGCCTGTCCAGGTCTACCAGGATGTGGGATTCCAGCAGGGGAGCATCGAGCATGCCCGGATGCTGTTCCTGTACGCGCCGGGTGATTGCCAGTGCCTCGGGATACTGCTCGTTGGCCCGCAGCATCATGGCGTAGGCGAGGGATACTTCCGGGTTCTCCGGGTATTTTTGCGTCAGGCGCTCGAAGTCCGGCAGGAAGTGTTGGGTCAATTCGGGTTCGGAGACTGCCGTGGCGGCGAGGGACTGCAGTGGGGCATCGCCGCCGAGGTCCAGGGCTTTTTCCGCGTGCACCAGGGCGGATTCCAGGTCGCCGGACAGGGTCAGTTCAGCGGTGGCTGACAGCTGGGCCTCCGGGTTCTCCGGCTCGAGTTCTGCCCATAGTTTGGAGGCGCGCAGGGCCGCGCGGCGGGCATTGAGAAAGCGCGCTATGCGGGTGGCGCGGGCGGCGACGCCCGCATCCCGGGTGCGCTCTGCCTGGTAGAAGTAATTGGCCAGGGCTACGTCATACTGTTCGCGGTTGCCCGCAACTTCCGCCACCAGCAGGGTATAAAAGGCGTCGATGGGGAAGGGGCGGGTCTGGGTTTTCTCCGTCGCGGGCTGTTTTTCCGTCTTGGCCAGTGGTTTTTCCTGGACATCCGGGGTTGGCTCGGGCTCTGCCGAGGGAGCCGGGGGAGTGGGTCCCTGCTGGACGCAGGCTCCCAAAAGCAGGCTCAGGGACGCCGCCAGCAGCAGCGATTGATGGGGCGGACCGGAAAGACGGGGCTGTGTTGCAGACGGCATAGAAACGTATCCATACGTTGGTGCCGCGCGGGATCGGTGCGCGGATGGCGTGTTTTGAGCGATTATCGTCGTATAATTCTAGTCGCGATTCCGCTGCGGGGCCGGCCGCTAACCCCGCATTCGCCAAGTCTGCGCGCAAATAAACGCCGGGCCGCGGCAGCTGCAACTGGTGGGCCGGCGGCTCGCCCGGGGCGGCGCATCCGCCCGAATAATCGGTCACCGCGCGAGTACCAGTGAGCCGGGGGGCTCTCACCTGTTGGGTGCAAACGGGTACTTGCCCTTGCAAGAGGCGCGGCCGCCCGGGAAAATGCGCGCGCCAACTGCGGGAACCGCACCTTCAGAATTTACGCCGACGGGAGTCTATGCCAATCCTCGCTCTGGGAATCAATCACGACAGCGCGCCGATCGAGGTCCGCGAACGGGTGGCGTTCGCCCCGGAAGTGATGCCGGGTGCGCTGGCGGATGCGCGCATGGCGCTGGACTGTCCGGAACTGGCGATCCTGTCCACCTGCAACCGCACGGAAATTTACGCGGAAGTCGAGCCGGAGCGCCTGTTGCAGTGGCTGTCCCGCTATCACCATGTGGCGGAAGAGCAATTGGCCAGCTGCAGTTACAGTTACAGCGGCGAAGAGGCCGTGCGCCATATGATGCGGGTCGCCTGCGGGCTCGACTCCCTGGTGCTCGGCGAACCGCAGATCCTCGGCCAGATCAAATCCGCCTACGCGGTGGCGCGGGAATCCGGCAGTGTCGGCAGTCTGCTCCACAATGTTTTCCAGCAGGTTTTCGCCGTGGCGAAGCGGGTGCGGACCGAGACCGCCATCGGCGAGAATCCCGTTTCCGTTGCCTTTGCCGCAGTGTCGCTGGCATCGCGCATCTTCACGGATCTCCGCGAGCAGACGGCGCTGCTGATTGGCGCCGGCGAGACCATCGAACTGGTGGCGCGCCACCTGCTGGAGCAGGGCGTCAAGCAGCTGATCGTGGCCAACCGCACGCTGAACCGCGCCGAGCAGCTGGCGCAGAACTTCGGTGCCGAGGCGATCCTGCTGGCGGATATTCCCGATTACCTGACGCGCGCTGACATCGTCATCAGCTCCACCGCCAGCCAGCTGCCGATTCTCGGCAAGGGCGCGGTGGAATCCGCACTCAAGCAGCGTCGCCACCGCCCGATGTTTATGGTCGATATCGCCGTGCCCCGCGATATCGAACCCGAGGTGGGCAAACTCGACGACGTTTACCTCTATACGGTCGACGACCTGCGCGGCGTGATCGACGAGGGGCGGCGTTCGCGGGAAAAGGCGGCGGAAGCCGCCCACCAGATTGTTGACACCGCCGCGGCGGAATTCATGCGCGAGCGCCGCTCACTTGGCGCCGTGGACACCATACGCAGCTACCGCCAGCGGGCGCAGCAGATCGGCGATACCGAGCTGGCGCGCGCCGTGCAGCAACTGGAGAAGGGCGGTGATCCGCGCCAGCTGCTGGAACAGCTGACGCGCTCGCTGACCAACAAATTGATTCATGCCCCTACGGTGAACCTCAAGCGGCTCACCGCCGAGGGCGATCTCGAGCGGTTGCGCATCGCGCGCGAAGTCGTCGGGCTGGAACCGCTCCCTGAGATCGATTTAGAGAAAAAAGACGGATGAAAGACTCGGTAAGAAACAAGCTGGAAAACCTGGTGGAGCGCCACGAGGAAGTCTCCGCGCTGCTCGGCGACGCCGAAGTGATCAGCGACCAGGAGCAGTTCCGCGATCTGTCCCGTGAATACGCCGAGCTCGAGGAGGTGGTCAAATGCTACAGCCGCTACCGGCAGCTGCAGGACGATATGGCCACGGCGCGGGAAATGCTCGACGAGAGCGATGCGGAATTGCGCGAAATGGCGCAGGAGGAACTGCGCGAAGCGGAAGAGCAGGTGGAACCGCTGGAGCGCGACCTGCAGACGCTGCTGCTGCCGCGCGATCCCAATGACCGCAAAAACGTCTTCCTGGAAATCCGCGCCGGTACCGGCGGCGATGAGGCGGCGATCTTTTCCGGTGACCTGTTCCGCATGTACTCGCGCTATGCGGAAAAGCAGGGCTGGCGTATCGAAATCATCAGTGAAAACCCTGGCGAACACGGCGGCTACAAGGAAATCATCACCCGTGTCGCCGGTGAAGATGTCTATGCGAAACTGAAATTTGAGTCTGGCGCGCACCGCGTGCAGCGGGTCCCGGAAACTGAATCCCAGGGGCGCATCCACACCTCGGCCTGTACGGTGGCGGTGATGCCGGAGCCGGACGAGCGCGATGCGGTCGAGATCAACAAAGCGGATCTGCGTGTGGACACCTACCGCGCCTCCGGCGCCGGTGGCCAGCACGTCAATAAGACCGACTCCGCAGTGCGCCTCACGCACCTTCCCACCGGTATCGTGGTGGAGTGCCAGGACGAACGCTCCCAGCACAAGAACCGCGCCAAGGCCATGGCGCTGCTGCAGGCCAAGCTCAGCACCGAGCAGGAAGCGGCCGCGGCCAAGGAAATTTCCGATGCTCGCCGCAATCTGGTCGGCAGTGGCGACCGTTCCGAGCGTATCCGCACCTACAACTATCCCCAGGGGCGGGTGACCGATCACCGTATCGGCCTCACCCTGTACAAGCTCGACGAGATCATGCAGGGCGCTTTGGAAGAAGTCATCGATCCCCTGCGCACCGAGCACCAGGCGGACCAGCTGGCCGCGCTGGGGCAGTGATCGGTGCCTCCGAGAAAATGACTGTTATCCCGTGAGCACGGTCAAGGAAAACCTCACTCGCAGTGCCGAACTCACCGGCAGCGACAGCGCGCGCCTCGATATCGAGGTGCTGCTCGGTGCAGTGCTCGGGCGTTCGCGCACCTGGCTCTATACCTGGCCGGAATACGAGTTGAGTGTCGCGGAACAGCAGTCATTCGATAATCTGTTACAGCGCCGTCGCCATGGCGAGCCGGTGGCACACCTGACCGGGGAGCGGGAGTTCTGGTCGCTGGCACTCAAAGTGAACGCATCCACGCTGATTCCGCGCCCTGAGACAGAGCTGCTGGTGGAAACCGCGCTGGCGCTCTGCCCGGGTGACCGGCTGCGCGCCCTCGACCTGGGTACCGGTACCGGTGCCATCGCCCTGGCCCTGGCCAGCGAAAGGCCCGGTTGGGACATTGTGGCCGCGGAGAAATCGGCAGACGCAGTGGCGCTGGCGGAAGAGAATCGCCGCGCGCTGCAGCTCGACAATGTCCGTATTGTGCAGAGCGACTGGTTTGCGCAGCTGCCCGCGCAGAAGTTTGACTTGATTGTCAGCAACCCGCCCTATATCGATGCCGCTGATCCTCACCTGGAGCAGGGCGATGTCCGTTTTGAGCCCCGCTCGGCCCTGGTGGCGGAGGACGCGGGACTGGCGGATATCCAGTCGATTGCGCAGTGCAGTGGCGAATTTCTCGCTGCGGGCGGTTGGTTGATGGTGGAGCACGGCTGGCAGCAGGCCGCGTCCGTGCGGGCCATCTTTGCCGCTGCGGGCCTGAAAGATATAGAAAGCCGCGAGGATTTTTCCGGCTGGGAGCGTATTACGCTGGGGCGGAAGGCGAATTAACCGCGGAATGCGGCGGCATTCGGCCACTGAACATACGGGGAGGAAACCATGCACGAGCACGTTCACCACCGCCACGGCAGTGGCCACCTGCGCCCGCTGGTATGGAGTTTGGTCATCACCTTTGCCTTCGCGATGGTCGAGGCGGTCGGCGGCTGGCTGTCGGGCTCCCTGGCGCTGATGGGCGATGCCGGCCATATGGCCACCGATGCCCTGGCCCTGGCCCTGGGCGCGGTGGCGGCGCTGCTGGCGCAGAAACCGGCGGATCGGCAGCTGTCATTCGGCTGGGGGCGCGCCGAGGTGTTGGCGGCCATCGTCAACGCAGTGTTTATGCTGTTGATTGTGGTGGGTATCAGCATCGCGGCGATCGAGCGCCTGCGCGAGCCGCAACCGGTACAGGGCGGCACGGTGATGTTGATCGCGCTGATCGGATTGCTGGTGAATGTTGCCGTGGCCTGGGTGCTGCACCGCGGCGAGCAGACGCTGAATATTCGCGGCGCACTGTTGCATGTGATGGGCGACTTGCTGGGGTCAGTGGCCGCGCTGATTGCCGGTGCGGTGATTTATTTCACCGGCTGGACCCCCATCGATCCACTTCTGTCGCTGCTCATCTGCGTGCTGATCCTGTTTTCCAGCCTGCGCCTGTTGCGGGATTCGGTCGACGTGCTGATGGAGCGGGTACCGCGCGAGCTCAGCCTGCCGGTTGTCGGGCAGACCCTCGCGGCAGTCGATGGCGTGCGTTCGGTGCACGACCTGCATATCTGGCGCCTCGATTCCAGCACTATTTCCCTGTCGGCGCATATTGTCGTGGACGACCTGCAGGCCTGGCCGGGGGTGCTGGAGCGGCTGCGGGAAACCCTGATCAAGCGCTTCGATATCGATCACATTACCCTGCAGCCCGAACCCCTGGGCGAGCACCACCACCCGGTGGAAATCATCGACCGGATCAGTGACAGCTAGGCGGATTCAGTCGTCGTCGCTCTCGCTGTCGATTTCCTCTGGCTGATCCTTTGACGGTTCGTCGGCAGCGGGCTCCTCTTCCGCTGCCGGTGCACTCTCCTTGTCCGCTTCTTTAGTCGCCGGTGCAGCCGTTTCCGTCACTTTGGCTTCGGTGTCTGCAGTCACCTCTTCAGGTGGGCTGATCTGTTCCTGCGGCGCCTGAATGCCGATGTGGTAGGCGGCGAAGCCGGGCTGAACCACCTGGTTCATCGCCATGCCCAGAATGCGGCCGTTGTATTTCGAGCGGATCTCTTTGCGCACGTTGGTAATCGGGTTGGTGACGGTACCGAGCAGGTCGCCCTTGTGGACGAAAGCACCCAGCTGCACCTTGCTGAAGATGATGCCGCCGGTGGTGGCGCGCTGCCAGGTGGAATTGTAGTAGACCGGCTCCGGGTCGCCCCACAGGCGGAACTTGCTCACCATGTCGAGCTGGTTCAGAAGCGTGCGGATACCTTTCACGCTGTGGCTGACCGAGGCCTCGTCGAGCACCATGGGGGCACCCGCTTCCAGGGTCACCGTGGGGATGCCGGCGTTGACCGCCGCCCGGCGCAGTGTGCCCTTGGCTCCGTCGCTGTGCAGCACGACGGTGGAACCGAAACCCTTGGTCATCTTGACCACTTTCGGGTTGCGCAGGTCACCGCGCAGCTGCGGCAGGTTGGTGCGATAGAAAGAACCGGTGTGCAGGTCAACCACAGCATTGCAGTGACTGATGACCTCGTGGAAGAACGAGTAGGCAATGCGCGCGGCGGACGAGCCGTGCGGATCTCCGGGGAAGTGGCGGTTCAGGTCGCGGCGGTCGGTCAGGTAGCGGGAACCGCGGTGGAAACCCTGCAGGTTGACGATGGGGACGCCGATAACGGCTCCGTGCAATTTGCTCGCGTCGAGGTTGTACATTACCCGGCGCACGGTCTCGATACCGTTCAGTTCGTCGCCGTGAATCGCCGCGGTCAGGCACAGAGTCGGGCCGTTATAGGCGCCGTTGACCACCAGCACCGCGGTGGAGCTGTAGACCCCTTCAAAATGCTGGGTCGGCGACCAGGCCAAGCGCGTGGAGGTGGCCGGGGGGACCTCACTGCCGAGCAGGCGCAGGGGCTTGCCGGATTCCGGTGCGGCCGGCTCCTCCGGTTCGGTTTTTTCCTTTTCCCCGGCGGCGGAGCCCGCCTGTCCGGTTACCGCTTTGCTGTCCGGTTGTGCTGGTTGCGCTGGTTGTGCGGGCGCCGGTTGCCCGGCCGGAGCACCGTCCTCAACCACCGGCTGGTCCAGCTTCAGGTTTTCCGCCTTGGGCATTGGCTTTGTAGGATCTGTTTGCGGTGCCGGTGCCTCCGCTTCCTTCACCGGTGGCTCCTCCGCTACCGGCCGGTCGAGCTGCAGGTTTTCCGCTTTGGGCACACTGGCGTCCTGCGTCTTATCGGCTTCTTCGGTCAGCGCGAAAGTGTGGGCGGAAGTGAGTAGCAACGCAAAACACAGAATGCGGCGGGGCGGGCTCTTGGGGGAGCTCGAAATCATGCAGTGACTCCAGTGGGTGAAGAGGGGTGAATTACAAGCAATGTAGTTAAGAACGCCATTATAGCGAAAGCGTTCCCTAGGAATTGCGCGATAGTGGCTGAAAAAAGGCGGGCCCCCAGTGGCTCAGCGTTGCGGAGGTGCCAGCATGGCCTTTCGACTGGTGCGCCACAGCCGCAGGCCGAGGAGGATGGCGGCGGTGCCGAGCCCGATACAGATGCCTACCCAGTAACCGTAGACCCCCCAGAATTGCTCCCCCAGCCAGCGGGCAGTAGTGAGACCAACCAGCCAGTAGGAGAACAACTGCAGGTACATGGGAACCCGCGTATCTCGGTAGCCGCGCAGCGCTCCCCAGGCCATGGCCTGGGCCACGTCCACCAGCTGGAAGGCGGCGCAGAGCAGCAGCAGGTTGGTGGCCACGGCGATGATGTCGACGTTGCTGGTATAGGCGTGCACGAACAGGTAGCGCAGCGTGATCAGCAGCAGGCCGGTGGCGAGGGCATATAGCAGACCGCTGCCGACGCCCACCAGGCTGGTGAAGTGCGCTCGCTTGGGGCGCCCCTGGCCGAGAATCTGCGCCACGCGGATACTCAGGGCCTGCGCCAGCGCCAGCGCGACCAGATAAAAAATGGATCCGACATTCAGTCCGATCTGGTGAGCTGCGACAATGGTGGCCCCGTAGGGTGCCAGCAGAACCGTCAGGCTGGCAAAAAACGTCACTTCGCTGGCGGCGCCGATGCAAATCGGCAGGCCCACTGCCAGCAGGTGCCGCTGGGTGGGCCAATCGGGGCGCGGCGGCAGCAGTCTGAGCCGCAGTGCACGGTAGGCCGGATCGTTGCCGGCGTGCCAGAAGAGCGCAGCGGCAATCGACCAGCTCACTAGCGCTGTGGCCCAACCGCAACCGGCGCCGCCCATCGCCGGAATCGGACCGGCACCGAAGACCATCAGGATATCCAGCGGAATATTCAGAACCGCCGCCGCCAGATAGGTGCGCATTACCGGGCGTACCTGGCCCATGCCCTCACAGTAGCCGCGCAGGGCGGTACCGAGCGCGAAGGGCAGGGTGCCGGTGGCGAGTGCCAGCAAGTACTGCTCCATGACGTGGCGCACCGGCTCTTCGGTGTCGATCCACTGGCTCCACCAGGGGGTAGCCAGCAGGGCGCCGACGACAGCCAGACCACCGATCAGGGCGATCCACATTGCCTGCTGCAGTTGCTGGGCGCAGCCGGGTTCGTCGCGACTGCCGCGCAGGTGTGCGACGATCGGCGACACCGCAGCGAGCAGTCCCATCAGGGTGACCGCACAGACGGACCAGATACTGGCGCCCAGTGCGAGTCCGGCCAGATTTACCTCACCGGCGCGACCGGCGACGATGGTGTCGGTCACACCCATGCTGACCACAGCCAGATTGCTGATCACCAGTGGGCCGCCGAGCGTGGCCAGTCGCTTGAGTTCGGTGCCGGTCGCCCGTCTGTACAGCTTGATCATTGAATAGGGAGGTTTCCGCGGGGAGTGGACAGGCTTGCGTTGGGGGACCCGGTCGCCAGCAGCGAGCGCGGGAAAACGGGCTGAATTATGGGGGGCGCCGGCGGTGGGTTCAATCCACTTTGCGCGCCAGCTGGCGGCTTATTGAGCCGTATGAAAATTAGAGTTCGGGTCAAGATCCATATAGATGATATACTCGCCGATTATTTAACCCATGCCGTCCACGGTGACCGCCCCGCGGATACCCCGGCATTCAGATTCGCCCCCGGCGAATCTGTGAGCATTTAAGCGAGTATTTCACTTGATAGGAAAGTTGTTTCGCCGTTCTTCCAGCAAAGATGAGCAGCGCTCCGAGTCTGCCGAGCAACAGAGTGCGCCGTCTAAAGCTACCGATGGGGGCAAGCCCGCCGAAAAAGCATCTGGCGAGCGCAAGTCCCAGCGCCGCGATGGTGGCAGCAAAGGCAGCCAGCGTGGCCGCCGCGGCGGAGGCAAGAGCCAGCGCGGTCCTCGTGACAAGAAGCGTGCCCCCTGGTCTTTGGATCAATTCCAGGTGCCGGAAGCGGAAGACAAAGTGCGTTTTCACGACCTGGACCTGCCACTGGACCTGATGCACGCCATCAGTGACCTGGGATTCCAGTACTGCTCGCCGATTCAGGGCCGCTCCCTGCCGCATACGCTGAACGGCCACGACCTGGTGGGCAAGGCCCAGACCGGTACCGGCAAGACCGCGGCTTTCCTGATTACCATTATCGATGACCTGCTTAAGAACCCGTTCGAGGGCGAGCGCTACGCCGGTGAGGCGCGCGCATTGATCATTGCGCCCACACGGGAGCTGGTCATGCAGATCGCCGACGATGCCAAATCCCTGTGCAAATACACCGACCTGGAAATCCACACCCTGGTTGGCGGCATGGATTACCAGAAGCAGCAGCGCAACCTGAACGAGCGCCTGGTGGACATTCTCGTCGCAACACCCGGCCGTTTGCTCGATTTCGCCAGCAACCGGGACTGCTATCTCGACCAGGTGGAAATCCTGGTGATCGACGAGGCCGACCGTATGCTGGATATGGGCTTTATTCCCCAGGTACGCCGCATTGTGCGCCAGACGCCGCGCAAGAGCCATCGCCAGACCATGTTCTTCTCCGCCACATTCACGCCGGAAGTCGATTCTCTGGTGGAGCAGTGGACCGAAGAGCCGGTCATTGTCGAGATCGAGCCGGAGCGCGTGGCAACCGACAGTGTCGAGCAGCACGTCTACCTGGCCGCGAGCGAGGAAAAGTACACGCTGCTGTACAACATCCTGCAGAGTGACGAGGTGGAGAGCCTGATCGTGTTTGCCAATCGCCGCGACCAGTGCCGCCGCCTGCACGAGAACCTGGAGGCCCACGGCTTCAAGGCCGGCCTGCTTTCCGGGGAAGTGGCGCAGAACAAGCGTGTGCGCACCCTTGAAGACTTCAAGGCGGGCGTGACCAAGGTCCTGGTCGCCACCGATGTGGCCGGGCGCGGTATCCACATCGACGGGATCAGCCACGTGGTGAACTTTACGCTGCCGGAAGAGCCCGAAGATTACGTGCACCGTATTGGCCGGACAGGCCGTGCGGGCAAGACGGGTACTTCGATCAGCTTCGCCTGTGAAGATGATGCCATGCGGCTGGAGCCCATCGAAAAGCTGCTCGGTGGCAAGCTCAAGTGTGAGCAACCGCCGGAGGAGCTGCTGGTGGAGCCGCCCAAGGTCAACGTTAAACGCAGCAGCGGGCCACGCGGCGACAGTCGGGGTGGTCGCAGCGGTGGTGGCAGTCGCCGCCCCAGGCGCTGATAAAAAACGCGGGCTATGCCCGCGTTTTTTAATGGGTAAATGTTTAGACTTCGGTATAGCTGTTGCAGGCGAATTGCACGGGCCGCAGTGCCGGGTCAGAGGAAATGAACAGCAAGTAGTCTGGCGAAGGCGTGCCGGTAGCAGTGGCAAGGACGTGTTTTTTCAACAATCTTTGAGTTGGCGGAAGACTTCCGGATCACGATCGGCAACATGCGCACCCTCTACCTCCATATCGGAATTCACAAAACAGGCACCAGTTCCCTGCAATTGGCCCTGAAAAACTACCAGTCGCAACTGTTGGCCCAGGGTCTGGAATTCGCCTGTCTGGGCAAGAAGGGCAACTCCTCCGGTGCCATCGATGTGGAGGACATTGCTGGCGGCCTCGCATTCCGGCTCAACGAGCGCTTCGCCCAACTGCTGGCGGCGAGTCGCGGCGAACGCGTGATCGTCTCCGGCGAGCATTTCTCCTTCCTGCGCGATGCGCAAGAGATCGACAAGGTACAGAAGGTCTGCGCGCGTTACTTCGACGAGACCCGGATTATCGTCTACCTGCGCCGCCAGGACCGGCAGGCAATCTCTTTTCGCCAGCAGGCGGCGCGGGGCTGCGCGCGGGGCAAGAGCACATCGAGCCGCCTGCTGGGTCACAGCGACGGCGCCTTCCCCGAGCTGACTGCCGATGTGCTGGCCTATTACGATTATTATTCGAAGCTGCGCCTGTGGGAGGAGAGTTTTGGGCGCGAGGCGCTGACGGTGCATGTGTTCGAGCCTCACCGGCTCAGCGGCGGAGATATCGTAACCGACTTTGCGGAATTCCTTGGTGAAGGCGTTGTGATACCGCCCTGCCGCGTTAACGAGGGCATCCCGCGCCGGGAGTTCCTGTTGACCCATAAGCTGCTGCAACTTGGAGTGGCGCCGCCGCAGATTGAAAAACTGAAACCCTTCATGCGCGAAGACTGTGAGCGACTGCAACCCAGTCGCGCTGCGGCGCGGGCGTTTTTCGCCCGCTTTGCCGACAGTAACCGCGCCCTCAATGACCACTACCTGCCGCACCCTTCGGGCCTGGCGTTTGTAGACGATTTCGATACCTACCCCGAGCGGGGCAACGATTCCCTCACCCTGAGTGACCTGGCAGATTGGAGCACGGGGATACTTGCCGCGGGTCTGGACAACCCTCTTGGTCTCCGAGACGCATTGCTCGCCGAGCGACTGGATGTCCTGTTGGCGAAAAGCGCAGAGGACGGGACTGCAGACTCGCGAGCCGAGCTGACCGCTCTGCGCGAATGCCTGGCCCAGGGGGCCGCGATAGCGCCGCACAGGGAACCCTGGTGGCGGCGTGTCAAGCCAAAGAAGCAGCGCGGTCGCTAGATAAGATACTAATAAGCCTTTCAATGTCAGTTAATAACAGTTACCGCCCCGATATCGACGGGCTGCGGGCTTTCGCCGTTTTGCCGGTGGTCATGGCGCACGCCAGGGTGCCGGGGTTTTCCGGCGGTTACGTCGGGGTCGATATCTTTTTCGTCATCTCCGGGTACCTGATTACCGGTATTCTTTTGCGCGAGATTCGCGCCGGAGAGTTTTCGCTGGCCAGTTTTTATCGCCGTCGCGCGCGGCGTATCCTGCCGGCGCTCTTTGCCGTAATGCTGGTGTCCACAGCGGCGAGTTGGTTTTTGTTGCCGCCGGATATGTTCAGCAACTTTGCGCACTCGCTGCTTGCTGCGCTGTTTTTTGTGTCGAATTTCTGGTTTTGGCGCAGTACCGAGGACTATTTCGGCCAGGCGGCAGAACTCGAACCGCTGCTGCACACCTGGTCCCTGTCTGTTGAAGAGCAGTTTTATATCGGTTTTCCGTTGCTGTTGTGCCTGCTGGCGAGGTGGCGTTGGAGCAGTGCGATCGCGACAGTGGCGGTGCTGGCCGTGCTGTCTCTCGCCGCTTCGGTATGGGCAACAAAAACCCAGCCGTTTGCCAACTATTTTCTCACCCCGACTCGCGGCTGGGAGCTGGCGATCGGCGCGTTGCTGGCAATGGGCGCACTGCCAGCGGTGCAGCGGCGAGGTGCAGCGGAGCTGGCGGCCGCGGCAGGGTTAGCCGCGATTCTGGTGTGCGTGCTCACATACGATGCCGCTACTCCCTTTCCGGGACTGGCCGCGTTGCCGCCCTGTGCCGGTGCCGCGGCACTGATTTGGGCTGGTAGGCAGCCGGGCACAGTCAGCCGCTTCCTGGCCCTGCCTTTGTTTGTCGGAGTGGGCAGGATTTCCTATTCACTCTATCTCTGGCACTGGCCGGTGCTGGTCTTCCTGCGTTTATACAACGGTGCCACCGAATTGCCCGCAAGCTGGGTTTTATATGCCGTAGTGATGTCGGTGGCGCTGGCCTGGTTGAGCTGGAAACTGGTTGAGCAACCGTTCCGCACGGCGCGTCCCGGGTCGCTGCTGTCGTCCGTGCTGCAGCTCAGGCTGGCCGCTACCGCGGCGGGCGTTCTCGTGATGAGCGCGTGTGCCATTAACGGTGGCGAGGGCTTTCCCGAGCGGCTGCCACGGGACCTCTACGAGACCTACAGCGAGGCCAGTCAGCGGACGCAGAGGCAGGAGGCGTGTATGAACCGGGCGCCGCTGGAACGCCAGCTCTGTGAATTCGGCAGCAGCGCGGCGCCTGAAGCGCACTATCTGTTGTGGGGTGATTCCCACGCGGCTGCATTTCTGCCCGGCTACGAGCGCTGGCTGGCCGTACATGGAGCGCGTGGCCTCGCCGCGGTGAAGTCGGCCTGCGCACCGGTGCTCGGGGTGGTTCGGGTAGACAAGGGCGCAGCGCACCAGTGTGATGTTTTCAACGAGAGTGTAATGAACTTCCTCGAAGGGCGCCGAGATCTGGGTACTGTCATTCTGGTCGCGCGCTGGGCCTTTGCTGTGGAGGGAGAGCGTGCACCTGGTGAGGGGGGGACGGAAGCGGTGTTGGCTCCGTCGACGGACGGCGAATCGGATGGCCGCGATAACGCGGCCCTTGTACGCGACGGATTGGAAGCCACGGTGCGGAAAATCCGGGCTACGGGCCGCGAGGTGGTGATCGTCAAAGACACGCCGGAGATCGGCTTCTCTGTGCCCGTTGCCGTACTGAATGCCGAGTTCATCGGTGCGCAGTTGCGCCCGGCACCCAGCCGGGATGAAGTGGAGCAGCGCCAGCGCCGCGCGAACCGAATCATTGAAGATATTGCTGAAGAATTCGACGCGCAGGATCTCAGTCCATTGCCGCTGCTGTGTGCGCCCGACTGCAGGATTGAGCACCGCGGCACACCGCTGTACCGCGACGATGATCACCTCAGCGCCTATGGGGCGCGCTGGCTGGTGCCGCGGCTTTTAGAGGTGCTCGCCAAGGAAGGGGGAAACAGAAAGTTCGGTTGAGGTGGCCAACTGGGCCGCGCATATCGTGCGGCCCATGCATTCGGTTTATCGTTCAGTCGATATATTCCACCGCTTTCACCACCTTCTGCACTCCGCCGATACTGCGGGTGACATCGGCGGCACGCTCGGCTTCCGCGCGGGTCAGCAGCCCCATCAGGTAGACCACACCATTTTCGGTGATGACCTTGATTCGTCCGCTGTCGATTTCTTTGTTGGCGAGCAGGACGCTTTTCACTTTGGTGGTGAGCCAGGCGTCGCTGCTGCTGGCCAGCAGGGAGACTTTGCCGCGTACCTGGATCTCGTTGTACACCTGGCGCACGTTCTGCACCTGCTGCGCGGTGCGCCCGGCTAGCAGGCGCAGTTCATTGTTTTCCACCTGGCCCGTCAGCAACACCACGCCGTTGAAGACATTGACGTTGATATTGGCATTTTTCAGGTTCGGGTGCGCCTTGTTGATATTGACCGTGGTGATGGTCTCAATTTTCTCGTCATCGAGGTAGGTGCCGAGGGAGCGCTGGCCGGGATCCTGCTGAATGGGGCCGTCGTGGGTGGCTTCCAGTACGGTGCTGCAGCCGGACAGCGCGGCACTCATGGCCAGAGCAATAACAATGCGGTTCATGGTTTTCGTGATTAGGGTTTTCATCGGTTTCAGTCCTCGTAGCCACCGAACAAACTGCTGTCGATGAGATCGCACAGGCAGAAAATGGTTAACAGGTGCACCTGGTGTACCTCTGCTGCGACTTCAGAAGGCACGCGGAGTTCAATATCGTGAGTATCCAGCAGGGCCGCGCAATCACCGCCGTCGCCGCCGGTCAGGGCGAGAATGCCCATATCGCGGTCGCGCGCCGCGCGCATCGCCTGGACCAGATTCGAATCGCGGCCGTCGCTGCTGACGATCACCAGCAGGTCCCCCGGCTGGCCCAGGGCGCGCACCGGCTGCGCAAAGGATTCCGCGCGGCCGTGGTTCTGCGCCACTGTACCGATGGAGATGCCGTCGCTGCACAGCGCGATCGCCGGCAGGCCCGGGCGCTCGCGCTGGAAGCCACCGAGCAACTGTGCGCAGAAGCTCTGGGCGAGGGCGCCGCTGACGCCGTTGCCGCACAGCAGCAGCTTGTTTTCGGCGAGCAATGTGTGCACCACCATGTCGCTGGCCTCTGCGACCAGCGGGGCGAGAATTTCGCCCGCGTTCATTGTGGCTTCGAGGCTGCGGTGAAAAAGGGTTACAACTCGCTGTTCCATTGAATCCTTAACCGGGCGAACTCTGGATCCGCTCCGTTTCATAGTCCTGTCGTGTTACCGGAGTTTACGCACCAAACGCGTTGGTGATCCAGTTTATGTTGTCTGCACTGCCGTCGATGGCGATTACATCAAAGCGGCAGGGGCAGTCCAGGCGGTGCTCCTGCAGGTAGCGATCCGCGCTGGCCAGAAGTTTGCGTTGCTTGCGGGTATCGACCGTTGCACCGGCACCGCCGAAACGCTTGTCTTTGCGGAAGCGCACCTCGACAAATACCAGGGTATCGCCGTCCCGCGCGATCAGGTCGATTTCGCCCTGCCGGCAATGGTAGTTGTGCGCTTCGATGCGGAGGCCGGCGCGCTGCAGATACCGCGCCGCGACCTTTTCCATCTGTGCGCCGACGTCGGCGCTGTTGGTGGTGCGGTTAAAAAGCTTCACTGGTTCCGGTCAGCTCCACCGGCTCGGTCGCCTGCGGCAGGGGCTCGACGACGGTGGTAATTGGCACCGGCGCGCCCTTGTCGATACGCGCCCACATCTCCTCGCGCACGATGCGGCCATCGGCAGTCAGGCTCAGGGCGCCGGTCAGGCCGTGCACCTGCTGATTTGGGAACTGGCGCAACATTGGCAGGCGCGGGTACAGGCGGAATGCATCGGCACCCAGGGCATAGAGCCGTGCAAAGGCGGGCGCCGGTGAGGCCTGCTTTTCGATATTGCGCTTGGTGACATTGTCGTTTTCAAACAGCCACGGCATCGCGGTAAAGCGAATGCCGTTCATGTCGCGGTCGCGGTTGCGGTTGATATTGCCGTCGAATACCTGTGATGTGGCGTAGATGGGCAGGTCGCCGGCGTAGAAGAACGTCAGCATCGGGTTGAGCTGCCGCGCCTGCTGTGGCTGCGCGAGCACAAACAGCATATCCACATCGTTGCGGCGGCGGGGCGTGAACTTTAGCGGAGCAGCCAGTTTCCGGCGCAGCGCACTTTCGCGCGATTTGCTTTCGGGGATCAGCAGGGCGTCGCTGACCAGCTTGGAAAAGTTGCTGTTGCCGTAGAAGGTCCGGTTGACGGTCACGGTGCCGCCCAGGCGATGCCATTCCTCGCGGAATGCCTCGGCGCCGCGCTGTCCCCAGCTGGCGTCGGAGGCCAGGATCATTGCCTGGCGATGTCCCTGGCGGTAGGCGTGCTGTGCGACCTGGCGGGCTTCGTCCTCGATTGCGAGTCCGAACTGCACCAGATCACCGGTCGTGCGGCCGCTGTCGCCGTAGTTCAGGGCCAGGGTCGGCACCGGCAATTTCTCGGTAGCGAGCAGGTTGGCGACCTTGCGCTTGTCGAGCGGGCCGACAATCGCCTGGGCGCCGTCGTTTACCGCGCTCTGATAGATCTCTTCAAAAGGCTGCTCGGTGCCGGTGTCGTATACCTTGACCTTTGGTGCCGGTGCGCCGGCCTGTAAAGAGGTGTAGTAAGCGGCCATAAAGCCGTCGCGAATGGCGCGCCCGGCGCTACCCAGTGGGCCGGACAGCGGCAGCAGCAGGGCGATGCGGTCGGCGCGCTGGCTGGCCAGGTGTTCCAGCAGCTGCAGTGCCTGTGGGGGATGCGCGGTTGCACTGTGGCCCGGCCACTGCTGGCGCCAGCGGCTGAGCGCCGTCAGCTGCGAGCTGATATCGCCCTGGGTATCGCGCCCTACCAGGGCCAGCTGGTACCAGCCGCGCATCTGCATGTCCTGGCTCTGTTCGGCGCGCAGGTGCAGTTCGCTGGAGGGCAATTGCATCAGCAATTGCCAGAATCCGTCATTGTTGGCCGAGATATCGGCGTCTGTCTGCGCGAGGTCGGCGATCAGCCGGCGCTCGGCAATGGCGCTGTCCAGGTCACCTAGCAGGCCCCAGAGATCGGCGCGCAGGCTGCGCAGTGACAGGGCGGTATCGGGGGGCAGCTGCAACCAGGCACGATCCAGGCGCGGCGCAGTGGCCAGATCGAGGGCCTTGAAAAAATCGTCTTCGGCGGCGAGTACTCTGCCGTAGACTTGCGCGTATCGTGCATACTCAACGTCGTTGAGCTGCTCCGGGTCGATGCCAATGGCGGCCTGTTTGGCAGTCGCGTTGTCGCCCAGCTTGTATAGAATGGCCGCCGCCCGCAGGCGCAGTTGATCGCGCACCGGCGAAGACTGGTTCTCGGCGCTGTGCAGAAACTGTATCGCATCGCTGCGACTGGCGGTCGCGCCGGCCTGAACCGGGGCCTGTATATTGGGTTGCGGTGCCTGGGTCTGGCAGGCGGCCAGGGCGAGAGTCAGGGCGCTGGCGGCAAGTCTGCTGACGATCGGGGCCGCGCGCCGGAAAGTGCTGCGCCGGGACAGGGCGGACATATTCTTCTCCCGCAAATCTTATAAATTGGAGTGAATTATGGGGCTGGATCAGGCGCTGCTTTATATTGTTGCCACGCCCATTGGTAACTTGGCCGATATGGTACCGCGAGCCATCGAAGTTCTACAATGCGCCGATCTGGTTGCGGCGGAGGACACGCGTCACAGTCAGAGACTTTTTTCCCACTTTGATATCGATACGCCGCTGATGGCGTACCATGACCACTCGGACGATGTGCGTACCGAGCAGATACTCCAGCGGCTCCAGCAGGGCCAGACGGTGGCGCTGATCTCCGATGCCGGCACACCGCTGATCTCCGACCCGGGCTACCGGCTGGTGCGCGAGGCGCGCGCCCGCGGCGTCCGCGTGATACCGGTGCCCGGGGCCTGCGCTTTCGTCGCCGCCCTCAGCGCGGCAGGCCTGCCCAGCGACCGCTTCAGTTTCGAGGGTTTCCTGCCGGCCAAGGCGGGCGCGCGGGAGAAATCCCTGCAGGCGCTGGAGAGCGATACCCGCACCCTGATCTTTTACGAGGCGCCCCACCGGGTGCTGGACACTTTGGAGGCGATGGCGCAAGTATTTGGTGGGGAGCGCGAGGCGGTGATCGCCCGTGAACTGACCAAGGCGTTCGAGACCATCCACCTGGCGCCCCTGGCAGAGCTCGCCGAGTGGGTGCGCGCCGATGGCAACCAGCAGCGCGGCGAAATCGTGCTATTGGTACGCGGCGCTGAACGCAGGCAGGACGCGACGCTGGATGCGGAGGCACAGCGGGTGATGAAACTGCTGCTGGCTGAGTTGCCGCCTAAACGCGCCGCAGCCCTGGCCGCGGATATTACCGGGGTCAACAAGAAGACACTGTATAACTGGAGCCTCGAGCAAAAGTGAGGCCCGTACAGGGCCGGCGCCTGTGGAATCTAATTTGACGGGCTCAGGCCGGCGGTTTCGGACCGCCGCGATTTGACCAGTTTCAGGGCGCCGATACTGGCCAGGATCAGTGCCGCGCCCAGCCACTGCAGCGGTCCGAGTCGCTCGTCCGGAAATACCAGCATTGCGGCGCTGATAGTCACCACCGGCCCGAACATCGCCACCACGCCGGCCTCCGCCGCATCCGCGCGCCTCAGTCCCTCAAACAGTAAAAAGAAAGGCAGAACGGTGGAGAAAACCACCAGTACCAATATCCAGGCGAAAGCGGGAGCACTGACGGCCAATTCCGTCGCCGGTGTATTCGGCAACAGGAAAGCGGCCATAAACAGCAGCGTGAAGCTGTTTGAGAACTGGTTAAAGCGCACCGAACCCAGCGGTACGGTGAGCGATTGACTGATGCGCCAGAAAACGGCGTAACAGGTGGCGGCGCCGAATCCATAGAGCAGCCCGGCGAGCGACAGGGTGCCGCCGTGCCACCCCGGCAACAGCAACAGTGCGATACCCGTCCAGGCGACGGCGAAAACCGCCAGTTGGGCGGCGCCCGGCAAGCGGCGCTGTTCGGCGGCCTGGATCACCATCAGTAGGGCGGGGAACAGATAAAGCACCATCCGCGAGACGCTGGCACCCAGTGCGGCGATGGCGTGAAAGTCGCACCAGGCGCTGACGAAGAAAAGCGCTCCGGTAAGCGCGCACAGAAACCACTGCCGCGGGGAGAGTCGCACAGGCGGCTGCCCGCGTGTCAGCCAGCGGGCGACGATCCAAAACAGTGGCACCGCCAGGAAGAAGCGCCAGATCAGTACCGTGTCCACCGGAACCCCATACTGGTAGATCAGCCGCGCAAATATTCCCTTGAAGGCAATGGCGAAGGTGGCCGCCGCCACCAGCACCAGCCCCGATTGCCACCACTTCCCGTGCGTTTCTCGCATCATTAATCCCTGCCCACGGTACCTTTTCAGGGGCGCTATGGTGTCATTTCACTTGATATTCGCCAACAGCATTGAAAAACTATCAGATATTCAATTTGTGGATATCATTGCGTGGACCTCAAACAGCTCAATGCCTTCCTCGCTGTCGCCGATTCCGGCAGCCTTGTCGCCGCTGCGCGCCGGCTCGACCTTTCGCAACCCTCCCTCAGCCGGCTGATCGGACAGCTCGAAGCCGATCTGGGTAGCCGGCTCTTCCGGCGCACCGGGCGCGGCGTGGTGCTCACCGAAGCCGGCGAGCTGGTACTGGACCAGGCGCGATCGCTGTTGGACCAGGCGACGGCACTGCGCCAGTTGGTGGCTGAGCGCCGCGGCCAGGTAAACGGACCGCTGAGTTTTGGTCTGCCGCCAAGCATTGGTGTCTACCTCAGTGGTCCGTTGATCAGTGATTACCACCGGCGCTACCCGCAGGTGCGTCTGCAAATCAGCGAGGCGCTCAGCGGCGACCTGCAGGAAAGGCTGCTGCGCCACCAGCTGGAACTCGCCATTCTCTACGACGGCGCCATCAGTGCGAGCTTGAGTCTGCGGGAATTGGCGACAGAATCGCTGTTGCTGATCGGTGGCCGCGGTGCCGCCACATTGGCAGAAGGGGAGATCCCCTTTGCTGAGGCGTCACAGCTTCCGCTGGTATTGCCCGGTCTGCGCCACGGTCTGCGGTCCCTGCTGGAGCAATATGCGTTGCGCGAGTCACACCGACTGAACCTGGAAGTGGAGGTGGACTCCCTGCGGGTTCAGATTGATCTGGTGCGGCGCGGGATTGGTTACACCATTCTGCCCGGCCGCACTCTGGCGGCACTGAACCGGGACGATGCCCTGCAGGGAATCCCCATCGTATCCCCGATGCTGGAGCGCCGCTGTGTACTCGCATGGCGCCGGGGGCATGTGTTGAGCCCGGCGGCGCTTGCCATGCGCGAAGCGGTCGACGCGGGTTTTGTGGCCTTATAGAGCGGTGCGGCCCCGCCGTCGGTATCGCTTGCAATCCCCGGTCCCGCTCATTACTCTTCGCGCCGAGCTGGCCGGGCAATCGCTGTTTCTCTTCGGAGGGATGGAGGAAAGTCCGGGCTCCATAGGGTGGGACGCCAGGTAACGCCTGGGGGGCGCGAGCCTACGGAAAGTGCAGCAGAGAGTAGACCGCCGATGGCCTGTCCGCAGGCACAGGTAAGGGTGAAAGGGTGCGGTAAGAGCGCACCGCGCGGCTGGTAACAGTCCGCGGCATGGTAAACCCCGTCCGGAGCAAGACCAAATAGGCCCTCTATAGGTGTGACCCGCACCGAGGGCGGGTAGGTCGCTTGAGGTGTATGGCGACATACATCCCAGATGAATGATTGTCCTCGACAGAACCCGGCTTACAGGCCAGCTCACAGATTTCCCATTTGCTCGCGATTATCGCGGGTTCCTGTCTTCGCGGTTGCAGAGTGTCTTGCAGCCGCGCGTGCCATTGTGGGAAAAGTTGGGCGCCCATTATTATTGGCGCCATCTTCTCTTCGGCATCCTCTTGTCCGCAGTGGCAGATGACTTTTCTGCCATTTGATTCAAACCTCGTAAGCGTTCGCTAACACTTTCAAATTCAGTTCAGTCCGCGGCAAACTTAAAGTAGTCTCTGAGCTTAAATAAGTAAGTGCTTGCTTCATTTTGTAATTCCGTCCCGACCTTTTTCCTGCCAATTGCATGGCCTGCGCTGCAGCCCGCGAATTTACTGGGATTTCGCCGCAGTTTGCCGTTGATTTCCTTGACTTTGCCCACTCCAGATTTATAGTGTCTGAAGTGGAGAAAAGTGGAATTTTGTGGGTTTTGGTGGTTCATCTGTGGTTGTGAGTGGGTAGTTACACCGCAAAGATGAGAAATGCGCAAAAAGTATCCAGTGAATAACACGCGCCGCGACGGTAGTTGATCGTTACCCCGGCGGTACTTGAGTAACGCACTTGGACAAAAAGTGTATCTAGGCAGCCACGCAATCAATATGGACGCCAAAGGGCGTCTGGCCATTCCAGCGCGGGTCCGCGACACGCTGCTGGAAGATTGTGCTGGGCGTCTGGTGGTCACTGCGCATACCGAAGAGCGCTGCCTGCTCGTTTACCCGGAACCCCAGTGGCAGGAGATCCTGCCGAAAATCGAAGCGCTGTCGAGCTTCAATAAAGTGGCGCGTCGCGCCCAGCGGCTGTTGATCGGTTACGCCTGTGAGTTGCAGGTGGACGGCAATGGCCGCGTACTGATTCCGCCGACCCTGCGGGAATACGCCGGCCTCGAAAAGAAGCTGATGCTGGTGGGGCAGGGCAAGAAACTGGAGCTGTGGAGCGAAGACCGCTGGATGGACTGGCTCGATAGCAGTGAGGGCGAGGGCGAAATGCCGGAAGAGATGGCTTCGCTCTCTCTATAAAGAGGAGAGGACACAGGGTGTCACAAGATCTGCATCGCAGTGTGTTGTTGCGCGAAGCCGTCGATGCCCTGGTGACCGACCCGGGCGGCTTTTATATCGATGGGACCTTCGGTCGTGGCGGACACAGCGCCGCCATTCTGGAGCGTCTGGATGAGAGCGGTCGCCTGGTCGGAGTGGACAAGGATCCGGAGGCGGTTGCCTTTGCCCGTGAACGCTTTGCCGGCGATGCCCGTTTCTCGATCTGGCACGGCTCTTTCGCCGATATGGATCAGGCCGCGGCGGATCGGGTCGGCCAGGTGACAGGCATCCTGCTGGACCTGGGGGTGTCTTCACCGCAACTGGATCAGGCCGAGCGCGGATTCAGTTTTATGCAGGATGGTCCGCTGGACATGCGGATGGATACCAGCCGCGGCATGAGCGCGGCGGACTGGGTCAACAGCGAAGATGAAGCGGAATTGGCGCGGGTGTTCAAGGAGTACGGCGAGGAGCGATTTGCCCGCCGTATGGCTGGCGCCATCGTGCGTCGCCGCGTGGAAAAGCCCTTTGCGCGGACGCTGGACCTGGCGGAAGTGGTCAAGGCGGCGAATCCGGCCTGGGAGAAGGGCAAGCATCCGGCCACCAGGGTGTTCCAGGCCATCCGAATCCATATCAATGGTGAGCTGGAAGACCTGCGGCAGGCGCTGGAAAAGTCCCTGCAGTTGCTGGCACCGGGCGGCCGGCTGGTGGTCATCAGCTTCCACTCTCTGGAAGACCGGATGGTGAAACGGTTTATTCGTGAAAAAGAACGCGGGCCGCAATTGCCGCGGGGTTTGCCGGTGATGGACAGCGAGATCGCCAAGAGCCTGCGCTCTGTCGGCAAAGCGGTCAAGGCCGACGCCGGTGAGGTAGATGAGAACCTGCGCTCCCGCAGTGCGGTGATGCGCATTGCCGAAAAACTCGGAGAGGCGCAGTCGTGAGTGGCAGGCGGCGCATGTTGATCGCCGTGCTGTGGCTGGCGTCTCTGGTGTCGGCTCTGGCGGTGGTTTACACCACCCAGCACAGCCGGGTTCTGACCGCGCAGCTTGTTGACGCGCAGAAGACTCGCGACGAATTGCGCTACGAACAGGAGCGCCTGTTGCTGGAAAAAGGCGCCTGGTCCGCCTACAGCCGGATCGAAAAAGTGGCGCGGGAAAAATTGAAAATGCATGTGCCAGCACCGGATGAGCGGGTGCTGGTGCCAAATAATTAACTCTTTATAAAAAGGAGCCTTTGAAAACGTAGCGAGCGGGTGGCTGGTGATGGCCGCCGGAGCGGAGCAACCGGAGCGTACTTTAAGTACGTGAGGATTGTGAGCACCGCCGGCCGTTACCAGGCGCACGCGCAGTAGTTTTCATTGGCTCTGTAACGCGAACAGGGATTTCATGGGCGCAGTCAAGAAACAGCAGGTCACTCCGGGTATTGCCCGCTGGCGCTTTGCGCTGGTGGCAGTACTGCTGTGTCTGCTTGCCCTGGCCTTGGTGCTGCACCTCGCCCGCCTGCAGGTGCTGCCGGAAGCGGAGCGCGGCTATAGGTTCCTGCAGGACCAGGGTAACGCGCGCACAATCCGCTCGGAAGAGATTGCCGCCTATCGCGGTTCCATTGTCGATCGCAATGGAGAGCTGCTTGCCGTCAGCACCCCGGTGCTGACCCTGTGGGCCAATCCGCAACTGTTGCGCGAAGCCAGCGCCGACGAATTGCGCAAGCTGGCCACCGCGCTGAACTTGAAGCCCGCGGCCCTGGCCGAGCGGCTGCGCAAATACCGCAACAAGGAATTTATGTACCTGCGCCGCCACATGGCGCCGGACGGGGCCAAGAGGGTGCTGGCGCTGAACACTGCCGGGGTATACGGCAAGAAGGAATATCGCCGCTTTTACCCCGCGGGCGAAGTGACCGCGCAGCTGCTCGGTTTCACCAATATCGACGACCGTGGCCAGGAGGGTCTCGAGCTGGCCTATAACCAGTGGCTGACCGGTGAGCCGGGTGCGCAGCAGGTAGTGAAAGACCTCAAGGGTCGCACCGTGCAGGATCTGGCAGTGCAGCGCGAGGCGCGCCCCGGCCAGGATCTGCGCCTGTCCATCGACCTGCGCTTGCAGTACCTGGCTTACCGGGAACTGAAGCGCGCCGTGACCGAAAACGAAGCGGCGTCAGGCTTTATGGTGATTCTGGATGCGCACAGTGGCGATGTGTTGGCGATGGCCAACCAGCCGTCGTTCAATCCGAACAACCGCAAAGGTGTACGCGCCGCGCAGATGCGCAACCGCGCGCTGATCGATCAGTTCGAACCCGGCTCCACCGTGAAGCCGATCACTGTGCTGGCGGCACTGGAGACCGGCCGCTACAAGCCGCATACCCCGATCGATACCAGCCCGGGCTATATCCGTCTGCCGGGCAAGACCCTGATGGATCACCGCAATTACGGCAAGATCGATGTCACCAAAGTCATCACCAAGTCGAGCCAGGTGGGGATCAGCAAAATCGCCCTGGATCTGGAACCAAATTCTGTGCGCGCACTCTTTTACCGACTGGGGTTGGGCGAGGCAGTGGGCACCGGCTTCCCCGGAGAGGCCGCGGGCATACTGCCCAGTCGCAGTCGTTGGCAGCCAATCGAGCGAGCCAACTTCGCCTTCGGCTACGGTTTAACAGTCAATGCAGTACAGCTGGCAGAGGCCTACAGTGTAATTGCCAATGCCGGGCTCAAGCGCCCGGTTTCGCTGGTTTTGAGCGGCAACAAACGCGTCGAGCCGGAGCAGGTGGTCGAGGGTCCGCTGACCCGCGAAGTGACCGCGATGCTGGAGACGGTGATCGGGCCGGAAGGGACCGGTAAGCGCGCCGCGGTTGAAGGTTACCGCGTGGCGGGCAAGACCGGCACGGTACACAAGGTCGGCAGCGACGGCTACGTGAGCAATCGCTATCGCTCCGTATTCGCCGGGTTTATCCCCGCGGACCGGCCGCGTCTGATTGCGGTCGTGGTCGTCGATGATCCGAGCCGCGCCAAATACTACGGTGGTGAGGTAGCCGCACCAGTGTTCGGCAAAGTGATGGCGGGCGCCATGCGCCTGTTGCAGGTGCCGCCCGCCGAGATGGCACCGGCAGAAGAACAGCTGGCTGTGCAGCTTAACGAAAGAGGTAGCAAATCGTGAGTGAGCACGTGAATCCCGCCAAGCGGAACGTTTCCCTACAGCAGCTGGTACCGGGTTACGCCGGTATCCCGGATGTGTCCGTCACCGGTGTCGCGCTGGACAGCCGCCTGGTAGAAGCCGGGGACCTGTTTATGGCGCTGCGCGGCAGCGTGGTGGATGGTCGTGAATTTATCGGTGCAGCCGTGGCCGCCGGTGCCGGCGCCGTGCTTGCCGACGGTGACCGCCTGGAAACTTCGACCCGCGAGGGTGTGCAGGTGGTCACTGTGCCGGGCCTGGCCAAGCGCGTGGGGGAGATCGCCGCGCGCTTCTACGGCAACCCGACCGAAGACATGTACCTGGTGGGGGTAACCGGCACTAATGGCAAGTCCACCTGTGCCTACCTGACAGCGCAACTGCTGGCACACTATTTCGGTAGTGCCGGCGTGATGGGCACCATCGGTAATGGCGTATGGCAGGATGGCGATATTCAGCTGGAAGAGACCGGCCTCACCACGCCGGACCCGGTGCGCCTGCAAGCGGATTACGCCGCCTTCCGCGACCGCGGTGTGCGTGCAGCGGCAATGGAAGTGTCGTCTCACTCCCTGGCTCAGGGGCGCGTTCACGGCCTGATTTTTGATACCGCGATCTTTACCAACCTGTCGCGGGATCACCTGGACTATCACGGCAACATGGCCGCCTACGGTGCCGCTAAGGAAAAGCTGTTTGGCTTGCCGAAACTGAAGCGTGGCGTGATTAACCTGGACGATCCGTTCGGCGCGCAGCTGGCCGAACGCTGCCGGTTGCGCGGCCTGCGGGTGATTACCTACGGCCTGCAGTCCGGAGACCTGCACGCTACCGACCTGCGCCGTCACGACGGCGGTTTTTCCGTGCAGCTTACCTCGCCGTGGGGCAGTGGTGAGTTACGGGCGCCGCTGATCGGGGACTTCAATATTCACAACGCTCTCGCCGTGGTAGCTGCTGTCGCGGCCGGTGGTATGCCTTTCGAAGACATCCTTGCGGTATTCCCGACCATTCGCGCGGTGCCCGGTCGCATGGAACGTGTAAAAGTGGACGGCGCCGACGATATCAGTGTGCTGGTGGATTACGCCCACACGCCGGATGCGTTGCGCGCCGCCCTCGCGGCGGCGCGGCCCTATTGCCGCGGAAACCTCTGGTGTGTCTTCGGCTGTGGCGGTGACCGGGATACCGGTAAGCGCGCGCCCATGGGGCGTATCGCCTCGGAGATGGCTGACCGCGCCATTGTCACCAGTGACAACCCGCGCGGTGAAGAACCACAGAAAATCATCGACGATATTCTCGAGGGTGCCGCCAGCAACATCGAAGTGGAAATCGATCGTGCCGCCGCAATTGCGCGCGCCGTTGCCGCTGCCGAGCCGGGCGATATCGTGCTGATTGCCGGTAAGGGCCACGAGGATTACCAGATTATCGGTACCGAGAAAATTCATTTTTGCGATCGCGAGCAGGCGACGCTGGCGCTGCAACAGCGCGCCGGCAGTGCCCGGATCGGGGAGGATGCCGAGTGATCCATCCGCTCTCCCTGCAACAGTTACAGGAACGCTTCGGCGGCGAACTGCTGAACGGCTCGGTGACGTTCGAGCGGATCTGTACCGATACTCGCCAGTTGGATGAAGGGGCGCTGTTTGTCGCGTTAAAAGGGGAGACTTTTGACGCGCACGATTTTCTGTCCGAGCTGGCGGCGGCTGGCGAACTGGCCGACAAAGTGCTGGGGCTGGTGGTCGAACGGGAAATTGCGGGCTGCGACCTGCCGCAGTGGCGAGTTGCGGACACCACCGTGGCTCTCGGCCAGATCGGGTTGTTGTGTCGGGAGGAGTTCAATGGTCGCGTGATCGCGATTACGGGTTCGTGCGGAAAGACCACTGTAAAAGAAATGCTCGCGGCGATTTTTTCCCAACATCATCACCCCTGTGTGACCCGTGGCAACTTGAACAACCAGTTCGGTTTGCCGATGACACTGTTCGGTCTCACTGAACAACACGATGTGTTGATTCTGGAAATGGGTGCCAGCGGCCCGGATGACATCGGCTACCTGTGTGGTATCGGCAAGCCGCAGATCAGCGCGGTCAATAATGTGATGCCCGCTCACGTGGAAGGTTTTGGCTCCGTGGACGCCATCGCCGCAGCCAAGGGTCAGATCTATACCAGTCTGGACGTGGGCGGTATCGCGGTGATCAATGCGGATGATGGCTACGCCAATTACTGGCGCGATGAAATGCCCGAAGGCGTTTCCACGCTGGAAGTGGGGCTGGGTCACGACTGCGCGATTTACGCCGACAACATCGAGCTGGGTGACAACGGGTGCCCGGCTTTCGATCTGATGATCGATGGTCTGGCGCACCCGGTACAGCTGCAGCTGTTGGGTGAGCACAATGTGCACAACGCGCTGGTCGCTGCTGGCTGCGCATTCGCCGCCGGCGTGCCAGCGGCAGATATCGCCAGCGGGCTCGGCAAAATGATCGCAGTGCAGGGGCGCATGCAGACGCACAGCGGCCGCCGCGGTGCGACGGTGATCGACGACAGCTACAACGCCAACCCCGGATCCGTGGCAGCGGCGATCGAGTTGCTGGCTCAGCGCCCGGGCCGGAAGATCCTGGTCCTGGGCGACATGGCGGAGCTGGGGCCAGATGCTGAAATCATGCATCGACAGATCGGTGAGCTGGCGCGCGAGCGCGGCCTGGACGCGCTATTTACTCTCGGGCCGCTCTGCACCGCCGCCAGCGTGGCCTTCGGAGCGGGTCACCACAATCCGCTGAACAATTATCGGGACAGGGCACCGCTAATCGCGGCGCTCACCAACGAACTGAATGGCAACACCACGGTGCTGGTGAAGGGTTCCCGCAGTGCACGAATGGAACTGGTTGTGCAGGCACTGACCCAAGACACAAGCGCAGACGGGAACGACTGAAGAGGCTAAACGATGCTGCTCTGGCTGGCAGAATATTTCCAACAATATGTGAGCACCTTTGCGGTGTTCAATTACCTGACCGTGCGTGCGATTCTGGGCGCGCTGACTGCTCTGGGAATTTCCCTGGTGGTTGGGCCGCGCATGATTACCTGGCTGAATCAGCTACAGGTAGGGCAGGCCGTGCGCGACGACGGCCCGCAGACCCATCTGAGTAAATCCGGCACGCCTACTATGGGTGGCACCCTGATTCTTGCGGCCATCTTTTCTGCCGCACTGCTGTGGTCCGATCTTTCCAATCGCTACGTGTGGGTAACCCTGCTGGTGACCTTTGTCTTCGGCGCAGTGGGCTTTGTCGATGACTACAAGAAAGTCGTGGAGAAAAACCCGCGCGGCCTGATCGCGCGCTGGAAATATTTCTGGCAGTCCATCGCCGGCCTGGGTGCGGCCATCTACCTCTATATGAGCGCTACCAGCCCGGCGGAGACGCAGTTTTTCGTCCCGTTTTTCAAGGACGTGGCCGTCAACCTCGGCCCGGTCTCCTTCATCTTGCTGACCTATTTCGTGGTTGTCGGCTCGAGCAATGCAGTGAATCTGACCGACGGACTCGACGGGCTGGCGATCATGCCCACGGTGATGGTGGGTGGAGCACTCGGCATCATTGCCTACTTGGCTGGTCATGCGGAATTTGCCAGCTACCTGCATATTCCTTCGATTCCCGGCGCCGGCGAACTGGCGGTCTTCTGCGCCGCGCTCGGCGGGGCGGGGCTCGGTTTCCTGTGGTTCAACACCTATCCCGCCCAGGTTTTCATGGGCGACGTGGGCGCACTGGCGCTGGGGGCTGCGCTCGGCATCATTGCGGTGATCACCCGGCATGAAATTGTGCTGTTCATCATGGGCGGTGTGTTCGTGATGGAAACTGTTTCCGTCATCCTGCAGGTGGCCTCGTTCAAACTGACTGGAAAGCGGATTTTCCGCATGGCGCCACTGCACCACCATTTTGAACTGAAAGGCTGGCCGGAGCCGCGCGTGATCGTGCGCTTCTGGATCATCACCGTGATACTGGTATTAATGGGGCTGGCAACCCTTAAATTGCGTTAACAAACGCTGTACTAAGAAAAATGACACTGATCGCAACTTCGGAAAAAAAAGTGGTAATCGGCATGGGCGCTACCGGGCAATCGGTAGTGCGCTTTTTGCTGCGTGCCGGTTTTACTCCCGTGGTTGCCGATAGTCGTACCCAGCCGCCGGGGTTGGACGCGTTTCGCGCTGCTTTTCCGGATGTGCCGGTGGAAACCGGACCGCTCAATGCGCAGACCCTCCTCGCTGCCAGCGAGATTATCGCCAGCCCCGGTGTTGCCCTGGCCGAACCCGCACTGCAGCAGGCGGTATCGGCGGGCATACCGGTGGTTGGTGATATCGAATTGTTCGCGCGGGAGCTGAACAAGCTTGCGCTGCCGCCGAAAGTGGTGGCCATTACCGGTTCCAACGGCAAGAGCACCGTGACCACTCTGGTGGGCCTGATGGCGGAAAATGCCGGTATTTCCGTTGCCGTCGGTGGCAACATCGGTGTGCCGGTACTGGATCTGCTGGAGCGGGAATTGCCGCAGCTGTTTGTGCTGGAACTGTCGAGTTTTCAGTTGGAAACCACTTCATCTCTGGCGCCGGCGGCGGCCACTATCCTCAATGTGAGCGCGGACCATATGGACCGCTACGAGAGCCTGTCGGATTACCACCGGGCCAAACAGCGCATCTATCGTAATGCGCAGCAGCTGGTGGTAAACCGCGCTGATCCGCTGACTTGCGGCCCTGTTTCACGCGATGTGCGCGAGTGGAGCTTCGGGCTCGACCAGCCGGATCTGCAGCAGTTTGGGTTGCGCGTTGTCGATGGCCGCCAGTGGCTGGTTCAGGGCACCGATAATCTGATGCCGGTGGCGGAGCTGGGCACGGTAGGCAGCCACAATGCGGCCAACGCGCTGGCGGCACTGGCGCTCGGCAATGCCGTGGGCCTGCCGAAGTCAGTGATGCTGAGCGTATTGCACAGCTTCAAGGGACTGCCGCATCGCTGCGAGCGCGTGCTCGACCTGGACGACGTGACCTACGTCAATGACTCCAAGGGCACCAATGTGGGCGCGACCCGCGCGGCACTTGACGGGCTGGCCACTGAAACCAGAAAGATTGTGTTGATCGCAGGCGGCGATGGCAAGGGCGCGGATTTCGCGCCGCTGGCGCAATCCGCCGATGCCCTGCGCGCACTGGTAACTATCGGTGTCGATGGTCCGCGGATTGCCGACGCGCTGAACGGGCTGACAGAAATCCAACCGGCAACCAGCATGGAAGACGCGGTTGCACATGCGCGCAACCTGGCCCAGAGCGGCGACTATGTCCTGCTGTCGCCGGCCTGCGCCAGTTTCGATATGTACCGCAACTTTGAAGCGCGCGGTGAAGACTTCCGTCGCGCGGTGTCCGCGCTGACGTCTGCTGCCCCCGTCAATGGAGGTGCGCAATGAGCCGGAAGCGCGAGCCGATGCCGACTGCAGATGTCGAAAAATTTGATTGGGTGCTGCCGTTCTGCGTACTGGCGCTGGTCAGTATCGGTATTGTCATGGTGGCCTCCGCTTCAATTGCGTTCTCGGCGGACGCTTACGGCGATCCCTGGTTTTTCCTGAAGCGCCATTTGATGTTCCTCGGCGTTGGTGCCGTGGTGGCGCTGGTTGTCAGTCAGGTGCCGCTGTCGGTCTGGTCGCGTCTGTCGTGGCCGCTGTTGCTGTTTTCGTGCCTGCTGTTGCTGGTGGTGTTGATTCCGGGTATTGGCCGGGAAGTCAATGGTAGTCGCCGCTGGCTGGCCTTTGGCTCGATCACCGTGCAACCGGCGGAAGTGGCAAAGTTCTGCCTGCTGATTTTTTTCGCCAGCTTCCTGACGCGCCGCAACCAGCAGCTGCGCCACTGGAGCAGCTTTATGATCCCGGTGTTCATTCTGGGCATCGTGGCGCTGATGCTGCTGGCGCAACCGGATTTTGGTTCGGTCGTAGTGATTTCCGGCACGGTACTGGCGATGGTGTTTCTCGCCGGCGCGCGCCTGCCGCACACATTCCTACTGGTGGGGCTGGCCGCCTGTGCGCTGGCGTTGATGGCAATGCTCAGCCCCTACCGCCTGCAGCGCCTGACAACATTCCTCGATCCGTGGGGCGACCAGTTTGCCAGTGGTTACCAGCTGACCCAGTCACTGATCGCCTTCGGGCGCGGAGAGTGGTTCGGTGTAGGACTCGGCAACAGCGTGCAGAAACTGTTTTACCTGCCCGAGGCGCATACTGATTTTATCTTCGCCATCCTGTCCGAGGAGTGGGGCATGGCCGGCGGACTGGTGGTCATCGGCCTGTTTGCGATGCTGAGCTGGGGACTGCTGCGACTGGTGCGCGAGGCGCTGGCACAACAGAAGTTCTTTATGGCCTTACTGGCCTTCGGTATCGCCGTGCTGCTGGCGGGTCAGGCGTTTGTGAATATGGGCGTAGCCTCGGGCCTGTTGCCGACCAAAGGCCTGACATTGCCTTTCGTCAGTTCCGGGGGCAGCAGTCTGGTGGTCTGTTGCGGATTGTTCGCGTTGGCGCTGCGTATCCAGTCCGAATTGCGTAGCGGTGATGCAGAGGAAACTGCGGGTAACGGAATGATTTCCCAGCTGCCGATTTTCAATCCGCTGCAGCTTGGTGATCGCTCGGTAAAAGAGGAGGCGGCCTGATGAGTCAGCATTCAGTAGCGCTATCCGATCAATTTACCGGTAAAAAATTTCTGGTGATGGCCGGCGGTACCGGCGGTCACGTTTTCCCGGCACTGGCAGTAGCGCGGGCGCTGATAGCGCAGGGCGCTACCGTGGAGTGGCTGGGCACCCGGCGCGGGATCGAAACACAGTTGATTCCGGAAGCGGATATTCCGCTGCACTTTATTGCAGTCGAAGGGGTGCGCGGAAAAGGCAAGCTGGCACTGCTGAAAGCACCGCTGCAAATTGCCCGCGCGGTTGCCCAGGCGCGTGCAGTGGTAAAACAGGTTAAGCCGGACGCGGTACTGGGGTTCGGCGGTTTTGCCAGTGGACCCGGCGGTGTCGCGGCGCGGATCAGTGGTATTCCCCTGATCATTCACGAACAGAATGCCGTGGCCGGAACTACCAACCGGATGCTGGCCAAAATCGCCAGCCGCGTGCTCGAGGCATTTCCGAGCGGTCTGCCCGGCGGCCAGCAAGTCGGCAATCCGGTGCGCGAGGAAATTGCACAGCTACCGGAACCGAAAGCGCGCATCGGCAAAGAAATACCGCTGCGGTTGCTGGTACTGGGTGGCAGCCTCGGTGCAGTGGCCATCAATGAGTTGGTCCCGCAGGCGCTGGCACTGTTGCCTGAGGCACTGCGGCCGCGCGTGATTCACCAGGCCGGCAAGCGCCATCTGGATATCGCGCGGGCGTCGTATCGGCAGGCGGGTGTCGACGCCGAGGTGGTGCCGTTTATCGCCGATATGGCCGAGGCGTACAGCAACGCAGACCTGATTATCTGTCGTTCCGGGGCGCTGACCGTATCGGAAATTGCCGCGGCAGGCGTGGGCGCGATTATGGTGCCGTTCCCGTTTGCGATCGATGACCACCAGACGAAAAACGGTGAATGGCTGCAGCAAGCCGGCGGTGCAATCGTTGTGCAGCAGGACCAACTGACGGCCGAACAGCTGGCCGGACTGCTCAGTGACCTGTTTGCGCAGCCGGAGAAATTACTGTCGATGGCTGAGGCCGCACGCAGCGTGGCCAAGGTCGACGCGACGCAGCGAGTTGTAACTGCCTGCGGTGAAGAAATCGCAGGGCGATGAGGTAAAGGTGAATATGACTGTAGAGCACACCACAGAAAACACTCGCTACGGCGTGCCGACCATGCGCCGCATTCGCCGCATTCACTTTATCGGTATCGGCGGTGCGGGGATGAGCGGTATCGCCGAGGTGTTGCAGAACCAGGGCTATGAAGTGTCCGGTTCCGATCTGCGAGAGTCCTCGGTCACCCAGCGCCTGCGCAAACTGGGTGTCAAGGTACAGATTGGCCACAGCGCGGACAACATCCGCGGTGTGGATGTGGTGGTGAATTCCTCTGCGATTCACGGCGACAATCCGGAGCTGGAAGCGGCACATGAAAACCGCATTCCGGTGGTGCGCCGTGCGGAAATGCTGGGTGAACTGATGCGCTACCGCTACGGCATTGCCGTGGCGGGTACCCACGGCAAGACCACGACGACGAGTTTGATTGCTTCGATCCTCGCTGCGGATAAAAAGGATCCCACATTCGTGATCGGTGGCCTGGTAAATGCTGCCGGTGCCAATGCCGCCCTGGGTGAAAGCCGCTACCTGGTGGCGGAGGCGGATGAGAGCGATGCGTCGTTCATCCACTTGCAGCCGATGGTTACCGTGATCACGAACATTGACGCCGACCATATGGAGACCTACGGCGGCGACTTTGAAAAGGTAAAGCAGATCTTCGTCGACTTTGTCCATAACCTGCCGTTTTATGGCCTGGCAGTGGTTTGTGGTGATGATCCGCATATTCAGGAAGTGATTCCGCAGTTCTCGCGCCCGATAGCCACCTACGGTTTCGACGAGGGCAACGATTTTCGTATCGTCGAGGTCAAGCAAGAGCCGCTACGCAGCCATTTCAGTGTGCAGCGCCCCGACGGAAAGGTGCTTGACGTCTGCGTGAATACACCGGGTATTCACAATGTGTTGAATGCGACTGCCGCGATTGCTGTGGCCACCGAGGAAGGCGTCAGTGACGATGCAATACGCGAGGGGCTGAACGGCTTTCAGGGCGTTGGTCGGCGTTTCCAGATCTATGGACACTACGCCGTCAGCAACGATGCGGCCGCAGAAAAAGTCATGCTGGTCGACGACTATGGCCATCATCCGCGCGAAGTGGCCGCCACTATCCAGACGGTGCGCGATGGCTGGCCGGAGCGTCGCCTGGTGATGATTTACCAGCCGCATCGCTACTCGCGGACGCGCGACCTGTTTGAAGATTTCGTGCAGGTGCTGTCGCAGGTGGACAAGTTGATTCTGCTGGATGTATATAGCGCCGGCGAATCGCCGATTCCCGGTGCCGATGGCCGCACGCTGGCGCGCAGTCTGCGCAATCGCGGCCAGGTTGATCCGATTTTTGTCGAAACTATCGACCAGGTGCCGCCGGTGCTGGCAGACCTGATTGAGCCGGGCGATATAGTGCTGACCCAGGGCGCCGGCAACGTCGGAGCACTGGCGCAGCAGCTGGCGCAGTGGCGCCTCGGCGAGAACGACGCGGCCGAGGGTTGATTGCGACGTGCGTAAGGCCAGGAAAGAGCCATCGGGAAAAAAGAAAGCGGTGCGCGGAGCGAGCCCGTTACCGGATCGCGACGACAACGACAGCGGAGGGCGCGGGCGCCTGCTGTTAGTGGCGCTGCTGACTATTGGCCTGATGACCGGATTGAGTTACGGCGCCCTGTGGCTGTGGCAACGCGCTCCGGTGCAAGAATTGAGTCGTGTCGATGCGCTGGAGCAGGTGCGGGTGAAAGGGCCCTTCCGCGCTGTGAGTCAGCAGCAGATCGAGGACATCATGCTGCCGTATCTGCGCAACGGGTTTTTCTCTGCGGATATCCGCGGAATACGCAAGGCGCTACTGGCGAATCCGTGGATTACCGACGCGTCGGTGAGCCGCCGCTGGCCGCGCGGTGTCGAGGTCGAAGTGCAGGAAGCGCAGCCGCTCGCGGTGTGGGGAAAGGAAAAATTGCTGGTGGCAAGCGGCCAATTGCTGCCGCGGCCGGCAAAGATGCAAACGGGTCGCCTGCCGGAGCTGGCGGGTGACGAGGAACTGGTTGAGCGAATCATGTCGCAATACCAGGCGCTCGCGGGGTTATTGACCACGCGGGATATGGAAGTGAAAAGGTTGTCCTTTGACGACCTCGCCGGGTGGGAACTGGAACTGGTTTCCGGGGTGGAGCTGCGGTTGGGACACGATGAACTGCTGGAGCGCGTACATCGTTTCCTGACCTTGAGCCACGGCGTGTTGGCGCCATACCTGGCAAAAATCGCGCGTATCGATACGCGATACAGCAACGCGGTAGCGGTGCAGTGGAAGGAAGACAAAAAGTAAATTGAAATGCGGCCGCGGGGGCCGTGGTTATAAAACAAAATCTAAAAGCGAGCACTGCGCTCTGAACCGTTATTGGGAATGCGGTCCGGAGTTCAGTTCAGCGAGGTTGGTACAAAAATGACACAAGCATCCGATCACCGCATGATCGTGGGTCTGGATATCGGCACTTCAAAAGTCGTTGCGATTGTCGGCGAGGTTTCCGGCAACGGCGAACTGAATATCGTCGGTATTGGCTCGCACCGGTCCACCGGTATGAAAAAGGGTGTGGTGGTGAATATCGAATCCACGGTGCAGTCCATTCAACGCGCTGTGGAGGAGGCCGAGCTGATGGCCGGCTGCGAGATTCACTCGGTATATGCGGGCATTGCCGGCAGTCATATACGCAGTCTGAATTCCCACGGGATCGTCGCGATCAAGGATCGCGAAGTAACACAGCAGGATCTTGACCGGGTCATCGACGCGGCGCGTGCGGTGGCCATTCCCGCGGATCAGAAAATCCTCCACACGCTGCCGCAGGAGTTCCTGATCGACAACCAGGAGGGCGTCAAGGAACCGCTGGGCATGTCCGGTGTTCGCCTCGAAGCGAAAGTGCACCTGGTCAGCGGTGCGGTGAATGCGGCCCAGAATATCGAAAAGTGTATTCGCCGTTGCGGCCTGGAAGTGGAGGACATCATCCTGGAGCAGCTCGCTTCCAGCTACGCGGTCCTGACCGATGACGAGAAGGAGCTGGGCGTGTGCATGGTGGATATCGGCGGAGGCACTACCGATATTGCAGTGTTCACCGGCGGTGCCATCCGCCACACGGGCGTTATCCCGATTGCAGGCGACCAGGTGACCAATGATATCGCCATGGCCCTGCGCACGCCGACGCCACACGCGGAAGAACTGAAAATCAAATACGCCTGCGCCCTGGCCAAACTGGCGCGGGAAGGTGAAACCATCAAGGTGCCGAGTGTCGGCGACCGCGCGCCGCGGGACCTCTCTCGCCAGGCGCTGGCGGAAGTGGTGGAGCCGCGCTACGACGAGCTGTTCACGCTGGTACAGGCGGAGCTGCGCCGCAGCGGTTTCGAAGACCTGTGCGCGGCGGGTGTGGTGCTGACCGGAGGCTCTTCAAAAATGGAGGGTGCGGTGGAACTCGCCGAGGAAATTTTCCATATGCCAGTGCGACTTGCCATTCCACAAGGCGTGGCGGGCCTGACGGATATCGTCAGCAACCCGATTTATTCCACCGGTGTGGGGCTGCTGATGTACGCCATGCGCCAGGAAGACAGCAGTGAAGGAAACCGGCCGCGGCCGGTGCGCAATGAAAACCAGTGGTGGGACAAGGTTAAGCACTGGTTCCGGGGCAACCTGTAACCGTGTATCGCGCGGCGTTGTGCAGCCGCGCCGGGTGCAATTGATCGACTCGTTGTATCCGGAAAGATTTTTAGGGACCGAACTATAAATTTTGACATGAGCAAAAAAGGGGAACAGCAATGTTCGAATTAGTCGATAGCGTACAGGATAAACCTGTCATCAAAGTGATCGGTGTCGGCGGCGGCGGTGGTAATGCCGTTAAGCATATGATTGTGAGCGAAGTGGAAGGCGTGGATTTTATCTGTGCCAACACCGATGCCCAGGCGCTGAAAGACATCGAGGCGCGCACCATTCTGCAGCTGGGTAACAACATTACCCGCGGTCTCGGAGCGGGTGCGAATCCGGATGTGGGTCGCCAGTCTGCGCTGGAAGATCGCGATCGCATCGCCGAAGTCCTGCAGGGTGCCGATATGGTGTTCATCACTGCGGGTATGGGTGGTGGTACCGGAACCGGTGGTGCGCCGATCGTAGCGGAGATCGCCAAGGATCTGGGGATTCTGACTGTTGCCGTGGTCACCCGCCCGTTCAAGATCGAAGGCAAGAAGCGCGCACAAGTGGCCGAGGAGGGCATCCTCGAACTGCGTGACAAGGTCGACTCGCTGATCAGCATTCCCAACGATCGCCTGCTGGAAGTACTGGGCAACAAGGTCACCATGAAAGGTGCCTACAAAGAGGCCGACAACGTGCTGCTGGGCGCAGTGCAGGGTATCGCCGATCTGATGATCCGCCCGGGCATCATGAACGTGGATTTCGCCGATGTGCGCACTGTCATGTCCGAGATGGGCATGGCGATGATGGGCTCCGGCTCCGCCGTGGGCGAGAACCGCGCACGCGAGGCCGCGGAAAAGGCGGTGCGCAGCCCGCTGCTGGACAACGTCAATCTGCAGGGCGCGCGCGGCATCCTGGTGAACATCATCACCGGCAGCGAAGAGGGCGGCTGTCAGGAGCTGACCCTGGGTGAATACTCCGAGGTGGGTGAAATCGTCCAGGAGATCGCCTCCGATGACGCTACAGTCGTGATCGGTACCGCCGTTGATGACAAGCTGGGCGACGAAATGCGCGTCACCGTGGTGGCCGCCGGACTGGGCGAGGGCGCACAGCAGGTTGCGCGCCCGACCAAGGTGGTCGACAACACCCGTCGCCCGGAAACGCGCGAAGCCCGCGAACCACAGGGCAGTTCCGCACTGAGCGGACGCGACAGTGTCGAGCCCCGCGCTCGTGCAGAAAGTGAACGGCCGAAGCGCCCCGCACCGAGCCTGAACCCGGCGGATGCGGATATGGAATATCTGGATATCCCGGCATTCCTGCGCCGTCAGGCGGACTGACGGCTGCGCTGAGCTGCTGCGTCGCAGAGGCAAACACACCGCTCATGTCTGCCCGGCCGCAGGGTCGGGCAACGCTTCGGCGGCGTGTGGTTCAGTAGTGCGGGACCGCCGGGTCACTTCCGGCGGTCCCGTGTTTTTGAAGATAGATTCTGGCAGCCTGTTTGCAGGCGGATCCTCCGGGAGCGAAGAGGGTTTGGCTGCAAGCGGGTTTTTTACATTTCAGACTGTTCAGTCAGGGGTTTGTTAACAAATTTTTACAAAGATAAATCGCGATCCCACCTTAAAATGCTGTCATAGGATTGGCGCCGCAGTCTTTGCGCTGAGCTATTCTGAGAATATGGAGCGGCGAGTAGAAGTGACCAACGTACCAATGATGGTTTTGGCGTTAATTTTCTGCTATGATCGCCGGCTTGCTGCGGTCCTCGTACCGCTCACTGACTGGGAAAAGACAGTTACATGATCAAACAGCGCACTCTCAAAAATGCTATCCGCGCCACTGGCGTAGGGCTCCACACCGGCAAAAAGGTCGTACTGACCTTGAAGCCTGCCCCTGTGGATACTGGCATTGTGTTTCGTCGGGTCGATCTGGATCCCGTGGTTGAGATTGAAGCCCGCGCAGAAAATGTGGGCGACACCCTGCTGTCCACGACACTGGTGAAGGACGACGTCCGCATTGCGACGGTCGAGCACCTGCTGTCGGCAATGGCGGGTCTGGGTATCGACAATGCGATTGTCGAACTGAGCGCCCAGGAAGTGCCCATCATGGACGGCAGTGCCGGTCCTTTTGTATTCCTGATCCAGTCTGCTGGTATTCAGGAGCAGTCTGCGGCGAAAAAATTCCTGCGGATCAAGAAGCCGATTACCGTGGAAGAAGGCGACAAAGTGGCCAGCTTCCTGCCGTTCAACGGCTTCAAGGTGACTTTTACGATCGATTTCGATCACCCGGTATTCCAGGGGCGCAACCTGACGTCCTCCGTGGATTTTTCCAGCACGTCTTTCGTGAAAGAAGTCAGCCGGGCGCGCACCTTTGGTTTCATGCATGAAATCGAATATCTCCGCTCCAAGGGGCTAGTGCAGGGTGGTAGCGTGGACAATGCCATCGTGATCGACCAGTACCGCATCCTCAACGAGGGCGGACTGCGCTATGAAGACGAGTTCGTGAAGCACAAGATTCTCGACGCCATCGGAGACCTCTATCTGCTGGGCACCAGCCTGATCGGTGAGTTCCGCGCGCACAAGTCTGGCCACGCGCTCAACAACAAATCGCTGCGCACCCTGATGGCGCAGGAAGATGCCTGGGAAATGGTGACTTTCGAGGACGAACAGGAAGCGCCTATCTCCTACATTAAACCGATTCTGGCGGTCTGAGTCAGAATATAAAAACCGGCACGAAAATTGCCGGTTTTTTATTGCTTGTTAATTCGTGGCAGATGCCTCGGATTGTTGCCCCGGCAAGGACTGGGGTAAAAGTGGGCGCGGCAGGGGAGCTGCGCCCGGGCGGAATTGTGCGGTTGTATCCGTTTTTATCGGCTGGCCAGTGTTACATTGGAACGATTGGTCAGCCCAATGCCATTGGATAGGCGTGAAAACCGAAGCAGGGAAGAAGTGGTCCGGCTTCGCGACGAAGCAAACGAAAACAACAAACAGTCGATTTTCAACACGCCTTTATGAAAGTAATCCTGGTCAATGAGCGCGGCGGAACGCGCAGCTTCAGCTTTGGCGGCCTGAGCAAGGCGCTGCTGGGCCTGTGTCTGCTGGGTTTGCCCGTCGGCGCATTTCTGGCTGGCGCCAATCTTCCGGTGGCCGGTACCGACGTGTTCGACGCGCGTACTGCCAAAGCCTGGAACAAGGCGCTGCGCAAGCAACAGCAGCAGATCGACGAGGCCGATCAGAAAGCGCGCGAGCAGCTGAGCGCCCTGACTGTCAAATTGGCCGAGCTACAGGCTCGACTCACCCGTATCGATGCCCTCGGCGAGCGCCTCACTACCGTGGCGCACCTGGACGAGGGCGAGTTCCAGTTCGACACTCCGCCGGCAGTGGGTGGCCCTGAAGAGACGAATATTCCCGGCAGCGGTGATCTGCCCTATAAGCCGCCACAGTTTATCGATTTGATTGAAAACCTGGCGTCCCAGATCGAAAACCGCCAGATGCAGCTCACCACGCTGGAATCTTTACTGGCCAAGCGCCATCTGCAGGACGAACAGTTCATCGCCGGTCGCCCGATCAAGCGCGGCTGGCTATCCTCCCACTACGGTTACCGCACGGACCCCTTTACCGGTCGTCGCGCATGGCACGGTGGTCTGGATTTCGCCGGCAAAATGGGTTCCGATGTGGTGGCAGTGGCCGCCGGTGTCGTGACCTGGGCCGGGGATCGCTACGGTTACGGCCAACTGGTCGAAATCAACCACGGCAATGGCTACAAAACCCGATACGGTCACAACAGCGCCCTCAAGGTGAAAGTCGGCGATGTGGTGAAGAAGGGACAGATCATTTCCCTGATGGGCTCCAGCGGACGCTCCACGGGGCCGCACGTGCACTTTGAGGTGTACAAGAATAACCGTCCGGTTGATCCTGCCAGCTACATCCGCCGCACCGGCAGATAGCATCTATCCTATCCATACCGCGCAGCCACTAGCTCTCAGAGGAGTTGCTAGTCGTTGCGCCTTCCTGTTTACTTGCACCCCTCAGTTAACCGAGTGTCGGTAGCAATGTTTACCCCCGGGCTCCGGATTTGCCCGCAGCGCAATACAGATTAAGTGGTTCCTACATAATGATTGGCAAACTGATAAAGACGGTCTTCGGCTCAAAAAATGACCGCGAATTGAAACGCATGCGCCGTGCGGTAACGCAGGTCAATGCTCTCGAAGACGAGTACCGCCAACTGGACGATGCGGCACTAAAGGCCAAGACTGACGAGTTCAAACAGCGCCTGGCGGATGGCGCGACACTGGATCAGCTGTTGCCAGAGGCTTTTGCTGCCGTCCGCGAGGCGGGTCGACGCGCCCTGGGCCTGCGGCACTTTGACGTCCAGCTCATCGGTGGTATGACGCTGCACGAAGGGCGCATCGCCGAGATGCGTACCGGTGAAGGTAAGACCCTGGTGGCGACACTGCCGGCCTACCTGAATGCCCTCGAAGGCAAGGGTGTTCATATCGTCACGGTCAACGACTACCTGGCCAGCCGCGATGCCAACTGGATGCGTCCGGTCTACGAATTCCTGGGCCTGACCGTGGGCATCATCGTGTCCCAGCAGCACCCGGAGGAGAAAAAAGCGGCCTACGAGGCTGATATCACCTACGGCACCAACAACGAGTTCGGTTTCGATTACCTGCGCGACAATATGGTTCTGCGCAAGGAAGACCGTACCCAGCGCCCACAGAACTTTGCCATTGTCGATGAGGTGGACTCCATTCTGATCGACGAGGCGCGTACGCCGCTGATCATCTCCGGCGCTGCCGAGGATTCGTCGCACCTCTACCTGGCTATGAACAAGATGGTACCGCAGCTGAAACGCGCGGAAGAAGAGGGCGGCGAGGGCCACTACACGCTGGACGAGAAGACCCGCCAGGTGGAACTGACCGAAGACGGTCACCAGCTGATCGAGGAACTGCTCGGCCGTAGCGGCCTGCTTAAGGAAGATGAGTCCCTGTATGCGCCGGGCAACCTGGGGCTGCTGCACCATGTGCACGCCGCGCTGCGCGCCCACGTGCTGTTCCACAAAGATGTGGACTATATCGTACAGAACGGTCAGGTCGTGTTGATCGACGAGCACACCGGTCGCACCATGCCGGGCCGTCGCCTCTCCGAAGGCCTGCATCAGGCACTGGAGGCGAAGGAAGGTGTGCAGATCCAGAGTGAGAGCCAGACCCTGGCCTCCACCACTTTCCAGAACCTGTTCCGCTTCTACCCGAAGCTGTCGGGCATGACCGGTACCGCCGATACCGAAGCCTTCGAATTCCGCCAGATTTACGATCTGGATGTTGTGGTCATCCCCACCAACAAGCCCAAGCAGCGGGAAGACCTGAACGACCTGGTCTACCTGACGAAGGAAGAGAAGCTGGAAGCCATCATCGAGGACGTGAAGTACTGCCGGGACAAGCAGGCGCCGATTCTCGTTGGTACCGCTTCAATCGAGACTTCCGAAGAGATGTCCCAGCGCCTGAGTAAGGCGGGTATTACACACCAGGTGCTGAACGCCAAGTATCACGAACGCGAAGCGCAGATCATCGCTCAGGCCGGCCGTCCCGGCACCGTTACCATCGCCACCAATATGGCCGGCCGTGGTACCGACATCGTGCTCGGTGGCAACTGGGAGGCGGATGTCGAAGAGCTGCGCCAGCGGGAACAGCGCGAACCCACCGAGGCCGAAATCGCCGCGATCAAGGAAGACTGGCAGAAGCGCCACGACACTGTGATCGAGGCCGGTGGTCTGCACATCATTGGCACCGAGCGCCATGAGTCCCGCCGTATCGACAACCAGCTGCGCGGCCGCGCCGGTCGCCAGGGTGACCCGGGCGTAACCCGTTTCTATCTGTCCCTCGAAGACAATCTGATGCGGATCTTTGCCTCCGACCGGGTGAAGAACTTCATGCAGATGCTGGGAATGGAAAAGGGCGAAGCCATTGAGCACCGCATGGTTTCCAATGCCATCGAGAAAGCCCAGCGCCGCGTCGAAGGCCGCAACTTTGATATCCGCAAGCAGCTGCTCGAATACGATGATGTTGCCAATGATCAGCGTCGGGTCATCTATTCACAGCGCAATGAGCTGCTGGAAGCGGAAAATATCAGTGACACCATTGCCGCCATTCGCGAGGATGTGGTCAACGATCTGATCTCCGGTTTCATACCGCCCCAGAGCGTCGAAGAGCAGTGGGATATTTCCGGCCTGGAACGACAACTGGCCGGCGAACTGGGTATGCAGTTGCCGATCCAGGAGTGGCTGGACGAAGACCGCACCCTGCACGAAGAAAGCCTGCGTGAAAAGATCGCCACCGCGGCCCAGGATGCCTACAAAGCCAAGGTCGAACGGATTGCGGAAACTTCTGGTGATGCCAATTTGATGCCGACCATTGAACGCCAGATCATGCTGCAGGTGCTGGACCAACTGTGGAAAGACCACCTTTCCAGCATGGATCACCTGCGCGCGGGCATTGGGCTGCGCGCTTATGCGAACAAGAACCCCAAGCAGGAGTTCAAGCGCGAATCTTTCCACCTGTTCCAGAGCCTGCTCGAGAACCTCAAGCACGAGGTCGTACGCATTCTCGCCCACGTGGAGCCGATGACCCGCGAGCAGATGGATGAGATGGAAGAGCGACGCCTGGAACAGCAGCGCCAGCAGCAGTTGGAACTGCAACACGCCCAGGCCTCGGCGATTCCGGAACCGGAGGCCGCGGAGATGGCTCCGGAGCCTGCTCGTCGCGGACCCAAGGTGGGCCGCAACGACCCCTGTCCCTGTGGTTCCGGCAAGAAGTACAAGCAGTGCCACGGCAAGCTGGCATCTTCCACTCCCAGCTGATCCCTTCTTTGCCCTCTCTCCCGCTTGCGGGAGGGAGGAGCCCCAGATATCTTTAAGATCTCGTCAGGCCGCCACGGGCTGAACCCCGAAAGCTGTACTTGATTTCGGGTTCCTGTGTTCGTCGGAATGACGGTATTAAGAAAACTCCTCCTACAGGCGTGGCCAGTGGCCGCGAAGAAAATGGTCGACCAGAAACTTCCCCAGATTCCCGGTATCCGTCTCGCCGCCGTTCCGGCGAAAATCAAAAACTGGCAGCGCGACGACCTGCTATTGATTGCCATCGACGAAGGTGCAGCCGTTTCTGCCACCTTCACACAAAACACTTTCTGTGCAGCACCGGTCACCGTGGCCAAAGAACATATCCGCGGTGGTCATATCCGCGCGCTGTTGATCAATGCGGGCAATGCTAATGCGGCGACCGGTGAGCGGGGCCTGCGCGATGCTCGTGCCTGTTGTGTGGCAGTGGCGGATGCGCTGCACATCGAGGAGCAGCAGGTACTGCCTTTCAGCACCGGTGTGATTGGCGAACACCTGCCGTTGCAGAAATTACTGGATGCCATTCCGACGGCTGCGGGCCAATTGCAGGCCGACGGCTGGAATACTGCGTCACGCGCAATAATGACTACCGATACCCGCGCGAAAGCGGCCTCCCGCACAGTAAAAATAGCCGGCGAGCAGATCAGTATCGTCGGTATTGCCAAGGGCGCCGGTATGATTCAGCCGAATATGGCCACGATGCTCGCCTACGTCGCCACCGACGCGGCCATAGCGCAACCTCTCCTCGACGAACTGGTCAGGGAGGCAGTTGCCGCATCTTTTAACCGTATCAGCGTGGACGGTGATACTTCCACCAACGATGCCTGTGTACTGATTGCCAGCAGTGCCACCGGGCCACAGATCGATGACCTTAAGAGCGCAGAATACGCTCTGCTGAAAGCGGCCATCACGGAAGTCCATATCGAGTTGGCCCAGGCCATCGTCAAAGACGGCGAGGGTGCAACCAAGTTTGTCACCGTACAGGTAAATGGTGCAGCCAGCAGTGCTGAGGCCATGCGGGTGGCCTTCGAAATCGGTGAATCACCCCTGGTCAAGACTGCGCTCTACGCGTCAGACCCGAACTGGGGACGGCTGGTCATGGCGATCGGCAATGCCGGCGTCGAGGGACTTGACACCGAAAAGGTGGATATTTTCCTGAACGATATTCAGGTGGTGGAGGCCGGCGGGCGTGCTTCGGACTACACCGAAGAGGCAGGCCAGAAAGTCTTCACTGAGGCGGAATTTACCATCACTGTAGAGCTGGGCCGCGGCGGTTGCAGCGAGCATATCTGGACCTGCGACTTCTCCCACGAGTACGTCACCATCAACGCCGAATACCGTACTTAAGGCGCACGTGATGGAGAAGATTGTACATGTGGCCGTCGGGGTGATCCGGCGCGAAGACGGCAAAATCCTGATTGCCCGGCGACCGGAGCATCTGCATATGGGCGGCCGCTGGGAATTTCCCGGCGGCAAGGTGGAAGCGGGGGAAACAGTTCAACAGGCTCTTGCGCGTGAACTGCGGGAAGAGATCGCCATTGAAGTGACCCAGCTGCAACCCCTGATCGAAATACGCCATGCGTATCCGGAGAAAACCGTGCTGCTGGATACCTGGTGGGTAACGGCTTTTAGCGGTGAGGCCCGTGGCGTTGAGGGCCAGCAGACTCGCTGGGTTACCGCAGAAGAGCTGGAGCAGTTTCAGTTCCCCGATGCCAACCAGCCCATTGTCGACGCGATTCAGGGAGTTGTCGGCGATACGCGGAACCTATAGGCGGCTGGCCGCGGGGCTGCCGCCTTTGCGAAAGTTTGCCCTTTTCAGTGCCGGGTCTTTGATGGATCCAGCTCCTCGCTCAACACATCGTCGTAAACCGGCTCTCCGGCAATCTTGTGCCCCTCGCTGGCCCATTCCCCCAAGTCGATCAGTTTGCAGCGCTCGCTGCAAAATGGCCGGTGTGGAAACTTGCTGTTCCACTCGATCGGTTTCTTGCAGGTGGGACAGTTGAGGGTGGGGCTGGTGGAAGTCGAGGATTTCTTACTCATATCACATCATCAGTCGGTTGTGGCCAGCTTGAGGTAGCGCTGGTGTAGCGGCTCTATTTGCGCCTGCAGGGCGGCCAAGTCGCCGGAATTGTCCAGTATATCGTCTGCTTTTGCCAATCGCTCTTCCCTTGGTATCTGGGCTGCGATTATCTTGCGAATCCCCTCCGGATCACTCTGGTCGCGGTTGGATGCGCGCTCTACCTGCAGATTTTCGGGCACATCCACCACACAGATTCGGTCTACCAATCGGTATTGCCCGGATTCGATCAGCAGCGGTGACTCGAGAATCGCATAAGGGCTGGTACTGGCCGCCAGGGCGCGAACGATTTCCTCCCGGATCAGGGGGTGCAACAGCGCCTCCAGCCAGGTCCTTTCCCCGGCACTTTCGAACACCAGTCCGCGGAGCTTGGCCCGGTCCAGCGCGCCGTTCTCCAGCAATATCTCGGCCCCGAAATGCGCCGCTATGTCCGCCAGCGCCGGCTGGCCGGGTTGCACTACAACACGTGCCGCCCAGTCTGCATCCACCACGTTGATACCTAGTGCCCGGAAAGCGTCCGCCGCTGCGGATTTGCCGCTTCCGATACCGCCGGTTAAGCCGATTGTTAACACTTACTGGCCTCCACAGATCCGCTGCTCGACATTGAAAGTTTATCAGTTCGTTGTGGCGGTCTGTGCCGCTATAACAAAAAAAGGCGAACCGCTCGGCTCGCCTTTTTCTCATTTTTGTTCCGGTGAAGGCCGGTTCCCCGATCGAACCTCAGTGGCCCAACCCGGAATAATCCAAGTACCACCCAACAATCTGGTGGCCCCAGAGCATCGCGATCCAGCCGGCACCGGCCAGATAGGGACCGAATGCGATTGGCAGGTTCTTGTCCCGCCCGGCAAGCGCGCTCCAGGTCAGCCCCGCCACTGCGCCCACGGCCGCAGACAGCAGGATGATCAGCGGTAGCATCTGCCAGCCAAACCAGGCCCCAATCGCCGCGAGGATCTTGAAGTCCCCGGCTCCCATCCCTTCTTTGCCCGTGAGCAGTTTGAAGACATGGAAAACCGACCACAGGGCCAGGTAGCCCGCAATCGCGCCGATAACGGCATCTTGCAGGGATACAAACACCCCCCAGCAATTGATCAGCAGGCCCGCCCACAACAGTGGCAATGTAATATTGTCCGGCAACAGCTGCTTGTCGAAATCAATTCCGGTCAGCGCAATCAATGCCCAGGTAAACACGCATCCCGCCAGAGCCTGCCAGGTGAAGCCCAGTTGCCAGACCACAATGGCGGTCAACAGTCCGGTTACCAGTTCTACCAGCGGATAGCGCTTGGAAATGGCCGTGCCACAGAACCCGCATTTTCCGCCTAACAGCAGATAACTAATTACCGGGACGTTATGCCAGGGCTTGATCTCGGCATCGCAATTGGGACAGTGGGAATGAGGCAGGATCAGATTGAATGGTTCATCCAGTTCTTTCTGCTCGGCCGGATCCGGCTTCATCCCAAAGTAGCTATAAAAGTCGCGCTTGTATTCGCGCTCCATCATGATGGGGAGGCGGTAAATCACAACGTTAAGGAAGCTGCCGATCAGGAGACCTAAAACAAAAGCGCTGCCCAGGAGCAGCGCTTGGTGGGTAAGTATAAATTGTAGCATTGGTGATTATACGACTTGTCCCAATTGGAAGATCGGCAGGTACATGGCAATCATTAGGCCGCCGACGAGAATACCCAGTACTGCCATGATCATGGGTTCAAGCAAGGTGGTGAGGTTGTCGACCATATTGTCTACAGCCTCTTCATAAAAGTCGGCGGCCTTGCCGAGCATATCATCCAGCGCACCGGACTCTTCACCGATAGCGGCCATTTGAACCAGCATAGACGGATATATGCCAGATGCGCGTAACGCTCCATTGAGAGGGATGCCAGTAGCAACCGCATCACGAATTTTCAGTGTGGCTTCTTCATAGACACTGTTGCCTGTTGCGCCGGCGACAGATTTCAGTGCATCAATCAATGGCACACCGGCTGCAAACGTTGTCGAGAGTGTGCGGGCAAAGCGCGCGGCGATGGAGTTGTAGGTAATCATTCCCAGAATTGGCAATTTGAGCACCAATCGGTCAAAAAATTCAGCAACTTTCTTGTTTCTTTTTCGAGCTTCAATCGTTCCGCCGATACTGACAAGGGCGGTGATCAATGCAATAAACCAGTTGGCCTGCATCCATTCGGACATTCCAACAACAAGTCGCGTGAATGCTGGCAGTTCTGCGCCAAAACTGGAAAATGTTTCCGCAAACTGCGGCACAACTTTGATTAGAAGTATCGAGGTAACGACAATGGCCACTACAATTACGGCTATAGGGTAAGTCATCGCCTTTTTAATCTTGGCTTTGAGTTGCTCAGTTTTTTCTTTGTAAGTGGCGATACGAGCCAGCATTGTTTCCAAGGAGCCGGACTGCTCACCTGAGGCCACAAGGTTGCAAAATAGGTTATCAAAGTATAACGGGTGCTTGCGCAATGAATCGGCGAAGGATGTGCCAGAAGCAACTTCATCCCGAATCTTGTAGACAAGTTGCTTTACCCCTTCATTTTCAAGGCCGTCTGCGACGATTTCAAAGCTCTGTACCAGCGGCACACCGGCCTTCATCATCGTGGCCAACTGGCGGGTAAAAAGTGCAATATCAGCGGGTTTGATCTTTTTGTTACCACCGAATAGTGGCTTGGGCTTTTTCTGGACACGATTGGCAATAATTCCCTGTCGGCGTAACTGTGCCTTGATCAGAGCCGGGTTAGAGCCGCTAATCTCCCCCTCGACCTTATTGCCCTTGCTATCTACACCCTTGTAGACGTATGCGACTGCGGTGGCATTGGCCATGGTTGTATTCCCGTATTTATTATCGCGGCTTTGGCGCCGCGCCTTTGTCGTATTTAAATATTGTTATTCCGGAGTAGGCCGGAATCCAGAAACTCGAGAGCTCGGATGTGTGCCCCCAGTATTCTTTGTATTTAATCGTTGGTGACCCGGTTTGCCTCCTCGAGGCTGGTAATCCCCATCACCACTTTCCGCAGCGCGGAAGTCCGTAGGTTATTGAAGCCTTCCTTGCGCGCCTGGTCGGCAATCTGAATGGAGTTACCTCCCTCCATTATAATTCTGGAAATGCCATCGGTGATGCGAACCACCTCATAGACACCAACCCGCCCTTTATAGCCCTTGGAGCAGTGCTCACAGCCGACCGGTTGGTAGACCTTCCATTCTTTCCGCTCGATTGTTACCGCGTCGAATCCTTCTTCTTTAAGCACTTCTTCGGGCAGAGTGATCGGTTTCTTACACTCGTTGCACAGCCGTCGGGCCAAGCGCTGGGCGATAATAACGCTGACGGAGGTGGCGATATTGAAGGTCGGAACTCCCATATTCATCAAGCGAGTCAACGTTTCTGGTGCCGAGTTGGTGTGCAAGGTGGAAAGCACCAAGTGCCCGGTCTGGGCAGCCTTGATGGCAATTTCCGCAGTTTCGAGATCCCGAATCTCCCCCACCATCACGATATCCGGATCCTGTCGCAGGAAGGAGCGCAGGGCTTCGGCAAAGTTCAGGCCGACTTTATTGGAGACGTTGACCTGGTTAATGCCCTCCAAGTTGATCTCCACTGGATCTTCCGCCGTTGAAATATTGCGCTCAGGCGTATTGAGGATATTCAGGCCGGTATAAAGGGAGACTGTTTTACCGGAACCGGTTGGGCCAGTCACCAGAATCATACCCTGGGGCTGGGCCAGGGCATCCATATAGATCTTCTTCTGCTCGTCTTCATAACCCAGGGCATCAATACCTAGTTTGGCCGAAGATGGATCCAGGATCCGCAGCACGATCTTCTCGCCCCACAGTGTCGGCAGGCTGTTGACCCGGAAGTCGATGGCCTTGGTCTTGGACAGCTTCATCTTGATGCGGCCGTCCTGCGGAACTCGACGCTCGGAGATATCCATTTTGGACATGACTTTCAGGCGGGCTGATATCCGAGCGGCCAGCTGGATGGGCGGTTTGGCCACTTCATGGAGTACGCCGTCGGTGCGCAGGCGTACCCGATAGGTTTTCTCGTAGGGCTCGAAATGGATATCCGAGGCCCCCGTACGGATCGCATCCAGCAATACCTTGTTTACAAACCGTACAACTGGGGCTTCGTCGCCACCGGGGTCGTCATCATCCTTGGGGCCGGAATCGTCGGAGCCGACTTCCAGCGCATCGAGCTCTTCGTCATCCATGCCCTCCAGGCCACCACCGATATCGCCGCTGTCCGACAGATAGCTTTCTATGGCCTTGGCGAGCTTGTCCGCTTCTACCAGTACGGCATCGGTATTAAGGCCGGTATTGAAGTTGATCTCGTCAAGGCCGGCGAGGTTGGTCGGGTCGGCGACGGCGACAAACAGGCGATTCCCCCTCTTATAAAGAGGGAGGGCAAAATGCTTGCTGATCAGTTTGTCATCAACCAGGTCTTTGGGGATCAGGTCGAAGTTATAGCTACTCAGGTCGAAGAGCGGGGATCCGAAGGCGTGGGCGGCAATGCTGGCCAACTCGCGGCTTTTTACAAGCTTGGTTTCCACCGCATGTTGCGCGAAGGTCTGGTTTTCACGGCGGGCGGCCTTGGCTGCCGATGACGCGGTGGCCTCGTCCAGGATCTGGTCGGCCACCAGCCGCTTGGCCAGTCCGCTCAGGGGTGTGCTGCTCATTCAGAAACCGCGTTTAATAATTGTTCAAATTGTTGGGTGCGAACAGTTCGTTTTTTGCTCGTCAAGTGTCGCTCGATCACTCGTTAAAGCGATATTCAAGAGGGCCAATATAGCGAAATCCCCTTAGTGAGCCAATGACTTAAGGGGACCAACTCGAAAACTTGTGAGCTCGGTTGGATGCTCGAATATGTTGAATGATGACAATTTTTGTCAGTAGATTGCAGCGGCTTGTCAGCTGGCGAGGGCGGTTAAAATTTATTCGCAGTATGGCGTATGACTTTCCTCTCATTCCTGATTCTTATGTTGGATTTGGCGCTTGCCAGAATTGGCACAAAGCTTGTATCTTGTTTCGCGACTTCCTCACGGGATGCCATCCCTTCAGGGATTTTCAAAAAACCAAAAGTCTGTATGGAGACGGTTACAATGAAAAAGCAACAGGGTTTTACTCTTATTGAATTGATGATCGTGGTTGCGATCATCGGTATTCTGGCTGCGGTAGCGCTGCCGGCGTATCAGGACTACACCATTCGCGCGAAGGTTTCCGAGGGCCTGGTTCTGGCCAGTGGTGCCAAGGTTACCGTTGCCGAGAATGCTGCAAACGGCAAGGCGTTTGATGCTGGTTTCACAGCACCTGCAAAAACTGACAACATTGACACTGTGGTTATTGACCAAGCAACCGGTTCCATTACTGTTACCACAACCGCTGCTATTGAAGGTGGTAAGACCATAATCTTTGTACCGACGTCTGGCGGTGCTGCTCTTGCTGGTACTGCTGCTGACTCTACTATTCCGGCTGGCGGTTCCATCGAATGGGATTGCACCACTGGTACGCTGTCTGCCAAGTACCGTCCGGCTCAGTGCCGTGCATAATAAGGGCTGGAGGGGTTAAGTCTTGAAATTTGACTTTACCTGACCGGATTCCTTTTAAAAAATCCCCGCTCTTGCGGGGATTTTTTTGTGCACGAGGCTGGCGCCTCGAGAAAAAGACAATGAAATTTTGACATAACGGTTTTGGTATCTGCGCTTTTCCTGTGAGCCGCACACTAAATCTGGAGTTTTCCGTAGCCTGGTACCACGTGATGAATCGTGGATTGGTCTGATAGGCCATTGTTTGCAATAGCGACTGCTCTCGATATACAGGGTGAAGTGCACCGGTGCACTGGCCTGCAGCTGAGTTCTATTACCTGGTGGATAATCATTGCTATTTGTTGATGCACAGGCCGCGCGGTAATTTGGGCTGGGCGATGCGATATATTAATGGCGTCTATGCACAATGTTTTAATCGTCATCTTCGCCAGGTTGGCTCTTTATTCCGTGGCCGCTACAAGGCGGTTCTTGTGGGCACTGGGAGTTATTGGTTATCACTGTCGCGTTGCACCCAGTGAAAGCCCGTTGAAACGCGCAAGCCGTTGGTTGGCAGTTTGGAAGGCTTCGCGTGGGCCAGTTATCCGGCCCCATTGTGCATTCTTAATGAAAACTTCTCACGGCCTGAATTTCCCTCCACTCCAGGCAATGAATGCTCTGTCCGACGAGATGAATCACTGAATAGCCTTTTTCGTTCTGCCCGGTATTGAATTGTAACGTTCCACTGATTTTCAGAATATTGCCTCGCTTGATTTCCACTCTATAACGCTGTTGCACCTGTTCCCACAGCACGATATTGACCACCCCGGTTTCGTCCTCCAGTGTCAGAAACATCACCCCCGAAGCACTCCCCGGCCGCTGCCGGCAGGTAACCAGCCCGATGACGGTAACCGGTTGGCCATTTTTATAGTGGGCAAGGTCCCGCGCTTTCGCGAAGTGGCGATATTTATCCCGCTTGCGCAGCAGGGCAATCGGGTGTTCGCGCAGGGTGAGGCCGGTGCTGGCGTAGTCGCTGTAGGTGTTGTCCTCGGTGGAGTTGCCCGGGTTGTGCTGGGTATCCGCCTGAGCGCTGCTTTCGCTGTCGAGTGATTGCCAGGTATCCAGGTAGCGGTTGCGGCTGAGGCTTTTGAAGGCGTCGGCGCTGGCGAGGGCGGCGAGCTGGTCCCGGTGGAGCTGGGTCAGCGTGCGGAAGTGGCTAACGGAGATGAATGTATCCGCTTCTCTCCGCTCGAGGATTGTACTGGCTGTCGTTTCGTCCAGGCCTTTGATCAGGCGCAGCCCCAGACGGAGGGCGGGCTGCATGTTTGCCGCTGTTGGCTCCGCTGATTTTGGAGGGGGCAGTCTGCGTCGGGGTGATGGCGAGGTGCCGGTGGGCGCGTTGGTTTCGGGCGCCCGGTCGGAGTTTGTCTCCAGGCGGTGTGCCCAATGGCTGTAGAGCACGTCGATGGGTAGCACTTTCACGTCGTGGCGCTGGGCGTCGTAGACCAGTTGGGCTGGGGCGTAGAAGCCCATGGGCTGGCTGTTGAGCAGGCCGCAGTAGAAGGCTGCCGGGTGGTGGCGCTTGATCCAGGCAGAGAAGTAAGCGAGCAGGGCAAAGCTGGCGGAGTGGGATTCGGGGAAACCGTAGGAACCGAACCCCTTCATCTGGTTGAACAGCTGTTCGGCGAAGTCGGCGCGGTAGCCGTTGCTGCGCATGCCCAGGATCAGTTTGTCCTTGAACTTGACCAGGTTGCCGTTTTTACCCCAGCTGGCCATGGCGCGGCGCAGCTCGTCGGCCTCGCCACCGCTGAAACCGGCGGCGACCATGGAAAGCTGGATGACCTGCTCCTGGAAAATGGGGACGCCCTTGGTGCGTTCGAGCACTGGTTTCAGGTTCTCATGGGGGTAGGTAACCGGTTCCAGGCCCTGCTTGCGTTTCAGGTAGGGATGCACCATACCCCCCTGGATGGGGCCAGGGCGGACGATGGCAATTTCAATGGTGAGTTCGTAGAAATTCTGCGGTTGCAGTCGCGGTAGCATGCTCATCTGCGCGCGCGATTCCACCTGAAAGACGCCGACCGTATCGGCGCGGCATAGCATTGCGTAGACCGCGGGGTCTTCCGGCGGGATGTCCTGCAAGCGCAGGCGCGGGCCGTAGAGGGCAATATACGTCAGGGACTTGCGCAGGGCGGTAAGCATACCGAGTGCGAGCACATCCACCTTCATTAACTTCAGGTCTTCGATGTCCTCCTTGTCCCACTGCACGATGGTGCGGTCTTCCATCGCAGCATTTTCGATGGGCACCAGCGTGTGTAGCGGCTGTTCGGTAATCACGAAGCCACCGACATGCTGGGACAGATGCCGGGGGAAGCCGTAGATCTGTTCCAGCAATTGCGGCAGGGCGCGGCCGGTGGTGCTGGCCGGATCGATACCGACTTTCTGCATCTGCTGGGGGAAGTCCTCCAGTTTGTCCCACCAGGCGCGCTCGGCGATCAGCTGTTCGACGGTGGCCGAGCCGATACCGAGTGCCTTGCCGATATCGCGCAGTGCGCTCTTGAAGCGATAGGTTATTTTTGTCGCGGCGAGACCGGCGCGCTCGCGCCCGTATTTCCGGTAAATGTACTGGATGATCTCTTCGCGCCTTTCGTGTTCGAAATCGACATCGATATCTGGTGGCTCGTTGCGCTCGCGGGAGATAAAGCGCTCGAACAGCAGACCGATCTTGTGGGGATCGATTTCGGTGATGAACAGGCAATAGCAGACCACGGAGTTGGCGGCGGAACCGCGCCCCTGATAGAGGATGTGCTGGCTGCGGGCATAGTGGACGATATCGTGAATGGTCAGGAAATAGTGCTCGTATTCCAGCTCGGCAATGATGCGGAGTTCTTTTTCGATCTGTTCTGCGATCCGTGCTGAGGGTCCCTGGGGCCAGCGGATTCTGGTGCCTTCTTCGACCAGTTCACGAAGGTAGGCGCTGACCTGTTTTTCCGGCGGGACGACTTCCGATGGATACTGATAGCGGAGCTCGACAAGGCTGAAGTGGCAGCGGTCGGCGACGGCGAGCGTGTTATCGATAGCCTGCTTCGGGTAGAGCGCTGCGATATCTTCCAGTGTGCGCAGATAGCGCTCGGCATTCTGCTCCAGGCGGTAGCCCAGCTGTTCCAGCGTGCAGCTGTGATAGGTGGCATTGAGCACGTCCTGCAGGGGTTTGCGGCTGCGGCAGTGCATCAGTACGGCATTGGTGGCGACCAGCGGCAACTGTTCAGCGCGGGCAAACTCGATCAGTTCGGTACTGTGCCGGTTCTGTTTGGGCAGCAGGTGATTGGTGAAGGCAATATACAGGCGGCCGCTGAAAACTGTGCGCAATTCGGCGGGCATCGCCAGTGGTGTTCGTTGTGGCAGCCAGATGGCGATACAGGTTCGACAGTATCTGGTGAGGTCGGCGAGGTGGGTCTGGTAGTGGCCCTTTTCGGCACGCAGGCGCGAGGTTGAAATGACCTGGCACAGTTCGCTGTAAGCGGTCTTGTCTGGTGCAAGCAGTACGACCTGTTGCCCCTCTTCCTGCAGGCGGAAGAGACTGCCGCAGATCAGCTTGAGCTGGCTGCCGGCAGATTTCAGGTTTTCCAGCTCCCGATAGGCGCGGACGACGCCCGACAGGGAGCACTCGTCGGTGATGGCCAGGGCCCGGTAGCCGAGTTGGTGTGCAGTCTGGATCAGTTCCTGCGGGTGCGAAGCCCCCTGCAGGAAGGAGAAGTTGGTCTGGCAGAAGAGTTCGGCGTACTGCATGGAAGGAGGGTAATGCTCGGTTGGCCGTGCCGACGGTTGCCGGCCGGGCGCAAATCATTGGTTCAGGCGTAGAGCCCGTGCAGGTACCAGTCCTCCGAGGTCAGGTCCTGATACACCCAGTAGAGGCTCCCTTCCTCTCCGCGGGCGATGTAGTAATCCCGCGCGTGGCGGCTGTGCTGCCACCAGTAACCATCGATGCGCTCCGGGCCCTGCAGCAGCTGGATTTCACCGCGGTAGAAGAGCTTGTGTTCGCGGCTCTGCAGCCTGTCCGGCCGCGGCAGCAGCCAGGCGGGGCGGGGGGCATTGACCGGTTGCAGCTGGTGACCCTTTGCACTGCGGTTGCTCTGCAGTACCAGGGTGTCGGCGCTCTGCCAGGCCTGTTCCGGCAGGTGGCTCTCTTTCAGAGTGACCCCGGAGAGTGCCTGGTGGCCGAGGCGGGCGCGGAGTTTGTCCAGCAGCTGGTGGCTGCGCTGTAACTGGCTGCTTTCACCAAAGAGATCGTCGTCCAGCTGTCCCTGTTCCAGCGGCAGTAGCTGGTCGCAGGTCAGGCTCAGGGCCTGTATCGGCTGTTCCAGTTGGATCCGTTCCAGCTGCAGTTTGGTCAGCGCAATCAGTCGCTGTGGATCCAACATCGGCCGCGACAGCTCCACACCGAACACCTTGCAGCCGAGCTGGCCGAAATCCAGTTTCCAGCGCAGCTGCAGGCTGTAGAGCTGACGGCGCTGCAGCTGCTGGTAGAGTTCACGCACCAGCCGGCCGGTGGGAAACAGCAGCTGTTCGCTGTTGTCCAGCGGGCTGGGGAAGAACAGCTCGCTGTGAAACTCCGGTGGCGGTGCGTAACTGGGAACCGGATCGTGGCGGGTGCCGTTCAGGCGAGCGAGGTATTCGACAAAACCGCGGCCGAAGCGGCTGCCCACTTCCGACAGCGGAATGGCCAGCAGCTGGCTGACCCGTTTGATGCCACAGGCGTAGAGCTTGGCGATGGTCTTGTGGTCGCAGTCGAGCAGTTTACTGGGAGAGAAACTGATCCACTGGCGCCATTGCTGTGGGGTGGGCGGCGTCTGGGTTTCCCGCAGCCACTGACGGTGTTCGGGTAGCTGGCTGAGCATTCGGGCGGCACTGGGGCTGTGGCCGAGCCCCATAAAATGGCTGATACGCATCTGGCGCAGCTCGCGGCGCAGCTGTTGCAGTAGTGGCGCCAGTCCGCCACTGGCCTTGAGACAGCCGCTCAGTTCCAGGTAGAGGCAGGCGAAGCGGTCGTCGCCGCTGTCGAGGGAGCCTGCGGCCTGGGGGGAGACTACCGGGGTGAAGCTGTAGCCCCACTGGGCCAGCTGCTGCAGCATCTGTGTTTCCCGCTGAACATCGCGGGACAGCAGTTTCAGGCCGGCGCACAGGGCACAGGCAGTGGCGATAGTGAGTCCGGCCTCCACGCCTCGCTCGGCGGCGGTGCGGTTGGCATCGACGACCAGTTGCTGCTCCACCACAGCCTGGGCACAGATCTGGGGGGCTTCGCGCTGGGCGCGGGTCAGCACTTCCAGCGGCAGCTTGGGAAACTGAATACACAACCAGAGCATGGCGGCGGCTCCCCGTGCCCGTCAGTGCAGTGGGCGGTCGCGGCGGACCAGGTCGGGGCTGCGGGCCAGGTGCAGGCGCTGGCCGGATTGGCCGCCGAGCTGTTTCAGCAGCTGCACCGCCAGCTGTTCGCCGTCGCTGTGCAGCTGCAGGCGCAGGCTGGCCGGCGACGGGCTGGCGGCGCTGGACTGTGGGCGGAAGTGAAAGTGAATGCAGTCGCCCTCGCGGGCGGCAACCTGCAGGCGGCGCAGGTCCTTGTCTGCCGGTGCCTGCTTGCCCTGCCAGCTGAGCAGGGCGCCGCAGCAGCCGGACTGCAGGGACTGTTCGGTGGCCCAGAGTGCGTCCTTTTGCCCGTGCGGGTGCAGGATCAGCAGCTTCTCCAGGCGCACACCGGCGGCGGCGAGGGCGGGGGCGTAGGGGATATACGGCGGGTTGACCAGAACCACCATCTGTTCCCGCTGGGTCATGGCAGCCAGTGCCGGCAGCAGCAGGGAGAATTCGCCGATACCGGACTGGTTGACCAGTAGTTCGGTGGTGGCACCGCGAGGCCAGCCGCGGCCGGCGAGCAGGGCGTCGAGACCGCTGTAGCCGGTGGCAATGCCGCTGCGCTGGCGCCGGTGTTCGTTGGCGGCCTGCCAGATATCCGGCCGGGAGAGCAGCTGGTTCAGCCGCTGGCGTTTGGACTGTTCCGCTAACTGATTGTTTTGCAAAAGATTTTCGGCATTGTTCACGACTCAGGCCCCCTGTTGTCCGCCCGCGCTGGGGCGGGAGCTGTATGTGTGTACAGTAGTTACTGTGAATTTATACAGTAGTTGCTGCCGGGCAACAAGGGGGCCGCCGGTCGATTCGGCAAATTTGGTGACAGGATCAGCGTTGCTGACTGGCGCCGCAGGTATAGGAGAGGCGATTGGCACTTTTTTGCACAGTGCAAACCGGCTATGATTCCGCCTCTTTCCAACTAGATGAATATGTACCCAGGGGGGCGGAGTGAGTATCAAATCCGACAAGTGGATTCGCCGGATGGCCGAGCGCGAAGGCATGATTGAGCCGTTTGAGCCGGGCCAGGTCCGCCATAATGGCAGCGGTGAGCGGCTGATCTCCTACGGTACCTCCAGCTATGGCTACGATGTGCGCTGTGCCGGTGAGTTCAAGATCTTCACCAACGTGCACTCCGCCACCGTGGATCCCAAGACCTTCGACGAGAACAGCTTCGTCGATGTTGAGGGGGATTCCTGCATCATCCCGCCAAACTCCTTTGCACTGGCCCGCACGGTTGAGTACTTCCGTATTCCGCGCTCGGTGCTGACCATCTGCCTGGGCAAGTCCACCTATGCCCGCTGCGGTATCATCGTGAACGTCACCCCGCTGGAGCCGGAGTGGGAAGGGCATGTGACCCTGGAGTTTTCCAACACCACCAACCTGCCGGCGAAGATCTACGCCAACGAGGGTGTGGCGCAGATGCTGTTCTTCGAGTCCGATGAAGTCTGTGATGTGTCTTACGCCGATCGCGGCGGCAAGTACCAGGGTCAGCGCGGCGTTACTCTGCCGCGGGCTTGATCGCCCCTTCTGTCTGCGGCCGCCGGCGCGGCCGCAAGATTCTCTCCCCCGTTTAGCACTTCCCAATGAATGACAACGCTCCCAGCCAGCTGCCCGAATCTGTCGATGTCTTGGTTATCGGCGCCGGCGCGGCGGGACTGATGTGTGCGGCTACTGCCGGCCAGCGGGGGCGCAGTGTGCTGGTACTGGATCATGCCAACAAGGTGGGCAAGAAGATCCTGATGTCCGGCGGTGGGCGCTGCAATTTCACTAACCTGTACACGGCGCCGGAAAACTTCTACAGCGAGAATCCGCATTTCTGCAAGTCGGCGCTGGCCCGCTATACCCAGTGGGACTTTATCGCGCTGGTGGAAAAGCACGGTATCCCCTATCACGAGAAAACGCTCGGCCAGCTGTTCTGCGACAACAAGTCCAAAGACATTGTCGACCTGTTGCTGGCGGAATGCCGCGCGGCGAAAGCGCAGATTCGCACCAAATGTCATATCGAATCGGTTGCGCCAGAGCAGGGCGGATACCGGCTGGAGACCAGCCTCGGCACTGTACGCTGCGAATCCCTGGTGATTGCCACCGGTGGCCTGTCGATCCCGACGATGGGCGCGACGGGGTTCGGCTACGACATCGCGCGTCAGTTTGGTCTCGATATTATCCCCACCCGCGCGGCACTGGTGCCGTTTACCCAGCACAAAAAACAGTTGGAGCAGCAGAGCGAGTTGCCGGGTAGCGCGCTGCCGGTGACGGCCAGCTGCAGCGCCGGTAGCTTCCACGAACAGATGCTGTTTACCCACCGGGGTTTGAGCGGCCCCGCGGTGTTGCAGATTTCCAGCCACTGGCGCGAAGGGCAGCCGGTTGAGTTCGATCTGGCTCCCGGCATCGAGCTGGTTCATTGGCTGCAGACACAGCGTACCGAAAGACCGGAAACGCACCTGCACAATGCGCTCGCGGATTTGTGGACGAAAAAACTGGTACAGTATTTTCTGCAACAACGGCAGATCACCAGCCGGCCGCTGAAGCAGTACAGTGAGCGGGAACTGAGTGAAATCGCAACGCGGCTGCAAACCTGGATACTGGTGCCGGCCGGTACAGAGGGATACCGCACCGCAGAAGTAACACTCGGCGGCGTGGATACCGATAGCGTCTCCTCGCGGACCATGGAGTGTAAAACCCGGCCGGGCCTGTTCTTTATCGGAGAGGTGCTGGACGTAACCGGCTGGCTCGGCGGTTACAATTTTCAATGGGCCTGGGCGTCGGGTCATGCAGCGGGGGAGGTGGCATAACGATCATGGGCGATGTGATTCCCTTCAAGAAAAAAACAGCGTGGCAGAAGCACAAGGGCAGCAGCCTGTGTCGCGATGGCTTCCACAAGTGGGTCGTGGTTACCGAACGGAAGTTCGATGTAAAGCAGGGCAAGCTGGTGACGGAATACCGCTGTCAGCGCTGCGGTAAAACCAAGACGAAACTGCTATAGCCGCTGAATGGGCAGTATGAAGAAGGGGGAATCCTTAAATGGATTCCCCCTTACTGTCAGCGTCTTTCGTAGACGCGATTGCCGTGGCGATCGTAGTAGTAGCGCTTTTTCTTGTTGCGGTCGTAGAGCCAGCCGGCGCCGGCACCGATTACCGCCCCGGCTGCCGTAGCGCCCGCATGACCACCACTGATCAGCGCCCCGGTGGCGGCACCGATACCGATGCCGGTGCCGATCCGGCGGTCTTGTGGGCTCATATTGGCACAGCCGGCAAGAATCAGGCTGGCCAGCAGGAAGGAAATGAGGCTCAACTGTTTAACGGATCGCTTGTACATAAGCACTCCCGGAACTGCCATCTTGGGTTGGTTCGCAGCAGTGTATGGTGGTGCAGCGGCGGCGACGAATTTAATTGGACTGGCAAATTGTCTGCCGGACATCACTCTGATATCGGGATGAACGATATGCTGGAAAAACAGGATCTGCTGGATATCGCGCGAACCCCGATGCCGTTTGGCAAATATGCCGGTCGGCCGCTGATCGACCTGCCGGAAGAGTATCTTTTGTGGTTTGCAAAAAAAGAATTCCCGGCCGGGCGGCTGGGCAGTCTGATGGCGCTTACCCTGGAGATCAAAATCGAGGGGCTCGAAGGACTGGTGAAGCCCCTCAAACGATAGCGACTGCTGCCGTATTTGGAATTGAGCTCGTGCACACTACTATAGAAATACCCGGGCAAAGGCAGTCCCCGAGGGAAAAGGGGAGCAACAAGAAGCGGTCCGTGATCGAGACTGGACTAACCCGTAAATAGACCCACAGCGGGTGACCACTGGTCTGAGGATGACTTCAGCGAGGTGAACAGCGGGAGTAGAGCCAGTCAGCTTGTTGGGTATGAGGGAGGCGGTCGAACAGTATTCGGCCGCTTTTTTATTGTCCTCCCGAAATCAACACCGAAAGGCAGACCGAACGGGGTGTGCCAGTTCACTTTCAACGAGTAAGCCAGTCCACAAGCCATGTAGTGTCGCCAACAGGTAAATGGTGCCGGCGTTCACGAAAAGATGGATTGGGTGCCAAAAGCTGCAGTCGCAGCGTGACCCTTGTCTCTTTCTTGTCTAATCGCTCTGGTATGGAGTGAACTCCCCCTTTACTGTGATCCCTAGATGACATCGCTGTCATATTTTTTTGATTCGAAATGACAGCGATGTCATTTGTTTGTTCCCCGGCCATGCCGGGCGGGCCCAAGGCCCACAGCAGTAAAAACAATAAAAGCGTACAAGGTGAAACTTTATGATCAGTCCCAGCCACTGGCGCCGCGCACTCCTCGCGCTCGGCCTGGCCAGTTCCTCCGCACTCGCCGCCCCCGGCGCTCCCCAGATCGAATGGATGGAAACCACTTACGCCCTCGTCGAAGTGGATGACACGGCCACGGCCTATGAAAGCCTGGTAACTCTCCACGACGCAGTTGATGTGCCGGTCTCCTGGACCAAGTGGTCCGGCGACGACGGCAATACGGTGCAGTACTTGCTGAACGGGCAGGTTGTACTGGAGCAGAGTGCCTCCGGCAGCGGCAGCCAGAGCGGCTCCGCTACCCTGCAGGTCGACAAGGGTGGCAAGTACGATCTGCAGGTCGCGCTGTGCGACGATACCGGGTGCACGGCTTCTGCGGCGACCGAAATCGTGGTGGCCGATACGGATGGCAGCCACCTGGATCCGATTACGCTGAGTGCGGGCGAGAACAACCAGCCCTATACCAACACCACCAATTCTGTTGTGGGCACTTATTTTGTCGAGTGGGGTGTTTACGGGCGCAACTTCACCGTGGACAAAATCCCGGCCTACAACCTCACCCATATCATTTACGGCTTTGTACCGATCTGCGGTGGCGACGGCATCAACGACAGCCTGAAAACCATCGATGGCAGCTTCGAAGCACTGCAGCGTTCCTGCTCCGGCCGTGAAGATTTCAAAGTATCGCTGCACGATCCCTTCGCCGCGGTACAGAAATCCCAGGCAGGGCAGACTTACGCCTCTGCCTACAAGGGTAACTTTGGCCAGTTGATGGAACTGAAAAAGGCCTATCCGGACTTGAAAGTCCTGCCCTCCATCGGCGGCTGGACTCTGTCCGACCCCTTCTACCAGTTGGGTGATGCGGCCAAGCGCAAAGTGTTTGTCGATTCGGTCGAAGAGTTTATGCGCACCTGGAAGTTCTTTGACGGTGTGGATATCGACTGGGAGTACCCGGGCGGTGGTGGTGCCAACCCGGCCCTCGGTGCCGGCACAGACGGCGAGACTTATCGCCTGCTGATGCGCGATCTGCGCGCCATGCTCGACAAGCTGGAACTGGAGAACGGACGCACCTACGAGCTGACATCAGCCATTGGTGCCGACCCGGACAAGATCGCGCGCATCGATTACAACAATGTCCAGCAGTACATGGACTACTTCTTCGTCATGACTTACGACTTCTACGGTGCCTGGAGCAATACAGTCCTCGGCCACCAGACGGCGCTCTACGCACCGAGCTGGAATCCTACTGACGACTTCAATGCCAGTAGCGGCATTCAGGCGCTGCTCGGTACTGGTGTGGCCCCGGGCAAGGTGGTCATGGGTGCAGCCATGTACGGCCGCGGCTGGACCGGTGTTTCCGGCTGGACCGGCGGCGATCACCTGACCGGCACCGCCACCGGCCCGGTGGCTGGTACCTGGGAACCGGGTATCGTCGATTACCGCGAGATAGCCGCAGACCTTGCCAGCGGCGAGTGGGAATACCACTACGACAGCACTGCCCAGGGCCCGTACATCTTCAAGCCCTCTACCGGTGAGCTGATCACCTACGACGATGCCACTTCTGTTGGAGCCAAGGGCGCCTATGTGCGCAGCAACGGCCTTGCCGGTCTCTTTTCCTGGGAGATCGATGCGGACAACGGTGACATCCTCAACGCCATGCACGAAGGACTCGGCCATGGCGACAGCAGTGGCAACCGTGCGCCCCAGGCCAATGCTGGCGCCGACCAGTCTGTGGATGAGGGCGCGAGTGTCACCCTGGATGCGAGTGCTTCCATCGATCTCGATGGCGACAGCCTGACTTACAGCTGGGTGCAGACTGCAGGCAGCGTCGTGGCATTGAGCGATGCCGACACGGCGACACCGGCCTTTACCGCACCGGACGTAGACGCGGACGAAACGCTGACCTTTGAGGTCACGGTGAGTGATGCCGAGTTCAACCGTACCGACAGCGTGGATGTGGTGGTTCAGGATATTCCGGCCAACCGCGCGCCGAACGCCGACGCCGGTGCCGATCAGAGCGTCAATACGCCCGCAACCGTCACACTAGACGGCAGCGCCTCCAGCGATCCCGACGGCGACAGCCTCAGCTACAGCTGGGTGCAGGTCAGCGGCACTGCCGTGACCCTGCAGGGGGCCGACCAGGCCAGCGCCAGCTTCAGCGCGACGGAAGTCACAGCGGCGGAAACCCTGGTGTTCGAACTGACGGTCAGCGACGGCACGCTGGATGACAGCGACACGGTCAGTATCCAGCTGCAGCCAACGTCAAACAACACACCGCCGCAAGTAACACTGCCGGCCGTGCCTGCAGTAGCCGAAGGGCAGACCTTCACCATTGCGGTCGACGCCAGTGATGCCGATGGCGATCTGCTCACCTACAGCTGGGACGCGCCGGCATTCAATGTCGCCGACGGCGACAGCGCCATAGTGACGCTGACGGCGCCGCAGGTGGGTGGAGACACGAGCTTTACCGTCATGGTCGCCGTAGATGACGGCACTGACGTGGTTACCGCCAGCACCACGGTTACCGTTACCGACAGCACCGGCGGCGGCACTTGCGAGCTGTCCGACCCGGATGCCGCCAACTACCCGGCGTGGACTTCCGGGGCTACCTATCTCGGCGGCGACCGCGTCAGCTACGACAACCTGGTGTGGGAGGCCAAGTACTGGACCCAGATGCAACCGGACTTTACTGCGGCCGACTGGACTCTGGTCAGCGACGTGGAAGTGCCGTGGAACGCGGAGACTGCGTACAACGGCAACGACGAGGTCAACTACAACGGCCGCCGCTACCGCGCCCAATGGTGGACCAAGGGCGAAGAACCCGGCGTTGCCAGTGTCTGGGTGGATATCGGCGAGGCGAGCTGTAACTAACAGGTGGGTGAAAAATACTTATTCAACAGCCTGCTAATTTCTCTGGAACATGTTTGAGCGCCACGGACGGCGCAATGCATCGGTTCTTTCTCACTGGAAAGCAGGCAGCAGTTGGCAAAGGGCGTTTTGGCGCCCTCTGTTATTGATGGATCATTGGTTTCACCGCAACGGCCGCGCCGGGGTTGGGCGAACTTGGAGTTCGCCCTGAACGCAGCCTGCGGATGCACCCGTGCCGGGGCGGAAGGAGGGGGCTAGAGTGGAATCCGGATCACCACACCGCCCATGGTATCCCCCAGTTTGAAATCCGTACGCGGACTGTCGATATGTTCGTTGTGGCAGCCGACGCAGGCCGGGGAGACGGCGACGTCCGGGTACACGGCAGTGAAATATTCGGTATCGCCCAGGGTTTCGCGGCCGTAGAAATTCTTGCCGGGATTGTCCATCACATACTGCAAGCCCTGCTTCTCCAGGTCGGTACGCGGCTTGTTCTGCTTATTGATGGCCCACAGCGACAGCAGCGCATAATTGAAGCCGGCATCCTGTTCCGCGACCCGCTCTGCGCCCATACGCAGCATCTGCGCCGGCAGCGGTAGCGCCTGGCTGTCCTGCCAGTGCTCGTCGGCCTTGATCACCTTGTCCTCGTTCTGCAGGCGGTTGACTACCTTCTGGGTATAGCTGGCACGGTCGGCCTCGATGACGGCGAAGACGGCATCGGCCATACGCTGCGGGGCTATGCCCTGTTCCTGGCCACAGGCGGTTAGCAGGGCCGCAACGGCGGCGATAACAGCGGCGATACGCATAGTGGTTCCCTCCTATCGGGTATTACTGGATTGCAGGTTGTTTGAGTGAGCGTCACGGGATGGCACGCTGCGGTCTTTGGCGGAAATTCTCGCGATGCGATCGCGGATCAGGTCAAAACTCTGGTGTCCGCCGCGGGGCGCGGCGGCAAAGTTGTTGGCAATCAGTCCATCGTCCGCCAGCGCGGCCAGGGCAAATTCGGCGCCGTGGCAGTTCAGGCACACCGGCAGCATTTTGTCGTTGGGGCGCAGGTTGTGATTCTGGTTGTGATTGACCACCACCCGCTTGCCGCGCTGCTCGCGCGGCAGGTGGCAGCTGGCACAGCTGGCGCCGTCGCCGTGCCCGGCGGCCAGGGCACGGAAGTGGGGGGATTCCTTGTAGGCCAGACTGTGCTCGTCGTTGTGGCAGCCCAGGCACGCGTCTACAGCGGCGAACTGCAGATTGGTCTTGTGTGGTCCGTGGCAGCTGGTACAGCTGAGTTCGCCGCGCGCCTCGGCTTTCATCGGCAGCCAAGCCTGCTGGGGTGTCATGGCGGCGACACTGTCGATAAAGCGCTGCGGTAACTTGCCCGACAACCGCATGCCGTGTTTGCCCTGGGTAAAGGCGTCGCGCTGTTCACGGTGACAGCGGCCGCATTGGGCGACGATTTCGCGGCTGGAAAATTGCATCTGGCCGCCCTGATGACAACCACTGCAGTTGACCGCTGCGCGGGCGTGGCCGCTCTCCGCCCAGGCCGCAGTCACTTCCGCGGCTGCGCCGTTATGCGTTATATCGGCCTGCTGCGATTCCAGTGGCTGCTCGTGGGGGTGCTCCCGCAACCACGACTGCATGGCGGTGCGCGCCGGCAGGCCGGCATCGGCGCGCTGTGCGGGTTCACCGATGTGGGCAGTGAGGAAATCTTCATACAGGGCGCGGTTGTCGTGGAAGTTGTGGCAGCCGGCACTGGCGCAGCTGTTGAAGGCGAAGTCCTTGTGACTGGGGCGGTCTGCGGCAATATCCCGATGGCAGTGGAAGCAGAAATCACCCGCGAGGGTGACGCCCATGGAGTCGGTGATTTCCGGTTTGTGCTCCGCGTGGCAGGTCACGCAGCGACGCGCATCCAGGTTGGATAGCAGCGGCGCATTGCGCGGGTCGAGAAACTTCTTGCGCGGGTGCGAGTCGTTTGCCTGTGCCAGCTCATCAGCGTGGCAGTTCAGGCAGGCCTGCTGCATGGCGTCGGGGCCGGCAAAGCCGTCGCCGTGGCAGGCGGTGCAGGCGAGCTCTATCTGGTGGTGGCCGTGGGTCATTTCGCCGCTGATAAACAGGGTCTTGTCGGCAAACGCCAGGTTGTAGGCCACCAGGCCACCGATCAGTAGTGTGGCGATGACTCCGTAGTGCCAGAACTTGAACTGATATTTCATCAAAAGTAATACACCGCCATTATGTGGTAAGCGAGAAGGGCCGGCAGCGTCCACAGCAATATGTAATGCACCCGCGACCACCACTTGCGGTGTTCGCGCAGTTTCAGGTCGGTCCAGTGGTGGTTGCGGGCCATGAAGACACCGACCAGCGCGCCGGTGGTGGTGGCCGCGAGAAATACCAGCATCAGTGCCAGGTTGAGGTTTTCACCGAGGCGGAAACCGGTGTGCACCACCAGCACCACCAGGGCGCCACAGCCGATCACACTGTGCACGTAGCGCCAGTGGTCCACATGGCCATAGCTGAGGCTGCGCCAGCGTTTGCGCAGGCTGAGGCTCGCCGTGAGCAGGCAGAACCCGAGCAGGCTGTAGCCGCTGACCTGTTTCCAGAAACTGCCGTACCAGAGACTCTGCCAGTACCAGTCGGTTTGCACGGTTTCGGAGACCGGCGCCGGCGGCATGGTGAGTGCCAGCGCGATCAGGATCAGGGATATTACCGAGGTGACGAAAATACCGCGCGCATGGCGCATCACCAGGTTGGTGGCGGGCATGTCCAGCAGTTCGGCGATCAGTGGCCGGCAGCTGCCGCAGACGGAGCCCGCATTGGTGGCCTGTTGCAGGTCCATCAGGTTGCGCTTGCCCTGGGAGATCGCCCGGCAGAGTTCGCCTTTGCTGACGGCGTTGCACTGGCATACTAGGTAGCTGTCGGGTTGCTCCTTGATACCGAGGGGCGTCTGCTGCTGCCATAGGTGGCCGTGCTCCTCGAATTGCTGCAGCGCGCGCGCGGTAACGGCTCCCTGCTCGTTGATAACCTGGCGCACCCGGTTGGCCTCGTCCCAGCTGCCGATGTGCACCGCGCCGACAATACGGTCATTCTCCACCAGCAGTTGCCGATAGATGCCCTTGAAGCGATTGCGGTAGCTGTAACGCTGGGCGCCGCCGTCTGTTCCCGCCTCGACCGCTTGATCACCATGTTGCACCGCCCCGATCAGCGCGCAGGAGATATGGGCGATTTTCAGCTGGATGTCGGTCAGGCTGCCGGCATAGGGGTTGGCGACCGGTTGCAGATTCGGTCCGCTGCAGATATGCGCGGCACAACTCTCCACCTGTTCGTAGCCGGGCCGCACGAACTGGTACACCTGCTGCGCAAATTCGGCGCACTCCCCCACGGCATAGATGTCCGGGTTGGAGGTCTGTAGCCACTCGGAAACAAGGATACCGCGCCCGGTTGCCAATCCGCATGCGCGTGCGAGGGTGATTTCCGGCTGGATACCGGTGCACACCACCACTGCGTCTACCGCTAGGGTTTCGCCGCTGGCAAACCTCACCTCCTGTACTGCGGTACCGCCGGCGAGCGCGGTTACTGGGTCGCCGATCCTGAGTTCGACGCCCAGTGCGGCGAGTGACGACTGTAGGTATTCCTCGGCTTCTTCCTCTAGCAATCCCCCTAGCAGGCGCGCACGCGACTGTAGGACGACGCGGTTGTTCTGGGTCTTCAATGCGGCGGCTGCTTCCAGTCCCAGCGCGCCGGAACCAATCACGCAGATGCGCCGGTTGTCTTCGCGCAGCCGAATTAGTGTTTCGGTATCGTGCAGGCTGCGGAAGGTGTGGACATGCTCGAGTGTTATGCCGGGAATCTCCGGCAGGGTCGGGGTCGAGCCGGTCGCCAGTACCAGTTTGTTGTAAGGCTGTACCCTGCCGGTTGCATCGATGACGGTTTTGGCGGCGAGATCGATAGCGGTGACGGGCTGATTGATCCGCTCCGCGAGGCGACTTTCCGGTTGACTGACGACAGGATTGTCGAGGTCTGCACGGGTGAGATGATCGGAGAGATACTGGGAGAGTTTGACGCGATTGTAGGGTGCTTCGGCCTCTGCCCCGAAAAGCACCACCTGTGCTTCCTCGCTATGCCGGAGCAGTTTCTGGGCACAGCGCACACCGACTGGACCGCTCCCCACGACGACATAGATCGGGTAGTCCACGTCGCTTCTGATATCGGAACTGGCGGGCTGCGACGGAGCGAGTCGGTCCTGCAGCTCAGCCATATCTCCCCCGGAAATACTGGCTCTCATCAACGGCTTTGCCTTATCGTAAATTTTTTGGCGATGAGTCCGAAAACTTTGGTCGGATATTCTAATTTGTAATTATTATATAGATCTTAATGCTCATATATTTAAATAAAATAAAACAGTTCGCAATTGAAATGTGACCTAGGACCAATTGTCGCGATGATCAGTGCGGTGGCCGGAAGTGGTGATAACGTGTGGGGAGTGGCGGGCGGCCCGGATGGGCAGCCGCGGAGAAGAGCGGATCAGGAGGGTTGGTAAAGGGTGTACAGCTCGCCTTCCTCCAGCGTCACGCGCCGGGTCAGGGCCTCGCCGATCTTGTGGTAGTCGCGTTTGAAGTCCCGCACCATCTCCTGGGTGTAGGCCTCGTGGGTGTAACGCTTGCAGAACTGCACCACGGCGTTGGCAATTTCGTTCATATCGGTGCGGAAATCCTTGACGATCTGCAGTGTGTGTACATCTTCCGCCAGGGCCTGTTCCAGGTAGACGTAAAAGCGCACATTCTCCTTGATTAGGTGTGCCTGGAATCCCGATTTGAACTGCCTCAGGAGGTCGGACAGCTTGCGAAAGTTATGTACCTCATACCCCTCAGACCAGACACGCTGAAAAATCTCGACGAGATCATGATGATCATTTTTAAGTGAAGTAATTAGGCCGGGATCGTAGTTTATGGTGCGTGTTGGTTTTGCGCCTGCTCTGGTGCCGCCAGCGATTGCTTCCTCTGTGGGGCGTCCACCTTTTGATTTCTTAGAGAAGATGCCGAACATCGTTTCTGTGCTCTTGTTAGTTTTGAAAAGGGCAGTGCCGTCGCCCGGGGCCAGCCGAAAATGGGCTATTCAGGGTCGGCATGATTCTTATATAAATAAAGTTGGGAATTTTGCCCTCTATTCTTCATCTTTTGTAGAATTTTATTTTATCTTGAGGTGATTCTCGTTTAATGTGGGAACAGGTTCACGCTTTCCTGGCGTGCGAGCACGAAAACCCGGCAGTAGTCGGGCTTTTTATGGCAGTGGAGTGCATCTTATTGCTGCTCGAGGGGCGCCTAGTCGCGCTGGGTATGGCCGGACTACAGCTGACACGGGCGGATGAAGCGAGAAGGTCCGCTTAACACCTGGTGAAGCATTCGGTATTCCGCGAGTCCACGAATGTAGAAACTGTATAGTGGACCGGCGATCTCCAACGGAAGGGCAGGGGCAATATGCCGGCAGTCGAATATAAAAAAAGCGGCCACGCGGGCCGCTATTCCTAAGTGACCACCGCAGCGATGGTCGGCTGGATGGAATCAGAAGTTGTAAGACAGAGTTGCACCGAAGGTGCGTGGCGCGCTCCAGCTGGAGTAGTTGTTTAAAATGCCGTCGTCATTGGTGCTGGTGCGATAGTGACGATCGGTCAGGTTCCTGCCCCACAGTGACACGGTCCAGTCGCCGGCTTCCTGGAACAGTTCCGCGCGGGCATTGACCAGGGTGCCGCCATCTTCCTTGGCGTAGGGCTCGTTGGTGATGCTCAGGTAGTAGTCATCGGTCCAGTTAACACCCAGCTGCAGTGCCGCGCCGAGCTCGTCAGTAACGCCAAACTCATAGCGCGCCAGGGAGCTCACGCTCAGGCCGGGGGCGTTGTTGAGCTCGTTGCCGACCACATCCACTTCCCGACCGAAGAGATCGTAGATACGGCCGGTGCCGCTCGGGCCCTTCACGATTTCAGTGTCCATGTAGCCGACGCCTACACGCAGATCCAGCCCCATGATCGGCAGCCAGCGCAGATCCAGCTCGGCGCCACGGGTCTCGACGTCACCCATATTGGTCAGGCCCGAGAAGGTAGCGTTGCCGTTCTGGATTTCCAGCGGCGACTGGAAGCCCTTGTAGTCGTAGTGGAAGATGGCACCGTTCAGCTGCATGGTGTCCTCCGCCAGGGTGGACTTGAAGCCCAGCTCTACCGCTGTGTTGGTTTCCGGCTTGTAGGATTCCACCGCCTCGGCATTGAAGAAGAAGCCGCCGAAGAATCCGCCGGACTTGAAGGTGTGGCCCACGCTTGTGTAGAGCAGGGTGTCTTCGGTGGGTTTCCAGTCCAGTGTCACTTTCCACGACGGATCCTTCTCATCGTAGGTCGCCGGCGTGCCGGAAGACAGCACAAATGGCTTGTCCTCATATTCAGCAAGACAGGCCTGATAATCATCGATGCCCCAGGCGTTACAGGCCCAGGCGCCGGCGTTGAGCACCACGCCGCCGACATAATCTTTCTGCTCGCGGGTGTAGCGCAGGTCGGTGGTCAGGGTGAAGGCTTCGTTGAAGTCGTATACCAGCTGACCGTACACGGAGCTGACCTTGGTCTCCTGCTCGTATTCCATGGTGCCGCAGCCGGGGAAGGCGACCCAGTCGGCGTACAGGTTGGCACTGAAGGTACAGGTCCGGTTTTCGTCGAGCTGATCCTGGGCGTAGCTGGCGCCCGCCATCCAGTTGAAGGGCCCGTCGCTATTCGACAGCAGGCGCAGTTCCTGGGACAGGGAGTTGATATCCGAGCTGTAGTTGGTGATGTAGTTGTCGTCGAAGTTGATGTCGCGACCGACCAGCTCGGCATAGGCCTCCCACTCGTCCTGGTTCGCCGCGCCGGTGCCGACACTGCCGGAGCCGTTGACGTGGAAAAAGTCCAGGGTCGTAAAGTTGGTCACGGATACCAGGGTCACGGCATCCAGGTCCCACTCCACGTTAAACGAGGTGGAATTGAAGGTGTCGTCGAAGTGGCGCACGGTAGCATCTTCACCGCGGTAGATACCGTCCGGCGCCTTGCCGTTGATGTTCACACAGCTGGCATCGGGAATGCCGGTGTTAATGATCGCATCACAGTAATCGCCGGGAATGGGCCCGGTGAAGTCGGGGAGGGCGTTGCCCCGCCCGTCCCCGATATAATAAGGCTGGGACCAAGGGCTGCTGTTCGGCTTCCAGTAACCTTCGGGCTCCGGAATACCCACCTCGGACTTGTCGCGGCCGAAAGTCTGGCGCAGGTCCAGATGCAGGTTGTCGGTGGGCTCGTAGGACAGGGTGATGCGCGCCTGGGTCTTGTCGCGGCCGCCCTGTTTGCGGTCCAGGTAGGTGTTTTCGAACCAGCCTTCGCTCAGTTCGTTCTGCAGCGCCACCCGCGCCGCCAGGTTGTCGGCGATGGACAGGTCGGCACCGGCGCGCACGTTGAAGGTGCCGTAGTTGCCTACATCCACGGCGGCGTTGGCCTGGTTCTTATCAAATTCGGGCCGGCGGGACACGATATTGATGGCGCCGCCGGTGGAGTTGCGTCCGTACAAGCCGCCCTGCGGGCCCTTCAGTATTTCCACGCGCTCGGTGTCAAACATCGCAAATGCGCCGTAGACGCCGAAGGGCTGGTACACATCGTCCACCACCACGGCGGTGGTCGGGGTGTTGTTGGCGTTGTAGTCCTGCAGGCCCACGCCGCGAATCACGAAAATGGGGATGCCGGAGTCGGGTGACGTGCTCAGCTCCATGTTGGGCACAAATTCGGTGAGTTGTGAGGCTTCCATTACGCCGAGTTTTTCCAGGTCATCGCTGCCCATGGCGGCAATGCTGATGGCCACGTCCTGTGCGCTCTGTGCACGCTTTTGCGCCGTTACAGTCACTTCTTCCAGGGTTTGGGCAAAAGTTTGCGGCGCCACGACCACGCTGGTGGCAATTGCTAGGGAAAGTAAGTTGCGTCTCATCTCGTCTGTCCTCTGGTCTTTATTGTTTATCGAGGTCACTCCGTCGGGGTATCTCCTTTCACAACTGCGTGGCCGCTAAGTTGATAGCGTCCTGTGAGGGGCTGGTGCTGCCGAGCTGCCATCCCGCCGGGTTACGACGGGAGTTAGCGTTTGCAACAAGTTGCGACCAGGCCGGTATGCGGTTCGCAATCGCGCCTTTAAGTAGTGCATAAGTTACAGCTACTGTAAGTACCCAGTTCAGAAATTACAGCCACTGTAATTACCTGTCAAGGGGCGGAACTGTTTGCCGTTATTTGGTTTTATTGGGGGTATCTGCGTCGGTGAGCAGTGGTAGCGGGCAGCCGGGAGGAGTGCTGGACGGGCGTAGTGTAGGTGACAGAAGGCTGGCTTGAGGGACAAAAAAACCCGGCAGTTGCCGGGTTTTTTATTGCTGGAGCGGTCCGCCCTTAGCGATCGTTCAGGGCAACGTAATCGCGCGGCGTGTGGCCGGTGTACAGCTGGCGCGGACGGCCGATCTTGTAAGGGTTGGAGATCATTTCGTTCCAGTGTGCGATCCAGCCAGCGGTGCGGCCGGTGGCGAAGATCACGGTGAACATATCGGTGGGAATACCGATCGCCTTCATGATGATGCCGGAATAGAAGTCCACGTTCGGGTAGAGCTTCTTCTCGACGAAGTACTCGTCTTCCAGTGCAATCTTTTCCAGCTTCTTGGCGATCTTCAGCAGCGGATCGTTCTCCGCGCCCATCGCGCCCAGTACTTCGTCGCAGATGCCCTGCATCACGCGGGAGCGCGGGTCGAAGTTCTTGTAGACGCGGTGGCCGAAGCCCATCAGGCGGAACGGATCGCTCTTGTCCTTGGCTTTCTTTACGTACTCGTCGATGCGGCTCTCGTCGCCGATCTCCTGCAGCATGTTCAGTACCGCTTCGTTGGCACCACCGTGCGCGGGTCCCCACAGGGTGGCGATACCGGAGGAGATACACGCAAACGGGTTGGCACCGGAGGAGCCGGCCAGGCGCACGGTAGAAGTCGAGGCGTTCTGCTCGTGGTCGGCGTGCAGCAGGAAGATGATATCCATTGCCTTGGCCACGATCGGATCGATCTTGCTCGGCTCACAGGGATTGCCGAACATCATGTGCAGGAAGTTCTCGGAGTAGCTGAGGCTGTTGTCCGGATACATGAACGGCTGGCCCTTGGAGTGCTTGTAGCACATCGCCGCCAGGGTCGGCATCTTGGCGATCAGGCGGTCCGCAGAAATTTTGCGGTGTTCCGGATCGGTGATGTCGAGAGAATCATGGTAGAAGGAGGCGAGGGCGCCGACAACACCACACATCATGGCCATCGGGTGGGCGTCGTAGCGGAAGCCCTTGAAGAAGTTGACCAGGGACTCGTGCACCATGGTGTGGTTCATGATGCTGCTGACGTATTCCTTTTTCTGCTCCGCGTTCGGCAGTTCGCCGTTCATCAGCAGGTAGCAGGTTTCCAGGTAGTCAGACTTTTCCGCCAGCTGTTCGATGGGGTAGCCGCGGTGCAGCAGCTGGCCCTTGGCGCCGTCGATAAAAGTGATCTGGGATTCGCACGCGGCGGTGGACATAAAGCCCGGGTCGTAGGTGAACAAGCCCTTGCCGGCCAGGCTGCTGACATCGACAACGTCGGGGCCGAGGGTGCCGGAAAGAACCGGCAGTTCCAGGCTGCCGTCGATCCCGTCGACCATTAGTTGCGCTTTTTTATCGGACATTGCGGACTCCTCAAATGTTCTTTTGCTGCCTTCGCGGACGGCCACTGATACAGGGTTGCTTGCCGGGCCATTGTGCTTGGGTACAGGGCAGGGCCCTGTACACGGTATGGCGACCCGCCAGAACTGGCGGGGCCGGGGTTGAATCGAATTCCCTGGGAAGGCGCCGGATCAGGCGACTGCAGAGTTCCAATGCCGGCACCAAATGCATGCAGCCCGCTCCTGGTAAGGCGCGATTTTGCGCCTTTTTGGGCTCCGGTGGGCTTTTTGAGCGGGGCCAAACTTAAGTGGCGCGCCGGGAATTGTCAAACCAAATAGGGTGGACGATCAGTCTCCTAACAACAGGAAATGCGGCCCGGGCCACTACCACTAGAGCTTTTACCTGTATCCGGTACAGATTTTCCGTGGAAATTTTGCCATCTGGTTCCGAGTCGGCTTCGCTAAATAGGAGGCTGTTATTGCCGTGCTGGCGGAGGCGTTCATTGTGTTTTGAAGATCGAATGCCTATAATCCGCGCGGCTTGCGCCATGGTACGGCCGCTTTGTACAGAGCTTAAACGAGTCGTGCGCAAAGTGATCAGCAAGCAGTCCGCCCCCTCCATTGAAAAGCTAACGGGCGCCCGGTCGTTCAGGGCAACAAGGTGTTTTTCCTGTGAACAAAAACAGACCTGTCAATTTAGACATTTCCACTATCAAGCTTCCCGCTGCCGCTCTGGTTTCCATTTTGCATCGTGTATCCGGCGTGGTTCTCTTCGCCGTGGTGGCATTGCTGCTGTACATGCTCGATGCGAGCCTGGAATCCGAACAGGGCTTCGCCGATATGGCGGCAGCATTCAACAGTATTCCCGCCAAGCTCATTTTGTGGGCTTCCCTGGCGGCTCTTATCTACCACCTGTTGGCTGGTGTACGTCACCTGCTGATGGATCTGGGGATTGGTGAGTCCCTGGAAGGTGGTCGTCGCGGCGCCGTGCTGGTGCTCGTGCTGAGTGTAATCCTTATTCTGCTGGCGGGGGTATGGTTGTGGTAAGAACAGTAACAAGCTTCGGACGCAGCGGTACTTTCGACTGGTTGTACCAGCGGGTCACTGCTCTGGTGTTGATCGCCTATACCCTCTTTATTGTTGGGTTCATCTTTTTCAGTGACGATTTCGGCTACGAGAGCTGGTCGGCGCTGTTCGCCCAGAGCTGGGTGCGTATCTTCAGCCTGGTAACGCTGCTTTCCACGGTCGTCCATGCCTGGATCGGTCTCTGGTCTGTCGTTACCGACTACATCACCAACCGCATGATGGGCCCGAAGGCCACCGCACTGCGCCTTCTCGTGGAAGTGCTGCTGGCGGCGGTTGCCGTGATCTATGTGGTGTGGGGCGTTGAAATTCTGTGGGGGGTGTAATTTATGTCGAACATGCGAACCATATCCTTTGACGGGATTGTAATCGGCGGCGGCGGCGCGGGTATGCGCGCGGCCCTGCAGATGGCCCAGTCCGGCTTCAAGACTGCGGTCATCACCAAAGTATTCCCGACGCGCTCGCACACCGTATCCGCCCAGGGCGGTATCACTTGTGCGATCGCCAGTGACGATCCCAACGACGATTGGCGCTGGCACATGTACGACACGGTCAAAGGCTCCGACTATATCGGTGACCAGGACGCGATCGAGTACATGTGTTCCGTAGGCCCAGAAGCCGTGTTCGAGCTCGAGCACATGGGCCTGCCGTTCTCCCGTACTAAAGAAGGCCGCATCTACCAGCGTCCGTTCGGAGGCCAGTCCAAGGATTTCGGTCGCGGCGGCCAGGCTGCCCGCACCTGTGCGGCGGCTGACCGTACAGGTCACGCACTGCTGCACACGCTTTACCAGAACAACGTCAAGCACAATACCGTATTCCTGAACGAGTGGTTCGCGGTCGACCTGGTGAAGAACCAGGACGGTGCTGTGGTGGGTGTCATCGCCATCTGTATCGAAGATGGCGAAGTGGTATTCATCAAGTCCAAGGCGACCGTATTCGCCACCGGTGGTGCGGGTCGTATTTTTGCCTCCACTACCAACGCGCACATCAACACCGGTGACGGTGTCGGTATGGCCCTGCGCGCCGGTATGCCGGTGCAGGATATCGAGATGTGGCAGTTCCACCCCACCGGTATTGCCGGCGCGGGTGTACTGGTAACGGAAGGTTGTCGCGGTGAAGGCGGTTACCTGATCAACAAGGACGGCGAGCGCTTCATGGAGCGTTACGCGCCGAACGCCAAAGACCTGGCTTCCCGCGACGTGGTAGCCCGCTCCATGGTGCTGGAAATCCTCGACGGTCGCGGCGCCGGCCCCAACGGCGATCACGTGTTCCTGAAGCTTGATCACCTGGGTGAGGACGTGCTGCACAGCCGCCTGCCGGGTATCCTTGAGCTGTCCAAGACCTTTGCCCACGTGGATCCGACCAAGGACCCGATTCCGGTTGTGCCGACCTGTCACTACATGATGGGTGGTATCCCCACTAACGTGCATGGCCAGGCCCTGACTCAGGACGCCGCTGGCAATGACCAGGTGATCGACGGTTTCTACGCCTGTGGCGAAGTCGCCTGCGTATCCGTGCACGGCGCCAACCGCCTCGGCGGCAACTCGCTGCTGGACCTGGTGGTCTTCGGCCGCGCTTCCGGTCTCTTCATCGAGAAGGCCCTGCGCGAAGGTATCGAGAACCGCGAGGCTTCCGAGTCCGATATCGAAGCGGCCATGGCGCGCCTGAACCGCCTGGAAAACAGCAACGACGGCGAGTCCGCTGCGAGTCTCCGCACCGAGCTGCAGAATGTCATGCAGAACCACTTCGGTGTATTCCGCCGCGGCGACTACATGGCCGAAGGTGTGAAGAAACTGGAAGACCTGCGCACCCGTATCGAGAATGTGCGCCTGGATGACAAGAGCAAGGCATTCAACACCGCCCGTGTTGAAGCGCTGGAGCTGCAGAACCTGCTGGAAGTGGCAGAAGCTACTGCCATCGCTGCGGAGACCCGCACCGAGAGTCGCGGCGCCCACGCCCGCGAAGACTTCCAGGAACGCGACGACGAAAACTGGCTGTGTCACTCCATGTTCTTCCCGGCGGAGAAGCGTGTCGGCAAGCGCGCGGTTAACTTTGCGCCGACCACCATGGAAGCCTTCGAGCCGAAAGCTCGGACTTACTGATTCGGGAGCGGAATAGAGTATGTTGAAAGTAAGCATTTACCGTTACAACCCGGAAACCGACAAAGCGCCGTACATGCAGGACTACGAGCTGGACACCGAGGGCAAAGACCTGATGGTGCTGGACGTACTGGAACTGCTGAAGGCCCAGGATCCGACCCTGTCATTCCGCCGCTCCTGCCGCGAAGGTGTGTGCGGTTCCGACGGTATGAACATTTCCAGCAAGAATGGCCTGGCCTGCACCACGCCGCTGTCCGAAGCAGCGCCCAAGGGCAAGCTGGTACTGCGCCCGCTGCCGGGCCTGCCGGTCATCCGTGACCTGGTTGTGGACATGGAGCAGTTCTACGAGCAGTACAAGAAGATCGAGCCGTACCTGCAGAACGACACGCCGGCCCCGGCGATCGAGCGCCTGCAGTCGCCGGAAGACCGCGAAAAGCTGGACGGCCTGTACGAATGTATCCTGTGTGCGTGCTGCTCCACCGCCTGTCCTTCTTTCTGGTGGAACCCGGACAAGTTCATCGGCCCTGCCGGCCTGCTGCAGGCTTACCGCTTCCTGGCGGACAGCCGCGACACCGCCACCGACGAACGCCTGTCCAACCTGGACGATCCGTTCAGCGTATTCCGCTGCCACGGTATTCAGAACTGTGTGAACGTGTGCCCGAAAGGTCTCAACCCGACGCGCGCTATCGGTCACATCCGCAATATGTTGTTGACTCGGGCCGTGTGATCGGGCCGAGAGCATTTTGAGCCCGGTTGAGCCCGCTGGTCGGGCTTGGCGCCAACGGCGGCGCCTATCTACAAGAAAGTCGGCCAAAGAGCCGGTGCTAAGTTGAAAAGGGGAGGTGACTTTTGGCGCCTCCCCTTTTGTGAGTGAAAGGAAAGCGCAGCGCGACAGCCAGAGAGCACGAGCGCTGCAATCGAGGTAGGCATCAACATGCACGAAAGTACCATGGAGCAGCTGTGGCGTAGCTCCCATATCTCCGGGGGCAACGCCGCCTATGTGGAGGAACTGTACGAGACCTATCTGCACGACCCCAACGGCGTGCCGGAGGAATGGCGCAGTTACTTCGACAGTCTGCCCCGGGTCCAGAGCGGCGGTGACGTATCCCATTCGGCGGTGCGCGCACACTTTGAACTCCTGGCAAAAAATCGCTCCCGTCCGCTGGCCGCTCCCGGTGCCGGCGCTATCAACATCGAACACGAACGCAAGCAGATCAAAGTTCTGCAGCTCATCAGTTCCTACCGCCACCGCGGCCACAAGAAGGCCACGCTAGACCCGCTGGGCCTGATGGCACGCGAACAGGCGCCGGATCTGCAGCTGAACTACCACGGGCTGACCGAAGGCGACTTCGATACCACGTTCCAGACCGGTGATCTGTTCTTCGGCAACGGCGAAGCCACCCTGCGTGAAATCGTAGAGGGGCTTGAGCGCACCTACTGTGGCAATCTCGGCGCCGAAATCATGCACCTGTCCAACCTGGACGAGCAGCACTGGTTCCAGCAGCGCCTCGAGCGCAGCCAGGCCAGGCCGAATTTCGGTAACGATATCCAGATTGAAATCCTGCAGCGCCTGTCCGCCGCCGAGGGCCTGGAGCGCCATCTGGATTCCAAGTACCCGGGCACCAAGCGTTTCGGTGTTGAGGGCGGCGAGAGCCTTATCCCGATGCTGGACGCGCTGATCCGCCGCTCCGGTACTTACGGTGTGAAGGAGATCGTGATGGGTATGGCCCACCGCGGCCGTCTCAACACCCTGGTCAATATTCTGGGCAAGAACCCCACTGACCTGTTCGAGGAGTTCGAGGGCAAGAAGACCCTGGATACCTCCGGTGACGTGAAGTACCACCAGGGCTTCTCCTCCAATGTCATGACTCCCGGTGGCGAAGTGCACCTGGCGCTGGCCTTCAACCCGTCGCACCTGGAAATCTGTGCGCCGGTGGTCGAAGGTTCCGTGCGTGCCCGCCAGGATCGCCGCGGCGATGCGACTGGCGAGAAGGTCATGCCGATCAACATCCACGGCGACGCCGCTTTTGCCGGTCAGGGCGTGGTGCAGGAAACTCTGCAGATGTCGCAGACCCGCGGTTACTATACCGGCGGTACCGTGCATATCGTGTTGAACAACCAGGTGGGCTTTACCACCAGCAAGCGCGAGGACGCGCGCTCTACCGAGTACTGCACCGACGTCGCCAAGATGATCGATGCCCCGGTACTGCACGTAAACGGCGACGACCCGGAAATGGTTGTACTGGCCGCGCTGCTGGCCGTGGATTACCGCTACGAGTTCAAGAAAGACATCGTCATCGACCTGGTGTGCTACCGCCGCCGCGGCCACAACGAGACCGATGACCCGTCCGGCACCCAGCCGCTGATGTACCAGGCCATTCGCAAGCACAAGACCACCCGCACCCTGTACGCGGAAAAACTGGTCGGTGAAAATGTCCTGGACAAAGCGGCTGCCGACAAGCTGGCCAACGACTACCGCGACAAGCTGGATCGCGGCGAGGATGTGGCGACCGGACTGGTTAAACAGCCGGACTCCTCGATGTTCGTGGACTGGACGCCTTACCTGAACCACGACTGGCAGACGCCGGCGGACACCGGTATGGCGCTGCCCAAGTTGAAAGACGTGGCCAGCCGCATGACCACTGTGCCCGATGGCGTGGTAATGCAGCGTCAGGTAGCGAAAATTTACGAAGACCGCCGCAAAATGGCCGGCGGCGGTCTGCCGCTGAACTGGGGCATGGCCGAGACCCTCGCGTACGGCACACTGCTGGAGCAGGGCTACATGATTCGCCTGGCCGGTGAGGATGTGCGTCGCGGTACCTTTTCTCACCGCCACGCCGTGGTCCACAGCCAGAAAGACGGCTCCTGCTACGTACCGCTGGAAAACATGTACGAGGACCAGCCGGCATTCGATATTTACGACTCGCTGCTGTCGGAAGAAGCGGTGCTGGCGTTCGAATACGGTTATGCCACCACTACGCCGAAATCACTGATTATCTGGGAAGCCCAGTTCGGCGATTTCGCCAACGGCGCCCAGGTGGTGATTGACCAGTTCATCACCTCCGGTGAGCACAAGTGGGGCCGTATGTGCGGCCTGGTGATGCTGTTGCCGCACGGGTATGAAGGGCAGGGTCCGGAGCACTCCTCCGCGCGGCTGGAGCGCTTCATGCAGATGTGTGCCGAGCACAATATCCAGGTGTGCAATGCCACCACGCCGGCACAGATTTTCCACCTGCTGCGCCGCCAGGCCATCCGCCCGATGCGCCGCCCACTGGTAATCATGAGCCCGAAATGGATCCTGCGTCACAAGCTGGCTACCTCCAGCCTGGACGAGCTGGCCAACGGCAAGTTCCATAACGTCATCCAGGACGACAATGTCGATCCGGCCAAGGTCAAGCGCCTGGTGCTGTGCTCCGGCAAGGTCTATTACCATTTGCTGGAAGCGCGCATGGAGCGCGAACAGGAAGATGTGGCGCTGGTGCGTATCGAGCAGCTGTATCCCTTCCCGGACGAGGAATTTGTCGACGCGATTTCCGCGTACAAGAACCTCGGCAGTGTGGCCTGGTGTCAGGAGGAGCCGATGAACCAGGGCGCCTGGTATCACAGCCAGCACCACTTGCGTCGCCTGCTGGCAGAGCAGCATCCGAAGCTGGAACTGGAATACGTGGGGCGCGCGGCCTCTGCCGCACCGGCGGCGGGCTATATGTCCACGCACCTGGAAGAACAGAACACGTTCATCAACGAGGCGCTGACCGTCAAGTAAATCGGCGGCAGTAATTAGTGAAGAGTCAATCTCAGGAAACAGGAACAATGACGATCGAGATTAAAGCGCCAACTTTCCCGGAATCCGTTCAGGACGGCACTGTTGCCACCTGGCACAAGAAACCCGGCGAAGCCGTGTCCCGCGATGAACTGATCGTGGATATCGAAACTGACAAAGTCGTACTGGAAGTTGTAGCTCCGGCAGACGGCGCCCTCAGCGAAATCATCAAGGACGAGGGCGATACTGTCCTGTCCAACGAAGTGATCGCCAAATTTGAAGAAGGCGCTGGCGGCAGTGCCGGTGGCGAAGAAGCCAAGGCTGAAGAGAAGCCTGCGGAAGAAGCCGCGGCTCCGGCCGCTGGCGGCGAGAAAATCGCCATGCCGTCCGCCAAGAAAATGGCGGCGGAAAAAGGCGTTGACCTGGGTGGTGTCGAAGGCACCGGCAAGGGCGGCCGCGTTCTGAAAGAAGACGTTATGAAGGCCGGTACCGCACCGGCAGCGGCGACTACCGCGGCCGCTGCAGAAGTTTCCGTTGCCCCGGGTGAACGTGTCGAGAAGCGCGTACCAATGACCCGTATGCGCAAGCGTATCGCCGAACGCCTGCTCGACGCTTCCCAGTCCACGGCCATGCTCACTACCTTCAACGAAGTGAACATGAAGCCGATCATGGACCTGCGTAAAAATTACAAGGATCTGTTCGAGAAGACCCACAACGGCACCCGCCTGGGCTTCATGGGCTTCTTTGTTAAAGCTGCCGTGGAGGCGCTGAAACGCTATTCCGCAGTGAACGCTTCCATTGATGGTGACGATATCGTCTACCACGGCTACCAGGATATCGGTGTGGCCGTTTCCTCACCCAAGGGCCTGGTCGTGCCGATCCTGCGCAACGCCGAAAATATGGGCCTGGCGGATATGGAAAATAACATCCGCGACCTGGGTGTGCGTGCGCGCGACGGCAAACTGTCCATCGAAGAGATGACCGGCGGTACCTTCACCATCACCAACGGCGGTGTATTCGGTTCCCTGCTGTCCACGCCGATCCTGAACCCGCCGCAGACTGCAATTCTGGGCATGCACAAGATCCAGGAGCGCCCGATGGCGGTCGACGGCAAGGTGGAAATCCTGCCGATGATGTACCTGGCGCTGTCCTACGATCACCGCCTGATCGACGGCAAGGAAGCGGTTGGCTTCCTCGTGGCGATCAAGGAAATGATCGAAGATCCGGCGCGTATCCTGCTGGAAGTCTAAATAAGTTTACGGGGGCCTCTGGCCCCCGCTGTCACACTGAATTCACGAACATCTGGGACTGATCATGTCGGATAAATTTGACGTAATCGTAATTGGCTCTGGTCCGGGGGGATACGTAGCTGCGATCCGCGCTGCGCAACTGGGCCTGAAAACCGCCTGTGTCGAAAAATGGGTCAACAAAGAAGGCAAGACCGTTAATGGCGGTACCTGTCTGAATGTGGGCTGTATCCCGTCCAAGGCGCTGCTGGACAGCTCGTGGAAATATCACGAGGCGAAAGACTCTCTCGACGCGCATGGCATCGATACCGGCAAGGTCAAGATCGACGTCAAGAAAATGATCGAGCGCAAAGACGGCGTCGTGAAGCAGATGTCCGGTGGTATCTCCGGTCTGTTCATGGCCAACAAGGTCACCTCCATTGAGGGTACCGGCAAGCTGCTGGCCAACAAGAAAGTGGAAGTGACCGGTCACGACGGCAAAACCACTGTCTACGAAGCCGATAACGTGATCCTGGCCTCCGGCTCCGTTCCGGTCAACATTCCGCCGGCTCCGGTAGACAACAAGATTATCGTCGACTCCACTGGCGCACTGGAATTTACCTCGACGCCGAAGCGCCTGGGCGTGATCGGCGCCGGTGTTATCGGCCTGGAACTGGGTTCTGTCTGGAGCCGCCTGGGCTCTGAAGTGGTTGTGCTGGAAGCGCTGGACAATTTCCTGTCCATCATGGATCAGCAGATCGCCAAGGAATCCCAGAAGATCCTCAAGAAGCAGGGTCTGGATATTCGCCTGTCCTGCCGCGTTACCGGCACCGAAGTGAAAGGCAAAGAAGTCGTTGTCACTTACGAAGACAAAGACGGCAAGGAGCAGCAGGAAACTTTCGACAAGCTGATCGTGTGTGTGGGCCGTCGCCCGTTCACCGAGGGCCTGCTGTCCGAAGACGCCGGTGTGAAACTGGACGAGCGCGGCTTCATCTACGTCAACGATCTGTGCATGACCTCCGCCCCGGGCGTGTGGGCTGTCGGTGACGTGGTGCGCGGCCCGATGCTGGCCCACAAGGCCTCTGAAGAAGGCGTTGTGGTTGCCGAGCGTATCGCCGGCCAGAAGCCGATGATGAACTACGACGTTATCCCGAATGTGATCTACACCCACCCGGAAATCGCCGCAGTCGGTCGCACCGAAGAACAGGTGAAAGCCGACGGCGAGCCCTACAACGTCGGTGTTTTCCCGTTTGTGGCGTCCGGCCGTGCCGTGGCCGCGAACGAAACCGCAGGCATGGTGAAGATCATCGCCCACGCGGAAACCGATCGTGTACTGGGTGCCCATATCGTCGGCCCGTCTGCGGCGGATCTGGTGCAACAGGTGGCGATTGCAATGGAATTCGGTTCCAGCGCGGAAGACATCGGTATGACCGTATTCGGTCACCCGACTTTGTCCGAAGCAGTGAAGGAAGCCGCACTGGCGGCCAACGGCCACGCGATCCATATCGCCAACCGTAAAAAACGGAAGTAACAGTCAGGACGTGGGGCGGACCCTGTGTCCGCCCTTTCTGAAAAGGGCAAACTGAGTTTTGCCTCTACGGATGCGGGAAACGGAAAACCCCACCTCTAATCTTTCAAAAGTGAATTGGTATCAACTATGAACTTGCATGAGTATCAGGGCAAACAACTGTTTGCGGAATACGGATTGCCGGTTTCCAAAGGCATTGCAGCGGAAACCCCGGCAGCGGCAGCAGCGGCAGCAGACGAAATTGGCGGCGACAAGTGGGTGGTAAAAGCCCAGGTGCACGCCGGTGGCCGCGGCAAGGCCGGCGGTGTAAAGCTGGTGGATTCCAAGGCGGAAATTGAAGCATTCGCCCAAAAGTGGCTGGGTGAGAACCTGGTTACCTATCAGACAGACGAAAACGGTCAGCCGGTCTCCCGTATTCTGGTTGAGAGCTGCACCGACATCGACCAGGAGCTGTACCTGGGCGCGGTAGTGGATCGTTCCACCCGTCGCATCGTTTTCATGGCCTCCACTGAAGGTGGCGTGGAAATCGAAAAGGTTGCAGAAGAGACCCCGGAAAAAATCCTCAAGGCCACCATCGATCCGCTGGTAGGCGCGCAGCCTTACCAGGCGCGCGAGCTGGCCTTCAAACTGGGCCTGAACCCGACCCAGGTGAAGCAGTTCACCAAGATCTTCCTGGGTCTGGCCAAGATGTTCGAAGAGAAAGATCTGGCCCTGCTGGAAATCAACCCGCTGGTGATCACCACCGAAGGCAACCTGCACTGCCTGGACGCCAAAGTCGTGATCGACAGCAACGCCCTGTACCGCCACGCGGACCTGCGCGAAATGCACGACCCGTCCCAGGAAGACGCGCGCGAAGCACACGCGGCCAAGTGGGAACTGAACTACGTAGCCCTCGATGGCAACATCGGCTGCATGGTTAACGGCGCGGGCCTGGCCATGGGCACCATGGATATCGTCAACCTGCACGGCGGCAAGCCGGCCAACTTCCTCGACGTTGGCGGTGGCGCGACTAAAGAGCGCGTGGTTGAAGCCTTCAAGATCATCCTGTCCGACGACAACGTCAAAGCGGTTCTGATCAACATCTTCGGCGGCATCGTGCGCTGTGACATGATCGCCGAAGGCGTGGTTGGCGCAGTGAAGGAAGTCGGCGTAAAAGTACCGGTTGTTGTCCGTCTGGAAGGCAACAATGCCGATCTGGGTGCCGAAGTGCTGAGCAACAGCGGTCTGAACATTATTGCAGCCACCAGCCTGACCGACGCTGCCGAGCAGGTGGTTAAAGCTGCGGAGGGTAAATAATCATGTCTGTACTGATTAATAAAGACACCAAAGTGATTTGTCAGGGCTTCACCGGCTCCCAGGGCACTTTCCACTCCGAGCAGGCGATTGCCTACGGTACCAAAATGGTCGGCGGTGTGACGCCGGGCAAAGGCGGCCAGGAACACCTGGGCCTGCCGGTATTCAACACCGTTAAAGAAGCGGTTGAAGCTACCGGTGCAGAAGCTTCCGTTATCTACGTACCGGCGCCTTTCTGTAAGGATTCCATCCTGGAAGCAGCCAACGGCGGTATCAAGCTGATCGTGTGCATCACCGAAGGCATTCCGACCCTGGACATGCTGGACGCGAAAGTGAAGTGCGACGAGCTGGGCGTGCGCCTGATCGGCCCGAACTGCCCGGGTGTGATCACTCCGGGTGAGTGCAAGATCGGCATCATGCCGGGCCACATCCACAAGCCGGGCAAAGTGGGCATCGTTTCCCGCTCCGGTACCCTGACTTACGAAGCCGTTAAGCAGACTACTGACTACGGTTTCGGCCAGTCTACCTGTGTCGGCATCGGCGGCGACCCCATCCCGGGCTCCAACTTCATCGACATTCTGGAAATGTTCCAGAATGACCCGCAGACCGAAGCCATCGTCATGATCGGCGAGATCGGCGGTACTGCTGAAGAAGAAGCGGCTGCTTACATCAAGGAAAACGTCACCAAGCCGGTGGTTTCCTACATCGCTGGTGTAACCGCTCCTCCCGGCAAGCGCATGGGCCACGCCGGTGCGATCATCTCCGGTGGTAAAGGCACTGCCGACGAGAAGTTCGCTGCGCTGGAAGACGCCGGTGTCAAAACCGTGCGCTCCCTGGCCGAGATCGGCAATGCGCTGAAAGAAGCTGCGGGTTGGTAATTCACCACCTCTCAGCATTCTGAAAAAGCCGCCTTTGGGCGGCTTTTTTTTGCCCGGAAATTACCCACCTCGCGCGCTTATCGAAGTACCGTGAGTCGGGTTGCCGAACGATATACAGGCAATGCTGTCATTCCCTATACTGCAACAAAATAATCAGTCACGGAGCGAACATGAGCAGAGCACTGATCGGTGTTATCGGCGGCAGCGGCCTTTACGCAATGGAAGGGCTGGCCAATATGCGTGAGCTGGAGCTGGAAACACCATTTGGCGCACCGTCCGATGTAGTCGTCTGCGGAGAACTCCACGGCGTATCCGTCGCCTTCCTCGCCCGCCACGGCCGAGGCCATCGCCTGATTCCGTCGGAAGTCCCTTACCGCGCCAACATCCACGCCCTGCGGCAGCTGGGCGTGCGCTATATCCTGTCCCTGTCCGCCGTCGGCTCGCTGCGCGAAGAGGTGCGCCCGCTGGATATGTTGATTCCCGATCAGTTTATCGACATGACCCGCAAGCGCGACAACACTTTTTTCGGCGACGGTGCGGTGGCCCATGTCTCCATGGCGGATCCGGTCTGCCCCGAAGTCGCCGACCGGCTCGCGCGCGCATTTGCCGCCACTCAGGACAGCGAGCCCGTTAACCTGCACCGCGGCGGCAGTTATGTCTGTATTGAGGGGCCGCAATTTTCCACCCGCGCAGAATCGCACTGGTACCGCAGCATGGGCGCTTCGGTCATCGGCATGACGAATATGCCCGAGGCAAAACTCGCGCGGGAGGCACAGATTGCTTACGCCACCCTGGCCATGGCTACCGATTACGACTGCTGGCACCCGCGCGAAGCCGCCGTTACCGCGGAAGTGGCCATCGCCAACCTCCAGCAGAATGCGGCGCGGGCACAGCGGATCGCCGCAGAGGCCATTCGCCTGCTGGGGCAGGAACGGCCCGCGTCACCAGCACACAGCGCTTTGGCGAGTGGACTGGTAACACCACTCGAAGCCATGCCCGCGGCCACGGCAAAAGCCATTGCGCCCCTGCTTGCCGAAGTCGAGGACTCGGTAGAAGTCGTAGCTTCCTAAGTACCGCGCCCCCCAAGTCTGACTAACCGGAGTCGCCATGCACGAAACACTACCCCTGTTGGAGCTTTCCGACTTCCCGGCGATCCGTCGTCAACAGATCGACACGCTGCAGGTCAATATCGGCTATCGCTGCAACCAGAGCTGCGTACACTGCCATGTCAACGCGGGGCCAAACCGCACGGAGATGATGAGTGCAGAGAACCTGGCGCTGATTCCCGAGGTGCTGCGTACTCGAAATATCACCACGCTGGATATCACCGGCGGTGCCCCCGAGCTGCACGAGGGCTTCCGGCCACTGGTCGAGGCGGCGCGCAAGCACGGCGTGCATGTCATGGATCGCTGCAACCTGACGATTCTGCTGGAACCGGGGCAGGAGGAACTGGCGGAATTTCTCGCGGAGCATCGCGTGGAAGTTGTGGCTTCGCTGCCGTGCTATTCCATCGACAATGTCGACAAGCAGCGCGGTAAAGGCGTTTTCGACAAAAGTATCGCCGCATTGCAGAAACTGAATGCGCTGGGTTACGGCAAAGAGGGCAGTGGACTGGTACTAAATCTCGTCTACAACCCGCAGGGACCGGTCCTGCCACCTAACCAGCAGGCGCTCGAGGCGGACTACCGCCGCGAACTGATGGCGCACTTCGGGATAGTGTTCAACCAGCTGTTTGCTCTGGCCAATATGCCGATCAAACGCTTTGGGTCGACGCTCGTTTCAAAGGGCCAGTTCGACGATTACATGCAGCTGCTGCGGGACAGTTACAGCCAGGAGAACCTGAACGGCGTCATGTGCCGCAGCCTGGTCAGTGTCGACTGGCGGGGCCAACTTTACGACTGCGATTTCAATCAGCAGCTGGATATCGGTGTGCCCGGCCGTCTGCACCTGCGGGATTTGCTGGAGCGCGATATGGCGAACAGCGCCATTCGCGTGGCGGATCATTGTTACGGTTGCACGGCGGGGCAGGGTAGCAGTTGCGGCGGTGCCCTGTAACGGCGGCTTCGACATCGCGGGTGCCTGTAGGCTCCCCCGATGGGTTTTGACAACACTTCTTTTTGTGGGAAGGGCTCGGGTGAGTAAAAAGCTGCTGCTGATTGCCGTATTACTGGCGCTGGGCCTGGCATTTTATTTTTTTGACCTGCATCAGTGGCTGACGCTGGACAGCCTCAAACAGGGGCAGCAACAGTTTGCGCAGTGGCGGGCGAAGGCGCCGCTCCTGGTCGGTCTGCTTTTTACTTTGCTGTATATCCTCGTTACCGGATTGTCACTGCCTGGCGCAGCGATCCTGTCGCTGGCCGCCGGCGCGATGTTCGGCCTGCTGTGGGGTTCGGTAATCGTTTCTTTCGCGTCCAGTATCGGCGCGACCCTGGCTTTTCTCGTGGCCCGCTATCTGCTCAGCGACTGGGTGCGGGAACGATTTGGCGAACGTCTGCAGTCGGTCGATCGCGGTATCGAGAGGGACGGTCCCTTCTACCTGTTTGCCCTGCGCCTGGTGCCGGTTTTTCCATTTTTCCTGATCAATATCCTGATGGGGCTGACCCGAATAAAGCCCTGGACATTTTACTGGGTCAGCCAGCTCGGCATGCTTCCCGCCACTCTGGTCTATGTCAATGCCGGCACCCAGCTGGCACGCGTTAGCGAATTGTCAGACATCCTGTCTCTGCCGCTGGTGCTGTCCTTTGTGATGCTGGGCCTGTTTCCTTTGCTGGCAAAACGGTTGCTGCACTGGATCAAGCAATTCAGGAGTCGCCCGGAATGAGCAAGCCAAAGAAGTTCGATCGCAACATGATCGTCATCGGTGCGGGCGCTGCCGGGCTGGTGAGTGCCTATATCGCCGCGGCGGTGAAGGCGCGGGTCACCCTGGTGGAGGCCGGCCCGATGGGCGGCGACTGCCTGAACACTGGCTGTGTACCCAGCAAGGCGCTGATTCACTGTGCCCGTGTCGCGCAGCAGGCGCGGACGGCAGGGGAGTTTGGAATCGGCATCGGCGGGGTGGAAATCGATTTTCCGCGGGTGATGGGGCATGTTCGCGATGCCATCGCGCGGATAGCGCCCCACGACAGCGTGGAGCGCTACACCGGGCTAGGCGTTGAAGTGCTGCAGGGGCGCGCGCAACTCATCGACCCATGGACGGTCAAAGTGGCGTTGAACGATGGCGGTGAGCTGCTGCTGACTGCGCGCGCAATCGTCCTGGCCACCGGAGCCGAGCCGCTGGTACCGCCGTTGCCAGGCCTTGAGCAGATCGATTTCGTCACCAGTGAAACACTCTGGGACAGGCTGTCCGGCCTGGCACGGGCGCCAGAGCGGATGTTGATCCTCGGTGGCGGCCCCATCGGGTGTGAGCTGTCGCAGGCGCTGGCACGGCTGGGGTCGCAAGTCACGTTGGTGGAGATGGCGCCGCGGCTGCTGCCGGTGGAAGACGAGGATATTGCCGCCGCAGTGACCGAATCCCTGCGCGCCGATGGTGTCACTGTGCTGACCGGACATGAGGCCCTGGCCTTCACCGCGGCGGCCGCAGGCGGCGGCAGTGTGCGCCTGCGCGAGAGCGGTGGCGAGATGGATGTCGATTTCGATCTGCTCCTGCTCGCTCTGGGGCGGCGGGCGCGGGTTCAGGGGTTTGGCCTGGAAGAATTGGGAATGCTCGAAAACGGCAAATTGCAGACAGATGGCTTTCTGCGCACGCGCCACCCGCACATTCTCGCCGCCGGCGATCTGGTGGGGCCCTTCCAGTTTACCCATATGGCCTCACACCAGGCCTGGTACGCGGCGGTGAACGGCCTGTTTGGCGACCTGAAGAAGTTTCGTGTCGATTATTCGCTGGTGCCGCGGGCGGTTTTTGTCGATCCCCAGGTGGCGAGTGTCGGACTGAGCGAGCAACAGGCTGCGGAGCAGGGCGTGGCGGTGGAGGTCACCCGCTACGGGCTAGATGATCTCGACCGCGCGATCGTCGACGGCAGTGCCCGCGGGTTCGTCAAGGTGCTGACTGCGCCGGGCAAAGACAAAATCCTCGGTGTCGCGATGATTGGCGACAATTCCGCGGAGCTGATCGCAGAATTTATTCTGGCAATGAAATACGGTCTGGGACTGAATAAATTGCTGAGTACCACCCACATTTACCCGACTATGGCAGAAGCGAATAAATACACCGCTGGCAACTGGAAGCGCGCACATGCGCCGGCCACGGCACTGCGGTGGCTGGAGCGCTTTCACCGCTGGAGACGCCGGTAGTGCGCCTGAGCATCGTCGTCCCTCTGTTAAACGAGCGCACGCAGTTGCCCCGCCTGATCGAGCACCTGACGCCCCTGCGGGATCGCGACGATTGCGAGATCCTGCTGGTCGATGGCGGCAGCGAGGACGGCAGCGCTGAACTGGTGGCGGAGGCGGGGTTTCGGGTACTGACGGCCCCGCGGGGGCGGGCCCTGCAGATGAACGCCGGTGCCGCCGCGTCCAGTGGCGATACGCTGCTGTTTCTGCATGCGGATACGCGACTGCCGGACAATGTGCTGTCGCTGGTGGAGCGCGCTCTGGCGGATGGCAAGAGCTGGGGGCGTTTCGATCTGCGTATCGGCGGCGACAGTTTCTGGTTTCCAATGATTGCCGCGCTGATCAACTGGCGCTCGTGTCTCACGGGGATTGCCACCGGGGATCAGGCCATGTTCGTGCGCCGCGATGTGTACGAGTGGGTGGGCGGTTTCCCGGTGCAACCACTAATGGAAGATATCGAGCTCAGCAAGCGCCTGCGCCGGCATTCCCGCCCCGCCTGCCTGCGCGCGCGGGCGGTCACATCCGGGCGCCGCTGGCAGCGCTACGGCGTTGTGCGCACGATATTGCTGATGTGGCGGCTGCGTTTCGACTACTGGCGCGGCGTGCCCGCGAAAGTGCTGGCGCGCCGCTATGAGTGATTCTCCCCGCCTGCTCGTCTTTGCCAAAGCCCCGTTGCCGAACACTGCCAAAACCCGCCTGATCCCGGCGCTGGGTGCGCGCGGCGCGGCCGCACTGGCCGAGAAGATGCTGCATCACACGCTGCGGGAATGCACTGCTGCGGCCATCGGCCCGGTTGAACTGTGTGTGGCGCCGGATCGGGATCATCCCTATTGGCGCGAATGCACGCTGCCAGCGGATATCGAAGTGTCTGATCAAGGCGAGGGGGATCTGGGGCAGCGCCTGTGGCGCGCGGCTGCCAGGACCACCACAACTGGCGAGCCGGTCCTGCTGCTCGGCACCGATTGCCCGCAGTTGACGGCCGCGCGCCTGCGCGCGGCGGCCGCCGCCCTGCAGGAAGCGGATGCGGTGATGCATCCGGCCCGGGACGGCGGCTATACGCTGTTGGGGCTGAATCGCGTGGAGTCGGCGCTGTTCGAAGGGATAGCCTGGAGCACCGCTGCCGTCGCGCGGCAGACACGCGAGCGGCTGGTACAGTGCGGTATGCGCAGTATCCAGCTGGAAACGCTGACTGATATCGACGAGCCGGAGGATCTGGAAGCTTTACCCGCTGACTGGGGGTTTGCGGGCTAAGGCGGGGAGCGGTCGCAAACCACTCCCACGGCAGTGATGCGTCAGAGTGCCGAGGCGGCGCCCGCGGTTTCGGACTGCAGGTTTTCTGCCAGGGCTTCTGCCGGTTCGTTATTGGCAGTGGCGATGCGCTGCTCTTCGATACGGCTGCTCCAGGCCAGCAGTGTCTGGTAGTGGCGGATATTCTGCACGTAGGTGACCGGCTCCCAGCCGCGCGCGTAACCGTGCTTGGTGCCCTTGTAATACTGGCGCTTGGCCAGCAGTGGCAGGTGGTCGCGCACATCGGTCCAGCGATCCGGATTGCCACCCATTTTCTCGGTCAGTACGCGGGCATCCTCGAGGTGCCCGAAGCCCACGTTGTAGGCCGCCAGGGCCATCCAGGTGCGGTCCGGTTCGCGAATGCGTTCGGGGATCTTGTCGCGGATCTGGCTGATATAGCGGGCGCCGCCCTCAATGCTCTCCTTGGGATCCAGCCGGTTGACGCCGAGTTCGCGGGCCGTGCCGCGGGTCAGCATCATCAGGCCGCGTACGCCGGTGCGGGATTTCGCGCGCGGATTCCAGTGGGACTCCTGGTAGCTGAGCGCAGCCAGCAGGTGCCAGTCGAGATCGTATTCGGTCGCCACCTTCTCCATGGTTTCGCGCCATTTGGGCAGGCGCTCGCGGGTGCTCTTGGCAAAAGCCTGGGCGCCGCCGGCATTCAGCTTGCTGACATGGCCGAAAAACTCTTCGCGCAACTCCGCCACCAGCCCATTGGTGTTGGCGCGCAGCATGAAGCGGCGCGCAGCGCGATAGAGGCTGTCGTCATCGCTCTTGGGGAAGGCCCAGGCAACCGGCTGGAACTGGGTCAGGTTGAAGGCAACGTAGGTGTTGGGGTAGAGGCCGCGGTGCACGGAGTAGGCGTTGGAATCGACCACCGCGTAGTGGTATTTGCCCTCGTTGACCATCTCAACCAGTTCCATGGTGTCGACGTCGGATACTTCCTTCCACTGCAGGCCGGGGTAGCGCTGGGCGAGCTTGCGCATCTCCTCGGCGTGGGCACTGCCGGCCATCACGGCCACCGTCTTGCCCACCAGGTCGGCCACCGAACTCGGGCGGTCTTCGCCGAGGCGGTAGATGAGCTGCTGGCGAATCTCGAAATAGGACGGCGTAAAGCGGACTTCTTCCCGGCGCTCCGGTGTCACCGTAAGGCCTGCCGCCGCCATTTGCGCGTTGTCTTGCGGGTTCTGCAGACGGGTGAACATGTCGTTCAGGTCGTGGACATCGCGGATGACCAGCTTCACGCCCAGCTCGTCGGCGAAAGACTGGAGCATGCCGTATTCAAAGCCGGTCTGGGTGCCGCTGGCATCCTCGTAATGCGTAGTGGGACCGTTCTGGGACAGGACCACCAGTTGGCCGGATGTCTTGATCCGCTCCAGCGTGTCCGGCGCCTTGCTCGCCACGATCAGGGAGGCACAGCACGCCAGCGCCAGGCCCTTGGCCAAGCGGAAGCTGTAACGCAACATGCGTCTTTTCATGATCATAGGCTGTCCCCTCTAGTCCCTTAGGTGTTATCGCTTTTATCCGAGCGGATACCGGCGGTGCTCTTCCTGAGCGGCGGGGCCGGTACAAATTCCATCAATTTTACCCCATTTGGCGACAATTTGCCCAATGCGGCCAATCGACGATGTGACATGCGGAGTTGCATCTATGCAGTAACTTTAGTAGAGCCCGCTAGACTGATTGAGGCGTGGGCACGAAAGGCACGCCATTCTTTGCGTCATTGTCGACGTATTTGATCCGCCAGTGAGTAATGCGTTCAACAGGGCCCCGGAGCAGTGTTGGAGTCGCCGAGCTTCGGGTACAATTGCGCCCACTCCAACTCCCGGGGCTTTGTGTGGTCTTCTGCTGCGCAAATTCTCACATTCAGACAAGAGGCAAACTCCCGCGATGCTAGTTCTGCGTGGTGCACCCGCACTGTCGAAATTCCGCCATCAAAAACTGCTCAATCAACTGCGCGCGCTGCAGCCTGCAATTGGCGAACTCTACGCCGAATACGTGCACTTCGCCGATACCCCGGCGCTCGACGACAAGGAACAGGCGCTTCTCGAACGCCTGCTGCAGTACGGCCCCACCGAGGAAAAACACCAGCCGGAAGGCGCGCTGCTGCTGGTGGTGCCGCGTCCGGGCACTATCTCGCCCTGGTCTTCCAAGGCCACTGACATCGCACACAATGCCGGCCTGACGCAGATTCACCGCCTCGAGCGCGGTGTCGCCTACTACATTAGCGGCGTCGAATTAACCGATGCTGAACAGGCAGCGCTGTCGGCGCAGTTGCACGACCGGATGGTGGAGAGTGTTTTCACCGAGTTCGACCAGGCTGAACAGCTGTTCCGCGAAGAGGCTCCGCGCCCGCTGGGCAGCGTGAACCTGCTCGATGGCGGCCGCGAGGCGCTGGAAGAGGCCAACGTAACGCTGGGCCTGGCCCTGGCCCAGGATGAGATCGACTACCTGCTCACCAGCTTCCAGGAGCTGGAACGTAACCCCACCGACGTGGAACTGATGATGTTCGCCCAGGCGAACTCCGAGCACTGCCGCCACAAGATCTTCAACGCCAGCTGGACCATCGATGGCGAGGAAATGCCGCACTCCCTGTTCGGTATGATCAAGAACACCTACCAGAAGGGCGGCGACAATGTCCTGTCCGCCTATGCGGACAACGCCGCAGTAGTGGTGGGTACCGAGGCCGGTCGCTTCTACCCGGATCCGGAGACCAAGGAATACGGCTTCAGCCACGAGGCCATTCACTTGCTGATGAAGGTGGAGACCCATAACCACCCGACTGCCATCGCTCCCTTCCCGGGCGCGGGCACGGGCGCCGGCGGCGAGATCCGCGATGAGGGCGCTGTCGGCCGCGGCTCCAAACCCAAGGTGGGCCTGACCGGCTTCACCGTGTCCAACCTGCAGATCCCCGGCTACGAGCAGCCCTGGGAGGCGGACTACGGCAAGCCCGAGCGTATCGTCACCGCCCTGGATATCATGATCGAGGGGCCGATCGGCGGCGCCGCATTCAACAACGAGTTTGGCCGCCCGAATATCTGCGGTTATTTCCGCACCTTCGAAGAGGATTTCGGCGACGAGCGCCGCGGTTACCACAAGCCGATCATGATCGCCGGTGGTTACGGCAATATCCGCGAAGAGCATATCGACAAGCCGGAATTCGCTCCCGGTGCCAAGCTGGTGGTGCTCGGCGGCCCGGCGATGCTGATCGGACTCGGCGGCGGTGCCGCTTCCAGTATGGCCAGCGGCTCCAGCTCCGAAGACCTGGACTTCGCCTCGGTACAGCGCCAGAACCCGGAAATCGAGCGCCGCTGCCAGGAAGTGATCGACCAGTGCTGGCAGCTGGGTGACAGCAACCCGATCGCCTTTATTCACGACGTCGGTGCCGGCGGCCTGTCCAATGCCTTCCCGGAACTGGTGAAGGACGGCGGCACCGGTGGCAGTTTCGAACTGCGCAACGTGCCCTGCGACGAGCCGGGCATGAGCCCGCTGGAGATCTGGTGTAACGAATCCCAGGAGCGTTACGTACTGGCGGTGATGCCGGAAGACCTGGAGCGCTTTGAGAAAATCTGTGCACGCGAGCGCGCGCCCTACGCCGTGGTCGGCGAGGCCACCGGCGACAAGCATCTGCTGCTGAACGACAAGCAGTTCGATGCCAAACCGGTGGACCTGCCCATGTCTGTGCTGTTCGGCAAGCCGCCGAAAATGCACCGCGAGGCGGAACAGCGCACCGTAGAAACCCATGAATTCGAAACCAAGGGTATCGACCTGAACGAGGCCGCGGAGCGCGTGCTGCGCCTGCCGACTGTGGCGAGCAAAAGCTTCCTGATCACCATCGGCGACCGCACAGTAACCGGCCAGGTCGCCCGCGATCAGATGGTCGGCCCCTGGCAGGTGCCCGTCGCCGACTGTGCCGTGACCACCGTGGCCTACGACAGTTACGCGGGCGAGGCCATGTCCATGGGCGAGCGCACGCCGGTCGCACTGCTGGATGCCCCGGCTTCCGGCCGCCTGGCCGTGGGTGAGGCGATCACCAATATCGCCTGTACCCCGATCAAACAGCTGTCCGACATTAAATTGTCCGCCAACTGGATGTGTGCTGCCGGCCACCCGGGCGAAGAGGAAAAGCTCTACCGCACGGTGGAAGCCATCGGCATGGAGCTCTGTCCGGAACTCGGTATCACCATTCCGGTAGGCAAGGATTCCATGTCCATGCGCACGGCCTGGAATGACAGCGGTGAAGACAAATCGGTTACCGCGCCGTTGTCGCTGATCATTTCCGCATTCACCCCGGTTACCGACGTGCGCAAGACTGCCACACCGCAGCTGCGACGCACCAAGAAAGGTGACAGCGAACTGATATTGGTTGACCTGGGTGCCGGTAAAAACCGCCTCGGCGGCTCTTGCCTGGCGCAGGTTTACAGCCAGTTGGGCAGTGTGCCGGCGGACCTGGACGATCCGAAGCTTCTGAAAGGCTTCTTCGAAGTCGTGCAGCAGGCGCTGCGCGAAGACCAGATCATCGCCTACCACGACCGCTCCGATGGCGGCCTCTTTGCCGCCCTGGCGGAGATGAGTTTTGCCGGCCGCGTGGGTCTGGATATCGAGATCTACGAACTGGGTGCGGATCCGATCGCGGCACTGTTCAGCGAGGAACTGGGTGCAGTGCTGCAGGTGCCCGCCTGTGATGCGGAGCAACTGGTTCAGCGTTTCGCTGCCGTCGGTGTGCCGGCACACCAGATCGGCGAGCTGAACAATCACGAGCACCTGTGCATCACCAACAACGGTGTGGAGATCTTCAAGCGCTCCCGTGCCGAGCTGCAGCAGATCTGGTCGGAGACCAGCTATCGCATCCAGGCGCTGCGGGATAACGCCGACTGTGCCGAGCAGGAATTCGCCGCTATTGCCAAGAGTGATCCGGGCCTGTCGGTCAACCTCACTTACGATATCAATGAAGATATCAGCGCACCCTATATCAACAAGGGTGTGCGGCCGAAAGTGGCGATCCTGCGGGAGCAGGGCGTCAACAGCCAGGTGGAAATGGCGCACTCCTTCCACCGCGCGGGCTTCAATACCGTCGACGTGCATATGAGCGACATTCTCGCCGGCCGCGTGACCCTGGACGCCTTCCAGGGGCTGGTCGGTTGTGGCGGTTTCTCTTACGGCGACGTACTCGGCGCCGGCGAGGGCTGGGCCAAAACGATCCTGTTCAACGACCGCGCTCGCGACCAGTTTGAAGCCTTCTTCAACCGGAAAGACACCTTCGGCCTGGGGGTGTGCAACGGCTGTCAGATGTTCTCGGTGATCAAGGAATTGATTCCGGGTGCCGGCCACTGGCCGCGCTTCGTGCGCAACCTGTCCGAGCAGTACGAGGCGCGCTTTGCGCTGGTGGGTATCGAGGATTCCCCGTCGGTACTGTTCAAGGGCATGGCCGGAACCTACATGCCGGTGGCGGTTGCCCACGGTGAGGGCCGGGTGGAATTCGCCGATCAGAAAGCGCTGGAGGCCTGTGAGAAATCCGGCACCATCGCGATGCGCTACCTGAACAACCATCAGGAAATTACCGAGACTTACCCGGCGAACCCGAACGGTTCTGTGAACGGGATTACCTCGCTGTGTTCCGAGGATGGCCGCGTCACCATCATGATGCCGCACCCGGAGCGCGTCGCTCGCGCTGTCAGCAATAGCTGGCACCCGGACGACTGGCAGGAAGATTCCGGCTGGATGCGCCTGTTCCGCAACGCGCGGGTATTTGTGGATTGATCTGCAGTCCCGCAACCGAAAGCCCACTCAATTGAGTGGGCTTTTTTTATCGCCCGGGATCTTCGGCAAAAAATAGCCTTCAGATAGGATCTGGTTTGCGTCGAAAAACTCACCGGGCCGGCCCCTTGAGCACGTCATTTCACCGGCCGCCGGTGGACTTCATATTTCCTGCTACACTTAAAAAGTTACCCACAATAACTTTTTACATATGGTGCAGCTTTCGCAACTCGTCATTGAAGACACTGGCTCGCTGACTTCTCCGAACAGCGAATGTCGTTATTTTTTGCACCAAGTAGTCGCCGCGAATTCTCTCCCGATACCGTATTTCCCAGTAAACCTCCCCATCGGCTGCCATTGCCGCGATAGTGCTGTGGCAGTCCGGATGTGAGGTAAATCCAGAGTTCAGTTAGGACCGCAAAGGAGGTCACTATGGCTTACAACGAAGACTTGGTAGAAAAAGTGCGTGAGCTGTTGCAGGACAACGATGGACTCACGGAAAAGCAGATGTTTGGCGGACTCGCCTTCATGCTCAACGGCAATATGGCCTGCGGTGTCGTGGGAGAAGAATTGATGGTCCGGGTCGGGCCGGAAAAATACCAGGACGCTCTCGCTGAGCGCTATACGCGACCGATGGATTACACCGGCCGCCCGTTAAAGGGGATGGTGTATGTGGAGGAGGATGCTGTGGCTAGGGATCTGGATGGGTGGATTAGCAGAGGTGTAGAGTTTGCTGGTACTCTGCCTCCCAAATAAAGCAATAACAGAATAGATTTAGTGTTGGTATCAAGGTGATCCGCATAGATGATATGGGCAAGTTTCGGGGTATTTAAAATTGCCTTAGTTGCGCATAATTAATTGTGCGAGGTAGAAATGAATCTTCCAATAGTAATTGCCCTTGCAGCGGCTGCCAGTGTTCCGAAAGTTCCGATGTCATATGTGGTAATTGATGCAGTCACTGCAGGGGAAGGTCAGAGAAAGCCGGAAAGAATTGCATTTTGTTCTGAAAAATCTAATTGTATTCATGTTCCTGTTAATCGTTATATATTCCCGATTAAGCCGGGTACTTATGAGTTGGATCATATTGATTTTTTCGGAAGCAAGTCGGAAGTTGTAAGGGTGGAGATAGGCGCTGGCGGTATAATTGATATAGAAGGACCTATAGTGTTTCCGGATGGGTTTTTACATATGGATGCTGCCGAAAATACAATTCACTATGTGGGGGTTTTGAGGGTGTTTAAGCGGGGTTTTAAAGTGCATATTGATATAAATAATGATGGTGAATTAATTAAAAATGCCTGTAGTAAGAAGCCAGAATTATTTTCTGATTTTCCTGTGCGATTTGAGGCAAGTCTGGATCCGAATAAAGAATATAGGTACCGTTGTCATTCTGTTGAATGATTAGATGTTGAACTAGGTGGTTCTTTTGCTTCTATCGAATTCTTCAGCTATATGTCAATAATCATCTCGCTGTTAAATGCGGCATAAGGTGTTTTAAATTTCACGTTAGCGATGGCATTGTTCGGTCGGTTCTGCAATCGGTGAGATTTTGTATTTAGCAAAAATTTTTTGGGGTATTACGATGGTTCGCAATGAATATAGCTTGTAGAAAAAGTGCGTGAGCTGTTGCAGGACAACGATGGACTCACGGAAAAGCAGATGTTTGGCGGGCTCGCCTTCATGCTCAACGGCAATATGGCCTGCGGTGTCGTGGGCGAGGAATTGATGGTCCGGGTCGGGCCGGAAAAATACCAGGACGCTCTCGCTGAGCGCTATACGCGACCGATGGATTACACCGGCCGCCCGTTAAAGGGGATGGTGTATGTGGAAGAGGACGCAGTGGCTGCGGACCTGGACGACTGGGTCGGGCGGGGCGCCGACTTTGCCAGCTCCCTTCCCCCGAAGTAAATATTCTTACTGCGCCGCTGGTGATGCGGCGCAGCCCGAACTCCAGTTTTAACCGCAGAAAATACAAAAAAGCGATGAAACTGGGATCAGCCGAGGGCAGCGACTACAAGCGCTGCCCGCCCCGGCTTAACTCACCTGCAGGTGCTTGCTGATCGGCAGTTCCCTGATTCGTTGTCCACTTGCGGCGAAGACTGCATTGGCAATACTCGGCGCCACCGGCGGCACGCCAGGCTCGCCCACACCGGCCGGCGCCGCATCGGAGTCGACCAGTTCCACCGACAGTGGCGGGCACTGGTGCATGCGCAGCAACTGGTAATCGTGAAAATTACTATTGCTCACGGCGCCGTTTTTCATTTTGATCTCCCCCATCAGGGCGAGGCTCATTCCGAAAATCATGGCGCCCTCCATCTGTGAGCGAACCCGGTCCGGGTTTACCGCCAGGCCTACATCGGCGACGCAGTGCATCTCCTGAATCTTCATCCGACCATTCTGTACCTGCACTTTGGTGGCAATGCCGACATAGGACAGGAAGCTGCGGTGTACGGCAATGCCCCAGCCTTCGCCCGAATTTTTCCCGTGATCGCCGCGCAGATTCAGATCTGCTTTGACGGCGACGCGGCGCAGCACGTTTTTCAGGCGCGCGGTATCGAGCGGGAACTTGTCCAGCTCCTCGCCGTAGTTGCTGTATTTGTAATCGCCCTGGCTGGGGTCGACATGGCGATCCGGTCCGATCAATTGCAGTAAAAAGCTGTCCGGCCGCTGGCCGCTGACATGAGCCAGTTCATCGGCAAAACTGCACACGCCGAATGCATTCTGGATATTGGAAACGGAGCGCAACCAGCCAATGCGGGCGTGGTACTCGGCCCGCTGCGTTTCCGTTCTGCAATTGGGAATGGCGTAAGGCAGGTCGGTCAGCCCTAGGCCGAGTTCCGAATTGGAGGGATGGTCGATACCGGCCTGGAAGGTGCCGCTGATGGACGGAAAGGCGGCGCGCTGGAGCCAGCTGTCTACGTGGCCGTCGCTGTCCAGCCCGGCGCGGTAGTGCTCGACGCTGGCCGCGTGATAGTAGTCGTGGCGGATATCATCCTCGCGGCTCCAGACGACCTTTACCGGCCGCTGCATTTTTTTCGCCAGCAGTGCCGCCTCAACGACAAAGTCCGGTTTGGATTTGCGCCCAAACCCACCGCCGAGCAGTGTGACGTTGACAGTAACCTGTTCCGGTTTCATGCTCAGCGCCGCCGCAACCTGCTGCTGCACGGACTGCGGGTCCTGGACACAGCCCCAGACCTCGCAACCGCTTTCGCTGACCTGTGCGGTGGCGGCCGGCGGTTCCATGGTGGCGTGGGCCAGGTAGGGCACCGTGTAAGTGGCCTGGTGTGACTGGCTGGCACTGGACTCGGCGGTGTCCACATCACCGCGGTTGGTGATGGTGGTGCCCGGCTCCAGCACTGCCCGCTGCAGGTCGGCGAGGTAGCTGTCGCTGTCGTGCTGGTCGTGGCTGCTTGCGCTCCAGCTGATTTGCAGCAGTTTGCGCGCTTTGAGCGCAGTCCAGGTGTTGTGGGCCAGTACCGCGACACCGCTCAACGGCTTGAACGCCGGCGGTTCGGCACCGCCATCAAGACGCTCGATGGCCACAACGCCCTTGACCTTGCGCGCGGCACTGTCGTCGAGTTTGTCGATGGTGCTGCCGAGGACCGGCGCCCGCTCGATACTGGCGATCAGCAGGTTGTCGAACGTCACATCCTGGCCGAACTGAGCCCGCCCGGTGACCATGTCCGGCGCGTCGACGGTGGCGACCGGCTTGCCGATATAGTTGAACTGCCGGCTGTCCTTCAGGCGCAGCGATTGCGCGTCCGGCACCGGCATTGCGGCCGCGGCGGCTGCCAGTTCGCCGAAACGCAGTCGGCGCCCGCTGGGCGTGTGCACGACCGCGTGATTTTTTGCCGAACACTCGTCGGCGGGTACCTTCCACTGTTGTGCCGCCGCCTGTTCCAGCATGGTCCGTGCACTGGCACCCATGGTGCGCATAGTGTCGTAAAAGCGGCGGATACTGCGGGAGCCATCGGTGTTCTGGCTGCCGTAGCGCTCGTCGCCGAGACCCTGCACGACATTGACCCTGTGCCAGTCGGCTTCCAGTTCGTCGGCGACGATCTGCGGCAGGGCAGTGCGAATACCCTGACCCATCTCCGAGCGGTGGCAGACGATAGACACGGTGTCGTCGCTGTGCACGGTGACGAATAGGTTGAGCGGGCCGGCCTTGCCGGCAGTGGAAGCCCAGGCGCTTCCGCCGCCGGGCAGGGCGGTGCCCAAGATCAGTCCGCCGGCGCTGAGGCCGGTGAGTTGCAGGAATCTGCGGCGGCCGACGTTTTCGATGGTTTGGTTATTGGACATCAGTCTTTCCCTCCCCGGTTGTCCGCAACGTTTTTGCCCGCGGCGGTTTTAATGGCGGCCTTGATGCGCGGGTAGGTACCGCAGCGGCACAGATTTCCGGTCATGGCGCGGTCGATTTCGGCATCGCTGGGACTGGCATTGGTGGCCAGCAGCGCTGCGGCGGACATCAACTGTCCGCTCTGGCAGTAACCGCACTGGGGGACATTGTGCTCGACCCAGGCTTTTTGCAGGGGGTGGTCGCCGTTCTCCGACAGCCCCTCGATGGTGGTGATCTGCTTGCCCACCGCGAAGCGCGCCGGCGTCAGACAGCCGCGCATCGGCTGGCCGTCGAGGTGGATGGTACAGGCCCCACAGAAGCCGCCGCCGCAACCGAACTTGGTGCCGGTCAGTTTGAGTTCGTCCCTGAGTACCCAGAGCAGAGGCATGTCCTCGTCGATATCGAATTCGTGGCTGACGCCGTTGATGCTCAGTTGCATTGGCTTTCTCCGAAAGTTTTCCAGTCCTGTGGGGTATCGATATCAATAGCGGCATTGGGTAGCGGCACTGTATCGATTTTATTGTCAGCATTTCGCAGCAGTGAACGGGCTCCGCAATCCCTGCGCAATTTCTCCAGCTGCGCAAAATAAATGCGCGGAAAAATCGCCGGTACACCGCGGCGCCCACTGTAGTAGGCGCAGACGATTTTTTCGTATGCGCCACTTTTGGTGTCCGTCTTCCAGGCATCCAGCAGTCGCTGGAAGTCTGCACTGCCGACCGCCAACTGATCGGCGAGGGCGACCAGTACCCCATCGCACTGCGCAGAAACCTGTGAGATCGCGTATGCCAGTGAGGTTCCCATCCCGGCTTGCCAGTCGCGGTTTTCGCAAAGTAGCAGATGCGGGTGTGCTTCGGCCAGTTCACGGTGCCAGGCCCCGGTAATGATTAGCGGCGGTGGCAGCGGCAGTGTTGCCAACTGGTCGGCGCAGCGCTGCAGCAATGTCTTGCCGTTTTGTTGCAGTAGCAGTTTGCATCCACCGAAGCGGCGCGATGCGCCGGCGGCCAGAATGACCGGCTGAATATTGCCCATGCCCGAATCTTTTTATGCGTCTGTGGTTATTGCTTTTTCGCCGCTTTTTGCCGCGGCTTTTTCCGGCAGTGCACCGCCGGAGCTGTTCCAGCTATCGATGCTGGCGCCGTGCAATACCGCGTGCAACTCGGCACAGGTGGCGAGTGCGATACTCTCTGGAAGCTCGCCACCCAGATTGAGGCCGACCGGTGCGCGCAGCGGTGTCGGCAGCGCTCGATTCAGTTGTTCCAGCGTTATGCCGGCAAGTTGCAAGACCCGGTCGCGGCGACTGGCCGGGCCGAGCAAGCCCAGATATTTGAGTGGCAGCCCGTACAGTGTTCTCAGGGCGGCCGCATCCAGCTCCAGATTGTGATTCATCGCTATGGCCGCATCGACCTGATGCAGGTCAAGATGAATGTTTAGCTCGTCGGGGTGGCAGTGATGGCTATTACAGCCAGGGAAATAGGCGGCGCGGCCATTGGCCGGGCGCGGGTCGCACAAGCTTACCTGCCATCCCTGGGTGCGAAATAGTTGCGCCATTGGCTGCGCGTCCACGCCAGCGCCGAGGATCAATACATGTGGCACCGGCGAGATCGGGGTCTGTAGCCATTGGCTGCCGCTGTGTTCGATCAGCTGTGCACGCTGTAAGTCATCGCCTGCGGGCGGCATGGCAATCTCTACTTGCGTCTCTCCGGACGCGGAAATTTTCTGCAGGTAGTAACAGGGGCGGCGGTGCTGCAGCAGTTCGCGCAGTTCGCCCAGTTGCAGGAAGTCGTTTTCTTCGCACAGGGGTTGCAGCAGGATATGGACGGTGCCCCCGCAGCCGATACCCAGTTGAAAGGCGAAGTCGTCCTCGTCGCTGCCGTCGTAACAGAGGGTTTTTGACTGGCCGCTGGCCATCACCTGCTGGGCATGCCGCTGGATATCCGCCTCGAGGCAGCCACCGCTCAGCAAGCCGTAGTGCCGACCAAAATCATCGAACAGCATGACGGCGCCGGCCTTGCGGTAGCAGGGACCGGCAGTTTTATAAATGGTGCCCAGCACCCAGTGTCGTGTGTCGCGGTGCTTGTACCAGAGATCGAGCAGTGCGTGGAGCTGGTTCGCCATATTGGGGCTTGCTCTGAATTTATTGTCGGGCGTTCGGGAAATACTAACGCAACCGTTTGGCGGCTGCATTGATGGCCGCCCTGTTATCTGACTTGAGCCGGCTGTGCCCTGTCGCGTCATTTACTGCTCCTGTACCGGTATGCCGGAACTGGTACACGGATGTTTTTGTTGCAGGCGATATGCTGAATGTTGGTGTTCCGCTTTATGGAACTGGTCTGCCTGTGGGCGCCGGTTGCCGGAGGGGAGCTGCGTGAGGGAAGGATTATTTTGCGCTTTAATAGATGAAAAAACAGCTTTTAAGTTTTATTAATGCTAATAATAGCTGAAAAATAAGCTATTGGTTGAATCATGGAAAAAGGTGTAAAATCAGCTATTAATGGCTAATTATGTTATTAGTGGCTGGAATTGCAACTTTTATGAGCTTTCATGGTAAGTCGGATCAACAAATACTGCGCACCCTGGGCGAGCGCCTGAGAGGCCATCGCCTCAGGCGGGATATCACCCAGGAACAACTGGCGCAGCGCGCTGGCCTGTCGGTGTCCACGATAAAGGGGCTGGAGTCCGGTCGCGGGCGGCTCGATAGCTTGGTGGCGGTATTGCGCGAATTGCAGCAACTGGACGGGCTCGAAGCCTTCCTGCCGGAGCCCGGTATCAGCCCGCTGCAACTGGCTGAACGCCAGGGTAAACCGCGCCAGCGCGCCAGTGGCGGCGCCGAAAGTGGCAGGCCGGCGGTGAAGGACGATAAACCGGATTCGGATTGGTGAGGCAATGGTAGAACGCATTGAAACGGCCACGGTCAAGCTCTGGGGCGAACGCGCCGGGGCTGTGTCCTGGCACCCGGACGGCTACGGTGTCTTTGAATACGATCCGGGCTTCGTGCAGCGCGGTCTCGATCTGTCACCGATCCATATGTCGATCCACCGGGGCGACACCCTGTTTGCGTTTCCCGGTCTCAGCCGCGAAACCTACAAGGGATTACCCGGGTTACTGGCGGACTCGCTGCCGGACAAATTCGGCAATGCCATCATCGATGCGTGGCTGGCGCGGCAGGGGCGCACACCGGGGGATTTCAGTCCCATTGAGCGGCTCTGCTACACCGGTAACCGCGGTATGGGCGCGCTGGAATTTCATCCGGCGGTGGACGGCCGCTTTCAGGAGTCCGCACCAGTGGAAATTGCCGAACTGGTGCAGCTGGCCCAATCGGTTACACACCGCCAGGAAACCCTCTCCTCGCACTTTAATGATGCCGGCGACAACGCCGATGCGCTCGGCGATATTCTGCGGGTCGGTACCAGTGCCGGCGGCGCCCGCGCCAAGGCCGTCATCGCAATGAACGGCGACGGCGATGTGCGCTCCGGCCAGGTGCCGGCGCCAGCGGGTTACGATTACTGGCTGCTGAAATTCGACGGAGTGGATGACATTGAACTGGGCAAGTCCCAGGGGTTCGGCCGCATCGAATATGCTTACTACCTGATGGCGCAGGCTGCCGGCATCGATATGATGACTTCGCGGTTGCTCGAGGAAAACGGCCGCGCCCACTTTATGACCCGGCGCTTTGACCGTCTCGGCGGGGAAAAGCTGCACATGCTGTCACTGTGCGGCATGGCCCACCTGGATTTCAACCAGGCCGGTGCTCACGCCTACGAGCAGATCTTTGCGGTCATGCGTGAACTGCGCCTGCCGAAGAGTGAGGCGATCCAGCAGTTCCGCCGCCTGGTGTTCAATGTGCTGGCCCGCAACCAGGATGATCACACAAAAAATGTCGCCTTCCTGATGGACCGGCACGGCAACTGGTCACTCTCACCGGCATTCGACCTCACCTATGCCCACAACCCCGGTGGCCAATGGACGAACCGGCACCAGATGAGTATCAACGGCAAGCGGGATCACTTCGAACTCGGCGACCTGGTGGCGGTCGGGGAATCGATCAGTATCAAAAAGCCGCAGGATTTGATTGCCGAAGTCGCCGATGCGGTCGGGCGCTGGCCGGAGTTCGCCGAAACAGCGGGCGTCGATCCAGGCTTTATGCAGATGATTGCCGACAACCATCGCAAGTTGCTGTGAACGTAGCGTCGCAACGAGTCCAGCCATTAAAACAACAGAAATAAGGACGCGGTATGCAGTCTGCTCCCAATCGCAATGCGCTGATCGATACCCTGCGCGGTGTGGCGATACTTCTGGTGCTGCTGTTGCACCACGCGCTCAGTTACGGCTTCAAGGGCAGTGTCGTCAGCGAGTGGATGCCGGTATGGCTGCTGCGCGCGCTGGTGTTCAATGGTAATTACGGTGTAACGATCTTTTTCACCGTTTCCGGTTACCTGATAACCAGTATGGCGCTGCGCCGCTACGGCACACTGGAACGGATTGACTGGCTGCACTTCTACTGTTTGCGCGCTGCGCGCATATTGCCGCCGCTGTTACTCGCCCTGGCCGTCATTACGCTGCTGGCCCTGTGCGGCTTTGACTCCTTCCGCAATACCGGCGGGGGCAATAACCTGGGCGACGGCTACCTGGCGCTCGCGCTTTTCTCTGTGGTCACCTTCTGGCATAACGTGCTGATGCAGTCGCTGGGCTATTTCAACTACGCCCTGAATGTCTATTGGTCGCTGTCGGTGGAGGAGGTCTTTTACTTGTGTTTTCCGCTGGCGTGCCTGCTGTTGAGGCGGCAGTGGTCGCTCGCGGTGCTCTGTCTCGCGCTGGTCATGGTCGGGCCCTGGTACCGCGCCCAGCACGCCGATAACGAAATCTACTTTATGTACGGCTACCTGGCCTGTTTTGATGCAATTGCACTCGGCTGCCTGGCGGCCATGGTGCAGCCCCTTGTCCGCGCAGGCCACTGGCGCTACCTGCGCTATATCGCGCTGCTGTTGTTGCCAGCAATTTACCTGCGGGGCATCTACGGTCACCAGGTGTGGGGGTTCACGCTGGTATCTCTGTGTACCGCCGTCTCCCTGATACACGCGCCGTCGGTCCTGCCGGCGGCTTTTCAACAGCTGACGCGGCCGTTGCGCTGGATGGGCCGGCACAGCTACGAGCTCTACCTGTTTCATATCATTGTGCTGGGGTTGCTGCGTAATATCATCAGCCCGGAGCTGATCGAGGGAAATGCCAAACTGATCATGTTGCTGGTGATGGTTTCCCTTTCGTGCCTGCTGAGTCACCTGGTCGCCCACTGGTATTCGGCGCCGTTGAACCGGCTGATCAGGAGTCTGCGCGCGCCCCGCCGTGGTCCGGCAGTCGCCGTCCTCTGACGCGCTGACTCTCGCATCGGAATCACAAGAATCCCGCGCTATTCGGCTATCGGCTGTCCACCGCCGCTTGCGATGACACTGCTATTCTTATCGCGAAAGCACTTCGGAGATCCTGAGTGGTGGCCCACTGGGAACATTTCAGCCATGCGGCGGATATGGGCGTGCGTGGGACTGGCGAGACACTGGCCGCCGCGTTCGAGCAGGCGGCGCTGGCACTGACGGCGATTATTGTCGACCCGGCAAAGGTTGCGCCGAGTGAACGGGTGGACATCGCCTGCGACAGCGTCGATCCGGAATTGCTACTGGTGGACTGGCTGAATGCGCTGGTATTCGAGATGGCCACGCGCAAGATGCTCTTTTCCCGTTTTCAGGTTGTTATCGATGGCGGACAGCTGCATGGCGTCGCCTGGGGCGAGGCGGTAGATCGCTGCAGGCACCGTCCGGTGGTGGAGGTCAAAGGGGCAACTTACACTGCACTGCAGGTCGTTCAGCAGCGAGACGGCAGCTGGGTGGCCCAGTGTGTCGTCGATGTGTGAGGACGCATGAGCAGAGAATATCCCATCAAGCAGCAGTCCGAATTCAGCTGGTGCATCGAGCCCACCGGCAAGATGCGCGTACCCGGCATCATCTACGCCGACGAGGCGTTGATACGCGGGATGGACGACAAGGTGTTCGAGCAATTGTGCAATGTGGCCAGCCTGCCGGGCATCGTGCAGGCGGCCTATGCCATGCCCGATGCCCATTGGGGTTACGGCTTCCCGATCGGCGGCGTGGCCGCTTTCGATGCCGACGAGGGTGGTGTGGTTTCCGCCGGCGGTGTCGGTTTCGATATTTCCTGCGGGGTGCGCGCGCTGCGCACCGGACTCACCATCGATGACATAGAGTCCCACAAAAAAGCGCTGGCCGATGCCCTCTACAAACATATTCCCGTCGGTGTCGGCAGCACCGGTCGCATCCACCTGAACGACAAGGGTATGACCGCGATGCTCAACGGCGGCGCGCGCTGGGCGGTGGAGCAGGGCTTCGGAAATCCGGAGGATCTCGAGCATATCGAGGAGCGCGGCTGCATGGCCGGCGCCGACCCGGCGGAGGTTTCCGCGCAGGCGCGCAAGCGGCAACAGGACGAGATGGGCACGCTCGGCTCCGGCAACCACTACCTGGAAGTGCAGCGGGTCGCGGAAATTTACGACCGGGATATTGCCACTGCATTTGGACTCCGGGAGAACGACGCCGTGGTGTTTATCCATTGCGGTTCCCGCGGCCTCGGTCACCAGATCGGCACCGAATTCCTGAAGTACATGGTGCTCGCCGCCAGCAAGCACGGTATCGAACTGCCGGATCGCGAGCTCGCCTGTGCGCCGATTCACTCCGAGTTGGGGCAGGCCTACCTGGGCGCCATGCGCGCGGCCATCAACTGCGCGCTGGCGAATCGCCAGATCATCACCCACCTGACCCGCCAGGTATTTGCCGATGTATTGCCGCAGGCGGATCTGACCCTGCTGTTCGATGTCTCTCACAATACCTGCAAACTTGAGACCCATCCGGTTGCGGGCCGGCAGCGCAAGCTGTTTGTGCATCGCAAGGGCGCCACGCGCGCATTTGGCCCCGGTCATCCGGAAATTCCGGCGACGCTGCGCGCGGTGGGTCAGCCGGTTTTGATCGGCGGATCCATGGGCACCGAGTCCCATATCCTCGCCGGCTCGAAATCCGGAGCCGAGCTGTCTTTCAACTCTGCCTGTCACGGGGCGGGCCGGGCCATGAGTCGCCACCAGGCAACGAAGCTGTGGCGGGGGCGCATGCTAGTCGATGAGCTGGCAGAGCGTGGAATCATCATTCGCAGTCCGTCCATGCGCGGTGTCGCCGAGGAGGCGCCCGGCGCCTACAAGGATGTGCGTGCAGTGGTGGATGCGGCGGAACGCGCCGGTCTGGCGCACAAAGTCGCACGCGTGGAACCGCGGGTCTGCATCAAGGGGTAGCCGTAGTTTCACGGCGACTGAGCGGGCAGCAGGCGATTACCGCCTCTGCATACGCGGCTCTACACTGGAGCCACATCGCTGCAATGAGGCGGAATTCATCATGACCACTGTGACGCTGAACAATGGTGTCGAAATACCGCTGCTCGGATTCGGCACCGCCGCCATCGGTGAATGGCAGCAGGATGACAGCTATGTCACGGAAACCATTCTCAAGGCCATGGGTGTCGGCTACCGGCACTTCGATACGGCATCTGTGTATGGCAACGAGCGCGCGCTGGGTCGGGCCATCCGGGATTCCGGCATTCCGCGCCAGGAGTTATTTATCACCAGTAAAGTCTGGGACTCAGAGCAGGGCGCGGGGACGCGGTCCGCTTTCGAGCGCAGCCTGGAGCGGTTGCAGCTGCAATACCTGGATCTGTATCTGATTCACTGGCCGGCACCGGCCTACACGCGCGAAACCTGGGAGGCGATGGAAAAACTTTACGAGGAGAAAAAAGTCCGCGCACTGGGGCTGTCGAACTTCCGCCAGTCGGATATCGAGCAGATTGCCACTTTTGCCAGTGTCAGGCCGACCTGCAACCAGATCGAGCTCCATCCTTACTTAACGCAGAAACCGCTGGTCGACTTCTGCCAGTTTCACGAGATCGCCATCTCCTGCTGGTCGCCACTGGGTTCCGGCAGCTGGAGTGGTGTGGCCAAGGAGGACAAGCCCGTTGCCGATCCGGTGATTGTTGAGCTGGCGGAAAAGTACGGTGTGAATGCGGGGCAGCTTATTCTGAAATGGGATATCCAGCAGGGGCGTATCGTCCTTCCAAAGGCGGAGAGTGTGCCGAATATTGTCGCCAATTTTGAACTGTACGGCTTTGAATTGAGCGATGAAGATATCGAGAAAATCGACGGACTCAACCGCGATCATCGCTACGGGGCAGATCCGGACAGTGCTTATGAAGACAACCTGAACGTGAAGGTGCCGGATTAATACTGGCAACTGCGCGGTGGCCGCCGCATTGGATCAGCCGAATTACGCTGATGTCATCCTGTTGGTAATTTCATAGGTGGCGATAGCGCAGGCCACGGTGACATTCATCGAGGAGTTATTGCCGTGCATCGGGATGTGCACCGTAGAATCGGCGAGTGCCAGCAGGTCTTGTGGGATGCCATCCTTTTCGGAACCGAGAATCAGGCAGATCCGTTCACCCGGGCCCGCGCTTAACTGTTTTAGTGGAATACTGTCGGAAGTGATCTCCAGGCAGGCCAGCCGATAGCCATCGCTGCGGAGTTTTTGCGCCACGGCCAGTGGATCCTGGCAATAGGCATAATTGACCTGCTTTTCCGTCGCACGGGATGTTTTCCGCATTTTGGAGTTGGGCGGCGTGATGGATTCACCGGTCAGGTAAATTTTCTCGACGCCCAGGGCATCGGCAATCCGAAACAGGCTGCCGACATTCGTGGGGGTGCGCATATCGATGGCGAGATAGCACAGGGGAAAATTTTCCGGCGTCGCCCGGTGTGCACTGTGATCCGTCTGGAAATCACTATTCATGACTATTGTGTCCCGGCTGCCGCCTGCTGATACGGGTTAGATCGCCGCTTCCGGTGCCGCTTGTTCCACAACCTGTGATTTTCTGCGCATCTGTTCCACCAGCGATGGTTCCCGTCCCGCCTTCAGGTTCTGTACCCGCAGCGCCTCCCGGTAGACTCGGTCGCCGACGATGTACTCCTCCGCGCGCTGATTGATATCGCTGTAGCGGCCATTCAGTTCGGCAATCTTGGTGGATAGATGATCGAGATCGAGAATGCCGTCGAAATAGAGGGCGATCAGGCGCTCGCACTCCCGCGCGATCGCCAGGTATTCATTACCGACCTCGCGGTGGCCCTCGTAGTTTTTCTTGAAATTAAAAAATGTCTGCACGCCGCCGAGCAGGGCGGTGATCAGGGCCAGGGCGGCACCGGTCCACTTGGTCCAGTCCGGCAGCTCGGCATTGATCAGGGAAAAGAACAGCGAACCCAGGAACAGGTTGATCACCACGATCGGCACGCCGCAGAGAACGTGCAGGTTGCGCCCCTTCATCGACGCGCGAAAGTGACTGTGCTTGCACAGGTGGGCGTTCCAGCGGAGTTTTTCCAGTACTTCTACGGTATTGGGGATATTGCTCATGAATCCTTTCGGCCCCGGTCATCTGATTGTCGATCGCTATAGTTTGCCGATTGACAGCCGGATGTACAGGGCCTTCTGGATTATTGCAGCTCGACAGCCGCGGAACGGGCCGGCTCGAAGCTGTGGCGATAGCGGGCCAGTGTGATCGACAGCACAGCGCTGGCGCCCAGCAGCCAGCAGTACTGGATGTTGCCGGCCAGCGTCAGCGGCGAGACGCCGGCGAGGGAGGAGGCCAGCAGTATCTGTGCCCCGTAGGGCAGCAGTCCCTGGATGACGCAGGAAAAGATGTCCAACAGGCTGGCAGCGCGGCGCGGATCGACGCCGTAGCGCTTGGCGATATCTTTCGCCAGTTCACCGTTAAGCAGGATGGCCACCGTATTGTTGGCCACGCAGATATTGGTGGCGGCCACCATTGCGCTGATACCCAGTTCGCCGGCACGCGGGTTGCTGCCGTCGCGATTGCCGCGCCGGCTGATGCGATCGATGAACTGTGCAAGCCAAGCCAGGCCACCGCCGGCTTTCATCATGGCGCCGAGGCCGCCGATCAATAGCGACAGGATCAGGATTTCCTGCATGCCGCTATAACCGGCGTAAATGTCCCTGGACAGGCTGGCCAGCGTGTAATCCGGCTGTGTGCCCAGCCCGATGGCCCCCGCCAGCAATATGCCGGCAAATAGCACCAGCAACACATTGACGCCCAGCAGTGCCATACCCAGCACGGCGACATAAGGCAGCACGCGGATCAGTTCGTAATCCCCGGGCGCGGTCATCGCCGTTCCTGTTGCGCCGCGGCCCTGAAAGTACAGCCAGACCAGGGTCAGCAGGGCTGCGGGCAGGGCGATACGCAGGTTCATGCGGAATTTGTCCCGCATCTCTACCCCCTGGGTGCGGGTGGCGGCAATGGTGGTATCGGAGATGATCGACAGGTTGTCACCGAATATGGCTCCGCCGATCACCGCACCGGCGGTCAGTAATAGCGGCAGTGCCGTTGCATCGGCGATACCGACAGCAATGGGTGCAATGGCGGCGATGGTACCCATGGATGTTCCCATGGCGGTGGCGACAAACGCGGTAATTGCGAACAGGCCCGGCAGTATCAGGGCCGGTGGAATCACGTTCAGGCCGAAATTCACGGTTGCGTCCACGCCGCCCATCGCCTTGGCGACGCTCGCAAATGCGCCGGCGAGCAGGTAGATCAGCACCATGGTGATGATGGTGTGATCGCCCACGCCACGGATAAAGGTTTCGATGCGGCTGTTCAGCGAACCACGGGCAAGAAATATTGCCAGCGCGATGGCGGGCAGGATCGCGACGGGTGCGGCTATCTGGTAGAAGGCCATCTCGATTCCCCGGGACTGGTACCAGAGACCGCTGCCGACAAACAGCGCGAGGAACAGTAACAGCGGAGACAGGGCCAGGGCGGAGGGTTTCGTCATAACATCTGACAGTGGCAGTACTACGGGCGGCCGCAGCCTGCGCTATCGCAGCAGTTGCTATGGCCGGGAAAAGGGGCCGCATTATAAAGCCCGGTCAAATGGTGACCAATAATTCTTTCTCGGGGTAAGTGAATATCCGGTTATAACCCCGGGCGGTGCGCCCGGGGCAGTTACGGCGGGGCACTCCTGTTGCAGATCAGTTACGCGTAGCGCCGGTTACTGCAGCGGCGCGCGCTGGCAATGCATTTCCGGCGCTCCGTAACCCCAGGTGATGCGCGCTTCGCCCTGGTGTTCCCAGAAGCTCTCGTTGCGCCCCTGATATCGGGTACCGCTGGCTGCGGGTTGCCGGTACATCAGGGAGACACTATCCCCGCGTTCCGCGATCAGGGTGGGGGGATCCGTCTCGAAGTAGGTGACCGTGACCTCGTTGGCTGCATTGCCGTCGCAGGCAAAGGCGAAGGGGCCTCTCGCCGGAACCAGGCGGTAGCGGGCCTGCAGCTCGGCAATACGAAGGCGGTACTCATCGGCCACGCATTTGCGTTTGTCGTCGCTTTTCCAGCATTCGTTGCGACCCTTGATCCAGCCGCGCTGCTCAGCTTTCAACACCGGGGGGTATTCGTTGTTGGCTTTTGCCAATGCTGCGGTGTAGACCTCGGCCAGCTGGCGATCTTGTGCCGACAGTGCGCTGTCGTTGCAGATCATTTGTTCGATACTGCCGTCCTCTACCTTTTTACAGGAAAATGACGGTCCGGAATTATCGGCGTGACAGCTCCAGATCCAGGCGCAGGCAGTCAGCAACAGCAATCGTGCGAGCGGAGTTTTTGCTTTGCGCTGATCAGCCATTGCCGCTCCTGGTGCATTGTTCGGATCGTGTTCACCGGTCCACTAAAAATCAGTATATCGCAGCTAATCATAGCCCAAGGGCCCGCGATGGGAATGCCGCCGTCTGTTCATCGATGGATGCGATCAGCAGCAAAGTGACAAAAATGAGGCTGACTCCGGTAACCTAGGAGGTAATAGCGGATCCGGCGAATTGGTACCTGCGGAAATAGATCCGGCCGATTCCAAAACGCCGCAAGAATAACAAGCCGCAAACAGCGGGCACTAAAATTCTGGGGGGAAATCGATCAATGGCAATAGCGCGACATCACTTTGTGCTGCTCGGCCCCGTGTTGGCAGCCGTATTTTATTGGATGCTCGCTGGTTTCGGAGTGGCACCCGCCGCGGCCGCCACCGCCGCTATCACCTTGCTGACCGTTATCTGGTGGGTCACTGAAGCGCTGCCGATTCCCGCCACTTCACTGGTGCCATTCGTATTGTTGCCGCTCGCCGGTGTCGCCGACCACAAGTTGGTGGCTTCGTCGCTCGGTAGCCATGTGATCCTGCTGTTGATGGGCGCCTTCATGTTGTCGAAGGGGCTGGAAAAGAGCGGTGCTCACGAGCGGCTGGCACGCTACATGCTGATGCTGGTGGGTGTGTCCAGCGGTCGGCGGCTGGTGCTCGGCTTCATGCTGGCCGCGGGCCTGCTGAGTACGTGGATCTCCAATACCGCGACCACACTCGCCATGCTGCCGATCGCGCTCGCCATCCTCTCCCGGGTGAACAACCAGCGCCTGACCATCGCCCTGATTCTGGGGATCGCCTATGCGGCCAGTCTCGGTGGCGTCGGGAGCCCGATCGGCACGCCACCCAATGTAATTTTCATGGGCATCTACGAGGAATACACCGGGCGCGGTTTCACTTTCCTGGACTGGATGACGATCGGTATGCCAGTAGTGCTGCTGACACTGCCGCTGATGGCAATGTGGCTAACCCGCAATCTTCATCTGGACCGGAATATCGAACCGCCGGCGGTGGGCGCCTGGCGCCCGGAGGAAGTGCGCACCCTGCTGGTGTTTGGACTCGCCATCCTGTTCTGGATTACCCGCAAGGAACCGTTTGGCGGCTGGAGCGGATTGCTGGGGATCGACAGCGCCGGTGACAGCACCGTTGCGCTCGGCGCGGTGGTGCTGATGTTCATGATTCCGAACGGCAGGGGCGGGCGCCTGCTGGACTGGGAAAGTGCGGTGAATATTCCCTGGGGCATGTTGCTGCTGTTTGCCGGTGGTATCGCCCTGGCCAAGGGATTCGTTGCGTCCGGTCTCAGCGATATGCTCGGCAACGGCCTCTCCTTCCTGACCGCACTACCGCTGTGGCTGATGCTGGTACTGCTGTGCCTGGCGGTGACGTTCCTGACTGAAATCACCAGCAACACCGCCACGGCCACTCTGCTGATGCCGATCCTGGCGGTCGCGGCTACGGCGGCCGGGTTTGATCCCAAAGTGCTGATGATCCCGGCCGCCATGTGCGCGAGCTGTGCGTTTATGTTGCCGGTGGCGACGGCGCCGAATGCGATTGCCTACGGTACCGGCAAAGTGCGCATGCAGGACATGGTGCGGGAGGGTGCTGTCCTGAGTGTTCTGGCGTCGCTGGTTATCGCGGCGATGAGTTGGCTGCTGCTGGTTTAGCCCCAACGCTGCACAACCGAATCAGGGGCTGTGCCACCAATACAGTTGATTCGGCCGCAGGCGTTTAAGATGACAGCCGTGGGTTTCTGTGTCATTGCCTATAATTCGGAACTTCAGCTTGTCGGGATAGTACTGACTCTGTCCCGGCGCAGGCGGATGGCAAAGAGGTATCCCGATGACAATGCTGCGCAGAGTGCGCGCGAATGGGCGGGGCAGAGACTTCGTGGTAGGCGATGTGCACGGGCACTTCGCGCAATTGACCCAGCAATTGGCCGGGTGCGGATTCGATCCGGCCGTCGACCGCCTGTTTTTCCTCGGTGACGTGGTCGACCGCGGCCCCGACAGCGAAGCCGTGTTGGCAATGATCGACCAGCGCACCTATTGCAGTGTGCTCGGCAACCACGAGGCAATGATGATCGCGGGGTTTGAAGAGCCGGGCCAATCGCTGTTGCACAGAATGAATGGCGGTGAGTGGTTTTACGAGCTCCCTGTGGAGCGCCAGAAAATGTGGGTGGAGCGGGTACGCTCGTGGCCCTGGGCTATCGAAGTCGACACGGGGCAGGGGATTGCCGGGCTGGTGCATGCCAATGTGCCCGATTGCCGCTGGGAGAGGGTGGTGGGCGGGCTGAACGACATAGACCCGGCCTGGCAGGCTGGTGAGCCGCTGTCGGCGCCGGCTATCGGTCCGGTGGCCCATCAACTGCTGTGGAGCAGGACGCTGGCGGAATATCTCTATCGGGCGATTCCCGAGACATCCTGGCCCGGTAAATACACAGGTGAAAATAATGCACTACCGGAGGCTTCCGCACCCGACGGTGTGCCCGTGTGGGATGCGGCCCTGCCCGCGCAGGCCCTGGGGCTGTTCAAGGCTTCCGGTATCGACGCGATCTATCTGGGGCACACCTATGTGCCCGCTGTAACCCGGGCGGGCGATTGCTACTTTCTCGATACCTATCGGGCAGAACCGGGTGAACAGTTGGGACTCTTGTGCCTCAACGTTCAAATCCGCGGCGAATGATTCCCTGAGCAAACGCCACCGGATTGTTACCAGCCCATTTTCTTCCGGACAAAACCTGCCAGTTGCTCGCCGTTGGCAATATGCTGGGCAATTCGCGGATGCTGGCCATAGCCAGTGTAGGGAAAGAACAGCTTATCAAGCTTTTTATCGCCGAACTCGCTGCGCATGCGTGTGACCGCTGCGCGAATATAGTCCGGCCATTTTCCATTGGCGGTGGCATCCATGCTGCCCAGCGCGCAAATAATTTCGGTATTGGGATATTTGTCGCGGATTGAGCGTACGAAGTCCACGTAGGCCTGGATGCGCTGCTCGTCAGTGGGCGTAGGTTGCAGGCGTTTTTCCCGATCAATCAGCCAGCTGTCGTTCTGGAACAGATTCACCACGACGACGTCGGGCGTCCATTGACTGAAATCCCAGTGGCTGTTGTTGTCCCCCACTGCACTCAGCTGGTCGTAGTAATTGGGCATGGTCAGCGGGAACCAGCTAATCATGATACCGATACCGCTTTTGCAAACGGTGTGCAGCTCGGCTCCGAGTCTGCGGGCGGCCACGGAACCGTAGGCCCAGTAGTTGTTCTTTTCGGATGCGAGGTCGTCGCGACCGTTGTTTGCACCCTCGTCGCCCATGCCGCAGGTAATGGAGTCGCCGTAAATCTCCATGCGTCGTGCCGGGCGCCCGGGCGGCGGCAGCAGTTGGCCGTCGTCGGCGAGCTCCAGGCCCTCGAATGCGGTGGCCCCTTCCTCACCCTCGGTGCGTTTGTATAGTTCCAGTGTGTGCTCGCCAGGCGGCAGGGCGCGGCTGATTTCGTAGCGTTGCTCGCCTTTCTTTGCCTCCAGCACGAATGGATGCAGGGTGTTGCCGTCGATGATCACATCGTAATAATTCTTGCCCTCGGTGTCGTTAAGCCACAGGCTCAGGCTGGCGCCGGTAAAGTTGGCCTTGATGCTGGAACCCGGCCAGGATAGCAGCGGTGCCGCGGGATTGCTGAAATCGATGCGTCCGGTATAAAGCAGCTCCGGAGCATCGGCGCCGACCCGTTTGGCGGCCAGCAATTGGCCGGAGAACATGGCCGCGCAGGCGGCGAGCGACAGGCTCCATATCTGTTTCAGCACGTTTTTATGGAATTTCATCAGGCAGGCATCCCTAGCGGCTTTTATACTTATGGCCGCCTTTCTAAAAGTGCCCAACGTTGGGCTGACGGCAAATCTGTGACTGGCTCTTGGCGAGAGTGTCGCTGAAAATGCCATGCCGTCACAGGCCTGTAAAGGTATGACAAAAGATTCGTTTGCGCTGCGTGACCGGAAAGGTGGTCTTTGTCCGCCAACTGCGTTTGGCTAGGCTCGCGGGGTTGATGGCGAACTTTGCAGCGGCGTTGGCTTAATAAATGTCGCAAAATAATGTAACAATGCGCTTTAGCCCGCAGTGACCAGGTAACACCATGGCGAAAACGATCGTATTGAATTCCACGCCTTCCATACCGAAGCTCTACTTGCGCGCGCTCTTTGCCAGGAAATCCCGGCAGGCACCGCCGCAGGAGAGGGAGTTGGGGCGGGTGTCGCTCAGTGCCTTGCGGCCGGACTCCAGATCGCTGAATACCTATCGTGACGTTTGTGGATTTTCCAGTCAGAACACACTGCCTGTCAGCTTTCCATTTGTTCTTGCCGCGCCCCTGCAGCTGGAACTGCTGGTGTCCGATGCCTTTCCTTTCCCGATATTGGGAATTGTGCACACCAAAAACAGCGTCACCCAGTATCGCCGCATCCGCGAAGGGGAGCCCCTGGATATCGAATGTATCCTGCAAGGGCCGCGACCTGCGCTCAGGGGGCTGGAATTCGATCTGCACACACGCATATCGGTGGGCAGTGAACTGGTATGGGAGTGCGTGTGCACGCTTTTGCGGCGCGAGCGCGCCGAACGGCGCCGCCGGGGCAGGGGGGCGCGCAACGGTACGCGACACAGCGCGGATTTCACGCCGGATGCGACCGTTGACTGGAATATCCCGGCCGATACTGGCCGTCGCTATGCGGCGGCTTCCGGCGACCGCAACCCGATCCACATGAGCGCGCTGACGGCCAAATTATTCGGTTTTCCCCGTGCGATCGCCCATGGTATGTGGACCAAGGCGCACTGCCTGGCGGAACTCGATCCGGTGTTGCCGGAGGGAGCCTTTACCGTCGATGTGGACTTCAAGCTGCCGATACTGCTGCCCGCGGAAGTACAGTTCCAGTACTGTGCGACGGAAGCGGGTATCGAGTTCGCCGTGAAGGACCGGGCCGGCAAAAGGCCGCACCTGCTGGGCGGTGTGACGGCAATCTGATGCGTCCGCTTCCGTTCAACGCCCGAGTTCCTCGAGAACTTCCTCATGCAGTAAAACCTGATCGCCCCGGGAAACCACCAGATCGCCCGGGGCCATATCGGCGGTACCGATCACGTTGACGTAGCAGCGGTATCGGTAGTGACCGTTGGTGAAGGTATAGTTGTGGTTGCCGCCACTGCCGTCCCACTGCAGCTCGCCGTCGGTCAGAATGATATCCGGCTTCTCCGCGGTGCCCCTTCCCTTCGACCAGGCTGCGTAGCGGTAGTCACCGTCACCGATGGCGTCGATTCTGATGTGGAAATGGGCGGTGCGCCATTCCAGTACAGGACTGTCGAACTGCCGCAGCGATTCATACAGGTGGGTTTTGTCCGCGGCGATCAGTTGTTTTCGCAGCGCCTGTTCAGCAGCCGACTGGTAATTGACCGCAATAATGCGACCGTCGATATCCATCCAGACAGTTCCCCGATCAAACATAATGCCGCGCCATCCCATGAGTTCCCAATCGTCGGGGCCGGATACGGCAATCCTGCGCGAGAGCTCTTCGTCGAAAACCTGATCAAAGCGGTTGAGCATTGTCTGCCTGTCAACGATGTCCGGTATCGGGACGGTGCGGTTCAACGGATAGGCCACTCGATCGGCGATTTTCCCCTTGTCGCGATTCCTGAACAGCTCGATCAGGCTCTGCACCGTTTCCGTATAGCACGGGTCGACGGCGCCGGCACTCGCTGTAAAAAATAGCAGGACGAAAGAAATTAAAATGCGTTTCATACCGGTTCCGATACCGTCAGTAAAATTGGTATACCACTAACAAATCTGATGGGGAAAGCGGGGTGAAGCGTAAATATGCAAGCGGTATACATTTAATTGTCAATATTACTACGCGCTTACCGTGTGACCCATCTGTGATATTCTGAATTTTCCTTTAACTTTAAATAATAACTTTAAAAATAATCAAGGAGGATGCGGTGGAAGTCGCACGGATGCCCCGGCTCGGCGGGACGCTATTTGGGGGCCTTTTCTTTCTGGTCGGGCTGGCGCTTTTCATTATGTTTACCGGCCGGCCACTGGTCGAGCGCATGCAAATGCAGAGCTGGCAGCCAATGCGGGCGGAAATCCTCGAGGCCGGACTGGAGTCCCATCGCGATGACGATGGCGACACCACTTACAGGGCAACTGCACTCTACCGCTATACCTTTGCCGGAAACCGCTACCAGAACAATCGCCTCAGTGTGCAGACGGGTTTCAACAGTTACCAGCAGGATCTCTACCAGCGACTGTCGGCGGCTCAACACCAGGGACGCGCGGTGAACGGTTGGGTGGATCCTGAGGATCCTTACGAGGCGCTACTCAACCGCGATATCCGCTGGTCGCTGGTGTTGTTTCCCGGGATCTTGTGTTCCTTGTTCATGGCAGTGGGGATCGCGGTAATTTATCTATCCTGGCGGACAAGCAGATCCCTGGATCCGAAGATAGTGAGGCAGCCCCCGTGGCTGGCGCGATCCGAATGGTCGGAGAAGGGCATTCTTTCCAAAAACAAGCTTTCTGTCTGGGTCTGGTGGTTTGCGGCGTTGTTCGTTAACAGTATCAGCCTGCCGCTGATCTCCATACTACAGAGGGAATTGAAGCGCGGTAATTATGCGAGCCTGGTAATACTGGTGTTCGTGGCTGGGGGCCTGTTCTGTCTATTCAAAGCGGTGCAGAAATCCCTGGAGCAGCGTCGCTACGGCCGGGTGCCGGTGGTGCTGGAGCCTTTCCCCGGGCGGATTGGTGGCAAGGTGGCCGGCTACTTGCAGTTTGGCGAGCAGTTCGGACTCGGCGTTACCTTTGATGTGGTGCTCAAGCAGATGCGTACCGTCCAGGTCCGCCGCGGCAGCAAAACGGAGATGGATGTCGACTGCCTGTGGGATCTGTCCGGGCGGGGCAAAATACGCAATACCACGCGGGGAGCGCGGGTCTATTTCGCCTTCGAGGTGCCGGAAGATATGCCGTCGTCACGACTCGACAACGGCAATGGCAACTGGTGGTCGCTGGAAGTTCGGGGACGTATGCAGGGCGTGGATTTCAATCGCGAGTACGAGATTCCGGTGTTCAGGGTGTCCGATACCACCGCGCGTACCGCCAGCCAGCCAGAGCGTGCGCCGGATCCCGTGTCTGCGCGGGCATTCGCCGGTATGGACGTGGTCAGAGGCAAGACAGACTTTACCGATGAACTGGAGGCGATGCTGGATATCGAGCAGCGCGATGACGGCGTGTTGATCAGGCAGGCTGCCGGTAAGCAGAAACTCGCCTGGCCGTTGACTATTTTCGGTATTTTGTTTGCAGCAATGGGAAATGGTGCGGGCTTTATCGGTGCCCCGATACTGTTCCCGATCGTGTTCTCGGCCTTTGGCCTGCTGCTGGCCGCCGTGGGCATTCACATGCTGATAACCGGGTACGAAACGTTAATTGGTAGGGAACGCGTGGTACACCGTATATTGCGGCTGGGCAAAGTGCGACGGGAAATGATCTGGCCGCGCGCGCGACTGCGGGGGCTATGCGTGCAGTGTAGCGGTTCCGGCGGTAATAAAGGAAAAAGTGTGGATTACTACGACCTGCTGCTACAGGATAGCGGCGGTGAGCGGATGAAAATCAGCGGTGGAATCGCAGGGAAACTGGCGGCAGGGCAGCTGCTGGATAGCCTGAGCCTGCTGACCGGCCTGAAAACGCTAGATGAATACAAGAGCAGGGCACAGCTCAAACGCGAAGAGTCGCGGGCTTAGTGAAGCCTGCAGACAATACATTCGAAAGCCGGAGATGGCCGGGCTTCGAGTTAGTTTATTCAGATTATTTCGGGATCGGCAGCAGGCCAGATTTTCCAGAGGGGTAAAAAAATGCGCGACTTTAATGCAATCGAATCCGCGGTGATCGATCGTTTTGGAGGGGAGGCGGAACTGGTGCAGCATCTGACCAAACCGAAGACAGCGCGCGCCATCAAGAAAATACCCGATAACCGCTGGTTGTCCGAGGCTTCCAAAGCCGTGATGCAGGCGGGGTTCAACTGGAAAGTGGTCGAAAAGAAATGGCCGCGGATCGAGGAAATCTTCCACGACTTCGACTTGCACTTTTGCAGTTTTCTACCCGATGAGGGACTGGAGGACGTCATGAAGCAGGAGGGCATGATTCGCCATTGGGCGAAGACCAAGGCCATTCGTGACAATGCGACCTTCTTCCTCGAGCTGTCGCGGGCCCATGGCGGACTGGGCAGCTATTTTGCCGGCTGGGACAGTGACAACTACGCAGACAACCTGCAGTACCTGCGTAAAGGCGGCGCCAGGCTGGGAGGTCGGACTGCACAGGTCTTCCTGCGCCGGATGGGCGTGGACACATTGATATTTTCAAACGATATGGTAGTGGCGCTGGTGCGGGAGGGTGTCGTGCAAAAGACTCCGTCGTCCAAAAAGGATTGGGCCGCGCTGAAAGAAGCCGTTGCCACCTGGCAGCAGCAGTCGGGTCGCAGCCTGAACGAGATCAGCCAGATACTGGCGTACTCGGTCGGGTGAACAAAAAAGGAAGGGCGGAGTCGATGAAAATCCTGCTCCGCCCCAGCGGCATTACCTCGATGATTGCCGCAGGTCAAAGCGGTCGAGGTTCATGACCTTCACCCAGGCATTGACGAAGTCGTTGACGAACCTTTCTTCACCGCCTTTCATCGCATAGGCTTCGGCCACTGCGCGTAGCTCCGAGTTGGATCCAAAAATAAGGTCCACCGGTGTGGCGGTCCACTTCTGCTTGCCGGACTTGCGATCGACGCCCTCGTAGATGCCTTCACCTTTTGACGACTTCTTCCACTCTGTAGACATATCCAACAAATTGACAAAGAAATCGTTGGTCAGGGTACCCGGCTTGTCGGTAAACACGCCGTATTTTGAGCCCCCGGTGTTGGCGTTCAGGGCGCGCATGCCGCCGACCAGAACGGTCATTTCGGGAACCGTCAAAGTCAGCAGATCGGCCCTGTCCACCAGGGCCTGTGCGGGAGACATGGCATTGCCCTGGCCATAGAAGTTGCGGAAGCCGTCTGCTGTCGGTGTCATAAATGAAAAGGATGCAGCATCAGTCATCTCTGGTGTCGCATCGGTCCGGCCCGGGTTGAATGGCACCTTCACATTGTGCCCGGCTTTTTTTGCGGCTTCTTCGACAGCGGCGGAGCCGCCCAGGACGATGACATCAGCGAGCGAAACCTTCTTGCCGCCGGACAGGGACTTGTTGAAATCCCGCTGAACGGACTCCAGCTTGTTCAGGACCTTTGCCAACTCCTTGGGATCGTTTGCCGGCCAGTTCTTCTGCGGCAAGAGACGAATGCGTGCACCATTTGCCCCCCCGCGCAGATCACTACCGCGGAAGGTGGACGCAGATCCCCAGGCAGTCCTGACCAGCTCTGGCACGGTCAACCCGGACGCGAGGATTTTGGCCTTGAGCTGCTCGACGTCTGCGCCATCAATCAGTTTGAAATCCACGGCGGGAACGGGATCTTGCCAGATCAGGTCCTCCTTCGGTACTTCCGGGCCGAGATAGCGCGACTTTGGCCCCATATCACGGTGCGTTAATTTGAACCAGGCCCTGGCGAAAGCGTCGTCAAACGCTTCCGGATTGTTTTTGAATCGCTCGGAAATCTTGCGGTAGGCAGGATCCATCTTGAGCGACAGATCCGTGGTCAGCATGACGGGCGCATGTCGCTTTTTGGAATCAAAGGCATCCGGCACCAGGTTTGCCGCGTTCGGGTCTTTGGGGACCCACTGAATCGCGCCAGCCGGGCTCTTGGTTTGTTTCCACTCGAAGTTATACAGGTTCTGCAGGTAATTATGACTCCACTGGACCGGGCTTACGGTCCATGCGCCCTCCAGACCGCTGGTAAACGCATCGGGCCCCTTGCCTTTGCCGCATTTGTTTTTCCAGCCAAAGCCCTGTGCCTCCAGTGGCCCCGCTGCGGGTTCGGGCCCGATACAGTCAGCCTTGACTGCACCGTGATTCTTGCCGAAAGCATGACCTCCGGCGATCAGCGCCACTGTCTCTTCGTCGTTCATGGCCATGCGGCCGAAAGAGGTCCGAATCTTTTCCGCGGCGGCCATCGGGTCGCCACTGGCATTGGGCCCTTCGGGATTGACGTAGATCAGGCCCATCACCGTGGCGCCCAGGGGGTTGTCCAGCTTGCCGCCTTTAAAGCGCTTATCAGCGCCCAGCATTTTGGTCTCTGGACCCCAGTAGACGAGGTCCGGCTCCCAGTCATCCACGCGACCACCGCCGAAGCCGAATGTCTTGAACCCCATGGATTCCAGGGCCACATTGCCGGTCAGGATGATCAGGTCAGCCCAGGATATCGCATCGCCGTATTTCTCCTTGATCGGCCAGAGCAGGCGCCGGGCCTTGTCGAGGCTCGCGTTATCCGGCCAGCTGTTCAGCGGGTCGAAGCGCTGCTGGCCCCCTCCGGCACCGCCCCTGCCATCGCCAATCCGATAGGTTCCGGCGCTGTGCCAGGCCATGCGGATCATCAGGGGACCGTAGTTCCCGTAATCGGCGGGCCACCAATCCTGTGAGGTCTTCAATACATTCTCGATATCTTTCTTTAATGCGTTGTAGTCGAGATTATTGAATGCCTTGGCGTAGTTGAAATCTTTTCCCAGTGGGTTGGACTCCGCGCCGTGGTCGCGCAGTGGGGTCAAGTCCAGCAGGTTTGGCCACCAGAACTGGTTTGACTTGGGCTGATTCTGGGTCAGTGCGCGCGGCTTTTCCGGGTTGTCCATACCCGCCAGCGGAGGTTCCTCCTGGGCAGTAACGGGAATCGATGGCAGAAAAATTGACGAGGAGATCGCCAGAGCGGCGAATAAATATAGCGTTTGTTTTAACATCGGCGGCAGCCCCTTGTGTGACAAGTCGATAGCACAGGCGAAGAGAGATGAGTATAGAAATAGATAAAAAGGGTGGGGGCGGGGTAACTGGAGAACTGTGAGCAATTTTGGGTTTTGGGTGCCGACACGCGCCTTTTACAGGGCCAGCGCTAATCATCTGGCCGACAACCAGGCCGGAATCGTAATCGAGCCGGGGCCGGGTATTGATCTCCGCTTGTAATCTATTGTGACAGGACAGATTCGACCGCTTTCGTTCGAGTCAAAATTTCCCAAATTATTACAGGCGGCCACACCAACGGGTTGGCCGCCAGTAAACCGACACCGGCATTTTGCATATCGTCGGTGACGCTCAGACGGTGTGCACAGGTCGCTGGCAGGGGATGCTCCGGTTCGAAAGAATCGATGACATCAGCGCGATCGGAATCCCAATTCCGCCAAATTTTGTGTCGAGGTTGTCGCGCACAGTCGGATTGTCCGGTTGGGAGATCATGCGCCGGAATACTTACAGGCCTTTAGGTGCCGCTACAGGTATTCGGCATCGCCGAATTCCACAACGGCGTCCTCCTGATTCGCTTCTATGATAAATGGAACACGGCGGGCATTTTCGTGTGCGCCGCCACTCTCCCAATCACCTGAATACCAATTGCGACAGGTCGAGCGCAAGGAGCAAACCGATGGGCATGATTACCACCAAAGATGGCGCTGAAATTTTTTACAAGGACTGGGGATCGGGGCAGCCGATCGTCTTCCACCACGGCTGGCCTCTGAGTGGAGACGACTGGGACGCGCAGATGCTCTTTTTCGTCAACCGGGGCTATCGGGTTATCGCCCACGATCGCCGCGGCCACGGCCGTTCCAGCCAGATCGCCACCGGCCACGACATGGATCACTACGCGGTTGATGTCGCTGCGGTCACCGAGCACCTGGGGTTGAGCAATGCGATTCATATCGGCCACTCCACCGGCGGCGGGGAAGCGGCCAGCTATGTGGCCCGTTACGGCAAGGGCCGCGTCGCCAAGCTGGTCATGGTCGGGGCGGTGCCGCCAATCATGGTAAAAAGCGACGCCAATCCGAACGGCACGCCAATTGAAGTCTTTGACGACTTTCGTAAACAACTGGCCACCAATCGCTCGCAATTCTATTTTGATGTGGCCGGAGGCCCCTTCTACGGCTACAACCGAGCCGGTGCGGAGCCTTCACAGGGTGTGATCGAAAACTGGTGGCGCCAGGGTATGATGGGTAGCGCGCTGGCGCATTACGAGGGCATCAAGGCTTTCTCCGAAACCGACTTCACTGAAGACCTGAAAAACATCGAAGTGCCGACGCTGGTCATGCATGGAGATGACGACCAGGTGGTGCCGATCGAGGACTCCGGCATGCTGTCTGCGAAGATCATCAAGAATGCCACGCTCAAGGTCTACGAAGGCTATCCCCACGGAATGCTCACGACCCACGCCGATGAGCTGAATGCCGACATTCTCGCGTTTATCGAGGGCTGAGTGAATCCCCGCGGTGCGGCGGTCGGGCTTTAACGCCGGCCGCCAAAAGTGCAAACTGTAGATTCCATTCGCGACCGTCAGGAAACCCGCCGATGAAATGGATTCTTATTCCGATACTGTCCGCAATGCCACTGTTTGCCCTGGGACAGGAATGGCACAGCGGGCCTGACAAAGTCGCACTGGTCGAGCTGTACACGTCGGAGGGCTGCAGCAGCTGCCCGCCGGCGGAACGCTGGCTGAGTTCCCTGAAGGACAAGCCGGGGCTGTTCAGCGAATTTGTCCCGGTCGCGTTTCATGTGGACTACTGGGACCACATCGGCTGGAAGGATCCCTTTTCCGACAAGGCCTACAGTGCACGCCAGCGCCGCTACGTGCGCGAGAAAGCGGCCAGCCAGGTGTATACCCCGGGATTTATCATTGACGGTCAGGAGTGGCGCGGCTGGTTTCGCGGCCAGCGCCAGTGGAAAGATCCAGACAAAGAATCCGGAGTTCTCAACGCGAAGCTGCAGGGTGACCAGCTGACGGTTACATTTACCCAGAAACAGCCGGCCACACTCAACGTGGCCTTTCTGGGAATGGGCATCAGCCAGCAGGTGGACGCCGGTGAAAACCGCGGACGCAAACTGGTGCACGACTTTGTCGTGCTCGATCTGGTCAGTGAGGGCGGCGAGGGCGAGTGGACTCTCCAGTTGCCGCCGGTGCCCGACGCGGGGCAGGAGCGGACGGCCCTGGCGATCTGGGTGTCGTCACCGGGATCACAGCAGGTGTTGCAGACTGTGGGCGGCTATCTGCTCGCCGGAAATTGAGTGGTGGCCCGATTGGTTTCGGGGCCCGCCCGATACCGAAACTGTCAAAATTTCAATCCGACGCCAGTTTTCCCTCTGTTTCCTCTTCCAGTTTCTTAAGGCCCCGCTGTTCGAGTGTATTGAGGAAGTCGAAAAACCCTTTCCTGTCTACATAAGGCTGAACATTCCCCTCCACAGAAGCCCTCTCCCTGCGTTCGAATAACTGGTTCATATGGGGATGGTTTGAGAGGTTGACCTGAACCACGGGCCTCTCAGAGGCAAGCTGCCGGACTCTGCGAACGCTGGCCAGATATTGCTCCGCGTGATCCAGGCCTTCGAAATTGGTGCCCATGCCGCCGACGACAAACGCTCGGTATTCCCTGCTACCTGCCTTGGCGAGAAAGTCCACGGACATGGAGCCCGGCGTATGGCCTGGGGTTAGATAGAGCTTCAGGGTAGTATCGCCCAGGGTCAGCGTCGAACCGTCGCGCTCGATCAATTCAAATTTCGGCAGAGAGAAGGCCCCGTACGGGTCTTCCCGGCTCTTCTCCACCTGCTGCTTTGCCAGCGCGAGGTCGGCGGCGGCCATGACTACTTCACTGCCATATTGCGACTGCAGGTACTCGGCGCAGCCAAAGTGATCCGAGTGCCCGTGGGTAATCACTATGTATTTAATATCGGCCGGGTCCAGGCCCAACTTGCGCATATTGTCCGGTATCCAGCGCCCGTAGGGACTCTCCAGGGTATCCACCAGAATCAACCCGGCGCTTGTCGCGATGACGTAGGAGGACACCCATTTGTCGCCGACATAGTAGACGTTGTCGAACAGCTGGAACGGCTCCCTATAGCCCTTTTCCGGATCCTCCGGCGGAATCTTGTCAGTAGTGGTGGCTATGGCTGAGCCTGAAAGCCCGAAGAGCAGGGCAATGGTGAGAAGGTATTTCATTGAATTCTTATTTTTTGTGGTGGGGGAAGTTCTGCCTTCGACCTTAACACCGAGCACAGGTTCCGCTATTCGAAAGGCACAGTGAAGGCGGCGGGCTGCGAGTGGGGGAGCCAGGGGTAGAATCGGCGCTTTGCCGCGCCAGCTCTTTTGCCCAGGGAGCTGAGACGCCTGCGATAATTCGTCGCGGTGATTGATGGTCGCCGCGGAACTCACAGCGGGTCCCGCAGGCACCGGGAGGCTCTTTTCCAGACGGTCAATGAGCGCTTGCCCCGGCCGTTGGCGGCACATCCCTGTGCCGCCGGTTAATCCGGTTATCGACATCGCCGGATTGCTAAATAGTAGAGTTCACTATGAGCGGATTACTGCAGTTCCCAATTGCCCCGCTGGTATTCCAGCACCGACAGTCGTCCCTGATCGAGGAACTGGAGATTCTGGACCTTGAAGGGTGCCTTTAGTCCGGAGGCCACCAGTTTGGCTGTGTCGATGGGTACGGTCATTTCGCGCAGGCCAGCGTCCAACCACTCCGCCTGGTAGGCCAGTAAAACCGGTTTGGTTTCGCCGTTGCTGTCGGTGCCGAACACCAAAGCGCGCGCTTCGTAGCGCCCGGCATCGCGCACGTCTATCGACAGTTTCAGACTGTTTGCATCGCTGTCGACTGCAGACACGGCGGCGGTTTCCCGAAAAATATCTGCAGCCACTACCGCGACGCGCTCGATAGGCTCGTTGCGTGCATTGCGCAGGGTAGAGCGCACTTCGATCCGCCACAGTTCGCCGGGCACGGAGGGGGAGTTCACCGAGATCGGCCAGTTCACGCTGTAGTCGTCGCCGCTCTGTTGGCCACTGACAGGATAGCGTTTGCCATCTGGTGCGATCAGGGTTGTATCGATGGACTCGAGCTTGGCGACGTTACCGCTGGGCCGGGCATTCAGGACCAGCCGGCCGGAACGGGAGAAGCGTTTTGTCGGTGCTTTAACGTCCAGCGCGATATCGCTGTGCTTGTCCAGCACGTAGACGATGTATTCGGCATCGCTTCTGGCATTGCCGTTGGCCTGCAGCGTGAACTTGCCTCGCCCCATATCTTCCGGCACGCGCATGACATGGGCGCGGCCGTAGAGCTTGGGAAAGTTCTGCCTCAGACCTTGGGACTTGCGATACAGCGCGATACTATCGTCGTCCACCGGGCGGCGCTCGCTGCCGTTCGACAGCGTCATACCCTTCGGAATTTCGTCGTTGACCAGCCGCTTGCCATTCTTGCTGCGATCGAGTGGTGAAATCTGAATGACGGCCTGCTTGGCGTCCATCATCAGCTCAGCGCCGCGATTCAACTCGGCGCCACTCACTTTACGAAAGAACACATGGCTCTGCTGCTCGCTGCCAGTGTCGGCCAGGTGCTGCTCGGTTGCCGGATCTACAGTTTGGGAAAAATGCATCTGCGCGCGGCTCTTGTTGATAACTTCCTGGGCAGACGCAGAGGCGGTGACAGCACAAATGACCAGTGCGGTTTGGATGAGTATGGATTTCATGGTTGCCCCCTTAAATGTCGTTTCTCAGGATGACGTCGAGGTTGAAGCACTTCCGCCGGCTCTGGTTGTGGCTGAGCGGCTCTCCGCCGCGGGTCCTGCTGTAGTCGTAAAACCAGAGGTTGCCCGCAGCGTTCTGTGACGTGCAGTTCAGGAAGCCGTCGGAGCAGCTGTCCAGCCATGCCTGGGTCACTTCGAGCCCGAGGTTTTCGGTATAGCCGCCACAGTAGCTGTCGGAGTCCCATACAGCAGTTTCCACATCTGTGCCGACAACATTCCAGAAGCCCACCGGCAGCGATGGCCGCCCAGACGTGCCCAATAGCCAGTTGTCGTTGTAATAGGCCATCCAGCTGGTCTGTTGCATACGCACCGCGTCATTCTGGTAGCCAAGCAGCCAGCCTACAGATGCTTCAAATACGTTCCCCGACATTACCGCATCGGCCAGCGGAGTCCCCGCGCTGGACGCCGCGAGCACATCCACCCAGCGGGTATTGTTGATAATGGTGGGATAGCGGCTGTCCCAGGTGGGGTTGGAGAGTATCCAGCGCATGACGTTGCCGCCGTTGGAGTGGGTGACGACAACTAGGTCGTCGATATTCATGGACTCAATAAAGTTATAGAGCTGTGTCGCCAGGCAACCCGCGGCGGCATCGTCCCACATGTATTCCTCAAAATCGCAGTTGACCACCAGCAGGTTGCTGCTGGTAGGCAGCCCCTGGCGAATGGATTCCACCATCTCTGAGGTCCAGTAGTCGTTGTAGGCATCCGACTGGTTGCCGGTACCATGCACCAGTGCGATACCGGTGGCGGCCAGTGATGACACTGGTGCAACCAGTGCCAGCAATAGCGTTACTATTAGGGAAAATTCTCTCGTATTCATCGATCATTCACCTGTTTGTTTCTCTTATTTTTTGAACAAGAATGAAACGTGAAGTGACGACTGGCTAAAGTGCGTTGCTAGTTGTTCTTCACGTTTCGTGTGGTACAGGGGTGCTTATTCCCGGGCACCTTTTTACGGCGTGATACATCGTTACAACGTGATACTTTTACAGCTTGATGAAACGAGCACGGCAGGACACCGGCTCGCGATAAATTCTACAGTGACCATCTTTGCAAAAAAGGTCATTTCTGTTGTTGGAAGCGTATTGATCTGTTTTTTGTGCGCCAGTGCAAGAAAATCTCTCTGTCAGTGACGCGATGACTTTGACAATAAAGTTGTGACTTTGAAGTCATGAATCTGCTATTCGAAAAAACTTTGTCATGGTTCTTTCGTACAAAATTTTTTGAAGTTTTCAGTGGGGCTGGAATTGGAAACTATTTGAATAAGGCGCCGAAAGCAGGGGGCGATGCTTTCGAGAGTTGTGCGGAGTTTGATTTCCATGACCGAGACAGCGGCAGGGGAGGGGGCAGGGATAGCCGAAACTGCCGGCGCTCTCTGACCCTGTGCTGGGGAAACGGTCGATGTGGGCTACGTATATTTCCACAGGCAATCAATAGTGTTATTGCCGCGAATAGTATTGACTGGAAGGGGCCAATGGTGGACACATTGGCTTATCATCGTCATCTTGTTAAACGTCCGGGCCGCCATAGGATGTGGTGTTAATTCGGCGGAATGGTTGAGCGAGCGTTTGGGTTTTTGCATTTGTCCTTTGCGGACCACTTTGCTGGCAACGCTCTTCTCGCTTTCAGTGGGCAAATGTCTGTCTAGATCGCCGCAAGTACACTACCCAGTACCAGCGTCAGGCCGATAAGCAGCAGTCCCTGGACGATGGCGATCGCGATGGCTTTCAGGAAGCCGGTACCCAGCACCAGCATATAGGCGATGGCAGCCAGCGGTATCGTGATCAGCATGCCGTACTGTTCTGTCACGCCGGGAATCATACCGCCGACGAAGCGCTGGATCATAACAGCCAGCAATAGGGCGAACAGGCAGTAAAAGGCGCCGGTATTGCGCGCTCCCATCATGGCGGCCGCCATTTTCAGCGGCAGCACCAGGACGGCCACCACGACGATCAGAAGAATGATAAATTCCATTACAGACTCCTTATCAGCAGGTCTTTGTAGATATTCGCACAGAGCGCCCAGCACCGCTACCGGCGCAGCGATCGGCGTCCGGCAGTGGTAAACTGCGTGCCTTTACCCCCTACTCGCGGGAAGGCTCCAGTTGATCTGCGCGCTCCGCGAGCGCAAGCGCTGGTGCTGAACTAAGTGCCGAACTAAGTGGAAAGAGAACTATGGGTTATTTCGTCGGTGCCTATGCCACTGCCCCAATCACCGAAAGCTGGGATCCCGCCATTCAGGCGGAATACCTGGACGGCCTGAAAGCCATGCCGAATGTCCGCGGCCTGGAGCATCCGTTTACCGGTGCACTGCACGCCGAGGATGACGACTGGTTCCTGTCGGCCATCGACCCCGCCTGGGACTTTGTCTTTACCGGTATGCCGGGCGTTATGGACCGGTTGGGTGAGAATGCGGCGTTCGGTATCGCTTCCGGTGTCGAGTCCGGGCGGCAGGCTGCGCTGGCCTTCTACGAACAGGCCAGGCAGGCCATTCTCAAGCTGAACCGCCATCTCGGCCGGCAGGCCGTCAAGGCGCTGCTGATCCACGCTTCGCCGCGCGTTGGCACGCAAGCCGCGCCGGATGCAGTGGCCCTGCAGGCCTCGCTGGAAACCCTGGCGTCCTGGGACTGGGATGGCGCGAAACTGGTCCTCGAACACTGCGATGCCCACGTGGAAGGGCTGGCTGCGGCGAAGGGCTTTCTGCCAATTGAGGCGGAAATCGAGGCGGTGGCCAATGCCAACCGGGGCTCCGATAGCTCGGTCGGCCTGTGTATCAACTGGGGCCGCTCGGCGCTGGAAGCACGCAGCGTGGACGGACCGGTAGCGCATATCGAGGCGGCGCGGGCGGCGGGCCTGTTGCAGGGATTGATGTTTTCCGGGGTGTCCGGTGATGAGAGCCCTTACGGCGCCTGGCGCGATACCCATATGCCACCAGCACAGGCTTTTGGTGTCCCGGCTTTTGAACCCACTTCACTGCTGACAGAAACCGAGTTCCGCCGCTGCCTGGCAGCCGCCGACTATCGCCAGCTCGACTTTATGGGCGTCAAGATCGCGGTGCGCCCAGATAGCATGAGCCTGGCCGACCGGCTTGCGCATATTTCCAGTGCGCTGCATATCCTGGATCGGATTGTCGATTAAGGGTTTTTCCGCTGCCGGCATGGCGCGCTACGAAAAGTTGTAACAAGGTGAAACGATGTCTGAATCGACGTATTTTTATGAGCCCGCCAAGGGGCACGGCCTTCCCCATGACCCCTTCAATGCACTGGTGGCCCCGCGGCCGATCGGCTGGATTTCCTCGCAGGATGCAGCCGGCAACCTGAATCTCGCGCCCTACAGTTTCTTCAATGCGTTTAATTACCATCCACCGATCATCGGTTTCTCCAGCGTCGGCTACAAGGACTCCGTGCGCAATATCGAGGCTACTGGTGAGTTCTGCTGGAACCTGGCAACTCGCCCTCTGTCCGAAGCTATGAACCAGACTTCTGCGGCGGTGTCGGCAGAAGTGGATGAATTCGAACTGGCTGGGCTTTCCACTGAAGCCTCTTCAGTTATCGGGGTGCCGCGGGTCGCTCAGAGCCCGGTATCCATGGAATGCAAAGTCAGCCAGATACTGCAGCTGGCCGGCGCCAACGGCACCGAAGTGGAGACCTGGGTTGTGTTCGGTGAAGTCGTCGGTGTGCATATTGCCGGGCACCTGCTGAAAGAGGGTATCTATGACATCGCCGCCGCCGAGCCCATTTTACGCGGTGGCGGTGCCGGTGATTATTTCTCTGTTGCCGCTGCTCAGCGCTTCCAGATGTTTCGGCCGGAATAGGGAAGGTCGGCCAGTGACCGGGATGCGGGGTTAGCTCACAGTCTGGTGAGGTCTCCCGAGGCACTCTCTGCATTTCCTGCGTATAAGGGAGGCGGTGGACACATTTATACATACGGATAAGGGGAGTGACGGGCTTGTCACCACTGACGAGCTGGCGGAGGTACGTAAGATGATACGCGAGAAGCGCAATCAGTGATTCGTGCCGGCGTCGCCCGATCCGAACAAGGGGGCAATAGCGGAAAAGTATCGCTTTGCGAACTCAGAAACTGGACAGTACATCGCGGAGATCTCTCCCCAGCTCCGCGGGCTCGGTCACCCAGACACTGTTATCCGGGCCCGGGAATACCCCTATCTCGATCCCGTCCCGTTCCAGGCCAGAGAGCCACTTTTTCAGGAACTGGGGCAGGGCAATACTTTTCGGCGCCAGGCCCGTCTCGCCGCCGGCATATTCCGCGGCGAAGTCGGTGCTCGGCCACACCGGGAGGTACTCAAAACCGCCATCGTCCTCCGAATGCAATTTCAGGAAGCAGTCGTGGTCGTCGATCAGTATCCAGATCTCCCTTTCTTCGCCCACAACGTCCAGAAAGTACTCAAATCGATCTTCACAGCTCAGGTCAAAGACTGCTGCTAACTCTTGTTTGTCCATAGTGTGACTCGAAACGCTCAATTCAAATACGGGGGAAGTTTTCGGAATGATAACTCAAAGTGCCCGGATGGGCGTTAGGAATTGTGGTGAACAGTGGCTCGAGCAGCGTAGCACCTGGGCGGCAGGCGACTCGGGGCATTATGGATCAATATTAGACGCTGAACGGATTTACAGGCTTTTAAGTCCGATGATGTCGCTGGTAACCCGGTCAAGCCTGTTGCCGGGTTACCAGCAGTGATTATCGATAGCGGCGCGCAGTCTGATATCGCTGCGGACTTCCTTCAACTAAGCGTATTCTTCGGCGAGAAGTTCCACAGTAATGTCTCGGAAATACCCAATCCGATAGCGCCACACAGGCAGGCGGTAATGACCATCCCGATACTGCCACTCAGGAAGCAGTCGAGGTTACTGCCACATTGCTGTGCCGTGAATAGCTGGTTGGCGATACCGAAAAACAGGAACGCGGCAATGGCAAGAAAGGGAATCGGAAACAGCAGGTAGAGCCGGGCGCTGTTCCAGGCTGACCGGGGTAGTATGCCGCCGTGGCGCTGTTTTCGCTGCAGGATCGACAGGGATATCGGGATGAGGAGTACAAGGATGTAGGGAAAGAACGGAAAAAACAACAAACCACTGATAATGGAAACGAGAATCATCGCACTGAGAAAGAACTTATAGACGTTATAGATGCTCACAGTCTTCTCCTTGACGGCTTTGCGGTTTTATATTTTTTGTGCGTCGAACAGCATTTTGTGGAGTGATCTAACTCCAGTTTGAATTAGTTATTATTCGTTCGTCTGCTGATACCGATTCGATGAGCGGGCGTTAACTCCTGTACAGAGGCCGGCAGGTTGCCCCGTGGCGGCGAGAATTTTTTAACGGTGTCAATTTAAAAAATATACCAATACTTGCAATCGGTAAACGTGAATTCCGATATAAGAAGCTGACATTGTATTCCCAGTTGTCATTGTGGCGCGTAAGGTATGTTTATCGGAGGAGGGGAATTCCAAGGCGGAAGCACGCAGTCGCGGCGGCGGTAATTTCACGTGTGAAGAGTTTGCGCTCCGTCACACTATGTGGCACCACGCTTTCAAGCCTGCGCTACTTTGCCCTTGGGGCGGGATATTCGTCCCAGTCCACTCTTCTCGCTTTCCAGTATCGGTCTTTCCAGTAGTAATCGGTCAGCCCCGAAATGGTGACGCCCCTCGAGGTCGAGGCATGAAAAAACTTGCCATCCTCGATATAGATACCCACATGTCTGACTTTGTGACTGGTTTTAAAGAATACCAGGTCACCGGCGCGGAGGTTGCTCCGTTTGACTGCCTTGCCCACCTGGGCCTGATATTCGGTCGTGCGCGGGAGCTCAATGTCGAGCTGGTCACGGTAAGTGATGTAAACCAATCCGGAGCAATCTATACCGCGCCTGCTCATGCCTCCGAGCGAGTATCTTGTACCTTTCCATTTGCGATACTGGGAATATATTTTCTTCTTTATCGCTGCGGAATCGCTGCGGATCGGTTCCTGTGTGCTTGGCGGCAGGGCTCTATGTGGGGACTGCTGGTAGGGCGCCAGACTGCAACCCGCTGTCAACGTGGTTAGGGACAGGAGGAGGATCAGCAGCAGTTTCTTAGGCATACGTCATTCCCTGCGTAGAATACGCATTGTGCCCGTAGCTGGGGCAGAATCCCGGTATTGCTTATCTCGTAGAACCGGCCGGGGGGCTGGAGCGATTGCCTGCAGTTGTGGCTCTCTGGCGGAGGGTTCAACAGGCGATCAATGGACCTATAGTGCAATTTTTGACCTGAATGCCTGCTGAATGTCGAACAGGAAAGATAGTGGCCGAGACCCAATGTATCTGATCGGGGCAAAGTCGGAGATTCCGGTTTCATCATCCGACTTTGCCCTCCATTGATAGAGGTGGGATAACGGGCAGTACTATGCGGTCACAGCTTCCACATGCCGCTTGAAGTTATTCAGGATGCTTTGCCAGCCCTCCCGCTGCTGCTCGATGGAGTGGGTGTGCTCGCTGTCGAAGCTCGCCCGTACCGTCACCGCGTCCTCGCCATCGATAAACTCTACCTGCGCCTCGCGGCCGCCAAAAGCGTACTCGATCAGGCTGTTTTCGACGACCTTGGTATAGGTTCCTTCAAAGTCAAAACCCATGCTGCCGTCCTTGGCCTCCATGCGCGAACAGAAGGCACCGCCCTCGCGCAAGTCAACCGTGGCGCGGGTGGTATGCCAGTCATCGGAGGCGGCGTTCCACTGGGTGATATCTTCGGGCGTGGTGTACGCCTTCCAGACCTGGGCGATAGGCGCTGCTACCTGGGCCTCTACGGTTATTTTCATTATTTTTTCTCCCATAAAATGTTTTGCTTTGATGCCGCAATTTTCTGAATAAACAGGGTAGTTCAACTTGCCCTTATTTTCTTGCCGGTAACAGCGGTATTCAACCATCGGCCTGCCGAGCCTCCAGCCCATTGAGCTGGCATATGTCCAGTGTTGTGAAATATGTCAGCAACGGAGGCCCGCTAGCACTTACACATTCAACAGCAGGTGTTCGCGCTCCCATGGTGAGATCTCCCGGTGGAACTGTCGCAGTTCCTCCAGTTTGACTTCCGCATACAGCTGGCAGAAGTCCTTGCCCAGGCCCTGATGAACCTCTTCCGCATCGGCGAAAATACGCAGAGCCTCATCGAAGGTCGTGGGAATATATGACTGAGCCCGCTGCTGATCATCCAGCTCGCCCTCGGCCGGCGCTCCCGGTTCGACTTTGTTCATCATGCCCAGGTAGCCGCAGATCAGGCTCGCGGCGATGGACAGGTACGGATTGGTATCCACGCCGATCACACGGTTCTCCAGGCGGCGATCCTGGGCCCCGGAATGTGGCACGCGCAGGCCCGTGGCACGGTTGTCGTAGCCCCAGGCAATATTGGTTGGCGCGCTGGAGTTGGCTGCGGATTCAAACCGCCGATAGGAATTCACGTTGGGGGCAATAAACGGCATCACTTCAATAAGGTGTTTTTGCGTGCCACCGATAAAGTACCGGAATAGCTCTGTCGCATTGCCGTGCTCATCGGAGAATATATTCTGCCCGCTGGCAATATCCACCACACTCTGGTGCACATGCATGGCGCTTCCGGGCTGATCGCGCATGGGCTTGGCCATGAAGGTGGCGAACATGCCGTTGTTCAGCGCTGCTTCTTTAATGATGCGCTTGAAATAAAAGACCTGGTCCGCCAGCAGCAGTGGATCTCCGTGGGTGAGATTGAACTCAACCTGGCCCGCACCATCTTCCTGGATCACCGAGTCGATATGCAGGCCGGCAGCCTCGGCATAATCGTAAATGGTATCGATCACCGGGCCGTATTCATCGACCGCCGACATCGAATAGGATTGCAGCGCCGTGCCGGAACGCCCGTTGCGACCGACGGGCGGCTGAATCGGTTCATTCGGATCGATATTCGGTTGGGTCAGGTAGAACTCCAGCTCGGGAGCAACAACGGGCTTCCAGCCTTGCTGCCGATATAAGCCGATCACGTGCTTCAACACGTTCCTCGGGGCACATAAAACTGGATTGCCGTCGAAATCCCGCAGGTCGTGGATGATCTGCAAGGTCGGCTGCTTGGCCCAGGGGGCCGCCATCGCCGTGGACATATCCGGCACCAGCACCATATCGCTTTCGGCCCACTGGTTGACGATATCCATCTCCACATCCTGGCCGGTGATGGTCTGGTAAAAGATAGAAATCGGCAGGAAGATCGGCTTGTCCGGTGCGAAGTTTTTCAGTGGCATCGCCTTGCCACGGGACATACCGTTCAGGTCGGGAATGATGCATTCCACCTCATCCACTCTGCGGCCATTGCGATAAGCCTGAAAGGCTGCGGGTAACTCGTCCAGCCAGGCACGGCTATCAGACTGACTCATGGTAACTCCAGCGGGGTAAAGATTAGTGCCAACAGTGTAAATGATATGTCAATGAGACGGGTGGTTTAGATAAGGGTTGGCCCGAGATCTGGACTGCTTCAGATGACGATTCTTGACAAAGATTAACCAGCGTTAGCCCTCCCTGACATTCGGCTCGCTATGCTGACCCTGTCGATACAAACGGCACGGCCAACAGGTTCAGTGGCCGTTCAGTATCGGTAACCGATGATCAAACTACACATTCAGTGATTGCCCGATTAACCGTAAGGAGCTTGTTATGAACAATCAAAACTGGAAAAAAGTCATCGCCAGTCTCGGCTTCGCCGCGGTAGTGAGCGTTCCGGCACTGAGTATCGCCGCCGACGTCGATCACGCACATAAACATGGCCACGGACATGGTCATAGTGCCCAGTTTATGGAGCAGCGTTTCGACAAGATGGCCGAGCAGCTGGCGTTGACCGAGGGCCAGAAGGCGCAGATCCGCGCTGACCGCGAGGCTAATCAGGGCGAGCGCATGGCGCTGCGACAGCAGGCGCACAAACTGCGCAAGCAGATCCAGGTTGCCCTGCGCGAGGGGGTCGACCAGTCGGCACTGGACGGCTACGCCGCTGAACTGGGCGCCCTAGAGATCCAGAAGATGCAGCAGCGCCATGAAAGCCGCCAGCAGTTTCTCGCGGTACTGACTGACGAACAGAAGGCGGAGCTGGAAACACTGAAGCAGAAGCGCATGGAGAAACACCAGCAGAGAATGCAAGATCGCCTGGAGGCGCGCAAGGCGCAACAGATGGACAGCTGATGCTGTGATCTTTAAAGCGCGGCCCGGTTAGCGCTGCTGACCGCGCCGCAACTTGTTTAAAGTCCCCGCCCCGAACGGCAACCCCTTATACGGGTTCCCTCAATTCCCCTTCTTCTCATTGCGAAGCTGCAGCGGCTGGTTGAATTGTGCATAGGTATCCGCTAGCTGCTCAGCGGCTTCTGTCTCACCGCATCGGTACAATATCTCGATCACGCACTCGGCGGTACAGAGGCCGCCCTCCGGCTGGTTGCGGCGCAGGCGATAGCTGGAGCTGCCGGCCGCCTCAATAACCGCGCGTGGTGCGGACTGTAAATAGGGGCTGCGGTTGTAGATCTTTCGCGCCTCCTGCCAGGTGGCGTCGATCAGTATTACCTGCTCGTAGTCCTCGAGCGGCGCGGGAGGCGCATCTTCGCCGGGATATACCAGTACCGCCTTGCCTCGTTCAATTGCCTCCACCAGCGCCGCATCCGGCTCCCTGCGTGCCCAGACAACGCGTTTCACCAGGTTGCCACATTGTTCCAGGGCCAGCGCGCCGGTATTGGTCTTACGCTCGAGTTCGCGTTCGTGGGTTAGCAGGGTGATTTTCATATCAGCGCTAATCAGGCCCGCATGCGGGATTACCATTGGAGATTGGTGGCCATTGGAAAGGCGTGAATTGCTTAACTGTCGCCGTCTGCCCCGCTTTCTCTGGCGGATCAGGGTCCGCCAGCGAAACAATATTGCTACGAATGCAGGGACTACGTCAGTAGCTTGCGGAAACCAGGTCGCTGGTCTCTTCTGCACATTCGTGAAGTTGCGCTATCAATACGCGCGCGGCCGGCGAAGGCGTGGTGTGACGCCTGAGTGTAATCCCAATGGGACGGTAAGTGTCATGCAGGTCAATCGGTAAAGTCTGCAGCAACCCTGCACGTTCATCATAATACACCTGGCGACCGGAAAGCAGTGCCACACGGTCACTCTCAAGCAGCAGGCCGCGCACCGTGGATAGGGAACTGGTTTCCACGGTTTGGGCCGGAAGTGGTAACCCGCGCTCGGCCAGGTAGCGGTCGAATAATCGGCGCGCGGGGGTACTGCGGGCTGGCAGTACCCATCCGAATTCCATCAGGTCTAGCAATTCCAGTTCTTGCTTCCCGGTCAGAGGGTGCCCACCTCGGGCCACGACTGCCAGCTTGTCCTCAAACAGTGTTTCTGTGGCGAGGGTGGCGGAATTTTCGAGATCGCGGGTGGCACCAATAATCAGATCGAGGTCGCCATTGCGCAACGAGGACTCCAGCAAGCCGTAGGGCCCCTCCTGGGTGCTGATCTGTACCAGCGGGTGACTCTCCAATACCCGGTGAATTGTCCGCGGTGCCAGCAGGGTCCGAGAATAGGGTAGGGTGCCTACGACCACGCGACCTCGAATCTCGCCCTCCAGGCTTGCTATGTCATCCAGACCGTGCCGGATTAGTGAAAAAGCCAGCTTGATGTGGCCGACCAGGGTTTCGCAGAGGACAGTCGGTCGGTGTGCTTCGAACAGGGGGGCCTCCAGCAGTGACTCCAGTTCGCGCACGGAAGCGTTTATCGACGCCCGCGTCACGCGCAGTTGGCTGGCGGCCCGACTTACATCCCCTAGTTCGAATACTGCGACCAGGGCGGAAAGACGCCTGTGGCTGATATCCATGGAAAAGATCGGGTTGTGGCGGCGGGGGGTGTCCCGTAACTGTGCCCATGCCGCGCCGGCGGAGGCAAATTCTGCCTCCACTTGCCGTACCCGTTCTACCAGTAAGTTACCCGCTGCGGTGGGGATAACCCCGTGGGCGGTGCGGTCGAACAGGCGTTTTCCCACGTGAGCTTCCAGTTGATTGAGTGCTTTGGTAATTGCTGACTGGGAGCGGTTGAGTAGTTCTGCCGCATGGGTAAGGCTGCCGCAATCTGCTACGTGACGCGCCGCCTTTAGCTGGCGTAAGCCGGGTAAATCGTTAGGCGAGAGGTGCATGGTAGGCATCGTAACCTTTATATTTTTTCCTAGCATAACGGAATAGGTACAGCCCGTCAGTTTCGGCGTACTACTGTCAGAAACTTTTTTTCATGGTTGAACAACTCGAATGCATTAGACCAGCTACCACCCTCTCCCTAGGATCTAGGTACAAAAAAATAAATCACCTTATTAAAAAATGGCAATCAATAGCCATCATCAAACACGTTCATAATCGTGTCTGATTTTGTCGTGTTCGGGTGATTGAGAGAAAGCGAGAAGTGCAAATTAAAATAAAATAACGCCAATAACCCAAGGGAGGGTTCCTGTGAACAATAATAAATTTAGGGGTTTATTGCCTGCGGTGAGTGTGCTGTCTGCCGGTGTGGCTGTCGCCAACCTGGCTTTCGCTCAGGAGAGCAAGAGCGCTTATGCGATCGAAGAAGTAACCGTGACCGCACGTAAAGTAGAGGAAAACCTCCAGGAAGTACCTATCGCAGTCACCGCATTTAGCGGAGATATGCTGGAGAGGCGCCAGATCAACAGTTCCGATGATATCGGGAAAATTACTCCAAACCTCCAGTTCAGCAACAATGCCCCCCTGGCGGGGAACAATAACTCCTCGGTGATTTTTATTCGTGGTGTCGGCCAGATCAGTGCCCGTGCCAATACGGATCCCGGGGTAGGTCTCTATATCGATGACGTGTATATGGGGCAGTCGGTTGGCGGAAGCATGGAAATGCGCGATATCGCCAATGTCCAAGTCCTTCGCGGCCCGCAGGGTACGCTATTTGGCCGCAATACTATCGGCGGCGCAGTACTGCTGAGCACAACTGAGCCGGGAGATGAGCTGGGCGGAAAGGCCAGAGTTGGCATGGGCGAGGACGGCCTGTTTGAAGTATTCGGCGCGGTAGACCTGCCGGTTTCCGACACGCTGAAAACCCGTTTCACCATTGGTTCCAAGCAGCAGGATGGTTATGTGATCCGCGTATCTGACGGTACCGATCTCGGTGATACCAATAACATGACCCTTACCGGCAAGTTGGTGTTCGAGCCGAGCGACAGTTTCCGGGCCAAATTGAACCTCGATTATACGGAAGCCGACGAAAACGGCTCCCCTCTGGTTTTTGCCGGTTACAACAACAATACCGATGTTAATGACACCAGCGCTGATGCAGCCTGGTTCGGGGCTAACCAGAGTGTTGGCGCGGGTTGTCCCGATGCGTGGATTGCCCAACCTGGACCGCCCGGAAGACCGGTTGAAACTGCAGATGGGTCGGCACTGGATGTGTCGGGCTTGCTGACAGCTGGCGGCGGCCCCAGGGGTTACGTCGGCGAGAATGCCGACCCCCGCTGCGTTAACAGCCAGTGGGACGCTGGCCCCTATGCGAGCAACGGTACTTATCCGGTCGAGAGTACTCTGGATAATCGCGGTATTTCTACAAATCTCGAGTGGTCCCTCAACGACAGCACAACGCTGAAGTCAATTACCTCGTACCGTGAGCTGGCGTGGACCGGCAAGCGCGACGCGGATAATACCCCATTCACGATACTGCACACGGACTTTGACTCTTCAGGTGACCAGTTCTCCCAGGAGTTTCAGCTCAACTACGAAAGTGAGAGTCTGACCGCGGTGGCCGGACTCTACTATTACGATGAAACGGTCACCGATATCCTGAAGGTCCAGGTGGCTGATCGGCCATCCGGGTTCTCCTGTGGGGAGGGAACTGACCGTTGTCACCTGGACAGTGACAACAACATAACTGATAACCAGTCCGTCGCCATGTTTGGACAACTGACGTACGACGTTACTGAAACGCTCAGTGCAACACTGGGTATACGCCGTACCGAGGAAACCAAGGCATCGATTCCCGACCAGTTCGATTACATCGATCCTGAAGTCAAGTACCTGCCTAAAAAGCGTTACGAGGCAGACTTTTCCGCAACCACTGTTTCCGGAAGCCTGAGCTACAACGTCTCCGATACAACAATGGTGTATGGAAGCTACTCGGAAGGCTTTAAAGGTGGCGGCTGGAACTCGACCTTCAATTTCGCTCTGACGGAGTCAGATCTGGAGGCCGGTCACCAATTTGATCAGGAAGAGGTCAAGACTTACGAGCTCGGCTTCAAGTCGGATTTGAGCGACAGCCTGCGGGTCAACGGTGCTGTGTTCTCGTCCGATTACACCGACCTGCAATTCACCTACCGGGTATTTATTGCGCCCTGGATATTCAATGCTGGTAAGGCCTCCATTGATGGTGCCGAGCTAGAGTTCACCTGGCTGCCCAGCGATAACTGGATAGTGGAAGGTGGGCTCGGCTATCTCGATTCATCCATCGATGAAACCGCGGAAATTGTGGTGCCGGGCCGACCGGTCAATTCGGGTGTTGCCCAGGGTAATCAGCTCCCGTTCTCGCCTGAATTACAGGGCAATGTCGGGGTGGGGTATAACCTGGATCTGGGCACCTACCTGGTGTCGCCACGCGTAGATATTTCCTATAGCGATCCGGTTTTCTTCGACGCAAGCAATACTGCGTTGATTGCGCAGATGGACTCTTATGCCGTAGTTGACTTATCTGTCGCGGTGGAGGCGCCGGACGCTGACTGGAAACTTGTTGTCGGTGCTAATAATGCCACGGATGAAGAGTACCGCGTATCTGGCAATTCATCTCTCAGTTCCGGCAGTGGTTACGCCGAGGCCGCCTATGCCCGCCCGCGGGTATTGTTTGCCAACTTGACATACAATTTCTAGCCCTAGCGCCCTCTCACAGGGTGGAAATATTCGGGCAGGGAGAATCCCTGCCCGAATATTTCAACGATAAAAATAATAACGAAGGTTTCGACAACACTGTTGATACCTGAATCAAGAACCCCCGTGGTCTGAGTGGTTCAAAGCGATAAATGAGATAACAACAATTATGAGCGCAAGCAGCCTGGTCGACGAGAAACCTCTTTCAGCATTGCAGATTCAGGTGATCGGAATTTGCTTCCTGTTAAACATGCTGGATGGGATGGATGTGCTTGCTATCTCCTTTGCGGCACCCATTGTCGCACAGGAGTGGACGGTTTCCCCTCAGGCGCTGGGTATCGTGTTTAGCGCTGCCCTGGTAGGCATGTCGATTGGTGCCGTATTTGTCTCTCCCTACACGGATGTGATAGGGCGACGAAATATGATTCTCGCCAGTATCAGTGTGATTTCTGCGGGAATGATCGCAACCGCCTATGCGGAGTCGGTCACGCAGCTTGCGGTGTTGAGGCTTGTCGCTGGCGTAGGTATCGGCTCAATGTTGGCGAGCCTGACCTCGATGGTCTCCGAGTATTCTCCGGACAGGAGCCGCAACCTGGCGATCCTGATCCTGCATGCCGGTTATCCAATCGGAGCAATATTTGCCGGTTTCTTCGCCGCTTGGGTCTTGCCGGAATACGGGTGGCGATCGCTGTTTGTTTTCGCCGGCTGTGCATCCCTCGTCGCAATACCCCTGGTCGCGACAGCATTGCCGGAATCACTGGAGTTCCTGGTCAAGAAGCAGCCTCAATTGGCGCTAGCGAAGGTTAATCGTATTTTACAGCGCATGGCACAGGCGCCGCTCGATACTCTGCCCGCAAAAGAGAACAGCCAGAAACAGGCCGGCGGTGTAAAAGCGCTTTTTTCGAGCGACCTGAAAGCGGCGACGATTACCCTGTGGTTGTCGTTCATGATGAGCTTCGCCACCCTCTATTTTCTGCTCAGTTGGGTCGTAAAGCTCGCAGTCGAGGCCGGGCTCGATGTTGAAGATGCCATGTACGCGGGTATCTCTCTCAATTTGGGCGCCTTCTTCGGCTCCATCACCCTGGGATACCTGTCATCCAAGATCGGGCTTAAGAAAATCATTTCAATTTTCTTTATTTGCGGCGCTGTGATGATTGTTATCTATGGCAATAACAATGCGTCGGTGGCCATTGTTCTCGCACTGATTTTCTTCCTTATGTATTTCGTTCAGGGCGGTTTTACCGGACTGTATGCGGTTGCGGCGAGATTGTATCCCACAGAGATTCGTACCACTGGGGTTGGCTGGGCGATTGGGGCAGGGCGTGTAGGCGCGGTGCTCGGTCCAGCTGTTGCCGGTCTTATGTTGGGGGCTGGCATTTCAATCGATTGGACGTTCGTGGTATTCGGTATGCCACTGATCATTGCCGGTTTTCTGATTAACCGGTTTTTCACTGTCAGTAGTTAATGATTCAGGAATTACGATGGCCAGAATTATTGGTGGGATTGCGGCTTCCCACTCGCCAACGATAGGTTTTGCCAAAGATACAAAGACAGCTGAGGACCCGGCTTGGTCAGAAGTTTTTAAATTATTTGATCCCGTTCAGATATGGCTGGCGGAAAAGCAGCCCGATGTCCTCTTTTTCATTTATAACGACCATATAACGTCATTTTTCTTTGATCACTATTCACCTTTTGCGCTTGGGGTGGACAGCCAGTACGCGACAGCCGACGAGGGCGGTGGGCCACGGGATTACCCAGCGGTATCAGGGCATGCTGAACTCTCCAGGCATATCGGTCAGTCATTGTTCGCCGACGAGTTCGATATCTCCTTTTTCCAGAAAAAGCCGATTGATCACGGCATGTTTTCGCCGCTGTCGATGATGACAGACCGGGGGAAAGTCTGGGCAAAGGCGATAGTCCCCCTTCAGGTTGGCGTGCTGCAGTTTCCCATACCGACGGCGAAGCGCTGTTTTAAGTTGGGAAAAGCGCTGCGGAAAGCCATCGAAAGCTATCCGGAAGATCTCACTGTAACGCTGGTGGCAACTGGAGGCCTGTCCCATCAGGTTCACGGGGAACGGTGCGGGTTTAACAATACCGAATGGGATGAGCACTTTCTCGATCTTCTGGAGAGGGACCCCGAAACATTAACAGAATATACCCACGCAGATTTCGCCCGGCTGGGAGGACTGGAAGGTGCCGAAGTCATTATGTGGCTGATCATGAGAGGGGCTTTGTCATCACAGATAAAGTGCGTCCACAGGGGCAGTTACCTGCCTTCAATGACGAATATTGCTACGGTGATTTACGAAAACCTGGGCAACTCAGAGGCTTCCCATCTGGCGGCGCACCGAAACCTTATCCAGCACCAGTTGGCGGGAATTGAAGAGCTGCAGGGGACGCACCCGTTTACCCTCGAGCGAGCGCACAAGGCCTTTCATTTAAATGATTTCCTGCATCGCCTTGTACTTCCGAAGCACCGGCAGCGCTTTATCGATTCACCAGCAGAACTGTACGACGAGTTTCACCTGTCTACCGAAGAGCGACGACTGCTGGACTCCCGCGACTGGATTGGCCTGATCCATTACGGCGTAATATTTTTTGTCCTGGAAAAAATGGCGGCGGTTATCGGTCTGTCCAACCTGGATGTCTATGCCCAGATGGCGGGCCTTACGCTGGAAGAGTTCCAGGCCACGCGTAATGTTTCCATCCAGTATTCCGTTGCGGGTGGCGATGAGACGGAAGCCGTTGAGGAGGATTGAGGGCGGCTGGTGCTGTTAATTTTTTTGCGGAAATTTTTTTTCATGGCCGGAAAAGCCGAATCCATTAGACCAGGACCCTCCGTCTCCCTAGCATCTGTCATTAAAAGTTATCCGAATCAATTTGTGAGGTAGATCTAGCATGGCCGTAGTCGTTACCAATACTCCCCGCCTACCGGAAGCCACGGTGGAACAGTTCGGCAAGCTGGGCGTCGCTACCGTGCACGAGGCCCTTGGGCGCAAGGGCCTCATGGCCTCCTATATGCGTCCAATCTATCGGCCTGCCCACATTTCCGGTTGTGCGGTTACCTGTGAAGTGGCGCCGGGGGATAACTGGATGATTCATGTGGCCGTGGAACAGTGCCGGCCCGGAGATGTATTGGTGGTTTCACCCACCAGCCCCTGGAAGGGCGGCTACTTTGGTGACCTGTTGGCTGAGTCCCTGATGGCGCGGGGTGTACGTGGACTGATCATCGATGCGGGCGTGCGCGATATTGCCACCCTTACCGAGATGGGCTTCCCGGTCTGGTCCAGGGCCGTGTGCGCCCAGGGTACGGTCAAGGAGACTATCGCCAGTGTCAATGTGCCGGCAGTGTGTGCCGGCGCCCTGGTCAACCCCGGTGACCTGATCGTCGCCGACGACGACGGTGTGGTGGTCGTACCCCGTCTGCAGGCTGCTGCCACGCTCGATCAGGCGCTTACTCGCGAGGCCAATGAGGCGGGCAAGCGAGAGCGCCTGGCGAGAGGCGAACTGGGGCTGGATATCTATCAAATGCGCGAGCGCCTGGCAGCCAAGGGCCTGACCTACGTCGAGTATGAAAGCTGGCGGGAGCAAAAGGGGTGACGGTCCAGGTTGCCATTCCCTGCTGGCTGATGCGCGGCGGTACCTCGAAGGGCCTCTATTTTTTCGGCTCGGATCTACCGGCTGACAGGGCACAGCGCGACCGGGTATTGCTCGCAGCCATGGGATCTCCCGATCCTCGGCAAATCGACGGCATGGGTGGTTCGCATCCGCTGACGAGCAAGGTGGCCATCATCTCTCCGTCTGCACGGGAAGGGGCTGACGTGGACTATCTGTTTCTGCAGGTGGCGGTGGATCGCGCCGAAGTCAGTGACAGCCAGAACTGCGGCAACATTCTCGCCGGAGTCGGTCCCTTTGCTATCGAAAAGGGAATGGTCAAGGCCAGTGACGGCGAGACAGATGTGCGTATCCATATGGTCAATAGCGGCGGCATCGCGGTAGCGCGCGTGCAGACTCCAAATGCCGTGGTGGATTACGAGGGTAGCGTTTGCATCGACGGTGTGCCGGGAACCGCGGCCCCGGTACCGCTCGAGTTCCTCGATATTGCCGGCAGCAATTGCGGAGCCCTCCTGCCCACCGGGCAGGTTGTGGACGAGGTGGACGGCGTCGCCGTGACCTGTATCGACAACGGGATGCCGGTAGTGGTGCTCAACGCAGCGGACTTCGGCAAAACCGGCTACGAGAGTCCCGCGGACCTGGAAACGGATGCGGAACTGAAAGCGAGGGTGGAATCCATACGCCTGCAGATGGGCGAGCGCATGAACCTCGGCGATGTGCGCAACAAGACGGTGCCGAAGATGTCCCTGGTGGCGCCGCCCCGCAGCGGCGGGGCCATTTGCACCCGCACCTTTATCCCGCACCGGGTGCACGAGGCCATCGGCGTACTTGGTGCAGTCAGCGTGGCCACTGCCTGCGCACTGCCGGGCTCGGTGGCCCAACAGGTTTCGGGTATCGATATCGGTTCCGGTGCCCAGCGCCTGGAGGTGGAACACCCGAGTGGTTTTTTCAGCGTAGACATTGAACTCGCAGGCGATATCCGGATGCCGCGGGTGGAACGAGCAGCGTTGCTGCGCACCGCGCGGCTTTTGATGCGCGGCGAAGTATTGGTACCGGCTTCAGTCTGGAGTGACGAATGAAACAAATTAGGACGGTTGGTCAGACCGGCTTCGGCGAAGTGGGCGCGATACTAGCCACCGACTTCGCTGCTTTTTCTTCCCGTACACGGCTGGTCGCCTTTGACCGGTTGTGTCGCGATCCGCACAGTTTCCCTTCCCGGGCTCTTGCGGAGCGGCCGTGGGTGCGGAGCGCGAGCAGTGCACCGGCAATGGCAGTGGGGTGTGAGCTCATTATCTCCGCGGTAACGGCAGGCCAGGCGCTGCAGGCAGCGGAAGCGGTACTGCCGGGGCTGAGCCCGGGCGCCTACTACCTCGACCTGAACTCCGTCTCGCCCAGTACCAAGCGCACCATCGCCAAACGGGTGGAAGACGCCGGCGGCCGTTTTGTCGAGGGCAGCATCATGTCGCCGATCGAGCCACGACGTATCGCTGCCCCGATTCTTGTGGGCGGCCCTCACGCCGAGGAATTCCTGCCGTTGGGGCAGGCACTGGGCTTCTCCGGTATGGCGTTCTGCAGTGTTGAATTGGGCCGGGCCTCCGCAACCAAAATGTGCCGCAGTGTAATGATCAAGGGGATGGAGGCATTGCTGGCAGAGTCGCTGCTCGCGGCGCGCCAGTTTGGTGTGGAGCGGGAAGTGCTGGCTTCACTCGACAATATTTTTCCGTTGCCGGACTGGCCGGAGCAGGCACGCTACATGATTTCCCGCAGTCTCGAGCACGGCCGGCGCCGCGCCGAGGAAATGGCCGAGGCCGCCCGCACCGTGCGCGAGGCAGGCCTGACACCACATATGAGCGAAGGCTGTGCCGAACGCCAGGCCTGGGCTGCGCAGTTTGCCCAAGTCCCGGAGTGCGAAGGGCTGGAGTCAATGCTGGATGCGATTATCGAGGGGAGCCAGCAAGTCTCCCTTGCGAAAGATAAATTACCGGTTAAACAGCCGGGTTAACGGCCAAGTTAATAGGAGTTCCAGAAAGTGATCATCGACTGCCACGGCCACTACACCACCGCGCCGAAATCCCACCAGGAATTTCGCGAGGCCCAGCTGGCTGCCTTTGAGGGCGGCCAACCGCTACCCGCACCGCCGCGCATCAGCGATGACGAGATCCGCGAGAGCGTCGAGCAGAACCAGCTGCGTCTGCTGCGCGAGCGCGGCGCCGATATGACAATTTTCTCGCCGCGGGCTTCGGCCATGGCCCACCACGTGGGTGATGAAAAAGTTTCCCAACAGTGGACCAGCGCCTGCAACGACCTGATCCAGCGGGTGGTGGAACTCTACCCCGAGCACTTTATCGGCGTCTGTCAGCTGCCCCAGTCACCAGGCGTGTCTATAGCCAACTCCATTGCCGAGCTCGAGCGCTGTATAGAGGAGCTGGGTTTCGTCGGCTGTAACCTCAACCCGGATCCCTCGGGCGGCCACTGGACCTCGGCGCCGCTAACTGACAAGAGCTGGTATCCCTTCTTTGAGAAAATGGTAGAGCTGGATGTGCCGGCGATGATCCATGTGTCCGGTTCCTGCAACTCTAATTTCCACGCCACCGGCGCCCACTATATCAATGCGGACACCACGGCTTTTATGCAGTTTATCCAGGGCGACCTGTTCCGGGATTTCCCCACACTGCGTTTCATTATTCCCCACGGCGGTGGCGCGGTGCCCTATCACTGGGGGCGCTACCGCGGGTTGGCAGATATGCTGGGACAACCACCGTTAGACCAGCACGTGATGAAGAATGTGTTCTTCGATACCTGCGTCTACCACCAGCCGGGTATCGATCTGCTGTTCAATGTAATCGATATCGACAACATCCTGTTCGGTTCCGAAATGGTGGGCGCAGTGCGCGGCATAGACCCGCAGACCGGCCACTTCTTTGACGACACCAAGCGCTACCTGGACAGCCTCGAGCTTACCGAGGAGGAACGCTACAAGGTTTTCGAGGGCAATGCGCGGCGGGTGTACCCGCGTCTGGACAAGAGGCTTCGGGCGATGGGCAAAAATAAAGAGGTGACTGAAGTTGAGTGAGTTCACAATGGATTTCGGCTGGCGCGTCTATCACCCCAATCCTAGCAAACCAACCTTTGTCGCTCCGCCGGGTGCTGTCGATGCCCACTGTCATGTCTTCGGCCCGGGCGATCGGTTCCCCTATGCCCCGGAGCGTAAATACACCCCCTGTGATGGACCAAAGGAAAAACTCTGGGCGCTGCGCGATCATCTCGGCTTTAGTCGCAATGTGATTGTCCAGGCCACCTGTCACGGCGCAGATAATCGCGCCCTGGTTGATGCCCTGCAGGATGCCAATGGTCTGGCCCGCGGTGTCGCCACGGTGCGACAGGACGTGAGTGACGACGAATTGCAGGCGCTGCACCAGGCCGGTGTTCGCGGCGTGCGTTTCAATTTCGTCAAGCGACTGGTGGACAAGCTACCCTACGACGCCCTGGCGGAGATCTCGGCCAAAATAGCCCCCCTGGGCTGGCATATCGTGATTTATTTCGAAGCCAGTGAGCTGCCTGAGCACTACGATTTTTTCACCTCGCTGCCCTCTACCGTAGTCGTGGATCATATGGGGCGCCCGGACGTCAGCAAGCCGGTGGATGGTGAGGAATTCACGCTGTTCCTGCGCCTGCTGCATGAACATGAAAATTTCTGGTGCAAGGTGAGCTGCCCTGAGCGGCTCACCAGGCAACAGAGCTATCGCTATGACGACGTGGTGCCCTTTGCGAGGAAGGTCGTGGAGTCTTTCCCGGATCGGGTGCTGTGGGGCACGGACTGGCCACATCCGAACATGGCGTCACACACGCCAGACGAGGGGCTGCTGGTGGACTTTATTCCGCGCATTGCGGTGACCACCGCGTTGCAGCACAAGCTGTTAGTGGAAAACCCGATGCGCCTTTACTGGCCCGAGGAAGCGGACGCGCGAATTGACCGGAAGGATGGAATGTCGCAGCGAAAGCCCTATGCGGATATTCCCGGTACCACCATTTTCGACCAGGATATGGGGCGTATCGGCTACCAGCTGAACCAATTCTGTATGTCGCTGATGAAGGCGCAGAACCGGGAGCGGTTTAAGGAAGATGAGAGGGCCTATCTCGATCAGTGGCCAATGAGCGAAGCCCAAAAGCAGGCGGTAATCGACCGGGATTACAACCGCATGATTGCCCTCGGTGGCAATATTTACTTCCTGGCCAAAATTTTCTCCACGGACGGACTCAGCTTCCAGTATGCAGCGGCGACCATGACAGGTCTCTCTCAGGATGAGTACGCCCAGATGATGCAGCAGGGTGGTCGGCACCCGGGAGGCAACCTGTATCCGGCGAGCAGGGAAGAGGGCAAGTAAATGGCCAGAATTACTGCGGGTGTAGCCACCTCCCATGTGCCGGCGATCGGCGCGGCCATAGATCTGGGGAAGACCGGAGACAATTACTGGGCGCCACTGTTCGAGGGTTATGAATTCTCCAAACAGTGGATGGCCGAAAATACGCCCGATGTGATTTTCCTCGTGTACAACGACCACGCCAGTGCCTTCAGCATGGATCTGGTGCCGACCTTCGCCATCGGCTGCGCCGAACGCTTCAGTCCCGCCGACGAGGGCTGGGGGCCGCGTCCGGTGCCCGATGTCGTCGGACATTCAGAGCTCGCCGCCCACCTGGCCCAGTCGGTGATTCAGGACGACTTCGACCTTACTGTCGCCAACAAAATGGATGTGGATCACGGGCTGACGGTGCCGCTGTCCCTGATGTTTGGGCAGCCGGACAGCTGGCCGTGCAGGGTGATTCCCTTTGCCGTCAACGTGGTGCTCTACCCGGTGCCGTCCGGGCACCGCTGCTATGAGCTGGGCAAGGCGATCCGGCGTGCTGTGGACAGCTTCGATCGGGACCTCAATGTGCAGATCTGGGGCACCGGGGGTATGAGCCACCAGCTACAGGGGCCGCGGGCCGGGCTGATCAACCGGGAGTGGGACAACAATTTCCTCGACCGGATTATCGACGACCCGGAGGGATTGTCACAAATGCCGCACATCGACTATGTGCGCTGCGCCGGCTCCGAGGGTATCGAGCTGGTGATGTGGATGATCATGCGCGGTGCGCTGGATGCAGAAGTCAGCGTACGGCATCGCTTTTACCACGTGCCCGCCTCCAATACCGCGGTGGGGCACCTGATCCTGGAAAATCAATAACTGGAGACGACTATGAAAATAATCGTTGCGGGCGCGGGTGCGTTCGGGAAGAAACACCTGGATGGTCTGAAAAATATCGATGGTGTCGAAGTTGTCGCGCTGGTGGGGCGTCGCCTGGAACCCACGCAGAAAATCGCCGATGAATACGGTATCTCCCATGTTTTTACCGAACTGGGCGACGCGCTGGCACTGCCCGGTATCGATGCGGCGATACTCTGCACGCCCACGCAGCTACACGCAGCCCAGGCTATTCAGTGCATGGATGCGGGCGTCCACGTACAGGTGGAAATTCCGCTGGCAGACAGTTGGGAGGATACGATGGCGGTGGCCGCCAAGCAGCGCGAGTGCGGCCTGGTGTGTATGGTCGGGCACACCCGCCGTTTCAATCCCTCGCACCAGTGGATTCACCGTCGCATCGAGGCCGGTGAGCTGAATATCCAGCAGATGGACGTGCAGACTTATTTCTTCCGCCGCAAGAATATCAACGCCGCCGGAGAACCGCGCTCCTGGACCGATCACCTGCTGTGGCACCACGCCGCTCACACGGTCGACTTATTCCAGTACCAGGCCGGTGCCGAAGTTGTGCAGGCCAATGCCGTCCAGGGGCCGGTTCATCCGCAGCTGGGTATTGCCATGGACATGTCTATCCAGCTGAAAGCTGCCAATGGAGCCCTCTGCACGCTGTCTCTGTCGTTCAACAACGACGGCCCGCTGGGAACCTTCTTTCGCTATATCTGCGATAACGGTACCTATATCGCCCGTTATGACGATCTGGTCGACGGCCGCGAAAACGCGGTAGATGTTTCACAGATTGACGTATCCATGAATGGCATCGAGCTGCAGGATCGCGAATTCTTCGCGGCGATCCAGGAAGGGCGCGAACCGAATGCCAGCGTGGCCGGGGTGTTGTCCTGTTACCGCGTGCTGCACCAGCTCGAGCAGCAGCTTTCAGGGTAACTGGAGTCAGCGATATCGTTGCGCGCTATCGGTCAGTTGCGGATGCCGAGCTGGCGCTGGAGTGACTGTCGCCAAAAAACGCGAATATCTGTCAGCAGTGAGACCACCTCGATGATAAATACAAGGTGATGGAGGTCGCATGAAAACCCAGGTAGCGATTATCGGGGCCGGTCCCGCCGGGCTGATGCTGGGACACCTGTTACGCCAGGCGGACATTGACTGTGTGATCCTGGAGCGTCAAAGCCGTGCCCATGTGGAAGGACGTATTCGCGCTGGCGTGCTCGAGCGCACCACCATGGACATTCTCGACAAGCTCGGGATAAACCGCCGTATGCACGCGGAAGGACTGCTCCATAGTGGCTTCTGTCTTGCCGACGGCGGGCGACTGATTCACATCGATATCGCGGAACTCACCGGCAAGCAGGTGATGATCTACGGGCAGACAGAAGTCACCCGGGACCTGTTAGACGCAGCGCCGGATCGAGGGCTGGAGGTCTTGTGGGAAGTGGAGGATGTGGAACTCCACGAAATCACCACTGAAACACCCTATGTCACTTTCGTCAAAGGCGGGGAGAGCGCGCGGCTGGAAGCGCATTTTATTGCGGGCTGCGATGGGTTTCACGGGCCGTCACGCCGGTCGGTTCCCCAGAGGGCAGGGCGGGAGTTCGAGCGGGTATATCCGTTTGGATGGCTGGGGATGCTCGCAGAAGTGCCACCCTGTCGGCACGAGCTGGTCTACGCCAATCACGCGCGGGGATTTGCCCTTGCGTCCATGCGCTCCCATTCCCGCAGCCGCTACTATATTCAGGTGCCAATCGATGAGCGGGTGGAAGACTGGCCAGACGAGCGGGTATGGGACGAACTGTCCTTGCGCCTGGGGGCAGAGGTCGCCGGCAATATCACCCGCGGGCCGGCTCTGGAGAAGTCGATCGCACCGCTGCGTTCGTATGTATTCGAGCCAATGCGCCATGGCAGCCTGTTTCTGGCCGGCGATGCCGCGCACATAGTGCCACCGACCGGCGCCAAGGGACTGAACCTGGCGGCCTCGGATATCGTTTACCTGTCCGATGCGATGATCGGCTTTTTCAAGCGCAAAGATGCGCTGGGGATTGAAACCTATTCCGCGCGAGCACTTGCCCGGGTGTGGAAGTCGGAGCGATTTTCCTGGTCGCTAACGTGCCTTACACACCGCTTTCCCGACGACTCTCCCTTCGACCGGCGCATGCAGGTGGCGGAGCTGGACTACATTGCGTCATCCCCGGCGGCCCAGCTCGCCATTGCAGAGAATTATGTGGGTTTGCCTTTGTAGAGAGCGGGAATAGGCCTGACAATGATCTGCTTCTCAACAAACCCCGAATGTAGCGCGGTCTGATTTCTCATCCGGTGCACAGCGATAGATTTTCTTTTTCATCCATTTGTTGTGCCGTTCTGGTCGATTGTGGCGACAACGAATTTCCACAAGCTTCTCATTAGTTGGCAGAAGATACGGTTGCCACTGCCTCTATGTCCCTGTCATTGAATTTTCGGGGGGATTCACTAACTTATACTCTGGCGCTTCAATTCATACAGCAATCGGCCCACCCGTACTATGGCAGAAATCCTCTCGAACCCAATGGCGCTGCTGGTGATGGTGGGAATCGTCTCGATTGCGTGTCAGTACCTGGCTTTTATGCTCAAGCTGCCGGCGATCCTGCCCCTGCTGCTGGCGGGGATCGCACTGGGGCCGATGACTGGGGTACTGGACCCCGATGCGCTGTTCGGTGACCTGCTTTTCCCGCTCGTGTCACTGGCCGTCGCGATTATCCTGTTCGAGGGGGCGCTGACGCTGAAGCTTTCCGATCTCGCCGGGCACGGCATCATGGTACGCAATCTGTGCACGCTGGGTGCTCTGGTGACCTGGCTGGTCGCCACGCCGGCCGCCTACTATGTGCTCGGCATGCCCATGCAACTGGCGGCGCTGTTCGGTGCCATTGTCACAGTCACCGGACCGACGGTTATCGTGCCGATGTTGCGTTCGGTGCGCCCCAATACCCGTATCTCCAACATCCTGCGCTGGGAGGGCATTGTCATCGACCCCATCGGCGCGCTGCTGGCGGTACTTGTATACGAGTACCTGGTCGCTTCGCACGATGCCGTCGAGCATACCTTGCTGATTTTCCTGAAGGTGGTGGCGATCGGTTTTGGGCTCGGCTCACTGATGGGCGTGTTCCTCGGCACGCTGCTCAGGAACAACTGGGTGCCGCACTACCTGCGCAATACCACAGTGCTCACCCTGATGCTCGGCGCTTACGCCGCTTCGGATCTGATGGCCCATGAATCCGGCCTGCTCACGGTGACTGTGATGGGCATCTGGATGGCCAACATGAAGAACCTGGATGTCGATGACATTCTCGAGTTCAAGGAAACCCTCAGCGTATTGCTTATTTCGGCGCTGTTTATCCTGCTGGCGGCGCGCGTGGAATTCTTCACCCTCGTCAATTTGGGCTGGGGGGCGTTATTGGTGTTGGCGGCGATCATGTTTGTTGCCCGGCCGCTATCGGTGTTCCTGTCATCGCCAGGGTCGGGGTTGAGCTGGCGCGAGTTGGCGATGCTCAGCTGGATTGCGCCTCGCGGTATTGTGGCCGCTGCGGTTTCCGCTCTGTTTGCGCTGAAGCTGGATGCGCTGGGACTGCCGAAATCGCAACTGCTGGTGCCGATGGTGTTTCTGGTGATTATCGTCACCGTCGTCTTCCAGAGCCTGACCGCCAAGGGCGTTGCCAAACTGCTGGGCGTCCGTGCCCGCTTTCCCAACGGTTACCTGATCTTCGGCGGCGGCAGGTTTGCGCGTATGCTGGCGAAGGACCTGATGGGCAAGGACGTGCCCGTGATCGTTGCGGATACCAATTGGGACGCCATACGCGAGGCGCGTATGGAAAATATCCCCACTTACTACGGCAATCCGATCTCGGAGCATGCCAGCCTGACCATGGATCTCTCTGCGGTTGGCAAGGTGCTGGTGCTGTCCCCCTACAAGCAACTCAACCCGTTGGTGACCTATCACTTCGAGCACTTACTCGACAAGGGCTCGGTGCTCGGTCTCAGTCCCGGTACGCAGGAGGGGCGGGCCAGTCACCAGGTGTCGGAAGAGTACGCGAAAAAACTGGAACTCTTTTCTGAGAACGCCACCTATAGCCGCCTTGCCAGCCTGGTAGCGAAAGGTGCAACGATCAGGACCACGCGCATCACGGAAGCCTTCACCATCGAGGATTACCGGGAAACCTACGGCAACCGCGCCACGCGACTCTATGCGGTGGACCCGCAGGGCAAAATTCATATCTATACGACCTCACACGAAATTGCGCTTGGGGCCGACTGGCAGATTGTCAGCCTGATCGCGCCGGAGGAAGCAGCGGAAAAGTCCGCAGATGGCGCTCCATTGGCGCCCGGCGATGTTTCAGCCGGCTAGGAAATCGTATTTTTCTTAAGCGCCAAAATTGGCCGGCACATGTCACCAAAGCTTATGTCCAGCGAACCGCGAGCGGTTCAATACCCTCCGCGGGGGCGCCGCAATGAGATCCCGTCGCACGGGCCTTATAGTCTATATCGAAAGCATGAATTGGCCTGGATCGCCCAATAGTGTCTTGAGTCGATCCATGAACTCGACAGCATCTGCGCCGTCATTGAGGCGGTGATCGTATGCCAGGGTGATCGGTAGCATCAGTCGAGGCAAGATATCGTAATCTTCCAGCGTACCCTGCACAGTGGGCTGTAATTGCGCCTTGCCCATCCCCAGAATTGCTGCTTCAGGGTAATTGATAATAGGCTCGAATCCTGCGCCGCCAAGCGGCCCGGGATTGGTCAGGGTAAAGGTGCTGCCGCTCAGGTCGTCCTGGGAAGCCTCCCCGGCTCGGGTGCGTTGTGCCAATTCAGTCAGCGCAATAGCAATCTCGAAAAGACTCTTGCGTTCCACGTCTCGCAACACCGGTACCATCAGGCCACGGTCGGTCTGCACGGCGACGCCGATGTGGTAATACTCCTTGAGTATGATTTCATCGCTTTCAGTATCCAGACTGGCATTGAAGCGGGGAAACTCGCGCAGTAATACCGCAATCGCTTTGATCAATAGCGCGGTCAGGGTGAGCTTGCCGCCCTCGTTTTCCACTATGCCCTTGTGCTTCTGGCGGAACTGTTCCAGCGCCGTGATATCAATGCTGTCGTGATGGGTGGCGTGGGGAATCTGTGACCAGGCCCGCGCAACCTGACGCGCTGTCGCACGCCGTATCGAGCGCAGTTTTTTACGTTGAATCGGCCCCCACTGCTCGAAGTCGGGCAGCTCAGGAGTCTCGCGGCGCGCGGAACCACGACCGGCCTGCTGCTTATCCTTATCTTCGGCAAATGCCTGGACGTCTTCAGTGGTGACTCGGCCCTCGGGGCCGGTGGCCTCGACCTGGTGCAGGTTAACACCCAACTCCCGCGCCACGCGGCGTGTCGCCGGTGAGGCCGGGGCGGGGCGCCCATACTGCGACCGGGCTTCTGTTGATTCAGCTCGGGATCGCTCTTCTTTAGTTTGTACGGCTTTTTCCTGCTTTTTCTCTTGCCTTTTTTTCTCTTTCTTTTTTGCCTTCTCCTTCTCCTTCTCCTTCTCCTTCTCCTTCTCCTTCTCCTTCTCCTTCTCCTTCTCCTTCTCCTTCTCCTTCTCCTTCTCCTTCTCCTTATCTTTCTTTTCTATTTCCTTTTTCTTTTCTTTCTCCTGTTCCTTTTTTTCTTTGTCCTTCTTTTCCGAATGTTGTGACTTCCCCTTTTCTGCATCGGGCTCTGCAGTCTCCGGTTCGGATTTGTCACGCTCGGCTTTGCCTGTGTCCTCCGATGGACTTTCGCCCTTTTCGCGATAGGTCATGAGTACGTCGCCGACGCGTACCGTGTCACCTTCCTTTACGCTGATGTCCTCGATCGTACCGTCGAAGGGCGCCGGAATGTCAATCGCCGCCTTATCGCTCTCTACCGACACGAGGTCGTCGCCGTCCGCGACCGTATCACCGGATTTCACGTGCAGCTCGATGATCTCGACTTCGTGAACGCCCTCTCCCGGATCCTTCAATCGAAACTCACGGGCCATAGGGATATGCTCCTTTCGGTGTATTTCCTGCGCTAGGTATTCAGCGCGCGGCGGCATCCGTCCAGAATGCGTTCAACGCTGGGCAGGTAATCCTGTTCTCGGGCGAAGTAGGGAACCTGGATGTCGTATCCGGTGATCCGCTCCACCGGCGCCTCCAGGTAGTAGAAAGATTTTTCCATCAGGCGCGTGATGATCTCGGCGGCGGGGCCAAAGCTCCGGTGAGCTTCATGGACCACCACCATTCGCCCGGTGCGGCGGACCGACTCGGTGAAGCGGCTGTCGTCGAGTGGGGAGAGACTGATAAGGTCGATGACTTCCGCCTCCGCGCCATCCTCCTTTGCCAGCTTTTCTGCGGCCTCCAGCGCCCGGTGCAACATGGCCCCGTAGGCCACTATGGTCAGGTCCGTGCCTTCTCGGGCGGTGCGGGACTCGCCGAGGGGCAGAGTTTCTTCTTCGTCGGGAACTTCCTCGCGAAACGCCCGGTACAACGCCTTGTGTTCGAAGAATATGACCGGATCCGGATCGCGGATGGCGCTGATCAGTAATGCGCGGGCGTTGCGCGGACCGGAGGGAATGACCATCTTCAGGCCCGGAATGTGCGCATAGATCGTTTCCTTGCTCTCGGAGTGGTGTTCCAGGGCGTGCACGCCCGCGCCAAACGGCATGCGAAATACAATCGGCACGTGGAATCGCCCGCGGGAGCGCCAGCGCATGCGTGACGCGTGCGCTTCTATCTGGTTGAAGGCCATGTAACTGAAACCCGAAAACTGTATCTCACAAACCGGTTTGAGCCCGTATATGGCCAGTCCGATAGCCATGCCGGCGATGCCGGTTTCTGCCACCGGGGTATCGAGGACGCGCTTGTCGCCGAAGCGGTCGAGCAAGCCGTCGGTAATGCGGAATACGCCGCCGTTCACGCCGACGTCTTCGCCGAGCGTGATAATGTCGTCATCCCCGTCCATGGCTTCGCGCAGGGCAAGGTTGAGCGCTTCGCTCATTGTCAACTCAGCCATTGTCCTGCCCTCCGACGAACCCCTCGCGTTGCTCCTCCAGGTAGGGCGGACGCCCGGCATAGAGGTATTCAAAGATGACCGACGCATCGCTCAATGCGTCGATCTGTTCTTTCGTGTCCTGCCAGGCCTGTTTCACAGTCTGTTCGATTTCCTTTTCGTCTTTTTCTATGTCCTCGTCCGTCAGCATTTCCTTGTGCTTGAGGTATTTCTGCAGCCGCTCGATGGGATCCCGCTTGGCCCACTGTTCCACTTGTTCTTCATCCCGATAGCGGGTCGGGTCGTCGGCGGTGGTATGTACTTCCATACGGTAGGTGACACACTCGACCAGCGTGGGACCATCTCCGTCCCTGGCCCGCTGCACGGCCTCGCGCACCGCGCAATAGACTGCGAGGACGTCGTTGCCGTCCACTTGAATCCCCGGCATACCGTAGGCGATGGCTTTCTGCGCAATGGTTTCCGATCGCGTCTGGCGATCGCGAGGTGTCGAGATGGCCCAGTGATTGTTCTGGCATACGAATATGGTGGGCGTTTCAAACAGCATGGCCAGGTTCAGGGCTTCGTGGAAGGGACCTTCCGAGGTAGCGCCGTCGCCGAAAAATGTGAGAGCCACCCGGTCGGTGTCCTGGTAGCGGCAACCGTAGGCGATCCCCACCGCATGGGGAATCTGTGAGCCGACGGGAATTGCGATGGGCAGGTCGTTCTGTTCGTCCGGTATCCGTCCACCCTCGTTGTAGCCCGCGTTGTAAAGCAGCATGCCGCTCAGCGGCGTACCGCGCCAGATGGCGGCCGCAGTTTCGCGAAATGCCGGCACCAGCCAATCGTCATCTTCCAGGTTCGCGACCGCGCCGATCTGTGCAGCTTCCTGGCCCTTAACCGGCGCAAAGGTCCCTATCCGCCCCTGGCGTTGCAGCTTGAGCATGTATTCGTCGAAGCGGCGGCTTAGAAGCATTGCGTGGTGGAATTTGAGTAGTTGCTCTTTGGAGAGATCCGGGTCCAGGCTCGTGTCGGCCTCGCCAGACTCATCCAGAATGGAGAGGTATTCGAGCTGATACTTCAGGCCGATCTTTACACGGGGCATGAAAGTCTCCTTGGCTGGCAACGGCTGCTGTGGAAACGCACTGCGGCAAACTGGAAAAAGGCTGCGGAAACGCGTCGAGGGCACTTCCATCAATACTAATAAAGAAAACCGCTCTGTGCCGGATGGATGTGCCGGATGGATGTGCAGGGTGCGAGGGGGCAGTGGCGCAAGAACATCGGCGTAAATTGGCTCCTACTATTTTTCAGCACGTCGGGCGCGTTTGGACAATATCCCCATTTGCGAGGGCAATCCGATCTCGGAGTATGCCAGCCTGACCATGGATCCTTCCGCAGTTGGCAAGATGCTGGTGCTATCCCCCTACAAGCAACTCACCCCACTGATCACCTACCACTTCGAGCACTTGCTCGACAAAGGCTCGGTGCTTGGGCTCATCCCCGGTACACAGGAGGGGCGGGCCAGTTACCAGGTGTCGGAAGAGTGCGTAAAAAACTGGAACTCTTTTCCGAGAACGCCACCTACAGCCGCCTTGTCAGCCTGGTGGCGAATGGTGCAACGATCAGGACCACCCGCCTTACGGGAGCTTTCGCCATTGATAATTGCCGGGAAACCACGGTAACCGCGTCACGCGACTCTATGCGGTTGACCCGCAGGGGAAAATCCATATCGATACGACTTCACATGAATTTGCGCTTGCGCCCGACTGGCAGATTGTCAGCCTGATCGCGCCGGAGGAAGTAGCAGAAAAGCGCGCAGAAGGCTCTCCGTAGGCGCCCGGCGATGTTTCAACTGGCTAGGTCCACATCAATTACTGAGAAACGCTCAATTGGCGATACTGCGTGATGGCCTCATCTACAGAAGGTATATCGCTGATGCTGTCGCAGGAAGCCTCTCGATAATAGCCAACGCCAGTCCGGTGTGCTTCGGCTTTGCCATCACTGAATACATTCACGTGGTATCCGTGATTGGGAACAATAGACCGGCACTTGATTGAGCCAGAATCGGCATCTTGAAATTGTTCGATCCTGCTACTGCCTGAAACAAATGTAAAACTGGTGTGACATAAGTCGATGCTTTCTTTCTGGGAGGGGATCTGGAGGGTGCGCGGATTTACCTGTTTCCAGCGAACTTGGTCATCGCAAATGAAACTGAAATGGGAGTCAGTAAGGTGGAGGTTCTCAGTACTTGCCTGAGGGAATTTCTCCAGTATGGCATTCTGCGCATTTTGAAAAAGCGCTTTATAGTCAACCATGAAATAGCCATCTGGATTTGCAATAACTTCGCTGCTCATTTTTGAAGTTGAAGTAGAGTACTCCTTCGCCAGTATGGCCTCGTGCGTATTTGCAAGATCGATTATCTCCCTGGGTGTGTGATCTTCATTGCAGTCACCAGTCTCCCCGGATTGGAATTGGAACTCTGGCCGTCTTGCCTCAATAGCACCATCCTGAAAGAATTCGACAATAACCGGACGGTAGTGAGTGCTAAATAGACAAAGACCATTCCTCTGGGCAGTTATAGTTTGTTCAACTGTCGATCGGAGCATCAGATTGACTTCCACACTACACGGTGTAGAGGAAAAGGGATGCTTCAGGCACTGCCTGGCGGCTTCCTCCTGCCGATAGCGTTTTCGCTCCGGCGTACATGAAAAATGGAAGGTGTCGCCAGATGCAACCAATTCAGATTTTTGAATATCTGGATAGGTAGCATGGACAAATTCCTGCGCCTTGCGTAGTAATTCAGGCGTATCGATAAAAAACGCAGGGTTGGCGTGACAGATACCGGATACCAGGAGAAGGGCGCTGGGGAATAGTCGGGAGAGTATCGGGTTCATGCGTGACCGTGCCGGTTTAATAGGGTGGAAATATAGGCATAGTCAGGGGGAGGGGTAGTGTCCAGCTACCATTGAAGGCAGTGCGGTCGTGTTGGCAAAAAGTACGCCAAACGGCTGGGTTCACTTCAGTCTGGGTTTAATAAAATCAGCTAACGAATAAATGGACTCAGGGCAAACTTTTCACCTGGCCTCATTTGTAGTGGCACCATTGACGACTAGAGATTTCTTCGCCACGTCACTGCGATTCCAGATCGTCAATGCGTGGCCTGGTGACTTTGAATTGCCTTGTCCACGTTGCCCAGAGACGTGTAACGCATGTCTACCGGGCAACGGGTTAAACTTTCTGGGGGGCTCTAACTCAAAATGTGAAACACAGAGGATTAAGATCCGGTGGCTTCATGGTGACCGGTCAGGAAGGTCGTATTTTTCGAAACGGATAACACGTCCCCATTAAAGTGGAAGGTCAATTTTGATTTTGCCACTTTCAGGTCGCGTGCGCAGACACGGTAGGGCTGCCAATACGCGTTATCTTCCGCAAGGTCAATTTGCTGGGGTCCAAAAAAGCTGAGTTTCCCCTCTCCAGAAATCGAAACGTCGACAAAACGTTGCTCTTTACTATAGCCCTCAACTTTGACCAGATAGACGTTGCACACCGTATGTTTGTTCACTTGCCTGAACAGGGAACCGCGGTCGCGTCTGATTTCAACGAGTAACTCGGTGGTTTGGGTGAAGCCATAAAGCACTGCAGTGAAAGCCAGAATCATTACGGCTCCATATCCGGCCAATCGCGGACGAAGGAAGTGGCTTTTGTTGCCGTTGAGTTGGGCTTCAGAGGCGAAGCGAATAAGTCCGGTGGGGCGCTCCAGTTTCGTCATAACGTTATCGCAGGCATCGATGCAGGCCGCACAATCGATGCACGCTGCCTGCAAACCGTCGCGAATATCGATGCCGACGGGACATACCTGTACGCACAGCCCGCAGTCGACGCAATCGCCGCTGTTCTCACCACCTTTACGCCGGTTGGCACGGGGCTCGCCCCGGCCGGCATCGTAACTGACGGTCTGTGTATGGTCGTCGAACATTACGCCCTGAAAGCGGGAGTAAGGGCAGGCATGCAGACAGATCTTTTCGCGGACCAGTCCGGCATTCAGGTAAGTCAGGCCCGCCATAATCAGGATCCAGCCGGAAATAGCGGGCGACAAGTCCAGGTTCACGGCTTCCGCAACTATCTCGCGAATGGGCACGAAATACCCGGTGAAGGTGGTTGCGGTAGCGATTGCGAGAAGGATCCAGAGCAGGTGCTTGGCAGATCGGCGGAGGAGTACCTGTGCGGTGAGTGCTTCGCGGTCTTGCCGGGCTCTTTTGCTGGCTTTGCCCTCCGTCAGGTCTTCGATGCGGATAAATAGCCAGGTCCAAATGCTCTGCGGGCAGGCGAAACCACACCAGACGCGTCCCCAGGCCACCGCCAGGAAAAACAACATACAGGCGCTGGCGATCAGCAGGCCGGCCAGCAGGGACAGGTCGCGCCACGAGAGTGCGTCGCCGAAGAGAATGATCCGGTGCTGTTCGAATGAAAACAGCAGCCAGGGTTGGCCATCGAACTGCACCCACACCAGCCCAAAGAATGAGGCGAGTAGTGGCCAGCTGATGAAGCGCCGCAAATTCTGGAAGCGCCCTTCGGTCAGGCGCACGTGAAACTTGCCGTCCCGGGCAGGCAGAGGGGCATAGTCCTGAACAACTGGAATTTTTTCCATGACATCTCATCCGCTCGATCATCGACGGCGGAAGACTACGCGCACACTCTCAATAGGTGCAGGCATAAAAAAAATAAATACAATAGGTACAGATTGAGGTTGGAGGTGGGTTGGTGACTGAAGAGTTTCGCTACAAGCAGCTGGAGGCGTGGCTGCTCCAGGGCATCAAAGAGCAGCGCTGGCGCCAGGGAGAGAGATTGCCGTCGATCCGTACCCTGTGCCGGGAACACGCGGTTTCCAAGGCGACCGTCCAGCACGCACTGCAAAGGCTGGAAGCGCAGGGCCTGGTGGAGGCCCGGCCCAAGGCCGGCTATTTCGTCTCCCTGCAATCGCCCCCGGTCAAGCGGCCCGTCAGTCGTGCCAGGATCGAGGCGCCGCGGCCGGTGACCGTCAGTGACCTGTTGCTGGATATCATGCGCAGAAGTGCGGCGTTCGATCTGCTGCCACAGCACCCCCCCGGCGATCTGCCCCCTGGCATTGTTGCGCTGAACCGTTCGATAGGGCGCTCGCTCAGGCGTCAAGGTGGCCAGGACTACCAGTATTACGATGAACCCGCCGGTAATTACGAGCTGCGCCAGCAGCTGGCGCTGCATTTGACGCGGCGTGGATGGCAGAGCGAGCCGGATGCGTTCTGTATTACCTCGGGTTGCCAGCACGCATTATTCCTCGCCCTGATGGCGTGTTGTGATCGCGGTGACGTGGTCGCGGTAGAGTCGCCGGGGTTCTACGGCGTGATGCAGATCATTGAGCAGCTGGGGCTGCAGGTGGTTGAAGTGCCGGCCTCACTGGAAACCGGGATGGATATCGATGCGCTGGAAGACGTATTGCAGCGCTGGAAGGTCAGGGCGTGTGTTGTTTCTCCCGCGTTCTCCACCCCCGGCGGAGCATTGATGCCGGATGCGGCAAAGCAGCGGCTGCTGGCCCTGGCAGAGACCTATGATCTGGCGGTCATCGAGGACGACATCTATGCCGATATGGCGATAGGGCCCGTACCGGATCCCCTCAAAGCGCTGGACGGACACGATCGCGTGATCCTGTGCAGTTCCTTCTCGAAATGCCTCTCCCGGGATCTGCGGCTCGGATGGGTTTCCGGCGCCCGCTGGCATGCCCGTATTGTTCACTTGAAACTGGTCACGCAGCTGTCCAGCAGCCGATTCGTGCAGCGCGGGGTGGCCGAGTTCATGGAGGATGGCAGTTTCGCGGCGCATTTACGCCGACTGCGCACCGAGCTGCAAACCCGGCGAGACCGCCTGATTCAATTGCTACATGAGTGGCCCGGAAACTGCCGGGTGAGCAAACCACAGGGAGGTTTGGCGGTGTGGGTAGAACTGCCCGAGGGCGAAGACACCCTGTCCATCTATGCTGACGCACTGCAGCAGGGCGTGGTGATCACTCCCGGCCCGCTGTTTTCCGCATCCGGGCAGTTTAAGAATTGCCTGCGAATCAGCTTCGCCCATCCCTGGGGCAAAGCGCGGGAAGAGGCGCTCAACCGGCTGCCGGCGCTACTGGCTTCGAATCAATAGCCCTGTTGGATTAGGTCGAAGTTCTTATCACTTCGAGAAGAGGCCGCGACTCAGGCTGCAGAATGCGTGCAACAGAGTGGTCTTCCATGGACTTCGGTGTATCGGTTGAAGGGATTTGTCAGGCATTGCGCAGGAAGTGCAGGACGCAATCCGTGAATGCGGTGGGATTTTCCATATGGATGGAATGGGCCGCATTCTCGATCAGGCAGACACTGGTACTCGGGATCGCCTGCAAAACCTTAATGCACTCTTCGGGAGGAAACAGCAGGTCCTCCTTTCCGCTAATGAGCAATGTCCTGGCGTTGATGTCGGGCAGCTTGTCCCGGCAATTGAATTCCCCAATGGCATTGACCTGTTTTTCGAACGCCACGTCGCTTTGCGGATAGGGATATTCCACTGCGAAGCGCAGGGCATCATTGAATGTTTCCCTGTTTTCAAAAAAGTGCTTGGAAAATATCCAGTAGAACACGTTGCGAAACCAGTGTTCAGCGTCCATCCCTGATTGCAGATAGGAAACCCAGTCGCGAAACAAGGCGTTGTTTCTGTCTGAATTCACCGCCGAGGTTCCCGCCAGGATCAAATTGGCAACGCGATCGGGATAACGGAGGGCACAATCCAGTGCCACAAAGCCGCCCATCGAATGCCCAAGCAGTGTGGCGGATGGCAGCTCTAGCTGGTCGAGCAGCGCCATGCAATCGTCAGCAATCTGCCGGATGCTCGTGTCGATTTCCTGTGGCTTTGTTCTGCCCGAACCCCGGTTGTCCGGCAGGATAAGCAGGCAATGCCGGGATAGCGCTTGCACTATTGGCTGCCAACTCTGCGAATCGCTGGCTAGGCCCGCAATCAACATCAGCGGCGGGCCTTTGCCATGGCATTCGTAGTAGAGATCAACGCCGTTGACTATGGTGCTTGGCATGTCGTTTCAAGCTCTATGATCAAAAGCCTAATTTGAGAGCAGTGGCGACCCATAGCGAGCCTCTGGTCGAGCGCGAGGAGGGTAGGACAGAACTGCTTCATCTTGAACATTTTTTCCGACCCCAATACGGCTCGGCGTATTCTCGGCTGATCTTTTTCCTTCCCTTCCGATCAGGAAGTTCCATGTTTTTTACCGGTAAGTTTCGTTGCTGCCCACAAATATGCCGGTAGCTACTCTGTGCATATTCCTGCCGCAGCGTAGTTTCCTGCAGGTTCAGACTGCAATCGGCTCTGGTGGCAAAAAATTGAGCGGATCCAATTTATTGTGGATCAACGTCAACAACCGGAGGAATTGTCTGGATAAAAATCGCGCACCATGAGCGCAGCCAAACCTCTTTCCTGAGCGCATTGCCTGTGAGCCGGACAGTTTGTTTTGCCGGTCGTCCTCGTTTTAGATAAGCTTTGCGGCCGAAGATTTACGCGCCAACAGGAACTGTATCGATGGACTTTACCGGCTACCTCCGTGTACTCGCCAAAAATGATGGCTCTGACCTCTACCTCAGTACCGGCGCGCCGCCCTGTGCCAAGTTCCAGGGGGTACTGAAGCCCCTGAGCAAGGAACCTCTTGCCCCCGGGCAGATCGAGCAGATCGCCATGGAGATCATGGACGAGGAGCAGCGCGAGGTGTTCAAGCGCGAGCTGGAGATGAACCTGGCGATGACCATCCCCGCGGTGGGCCGCTTCCGCATCAATATCTTCTGGCAGCGCAACCAGGTGTCGATTGTTGCGCGTAATATCGTCACCGAGATCCCCAAGTTTGATGACCTGAAGCTTCCGCCAATCCTCAAGGATGTGGTGATGGCCAAGCGGGGCCTGGTGCTGTTTGTCGGCGGTACCGGCTCCGGTAAATCCACCTCGCTGGCTGCGCTGATTGATCACCGCAACACCAACAGCGGTGGTCACATTATCACCATCGAGGATCCGGTGGAGTACGTGCACAAGCACAAGAAGAGCGTGATCAACCAGCGCGAAGTGGGTGTCGATACCCGCAGCTTCCAGGCCGCGCTGAAGAACACCCTGCGCCAGGCGCCGGATGTGATCCTGATCGGCGAGATCCGCGACCGCGAGACCATGGAACACGCGATCGCCTTTGCCGAAACCGGTCACCTTGCAATTTCCACGCTCCACGCCAACAACGCCAACCAGGCGCTGGACCGCATTGTGAACTTCTTCCCCGAAGAGCGCCGCCCACAGCTGCTGATGTCCCTGTCGCAGAATATCCGCGCGTTTGTCTCCCAGCGCCTGGTGCCCACCGTGGATGGCAAGCGCTGCGCCGCGGTGGAGATCCTGCTGGGCACCCAGACCATTAACGAGCTGATCCTCAAGGGGGAATTCCACTCCATCAAGGAAATGATGGAGAAGTCGGAAAACCTCGGCATGCAGACGTTCGACGGGGCGCTGTTCAAGCTCTACGTGGAAGGCCGCATCAGCCACGACGAGGCCATCCGCAATGCGGACTCCGCCAACAACCTGCGCCTGCGCATCAAGATGTATGAAGAGGGCAAGAAGCCCAAGGTCGCAGCACCGGAAAAAGACGGCGAAAGCAGTGGCAGCGCGAAAAGCGGCATGGGTTTTGAGTTGTCCCTGGAGGCGCTGGAGGAAGAAGAGGAAGAGCTGGAGCAGTTCTGACACTCGTCCGCTGGCTTTCCCGGTATCAGCTCCTCTGCATTGGCTGGATATAGGGGGAGCCTTACCCACCTGCCGGCGCGAGGGGCAGTGTGCCTGGCGCGGGATAGCCTGCCAACAATTGCTCGATGGCGTGGGCGCCGAACAGCCGGCGTCCTGTCGATGGCTCCCGCGCCCGCGGATCAGCCGCCCTTACCGCCGGGCCCGGCGAAGAACCAGATAATCACGCCGATCAACGGAAACACCAACACCACCAGTACCCAGATCAACTTCTGGAGCCCGGAGGCCGAGCTCTGGATGATTTTGATGATGGCGTAAATATCGGCAATAAAGACCAGTGCCGCGAGAATGCCTTCCATGGTGACGTCGCCCTCCAGAAAATGTGGCGTGGTTTGATGCGGGTTAAGTGTGCGCAAGTATAGATGCTGGGCGCGCTGCCACCCGGTTGTCGTTCTGGCCCCATTTACTTTAACTCATGGGTGTTCTTGTTAATCCTCATGGGGCAGCAAAAGCCTGCTTTTATCATTGTGTTTTTGTAGATATCCCTTTTTCTACTTTATTTCTTGCCTCACTCGCGCCGCCAACCAATGCGGCGAGGCTTTATGCTACATTGCCCGCCGTATACCCACGGTCCCACAGCCCGACAACCACACAGCGAGCACACGCATGAAACCCTGGATCGAACTCGGTACCGCCCAGATTCCCAATGACGGCGGCATACTCAAGCTGCGTCAGCGCGATCAGGAGTTCTCCATCTCCCTGTCCGGCCCCCGCGGCGAATTGATGAACAGCCGCCGCTTTAACAGCGAGCGCGAGCTGTCGCTGCTGGGCTGCGCCCATCTGAAGAAGCACAAGAGTGCCCGTGTGGTCGTGGGCGGCATGGGCATGGGGTACACGCTCGCCGCCGCCCTCGAGGTACTGCCGTCCGATGCAGAGGTCATTGTCGCCGACCTGATCCCCGAGGTGGTGGAGTGGAACCGCGGGCCGCTGGGCGCCTGCGCCGGCCGGCCACTGGATGACAGCCGCTGCGCCGTGCATATCGGCGATGTGCGTGAGTTGCTGGAGAGGCACGACGATGCCTACGACGCCGTGCTGCTGGATGTGGATAACGGCCCCGAGGGGCTGACCCAGAGCGATAACAACTGGCTGTATTCCCTGGAAGGTACCAGCTGTATCTACAACAGCCTGACACCAGGTGGCATGTTGGCGGTGTGGTCGGCGGGGCCAGATAACCTGTACGTGAACAGGCTGAAGAAGACCGGCTTTAAAGTAGAGGTGAAGACCGTGCGTGAGCGCCCGGGCAAGGGCGCGCGACATACCATCTTTCTTGCAAAGAAAACGTCTGTGTGACGTACAGGAATGCAGGCTGGTGCGATTTGATACCAGCCGGCGGTTGGAAATCCCGGTTATTTAATTGTTGTCCCGATTTTTCACGGCGCTCAGGCCCTGCCAGTCCTCCAGCTCCTGATCGGGCTTTTCAGACCTGAAGCGGGCGTAAAGCTCTATACCCTCCCGGTCCTCCAGGATATCCACGTGAATACCCTTTTTCTCCAAAAGCTTTTCATTGCCGGCTGCATTGGTGACGTCGCCTACCACCACGCGACTGAACCCTCTCATGTAAATTAACGTCGCGCAGATGTCACAGGGGCTCAGGCTGGTAAGAAGAGTCGCCCTGCTAAAGTCAATTCGGCCGGCATCCCGGATAGCGGAAGTTTCACCGTGGTTGTAGGGATGGTTCTCCTGGACCAGCGTGTTATGACCTTTGCCCAGGATTCTTCTGGTGGAATTGTCAATGATAACCGCACCAATCGGGCAGCCGCCTTCGGTATAGCTCTTTTCTGCAAGGAATACGGCGATACGCATTAGATCGGCATCTGTCAGACCCAGGGCAAACTCCCCGTCCATCAAGATATCCAGGCTCCTAGTCGGCATATGAGCTATCGCTCTTAATACTTCATCACTTTTGTCTGTCTGCTTATTGAAAAGGGTCTTCATATTTCATTCTCATGACGTCGACCTGTACCGGGGCTATTAACCGGGGGAATATATTAGGCTAGACGCCCGCAGCAGGGGCAGCCAGACTAGGGCGAACAGTAATCCGCTGCCCCCGACGAGCAGCAAGAACGAAGCGACAATCAGGCCTCGGCCGCAGGTCATCAGTATGGCCGCTATCCACCGGACCAGCCTCCGCACAGCTCTGCTTGGGCCACTGCACGACAGCTACTGCCCCGTGCATATCGGCGACGTGCGTAAGTTACTGGAGAAGCACGACGGCGATTATGACGCCGTGCTGCTGGATGTCGACACTCCTCTCGTATAACAGCACGGCTACGGGGCTGTATGGAACGCAGCGTAATTCAGTTCCTAGCAGCCGCTTCTTAGCACTTTTTTACAGGACATTTTTTAACTTCAATTTATACGCTTCTATTTTGTCTTCTGAGTCGCCTACAGAAAACTTAATAGCTTTTTGATAACTGCTTTTCGCTTCGGCTTTTTTGTTTTGTTGTAGATATAAATTACCCAAGGCGGCATAGATTTCAGCAGAGTCTGGAAATTTTATTAATCCGGTATTTAATAGTAAAAGAGCAGCTTCAGGATTTCCATTTTCCAAGTGAAAATTACTATATTTCACATACCAAAATGCTCTTTTGTAATAGTCTGTAATAAAATCCTTGAACTCTAAATTCAGCTCATTAAATATTGCATAATCACTTTCTTTTAATGCTTGGTTCAATAAGTAATGCTTAGTATCTTCATGAATGTCTTGGCTAATTTGATAACGTTTCCCTCTATTCTTGTAATGCCTTCGTAACGCACTGATCCCTCCGTATTCTTTAAACTCCTTGATTGAATAAAAGCGAATAGGTTCATAGTCGGAAAAATAGAGCTTTAGCCCTTTATTGAAAGCATTAAATGGCGTGGTGTAATGATCGTCAGAATTTGATAAATCAAACCTCCAATTTTGCTGAGGAATGGAGCTTTTCTTAAGTATTTCAGAAAGTTTTTGGTTTGAGTCAAGGGACCAAGTTTCAACATTGCCTAGTGTGTAATAAAAGTAAACGTCAAGAGGGGAGGTGTGCTCTTGTAGAAAACTTTCAACAGCATCAAGCCTTTGTTTTGTAAAATGTGTAGGGCTTGCCAGAAAATAGGCATTAAAAAGATCAGGTTCTGATGCAAAAAATTCGAGAGCAAATCCTCCAGCCATCTCCCACCCAAAATACATTTGCATGTTATTTGTTCGGTATCTGGTGTTTATAAATGGAAATAGTTCTTTTTTGATGAAGTTAATGAATTTAATAGATTGATTATCTAATAAATTCCTGCGTTTTCGACTGTTGGTATTAATTCCAACAACGATAAATTCTGGTGACTTGTCCTGAAATAAAAGGGCCTTTTGATATGCTATTGCTTGCAATGAGTACCTTTGCCCGTCTAAAACATAAAGCACTGGATAGTGTTTCTTTTTTTCACTATAACCATCGGGCAGATAAATACTTATTTCTCTACTTTCTCCAAGGATATTTGATTCAATAGTACTTGAATAGCCAATAACATTTGCTGTTTGGTTTTCATCTTCCCTCGCAAAAGCTTTTCCCGCGCTGGCAAAAAATATTAAAAATATCAATGTTATGAGTTTCAATATACATGCTCTCCTTTGAGTGCTAACGCTTAGCGAAGGGGTTGGCGCTGTGGCGCGAGTTCTGAGCCGCTGAATAGCGCTTCTGGGCGCTCACCGGTGCCGCTATCAACTGCACCTATTGGCTCCAGAAGGGGGAGATTCCTCAGGGACTGAGTCGGAGTTCCAGCTGTGCAAGCGCTCGCGGGATATGCGTACTGCCGATTCGGTGAATAGTTCCGGGTGCCGCTGGATAACCGCCTCAAAGGCGTACTCTTCCAGGCCCATTTCCAGCAGGGCGAAGTAGCCCTGAGTCTCTGTCGGTCGATTGACCGCCCGTTCTACCGCGCCAATGATGCCGTGGCGTTCGATCATCTGCCAGGTGCGGCCAGCCCGTGTTTTCTTGCCGTTGCGCGCACTGATCACTTCCTCGTAGGCATAGACGGCTTCCAGTGCCTCGCGTTCTGCCTCGGTTGTGGCACCGTGGGACTCGGCCTTCAGTTGCAGTGCCCGCTCCCTGGCCTGGGCGGCGAGATCTTCACGGCCGCGCTCGCTGCTGTTGTTGGCAAATACTTCACATTCTTTAACGGTTTTTATTCTTTTGACTCTTTCATCCATTACCTGGATTTCCTTGTGAGTAGGATTGGATCAAACTTTAACACGTCTTTGGTTGAGTAAATTTAATGCAAAAATGTTGATCTGACCCCATTTATTCAAGATTATGAAGGCGTAAGAAATCAGGTTGAAGACTTTTTTGATTTTTATTAACGTAGGCCAGATTAAATATTCTGTCATTCTGGGGTGGTCATGAATCGCTTAATTTTTGTTTTGTGCGGGGCTTTGGGAATACAGCAGGCAAGTGCCCTAGACTGTAAATCAGAGATTGATAAGATTATTCGTTCAGGTGAGCCTTTCGCCTCCCAATTGGCGGAAATTGAGCAGTTGGAGAATCATTGCTCAAATGGTGAATACTATACGTTGGTAAAGGGTCAGTTGCTTGCCAAGAACCGACAATATGCTGAATCTGTCAAATTGCTGAACTCCTTTGGTGAACCTAAGGTTTACCGTGAAGAATTTGCTATTTTGAATGCTAAGGCACATATCATGTTGTCTAAAAACGATGATGCTAAGAATATCCTGAGTCGCTATATCTCCTCTAATGGAAGAAGTCGAAAAGCCCTATTGTTAGTCGGGCAAATTGCATCTTCTGAAGAAGATTATGATCTTGCAATTGATTATTTCGAGCGCGCATTAAGCCTTGGAGAGGAGCCGAAGTCACTACGTGGGCTGGGACTGGCATGGTTTGCAAAGGGTGATTGCGATAAGGCGTTAGATTCCTTTAACAGTGCTCTCCAGCTTGATGAAAAAATGTACGGGGATCTTGGTTTGATGATCGCTGCTTCTCGTTGTTATTCCGAGAGTGGCGAATTTAAGGTTAGTCGAAATATTTTGGGTTTGCTTTTGCAGGCCAATCCAAAAGTGGAAAAGCGCAAAGAGTTTTTAGAGGCAATTCAAAAGCTGCGCGAGGACGTCAAGCACGCCCAAACAGAAAATGACGGATCGACCGATGCGGATCAGCTTAAAGTGAAGAATTGAGCGGTTTATTGATAATTGCCCGCTAAAAATAATGACTGGTTGTTTGGGGCGATTTAATGCCAAAACGTTGTTCTGATCCCATTTATTTCAACGCCTGGATTTTGATCTGATCCACTTGTTATTCTCAATAAAATTATTCCTGGTTGCTGCTTGAGTACAGCGATTGGAAATCCACGCACTGCTTTGAATATATCCCTTCGTCCAGCTTGGTAAAGTGATAGGTTATGTTGTGGGCCGTGACCTTTTCTGGATCAAAGGCAAAAATATCTGACATGCGTAGCCAGGGTCTTCCTGATTCTTTGTCGCAATCGTCTCGATGCTGTCCTTTGCAAAACACAGACTGGTGGAGGTCGGGCGGGCTCTCGAAGCTCTCACACGATTCAGTGTAATCGCAGAGTTCTGCCTGAGGTATGTTAATTATTACGTAGGCGGAAACATCTGCGCAGGGCAGGGTGGCCATCCACGCTTGTGCTGCTGCCGGAAGCCCATTTACTTGATCCTTGCGGTTGATCTTATCCTGTAACCGAGGGGGTGTGTCGCACACGCGCCATCCCTCCCAGCTTAACGAACGTATGCCGGGCCATTCGGACCAGATACATTGATGCTTATCATCTCTTTGAAGCACAGTGTAATTGAAATCTGATTTTGAGAGATTGAAAAAGTAGACGAGGCCTAATTTCTCATTGGAGCCAGCTTTTAAAGTCTGGTTTTCATTGGATATATAGCCATTACCTTGTCGGAGAATACGCCACTCGCTGCCGTCTTCCAGGTCGAACGCAATGGATTTGAAACCCCGTAATAGATCGGGTGTAGACTCCTGAACTTGTACAAATTTTTCTGGATCGATTGAAAACACATATTCCCCAGGGTTTCGAGTAAATCGAGAGGGAACACCCGCCGCATAGTCTACGATGTTGATTTTTTGAGGGGCCAGCGTCTCATTAAAGCAGATAAATTTATACGCTCCTACAGTGATTTTCTTATTGCTTTCCGGATTTCTGGAGGATGCAACTATGCTGCCATCGGAGGTGGTTGGGCTGTAGCAGGCCCAGTCACTGGCAAATGATATAGCCGGTAGTATTAATCCGACTAATATACTGACAATGGCCGGTGCCGCGTATTTTATTGCTATGTAATTACGGATAATCATGGGGTTTTTATTAGAAAATTGCTCAATTAACGGGATCAGAACAGACTTTTGATGCATGTGTACCTTGGATGATTAAATCTAAAAATGGTGATCTGCCAAAAATTATTTTTAATGCCAGAGTTTTGATCTGTCCTCATTTAGTAAAAGTAAGTTCTTTTGGCCGTTAAGTATTTTTGTTATTGGTGAAGTAATATGCAGTTATACTACCAATCATAGTTCCTGCGAAAGCCAGGAATTCAGGGAAGTGAGGATTCCGTGTTAGCGCTAGCGCGAAGATAAAAGCTAACAAGAGTAAAACAATTAATGCAGCCAGCGCGGGCTTTATTCTTTTGTTAATTCTCTCGGTTTTTGGTTCGGCTTGACCTATGCCGTTGCAAGCTGCGCAGGATAGGCCGAAATACGCCTGGTTTTTGCTCAGTTCGTGAGCCTTTGCGCAGGCGTTGCAGCTCGCGCTGTCTTTGCCTGTAGAGCAGGTGCCCGATTCATTGCAGTGCCTGCAGGGGTAAAGATTTGCCTTAATCTCATGCATGTTCTTCAATTCCGGATTTAGCGGGTTTACTCTTTGCCTGGGTCTTGCCGCGTTTCATTCGATAGGCTATCTGGTTGCCGTTCCCCTTCTTCTTCGTGATCTCCAGTTTGTCGTTCAAGCTCTCTAATAGCTGTGAAAACTTAGGGGCGCCGTAAGATCGAGGGTCGAAGTCCGGCATCGATCGCTTCAGGAAACTCCCGGCCGCAGAGGCATTGGCCCAGCCGCTGTCATCCTGGAACTGCTCCCATGCCTTGGTAAGCAGCGGAATCAGTTCTGCGGGGTCATTCAGACTCTTCATCGTCTCTGGTTCCTTCGGTTTTCCCGCTGCCTTGGCTGCGGCCGTCTCGTCGCCACCCAAGTTCTCGGTGAAGATAAAGTCGTCGCAGGAATTGCGGAAGGAAATGGGTGTTTTGCGTTCGCCAACGCCGAATACGAATTTCTCATCCTCTCGCAGGCGGGAGGCCAGTTTGGTGAAGTCGCTGTCGCTGGAAACCAGGGCAAAGGCATCAAAACGGTTGGAATAGAGAAGGTCCATAGCGTCGATGATCATCGATGCATCGGTGGAGTTTTTGCCGGTCGTGTAGGCGAACTGCTGCACCGGCTGGATGGCCAGTTCGTTCAGGGACTTCTTCCAATTCTTCAGGTTTTCACTGGACCAGTCGCCGTAGGCGCGTTTGATCACGATATGCCCGTGTGCGGAAATTTCGTCCAGTATCGCCTTGACCTTCGAGTATTGGGCGTTATCCGCATCGATCAAAACAGCGATTTTCTTATGGTCATCGAGATCTTTCATTGACGTCCTTGCTCTTGTTGTCCCCACCGCTTAATCGACAGCGTTTAGGAGATGTTTTTTTACATGCTGAAATTTTACTTTGGCCCCATTTATTTAAATTGGCTTGCTAGTCTGGTTTTGGCAATACATAGATATCCCTGCTTAAGCCGTCGTTAAACTCTTGCCGCCTGGATTTTTTGCCGCCCAGTTTTTCAACTAAAGCGCGTGCAGCAATATTTTCATCATTCATATAGGTTTCAACTTTGTCCCATTTGAATTCGTTATACGCATGCAATAAGGCCGCTTTAGATGCTTCTGTGGCAATACCCTTTCCACGCCCCTCAGGCATTACCCACCAGGTTAGTTCTCTGGGCCAGTCTCTGCCTTGCCAGTAACCACAGGTGCCAATAAGGCTGTTATCGGATTTCAGCTGGATAACCCAAACGCCAAAACCGAGTAAATACCACGAGCCAAGGTCGGCTTTCAATCTACCCCAAACCTGTTCTCTACCTATGGGGCCGCCATACATCTTTGATGCTTCTGCATCCGTGTAAAACCGCTCATAAACGTCAAAGCTATCTGGGCTGGGCGGGATTAATCTGAGTCGCTCTGTTTCTATTGTTGGTATCATTTTCTTCTAGTCTGCCTAATGCCCACCGTAGGGGCTGTCGAAACGTGCTGTAAGCTGCCTCACAGAGGTCGCACTATTTTTCGGTCGGGGTGTGATAAATGGGGTTGGGTCAATCTTATGGCGTATGTTTGTTTTGGGTGTTTCAGTGCCAAAATGGTGATCTGACCCCCATTTATTATGTTGGCCACCAATAGTGAGTTGGGCCACAGGGAGTAACCAGTCTTTCATCTGCAGTGGTCTCGAGCTGATGGAGATCCTGATTCCAGTGCTGGGACAGGCCTGCAAACGCGGCGTAAGCGGATAGGGCGGCATCCCATTCGTGGTCATTGACTGTTTTGATATCCATTCCCAGGCATTCGCTAGTCATTTGCTCCATATCTGCTTTCAGTACTTCGTAGTTGTACTTCCTGCCGGTCAGGGCGTGGAACAGGACTTTGGGGTGCGTTTCGGTGACTGCCAGCTCCTTGTTGCGAGTGCGCAGGGCGACAAGGACGGCCATGCCGTTGATGCCCATTGAGCCGTACAGGCTGTTGGGGGAGGCGATACTGTGGGTCACCGTTGGGTAGCTCTGCCTGAGCCAGCGGTCCGCAGGGCGCCAGCCGCTTTCACCCGTGGACCAGCAGGTAAAGGTGTCAATGCCAACAGCCTTCAGGTCGCGAATGTTCTCTGCAAAACCCAGGACTTCCTCGGCTGTTTTCAGTGTCTTGATCTGAATGTCGACTAGTTCGCCCTTAACGTAGGTGGCCGCTGCCACACCGTGGGCCCTGTTGCCGCCCGGGTCATAGCCCAGGATTGTGCCGCTGAACTGCGCCTCTGGGTGCTCACCGGTGTCGCTATCCACTGCACCTGTTGGTTCCGGAAGGGGGGATTCCTTAGGGACTGAGTCTGAGTTCCAGCTGTGCAAGCGTTCCCGGGATATGCGTGCTGCCGATTCGGTGAACAGCTCCGGGTGCCGCAGGATAACCGCCTCAAAGGCGTACTCCTCCAGGCCCATTTCCAGCAGGGCGAAGTAACCCTGAGTCTCTGTCGGTCGATTGACCGCCTGCTCCACCGCGCCAATGATGCCGTGGCGTTCGATCATCTGCCAAGTGCGGCCGGCCCGTGTTTTCTTACCATTGCGCGCACTGATCACTTCCTCATAGGCGTAGACGGCTTCCAGTGCCTCGCGTTCTGCCTCGGTCTTGGCGCCGTGGGACTCGGCCTTCAGTTGCAGTGCCCGCTCCCTGGCCTGGGCGGCGAGGTCTTCACGGCCGCGCTCGCTGCAGTTGTTGGCAAATACTTCACATTCTTTAACGGTTCTTATTCTTTTGACTCTGTCATCCATCACCTGGATTTCCTCGTGGGCAGAAGTGCGTCAAATTTTACCATTTCTTTGGTTGAGTAAAATTAATACCAAAATGTTGATCTGGCACCATTTATTCGGACACTTACAGGCAGGGGCTGCTACTGCTACCTCAATGACCACTCTCTGTCGTCTACCGCAACCGTTTGTCCGCTCGCACTGCTCTGCAGGGCCAGTTGGATCAGGCGGATGTTGCAGAGGGCCTGTTCGGCGCTCACCGGGACTTCACCACCCTCGAGAATGGCCCGCGCCAGCTGCTGGAAGTAGTGCTGGTAGCCGCCGGTTTCGGTGGTGACCGTGGTCATGCCGTCGGCCGTGTAAAGCTGGCCATATTGCTCGGGAGTTTCCCGGGCCCAATTTGCGGGTACCGGTAGCCGCCCCGTTTTAAGTCGATCCTCCTGCGGGTCGAGGCCGGACTTCACATAGCTGCCGGCGGTGCCCTGCACCTCGAAGCGCAGGTTCGGCGAAGCGCAAAATGGGCTGCTGCGCAGCACCGCGAGCCGGTCCGGGTAGTGCAGGGTAAGGTGGAAAAAGTCATCGACCTCCGCCTGTGGCCTCAGTGTGCCTACCTGCGCGGTAATGGCCACTGGCAGACCAAACAGGTGCAGTGCCTGGTCGAGCAGGTGCGGCCCGAGGTCGAACAGAATACCGCCGCCTTCTGCCGCAGACTCGCGCCAGCGTTTGCGCACCTCGGGGCGGAAACGGTCGAAATGGCTTTCGAAATAACGCACCGCGCCCAGGTTACCCTCGGCCAGCAACTTCTGTACCGTCAGGAAGTCACCGTCCCAGCGGCGGTTGTGATAAACGCTCAGCACCCGCTGTTGTTGCCGGGCCAGCGCGATCAGCTCCTCGCCGTGTTCGACGCGGGTCACGAACGGCTTTTCCAGCACCACGTGCTTGCCCAGCTGCAGTGCGCGCTTGGCCAGCGCATAGTGCGCGTCGTTGGGAGCGGTGATGATCACCAGGTCGGCATCGCAGTCCGCAAGCATGGCATCCGCATCCGCATACACGGCCACCTCGGGGTGCTGCTGCCGTACCTGTTCGCCCTTCGAGGTGCTGACCGCCGTAAAGCGAAACGGCGGCAGGTTCAGGATAAACGGCAAGTGGAAGGTGGTGGCGGAAAAGCCATAGCCGATGATGGCGGTTTTGATTTCGGTGTTTGTCGGCATGGTAATAAAGTTAAGTCTTGTAAATCCGGGGGCAGTTATTTCGTGTCATGAGGTGCTCAATGGTTTTAGCGCGAAAATGCGCGAAGTCAGCGCATGGCTTGATTTGCTCACAATACTGGGTCAGGCAACCTCTTATTGCATGCATTTGTGTGATGCAATGTTAAAATGTTGATCTGACCCCATTTATTTCGGTGCTAGAGATTAGGATTCTTTTGGAGAAATTTTACGCTGATCCCAATTATTTGCGTTGGTTGGAAAATTATTCTGGCTTTGGCAATACATAGATGTCCCTGCTTAAGCCATCGTTAAACTCTTGTCGCCTGGATTTTGTGCCGCCCAGTTTTTCAACTAAAGCGCGTGCTGCAATATTTTCATCATTCATATAGGTTTCAACTTTATCCCATTTGAATGCGTTATACGCATGCAATAAGGCCGCTTTAGACGCTTCTGTGGCAATACCCTTTCCACGCCCTTCAGGCATTACCCACCAAGTGAGTTCTATAGGCCAGTCTCTTCCTTGCCAGTAACCACAGGTGCCAATAAGGCTGTTATCAGATTTCAGCTGGATAACCCAAACGCCAAAACCGAGTAAATACCACGAGCCAAGATCGGCTTTCAATCTACCCCAAACCTGTTCTCTACTTACGGGGCCGCCATACATCTTTGATGCTTCCGCATCCGTGTAAAACCGCTCATACACGTCAAAGCTGTCTGGGCTGGGCGGGATTAATCTGAGTCGCTCTGCTTCTATCGTTGGTATCATTTACTTCTAGTCTTTCTGGGATCCACTGTAGGGGCAATCGAAATGTAGTGTTGGCTGTCTCGCGGAATCCACGTCATTTTGCGGTCTGAGCGCAATAAATGGGAATGGAGACAACCTTGTGGCGCATGTTTTTTTGGGGTGGTTCAGTACAAAAATGTTGATCTGACCCCAATTATTCATATCTAGGACTCATGGGAAGCTAACTAGATATGCTCTATTACCATTTGGATGTTGATGCAATGACTCCATATCTTGTATCGTGTTAATTTGCACCAAAAGCTCATCTTAGTGCCAAGATTTTACTTTCCCTCAAATTTTTGGTTGCGCATTGATCCCAACTTTTCTTGTAACGCTACTAACTTTTCCAGTCTGTCTGTCGCGCAATCGTAGGCTATAGTTTTACTCTTCATTTCTATATAAAGTTCTTTTAATTGAGTCGTTATCTCCGCAGATAACTCTTCAAATTTTTTTAATATAATTCTTGATTGGCGAACTACCACTCGAGATTTTCGATTTAAATGCATGCGTTTTATGATGTAATTTATCGGTGGCGATTTTGGAGATACTAAGCCTTTATCGTCCACTTCCAAATACTGGTCAATAGAAACTGAAAAATAGTCGATATAACCGATGTTGTTTTCGTAAGTATTTTTACTCTTCGGGTCTGCTGGCCAATCGTCGCTTTTAAATCGGTTGCATTTAGGGCAAGCAAGAACAAGGTTGTGGGGGTGAGATTTCAGCTCTGGGAAATGGGCTTGGGGTCGAAAATGATCCAGTTGCATCCCTTCTCCTCCCATCTCTGTAGCTAAAATGTCGCAATAGACACATCTATGCTGACAGTCTTCTTCAATTTTTTCTCTATTCTTGTTGTAGTCAGAATAAAATACTCCCTTGGAATTGTGATATTCCTCCTCGGGCTTTCTAGTTAAGGATGGAAAGAACATACTATTAATTTTTATCCTTTAATATTTTTAATTCTTCGTGAATTTCATTTAGTAATTTATTCTGCTGTTCTATTTGTGACTCCAGCTCTTGGGTTGGGATTTGTTCATTGAGTAGTGCATTCTTAACTCTGAGAATGTTGAGCTCTTCATATTCCGCTAATTCCTCGGCTGATAGTGATTCATTTATTGATTTAGCTAGTAGGTAGTTGAATCGGTTCGCTCTATTGGTTTTGATATCATTGAAAGTCTCCTGATGTCGCCTCATTCTTTGTGCTAACATCTTTCTTCTATCAGGATCGCCTGCGATTGTTTTGTCTATAACAAACTCTATCTCTCCCGAAAGTGGATCCACATCACCAGCATAGCTAGTCAGTATGTATACGGGTATTTTGCTATCAATTTCTCTAATGGCTTTCGCTAAATCACTACCTGAATATTTAGTTTCACCCGTAAACTGAAGTTTTTCATCTAGAACAAAAGCCGCAGGGCTTTCAAAGTTAAAGAGCTTCTCCCTCATTTCTAAAATTTCTGCACATGGAATTGGTGTAACTATCTCATACTCAAGCCCATAAATTCGCTTAAGAGTGTTAGAGAAGGTTTTCCTAGCATCTTCTTGATCTTCTATGTAGATAATTTGATTGTTCATAATTAAGAGGCTGGCAATTTGAAGGTAAACTCAGCTCCGCCTATTGAGCTTGTTGCTGTGGCTGAAACTTCACCGGAGTTATGTTCTTCTATATGGTTTTTTATGATGGATAGTCCCATACCTGTTCCGATTATGTTCCCATGTTGATCCCTTTTATTGCTATTCATAGGCAGGAAAATTTGTTCTTCTGTCCCTGCTTCGAGGCCTAAACCTGAATCTCTAAATTTAATCTCGATAACTTTTTTATCTATAGTTCCAAAGTCGACTTGAATTAGCCTATTTTTCTTTGGGGTATTTTCCATTGCCCAAATCGAATTCGTAATCAAGTTTATAGCAATGCTTTCCCAGTCAATCTCAAAAGCATGAACGTTTACGTCGTTTCTTGAAATGTTTTCATATGATAATTCGTATTCTATTCCCGTGGCTTTAAATGTATCCTCCATTAGAGAAAATACATATTCAAAAACCTTTGGAATGTTTATTTTCTTTCTTTTTCTCTTGTCTGGCTTGATATTACTTAAAGTTAGCTGAGAGAACCGTTCGATATATTTTATGTTCTTTCTTATTATTTCAGAAAGTTTTTGGCATTCTGGAAAATCCAATTGTGAGCCAGATTTTTGAGCATCAGTTATTATATCTTCAATCTCTAGGGCGTTGGCAGACGCTTGACTGGTGTGTTGTCTGATTTCGTGGCCAAAACACACAGTTAATATTCCAAGAGAAGCAAGATTCGATAGCGTATCTTTTTGTTCTTGCAGTTGCCTCTTTTCTTGCTGTAGTGCAAGAAAGAGTTGTTTTTGCGATTCTTCAGCTTTTTTCTGCGCCTTTTCAAATTCGACAATTCGTTTTTGTATTAGATGTCTTTGACGCTCCTTCTTTTTTTTGCTGGATTTTCCTGCATTTGGTCTAATTAGAGTTGATAAGTTGTTTGCTGCTTGAATCGCCTCGCTATTCGACTGCTCAAGATCTATTTCTAAGGATTTTGGAAGTTCGTTGAATTCTTCTTCCTTGGCATCTTTATGTGCCAATGCTTCAAAATTATTTATTATTTTTAAAACAAATGTCCGTAGTTGAAAAAAGGCTCTATTTTCAACAATGCCTTCTCGATTAGCTTGATCGTTTAAGATCGAATTTTCATCCCTAGATATTAATATTGCACCTAATAATTGATTGGGGCCTACTCTCCATCCTTCCCTTGAAATTGCAGCAGGGTTTGAAGCTTTTCGATAGCCTAAGTCAAGCCAGTCCCCCTTTCCTGACGGTTCTCCATACGGTCTGACTCGAAACTGATCTCGATATATTCGAACCCCTCGGTTTAAATGCATAAAGCGTCGAAAATCTTTTGTTTTTAGTTTGACTTGTTTTAAAACATCCGTATCTTGAGGAATGTAATAAATTCTCAGCTCTAAAGGGCCAAATGAGGGAGTTTCTCCAGCCCCCTTTATCCATTTTTGCCAAGGGATTTTTTCATGTTTTTTTTCTATTTTTTTAGTTCTGTTTACATATTTTTCAGATACATTTCCTTCACTATCTATTTCTACTAAAACCTCCCATTTTGCTAGGTTTAGAAATTCTTCAGAGGCCAGTTTTTTTAAGTGCTTTTCTTCTCCCGTTTTTTGAGAACTTAAATTAATTGAGAAGTCATTTTTTGAATAGAAGGGGGATATAAGAAGTCTTAGCTCGTTTTCTAAAGAGTCAAGGAGTGTTTCGTGCCACTTGTCTTTTAAGCCGACCAGAAGCATTCTGGTGCCCTTGTCTGACTTTTTTAGAAAAACCTGGCCATATTTATCCTTAATCGGCAAACTTACTTTATAAATTTCATGCTGTATATCTGATAGCTTGCTATCGGTGTTTTCGTAGCTATTCCAGTTAATTACTAACTGTATCGCATGATCCATATTTTCTGTTTTCGTGTAAAGAATTAGCTTTTTGCAAAGCCGATCAATACCTAACCTCCCTAAACCTTTGGCCCCGGTAAGAATTCGAGTTTTACTCCGGGTATGCTTTTTCGTGGATTTATTATTTGTACCTACTGTTAACCATTTATCAACAAGATCGGCTAAATTCATGCCATCACCATCATCACTAATTGCTAGTGTGGAGACAGCACTTTCACGTAAATAAAAAGCAATATCTACATTTTTTGCATCCGCATCATAAGAGTTTTTTATGAGTTCCGAAATTGCTACGGTAGAGCTAGAAATACTCTCTCTACCTAACTGTAAGGTAACTCGTGCTGAAAATTCGAATGGTTGCTTGTCAATTAATTCCCTTTTCATTAGTTATTCCTTGAGGGGAAAGTAGGGTATTTGTTTGACGGCTTCGACAGTTAAATGCCGACACCTAATTCTTTTGTTTAAATATTCATTTGTCGATTTTGATTTAAGTACTTTTAGAAGTTTCTTGCAATCTTTAAGAGTTTTACTGTGTGGTTTAATTATTATCAAGTGATTTTCGACAGCTACGGGTTCATTCCCTCTTATGATAGAAGCCGCTGCCCTATACCGATCATCCGGTCTAGAATTTCTTCGTATTACTACAAAAGGAGGGTCTATGGCAGTTCCAGAGAAAAGTCTTCTTTCTGGAAATTCTTTAATTATTGACCAGAGAGGAACGTTCTTTGAATGAATGAAGGGTCTATCAACGCCAATTTCCGGATCGCGATAGGCGACTAGTCTCCCGACCGAAACTTCAAAATTGGTTGAAATTACATCTTCATGATGCAAGGAGCTAGTACCCCAATCAATAGTTTTGCTTGTTCCCCCTGTTTTTCCAAACAAGATGAAAACATCAACATCCGTTTTAGAATTAAATCTACCAATTACTTTTGTATGGCCGGATATCGTGCTGTGACAAAATGCTCTCCATTTATGGTATCTAGTTCCAGACCTAAGAACTTCCGGCAAAATAGAGCTTAAATCTGATCCTTGGGGAAGTATTTTTAAATAATGCGCTAGTATTACTGCTGAAGCATTAACCTTTCCTGTCTTCCAAAGACCTTTTAAGGTGGGTTTTTGTAGTGTGAAAGGAGGGTTTAATATGGTATGTGTTATTTGAATTAATTCTTCTCTATCGGTCTCTAAAGCATCACGAACAATTATGTTGGGCAGTAATTTCAACGCCTTATTGATATTGCAGTCAATTTGGCAGCCTCTATTGTTGATGGCTTCTAGAATAATTCTTAGTTTGCATGCGTCAATGAAAGTTGGATAAAGGTCGTAGCCATGCAAGACCTTTCCCCATATCATTAGTGTTTTTGTAAGGCTTTTATATGCAGGTAGTTTTCTAGAGCATGCAATAAGCAAGTTGCCTGCACCACAAGTTGGATCAAGAATTCTGGAATTTTTATTGATTTTTCTCTTAAAGAGACCTACCAAGGTTTGAGCTAGCTCATCACCTGTAAAAAAAGTTCCAGATTTCCTCATGTCTTCGATACTGAGAACTTTTCTTAGTGTATTGTCTATTTCATCAAGACTAGTGTTGTAATCTACTACATTTTTGCTATTGCTTTTTCGGGTAGACTTATATGCGATTCGTAGGTTTTGATTATGCTCTGCAAGCTCGATCATACTTGTTTTTCATTCGTATTTAATTTACTTCTGCGAAGCGTTTTATACCATAATGTAATAGTTTTACGCCATCTTCACTGGTTGATGGAGAGCTTCTAACTTATAGGTGAGTAGATATAGCTCCCCCTAAAGGGGGTTAGTCATTTATTGGTGCTCAGAGAAGAGAATTTTTGCGATGGATGATTAACGTATATTCATTGAATTAGGGTGCCGCTTTAGCATGGAAAATAGAGCTAGCGTTCTTAAAAATAAAATTAAGGTAATGCGAAGTATCTTGGTGACACCCTATTCGTTTATTTGCTGCAGTTGTTAGAAGGTTGTACGGTATATTCCGAATATACGTGCATTATTCAGGTTATAATCAAGAACTTCCTATCTAGTAGCGTCGGTAGATATTTCTTCAGTTACTTTTATCTTTTATCTTGCGCACCTTCTCTCATGTTTGACTTATATTTGAAGGCTTAAAAAAAGCGGGCTTGCGCCCGCTTTCAATACCTCTCTTCCTGTGAGCGACTACTTTGTTGTAGTTGTCCTTTTGCTACCTGTCGGTATTCATCCTGTTACCACTGCAGCGCACCACCGGTCTGGTATTCGATTACCCGCGTCTCGAAGAAGTTCTTCTCCTTACGCAGGTCCATGATCTCGGACATCCAGGGGAAGGGGTTCTGGGCGCCCGGGAACTGTTCTTTCAGGCCCAGCTGGCTCAGGCGGCGGTTGGCGATGAAATGGAGGTATTCCTCCATCATCGATGCATTCATGCCGAGCACGCCGCGGGGCATGGTGTCGCGGGCGTAGGCCACTTCCAGTTCCATGCCTTCCAGGATCATCTGGGTCACCTCCTGCTGGAACTCTGCGGTCCACAGGTGTGGGTTTTCCAGCTTGATCTGGTTGATGACGTCGATGCCGAAGTTCAGGTGCATGGACTCGTCGCGCAGGATGTACTGGAACTGCTCGGCCACGCCGGTCATCTTGTTGCGGCGGCCCATGGACAGGATCTGGGTAAAGCCGCAGTAGAAGAAGATGCCCTCGGTCACCGCGTAGAAGGCGATCAGGTTGCGCAGCAGCTCCTGGTCGGTTTCCGGGGTGCCGGTCTTGAAGTTGGGATCGCCGATGGACTGGGTGTGCGACAGGCTCCAGGCGGCTTTCTTGGCGACGCTGGGCACTTCGCGGTACATGTTGAACACTTCACCTTCGTCCATGCCCAGGGACTCCACGCAGTACTGGTAGGCGTGGGTGTGGATGGCTTCCTCGAAGGACTGGCGCAGGATGTACTGGCGGCACTCCGGGTTGGTGATGTGGCGGTAGATGGCCAGCACCAGGTTGTTGGCTACCAGGGAGTCGGCGGTGGAGAAGTAACCCAGGGAGTATTCCACGATGCGACGTTCGTCCGCGGTCAGACCTTCGGGGTCTTTCCACATGGACACGTCTTTGTTCATGTTGACTTCTTGGGGCATCCAGTGGTTGGCACAGCCATCCAGGTATTTCTGCCAGGCCCAGTCGTACTTGAACGGTACCAGCTGGTTCAGGTCGGCGCGGCAGTTGATGATGCGCTTTTCGTCCACCTGGATACGGGCGGCGCCCATTTCCAGTTCTTCCAGACCCGGTGCCGGGTCCAGGTCGGCTACGGCGGCCCGTGCAGCTTCGACCGCGGAAGATCCCGCAGGTGCTGCGTTGGATTGGGCCGCGGGCGACGCCGGAGCGCTGTGCGCCTCGTAAGAGGCACTTTGTTCGGCTACTTCTGGCTTCAGCGTTTCCGGCGCCGGTCGCGGTTCGGTGGCTTTCTTCGGTTGTGACGGTTGTTCGAAATCGTCCCAGCTCAGCATAGTTTGACCTTTGATCCGTCTCTTCTTTGTGTGTTCAATAATTCGTCAATTTTTTCCGGGTTTCCAAGTGGAAACCGGAGCAGGGCAGGCGCTTTCAGGTCGCCGCCGACTCCCGGTCCGCAATTCCCCGCCTTCCCCCAAGAAGGGCGGGGTGGACCGGGGTCGGTGCGATTGGTCTTGGCCGCTGGTGCGGTTGCGACGCTCTCCCCCGAGAGTTCTTTCTATCGTTCCTTGCCCCTCGCCCGCAGGCGAGGAGAGGGCACTGCTTACTGGCAGGCCTCGCAGTCCGGGTCGTCCAGGGAGCAGGCCTTGGGCACTGCGGCCGGGGCCGGCTCCTGTTGAACCGAGGCTTGTGGCGCTGCAGCCGGTGCTGCTGCTGCGGCGCCGTTGCCTGCACCACTGCTCACTGCGTTCAGGGTGCCGCCGTTCACGGTGGATTTCTCCGTGCTGGTGGCGGCCAGGGCGCGCAAGTAGTAGGTGGTCTTCAGGCCGCGGTACCACGCCATGCGGTAGGTCAGGTCCAGTTTCTTGCCGTCGGCGCCGGCGATGTACAGGTTCAGCGACTGCGCCTGGTCGATCCACTTCTGGCGACGGCTGGCGGCGTCGACGATCCAGCGCGGCTCTACCTCGAACGCGGTGGCGTACTTGGCTTTCAGGTCCGCCGGGATGCGGTCGATCTTCTGTACCGAGCCCTCGTAGTACTTCAGGTCGTTGACCATGACCTTGTCCCACAGGCCGCGGGCTTTCAGGTCGTGTACCAGGTAGGGGTTCACCACGGTGAATTCGCCGGACAGGTTCGATTTCACGTACAGGTTCTGGTACGTGGGCTCGATGGACTGGGAAACCCCGGTGATGTTGGCAATGGTCGCGGTCGGTGCGATCGCCATCACGTTGGAGTTGCGCATGCCCTGTTTTTTCACTTTCGCGCGCAGGCCGTCCCAGTCCAGCGTGCTGCTGGTGTCCTGTTCGATGAACTGCTCGCCGCGGTTCTCCGCCAGGATCTGGATGCTGTCCAGTGGCAGGATGCCCTTGCTCCACAGGGAGCCCTTGTAGCTCTGGTACTGGCCGCGCTCTTTGGCCAGGTCACTGGACGCGGAGATGGCCTGGTAGCTGATCGCCTCCATGGAGGTATCGGCAAAGGCAACCGCCTCGTCGCTGGCGTAGGAGATGCCGGCCTTGTACAGCGCGTCCTGGAAGCCCATCAGGCCGAGGCCCACCGGGCGGTGACGCATGTTGGACTGGCGCGCGGTTTCCACGGAGTAGTAGTTGATGTCGATCACGTTATCGAGCATGCGCACCGCGGTCTTGACGGTCTTGGCCAGTTTTTCCTGGTCGAGCTTGCCGTCTTCACCGATGTGCTGGGCCAGGTTCACGGAACCCAGGTTGCACACGGCGATTTCTTCATTCGCCTTGGTGTTCAGGGTGATCTCGGTGCACAGGTTGGAGCTGTGAACCACACCGGCGTGCTGCTGCGGGCTGCGCAGGTTGCAGCTGTCCTTGAAGGTGATCCACGGGTGGCCGGTTTCAAACAGCATGCCCAGCATCTTGCGCCACAGGTCCAGCGCGCGCACTTTCTTGTGCAGCTTCAGCTTGCCTTCGGCGGCCATTTTTTCGTAGTGCTCGTAGCGCTCTTCAAATGCACGGCCGAACAGGTCGTGCAGGTCCGGGCAGTCCGCCGGGGAGAAGAGGGTCCACTCCTTGTCTTCAAACACGCGCTTCATGAACAGGTCCGGCACCCAGTTGGCGGTGTTCATGTCGTGGGTGCGGCGGCGGTCGTCGCCGGTGTTCTTGCGCAGCTCGAGGAATTCCTCGGTGTCCAGGTGCCAGGTTTCCAGGTAGGCACACACGGCGCCTTTGCGCTTGCCGCCCTGGTTCACAGCGACCGCGGTGTCGTTGGCCACTTTCAGGAAGGGCACAACACCCTGGGACTTGCCGTTGGTGCCTTTGATGTAGGAACCCAGTGAACGCACCGGCGTCCAGTCGTTACCCAGGCCGCCGGCCCACTTGGACAGCATGGCGTTGTCCTGGATGGCGCCGTAGATGCCGTGCAGGTCGTCAGGCACCGTGGTCAGGTAGCAGGAGGACAGCTGCGGGCGCAGAGTGCCGGCGTTGAACAGGGTCGGCGTGGAGCTCATGTAGTCGAAGGAGCTCAGCAGGTTGTAGAACTCGATCGCGCGCTCGTTCTTGTTCTCTTCGTTGTTGGCGAGGCCCATGGCGACGCGCATGAAGAAAATCTGCGGCAGCTCGAAACGGATGTCGTTGCTGTGCAGAAAGTAGCGGTCGTACAGGGTCTGCAGGCCGAGGTAGGTGAACTGGTGATCGCGCTCGCCCTTGATGGAGGCGCCGAGCTTTTCCAGGTCGAAGGTGGCCAGGGCCGGGTCGAGCAGTTCCAGCTCGATGCCTTTTTCTACGTAGGCGGCGAGGGTCTTGCCGTACAGGGCTTCCATCTCGTGCTGGGTGGCGGCGTCGGCCACGCCGAGGAAGCGCAGGGCTTCACTGCGCAGCTTGTCCAGCAGCAGACACGCGGTGGCGTAGGTGTAGTTGGGTTCCTGCTCGACCATGGTGCGCGCGGTGATCACCAGCGCGGTGTTGATGTCGTCTTCGGAGACGCCGTCGTACAGGTTTTTCAGCGCTTCGGCGAGAATGGCTTCGCCGTTCACGTCGGTCAGGCCTTCACAGGCTTCGCTGACGATGGTGCGCAGGCGCTCCATGTCCAGCGGGATCATGGAACCGTCTTCCATTTTCACGCGGATGCTCGGGTGGGCATCGGCGGGCACTGTGGCGGCCGGTTGCTGCTGTTCTTTCTCGGCGCGCAGGCGGGCGTGCTCCTCACGGTAGAGCACGTAGTCGCGGGCGACCTTTTGTTCGCCAGTGCGCATCAGGGCCAGCTCGACCTGGTCCTGGATTTCCTCGATGTGGATGGTGCCACCGGAGGGCATGCGGCGCTGGAAGGTGGCGCTGATCTGGGAGACCAGTTCCTTCACCTGCTCGTGAATGCGGCTGGACGCTGCGGCGGTGCCGCCCTCGACGGCGAGGAACGCCTTGGTGACAGCCACAGAGATCTTGCTGTCGTCGTAGGGCACAACGGTGCCATTGCGCTTGATCACGCGAATCTGACCCGGCGCGGTGGCCGCTAGGGTCGTAGTGCTGCCGGACTTGTCCCCGGAAGTGCCCGCTTTTTCAGTGGACACGGATTGAGAGCGCCCTGTCTCTGTGTGCATGAATTTCTCCGCAAGATTTTTACTGTTTTTTCCCACACCAGTTCGCGTGAACGGCGTCCCCTCGAAAGAGTAACCCTGTGTGGAACGTGTCCGTCGTCTCTCCCACTTTCCCCCGCTTGGCACGCCCGGAAACGGCGCGAACCGGAGTGGGAAAACAGGCCGCTTTGTCGTCGGTCCGCGCGCCCTCGGTGTCGGGGGCGGGTGCGGGCCTTCGAGTGCCTGCGGCGGACAGTCCGTTCCGCCTGTACCTCTGATTTGTTCGCTGACTGTTGGCGTTGCCATCTCCTTTCCGGAGCGGCACGCCGAGTCGGAATTCACCCCGTCGGCTTGGGGTAGGGTCGGGGCCAAAACCCAATATGTTGGGGTGGCTGCTCGACTGAGCAACAAGATAATGCGGTAGGGGGCCTATTTCAAGGCGAATAACTTTGTGGTTAGTTGTGGATAAATTGTGGGTAGGCGGTGAACGTCAGTAGTCACTTTCGCGCCAGCGCCCGCCGTTACTAGGGGTGGTTAAACGCTGTACAGGGCGGCGGGGTGGGGTGCCGGTTTTAAGAATATTTTTTAATAGTAAGCGCCCGCTAAATTAACCAAGGCAATAACGATTTCGAGTTGTTCAGTCGTTGTGCAAATTGGTACTCGGACGTCCAGTTTCGGGGCGTTTATTTAATTCTTCGGCTGCGCGGCGCTCAAAAAATGATCGCGCCGCCAGTGGCGCACAGTGTGGTGTTTTTTTCCACAATATGCCGGTGCCACCGGCGGTCGCGATCGCGTTTTTTCCGTGCGCGACAGTGCTGGTGAAATTGTGTGCAGTTACGCGCTCTGTTCCTGCAGAAATTCCATCAGCGCCTTCTGCGCGTGCAGGCGGTTTTCCGCCTCGTCCCAGACCACGGAGATGCTGTCGTCCTCGAGCAGTTCGCCGCTCACTTCCTCGCCGCGGTGGGCCGGCAGGCAGTGCATGAACACGGCGCCGCTGTTGGCGAGGCTCATCAGTTCGTGATCGACGAGGAAACCCTCGAAGGCCTTGATGCGGATCTGCTGTTCCGTCTCCTGGCCCATGGAGGCCCAGACATCGGTGGCGACCCAGTCGGCACCGCGCACGGCGTCGGCGGGTTTGCGCACGATGGTGACGCGGTCGCCGGCGGCGGCGAGAATCTGCTCGTCCGGCTCGTAGCCCTCGGGGCACGCGATGCGCAGTTCAAAATCGCACTGGCGCGCGGCGTTGATGTAGGAGTGGCACATATTGTTGCCGTCGCCGACCCAGGCCACGACTTTGCCCGCTGGATTGCCGCGGTGCTCGACGTAGGTCTGGATGTCGGCGAGCAGCTGGCACGGGTGGTAACTGTCGGACAGGGCGTTGATCACCGGCACGCGCGAGTACTCGGCGAAGCGCTCCAGCACGTTGTGGCCGAAGGTGCGGATCATCACCATGTCCACCATGCGCGAGATGACCCGGGCACTGTCCTCGATGGGTTCGCCGCGGCCCAGCTGGGTGTCGCGCGGCGACAGAAACAGGGCGCTGCCGCCCATCTGCGCCATGCCGGCCTCGAAGGAGACGCGGGTGCGCGTGGAGGACTTCTCGAAAATCATGCCGAGCACCTTGTCGCGGAAAGGCTCGGTGGCAATGCCCTGGTTGCGCAGTGCCTTCAGCTCGATCGCGCGCTCGATCACGCTGGACAGTTCTTCTTTGGACAGGTCGAGCAGGGTGAGAAAGTGTCTGGTAGCCATAAATCGTTCCCTCTAAGCAGTCAGGCCGCGCACTGGGTAAATTGTTGAATCAGTGTGCTGACGGTGTCGGCAATGCGGCCGCATTCCTCGTCACTCAGTGTCAGCGGCGGCAGCAGGCGCACAACATTGCCTGCGGTCACGTTGATAAGCAAGTCGTGGGCGCGGGCCTGTTCCACCAGGTCGCCGCAGGGGCGATCCAGTTCGATACCCACCAGCAGGCCCAGGCCGCGGATTTCTTTGACGGTGGCGCAGCCGTCGAGGTGTGCGCGCAGCTGCGCCAGCAACAATTCGCCGAGGGCAGCGGCGCGCTCGATCAGCCACTCCCGCTCCAGGGTTTCCAGCACGGCGAGGCCGGCGCGGCAGGCCAGCGGGTTGCCGCCGAAAGTGGAGCCGTGGCTGCCGGCGGTAAACAATTCCGCGGCTTTGCCGCGGGCCAGGCAGGCGCCGATGGGCACGCCGTTGCCGAGTCCCTTGGCAGTGGTGACCACGTCCGGCAACAGTCCGTCGCTGTGCTGGTAGGCGAACAGCTTGCCGCTGCGGCCGTTGGCGGTCTGGATCTCGTCGAGCATCAGCAGCCAGTCGTGGTGGTCGCACAGTGCGCGCAGTCGCTGCAGGTAATCGGGTGCGGGCACGCGGATGCCGCCCTCGCCCTGTACCGGTTCCACCAGTACCGCGACGATATCGTCATGGGTGGCGGCGAGTTTTTCCACGGCGGCCACATCATTGAAGGGCACGCGCAGGAATCCCTCGGGCAGCGGCGCGAACCCCTGCTGCACTTTTTCGTTGCCGGTGGCGGTGAGGGTGGCGAGGGTGCGGCCGTGGAAGGCTCCCTCCATTACCACGATGCGCGGCACGGCGTGGCCGCGCTCGTTGCCGAGCTTGCGCGCCAGCTTGATCGCCGCCTCGTTGGCTTCGGCACCGGAATTGGAGAAGAAGACGTTGTCCATGCCGGACTGCGCCACCAGCTTCTCCGCCAGCTGCTCCTGTGCGGGAATGTTGTACAGGTTGGAAACGTGCAGCAGCGTGCCGGCCTGGTCCTGCAGCGCCTCGGTGACGGCCGGGTGGCAGTGGCCGAGGCCGCAGACGGCGATGCCGGACAGGGCGTCGAGGTATCGTCGGCCGGTGTCGTCCCACACATAGTTGCCTTCGCCCCTGACCAGCGTCAGGGTCCTGTTGCCGTAGTTCTGCATGAGTGCGGGATTGGCCACGTTGCGATCTCCTCTGGTGGCGGGCCTGAAAACCGGGTTTCCGCAGAAAATGCGGCATTGGTGCCGCCGCTCCGCAGTTTCCCCGGGAAAGCCGGCAATACTAGCATATAGAGAGTGTCGCGCTAGCCATCCGTGCGGCCTTTTGGCCTTTTTCGTACGGGGCACCACACTAGGGTACAATGCCGGCCAGCGCGCAGCAGCCCGCCGCGCCGGCACCGCGCCACCACTCAATGCAAGGTTTACTACCCGAGGTTAGTCATCCCTATGGAAACACTGGAGAACATCAAGCAGCAGATCGCCGACAACGCCATCCTGCTCTATATGAAAGGTAGCCCCAACGCCCCGCAATGCGGCTTTTCCATGCGCGCTTCCCAGGCGCTGATGGCCTGCGGCAAGCGCTTCGCCTATGTGGACATTCTGGCTAACCCGGATATCCGCGCCGAGCTGCCCAAGTACGCCAACTGGCCGACCTTCCCGCAACTGTGGGTGAAAGGTGAGCTGATCGGCGGCTGTGACATCATCATGGAGATGTACGAAAACGGCGAGCTGAAGACCCTGGTCGAAGAGGCTGCGGCCGAGAGCGAAGGCGGCGAGTAAGTTCCGCTTTGCTCTGTATCGGTGTCGCGGGTGTGACGCCGATACAAAGACCAATAAAAAAGCCGCGGCAATTGCCGCGGCTTTTTTATTGGATGCTGTCCGGGGAAATTTGCTACGAGGCGCTTTCCATCTGCGTCTGCAGGTAATTCTGGATACCCACCTTTTCGATCAGTTCCAGCTGGGTCTCCAGCCAGTCGACGTGTTCCTCTTCGGAGTCGAGGATTTTTTCCAGCAGTTCGCGGCTGCCGTAGTCGCGCACGGATTCGCAGTACTCGATACCGTCGCGCAAATCGGGGATCGCCTTGGATTCCAGTTTCAGGTCGCACTTGAGCATTTCCTCGGTGTTTTCACCGATCAGTAGTTTGCCCAGGTGCTGCAGGTTGGGGATGCCCTCGAGAAACAGGATGCGCTCGATCAGCCAGTCGGCGTGCTTCATTTCATCGATGGACTCGTCATACTCATGCTTGCCCAGCGCTTTGAGGCCCCAGTTGTCGTACATGCGGGCGTGCAGGAAGTACTGGTTGATTGCTACCAGTTCATTGCCCAGTACCTTGTTCAGATGTTCGATAACCTTGGGGTCGCCTTTCATAGCTGTCGCTCCTGTGACTCTGCAAAAAAGTAATGCTGCAGAGAGTTCCTGATATCGGGAAAGTGTTATTTGAACCGCACCAGTGTTTTGAATCTTAGTGTTAACTGCCACTGGCTACGCAATTGCGGTCGAGTTTGCGTGGCTGTCATAGGCAAGTCAAGCGCATTGGCCGACTTTACTTTGCGGCGTGCGGGAGCAATAAATAACGGAAAATCGGCCAAAAAAACCAACGATAATGATTGCCGTTTAGATTATTTCACCTCCGCGCGACCTGCAGGCGGATATCGCGGATTTTCTCACCGATAATTTTCCTGTCGAAACGATCCTCAATAAATTTATCGCAGTCCTCTTCGAGCCGGTAGGAATAGGCATCGAGTGCGCGTTTGTCTTGCAGGCGGGTACAAATGCGCGCCAGCGCCATCAGGTTGTTCAACAGGTGGCGCATGACGACACCGCTCTGGCGTCCGTACTCGCGGATTTCATCGAAGGCCGCCTGCAACAGGTCTTCGAAATCGAGCACTGTAGTGACGAGGCGCAGCTGGCCATCCTCGTCGTGAAAACAGTTGGGCAGTTGCGGCCGCTGCAAAACCTTGCCGATACCGTCCACCAGGCGGTCGATACACGAATAGGCGGTGTAGGGGTCGTTGATGCCGGGCGACAGCGCGCGCACCGCAATCTGCGACAGCTGGTGAATGGAAAACACCACGTCCTGTTCCGCCGTGGGCAAATGGCCGATGCTGATGGCGCTATCGATGCTGGCGGTGATTTCCGCGCTGTCGATACTGCGCGGCGGAAAGTACACCCGCGCCACCCGCGACCAGTGATGCAGATAGCTGCCGGGATGGCAGTCGAGCACGATACAGCAGTCGTGTTCGCACGCCCATTTCAGCAGTTTCTGGCGATCGATCGACAGGATATAGCCGCCGCTGAAACCGTAGATCGTCAGGTAATCGTCACCCATGTTCAGTTGCTTTACGTCGCAGAAATTGGCGCCTTCGTCAAAATCCCGCGCGCTCGGATAGTGATGGTCGATGGCGTTGCTGAACTCGCGGTTGATATTAAAGGTGACATTGTCCACCTGGATCGACAGCGCCACGTTGTGAATGAAATAGATCAGCGTGCCGATGCTGACCAGCGCCAGCAGCACGGCGACATGTACGGCGAGATCGTGGCTGGCGTTCGTGCCCTCGATGTGCGCTTGGATGCCGCGCATGGTCATCAGCGCATAGACGAAGGTGGAGAGGAAAATCCCCATTGCGAACTGGGTGCCGCGGTCGCGCATGAAATTGCGCACCAGCCGCGGGCCAAACTGGCTGGAGGCGAGACTGAGGGCCACGGTGGTGATGGAGAAGACGGTGCCGGCCACGGTAATGGTGGAGGCGGCGATCGTGGAAAGCAGCGAGCGCGCGCTGTCCGGATCGCGCAGGGTGAGCCAGCCGAAGCCGGGCACGCCAGCCAGGTCGAGGGCCCGGTCGATGTACTGAAATCCCAGCGACAGGATCATGGCTGCAATCACCATCAGGGTGGGCACTAGCCAGAAGCTGGCGCGCAGGCGTTCGCCGAGATGTTGAAGCCGCTGTTTCATTCCATGTTGGCCGCTGGTTGCGCATCGAATGCCGCGCGCGAGCGCGTGCCGTTACAAGATAGGTCAGTCGCCGGCGGGTGCCAGTACCAGTGGTTGTGCGGACAAGCGGGGTGCCGCCGGGCCTGCTCCTCTGGCATATCTCGCCGGCGTCTTCTGTGCTGACATCCCGCTCCAGCAGATCCGGGCCCGGGGGGCAGTCGTCGCTGCTGCCGTTGCTGTATCGGATACTGGCCAGGTCCTGGCCGTAGTTAGCAAATGGATTCCAGTAAAAATGGCGTCTACTCTTCCTAATACGCCAGTTACCCCCAGACCTCAGCCATGTTGAGCAGGCGGGTTAGTGGTGATCGGGAACGTAAATCCATCGCACGGTGCGGTGCTTGCTGCCGGGCAGGCTGCAGGACAGAAAGCCACCGTCCTATTTTGAACTGCGAGGAGGGTCTCATCCGATGAAGCGAGATCATTGGGTCGCGGCGGCCATGGCCGGATTTTTAATTGCGGCGTTTTCGTTCTCCTGTGCTGCGCAGCAGCCGGAGGTTTCCGGTACGGTTAAACCGATCGCCCAGGCTAAGGACAAGGCGAAGTTCGGCGGATTGGAGGTATTGCCTTCATGCCTGACCTTCGCTGTTTATCGCGGCGATCCTAAGACCGGTCCGTCCCTGTTGCTCATCAAAATGAAGAGCGGCTGCGTGGTTCCCTGGCACTGGCATACCGCGCGAGAAGAACTCATGCTGGTCAGCGGTAAAGGAAAGGTCGAACTTGCGGACTTCCCCACGCAGGTGATTGAGCCGGGGGGCTATGTCCTTCTTCCGGCAAAGCACCATCACCAGTTCACTTGCCAGACGGACTGTGTGTTCTTTAATGCAATCTCGGGAAAATTCGACATCCATTATCTCGACAAATCCGGTAACGAGATTCCTGTGGAGCAAGCGCTACAGGCGGTCTCGGAGCAACCGGGGAAGTCGAATTGACGGACTCGGACTAGGCATCTTATTCCCCGTACCAGTCCGGGTCGCTTAGCGCGACTCAACCCCGCTGCTGTTCAATCATTCAGCAATCGCGAAGCGAGCCCGAAATGCGGCTCGCTTTTTTATGCACCCAAGGCGCTGGTTTCAGGTTTTCCGTGAGAGAGTCCGACGATCTACCAGGTTCAGCCGCGAGTCCTGCGAGTCCTGAAAGGTGCTTGGCATTTGGCTGTTGCCGTTTCGATTGCGTGAGTGCGCCAGGGAGTGGCAGGCACGGTGTGTGCCGGGGGGAGGGTGGCTATGGCGGTCCTGGCTGGAATGCCGGGACCGCGGCCAAGCTGCGGTCTCAGCTGGCGGAGTAGAACAGGCCGTTGTTGGCAGTGGCGATAACGCCGCCGCTCATGGTTTCTTCAATGATTTCCTGGGTCAGTTCGGCGCAGCGGCCGCACTGGGAGGAAACGCCCAGGTGGCGACGCAGGGCCTTCACGGACGTAGAGCCGTCGTAGACCGCTTCTTTGATCTGGCGATCGGTGATGCCTTTACAGATACAAACGTACATCGTCGCTGCAACCCTGGCGCCTGAAGCGCTCAATGTTTAATCTTGCGCAGATCGTATTGCAAGTGAGAATGAGTGTCAATAAGATTTCTCGAATGCTCAGTCGCCGCAGGTCAAGGTCCCGTCAATCCTTGTTTCCGATGATGGTCCGATAGGCAGCATTTATCTGCAAACGCAGCTCCGCCAGCGTATTTCCCGCCTTCAGCACGGCCCTGGCCATGCCGCGGGCGAGATTGAGCAGCAGCAGGCCGAAGGCATCTGGATTCTGCTGGTGTAGCTTGAGGAACTGCTCGGAACTGATCTCGACGACAATCGAGTCGGTTTGGGCAGTGGCACTGCCAGGGCGGTCGATTAACGCGATCATGGGGACAAAGCCCAAGTCGTCACCCGCTCGATGACGGCGCACCAGCGCCCCCCTGTTGCCGTTTCTCTCCTCATTGGTATCGATCGTTCCGCTCAGGACGACAAAGAAGGATTCGCTCTTATCACCGACGCTGTAGAGAACCTCTCCCTTGTTGAGCCGGATCGCTCGCCCGTTCGTCAACAGGCTTAGTATCACGTCCTCGGGCAGGGCGCCGAAGGTCGAGAGTTCACGAAAGTAGGCGGGCCCAAACTGCTGCCAAAGTGCCAGGGCATCGACAGTTTCCATCTAGTATCCACTAGAGTTTGCCGGTGACACCTTCAGTGTAGTGTCAACCGCCTATCGTCAATTTCGTCGGGGCGCAGTTGGTGTGAAGTGACCTGGCTCGACGAGTTGGTCGCAAATAACTTGTGACACCGCCTGCTTGCGCCGCTATCGACCTCATATAAAAATTTAATAGGTCTGCTGTGGGCGCCTGTGTATCATAGCGACCCACTATCACTTCTTATTCAATTTATAGCGATTGCATATAAATTGATCATTTTACCGTTCGAACACTAACCAACATTGGAACGAGGAGGTTCTTATGGCAGTTCTGGTAGGCAAACCAGCTCCGGACTTCACCGCTGCCGCGGTACTGGGTAACGGCGAGATCGTTGACACTTTCAACCTGGCCGAAACCATCAAGGGCAAGAAAGCCGTTATTTTCTTCTATCCGCTGGACTTCACCTTCGTGTGCCCGTCTGAGCTGATCGCTTTCGATCACCGCTTTGCGGAATTCCAGAAGCGCGGCGTGGAAGTGATCGGTGTTTCCATCGATTCCCAGTTCTCCCACAACGCCTGGCGTAACACCTCCGTCAACGACGGCGGCATCGGCCCGGTCAAGTACGCTCTGGTAGCCGACACCAAGCACGAAATCTGCCAGGCCTACGACGTTGAGTCCGAAGGCGGCGTGGCTTTCCGCGGTTCCTTCCTGATCGACGAAGAAGGCGTTGTCCGCCACCAGGTCGTTAACGACCTGCCGCTGGGCCGCAACGTTGACGAAATGCTGCGCATGGTCGACGCGCTGGCTTTCCACCAGGAGCACGGCGAAGTTTGCCCGGCTGGCTGGCAGGAAGGCGACAAGGGTATGAACGCCTCTCCGGAAGGTGTTGCTGCTTACCTGAGCGAAAACGCCGAGAAGCTGTAAGTTCCCGCGGTACTGCCGCTGGTGAACTGGGGGGTGCCTGGCGTTCCCCGCGAAAAACCGCCGAAAGGCGGTTTTTTTGTGCCCGCTGCCCACAAAAAGCGCAAAAGCGTGCCTATTTGGCACGCGCGCTGTGCGTTGGATCAGGTTTCTGCGTACAATGCCGCGCTTGATTCGAGCGGGCAGACGGGAAGAGAATTTTTTCGCGGGCTGCTAGTCTTAATAACAAGTAATGAATTGCCGCGGCGGCCCGAAGTACGGCATGAGACCTCAATCCCTGATCACTCTGTTTGCCTGCTGGCGCCCGAGAGGTGCCATCTACCTGTGCCTGGCGTTGATGCTGTTGGGCACGACCTCCGTGCAGGCCGAAGATATCAAGACCAGCGCGAAGGAATTCGATCGCTATTTCCGCCAGTTGATGAAGCAGCAGGGCATCCCCGGCGGTGCCTACGCCATCGTCGACGGCGACCATGTGGTGGCGATGAGCACCTATGGCGTGCGGATCAAGGGCAAGAGCGGCAAGGTGGACACGCACACCGTCTTCCGCCTGGCATCGGTTTCCAAGACCTTTGCTGCGAGCATGGCGGCGGTGCTGGAGCACGAGCACAAGTTCAGCTGGGATGACCGGGTGGTGAGCTTCGTACCCCAGCTCAGTTTCAAGACGCCCTCGCTGTCGCGCCAGCTGCAGGTGCAGCACCTGCTGAGCCACTCCTCGGGCCTGACCCCCAACGCCTACGACAATTACCTCGAAGACAACAAGCCGCTCAGCAAGATATTGCCGAAGTTCGCCAATATCGACCCGCGCTGCAAGCCGGGCACCTGCTACGGCTACCAGAATGTGCTGTTCAGCCTGATCGGCGACGTGATCAAGAAGGCCACCGGCACCACCTATGAGCGCCAGCTGAAGGAGCGTTTCTTTGCGCCGCTGAAGATGCAGGATGCCTCGCTGGGCTGGGACAGCTTTATGGCCTCCAACAACCGCGCCGCGCCCCACGTGCAGACCGGCCGCGGCTGGCGCGCGGTGAAAGTGGAGAAAGAGTATTACCTGGCGGCGCCGGCCGCCGGCGTCAACGCCAGCATCAGCGATATGGCCCAGTGGCTGAAGGCGCAGATGGGCTACTACCCGAAAGTGCTGTCGCCGGCGGTGATCGACGATATCACCACCGAGCGGGTCGCCACCCAGCGGCATATGCGCCACCGCATCTGGCGCGACTACCTGACCCACGCCGGTTATGGCCTCGGCTGGCGCCTGTATTCCATCGGCGACGACCGCATCATCTACCACGGCGGCTGGGTGGCAGGTTTCCGCGCCGCGGTGGCCTACTCCGAGAAGCGCAAGATCGGTATCGTCATCCTGATGAACGCGGAATCCCGCGTCATTTCCGACCTGACCGCCAATTTCGTCATCGATATCACTGGCCACGGCAGTACCCTCGCCACGGCCCTCGCGGGCGAATAACCTGCGGAATCTGGCCGGATCCGCCCGGCCGGTCACACGCCCGCCCTTGAAACCCGGCGGGCCACCCCTATATCTGCTCCCTGTTCCGATTTCGAATTGAAGTGTACGGGGAGACCTATCCATGACCGTTGAGGCCCATAAAGAGAGCCACGGTTTCCAGACGGAAGCCAAGCAACTACTGCACCTGATGATCCACTCGCTCTACTCCAACCAGGAGATCTTCCTGCGCGAGCTGGTTTCCAACGCGTCCGATGCGGCCGACAAGCTGCGTTTCGAGGCCCTGTCCAAGCCGGAGCTGCTGGAAGAGGACCCGGAGCTGCGCATCCGCATTGAATTCGACAAGGAAGAGGGCACTCTCACGATTACCGATAACGGTATCGGCATGAGCCGCGACGAGGTCATCGAGAACCTCGGCACCATCGCGCGCTCCGGTACCTCCGCCTTTATGCAGAACCTGACCGGCGACCAGAAGAAGGACGCGCACCTGATCGGCCAGTTCGGTGTGGGCTTCTACTCCGCTTTTATCGTCGCCGACAAGGTGGACGTGTTTACCCGCCGCGCAGGTCTGGAAACAGACCAGGGCGTGCACTGGGAGTGCAGCGGCGAGGCCGAGTACTCGGTGGAAAATGTCGAGTGGCCGAACCGCGGTACCCGGGTGGTGCTGCACCTGAAGGACGACGCCAGGGAATACGCCGACGGCTGGCGCCTGCGCTCGATCATCAAGAAATACTCCGACCACATCGCCATCCCCGTGGAGATGCTGAAGGAAGAGGCTCCGGCCGCCGAGGGCGAGGAAGAGGCCGAAAGCAAGGCACCGGAATTCGAAGTGGTCAATGCCGCCCAGGCCCTGTGGACCCGCCCGCGCTCCGAGGTGAAATCCGACGAGTACAAGGAGTTCTACAAGCTGGTCTCCCACGATTTCGACGACCCGCTGACCTGGAGCCACAACAAGGTGGAAGGCAAGCTGGACTACACCAGTCTGCTGTACATCCCCGGCCGCGCGCCGTTTGACCTGTACCAGCGCGACGCCACCCGCGGCCTGAAGCTGTACGTACAGCGCACCTTCATCATGGACGACGCCGAGCAGTTCCTGCCGCTGTACCTGCGCTTCGTCAAAGGGGTGCTGGACTCCAACGACCTGCCGCTGAACGTGTCCCGCGAGATCCTGCAGAAGGACCGCAACACCGACGCGATCAAGAGTGCGCTGACCAAGCGCGTGCTGGACATGCTGGAGAAGCTGGCGAAGAAGGACGTGGACCAGTACCAGACTTTCTGGGATCTGTTCGGCAGCGTCATGAAAGAGGGGCCGGCGGAGGACTTCGCCAACAAGGAGAAGATTGCCAAGCTGCTGCGTTTCTCCACCACCCACACCGATGTGCCGAAACAGGATCAGTCCCTGGAGGAATACGTCGGCCGCATGAAGGACGGGCAGAAGTACATCTACTACGTGGCCGCCGACAACTTCGCCACGGCCAAGTCCAGCCCCTATCTGGAAGTGTTCCGCAAGAAGGGCATCGAGGTACTGCTGCTGACCGACCAGGTGGACGAGTGGTTTGTCGGCCATATGCACGAGTTCGACGGCAAGCCGTTCCAGGATGTCGCCAAGGGTGCGCTGGACCTGGGTGAAGCCGAGACCGACGAGGACAAGGCCGAGCGCGAGAAGGTCGAGAAAGAGGCCGGTGCGCTGGTGGAGCGCGTGAAGGAAGTGCTGGAAAGCCGCGTCGAGGACGTGCGCGCGACCACGCGCCTGGTGGACTCCCCCGCGTGTCTGGTGGTGAGCGAGCAGGATATGGGGCCGCAGATGCGCCGCATTCTCGAGCAGGCCGGCCAGGCACTGCCGGAAGCCAAGCCGATCTTCGAACTGAACACGTCCCACCCGCTGGTACAGCGCCTGGACCAGGAGCAGGACGAGGAGCGCTTCGCGGACCTGACCAATATCCTGATGGATCAGGCCAACCTGGCGGCCGGCAACCAGCTCACCGATCCGGCGGATTATGTGCGTCGACTGAACACACTGCTGCTGGAGCTAAACAGCTAGAAACTGCATCACAACTACTGCGCGGGCGCCTGGCGGCGTCCGGCGGTGCTGGAGCGCCAGCCCGGTCGTCATCCTCATGTACGATTTGTACACTGCGGTGACTGTGCTCCGGCGGCCACCACCAGGCACCCGCTCGCTACGTTGTGCAGCAGCTTCTATACACGCTATCTGCCGTATCGGGCGGCGGCCATTTTCCGTTTCGCTGGGTAACTTTTGCGCGATCTGGCAATAAACGCTCGTTAACTGTACGCGATCTGAGCGAAAGTCACATTTTTTCCCTGCCGTCATTGGGCTGCCAGTGCCGCCCCTCTATAATCCGCAAAACTCGAACAAAAGCTTTATCGGTATGACGACACAGACGGAAACCATCAAATCGGCCTCCGCCGAAACCTTTTCCATTGCTGTACTGGGGGGCGGCAGTTTCGGTACTGCTATCGCCAATATTGTCGCCGGCAACGGCCACGACACCCGTCAGTGGATGCGCGACCCGGAGCGCGCGAGCAACTGCCGCGAAATGGGCGAGAACCACTACTACCTGCCGGGCGTTCCCCTGCACCCGGACCTGAAAATCACCTGCGAACTGGAAGAGGCCATCGACGGCTGCCAGATCGTGTTCGTGGCGATTCCGAGTAAGTCCTTCCGTGAGGTGGTGCGGCGCGTGGCGCCGCTGCTGGAGCCGGGCACCATGCTGATCTCCACCACCAAGGGGATCGAGCACGACAGCTTCCACCTGATGAGCGACATCCTGCGCGAAGAGACCCGCGATATGCGCGTCGGTGTCCTGAGCGGTCCCAACTTTGCCAAGGAAATTGTCGAGGGGCATTACACCGCCACAGTCATCGCCAGCGATGACGAGGTCCTGTGCAGCCGCATCCAGAAAGTGCTGCATTCGGAGACTTTCCGCGTCTATTCCAGCGGCGATGTGTTTGGCGTGGAGCTGGCCGGTGCACTGAAAAATATCTATGCGATCGTCACCGGCATGGCGGTGGCGCTGAACCGCGGCCAGAACACCATCAGTCTGCTGATTACCCGTGCGCTGGCGGAAATGATGCGCTTTGCCGAAGCCATGGGTGCGGATCCGATGACGTTTATCGGCCTTGCCGGTGTCGGCGACCTGATCCTGACCTGCTCCTCCGATCTCAGCCGCAATTACAGGGTTGGATACCTGGTGGGCAAGGGCCGCCCGCTGGAACAGGCCGTCGCAGAAATCGGTCAGGTGGCCGAGGGTGTGAACACCGTGCGGCTGATTAAGCACAAAGCAGACGAATTGGGCGTCTATATGCCCTTGGTTTCCGCGATTCACGCCATATTATTTGAAGAGCGGCCGATTCCGGAGGTAATACGCGAATTGATGTCGGGCGCACAAACCTTTGACGTGGCCTACTCGGCAAAGCCGTAAAGCCAGAATAGAGCCAAACCCTGACGGTGATAATTTATGGATAATGAAGAACTGAAGACCAACCTGACCTCCGGAAACCAGTGGCTGCGCCTGGTATATATGGTGCTTTTTGCTTTCCTGCTGGAAATCGCCGGCTTCGTCATGCTGGCGGTGGTAGTGCTGCAATTCCTGTTTTCGATTATCACTGGCTCCTCCAACGACAACCTGCGTCGTCTGGGGGACCAGATCGCGTCTTACATCTACCAGACGCTGCAGTTCCTGATTTACAACTCTGAGGAAAAGCCCTTCCCGTTTTCCGAGTGGCCGGAATCCGATGTGGACGATCTGTCCGGGTATGAAAGTGCCGAGGAAGTGGAAGCAGAAATCGTGGCCGAAGATGAAGAAGCGGAAGAGGCTATTGTCCTGAGCGCCGATTCCGATGAGAAGGAAGCGCCGGCGAAAAAATCTTCCGGCGGCCGCAAATCCACCGAAGACGAGGGTGAGGCCAAGAGCTGATTCCCGGCCCTCTCTCCAGCGCGGAGGTTGTCTGTGCAACTGTTGATACTGCGTCACGGCCAGGCCGAACCGATGTTCGGCGACGATGCCGCCCGCCAGCTCACCGAGCGCGGGCGCGCCCAGGTGGCGGGTATCTGTGCGCGCCGCGCCGATGAACTCGCGCAGGTGCGCGCCATCTGGGCCAGTCCCTTTGTGCGCACCCTGCAGACGGCACAGATCGTCGCCGAGCATCTGCAGTTGCCAGTCACTACGCAGCCGCTGCTGATCGGCGATACCGATCCCCAGGCGGTACTCGATGCGCTGCAGCAAGCGGACGCGGCGGATTTCCCCCTGCTGCTGGTCAGCCACCAGCCGCTGGTGGGCAGCCTCGTCAATGGCCTCTGTGGCAGCGACAACGCGCACCCGCTGGGCACTTCCAGCCTCGCCTGCCTCAACGCCGACGTGTGGGCCAATGGCTGCGCCGAACTGGCGTGGCTGCAGCACGCCGACGGAATATAGGCGTTTACTCCGCTCCGCCGTTGCCGACTTTCCCAGTCAATCCACCATCTGCCCTGGCGCATTGCGTCATTGAACGGCTTCGCCGCTGTCGGCAAGATTCCATGCTGGTTATTTCAGATTTGGCCTCCCTATGAATCCGTCTCCCCGCGAAATTTCCCTCGAATTCGATGGCAAGACCATTGCCGCGCGCCAGTGGGGCGACCCCGATGGCGCGCCGGTGCTGGCACTGCACGGTTGGCTGGACAACTGTGCCAGCTTCGACCGGCTGGCGCCGCTGCTCGGCGGGATCAACCTGGTGGCGGTGGATATGGCGGGGCACGGACTCAGTTACCACCGCTCGCGGGATGCGAATTACAACATCTGGGAAGAAGTGGAGGACGTGCTGGGGGTGGCGCACGCGCTGGGCTGGCGCAAGTTCTCGCTGCTGGCCCACTCGCGCGGCGCGGTGGCGGCGATGCTGACGGCGGGTACCTTTCCCGACCGCATCGAGCGGATGGCGCTGATCGATGGCCTGGTGCCGCCGCCGGCACAGGATGCCGAGGCACCGGAGACGCTGGCCAAGGCCATCGCCCAGCGGGCCCGCTACGGGGCGCGCAAGCCGCGCCATTTCGACACGATTGAAGAGGCGGTGGAGGCGCGCAAGAACGGCATGTTCCGCCTCAGCGACGACGCCGCCCAGCGCTTGGTAGAGCGCGGTACCCATGCCGCTGGCGATGGCGGCGCGGTGGTTTGGAGTAACGATCCGCGCCTGATGGCGACGTCGACTGTGAAACTGAACAACGCCCAGGTGCAGGCGTTTCTCGACCGGGCTGCGATGCCGGTACGGCTGGTGCTGGCGGAGGCGGGCATCGTCGATATCATTGCGCGCCTGCGGCCGCTACTGGACGATCACCCCAATATCGCCGTCAGGGAATTGCCCGGTGGACACCACCTGCACATGGAAGACGGCGCCGAGGCCATCGCCGAATGGTTCGGGCCCTTCCTGCGCGGCGAAGCGGAATAGGGCGGGCTGCTGCCGGCGAAGGAAGGCGTCAGAATGGCAGCCGTTTCGAATAGCAGTTCTCGTCCATCTCCCGCACTTCCACTGTCACCGCCGGCACCCCGTCGGCAAACTGGCACAGGCAATTGAATACCGCCGAGCTCAGGGATTCGCGGTCGCGCTCGCTGCGTCCCTCGAACAGGCGGATCTCCGCGTGAATGAAACTGCCGCCCTTGTCGCCGGCAATAAAATGGCGGTAGGGCAGGGCGCGGGTCTTGATGGTATGGGAGGCGAAAAGCCCGGATCGGAGCATGGCGTCCTGCGCGGAACTCACCAGTGCGGGGATGGAAATCCTGTCTTCCAGGTTTTCCGCATACTCGATAACGATATGGGGCATATGGCTTCACTCCGTGAATGCTGTGCGGCCGCACGGCGGCCTGTCGGACACTACACTTCCCTGTGTCGCCGATGACTCCGCTGCTAGCGGATCAGGGAAAGGAATTCGTTGCGCGTGGCCTGGTTGCTGCGGAAGGTTCCGAGCATCGCAGAGGTCTTCATGACCGAATTTTGCTTCTCGACGCCGCGCATCATCATGCACATGTGCTTGGCCTCGATAATGACGCCAACGCCCGCGGCGCCGGTCACCTTCTGCAGGGTATTCGCAATCTCTACGGTGAGCTGCTCCTGGATCTGCAGGCGGCGGGCGTACATGTCGACGATACGCGCCACCTTGGACAGGCCGACTACCTTGCCGTCGGGAATATAGGCCACGTGGGCCTTGCCGATAAACGGCAGCAGGTGATGCTCGCACAGGGAGTAGAGCTCGATATCCTTGACCAGAACCATTTCGCTGCAATCGGATGGGAACAGGGCGTCGTTGACGACGTCTTCCACGGACTGCTTGTAACCCCGGGTCAGGTATTCCATGGCCTTGGCAGCGCGCGCGGGTGTGTCCACCAGACCCGGACGTTGCGGATCTTCGCCGATTGCCTCAATAATTCGCGCGTAGTGTTCGTTCATCTGGTCGTATTCCAATATCTCAGCCCGAGGGGCGGGTGCGCTACCCTAAGCTTTTGTCACCCCTGAGTAAAGTTCCGCCGTTGGGCGCGGATGGCGCCCCGGTCATTTTACTCGCGGGTGGGCTGCATGGATCACCTGTTGCCGAATTTCTGCCGTACTCTCGCGCCGATCGCGCGGGCCTGCCGGCTCGGATCCGGCCAAAATATGTAAAGGATAGAGTGAATGATAGAAAAGCGTGAAGCCAGCCTGCACGAGCTGTGTACCGTGCTGGATTTCATCCGCTGGGGCGCCAGCCGCTTCAACGAGGCGGGACTCTGGTTCGGCCACGGTACCGACAACGCATGGGACGAGGCGCTGCTGCTGGTCATGCACGGCCTGCACCTGCCACTGGAGAGCAAGCCGGAAGTCCTGCAGGCGCGCCTGACCATGGACGAGCGCCGCGAAGTGATGAGCCTGCTGGAGCGCCGCTTCACCGAGCGCCTGCCGGCCGCCTACCTGACCCACGAAGCGCACTTCTGTGGCATGGATTTTTATGTGGACGAGCGGGTGCTGGTGCCGCGCTCGCCGATCGGCGAATTGATCCGCAACGAGTTCCAACCGTGGCTGCAGGTGGAACCGCTGGCGATCCTGGATCTTTGCTGCGGTAGCGGCTGCATCGGTATCGCCTGTGCCGAGGCGTTTCCCGAGGCGCGGGTGGACCTGAGCGATATCTCCGAGGGTGCCGTCGAAGTGGCGCAGATCAATATCAACCGCCACGACCTGAACGAGCGGGTGCGCGCGGTGCAATCGGATCTGTTCGCCGGACTGGACGGATTCAGTTACGAGCTGATCGTGTGCAATCCGCCCTACGTGGATGCGCGGGACCTGTCTGAGATGCCCGAGGAATACCGCGCCGAGCCGGAAATCGCTCTCGGCTCCGGCGACGACGGGCTCGACTTCACCCGCCGCCTGCTGCGCGAAGCGGCCAACCACCTGCAGCCGGACGGCCTGCTGGTCTGCGAGGTCGGCAACAGCTGGGAAGCACTGGAAGAGGCCTTCCCGCAGGTGCCCTTTGTCTGGCCGGAGTTCGCCGATGGCGGCCACGGCGTTTTCGCCATCAGCCGCGAGGAGCTGCTGGCCTACCAATCCTTTTTCGACGGCGAATAACTGATCCTAGAGATAGCCGCGCACCGCGTACCGGCGCCGCTTTTTGCGGCGCGCGGCGCACCGGCGCGGCGAATAATCTATAATGCGCCGTTCTCCAGTTTCTGACGGGAAAGTAGGCAGGGAAATCGCATATGTCGGGCAACACTTTTGGCAAGCTGTTTTGCGTCACCACTTTCGGCGAGAGCCACGGGCCGGCGCTGGGCTGCATCGTCGACGGCTGTCCGCCCGGGCTGGAAATCAGCGAAGAGGAAATCCAGCTGGAGCTGGACCGGCGCAAGCCGGGCACTTCCCGCTACACCACCCAGCGCCGCGAGGCGGATCAGGTCAAGATCTTGTCCGGCGTGTTCGAGGGCAAAACCACCGGCACACCCATTGGCCTGCTGATCGAGAATACCGACCAGCGCTCCAAGGATTACGCCAATATCGCCGAGCAGGTACGCCCGGCCCACGCGGACTACACCTACTGGCAGAAATACGGCGTGCGCGACTACCGCGGCGGCGGCCGCTCGTCTGCCCGCGAGACGGCCATGCGCGTCGCTGCCGGAGCCATTGCCAAGAAATGGTTGCGGGAACAGTACGGTATTGAAGTGCGCGGCTACCTGTCGCAGCTCGGCCCGATCAAGGTGGAAAAGCTCGACTGGGAGCAGGTGAGCGAGAATCCGTTCTTCTGCCCGGACGCGGACAAGGTGCCGGAAATGGAAGCCTATATGCAGGCGCTGATCAAGGAGGGCAATTCCATCGGCGCGCGCATCTCAGTACACGCGAGCGGCGTGCCCGCGGGTCTGGGTGAGCCCATCTTCGATCGACTGGATGCGGACCTGGCACACGCGCTGATGAGCATCAACGCGGTCAAGGGCGTCGAGATCGGTGCGGGGTTCGACAGCGTTGCGCAGAAGGGCACCGAGCACCGCGACGAAATCACCCCGGAGGGATTCCTGTCCAACAATGCCGGTGGCGTGCTCGGCGGTATTTCCAGTGGCCAGGAACTGATTGCCCACATCGCCCTGAAGCCCACTTCCAGCCTGCGTATTCCCGGGCGCAGTATCGATGTACACGGCAACCCGATCGAAGTGGTCACCAAGGGCCGCCACGATCCCTGTGTCGGTATCCGCGCGACGCCGATTGCCGAGGCAATGATGGCGCTGGTCCTGATCGATCACGTCATGCGCCAGCGCGCGCAGAACGGCGACGTTCAGTCGGGCGTCGTCACCATTTAACCGGGTGCTGACAAAGACCTTTCGCGCGTCTTCTCAGCTCCAGGGTGTGTGACTCGGCCGCAATCTCACTGTGCCAAATCCATTACGCGCTTATCCAGCCCTCTCTGGCCCGCTCTCCGTAGCGGGCCATTTGTCAGCCCGATTACGCCTTGCTACCGGAATCGTCCAGTGACGCCATGTCGATCACAAAGCGGTAGCGCACATCGGCGTGCTCCATTCGCTCGAAGGCTTCGTTGACTTCATCCATGCGGATCATTTCGCACTCGGGAAGAATGTTTTTCTTCGCGCAGAAGTTCAGCAACTCCTGGGTTTCTTCGATTCCGCCAATTGGCGAGCCAGCGATGCGGCGGCGCCCCATGATCATCGGTACGGTGATCGGTTCTTCGAGCGGGCCAATCTGACCGACGAGCACCAGAGTGCCGTCTATATCCAGCAGGGGCAGATACGGGTTGAGGTCGTGTTTGACCGGTACGGTATCGATGATCAGGTCGAAACTGGACTCAGCTTCTTCCATCGCCTCACTATTGGATGAGACCAGCAGGCGATCGGCACCGAGGGCCAGCGCATCGGCCTCCTTGTCTTTCGAACGGCTCATTACTGTCACGTCGGCACCCATGGCGGCGGCGAGCTTGACCGCCATATGGCCCAGTCCGCCGAGCCCGATCACGCCCACGCGGCTGCCGGGCCCCACATTCCAGGTACGCAGCGGTGAATAGGTGGTGATGCCGGCGCACAGCAGCGGCGCGGCGCGGGAAGCGTCCAGGCCGTCCGGTACCCCCAGGACGAATTCCTCACGCACCACCAGGTGCTTGGAATAGCCGCCGTAGGTCCGGTCTCCGGTTATGCGATCCACGTCGTTGTAGGTCTGGGTCATGCCCTCGCGGCACATTTGCTCCTCGCCGTGGTGGCACTGGTCGCAGTGCTGGCAGGAGTCCACCATGCAGCCGACGGCGACAGTGTCGCCCACCTTGTAGTGGGTGACGTCGCTGCCCACATCGATCACGCGGCCGACGATCTCGTGGCCGGGCACCAGCGGGTAGTTGCTCCGGCCCCAGTCATTGCGAACCTGATGCAGGTCGGTATGACAGATGCCGCAGTAGAGGATTTCCATGGCGACGTCGTTGGGGCGTAGATCGCGGCGTTCAAATTCGAACGGCGCCAGGGGCGCTCCGGCGGATTGGGCGGCGTAGCCGGTTGTCTTCATGTTCTTGCTCCTCTGTATGTCTAACGGTTGACCCGGGCTGCCAGCTTTTCGGGATAGCGGTCGCCCTGCACGGAAATATCGGCCAGCGCTGTTTCGATCTCTTTCAGGTCTTCCGGGGTCAACTCCAAATCGACTGTAGCGAGACTTTCTTTCAGGCGGGGCGCTAAGTCGCGGAAATCACTGCTGTCGAAACTGGTGAATTCGCCGATCGCGCCGCTGAGAAAGCCTTTGCCCTGCGGGCCGAACGGAACGAATCCGATGCCGAGTTTCAGCCATGTGGGCAGTTCTTCCTTCTTTAATCTCCCGAAGGAAGGGCTGATTTTCCAGTCGATGGCGAATGTAGTCCTCAAACATATCGCAGTTCTGCCGGAGCTTCCCGCAGACGTGCGAGGTCCTTCATGGGGGGGGCGCCAAAAAGGCGGCTATATTCGCGGCTGAATTGAGATGGACTTTCATATCCCACCGCATGACTGGCGCTGCCGGCATCCAGAGCATCGAACAGCATCAGCCTGCGCGCTTCCTGAAGTCGCAGTTGCTTCTGGTATTGCAGCGGCGTCATATTGGTGATGATCCTGAAGTGCTTGTACAGTGCCGACGCGCTCATGCTTGCGATGTCGGCGAGATCGTCAGCATGAACCCGCTCACGAAAATGCTGCTTGAGCCAGGTTACGGCGCGGTTCACCTGTTGCAATTTGCTTTCGCTCTGGGAAATCTGGCGCAGTTGGGCACCGCATCGGCCTTTGAGAAGCCAGTAGAAGATTTCCTGCTTCGTTGGCTTGCCCAGCGCTGCCAGGTCCTCCGGTGTTTGCAGCAGGCGGACAAGCCGGGTGGCCGCGTCCAGCAATTGCGGCGACGCGTTGGCGACGGCCAGACTGGGGTGAAGTTGTTCGGCGCGTTCCGCTTCGGAGCCGGCTTGCAATATAAGCTCCCCGAGGATGTCAGAATCCAGCTCCAGAAGCAGGGACAGATACGGTTTCTTTGCGGATGCTTCGACAATTTGACCCGTTACCGGAACGTCTATCGAGACCAGTAAATAATTGCCAGCACCATATTCAAAGCGCTGGTCGCCCAGCATCGCCTGCTTGCGTCCCTGTGCTATCACGCACACTGCGGCGTCATAGGTGGTTTGCAGCGGATGGCTGGGGGTGGTAACGCGGGCTAGGCTGAGCCCCGGCAGCGGCGTTGACTGGGCGCCATCACCTTCGCACTGGCTGTCAATTGCCTCGGCCAGTGCGGTCAATTCTTTGTCGATAGAGTCACCCAAAACCACGCACCCTTGCCGAGTTGGGACAGAGTTAAGTTTCTTTTCAAAGAGTAGACCGGGGAGCGGCGTTGGACTCACGCAATCGTTCGCGGGAATTGCTGCCTCCAAGACCACTTTTAACTCGGTGGGTGAAACATTGATTTCAGCGAGGCAAATAATTCTATCCGCTAGAAGATAGCGTAAGGGCGGGGCGGGGCGGGGATCGTCAAAGCGTGCGGTAAAAACAAAAAGGGCGGCCAGTGGCCGCCCTTTTTTGTACCGGGTGAACCGCCTTACAGGTGCAGGTTCAGTCCCAGGTATGGACCCTTGATGGTCAGGTCGCTCTGCAGGTCGTCCAGCTCTGACAGCTTGAGCGACATGCTGCGATAGCCGGCCTCAACGGCGAAATCCAGTGCCGGAGCGAAGTCCCAGCGCACCTTGGCGGTGAGGTCGGTGAGGGTGTCGCCCTTGTAACCGGTGCCGTTGCCCTGGGCAACGATGGACCAGCCGGTAAATGGCAGGTCGAAGCGCGCCATGGCGTAGGCCATCGGCAGCACGCCGTTCAGTTCAATGTCTTCGGACTGCATGTCGCTGGTCAGCTTCAGGTTGCCCTTGTACTGGCGCGCGGTCAGGCCCAGATCCAGATTTACCCAGTTGTCCAGGATCTCGTAATAGAGGGTCGCGTCGGTGTGGCTCAGGTCCAGGTCGGCATTCACGTTGGTGCCGGCGGTGAAAGTTTCATCACCGAACTGCACGGATTGACTCAGGTCGGCCATGCCGGTGGTACCCATCTTGCTGTGGGCGACGAGGATGTTCGGTACCAGGGGAATCGGGTGCTCGAGGGCAGCCTGGATAAAAGTGATGTTGTCTTCATCCAGCGCGAACTTGTCGACATTGAAGTCGTCGACACCGACGGCACCGCTGTAACTTGGCTGCCAGACACCGGCAGTAGCGTCAAATCCGAGAATGGTGTCGGCGCTCGCTGCGCCACTGGCTAGTGCTGCGCACAGGGCTAGGGTTATTTTTTTCATTGGGTTCTCTCCGTTCGAAACTGCGCCGGAGTTTACCTTCTTTATTTAGCGCAAGCCGGTGTTCGCCGCACATTTTTGGTTTTTTTTGTGAACCGGTTCAGTGTTTTGCATCGGTTGCTGGTTTTTTGTTCGCTGCGGCGAGCAGGAGTTGCTGCAGTGCGCTGGCGGCGTTGCTGAGTGTGCGTGCGCGGTGGCTGATTACACCGAGGTTGCGCAGGATATTCAGTTTTTCTACCGGTAACACTGCGAGGCTTTCGTCGACCAGCGTGCGCGGCAGTACGCTCCAGCCGAGACCGACGCCGGCCATCATCTTGATGGTTTCGAGAAAATTGGTGGCGAGCTTGGCGGTGAGTTTCAGTCCCTGCGCATCGAACTCGCGTTTGATCAGGCGGCCGGTATAGGTGTTCAGGTCCGGCAGTATCGCGGGATAGCGGGCCAGGTCGGCGAGATCCAGCGCGGACATTTTGGCGAGCGGGTGATCGGGGGCGGCGACCACCACGCAGGGGTCTGGCCAGATGATGCGCGCGTCCAGGCTCGGGTAATCTTTCAGGGCCAGCGTGACCACTGCCAGTTCGTATTCCCCGGCCATCAGCGCTTCGTAGGCCTGTTCCGAATCGACGAAATCGATATCCAGCGCCACATCCGGATAGCGGGCGCTGAACTCCTTAAGTACCGGTGGCAGGTGATGCAGGCCGACGTGGTGGCTAGTGGCGATGCGCAGGCTGCCGGTTACTTGGCCGCCGAGGGCGCGCAGTTCGCGCTCGGCATCGCTGACTTCGTTGAGGATATGGCGCGCCCGCGGCAGCAGCGCACGGCCAGCGTCGGTCAGCTGCAGGCGGCGGCCGATGCGGTCGAACAGGGCCGTATCGAGCTGCTGTTCGAGGGCGGCCAGGCGCTTGCTGACTGCGGGCTGGGTCAGGTGCAGCTGTTCCGCGGCCTCGGACACCGAGCCCTGTTCGGCGATGGCCAGGAAGGCCTTGAGCCATTGGATTTCCACTGGGCGCTCCGTAGTTTGTGTGGTGGCGGCCCTGTTGCCG
>NZ_JACZCR010000024.1 GCF_014904735.1 Microbulbifer hainanensis | reverse complement strand
ATCAAGCCACTCCTCACGCATTAATTTAGTAAGTTCATCTATTTCTTGCTGGTATATTTCCATGCTCAGATTCTTGATAGTGCATAACGCCCGCAACAGGGGCGGCCAATGCTGTGCATGTTTTGTGCAAGAATGGGAGCGCAGCGACCCGCACAAAATGTGCACAGCGTTGGGCGTCCCGCGGAGGCCCGAAGGGCCGGAGCATCCTGCTTGCGTTTGTTAAGAGGCCTACTCAACTACGATAGTCCCATCTTTGAATGTTGCACAAAATGCCTCAGGGCCTTCCCAGCAGTCGGGCTCAAGTGAGATCTTTATAGTAAGGTTATTGCTTAACTCGATCTTGAGAGACTCATCACGAGCGAAAGTCACGGCTAGAACTTTACTACCTATGAGCGCATCTTGCTCTCCAGTTACCTCCGTTGGGTTGAACGCAGCAAGAGTTCCGCAGTCAAATTCAAACCCGGAAGACTCTTTGCCGAGATCAAAGCGTTTTAGCTTCGCACCTTTAAACTTATCTAGAGGCTGCATTTCTAGACTCTTAACGCCCAGCACACGGGCGGCCGAAATGAAGCGAAGCGAAATGTAGGCCGTCCAGCCCGGCGCCTTTTGCCGGGCTTTCGTGCTGCTGTTTGTTATGTGTTTTTACTACCATTAGAAGCGCCTATTGATTGGAGGAAGCTCTCCGTGGCTTGCAAAGTACTGCGCAAGAAACTCTTTCTCGGTTGTTTTGTGATCCTCGGACTCATAAACGTCGATTTCGATATGGCCATATGACGCAACAGCATGAGAGTAGACACTCCAAAAATCTCGAGTATCAACATCTACATCGTACCTGCTCCACACGTCATGCTTGGTCTCACCGATATAGAGGATATTGCTAGACCCTCGAAATCTAGGGATTGGCTTTAATGTTCTCAATACATAGACAACCCCACAAATCCCCTTAGTTTCCTCAAGCGCAGATCTATATTGAATAATGAATTCATCAACTTCATTTGACTCAAGCTTAACTTTTCCTTCGTGCTTTCTAAACACATTCGCTGAATCAAATACCATCATCTAGCAGATACCCCCTGGTACACATAACAGTTTATTCAAAGGCATGGTCATATCTGGGCATATGCCTATATGTAACCATGTATACCCAGATGTGACCATAAATGGATAAATGTGGCCATGCTAAAGCTCGATGCTGGCGTCTATATCCGTACAATCTTCAACCAGGCGCTCAACGATTCGATGCCCCAAGCCCAGTGTGGTGGCCGTTTCTCTCTTAGTGACCCAAGCCTTTCCAGCGCGGCTCCACCGTCCGCCGGCTTGTTTTATAAGGCGCTGCATCGCGGTTTCTTCAGGCCCGACACAAAGTGCAACGGCATCGGATTTTCTATAGGCATTGAGAGCAGCGTGGGAGTGCCCGGGGGCAGGCTTATCGCGCTCGTCAATGATGAGTTCAACGGTGGTTAAAACTTTTTGTCCACAGACAGAACGGCGCTAGCGGACGGCGCACAGGCGTTTGCCGAAACGGCGCTCAAAGCGGCGGGCCCCTAGCTGGCCGGGGCGGATTGTTTTGATGACCTGCATGCTCCCCTCCCTGGGATTTATCTACCTAATTTTTAGAGGCCGAGTTTGGGCCAGATCTCGTCGATTTTCTTGACCACCGCTTCGTCCCGCTCGATCGGCCTACCCCATTCGCGGGAAGTCTCCCCTTCCCACTTGTTGGTGGCATCGAAGCCGATCTTGGAGCCGAGTCCGGATACCGGCGAGGCGAAGTCGAGATAGTCGATGGGCGTGTTCTCGACCATGACGGTGTCCCGGGCAGGATCCATACGCGTGGTCATCGCCCAGATCACATCGTTCCAGTCGCGCGCATTCACGTCGTCATCGGTAACGATGACGAACTTGGTGTACATAAACTGCCGCAGGAAAGACCAGACCCCCATCATCACGCGCTTGGCGTGACCCGGGTACTGTTTCTTCATGGTGACGACCGCGAGGCGGTAGGAGCAGCCTTCCGGCGGCAGGTAGAAATCGACGATTTCCGGGAACTGCTTCTGCAGGATCGGCACTAATACTTCATTGAGGGCTTCACCGAGTACCGCGGGCTCATCCGGTGGGCGTCCGGTGTAGGTACTGTGGTAAATCGGGTCTTTGCGGTGGGTGATCTTTTCCACGGTGAAAACCGGAAAACGGTCCACCTCGTTGTAATAACCGGTGTGGTCGCCGTAGGGCCCCTCGTCGGCCATATCGTCCGGGTGGATGAAACCTTCAAGCACGTATTCCGCGCTGGCCGGCACCTGCAGGTCGCTGAGCGTGGCATTGACCACCTCTGTCTTGTCGCCGCGCAACAGGCCGGCGAAGGCGTATTCCGACAGGGTATCCGGTACGGGGGTGACGGCACCGAGGATGGTGGCGGGATCGGCGCCCAGCGCCACGACAACCGGATAGGGCTGGCCCGGGTGCTTCCTGCACCAGTCGCGGAAATCCAGCGCGCCGCCGCGGTGGGACAACCAGCGCATAATCAGGCGGTTTCTGCCGATCAGCTGCATACGGTAGATGCCGAGGTTCTGGCGCTTCTTTTCCGGTCCGCGGGTGATCACCAGCGGCCAGGTCACCAGCGGCGCGACATCACCGGGCCAGCAGGTCTGGATCGGCAGCCGGTACAGATCGACATCGTCTCCCTCGAGTGAAACCTGCTGGCAGGCCGCCTTGCTGACGACCTTGGGCCCCATATTCAGCACCTGCTTGAATACCGGTAACTTTTCCCAGGCATCGCGCAGGTTTTCCGGCGGCTGCGGCTCCTTGAGAAAGGCCAGCAGCTCGCCCACTTCGCGCAGTTCGCTGACGCTCTCGCGGCCCATGCCCAGGGCGACCCGCTCCGGGGTGCCGAACAGGTTGGCGAGTACCGGCGTGTCAAAACCCACGGGGTTTTCAAACAGCAGTGCAGGCCCGCCCGCGCGCAGTACGCGATCGGCGATTTCTGTCATTTCGAGATTGGGATCGACGGGGTGTTTAATGCGCTTGAGCAGGCCGCGCTTTTCCAGCAGCTTGATAAAATCGCGCAGGTCTTTGTATTTCATGCAGTTCCCGGCATTGGATTAAGGATGCCAGTGTAAAGCAGAGAGCACAAAATGAGGACTGCCACCCTGTGAAACAGGGAGCGAGAAGGGGGAGGCGGCTGGTAAAACGACCTGCGGCGAATACCGCAGGCCGTTAAATTCTTTAAGTTGCTATTAACTAACAGCTAACAACTTAGAAGCGGGGACGACGCGGACGATCACCACGATCTTCGCGCGGCTTGGCTTCGTTAACACGGATGTTACGGCCAGACAGCGGCTTGTCGTTCATCTCTTCGATTGCTTTGCGCGCTTCGTCGTCGTTCGGCATTTCTACGAAACCGAAGCCTTTAGAACGGCCAGTCTCACGGTCGGTAATAACAGTAGCCCGAGAGATTTCTCCGAATGCACCGAATGCTTCGTGCAGTTCATCAGAGGTAACGCCGTAGGCCAGATTTCCAATATAGATATTCACAAAAAGTTCTCACTAGATATGTGGGCTGTCGTGCAGTCACAAATGGATAACCAGCTCCACCAGATCATCCATCTGAGATTGACCCCCTTTGTTCAAGTGATTCACATCACCCGGGGTCAATTCAGTCGGGCGTTGTACACAACCAGCGCCACAATGGGGGACTTTATATGCCTAACGCCGCCCCTTTTCAACTGAATTCGGCGCAAATAATCGCCTTATTCCTCTCCAATACAAAACCGGCACTCCACTGGAGTGCCGGTTATCAATTAGTACTATTTCCGCTTCATCGACAGGAAGAACTCGTCGTTGGTTTTGAAGTCCTTCAGCTTGTCGATCAGGAACTCGGTAGACGCCAGATCCTCCATATCGTGCAGCAGTTTGCGCAGGATCCACACGCGCTGCAGCTCGCCCTCGGGCATCAACAGCTCTTCGCGGCGGGTACCGGAGCGGCGCACGTTGATCGCCGGGTAGACGCGTTTCTCGGCGATCTTGCGATCCAGCTGCAGCTCCATGTTACCGGTGCCTTTGAACTCCTCGAAGATCACTTCGTCCATCTTGGAGCCGGTATCCACCAGCGCAGTGGCGATGATGGACAGGCTGCCACCCTCTTCGATGTTACGCGCGGCACCGAAGAAGCGCTTCGGGCGCTCCAGGGCGTGGGCGTCCACACCACCGGTCAGCACCTTGCCGGAACTCGGTACGGTAGTATTGTAGGCACGCGCCAGGCGGGTGATAGAGTCGAGCAGGATCACCACATCTTTCTTGTGCTCTACTAGGCGCTTGGCCTTCTCGATCACCATCTCGGCAACCTGTACGTGGCGCGCCGGCGGCTCGTCGAAGGTAGAGGCCACCACTTCACCGCGTACGGAGCGCTGCATTTCGGTCACTTCTTCCGGACGCTCGTCGATCAGCAGGACGATCAGGTGGCACTCCGGATTGTTGCGGGTGATGGCCTGGGCCATGTTCTGCAACATGATGGTCTTACCGGCTTTCGGCGGTGCCACGATCAGTCCGCGCTGCCCTTTGCCGATTGGCGCCACCAGATCGATGATGCGGCCGATCAGATCCTCTGAGGATCCGTTGCCACACTCGAGCGTCAGGCGTTCATTGGGGAAGAGCGGGGTGAGGTTTTCGAACAGAATCTTGTTGCGCGCGTTTTCCGGCTTGTCGAAGTTGATTTCGCTGACCTTGAGCAGGGCAAAGTAGCGTTCACCTTCTTTGGGGGGGCGGATCTTGCCGGAAATGGAGTCGCCGGTGCGGAGGTTGAAGCGGCGGATCTGACTGGGAGAAACGTAGATATCATCCGGGCCCGCCAGGTAGGAGGAGTCGGCGGAGCGCAAAAAACCAAAACCATCTTGCAAGATTTCGAGTACGCCGTCGCCGTAAATATCCTCTCCGCTTTTGGCGTGGCGCTTGAGGATATTGAAAATAATGTCCTGTTTGCGCGAGCGGGCGAGGTTTTCAAGGCCCATGCCTTTGGCGATTTCAATCAGTTCTTCAATGGGTTTAGTTTTTAATTCAGAAAGATTCATACCAATTGCTTTATTAAGGTTTCTGTTGTCAGTTGGCGCGGACGCACCGGAAATTTGAGGAGGGGTTTTGAAATTTGAAATTGAACAATTGCTCGTTGTTGCCCACATCAAGGCGGTGTCATATTTGACCGGCTGCGCGATGCTCAGGGGAACTCACAGTCTGCTCTGACTCATAAACGGGTTGAGCAGCATATGCTACGGAAAGTTCAACTCGAGGAGTATGCGCGCCGGGGATGGTCTATGACCGTGCGGAGGGGCGACTTCGTTCAGCTCGGTCCGGGAATTCGATCTCGACTCGTCTGAATAGTTTCAAGATTACTAGGCAGTATAACGGCAGTTTTCCATACTGCAAAGGGAATTCGGCCCTTTGCAGTATGGTGTCGGCCTTACAACTGGCTATCGATGAATTCAGTCAGCTGGGCGCGGGACAGGGCGCCGACCTTGGTGCCTTCCACATTGCCGCCCTTGAACAGCAGCAGGGTCGGGATACCGCGTACGTTGTACTTGGCCGGGGACTCCTTGTTGGCATCCACGTCCACTTTGACGACTTTCAGCTTGTCACCGTAGTGACCCGCCAGGTCCTCCAGTACCGGAGCGATCATCTTGCAGGGGCCGCACCACTGGGCCCAGAAGTCCACCAGTACCGGGCCCTCGGCCTTCAGTACTTCGGCTTCGAATTCCGCGTCAGTTACATTGACGATGCTCATATTGCTTTCCTGTTCTCTGGTTACTCGGTGTGGCCGGCTCAGGCGCGGCCAGGTGGCCACTTGCCTATCGGGCTGCTGGTTGGCGACATAATAAGGACTGGCGCCGGCGCCCCGCAAGGCGTTTCCCGCTAGATGGGGGCGGCGCCGGAAGCTTTCAAGCCCCCCGCGCGCCGCCAGATCACGGCTGCTCGAGGAAACGCTGCAGAATCTCGTCAAGATAGTCGAAGCCGAAGCGACTTGCGGCAATCCGCTGCTCGAGGGGCTCCACCAGCTCCATAGCCTCGAGCGCCGGCCACTCCCGCTTTAGCTCGGCCAGCGGCAGGCCTGTATAGCGTTCGAAGGTCTCCACCGGCACCCCGCCGACCAGGCGCAGGGCATTCATCAGGAACTCCAGCGGCAGCTCCTCGCGCTCAACCTCGTCGCATTGCGGCGGCGCCAATTCACTGTGAATCAGAGCCTGCCCAGCTGGCGCATTGGACAGCTCGCCTGGGGACTCAGGTAGATAATGCCGCGGCGCGCGGGTGCGGCGGCTGCGCAGGATACGCCCTTCTCCCGCCAGGGTGACTTTGCCGTGCGCGCCGGCACCGATACCCAGGTAGTCCCCAAACGACCAGTAGTTCAGGTTGTGGCGCGACTCGAGACCGGCGCCACTGTAGGCCGAGACCTCGTAGCGCGCATAGCCCTGCGCGGCCAGGTAATCCCGGCCACTGCCCTGCATGCTGGCAATCAGGGCCGATCCCGGCGTAACCGGCGGGGCGCTGTAGAAAGCGGTGTTGGGCTCGATGGTCAGCTGGTACCAGGAGATATGCTCCGGCCCCAGGGACACGGCCCGCTCGAGATCCGCCAGCGCCTCCACCTCACTCTGCCCCGGCAGGCCGTGCATCAGGTCCAGGTTGATATTGTCGAAGCCGGCGCGGCGCGCCATCGCCAGAGCCCCGGCGGCCTCGTCGCCGCTGTGGATACGGCCGAGGTTCTCCAGCTGCTGCGGATCAAAACTCTGTACGCCAATGGAAAGGCGGTTGACGCCGGCGGTCCGGTAACCGGCAAATTTTTCCTGTTCGAAAGTGCCGGGATTGGCCTCCATGGTGATTTCGATGTCCGGCGCGAAGCCGATGGCCTTCTCAGCGGCAGCGAGAATCGCACCGATGGCCGCAGGGGAGAACAGGCTGGGCGTGCCGCCGCCGAAAAAAATGGACGTCAGGCGGCGCCCCTGCACCCACGGCAGCTGGCTGCGCAGGTCCCGCTCCAGCTGCGCGACATACTCGGCTTCCGGCAGGCCGTATTCGGCACCGGCACCCAGCGCTTGGTGCGAGTCGATAGCCGCGGTGACTGCATGGGAGTTGAAGTCGCAATAGGGGCACTTGCGCACACACCAGGGGATATGCACGTAGAGGCTCAGCGGCGGCAGCTGCAGCACCGGCGCGACCTCAGCCAAGAGCTGCCCCACCCTGCATACGCTCACGCCACAGCTCAGCGAACTGCTGCACGGCCTGGGCGCGGTGGCTGAGCCGGTTCTTTATATCGCGCGCCAGTTGCGCGGACGTCATACCCTGGGATTCCACATAAAACAGCGGATCGTAACCAAAGCCCTGGTCCCCGGCGGGTTCGCGCAGGATGCGCCCGCTCCACTGGGCACTGCACACCAGCGGCACCGGGTCATCGTGGCGACGCACGAACGCCAGCGCACAGTGGAAACTGGCACCGCGTTGCGCATCGTCCACGTGGGCCAGCGCGGCCAGCAACTTGCGGTTGTTTTCCGCATCGGTAGCGCCGGTACCGGCGTAACGGGCGGAATAGATTCCCGGCGCGCCGCCGAGCACATCCACAGCCAGGCCAGAGTCGTCCGCCAGTGCCGGCAAACCGCTGACGCGGCTGGCGTGGCGCGCCTTGATCAGCGCGTTTTCGATAAAACTGAGTCCGGTTTCGTCGGCTTCAGGCACATCGAATTCCGACTGCGGCACTACCTCGATATCCCAATTTGCAAACAGATGGGAAAACTCTCTCAGTTTGCCGGCGTTGCCGCTGGCCAATACGATCTTTTTCACACACTTTCCGGGGTTATTGGATTCAGGACGGCCGTTGCAGAAAGCAAAAAGCGAGCGCACTGCGCCCGCTTTTTAACCGCGAACAAGCCGCTCGCGGATTTATTCTTTCTCCAGCTTGCGCCGGAATGTCACCTGCTTGGCGTCGCCGTTGGGCAGCTTCAGGTCGATGGTAAACGTCAGGTTCTCCTCGTCCTCGAAGCGCAGCGGCGCCAGGTAATAGACCGCGTCGCCCTCGCGGATCTCGGTAAACTTGAGCGGACGCGACTGCTGGATCAGGTTGGTGGCGGTACCGGACATCTCGCTGCTGAGCCCATGGGTGCCGCCGTCCTTCTTCACGACGGAAACATTGACAAAAGCCCGGTCGCGCGCGCGTACCAGTTTGTAGTTCTGCGCGATTTCCGGCTTGATAAATTCACTATTGAACACCGAGTAAATAACCCGGTAATCGCCGAAGTCCTCGTGACTCTTGATCACCTTGGCTTCCTGCGCTGCGGCCGCGGCCGCCCAGAACAGCAGCGCCACCGTGGCCGCCGCAGCGTAAATGCGTTTCACTGTTCACCTCCTGTTAACTGGCAACGCAGCGGCTCAAACACTGACCGCAAGGCGCCTAATTGCTTATGCTTAGTTTAGTTTAGCGAGTCAGATGATAAATCGCCGTCTCTCCAAACAGATTGGGCACTAAATCCTTAAAAGCCGCGCCGATTCTGGTCTCGGAGACTACCTGACGATGCAGGATAGTCCAGCTGTTCTCGCGACACAGCACTTCAAAATCCTTGAAAGTACAAAAGTGAATATTAGGCGTGTCGTACCATTCAAAGGGTAATAAATCCGACACGGGCATGCGCCCGGAAAAGGCCAGGTGCCAGCGTGCCTTCCACTGACCGAAGTTCGGGAAGGTAATGATGCACTCGCGGCCCACCCGCAACATTTCCCGCACCACCAGGTGCGGCTGGCGCAGCGTCTGCAAGGCCTGGGTCATGACCACGGTATCGAAGCTGTCGTCGGCAAAATTGCCGAGGCCCTGGTCGAGGTTCTGCTCAACCACATTGACCCCTCGGGCCAAGCAGCGCTCAATCTGCTCGTGATCGATCTCCAGACCGTAACCGCTGACCTGCTTGTTTTTACCCAGCTGTTCGAGCAGGTAGCCGTCACCGCAGCCGAGGTCGAGTACGCGGGTGCGCGCCGGGATCCAATTCTGGATGATATCCAGGTCGATACGCATCAGTTCACCTCCCGCTCAACTTCCGCGGCCACACCCTGCATATAGGTGGCGAAGACCCGCTGATAGCGCTCGTTCTTTAACAGAAAGGCGTCGTGCCCCATCGGCGATTCGATCTCCGCATAGCTGACCGGCAGATTGGCGTGCATCAGCGCGTCGGCAATTTCGCGCGAGCGATCCGGCGCGAAGCGCCAGTCGGACGTGAAGGCCACCAGCAGGAACTTGCAGCGGGCATGGGAGAAAGCCGCCACCGGGTCGTGGTCGTACTCCCGCGCCAGGTCGAAGTAATCCAGCGCGCGAGTCATCAGGATGTAGGTGTTGGGGTCGAAACTGCCGGAAAAGCTATCCCCCTGATAGCGCAGGTAGCTCTGCACCTCGAACTCCACCGCTTCCTCGGCACCGAGACTGAAAGAGCCGGAGCGCAGTTCGCGGCCGAATTTCTTGCCCAATCCGTCGTCGGACAGATAGGTGATATGGCCGATCATCCGCGCCACCGCCAGGCCGCGGCGCGGCAGCTTGCCCTGCTCCAGGTAGCGGCCATCGCAGAAATCCGGGTCCGAGGTAATCGCCTGTCGCGCCGTCTCATTGAAGGCGATGTTCTGCGCCGACAACTTCATCGCCGAGGCGATCACCACGCTGTGCCGCAGGCGCTCGGGATATTCCAGTGACCAGCGCATCGCCTGCATGCCACCGAGGCTGCCGCCGACCACCGCGGCCCACTGCTGGATACCGAGTACATCGGCCAGGCGCGCCTGGCTGTGAACCCAGTCGCGTACGCGCAGCATCGGGAAATCGGGCCCCCAGGCCCGACCGGTATCCGGGTTGATCGACGCCGGGCCGGTGGAGCCGTGGCAGCCGCCGAGGTTGTTCAGTGACACCACGAAGAAGCGATCTGTGTCGATGGGTTTTCCCGGACCGATATAGTTGTCCCACCAGCCCGGTCGCTTGTCGTCGGGGCTGTGGCGCCCGGCGGCGTGGTGATGGCCGGACAGCGCGTGGCAGATCAGTACCGCATTGCTCTTGTCCGCGTTCAGTTCGCCATAGGTTTCGTAGACGAGCGTGTATTCCGGCAGGGTGCGGCCACAGGCCAGCTCCAGCGGCTCGGTGAAGGTGTGGCTCTGGGGCGCGACAATACCGACTGAGCCGGGCTCGGCAGCGCTGTCGCGCGCGGTGGCTGGCGATGAAACTTTTTCCGTGGACAAGGTAGTCAAGGCTTCCGGATCAAACGGGGATTAACGGGTGGGGTCGGGCAAGTTTACGGGACGGGGAAGGCGGAACACAAATGACGTGCGCCGCACGGCGACAAAGACTTCTCTGTCGACGCGCGGCGCGCAGTGATGGCAGTTGCGGCGGTTCAGTTGCTTGCCGGTGCCTTCAGCGGCATAACGTTGTTCGCTGTGGGTGCCGGCGCCAGTGGCTGCGGTGCCGCTGCGTTCTGGCGCAGCAACTCCTCGAGGGAGGCCAGCGCGCTGTCATTGCGCAGGATTTCCTCTTCCAGCGCCCGCAGGTCGGTACGCTTGGTCTGGGTTTTCTGCTTCAGCTCGGTGAGCTTGATCATGTGGCGGTTGAGCAGGTGCTTCTGGTACTGCACATGCTGCTTGAGCGGCTCCAGGGCCTGGTCGAGCCATCCGTCCGCAGCGGAAATCAGCTGGCTGTAGAGCCGGCCCACTTCGCTGGCCAGGGTGGCGAGGAAGCGTTCGGTCAAACGGTTGCGTCGCGCCAGCAACAGCTGCGGCGAGCGCCGCAGCTGGGCCGCCTGCCGGTGCAGGCCGCGCATCACCAGACGGAAACTCCTGATATTGAAGTGCTGCTCGGTGGAGTCGAGATTGCGCAGGCTGGAGCGCTCGAAGATGGCATCCACCAGGCGATTGGCGTGTTCCACCTCCCGTTCCAGGTTGGTCAACTGGTGGTCGACCCCCTCCATAAAACCGTCAATGGCTTTGGCCAGGCCCAGCGGCGTCCAGCGTTCGTACAGAGCGCGGCTGGTGTCGTCGATCAGCGTCTGCAGCTGCTGGCTGGAAACCGGCGCCAGTAGCGAGGAACGCTGACGCGACAGCATGCGCTGACTGGATTTCAGCGTCAGCAGCTCCTGATGACAGAGTTTGTGCTGCGCGCGCGCGGTCTGCTGCATTTGTGCCAGCTCTTCCAAGTGCTCGGAACTGGCCGTGCTGTTGCGCTGCAGGTGCGACAGAGCGGCGCGGCCACTGTTCAGGCGGCGCTTGAGCAGGTCGCGGGTATCCGCCATCAGCGTCAGTGCCTGGTGCAGCGAGCGGTGCTCGGCCACTTTGTGGCGGTGCTCCATCAGGCGCTGTACCAGCAGTTTTTCAAATTCGGCAAAGCGGCTCTGCTGCAGCAGCACCGGGTCGCGCTGCTGGCGCGCGAGCAAGGCTTTCTTGGCCGACACCCCCACGACGCTGTCCATCGGCATCTCGAGCAGCTTGGCAACCTGCGCACGCATCTGCCGCAACAGCAGTTCGGCGTCCTCGTCCGGATCGTCCCACAGGGCATCGATCTTGTTCAGTAACGCCATCACGGCGGTGCCGCGGTGATCGCGCAGCGGTACCAGGTGGGTCTCCCACATATTCAGGTCGGTGCCACTGACGCCCGCATCGGCGGACAGCAGGAAGGCTACCGCCTGGGCACTCGGCAGCGTGCTCAGGGTCAATTCCGGCTCGTTGCCCAGCGCGTTTAGCCCGGGCGTATCGATAATGCGCAGCCCCTGGGCCAGCAGCGGATGCGGCAGGCAGATCAGCGCGTAGCGCCACGCCGGTATTTCCACCAGGTTGCCCTTGCCGTCCAGGTGGCGGCGGTCGAAGCCGTAACGCGCGGCCTCTTCCGGGGTGACCGCCTTGCTCGCGGCGACTTTCAACAGCGCCTCGCGGGTGGCGTCGGCGTCGTTGGCATCGAACTCGTGGGTGACCCACTTCTGCGGAATCCGGCGGAAGCTCTCGAGGCTGGTATTGGTGGCGAGCGTCTCGATCGGCAGCAACCGCAGGCTGGCCTGCTCACCGCCGTCGCTGAAGATCTCCGTGGGACACATGGTCGTGCGCCCGGGCTTGGACGGCAGCAGGCGCTTGCCGTAGGTATGCGACAGCAGCGCATTGATCAGTTCGGTTTTGCCGCGGGAGAATTCGCCCACCAGGGCCAGGGTGAACTGGTCCTCGGCGAGCAGCGCGCGCGCCTGCTGGACAACCTGGCGGGCACCGGCGGAATTGGGGAAATGTTCCTGCAGCCACTGATTGAAGGTGGCGAACTGGAGATCCAGCGCTTTCTTCCAGCGGTCGTAGTCGGCGATATGCTGGCGCAAGATGGCGTCTTCCATGTAATTGAGTTCTTCTTATTTACTGCAACGCGAAATGGGCGCCTATTGTCAATCAACGCGCCAAATAATAGAAGGGTGCCAGGTCGCCGAGATTGCGACCTGGCACACGGAAAATGCCGGCTATGTGGAAAAAGGAGTCTCTAAAAGCCGGGAATGTGCCAGAACAGGCTGTAGACAAAGGCGGGCATGTGCGCCATCTGCGCGAACCCGGTCAGCAGCTTGTCTGCGACCGTGAGCAGGATGAACACGAAGATCGGGCTGATATCGATCATGCCCAGCGGCGGAATCAGCCGGCGTACTGGCGCGCAGAAGGGCTCCAGCAGCTGGCGCAGCAACATCAGTGCCGGGTGACCGCTGTGCGGCGCAATCCAGCTGAACACGATGGAAATCAGCATACCCACGAAGACGATGGCAATCACGGTCATGGTGCAGCCGATCAACGACCACAGCAAAGCGCTGAGCGGATTCACCAGACCGCCACCGGCCAGTATCACGCAGCCGATGATCATCACCGTGCCCACCAGTAGCGCCAGTACCAGGGACGCCATATCGACACCCAACAGTCCCGGCACCACTTTGCGCAGCGGCAGCACCAGCGGATTGGTGACCTTGACGATGCCCTGGGAGATGGGGTTGTAGAAGTCCGCCCGCGCCAGCTGTAACAGGAAGCGCATCAACACGGCAAACAAAAACAGAATGCCGATTGTGGCCAACAGGAAGACGCCGATATTGCTGAAGGTACTGACCATTCCCAATCCTTAAAAATTCCCTGTTTATTTTTTCTGCGGCACCGGCCGCACTTACTGATCGAGCTCGCGCGCCATTTCCGCGGCACGCGCGGCACAGTCGCGCATGGCCTGTTCCACCAGTTCCGGCAGGCCGCCGCTCTGGAAACGATGGATGGCCCGCTCGGTAGTGCCGTTCGGCGACATGACATTGCGCTTCAGTTGCGCCACGTCCACATCGCTGGCCACGGCCAGTTTCGCCGCCCCCAGTGCGGTTTGCAAGGTGAGCCGCTCGGCGTCGGCGCGCGGCATACCGGCCTTCTCTGCCGCATCGATCATGGATTCCATAAACTGGAAATAATAGGCCGGGCCGGAACCGGAAACGGCGATCACCTGGTCGATGCCGGATTCCCCCTCGACCCACACCGCGATGCCCACCGCCTCTGCCATCTGCTCGGCGATCTGGCGCTGCGCTTCATCGACGCCCTCCCCTGCGTACAGGCCGGTCACCCCGGTACCCACGAGTGCGGGCGTGTTCGGCATGGCGCGCACGATCGGCACGCCGGCGCCCAGCCAGCGCTGGTAGGCCGCCAGCGGAATACCCGCCGCCAGGGTGATCACCAGGAGTTTGTGATCGCTGACTTTGATGACCGGGGCAATGGATTCGCACAATTCCTTCATCATCTGCGGCTTCACCGACAGTACCAACACGTCGGCTTCGGCCACTGCCGCGGCGTTATCCGTACTCACCTGCACGCCGGTGCGATCGGCAAATTCCGCAAGCTTCTGCTCGTTGCGGCCGGTGGCGACGATCTTGTCCGCCGGGTAGCCGCTGGATACCAGTCCGCCGATCACCGCGCCGGCCATATTGCCGGCGCCGCCGATGAAGACCATTTTTGCTGCTGACATAAATACTCCTGTAATTGGACTCGGCGCCGGGAAGTCAGCCCCGCGCCCCGAAAATATCGGTGCCGATACGCACCATGGTGGCGCCGCACTCGATCGCGGCCTCCATATCACCGGACATACCCATGGACAGGGTGTCGAGGGGCTGGTCCGGCAACTGCCGCTGCAGCTGCAGCAAAAGAGACTGCATCTGCGCGAAGGGTTCGCGCTGCGCAGCGGCATTCTCGCGCGGGGCGGGAATCGCCATCAGGCCGCGCAGGCGCAGGTTCGGCAATTGCGCCACCGCCGCGGCCAGCGCGCCCACCTCAGCGGGCGCCGCGCCGGATTTACTCTCCTCACCGTCGACGTTGACCTGCAGGCAGATATTCAGCGGAGGCATTTCGGCCGGGCGCTGCGCCGACAGGCGCTGGGCAATTTTTAACCGCTCAACACTGTGTATCCAGTGAAAATGCTCCGCCACTGCGCGGGTCTTGTTCGACTGCAGCGGGCCGATGAAGTGCCACAGGATCGGCAGGTCCGCCAGGTCTGCCTGCTTGTCGAGCGCCTCCTGCAAGTAGTTCTCGCCGAAATCCCGCTGGCCCGCCTCCCAGACGGCGCGCAGGTCTTCGGCCGGGCGGGTCTTGGAGACCGCCAGCAGCGTTACTTCTTCCGGAGCGCGGCCGCAGGAGCGGCAACATGTGACAATCCGCTCACGCACGCGATTGAGGTTTTCGATGATGTCCGCTTTGCGCATATACTAGCCCGATACCAGAGAGGGGCCGATTCTACGCAATCCCCCCGAAAACAATAAGGTAGCAGTATGGACATCACAGAACTCCTCGCCTTCAGCGCCAAACAGAACGCATCCGACTTGCACCTGTCCGCCGGTCTCCCGCCGATGATCCGCGTGGACGGCGACGTGCGCCGCATCAACCTGCCGCCGATGGAGCACAAGCAGGTACACGGGCTGATCTACGAGATCATGAACGACAAGCAGCGCAAGGATTTCGAAGAGTTCCTGGAAACCGACTTCTCTTTCGAGGTACCCGGGGTGGCGCGCTTCCGAGTGAACGCGTTCAACCACAACCGCGGCGCCGGCGCCGTGTTCCGGACCATTCCCTCCAAGGTCCTGACCATGGAAGACCTGGGCATGGGCCAGGTGTTCAAACAGATCTCCGACACCCCCCGCGGCCTGGTGCTGGTGACCGGCCCCACCGGTTCCGGTAAGTCCACCAGCCTCGCGGCGATGATCGACTACATTAACGACAACAAGTATGAGCACATCCTCACCGTCGAGGATCCGATCGAATTCGTGCACGAATCCAAAAAGTGTCTGGTGAACCAGCGGGAAGTGCACCGTGACACCCACGGCTTCGCGGAAGCCCTGCGCTCCGCCCTGCGTGAAGACCCGGACATCATCCTCGTGGGTGAGATGCGGGACCTGGAGACCATCCGCCTGGCACTGACCGCAGCGGAAACCGGCCACCTGGTATTCGGCACCCTGCACACCACCTCCGCCGCCAAGACCATCGACCGGGTCGTGGACGTTTTCCCGGCGCAGGAAAAGGCCATGGTGCGTTCGATGTTGTCGGAATCCCTGCAGGCAGTGATCTCGCAGACGCTGTTGAAGAAAAATGGCGGCGGCCGGGTCGCGGCCCACGAAATCATGCGCGGTACTCCGGCCATCCGTAATCTGATCCGCGAGGACAAGATCGCGCAGATGTACTCCGCCATCCAGACCGGCGCCAGCGTCGGCATGCAGACAATGGACCAGTGCCTGCAGGAACTGGTGGATCGCCGCGTCATCAGCCGCGAAACCGCGCGCGAAAAAGCCAAAATGCCGGACAACTTTTAATAGCAACGTCGCCTGCTATAGCGGGTCGGCCCAGCGCATTCATCCATCGAGAATAAATAGCGGTACAACAGACAATGGAAATCGAAAGACTCTTACAGCTGGTCGTCGAGAAAGGCGCATCCGACCTCTTCGTCACCGCCGGTGTGCCTGCCTCGATCAAATTGCACGGCAAGGTTGTGCCGGTCAGCAGCAGCTCGCTGACGCCGGAGAAGGCGCGCGAGATGGTCGTCGGCATCATGAACGAAAAGCAGCGGCGCGAATTCGCCGAGAAGAAAGAGCTGAACTTCGCCATTGCCGTGCGCAATGTCGGCCGCTTCCGGGTTTCCGCGTTTTTCCAGCGCAACCTGGTGGGCATGGTGCTGCGTCGCATCGAGACCAAGATTCCGACCATCGATGGCCTCGGCCTGCCGGAACAGCTGAAAGAGCTGGCGATGACCAAGCGCGGCCTGATCATTTTCGTGGGCGCCACCGGTACCGGTAAATCCACGTCGCTGGCCTCGATGATCGGCCACCGCAACGAGAACTCGAAGGGCCACATCATCTCCATCGAGGACCCGATCGAATTCGTGCACCAGCACCGCGGCTGTATCGTCACCCAGCGCGAGGTAGGCCTGGATACCGAGTCTTTCGAGATAGCCCTGAAGAACACCCTGCGTCAGGCTCCCGACGTCATCCTGATCGGTGAGGTGCGTTCCCGCGAGACGATGGATCACGCCATCGCCTTCGCCGAAACCGGCCACCTGTGCCTGTGCACCCTGCACGCCAACAACGCCAACCAGGCGCTGGACCGTATCATTCACTTCTTCCCGGCAGACCGTCACGAACAGCTGTGGATGGACCTGTCCCTGAACCTGAAAGCGATGGTCGCCCAGCAGCTGGTGCCGACGCCGGATGGCGACGGCCGCCGCGCCTGTCTGGAAATCATGATCAACACCCCGCTGGCGTCCGACCTGATCCGCAAGGGTGAAGTGCACAAACTCAAGGAGCTGATGAAACGCTCCAACGAGCAGGGCATGCAGACCTTCGACCAGGCCCTGTACGAGCTGTACGACCGCGGCGAGATCACCTACGAGGACGCCCTCGCCCACGCCGACTCCGCCAACGACCTGCGCCTGATGATCAAGCTCAAGTCCGAGTCTGACGCCGAGTACCTGAACAACGCCGCCGGCGAACTGAGCCTGCAGAACGATTCCGAATACGGCGACGGCGGGCCCGAGCTGTACTGATCCATCCCCGACGGCTTGCCGCACCCCGGAGGGGCAATGCCGATTCTGCGAATTTCTCTCATGCGAAAAATTGCCCTGATCACCGGTGGCAGCCGCGGCATTGGCGCCGCCACCGCGCGACTGCTGGCCGCGCGCGGCTACGACCTCTGCATCAGTTATCGCGAACGGGAAGACACCGCGCGGGCGCTGCTGGCTGAGTTGCGCGACAGCGGAGCCGAGGCGATTGCGGTGCGCGCGGACATTTCAGTCGAGGCCAACGTGGAAGCCCTGTTTGCCGCCGCGGACCGGCAATTCGGACGGCTTGATGCCCTGGTGAACAATGCCGGTATGCTGCTGGCACAGACGCGGGCGGAACAGATGAGCGCGGCGCGTATCAACGCAATACTCCAGACCAATGTCACCGGCACCCTGCTCTGCTGCCGTGAAGCGATCAAACGCCTGTCCACCGCCCACGGTGGTAACGGCGGTGCGATCGTCAACGTGTCGTCGGGCGCGGCGCGCACTGGCTCGCCCAACGAGTACATCGATTACGCCGCCAGCAAGGGCGCGGTGGATACCATGACGGTCGGCCTCGCCAGAGAGCTTGCGGGGGAAGGCATCCGCGTAAACGGCGTGCGCCCCGGCCCCATCCATACCGACATGCACGCCGATGGCGGCGAGCCGGACCGGATCGAGCGCGTCAAAGCCCGTATTCCGCTCGGGCGCGGCGGCCAGCCGGAAGAGGTCGCCGCGGCCATCGCCTGGCTGCTGAGCAATGAGGCATCTTTCTCCACAGGGGCAATTATTGATGTCACCGGCGGCAGTTGAATCGCCGTAAATATTTTCATTGCTGCAGATTTTTTCGATGAAAAAGACAATAACAACAAAAATCAGCCCGGCCTTGCTCGCAGTCCTGTGTGCCGTTTTCGGGCTCGCGGGCTGCGGCGACCAATCCGCCGCCGACCGGATCTACCTCAACGGCGATATCCTCACGATGGATAAGCGCAACCCGACGGCCGAAGCCCTGGCCGTCAAGGGCGAAAAAATCGTCGCCGTAGGTAGTCGCGCGGAAATCGCGGCACTGGCGGGGGCGGAAACCGAGACCGTGGATCTGCAGGGCAAAGCACTGCTGCCCGGCTTTGTCGCCGCCCACGAACACCCGGCGATCAGCGCGGTGTTTTACAACTTTGTCGATATGAGCGGCTTCAGTCACGACAGCGCGGAGAGTGCCTGGGGGGCCTTGCGAAAGGCCGTCGATTCTGCGCCGGCCGGCGACTGGGTGTACGCCATGGGCCTGGACCCGGTGTTGCTGCCGGGGCTGCAGCCGCCGACGCGCGCCCAGCTCGACCGCCTGGCACCGGACAACCCCGTCTTCATTATTTCCCAGAGCCTGCACAACGCCTGGGTCAATTCCTCTGCGCTCGCTGCAATGGGTATCGACGAGCAGTCGCCGGATCCGGGCGAGGGCTCTTACTACGGCCGCGACGCCGATGGACGCCTGAACGGCGCGCTGGTCGAGAAGCCGGCGCTGGAACCCTTCCTGGAAACCCACAAGAACCCGCTGCATGTCATTCCGGCCTACAGCGCGGTGCTGTCGGACCTGCGCCGCGCCGGCTACACCAGCGTGGCCTCCCTCGGTTTCAATATGCCCGCGCTGGCGGCGCGCTGGGCCTCGCTGCAGGACCTGGAGCCGCGCATCCGCCAGTTCTTCTACTACCGCGGTGAAAATTTGCGCAAACTCGACGGTAGCCCCGAGACCGGCAGCGACTTTTTCCGCGTACAGGGCGGCAAATTCTGGTACGACGGCTCGCCCTACAGCGGCAGCATGGTGATCGAACAACCCTATCTCGACAGCGAGCTGGCGCGACAGCTGGGTATCGCCCACGGCAGCCACGGAGAGCCGGTGGTGACACAAAAAGAACTGGTGGAAGAGATAAGCGGCCTGCAACAACGCGGCTGGCAGACGGCCACTCACGTACAGGGGGATCGCGCGGCGCGCGCCTACATCGCCGCCATGCGCGAAGTGCGCGATGCCCTGCCGGCGGCGGAGCAGCAAGCCTTTGCCGCGCGGCGCCACCGGCTGGAACACGGCCTGCTGCTGGACCGGGAGCTGCTGCCGGCACTGGCCGAACTCGGCGTCACCCCCAGCTTCCATATCAACCACCTCTATTACTACGGCGAGGCCCTGCACGGCCAGCTGCTCGGCCCCGCGCGCACCGAGCGGATTCTGCCGGTGCGCAATGCGTTTGCCCTGCATATGCACCCCACCTTGCACGCCGACAGCCCGATGTTTCCGGCCGCCCCTTTCAGCCTGATGCAGACGGCGATCACCCGCCGCACCCGCGGCGGCAGTGTCATCGGCGCCGACGAGGCCATTACCCGCGAGCAGGCGCTGCGCGCAATGACCATCAACGGCGCCTGGCAACTGGGTATGGAAGATCGCATCGGCAGTCTGGCGCCGGGGAAGCTGGCCGATCTGGTGATCGTGGATCGGAACCCGCTGGACGTGCCCGCCGACCAGTGGCGCGAAATCAAAGTGGAGCGCAGCATTCTCGCTGGCCAGCCGAATTAGTGGGAATTGTGGTGGGAATTGTGGCGGGAGTGATTAGCGCGTCGGGTTCAGGCCATCTCTTCGATCAGCGACTTGATTCCGGCCAGTAGCCGCCGACTAACCTGGGGTCTTTCCGCCACGCCGTCGAGCAGTACGCAGTAGTTGCTCCCCTGCTTCTGCAGTCCGGCGATATGCTGCACTGCGACCAGGGCGTTGCGGTGCACCCGCACAAAGCGCTCGCCGAATTCACTTTCCAGCTCTTTCAGCGACTCGTCCAGGATGGTTTCGCCGCCGTCGTGGTGGGCAACCACGTACTTGCTGTCGGCGACAAAACAGCGCACAGCGCTCACCGGGATCAGCTGCACACCGCGGCGGCTCACCGCCTTGATCTGGCTGCGCCCGGCCGGTTTTTCCTGCCCGCCGGCCACGGCCTTCAGCTGCGGCTTGCTCAGGTTGCGGGCGCGGGCGATGGCCTCGCCCAGCTGTGCCGCGCTGACCGGCTTGAGCAGGTAACCGACAGCGGAGGTGGCAAACGCCGGCAGGGCGAACTCATCGTGGGCAGTGCAGAAGATCAGTGCCGGCGGGTTCGGTCGCGCGGACAGCTCCCGCGCCAGTTCCAGGCCGCTGCGGCCGGGCATTTCGATGTCCAGTAGGACCAGGTCCGGGTCCAGCTCGTCCACCTGCGCCAGTGCCGCCTCGGCATCGCCGGCCTCCCCCAGCAATTCGCAGTCACCCAGCGCCTGCAGCTGTCGCGTCAGGCGCGCGCGGGCCAGCGGTTCATCGTCGACGATCAGGACGGAAAGCGTGCTCACAGTGCCGGTTCTCCCTCTGTTTCTGTCGATTTGCCACTGGCGGCGGGCGCGGACATCGGCACCAGCGGCAGGCCCAGCTGCACGCGGAAGTGATTCCCCTCGCGGCCGACGACAAAATGGTGGCGCGGGCCGTAATGGGCGGCCAGGCGCTGGCGGATATTGTCGATTGCGATCCCGTTGTGGCCGCCGGTCGCCGGATTCGGTTCCTCCGGCAGCGGATTGTCGATGGTCAATTGCAGGGTGTCGTCGTCCGCGTCGATGCGCACATGAATCTCGCCCCCTTCGCGCAGCCGCGCCACACCGTGCAGCACCGCATTTTCCAGCAGTGGCTGCAGCAGCATGGTGGGTATCGCCACCTGCTGCAGGCCCTCGGCAATGTCCCAGCGCTGACGCAAACGCTCACCGAGGCGCAGGCTCTCGATTTGCAGGTAGCGGCGGGCGAGCGCGACCTCCTGCTCCAGCGGCGCCAGCTTGGGTTCGGCAAGGCTGGCGCGGAACAGCGACGACAGGTCCTCCACCAGCCGCTCCGCCCGCTCCGGATCGATGGCAATGAGGCTGGCCAGACTATTCATGCTGTTGAACAGGAAGTGCGGGCGGATACGGGATTGCAGCGCCTCGATACGCGCGCCCAGCTCCGCCTGCTGTTGATTGTGCAATTGCTGCTGCACATAGGCGTAGCGCAGCACCACCCCCGCGCAAATAGCGCCGAGCAGGCCGTTGCCGAGCAGTGTCCAGTGCGCGAAAGGCGCGCCGGTGATGCGCGCGCGCCACCACTCGAGGGCGACGAGCACCACCAGCAGGACCGCCATGACGACGATAAAGCTGATGGCGCCGGCGAGGCGGTGCGACAGCCGCGTCAGGCGCCAGCGCAGGCGGCACAGCAGCGCCGCCGACGGCAGTATCACCCACTGTACCGTCATCGATACCAGCCCCAGGCGCTGCCAGTTGAATTCGCGCAGGCCGTCTACGGCCAGGACCAGCACCAGGGCCAGCAATTCCCCCATCAGGATCAGCGCCGCCAGTGCGGAGACGCCGCACAGATCGGGCAGGAAGGGCGCGCGCAATTCGGAATTATCGGTCGCGCACGCAGAATCTTTGCCATCAGGGGCAGTTTCGCGAATTTGCTGCGCTATAATGCCCGCCGGCCGCGCGGACTGTGGGGAAGTCATACCACTTGTTATTCTTGATTTTCCCGAAAGTTGAACCGGGAAGATACCATCAACTGCCTCGGCCTTTCACCCATTCAGCCGTCTAGGGACCACATGAGCAACGATACCCCCTCCTCCCAAGCCAATCCCGCCGCAAAACTCTGGGGCGGCCGCTTTTCCGAAGCCACCGACGCCTTTGTCGAGCGCTTTACCGCATCCGTGACCTTTGACCAGCGTATGGCGCTGGAGGACATCCAGGGCTCCCTGGCCCACGCGCAGATGCTGTCGGAGGTAGGCGTACTGACCAAGGACGAGTTCGTGCAGATCGCCGGCGGCCTGCGCGAGATCGGCGAGGAGATCCAGGCGGGCAAATTCCCCTGGGAAGTGGCGCTCGAAGACGTGCACATGAACATCGAGGCGCGCCTGACCGACCGCATCGGCGCCACCGGCAAGAAGCTGCACACCGGCCGCTCGCGCAACGACCAGGTGGCCACCGACATCCGCCTGTGGCTGCGCAACCGCATCGACCTGATCGGCGCGGAACTGACCCGCCTGCAGACCGGCCTGGTGGACCTGGCCGAGCGCGAGGCCGACACCATCATGCCCGGGTTCACCCACCTGCAGAGTGCGCAGCCGGTGACTTTCGGCCACCACCTGCTGGCCTGGAACGAGATGCTGACCCGCGACTACGAGCGCCTGATGGACTGCCGCAAGCGCGTCAATCGCTCACCGCTGGGCGCCGCCGCGCTGGCCGGCACCAGTTACCCGATCGACCGCGCGCGCACTGCCGAGCTGCTTGGCTTCGACGCGCCCACCGAGAACTCGCTGGACTCTGTCAGCGACCGGGACTTCGCCATCGAATTCTGCGCCTTCGCTGCTCTTTTACTGACCCACCTTTCGCGTGCAAGCGAAGAACTGGTGCTTTGGACCTCGAGTCAGTTCGACTTTATCGATCTGCCGGACCGCTTCTGCACCGGCTCCTCGATCATGCCGCAGAAGAAAAACCCCGACGTACCCGAGCTGGTACGCGGCAAAACCGGTCGCGTCAACGGCCACCTGGTCGCGCTGCTGACCCTGATGAAGAGCCAGCCGCTGGCCTACAACAAGGACAACCAGGAAGACAAAGAGCCGCTGTACGACGCCGCCGACACCGCGCTCGACTGCCTGCGCGCCTTCGCCGACATGGTACCGGCGCTGAAACCGAAGAAGGAAAATATGCTGGCGGCGGCGGGCAAGGGCTTCTCCACCGCCACCGATCTGGCGGATTACCTGGTGCGCAAGGGCGTGGCTTTCCGCGACGCCCACGAGATCGTCGGCCAGTCGGTTTCTTTCGCTATCGAGCAGCAGAAGGATCTGGCGGAACTCAGCCTGGCACAGCTGCAGCAGTTCTCCGGCCAGATTGGTGAGGACGTGTTCGATGTGCTGACGCTGGAGGGATCGGTCGCGGCGCGCAACCATATCGGTGGGACCGCACCGGATCAGGTTCGCGCGGCCTGCGGGCGGGCGAGGAAACTGATCGCCGCGCGCTGAGCGCAACCCTTAACGCGTAACGCGCGAGTGGCCGGCGGCTACTCGCGTTAGGGGATTAGATTGCGGGTTAGAGGCCGAGCTCGAGAGCAACCGCTGCGCCCTGCTGTTCGGTCAGTACGCGGTCGAGCAGGGTCGGCAGGTCTTCCCCGGTGGTGGTGCATTTCCAACCTGGCTTGGTACCGGAGTTGTCGAAGGCCAGGTGATAGCCACCGGAGCGGGCCGCCACCCACAGTTCGCGATTGGCGGTCTGGCGCGACAGGATGACCTGGCTGCCGTTGTCTTCCAGCGTCAGCGTGAGCACCGCATCCGCGCGCTCGTAATCGATATCCCATTCGCAGTCGTCGAGGGCGTCCTCGATCGCGATCAGGCTACGTTCGATGGCTGCTTCGAATTCCGCTTGGCTCATAAATTGTTACTTCTGTTACCGTGTACTGGATGGAAACTTGGCCGGTATACTAACAGGCTTTCTCCGAAATCATGCTTAAAGCGCACGCCGCAGGATGCTGTCGATGTCGAAAAAACTCTTTCTCTCCCTCACGGTAATTCTGAGCGCGTGCGGCCAGAAAGGCCCCCTCTATCTGCCTCAGGAACCCGCTGCGCCGGCACCGGTGCAATCCCCGGTCACCGCCGCTCCTGTCGCCACTACACCCGTTGCCGCGGGCAGCACAGCGACAGAGAAGTCCGAGTCGGAACGCAAGGCGGCCGGTGAAGATGCGGCCACGGCACCGGAAGACAACAGCGCGGAGCCGGAATTCGAAAAATGAGTGATTTCAATTATCGCGACGGCAGTCTCTGGGCCGAAGAAGTGCCCCTCGAGCAGATCGCAGAACGGTTCGGCACCCCCACCTATGTCTACAGCCGCGCCCATTTCGAAGCCCAGTACCGCGCCTACGCGGACGCCCTCGGCGATCACCCGGGGCTGATCTGCTACGCGGTCAAGGCCAACAGCAATCTCGGCATTCTGTCCCTGCTGGCACAACAGGGCGCAGGTTTCGATATCGTGTCCGGCGGCGAGCTGGAACGCGTGCTGCTGGCCGGTGGCGACCCGGCGCGCGTGGTCTTCTCCGGTGTCGGCAAAACTGCGCAGGAAATGCGTCGCGCACTGGAAGTCGGCGTGCACTGTTTCAATGCGGAATCACCAGCCGAGTTGCAGCGCCTCGAGGCGGTCGCCGCCGACATGGGCGTGCGCGCACCGGTGTCGCTGCGCGTCAATCCCGACGTGGATGCCAAGACCCACCCGTACATTTCTACCGGGCTGAAAGAAAACAAATTCGGTATCGCCATCGACAGCGCCATCGATATCTACCGCGAAGCGGCACTGTCGAACCATCTGGAAGTGGTCGGCGTAGACTGCCATATCGGCTCCCAGCTCACCGAACTGGCACCGTTTCTCGACGCGCTCGATCGGCTGCTGATTCTGATCGACCAGCTCAGTGAAGAAGGTATCCAGCTGAAGCACATGGACCTGGGCGGAGGCCTCGGCGTGCGCTACCGGGGCGAAGAGCCACCGCCGGTGAGCGACTACCTGGGCGCAGTGAAAGAACGCCTCGGCGACCGGCAGCTGGCACTGGTGCTGGAACCCGGCCGCTCCATCGCCGCCAACGGCGGCCTGCTGCTGACGCAGGTGGAATTCCTCAAGCGCACCGAAGACCACAACTTCGCCATCGTCGACGCGGCCATGAACGACAACCTGCGCCCCGCCCTGTACCAGGCCTGGCAGGACATAGTCCCAGTCACCCCGAACAACGGCGAGGTGGAGAGCTGGGATATCGTCGGGCCGGTGTGTGAAACCGGCGATTTTCTCGGCAAGCGCCGCGAGCTGGCCTTGCAGCCGGAACAGCTGCTCGCGATGCTGTCCGCCGGAGCCTACGGTTTTACCATGAGCTCGAATTACAATTCCCGTGCGCGCGCCGCCGAAGTGCTGGTCGACGGAAACAGGACCTACCTGGTGCGCGCGCGCGAGAACTTCGCCGACCTGGTGCGCGGCGAAAGCACGGTACCGGAACCCGCAACGGACTAATACTGAGAAACGGAATGCGCCTCAAATTCACCAAAATGCACGGCCTCGGCAACGACTTCGTGATGCTCGATGGCATCAGCCAGCGCATCAAGTTGTCGCCGGAAAAAATTCGCGCCCTGGCCGACCGCCACCTGGGCGTCGGCTGTGACCAGGTGCTGCTGGTGGAATCCCCGCGCACGCCGGAAGCCGACTTCCGCTACCGCATCTTCAATGCCGATGGCGGCGAGGTAGAAAACTGCGGTAACGGCGCCCGCTGTTTCGCCCGCTTCGTGCGCGAAAGACGCCTGACCGCGAAACCGCAATTGCTGGTGGAAACCAGCGGCGGCCTGCTGCAGCTGAACCTGCTCGAGAACGACGAGGTCGGCGTCGACATGGGCGCACCGATTCTGGAGCCGGAGCGGATTCCGTTTACTGCCGACCGCCACGCGGAAACTTATCCGCTCGACGTGGACGGCGAGGTGTTCACCATCGGCGCCGTGTCCATGGGCAATCCGCATGCGGTGCTGCTGGTGGAGGATGTCGACAGCGCGCCGGTCGCAACCCTGGGACCGCGCATCGAGCAGCACGAGCGCTTTCCACAGCGAGTCAACGTCGGCTTTCTGCAAGTCCAGTCGCGCAGCGAGGCGCGACTGCGGGTATTCGAGCGCGGTGTCGGCGAGACCCGCGCCTGCGGCACTGGCGCCTGTGCGGCGATGGTCGCCGCGCGCCTGCGCGACCTGCTGGATGAAGAGGTGCAGTTACACCTGCCCGGCGGAACCCTGACAATCCACTGGAGCGGACCGGGGCAGCCGGTTACCATGACCGGGCCCGCCACCATCGTGTACCAAGGGCAGATTGTCCTCTAATCATCAAACCGAACCAGATCATGACGGAATACAGCGACGCTCCCCAGGCCTCAGAACGCAACCTCGCCACTGAAGGCCAGCAATCGCAGCGCAACAGGAAACTGCTCGCGCGGCAGGTGGCGCGCTACCTGATCCAGAATCCGGATTTCTTCGCCGACCACCTGGAGCTGCTGGAAACCATCAAGCTGCCGCGGGAAAACGGCAAAACCGTGTCGCTGATGACACACCAGACCAATCTGCTACGCGAGCGCAATATCGAGATGCGCCAGCGTCTCGACCAGCTGCTGCACAATGCGCGTGAAAACGACCAGCTGTTCCTGCACAGCCGCCAGCTGATCCTGGCGCTGCTGGAAGCGGACTCTGTCGCCGAGGCCAGCGCGGCCCTGTACCAGAGCTTTCGCGAGGCCTTCGGTGTAGAGGTCACATCGCTGACGCTGTTCGGCCCGCTGCCTAGCGGACACCGTGCGCTCGGCGACGTGCGCACCAGTTCCCGCGCCAGTGCCGAGTCCGCCATCGGCGCCATCCTGCGCAACGGCCGCACCGTCTGCGGCGTGCTGCGCCCGGCGGAAAAGGAATACCTGTTCGGCAAGGAAGCGGAAAAGGTCGGTTCTGCCGCCGTGGTTCCTCTCGCAAACCAGCTCGGCATTCTCGCTGTCGGCGCCGCCGATCCACAGCACTACCGCTCCAGTCTCGGCACCCTGTTCTTGTCCTATATCGGCGAGGTGCTCGAGCGCCTGCTGCCGCGCCTGCTGGAACGCGCGTGAGCGCGGCGGTGAAGGCCGTCTAGGGCGCACACAGTGAAGATGGAGCTCGACGCCGCCATCGACCAGTTCCTGCAGCACCTGCGGGCGGTCAAACAACTCTCCCCCCATACCCTCGATGCCTACCGGCGCGACCTGACCAAGCTGCAGCAACTGGCTGCGGCCGAAGGCGTTGTCGTTATCGACGAATTGCGGGAAATGCCCTTGCGCGGCTGGCTGGCGCAACTGCATCGCGGCGGCCTCGGCGCAAAGAGCCTGCAGCGCTGGTTGTCGGCCGTACGCAGCCTGGGCGCCTTTGCCCTGCGCGAGGGCTGGCTGAAAGCGAATCCCGCCGCGGGCATTCGCGCCCCCAAGGCCGAGAAGAAACTGCCCAAGCTGCTCGACGCCGACGCCGCGGGCGAATTCGTGGAGAGCCCCGGTACTACTGCGAGTTCTGGCGATGAGCGCCTCGCCGTGCGCGACCGCGCCATACTCGAACTCTTTTACAGCAGCGGCCTGCGCCTGTCCGAACTGAGCGCCCTGAACTGGGCGGATCTGGATCTGCGCGCGGCGGAAGTGCGCGTAACCGGTAAGGGCAACAAGAGCCGCCAGCTGCCTGTAGGCAGCCAGGCACTGCAGGCCCTGCAGGACTGGCGCCGGCAGGCACCGGCCGCGGAGGCCGACGCAGTGTTCACCACTATGAAGGGCAAGCGCCTGAGCAATCGCGCCATCCAGGCGCGCGTGGCACACTGGGCCCGCGCCGGCAACGCCGAACAGCGGGTGCACCCGCATATGCTGCGCCACTCCTTCGCCAGCCACTTACTGGAATCCAGCGGCGACCTGCGCGCAGTGCAGGAGCTACTCGGCCACGCCGACATCAGCACCACGCAGATATACACTCACCTGGATTTCCAGCACCTAGCCAAGGTCTACGACAGTGCCCACCCCCGGGCCAAGGGCGACAAATCCTGATGGCCGAGTACTGATGGCCAAGTGCTGACAAATGTCACTGCCAACTCCTGACAGTTGGGCATAGGCTCTGACCCCGGAACGCCGAATACTGCACAGGCATCCCGGGCCCCTGAACAGAGCCCATACCGACAAGGAGTCATACTGTGAAAAATTCCAAACCCTTACTGTTTTCTGTTGTCCTCGCCTGTGCCCTCCCCATCACAACGATGGCAGCCGCCCCCGCCCCTGCAGTGGAGCAGGCCTTCAACCAGATGGATATCTCCGAGCTGGAAGACCTTGGCACCACGGGCACTGACCCGTATCTCCGCGCGTATACCAGCTACCGCCTGGCCATCGCCCGCCACCTCACCCAGCACGCCGATGCCGGAGCCGCCCTGGACCAGGCCATGCAGGAACTGGAGCAATTGCACGGACTGGAAAGCAACAGCGATGCAGCGGCACTGTTATCGATGATTTACGGTTACCAGATTGCGCTGGCGCCGCTGAACGCTGTCCGCTACGGCCCGAAAAACCGTAAAATGACTGACCTCGCCCTGACGCTCGACGCGGACAACCCTCGGGCCAAGCTGGCAGAGGGTATCTCGCTATATCACCGCCCCAGCGTCTTCGGCGGCAGCAAACAGAAAGCACTGAAAGCCTTTGCCCGCGCCGCGACGCTTTATCGCAACGGCCGCGGCGGCGCGACCGCGGACTGGGGGCTGGCAGAGGCCCTGGTGTGGCAGGGACTCGCGGCGCAGGAGCTGGGTCGCGATGACGAGGCCCGGCAACTCTGGCGCGACGCGCTCGTCGCGCGACCGGATTTCCACTGGGCCAGCAACCTCCTCGAGGCCGAGAAATAGCCATGTATTTCAAGTCACCTCCCGGCCAACACCGTTTTATGCCCTGGGTGTGGCTGATCTTCCTCGGCTTTTACGCCTTCCAGCCGCTGTTTGCGCCCATGACGTCAGGCGAGCTGCTGATGTTCTGGGCCGGCCTGGGCGTATTTCTGTGGGCCTACTTTCGCGCGCTGGGCACTTGCCGGCCAGCGCCCTATATCTGGCTGATCACAGCGATAGGCGCCGTCGAGGCGCCTTTCAATCCCGGTGCCGCAGCGCTGTTTATCTACGCTGCCGCCTTCTCCGGCAACATGCTGCCAACGCGCCAGGCCACTACACACCTCGCGCTGTTGTTTATCGTCATTGGCCTCGAATCCTGGCTGCTGCAGCTGTCGCCGGCTTTCTGGCTGCCGGCGGCGCTGGTATCCATGGCGGTGGGTACCATGGGCATACTCGACCGCGTACAACGCGCGGCGGCACGTCAGCAGGCGCACGATCGCGATGAAATCGAGCACCTGGCCAAAGTCGCCGAACGCGAGCGGATCGCGCGGGATATGCACGACGTCATCGGCCACCACCTGTCCAGTATCGCACTCAAGTCGGAACTGGCCGGGCGCCTGCTGGCACGCGCCGAAACCAGCCCGATGAGTCTGGAACAGGCCCGACACCAGATCAGCGAGGTACAACAGCTGGCACGCGCCGCCCTGACCCAGGCGCGGGAGACCATCGCCGGCTACCGCCAGCGCGAACTGCGTTCCGAGTTGGAGCACCTTCGCCAGTGGCTGCAGGAACAAGGGTTTAACGTGGACATGACGATGGCGCTCGATGAGCTGGCACCGCGCATTGAATCCGCTGCCGCGCTGATCCTGCTGGAGGCCTGCACCAATATCCAGCGCCACAGCAATGGCGACCGGGTGAGCCTGGAGTGCCGCCAACTGGCAGACCGGCTGCAGATCAGGGTCGCCGATAACGGTGGCGCAGCCGATGTGGTCGAGGGCAACGGCTTGCGCGGAATACGCGAGCGGGCGCGGGCCCTCGGCGGCGAAATGCGCTACCGCACCGAGGCCGGCATGCAGCTGGATATCGAATTGCCTTTGGAGACCAGCATTGAAGCCGCTTGACCTGCTAATCGCCGAGGACCAGCACCTGGTGCGGGGTGCCCTGAAGGCACTGCTGGAACTGGAGGCAGACTTTCGCGTGGTGGGCGATGTCGCCAGTGCCGAAGAGGCGCTGGCGCTAATGGCGCAACAGCCGGTGGACGTGTTGGTGAGTGATATCGAAATGCCCGGCGCCAGTGGATTGGCCCTGGCCGAGCAAGTGCGCCGCCGCTGGCCCGCGTGCCGGCTGGTGATCGTCACCACCTTTAACCGGCGCGGCTATGTGCGCCGGGCAATGACCATGGGCGTCGACGCCTTCCTGCTCAAGGACGCCCCCAGCGAGCAACTGGCAGATGCCATCCGCCGCGCCGCCGCCGGCAAGCGGGTCATCGATCCGGAACTGATGCTCGATGCGCTGGCCGAATCCGATCCGCTGACCGCCAAAGAGCGCCGCGCGCTGCTGCTGGCGGCCGAAGGCCTCAATACCGCACAGATTGCCGCACAGCTGTGCCTGAGCGAAGGTACGGTGCGCAATTACCTGTCCGAGGCGATCAGCAAACTGGGCGCGCACAACCGCATCGACGCCGCGCGCATCGCCCGCCAAAAGGGCTGGCTTTACTGAGCGCGGCAGTCTTCGCTATACGGCCCCTTGGCCGGGTTGCGGATCAGATCGGTCGACTGCCGTATTTGGGTTGGGGTTTGCGCGGCGGGTCGGCGGTGACTTCGGGATCGATTTCACTGATGGCGCCTCCGCGGGAGAGAAACTCCTCGACATCAGAGCTCAGTTGACTTCTGGCTCGCTGGCGGGAGGTGATACTGCGTTCCTCGGCAAAATCCTCGGTGTCTTTGCTGCGAGAATTGTTGGCCTGTTCATCGTAACCATCTTTCATAGCTGAGACCCTGTAACTGCTACTCCTGTTACAGAGGGAGTACCCCTGTGCCGGCCTTGTCCTGGCATTAACAAGATTGAAGAAGCTGATTGACCGCCGGCGAGTCGCCTAGGGCGGGCGCCTGTGCAATTCGCGGCGATTAATATATAGGCACTCAGCGATGGGCCCGCCAGCTTTACCCCCTCTGACAGGTAGAGTTTTTGTTACGGAAATAAAGCAGATTTATTGCTCTTGGTTATGCAATTTTTCGCGACAGATTTTTGTGCGGGAATCCTGCCAACGTAACGACGGGATAAAAGGGTCAGCGTTAATTTTCACCCCCACAGACACGAAAAAAGCCCCGCGAGGGGCTTTTTTGGTATTGGCGGTTTTCTCCACCAAGCGGGCGAATTCGTGTCGCTCCGGCTTATACCGCTTCGCTGCCGGTCTCGCCGGTGCGGATACGGATCACCTCTTCGAGTGCGGTGATGAAGATTTTGCCGTCACCGATCTTGCCAGTCTGCGCAGCTTTGGTGATCGCCTCGACGGCGCCGTCCACCATGCTGTCGTCCACTGCCAGTTCCAGCTTCACCTTGGGCAGAAAATCCACCACGTATTCGGCGCCACGATAGAGCTCAGTGTGGCCCTTCTGGCGGCCGAAGCCTTTGACCTCGGTCACTGTCATGCCCTGTACGCCCACTTCCGACAGCGCGGTGCGCACGTCATCCAGTTTGAAGGGCTTTACCACAGCCGTTATCAATTTCATCTTATGTCTTTCCCCTGGTTGGAGGCCGATAGTTGACCCGATTCCTAGTTTCGGCAACCGGCGGCAGCGCTGGCCGCCGCCGGTGGAAAACTTTCCGTTCATCGGTCACCGCAGCCACACTCGGGCGGAGCGGCGACCGTTCAGGGCCTTATTTGCCCATGAATTCCGGGTAAGCTTCCATTCCACATTCGACCAAGTCAACACCTTCTTGTTCTTCCTCTTCGCTGACGCGAATACCGGTGATGGCCTTCAGCAGGAACCATACGGCGAAGGAAGTGGCGAATACCCAGACGAAGATGGTGGCAGCACCGGCCAGCTGGCCAGTGAAGCTGGCGCCGTCGTTGGTAACCGGTACCAGCAGCAGGCCGAGCAGACCAACCACACCGTGTACGGAGATGGCGCCCACCGGGTCGTCGATCTTCAGTTTATCCAGCGCAACGATAGACACGACTACCAGTACACCGCCGATGGCGCCGAACAGGGTGGCCTGCAGCGGGGTCGGGGTGGACGGCTCTGCAGTGATGGCCACCAGGCCGGCCAGGGCGCCGTTCAGCAGCATGGTCAGGTCGGCCTTGCCGAACAGGACGCGCGCGGTAATCAGTGCGGCGACGGCACCACCGGCAGCCGCGGTGTTGGTGTTCAGGAATACCATGGCCACGGAGTGCGCGTTGGCGGCATCGCCCAATTTCAGTACGGAACCGCCGTTGAAACCGAACCAGCCCATCCACAGGATGAAGGTACCCAGGGTTGCCAGCGGCAGGTTGGCACCGGGGATGGCGTAGACTTCGCCGTTCGGGCCGTATTTGCCTTTGCGCGCGCCCAGCAGCAGTACGCCGGCCAGAGCCGCGGCGGCACCCGCCATGTGCACGATGCCGGAACCGGCAAAGTCGGAGAAGCCCAGGTCGCCCAGGTTGTACATGCCAAATACGGCGTTGCCACCCCAGGTCCAGGAACCCTCGAACGGATAGATGACACCGGTCATTACCACGGCGAACACCAGGAAGCTCCACAGCTTCATGCGCTCGGCCACGGCACCGGAAACAATGGACATGGCAGTCGCCACGAAGACCACCTGGAAGAAGAAGTCGGACGCAGCGGAGTAGACGGAATCACCGTCGAAACCGTTTTCCGCAGAGCTTGCGAGCACGCCTTCCAGATCAAAAGCTTCGATGCCTTTCAGCAGGAAGCCGCCGTCGTACATGATCGCGTAGCCGCACACCAGGTACATGATGCAGGCAATCGCGTAGAGCGCGACGTTTTTGGTGAGAATTTCGGTGGTGTTCTTCGAACGCACCAGACCGGCTTCCAGCATGGCGAAGCCCGCAGCCATCCACATGACCAGGGCACCCATGGTAAGGAAATAAAACGTATCAATTGCGTACTGCAATTGAAAAATTTGATTTTCCATTTTTCGCTCCGTTCAATCCCGAGAGTTTTGAGAGTCTTTATGTTTTATGGCGAATGTAACGCTGCGCGATAACCCGCCGGTTAAATAGCGTCTGCTCCGGTTTCACCGGTACGAATGCGCACCACCTGCTCCAGGTCGGAAACGAAAATTTTTCCGTCGCCGATCTTGCCGCTGTGCGCGCCGGTTCCAACGGCTTCCAACACGGCGTCCAGCAGGCCGTCTTCCACTGCGATCTGCAGCATGGTTTTGGGCAGAAAATCCACTACATACTCGGCGCCCCGATACAGTTCGGTATGCCCTTTCTGCCGGCCGAATCCCTTCACTTCACTGACGGTAATCCCGTTGACACCGGCCTCGGCCAGCGCGTCGCGCACCGCGTCGAGCTTGAAAGGTTTGATAATTGCGGTGACCAGTTTCATTTGTGCTCCCCCATAGTAATGTTGCCCTGCTCCGCAGAGCAGGGCGCCCGCGTTACCAGGTATAAGTGGCGCCAGCGAGTACTGACGGTTCACACCAGTCCAGGTTGAAACATTCCTTGTCGCTGATATCGGTACCCACCAGCGACGCGCTCAGCGACAGTCCGCCGAAGTCCTTGCCGACGGAGACCGAGTAGTCGATGTAGGAGTCGGAACCGTCGAGGAAACCCACTTCGTCCAGCATGTTGGCGCCGACGTGGAAATCGAGGCTGATGTCGGAAGGCAGCGCAAAGCTGTATTCGGCGTAGGGGTAGTAGAAGGCCCCGGTGCCGGCCCAGTAGTCATCGGAATAGGCCAGGCCCAGGGTCAGGTCGGAAAAGCTCAGGCTGCCGTAGACTTCCTGGTAGTCCTCGTCTTCGCCACCCGGATAGCCGTAGTAGATGTAACCAACGTCATAGCTGACGCTATCATTCAACTGGCCGCCGTAACCGCCGTAGACGTCGGTTTCGTAGTCAGTACCGTCGTAACCAAAGTCCACTTGGGAAGCCCAGGTGCCCAGGTAAAAGCCGTTGCCGAAATCCAGGTCGACACCGCCCTGCACGGCCGGGCTGCCGTCGGTCTGGGAAATACCGCGGAACTTGTAGTCGGTGACTACACCGAGGTTGGCGCTGGCGGAAACACCGCCCTCAGCCGCATTTGTTGCAGTGGATACACCCAGGGTCAAAGCCCCGGCCGTCAGGATGGCAGCGATCTTATTCATTTTGATTCCCACCTTATTTCTCCTTGGTCTCTGTGTTTGTCTCGTCGTCAATTTTTATTCGGTGCAGCCTGCGTTCAGCTTCGGGGGCCGGCCACTGCGGATTGGTGGCGGCGGTTATTTATCGGCCTCGTGAGCACTTCCTCGCCCGGCGGCTGAGAATGGTCTGCGGTGGAACACCTGCACCAAGCTGCACTGCTTTTAGTGCAGGCTTGATGCCAACTCTGCATTCCGTTTGAAAAATCAACGACTTATCGGCAGTTTTTGGAGGGGAAAGCGACGCTGCGGAAATCGCCGCAAAGATATGGCGCACCAAAATGAAGCCGCCTCAGGCGGTGCGCACTGATGTGGTGAGGCAAATCGCGCCGATGAACCAACAAGGAGCACATTGGCGGCGCAATGTGCGCTTCTTCCTTCACGGAGTGCGCAACTGCACACATTCACGCCAACCGTCGGGCTGGGTTACAATCCGGTACCAGAAAACCGATGCTTTTTAGCGAGGAATTGCCGGTGTCAGCGGAAAAACTGCAACAGTTATTGAGCGAACTGCAGAAACAGGGCGCAGTGGTCACCAGCGACCTGCGCGACGCGCTCGCCGTGGCGCTGGGCAATTTGCCACTGGTTTCCCAGCACGAGTTCGATACCCAGGTGGAGATACTGCGGCGCACGCGGGAAAAACTCGCCCGTGTGGAGGCCCAGGTGGAAACCCTCGAACAGGCGCTGGCCGACCAGGAGGGCAAGGCGCCCCCCGCCGACTGATTCCATCAAGACGAATTTCAAGGATGAAATTTTGAGCCTTTCCGTCACCTACTCCCGCGCACAGTTGGGCGTCGACGCGCCGCTGGTCACCGTGGAGACCCACCTTGCCAACGGCCTGCCCGCATTCCATATCGTCGGCCTGCCCGAAGCGGCCGTGCGCGAGAGCCGCGACCGGGTGCGCAGCGCCCTGATCAACAGCCACTTTGAATTTCCCCAGCGGCGCATCACCGTGAACCTGGCCCCGGCGGACCTGCCCAAGGAGGGTGGGCGCTATGACCTGGCGATCGCCATCGGCATTCTCGCCGCCTCCGGACAGATTCCCTGTGAACCGCTGCAGAACTATGAATTTATCGGCGAGCTGGCGCTCACCGGTGCACTGCGCGAAGTGAGCGGCGCCCTGCCCGCCGCCATTGCCTGCGGCGCTGCCGGGCGGCGGCAGGTACTGCCGCGGGACTCCGGTGCCGAAGCGGCGCTGGCGGACGGCGAGATCCGCACCGCCGAATCCCTGCTGCAAGTGTGCGCCGAACTGCACGGCCGCGAATCCCTGCCCGCCGCCGAGCGACAGCCGGCAAGCAACGAAATCCCCTGCGCCGACCTGGCCGACGTGCGCGGCCAGTTGAAAGCGCGGCGCGCGCTGGAAGTCGCCGCGGCCGGTGGCCACAACCTGCTGTTTTACGGGCCGCCCGGTACAGGCAAAACCATGCTCGCCAGCCGCCTGCCCGGCATATTGCCACCGCTGACCCAGGGCGAGCTGATCGAGGTGGCCGCGGTCTACTCAAGCGCCGGACTCGCGGACTTGCGCCGGCGCCCGTTCCGCGCGCCGCACCACAGCGCTTCGCCCACCGCACTGGTGGGCGGCGGCAGCAACCCGAAACCGGGGGAAATTTCCCTGGCCCACCGCGGCGTGCTGTTCCTGGACGAAATGCCCGAGTTCCCGCGCCACGCACTGGAAATCCTGCGCGAACCACTGGAGAACGGCGAGGTGCGCATCTCCCGCGCCCGCGCCCAGGTCACCTACCCGGCGGATTTCCAGCTGGTCGGCGCGATGAATCCCTGCCCCTGCGGCTATCTCGGCGAAGCCCGCTGTCGCTGCACGCCGGACCAGATCGACCGCTACCGCAACAAGCTGTCCGGCCCGTTGCTGGACCGCATCGATATGCAGGTGGAAGTGGCGAGCATGTCGGCGGGCCAATTACAGGACGCGCCGGCCGGTGAATCCTCCGCGGCAGTGTGCGAGCGCGTCCGCCTCGCGCGGGATATCCAGCTGGCGCGGCAGAATAAAATCAATGCGCAATTGCAGGGGCGTGAACTGGATGGAGTCTGCGCACTCGGTAACGCGGAACAGCAGTTGCTGCGGCAGTCGGTGGAACAACTGGGTCTGTCGGCGCGCAGCTACCACCGGGTATTGAAAGTTGCGCGCACACTGGCGGATCTGGCGGGGGAGGAAAATATCGGCGCGGGGCAGATTGCCGAGGCCATCGCCTACCGCAACCTGGATCGCAAAAGTGCTCAGCCGGCCTAGCGGAAACTGTCTCGCGCAATGCGGTAGAGACAGTGCTCCTGCAGCGGGTGCCCGACCGGTAAAGCCGGATGCAAGAAATTCTGCGGATCTTCCCGCATTCCCAGCTTTTCCATCACTGCGCGCGAGCGCCGATTGCTCACCACGGTGAAAGACACAACATCTACTAACTGCAACTGCGCGAAGGCAACCTGCAGCGACGCGCGCGCCGCTTCTGTCGCGTAGCCCTGTCCCCAGAACTCCGGCGCCAGACGCCAGCCGATTTCCACCGCCGGTGCAAACGGCATGTCGTCGGTGACGTTCTTGATGCCGACAAAGCCAATAAAGCGTTGATCCGCCATTCGCTCCACCGCCCAGAATCCCCAGCCGTGTTGATCGATATGGGCGATCTGGCGGTCGACAGCCGCGTCGCTCTCCGCGCGGCTCAGCAGCGCGGGAAAGAATTCCATCACCCGCGCATCCGCATTCATCGCGGCAAAAGGCGCGCGGTCGCTGTCGCGCCACTGGCGCAGTTGCAGACGCGCGGTTTGCGGCTCGATCAGCATCAGCCGGCCAGTTCGCTGCGGGCGAGCTGGAGCAGATCCCGGTGCAGCGTCTTGTATTGTTTGCCGAGGTGGTCAGCCTTCTGTAACACCTCGCGGAATATCCGGTTGGCCAGGTCCGGCTGGTTCTGCGCTTTCAGGAACTTGCCGTAATAGACCGCCGCTTCCGGGCCGGGGTAATAGCTGTGCAGCACTTCGTATTCGTGCAGCGCAGCGGCCACCTGATCCATGCCTTCCAGCGCTCGCGCATAGAGCAGGTGCGCTTCCGCATTACGGTAGTCGGGGTTGCGTTCCTTGAGCTGGTCGAGGGTTTCCCTGACCTCGGCGTACTCGCCCAGCTGGAACTGCGCGCGCGCCAAGCCGAACAGGATATCCGGATCATCCACATGCGGCCCGTGCAAGCACTTGCGGAACAGTTCCCGTGCGTCTTCCGCCAGCCCCCGATTGAGGCACTCATTGGCGAGGCGCATGGAATTTTCCACCGTGTCGGAAACCGTGTACTCGCGCACCGCCCGATTGATATCCCGGTTGGGATTGATGGCCGAGCGCACTTTGCGCCGGGCGTGGCGCCCCGCGCGGCTGTTCGACAGCCCCGGCAAAATCTCTACGATGAGATAGGCGATCAGGCCGGCCATCGGCAGCATCACCACGATCCAGATCCAGGTGGTGCTGCGCCCCGTTTTCAGGATGTGGACGACAAATGCGACCTGCAGCAGCAGGGAAAGAATTAAGAAAGGCATCCCCGAATATCTCCGGTTCTTATTATTTTTCGTGTTTAGGTCGGCAAAGTGTAAATGCCGATCATTACATCGACTTTACTTGCGCCGATTTCTGCTCAGCGAGCTGTTGCTCGAACACCCGCTGCGCATTGTCCGCGTACACACGACAGCCGATGGGTTTTTCCTGTACCGCGCGCATGCCGTACTCCCAACCACTGGCATTCGGGTGCGGCGTCAGCAGCAGGTCACATGGCAGCGCGCGCACGGTATCGAAGCTGTGCTGGTAGTCGTCGACAATTCGCGGGTAGCGCGGGTTGTTCAGCAACTGGTAGCCGGGCGCGGTGAGACTGTCGACGTAGGCGACATTCACGAGCTTGCCGTCGCGGCGGTCGCGCCAGGTCCAGGCCATGCTGCCCGGGGTGTGGCCGGGCACGAAGTGCACCTGCAGTTCCAGCTCGCCAAGCCGAATTTTTTCGCCGTCGTGCACCAGACGATCGGTCTGTAGCGGCGGATAGATAATGCCATCGCCGAAGTGAATGTCATTGGATCCACCGCGGGCCATCAGCTGTGCGGTCTCTGCGTTACTCACCACCTGTGCACCGGTGGCCCGCGCGACCGCGGCGAGGGAACCGGCGTGGTCGCCGTGGCCGTGGCTCTGCAGGATCAGTTTCAGGTCGGTGGGCGCGAGCCCGAGCACACGTAAATTCTCGAGCAGGTGGTCGGCGGCCTGGGGCATGCCGCCGTCGATCAGCACGGCACCGGATTTGGTTGTCAGCAGCAGGCTGCTGAGGCCCTCGGTGCCGATCTGCCAGGTGTGTTCGGCGACGCGCAGTGGCTGCACCGGTGTGCGCCACTCCTCTTTTACCTGATAGGCGTGCAGCTGCGGCAGCGGTTTTGCCGCTTCGCCGTGTGCGCTTACGGCAACTAGCCCGAGCAACGCGGAGGCAATTGCTGATCTGACGGCCATATTCAAACTCCCTGTTAACTTCTGATTTTTCACTTTTATTCCGTCGCTGAAAAAGCGCCGGCCGGCGCGACCATGTAATCGCACCAGCTGAGCCACTCCTGCTGTTCCGGGTAATCGGCAAACTGGAAACCGAGTTTTTGGTAGAGCCCACGCGCGGGCGGGTTGTCTTTCAATACGAACAGCGATGTTTCGCGCAGCCCCAGCTCGCGGCAGCCGTGCTCGGCGAGTTCGGCGACCAGCTGCTGGCCGTAACCGGCACCGCGCTGGTGAGGCGAAACGATCAGCCGCCCCAGGTGGCAGCGGTCGAGGCGATTGTAATACTGGCCAAACGCAAAGAGTTCGCCACTGGCATTCGCCAGCACAAAACTGGCGAGATCGCCCCAACGGCAGTCTTCCACAAAGCTCTGCGCATCGAACGGATAGCGGAAGTTCGGCCCGCCCCACTGCACGCACTGCTCTCGATCCTGAATCCAGGACATCACGATTGGCAGATGGGTGTCCCGCGCAACTTCCAGTTTTGCTTCACTCACTGCGAGTATCCCTCAAGAATTTTTCCGCTGGGTCGGCAGCCGCTGCTGCGCCAGCCATTTATCTAACTGATCGGCGAAGGCCTTGCGATCCTGCTGGTTCAGCGCCGGCGGCCCTCCGGTGTGCACACCGCTGGAGCGCATGGTGTCCATAAAATCGCGCATGTTCAGGCGCGCACGGATATTCGCCTTGGTGTGGCACTCGCCGCGGGGGCTGAGCGCCTCGGCGCCCTTGTCGATCACCTCGGCGGCCAGGGGAATATCGCTGGTGATGATCAGGTCGCCGGCTGCGCAGCGCTGCACGATCTCGTTGTCGGCCACATCGAAGCCAGACGTCACCTGCATCGACTTGATCACCCGCGACGGCGGCACGCGCACCGGCTGGTTGGCCACCAGAGTCATCTCTGTCTGCGTGCGCTCGGCGGCGCGGAACAGGATCTCCTTGATCACCACCGGACAGGCGTCGGCATCCACCCAGATTTTCGCCATCAGCTGTTTACCTCCTCGATATTGTCCGGCGGCGCGCCATCGTCGCATTTGATGCAGTCGAGCGTCTGGCCAAGCATCGACTTGCGCCCCTCGGCGGTGATGACCCAGGGGCGGTTTTGCCATGGCGGATCGTGGCGCACGTGCTGGAAGTGACCGCAGGCGAGTTCCGCCACCCAGTGATCGTCCTCGTCACGGTGGTAGCTGGTGATGGGTTGTTGCATAGCGTTGGATACCGCTGAAAATCTTTCGGGCAGTTATAGCCAATTGGCGGCGGGAAGTATACGACTGGGGAGACGGGGAGAAGTAATGGCGGGAGCGGCCGCAAGACCGCCCCACCAGAGACAATCAGGTTTCGTTGGGCTCGGCGGCGGGCGCCGTAGCGGCGCGGCGCCACCGCGGAATATGGCCGTTCACCGCCACCAGCAGGAACACCGCCACGGCGAGTGCTGTCCACACATCGAACATCGCCAGCATATAGCCGATCACCAGTGCGCTGACCATTTCCAGCGGCTTCTTCACCAGCGGTGCGGCCACCATAATGCAGGCGAAAGCCGTCAGCGCCAGCGTCAGCATCAGGGCGATGGTCATCAGCGGCTTGATCAGGCTGATCCACGGCCAGCACAGATAGATCAGCGGCAGGCCGTATACATAGTAGGAGCCGATGCCGCTGCGCAGGTCCACAACCTTGTCGCGCCCACTGCGCCAGGCCTGCACCACGACCGCGTGCACGCCAGTCCACAGCACCCCCTGGAACGGGAACATCGGCGCAATCACCGCGGAGACCGCGTTGCGCGTGGCCACGGCCACCTGGGTGCGCTCGAAGTTCAGGTCGATGGGATCGTCCGGACGCTCCCCCTGGGCGCTGCGGATCATCTCCGAGCCGGTAATGAAATCGCCGAACAGGATCACATAGGCCACGAATGCCAGCGGCAGCACTTCCAGATACATGGTCAGCGGCGGCCAGCCGATCGACAGCGGCGATACCTTGGCCAGGGTTTCCGCTACCGGCGGCAGCAGCCACCCCCACTGCACATCGAACTGAACTTCACCCACGGCCATGCCGACAAGAGCCGCGGCGAGGAAACCAGGCAACAGGCCCAGACTGGAGATGGCATCGACGATGCGGCTCTTCGCGCGCAGGCGCTGGATCGGCGCGGAGAAGGTAAACAGCAGCGCTACGACCAGCGCAGTGGTGGCACTGATCGGGTGGCTTTCAAACAGGGCGACGTCCTTGACGAAGACCCGGTCGAGCGCCGAGATTGCCGCCCCGAAAATGATGCCCGCCTTCAATGCTGCCGGCAGCGACGCCATGACCCGCTTCGACAGGCCGGTGAGGCTGAACAGCAGCGCGATCGCCGCCAGGCTCAGCGACAGCGCCGTCATCACCTGGAAGCGCACCGGCCCCTCCGGGTAGCCGCTGACGATGAACGTCAGTACCAGCGGAAATGCCGGTGTCAGCATGCCCGGCGCGAAGGGCTCGCCGAACAGCAGGAAAGACGCGCACAGCACCGTATTCGCCAGCATGATCAGCGCGAGCGCCTCCTCGAAACTGAGGCCGAAGTAACCGGTCATCACCGGCGCCATGATCAGGCTGGTGCCGCTGGCCACCACCAAGCCCTGGAGCATCTGGGAGGGCACGACTTTCAGGTGCAGGAGGGGAACGCGCAGGGAGAATTGCCCCCAGCGCCAGCCGCCGGAAGCGGCGGTTTGATTGGACTTGTCGCTCATCGCTGATTGCCTCTGGTTATTTTTATAGGGGCACATTAGGGGTACAGCAGCAATCACTTTTGACTGCTGGGTTCAGCTTAAGTCGACGGCGGCATTCCCGCCATTATTTCCGAGGTAAGATCAGCGCTCGCTGGCGGGGTCCTGCCGCAGCCCGCGGTACAGCAGCGGGTGGTCCGCCGGTACTGCCGCCAGCTCGCCATGAGTCAGCAGCGGTTTGCCGTCGTCGCGGTAGAGGCGGCCGATCAGCAGGCGCGGCTGTACCAGCTGTGAGGTAGTGGACAGGGTGTCGTTGTAGACGGTGATATTGATGATGTCGCCATCGGCGACCAGCGCCACCGGGTAATCACTGGTGTGTACCAGCCGTTTGGCGAGCTGTTCCCAGTCGTCCGGCACGGCATTGGATGCGCGCAGCCGCTCCAGCAACTCCCAGCCCTCGGCCTCGTTCCCCTGCAGCGTTTCCATGGTCAGGTACAGGGCCAGACCGCTGGCCAGTGCGGTACCGTTGTACAGCAGCGGGCGCAGCCCCTTCGGGCTCATCATAAGTTCGTAGATATTGGCATCGCCCTCCAGCAGCTCGGCGTCCACCCGCGGCAGGAAAAACGCCAGCCAGGCGCGGTTCACCGCCAGCAGGCGGCCGAAGCTGTCGTGCACGAAGGCCGGAGTCGGTTCGCTGCGCTCAAGTCCCACGCGCATGGATTTGTGGATCCAATGGGTCAGTTCCGGGGAATCGAACAGCGACTGGTCAGCGGCGTAACCGGCGGCCGCAAACAGGTAGGCGCGGTCCCGCGACGACAGCTCGAAAGTGTCTGCCAGGGTCTGCACGACGATGCGCGACGGCATCGAACGGCCGGTTTCGAGGAAACTGATATGCCGGGTGGACACGCCCAGCGGGCCGGACAGCTGCTCCTGGGACAGGCCGCATACCTTACGCCAGAAATGCATCAGGCGGCCGAAGGCACTCTCGCCTTTGGATTTTTCGACCAGGGACAGCGGGGACGACTTCACGCGTGGCGCTTCCCGTTGTCGACGACGCCGAAGCCCATCGTGACCGGCACCCAACCAATTACGCGCGACGGCCGCCCCCACATTGGCTGGTTATCCGTCAGGGTAGTCTCGGTCTGCGCTCGCTCGGCGGCACAAAACAGGGCCTCCCTGATCACCACCGAACTGGCGTAGGCGTCAATCCAGATTATCGTCATTAGTCATTTTCCTCCGCCGCTCTGCCCGGCGACGGGCACTTGATACACGAGTCCCGGCCCGACGCAAATTGGAAACAGAGTTATAACGAACTGCTGGCAGGATGTATATGCGGCTATGGAGCCCGCGATGCCGGGCTGGAGCTCAGCGTTTCCTGTAGCGGGGGCGCTTGGCATGCGCCGCTTTGAAGTGGCAAACCTGCCTCAGGGGCCGAAGCGGAGAAACGTGGTCGCAGTCAGGCGCCCATTTGCCGGATCAGCGGAGAGACCGGCAGCGGGATCGATCAGACCTGAATGCAGCTGGTTGCCGCGGTAGATGATGGCCCGATTGAAGCGCGCCTCGACGCGGGCAATCTGTTCGAACAGCTCGCTGTCGCCAGCGACGTAGCCTGGCGCAGGTGGCGACGCCAGCACCTGCCGTTTGAGCTGCGCGGCGTAGCCTTGCAGCCGCCCGGTATCGATGGTTTCGAAGCCACTGGCGCGATGGCGGTAAAAGGCGGTACCGCCGAAGTGAGCGGGGCACAGGTAGTGGACCACGGCCAGTTGGTTCGCATCGCCACTGTCGAAGTGCGGCAGTCGCTGGATCGGTCGCAGTTGCCCGGGCACGGTGGTGGCCATGGACAGGGCGCACAACAATGACTGCGCGCGGGCGGCGGCGGGCAACCCGAATACCTCGTGCAGCATCTCGCCGAGTGTTTGACACAGGTTGTCGGCGTAGACCGCCGGCAGTGGCTTGCGCACACCCGGGTAATAATCGCCACTGCGGGAGTGAAACGGTGTTCCGGATTCGGCAAATGCGACCAGCGCGTCCGGTTGCGCGGCCAATCCATCAATCACCAGCAGCGGCTGTTGTTCCCGACCGAGTCGGCGCACCTCAATTCGCGGCGCTGCACTGCAGGAAAATTCCGTCGACATGGTGCCGTCTGTATCAGGCTGCCGCACTTGCAGCGTCACGGGCGTTGCGGCGCTCGATCAGCGCATAGAGATGCCCGAGCGAGGTCAGCATGGTGTAGATGTGGCCGAGTTGGCCGTCGCCGCTGAGTTGTCGCAACGTGTCGCCATCCAGGTTCTGCAGCTTTTCTTCATCCACGGTGTAGAGCCCCTCCATTTGCTGGGAGTCGCCGCTGGCGAAGGTCACCTCCAGGCGCATCGGCACAATCAGCTGCAACTCCTGCAGGCGCTGCACCAGTTCAGCGCCCTGCCTCTCTCCCTCGAGCAGCTCGCCCAAAATACCCTGCATTTTTATCAGGTAGGCGGTGCCGCTGCCGTCGGCCTCGAACAGCGCCTCGCCGCTCTGGCCAATACAGGGGCTGTCCTCGTCGATACATACCAGCGGCTGGCCGTTTTCATCGGTGCCGACGAAGAATGGTTGGCGCATAATATTCAGCGGTGTATACAGGGACTGCCACGCACCATCATTCCAGTAGAGGTTTTCTCCCTCGGCGAAACCGAACAACGCGACGCAGACAAACTGGCCGGTCTCGGCGTTCTTCGTTAACGCGATCGGGTAGTCAATCGCCAGCTTCAGGAACTCACCCGGCATCACTGGCACCATGCGCAACGCAGCACCCTGCTGCTCGATGCTGCCTGTGTCGATAAGCAGTCCGCGGTGGTATTCGCTGTCGAGCGCGACCAGTTTGGCCATGGTTGCTACCTCTCAATGTTTTTTTATTTGATTCGAAATTGGTTAGCGCGCGAGGCACGCTTTTAACCATCAGATGGCCTGCAGGCCGTACTGGTGAATTTTTTCCAGTAACTCGCGGTGTTTCGGCAGTGCCGCCAACGCGCGCGCGGTGGTCTTGCGATTGGCGGCAAAGTGTTCCACCGCGACGCTCTCGTCGCGCAGCCGCGAGGCCGTGCTATCTAAATCCGTCTCGAAGCCCATGCCGTAGAGCACATACTGGTAACTCGCCGCCGGGAACACCTCGTTGTTGCTGGTGAAGTCGCAGTTACCCGGCGGGCGATAGCGCCACAGCGACATCAGCTCCTGCAGGCTGTCCGGCACCGAGGCCGGATCGCGATTGTCGCTCCAGAAACTCTCCTCACGCTTGCTGAGCAGATAATGCAACTTGAGGAAATCGACGATGCGGTCCCAGCGGTAGCGGAAGATCTCATTGAAACGGCGGGCGGTGATATCCATTACATCGCGGCGCGCGGGCAACTGTTCGGCGATCATCTCCGCGGACAGCTCCACCAGCACCAGCGCCGAGGCCTCCAGCGGTTCCAGGAAGCCAGCGGACAGCCCGACCGCCACGCAGTTGTTGACCCAGAATTTTTCCCGGTGACCGCTGTGAATCGGAATCTCGCGCACGGACAGTTTTTCGATGGCCCGTCCCACATAAGCACGCAGCCGCAGCTCTGCCGCCTCTGCGCTACTGTGCGCGCTGGAGTAGACATAGCCGACGCCGCGGCGATGGGTCAGGCCGATATCCCAGATCCACCCGGCATCCTGAGCGGTGGAGATTGTGTGGCAGGCGATCGGGTCGTCGGCATTTTCGTAGGGTACCTGTACGGCGAGAGCGCGATCGATAAACAGCACGTCGCTGCGGTCAATAAACGGCACCCTATAGTGACCACCGAGCAGGCGCGAAGCAAAGCCGGTGCAGTCGACAAAAAGATCGCCGGCCAACTCGCCGCTATTGCGCGTGACCAGTGACTCGATATCGCCGTTGGCGGCGGCGTTGACCGACAGCACCTCGTCGCGCAGGTAGCGCACGCCCAGTTTTTCTGTGCAGTGGCTCTGAAGGAAATCGGCAAACTTGCCCGCGTCCAGGTGGTAGGCGTAGTTGGCCACCGAGGCGTATTCCGGCGTGGTCATCTGCTTTGGTGCCAGGCCGCTCTCACACAGCTGCTCCTGGTAGCAGACCGCATTGGAAAAGGACAGGCCTTGCCCTTTCAGCGACTGCTGCCAGTGGCGCGAGAGATCCATTTTGGTGAAACCCTGGGGGAGCACCAGCGGGTGGTAGTAATAATCGTCGTCGCCGCCGTCTACCCAGCGTGCGAACTTTGCGCCCTGCTTGAAGGTTGCTCCGCACTCGCGCAAAAAATCGCTTTCGGCGATGCCCAGCTTGCGCAGTGTATTGCGCATGGTCGGCCAGGTGCCCTCGCCGACGCCGACAGCGGGGATACCCGGCGCCTCGATCAGCGTAACCTGCACACCGCCCTCGCTCCCACCATCGCAGGAGTGCATCGCGGCAATGCGGCCGGCGACAATCCAGCCGGCGGTGCCGCCGCCGACCACAACTATGGATTTTGTCGGTCTGTTGCTCGCATCTGTCATCGCCGGTCCCGTTAACTCAGTCATGTTTTCTGATTTTTATTCTTCATTCTGCATCTGGCAAAAAGGGCCGCGGCCCGTTGCCGGGCGGCGACCAGAGAGAGACAACAATGGTCTAACTTGATGCCCAACACAATTGCTGTTTTCCGCTCCCCGCGGCACGCGAACGCGCCGCACGCAAACCGGCAGCGCAAGCGGCCGGTTTGCTGGAAGCCGGGGGCGGACCTGTGCCGCCCTGGGCACGCGATCAAAAAATCAGGAAAAGTTTTTCACCGCTTAAAAGGTCGCCCTCAACCCGAGCGCGAAGCGCCGGCCGCTATCCTCCGCCAACAGGAAATGGTTATCGTAGCGACCGTGCTTGAGCAGTATTTCATCGGTCAGGTTCAGGCCTTCGAAAAATACCGTCACGCTGTCGTTGATATCGTAACTGGCGCTCATATCCCACTGCTGGTACGCATCGACGAAGGTCGGCTCGCCGCTGACGTTCTGCACCAGCGACTGCAGGAACTCGTCGCGCCAGTTCCACGCCAGGCGCGCCTGGAAGGGGCCGCGCTCGTAGAATCCGACTACGTTCAGCGAGTCACTGAGACCAGTCAACGCGAAGGTCTGGGTCACGTCGTCGACATTCAGCTCCGCATCGCTGTCCACCAGGGTGGCGTTGGCGATGATACCGAAGCCATTGGCGAAGCTGTGCTGCATCGCCAGTTCCAGGCCGTCCACGGCAGCGCTCTCGCCGTTGCTCGGTTTGGTCAGGGTGAACACCGCCACACCGTCGTTGGGATCCACCGCGTCCTGCGGATTTTCGCCCGGGGCGATGGAAGTGATATCGCCGGTGGACGGATCGGTAACCAGCTGGCCGTCGCTGTTGGTAAAAGTCTGGTCTTCAGTTGAGCTGATAATGAAGTTATCCACATCCTTGCGGAAGTAGCCCACGGACACGTAACTGTTGTCGCCGTAGTAATACTCCAGCGACAGGTCAATGTTGTCGGACAGGAACGGCTCCAGCGCCTCGTTGCCGGAGCTGGAGCGCAGGTTGCCACCCTGACGGGTGGTGTTGAGTACCGATACCGGCGACAGCTGGCCCAGGGTCGGCCGCGTCATGGTACGGGACGCAGCGAAGCGGGCCACCAGCTCGTCGGTAATTTCCAGCTTCACATCCAGGTTCGGCAGCACCGAGTGATAGTCGTTGTCGGCGCTGACCGACTGCGGCGCGCCCACGACTGCCTGCAACTCGGTCTGGTCTAGAATCTGCAAGCTTTCCAGCGGCGACTCGGTGCCATTAATGGTGACATCGGTGCTTTCCACGCGCACACCGGTGTGCGCGGTCAGCGGCATGCCGGCCAGCTCGCCGGCGAATTCCAATTCCATATAGCTGGCGAGGACATTCTCCTCCACCTCGTAGGAGTTGTTACGGCGCACGGCGTCATAGCTGATACCGCCAATTCCCTCCAGATAGGCGAACAGCTTCTCGCCGTCGTGGGCGAGCCACTTGGTGGTCAGGTTATCGTGACCGCTGACACCGCTGAGGAAGTCGGAGCCGGCATCGAACACGTGCATGAAGTCGTCCGGAATATCGACATTTTCCGGATAGCCGCAGAAGGTGCAGTGCACGCCGTTGGCCTCATCACTGAAGTACTCGTTGCTCTTGGTCTCCTGCGAATAGAGCAGGCCAAACTTGGCACGGGTCAGGCCGCTGGTATTGCCCTCATCCCAGACACCGTCGAAGCGGTACTGGTTGACGCGATCGTCGGTAGCCCAGCCGCGACGCAGCATCACGTGGGCGCGGCCGTTGCTCGGGTCGAGGTAATTGCTGACCCCGGCCTGCACGCCGTCGGCGTTGTAGATATCCGGATTGGCGCTCTGGAATTCACTGGAGTAAGGCAGTGTCTCACCGGGCAGTATTTGTAAGCGCGAGCGGTTCAGGTAACCGATCAGCGACAGCTGGTTCTCGCCGCCATTGTTGGCAGCGCGCTTGGCGCCGGAGGTGGACGCGTCAAAACTGAGATTCAGGTTTTCCGTCGCATTCCAGTTGGCGTTGATGCCGTACTGGGAGGTACTGGTCAAACGGTCGAATTTCTTCGAGTGGAAGTCGGTTGCGTGGCCCACTTCCTGGAACATGTCGATGGCGGTACCGTTTTGGTCCAGCACCACGTTTTCCAGATTGTCGGCCGTGAACCAGTGGCCGAAGGAAGTGGCATCGGTCTCGATATCGAAGTCGGAATAGATACCGTCGGCGGTGATCTGCAGGTCGTCAGTGGGGGCGAACTGCAGCACCAGGCTGCCGCCGGTGCGGGTGCGCTCCTCGAAGGTCACCTTGGTGTCGAAGTTCTGCGGGATAAAGGTGTTGTCGGTACGGCTGGCAGAGGCGTCGATCTCGCTGGGATCGACATTGCCGAGCACATTGGTGAGCCAGCCATCGGTCTGCGCCTGGTTCAGGCGCGTGCTGCGCTCCTGGCGGGAGACCGACAACAACACACCGAATTTGCCATCGGCGAAAGTATCGCTCACCAGGCCGGAAACCTGCGGCTTGGAGTCGCCACTGTTTTCGTCGTAGAGACTCTTGACGCTGCCCGCGACCTTGAGTCCGTTGAAATCGAACGGTCGCGCAGTGGTTACATTCACCGTGGAGCCGACACCACCGGACTGCTGGGTAGCGGTCGAGGTCTTGTAAACCGCCAGGCCCTTGACCAGTTCCGAGGCCAGCGTGTCGAAGCTGAATTCGCGGCCCTGGTTCTCGGTGGCCATCTGGCGGCCGTTGACCAGCACGGTGTTGAACTGCGGGCCGAAGCCGCGCACGGTGATCAACTGGCCCTCGCCGCCGGAGCGGTCGATGGAGACACCGCTGATGCGCTGCAGCGACTCGGCCACATTGGTGTCGGGGAACTTGCCGATATCCTCTGCGGAGATGGCGTCCACCACGCCATTGCTATCGCGCTTCACGTCCATCGCGCGCTGCAGACTGGCGCGGATACCGGTTACCGATACTTCTTCAATCGCACTCGTTTGTTGTACATCATCGCTCTGCGCCTGGGCGCCGGTGGCGCCGACCATGGAAGCCATGATCGACAGAATGGCACTGGACAGCTGGTTCTTCTTATACACTGTGCTCGACCCTCCAATGGGATGTCCCGCTGTTATTGTCAGCTGGCCACCGTCGCCCACCATTGCCTTGAGGCCCGTGCCCTCGAGCAGCATTGCCACCGCCTCATCAATCGGGTAGCTGCCAACCAACTGCTGCGCCTGCACTTCCCGCACAGCATCGAACGGGAAGATCAGGGTCAGGTCGGCCTGCTCGGCAAATTCCGTGAGCGCGATGTCCGCTCTCTGCCGGGGAATATTGAAGGGAGTTATTTCGTGAAGGCGAGCGCCATCCGCCAGCACAGATGAAGCACTCATCATTAGCAGGCTGAAGGTCAAACTCTGAAATAAAGCCCCGTCGTCTTTCCCGGACGCCACTGTTTTCGCGGCGTGGTTAGAAGACGACTCGGCTATAAATTTCCGCCATCGGATCACTGTTTTTAGTACATCTAGTTATTATTTTTTTCTCTCGACCACAGGCCATATAAATATTTCCTTTTTTCGGCCTGCAACATTTATTTTCATTTATTTGGCAGGTCTAGTGCCCCGGCCGCGGAGCGTCGCTGTCGCGCGCACCCGGGGCTACCTCGGTGCGCGGCCGCAACACCACGGTGCGATCGTCGAGGCGCTCGCTGGCAATATCGAAATTGTCGTTCAGGGTGCGCAGCAGGCCCTTTACATCGCCGGTGCGGAACAGGCCGGCCACGCGCACGTTTTTCAGTTGCTCGCCCTCGAGGCGGAAGCGCACCGAGGTATAGCGGCTGATTTCCTCCACTGCCTGCGCCAGCGGCTCGCCGCGGAATACCAGATTGCCGGTGCGCCAGGACAGTTTTGCATCCATATCCCCCGGCGCTATCTTCTCTACCTGCTCCGGCTCCGGTTGCGCCTCGTTCATCAGCAATCGCTCGCCCTTGGACACTGCCGTCGCCGTCGCCGGCAGCGGCGGCGGCTCGCTGCGCTCGTCCTGATCGGCGACCCGAACCCGGCCCTCGGTGACGATCAGTTCCACGTTCTTGTCACGGCGCAGCTGCACATTGAACGCGGTCCCCACTGCCTGCACCACCCGGCCAGCGGCTACCACGCTGAGCGGGCGCTGCTTGTCGTGCGCCACCTGAACATTGATCTCGCCGCGATCCAGATCAATGAGGCGACTGGCGCGGGTGTAGTGTACGCGCACCAGACTGTTGGTATTGAGCACCAATACCGAACCGTCCGGCAGGTTGACAGTAGAGTGCTCGCCCACGGCCGTCTCGTACACTTTATCCATATTGGAAACCAGCTGCGCGCCCGGCAACGGCAGTTCGCCAAGCTGCACGCCCGCCTGCCAGAGGGCTGCGCCCACCAGCAGCAATACCGAGGCAGCCGCGGCCCACCAGCGGTGGGCGAACCGCGGCTTCTTTTCCACCGGAGCCGGGAACAGGTCGGCGAGGCGCGACAGCGCGTCCATCTTGTCCCACAACTCAGCCACCTGCATCAGGGTATCCCGATTGCCGCGGCTGTCAGCCAGCCAGTGCTGCAGATCGCGCGTCTCACCCTCGTCCAGCCCGCGATCGAGCCGCGCTATCCACTCGCATGCCTCATCCAGACTGCGCTCGCGATCGGGTAACCGGTAAACGTTGTTCATGAGCACCTCCCGCTGTGCGCCGGCGAGGCCGCTGCTTCCGGAGTGCTACTGTTGCGCCGCTGCAGCATAAACAGGGTGCAGCGCTTGATTCCTGTGGCGATATGCTTTTCCACCGTACTCTCACTGATATTCAGCTCGCGGGCGATCTCCCGCTGCGAATAGCCATAGACCTTTTTCAGCACAAACGCGCGGCGGCACTGGATCGGCAACTGCCGCACTGCCTCGCAGAAATGTGCGAACTCCTCATGACTGGCAACTATCTCGAAGGTCCGGTCAGTCGCAGGACTCAGGTCCATACCCAGGTCGAGCTCTTCCTCGATGCTCACCGTCAGCCGCGACTCCGCACGCTTGACATAGTCGAGCGCCAGATTGCGCGCCGTGCGCAGCATAAAGGAGCGAGGCTGCTCGATCGCATCCCGCCGGGCCGCCTGGCAGACGCGGACATAAGTCTCCTGGACGATGTCCTCGATCTCCTTTGGCGGCGCGATGCTGGATACCAGCCGCGCCAGACTGCCGCGGGCCCTCATAAAGAGATCCGCCAGAGTCTCATCATTCGCCATAAAACCGCTCTGATTCTTGAAATTATTATCGTTGCACGCAGGTAGACGACCCGGGAAAGATTTTCCCCTAGTAGCCCGAATACTTTTGCAAAAAAAGTTCGGTCGCAGGGATTTTCGCTTTTCTCCCCCAGTGGAATTGGGTAGATTCCGGTCACTCTTTGAACACCCAAGCACCGCGAACCGGTCGTGAATAAAAAAGAATAACAGGAGCCACAGCATGACTGCAGAAAACCTGGGCCAGATCCGCCTACTCACGCTGGTCGCCTGTCTCGGCGGCCTGCTGTTCGGCTACGACACCGCGGTCATTTCCGGCACCGTCGCCTCGCTGAAGAGCCACTTCATCCTGCCCCAGGCGCTGGGCGAGGCCGAGGCCAATTCACTGCTCGGCTTCGTGGTCTCCAGCGCGCTGATCGGTTGTGTCGTCGGCGGCGCTATCACCGGCTACCTGAGCCATCGTTTTGGTCGCCGCCGCATACTGCTGCTGAGCGCGGTACTGTTCAGCGTGTCCGCGCTGGGCTCGGCGCTGCCGGAACTGGGCTTCGCCGCGCCTGGCGGCGACTATACGGCGCTGCAACAGTTCGTCCTCTACCGCATTCTCGGCGGTATCGGTGTGGGCATGGCGTCGATGCTGTCGCCGATGTACATCGCCGAGATTGCCCCGGCCAAGGCCCGTGGGCGCCTGGTGTCCTACAACCAGATGGCGATTGTGTGCGGCATCGTGGCGGTCTACTTCGTCAACTACGGCATTGCCCTGCATGGCGACAGCGGCTGGAACCAGGCCTGGGGCTGGCGCTGGATGTTCGCCTCCGAACTGCTTCCGGCGCTGCTGTTTTTTGTACTGCTGCTGCGCGTACCGGAAAGCCCGCGCTGGCAGGCGCTGAACGGCAGCCCTGAGCAGGCGCTGGCGACGCTGACCCGGCTGCAGGGCGCCGAGGCGGCACAGGCGGCAATGCGCGAGATCGAGCAATCCACCAAGCAGGTCAGCGGCAAGCTGCTGTCTTTCGGCATCGGCCTGCTGCTGATCGGCATCATGCTGTCGGCCTTCCAGCAGTTTGTCGGCATCAACGTGGTGCTCTACTACGCACCGGAGATCTTCAAGAGCATGGGCGCCGGCACCGATGCGGCCATGCTGCAGACAGTGGTGGTCGGTACCATCAATGTGATCTTCACGCTGGTTGCGATCAAGACGGTGGACCGTTTCGGGCGCAAACCGCTAATGATCTCCGGCGCCCTGGGCATGGCGGTGGCAATGCTGGCGTTGGGCACCAGCTTCGCGCTGCAGGCCACCGGCACCGTGGCGCTAATATTTATGCTGCTGTACGTGGCCTGCTTCGCCTATTCCTGGGGCCCGGTGTGCTGGGTGCTGCTGGCCGAGATATTCCCCAACAGTATCCGCAGCAAAGCGCTCGCGGTGGCCGTGGCCGCGCAGTGGCTGGCCAACTACCTAGTGTCCTGGACCTTCCCGGTGATGGACGGCAACAGCGCGCTGGTGGAGCGTTTCCACCACGGCTTTGCCTACTGGATTTACGGCCTGATGGCACTGCTGGCGGCGGGCCTGGTCTGGAAACTGTTGCCGGAGACCAAGGGCAGGACCCTGGAGGAGATGGAGGCGCTGTGGCAAAAAGAACCGGCCGCAGACGGCAGTGCCCAACCGCTCCCGCAGAGCTGAGTGGCCGCCCGGTAATGAGAAAGCCCGCGCCCGCGCGGGTTTTTACGTTTCGGCGCGCACAGCGACCGGCCCCAGGAGGCCCCCGACTAGCCGTGGAGTGCCGGTCAGGTGTGAGCAGTCACCAACACGGATGTTATTCCCCGCGAGACTGGTAGAATCGCCGCCCAAACCCGAATTGTGATGTAGCTCCGAATGACCAAGCTGAATCCCCGCCAGGCGGAGGCGGTGAAGTATATCGACGGCCCCTGCCTGGTACTGGCCGGTGCCGGCTCCGGCAAGACTAGCGTGATCACGCGCAAGATCGCCTACCTGATCGAGGAGTGCGGCTATCAGGCGCGCAATATCGCCGCGTTGACGTTCACCAACAAGGCCGCGCGGGAGATGAAGGAGCGGGTCGGCAAGCTGATCAAGGAGCCGGACGGCAAGAAGTCCAAGGCCGCCCACGGCCTGACCGTGTCCACCTTCCACAACCTCGGGCTGAATATCCTGCGCAAGGAGTACCGCGCCGCCGGCTTCAAGCCCGGCTTCTCCATATTCGATGCCGAGGACGCCCGCGGCCTGATCAAGGAGCTGATGCTGCGCGACGGCGACCTGGACACCGACCTGCTGGACCGGGTGCAGAACCAGATCTCCAACTGGAAGAACGACATGCTCACCCCGCGCCAGGCCCTGGAACAGGCCCAGAGCCCCGGGGAGCAGGCCATCGCGGTGGCCTACGGGCGCTACTGCGACGCCCTCAAGGCGTACAACTCCGTGGATTTCGACGACCTGATCCTGCTGCCGGTACAGCTGTTCGAACAGGACCTGGAACTGCTGCAGCGCTGGCGCAAGAAGATCCGCTACCTGCTGGTGGACGAATACCAGGACACCAACAACTCCCAGTACCTGCTGGTGAAACTGCTGGTGGGCGGCCGCGGTGGCCTCACCGTGGTGGGCGACGATGACCAGTCGATCTACGCCTGGCGCGGCGCGCGCCCGGAAAACATGAGCCTGCTCAAGCAGGACTTCCCCAGCCTGCGCCTGATCAAGCTGGAGCAGAACTATCGCTCTACCAGTCGCATCCTCAAGGTGGCTAACCACCTGATCGCCCATAACCCGCACGAGTTCGACAAGGCGCTGTGGTCCGACCGCGGCCTCGGCGAGGAGATCCGCGTGCTCAAGGTGACCAATGAAAACGAGGAAGCTGAGCGGGTCGCCAATGAGATTTTCCTGCAGAAGAGCCGCCGCGGCTGCAAGTTCATGGACTTCGCCGTGCTCTACCGCGGCAACCACCAGGCGCGCCTCATCGAAATGAAGCTGCAGGAAAACCAGATCCCCTACCAGATGTCCGGCGGCACCAGCTTTTTTGCCCGCGCCGAGATCAAGGACGTCATGGCCTATCTGCGCCTGCTGGTGAACCCGGACGACGACAACGCCTTCCTGCGCATCATCAACACCCCGCGCCGGCAGATCGGCACCAGCACGCTGGAGGCGCTGGGCAACTACGCCAAGGGCCGCGAGATCTCAATGTTCAACGCCTGTTCCGAGATCGGCTTCAAGGAGCACATCAACGAACAGGGCTACGAACGCCTGAACCGCTTCGCCCTGTGGCTGGAAGGCGTGCAGCGCAACTGCCGCGACAACAGCCCGGACGCCGCGCTAAGAGAAATGCTCGAAGACATCGACTACGCCGGCTGGCTGTCACAGAACGCCAGTAGCGAGAAGGTGGCCGAAAAGCGCATGGAGAACGTCTACTGGCTTCTTGAAAGTCTCAACAAGACCATGGAGGGCACCGACGACGAGCTGGAGCAGGACGTGCGCCTGGAACAGGCCATCTCCAAGTTGATCCTGCGTGACATGCTCGACCGTCAGGAAGAGGAAGAGGCCACCGACAAGGTCAGCCTGATGACCCTGCATGCGGCCAAGGGCCTGGAGTTCCCCCATGTGTTCATGATCGGCATGGAGGAAAACCTGCTGCCGCACCGCAACAGCATCGAGGACGACAATATCGAGGAGGAGCGCCGACTCACCTACGTGGGCATCACCCGCGCCCAGCGCACCCTGACCATGACCCTGGCCGGCAAGCGCAAGATGTTCGGCGAGAACCAGGACACCACCCCCAGCCGCTTCCTCGACGAACTGCCGGAAGAGGACGTGGAACTGGAAGGCTTCGGCCAAGCCACCCCGGAGCAGAACCAGGCCAAGGGCGAGGAGATGCTGGGGTCACTGCTGAGTATGTTTGATTGAGGCGCCTTTAAACAAAGGCGCCAGCAAAATCACCTGGATACGGTCACACGATCACCGCTGTCCGGTTCGATTGCCATGAGGCTGTCATAGCGCCCGGTAACCAGATAGAGAATGTCCCGCTCCTCATCCAAATCCAGGCCATAGACCCCGAATAACTCAAGGCCGTCACCAATCGACAGATCGCCGGATTTCATCAACCAGTCGCCACTTGAAGTGTCGATAGCGTAAACACGGCCGTTATTCGCGGCGTAGATATTTCCGTCAGGAGAGACCCGGGACAGTTGCCCTAACCACCCCTGGTAACTCACGTAAATATCATTGGAGTCAACGACGACTGTCCGATCGCCGGTAGCGACATCGATGGCAACGAGCGAGTCCAGACCCGACGCCGAATCATTTGAGGCGAACAGCTTCTCTCCGCCGGGGGCAAGGGATATCGCCGGGACGGACTCCATAAGATTCCCATCACCCCGCGCACTTCCCGTTACCACAGATATTTCCTTCGAATCGACGTCAACTTGGTAAATCGCTCCGTCATGGAAGCGGGAGTAGTAGAGCAAACCACGTGCACTATCAATCTGCAACGAGGCTATGTTATTAATACTGGAATCATCTGCTCCGGACAGAAACGCAGTGCCGACTGATGTATCAGGGTCGATTTTTACAATATTCCCACCATCGACAGACCATACATACAGCTTTTTCGTCAGCTTGTCGTAAGCCAGCCTGCTGGGATTGTTTAATGCCGGCCCGGAGCCTACACCGCTGCCGTAAACAAATGTTCTATCGCCATTGTCCATATTGATCGCCAATACACTGTCGGCACGGTAATCCGCTGCATAGGCAATTCGATTATCAAAATCCACGGCCAAGCCCATCAGATCCCGAGGGATGTTGCCAATCCCGACTTCATCCCTGAAGACCTGTGTTCGAGCACCCGTATCCGGAGCGACCTGAAATACCGCATTCCAGGCATCATAGGAATCACTGTCCGTCAGCGTATAATCGGTGTCCCCAGCTACTCGGAAAATATCGATTGGAGAAAGGAATTTGACGTCTCCAGACACAATGGGCAGTGCCCGCTTGTCCCCAGTTTCGACATCCACTTCCACAATTACATTATCGGTCTCACCAATGACGAGACCGGTGATTAACAGCTTTCCATTGCTTTTATCAAGCCACATTGCCTTGGCTAGATTCATTGTTGGGCCGACAGAATTGGGCATTACGACCCTGTCCCCAGTTTCCAGGTCCACGCGGTAAATATAGTCAGGGGATCTGTCGTCGTAGACATACGCTTTGCCGTTAGCGAAGTCCGTGACCGAGAGATAGGCATTCTCAAAACCGGTGCCCGCACCAACGGTGCCGCCCTGCGAAAGCACACTTCTGTTACCGTCAGCGATATTGACCTCGATCAGCGCTTGCAATGCGCTGTCGAAAACATGCAGCACACTCGAATCTGGTGCTATCTCAATATTGCTGGAAACCAGTTGTGAAAAGCTCGGGCCACTGCCAATACCGTCGCCACTGATGGTCGACAGCGTTTTGGAGCCCAGATCGATCGCCATAACAACATTAAGAACGGCTTCAATGAAATATACCGTGTCTGTGCCTGGATCATAGGTAACACTACCCAGCTGATTGGAAATATCAGTGTTTTCATACAGGACATCCAAAGTATCCGTAGCACTGTCAATTTCAAATAGTTTCAGTCCCTCAGTGTTCCCTCCACTGAGGGCCAGCAACTTCCCATTTTTATATTCGGTGGTGCGAAAATTATTAAGTAGTGGATGGTAGTCAACTGAAGTTGACGCGCTGTAGACTCTTCCGTCATTCGGGTTAGCAGAGCTCAACTCCACTCGCATCGGGTATTTACCAACGCTTCGCCCGGTAAATGGTATGGCTGCACTCCAAGTGCCGTTGGCAGCGATGGCTCCGTTAACATAAGTTCCATCGAAGGCGACAACCAAGCTGCGCTGATCCAGCGAAGGCGCTTGGACACGCCCTTTCAGGTCAAGTGTTTTGCCATAGAAAACGGTCTGGTCCGTAGGCGGGAAGTCCAGTATCACAGCAACTTGAACGGCGGTGTAAGTAACCGTATCTGTAGCTGTATTCCCTGCTGAATCCGTCACGGTTAATTCCATCGTGACACTGCTCTCGGCATCCGGGGCGGTAAAATAGGCAACGCTCTGGTCACTGTATTCGATACTTACCGCAGGCCCGCTGATCTGCTTCCACGCGTAGCTGATGATGTCGTCATTCAGGTCGCTGGAACCGCTACCATCGAGATCAACACGCTCCGAGACCGCAATCTCCCGGTCAGGGCCTGCGGAGGCCGACGGCGCTACCGCGACAGGCAACAGTATGATGGTGACGGTATCAGTGTCGATCGCCCCATCGTCATCCGTTACTTCAACCTCAAAGACATATTCCTGCTCACCCATGTAGAATGGCTCTACAGTGGCCGTTGCCAGACCATTGGTGGCGTTATCAATTGTCAGTTGCTGGGGGCCGGAGACCTGCTTCCACATGTATTGTGTGATGGTGCCATCACTGTCTGACGACCCGTTGCCGTTCAACTCAATCGAAGCAGAAGAGACAAGGGAATAATCGGAGCCGGCATCTGCTGACGGAGGAGTGTTGCTAGTCCCTCCAGAATTCCCACCTCCTGAATCACTGCCCCCGCCGCCTCCACCACCACAGGCAGCCAGAAAAAGCGAAAAAAAGCCCAATTGGAAAATTTTCCCCAAGTTCATTCTGATTCTCTTCTTATTGAAATTTATTATCTAAAGATGCAGAAGAAATGGTACTGATATTCCAAGGGATTGAATACAAAGGAAAATTACAACCTATTACACCAGCAAGCTGTTTATTTTATAAACGCTCTGGCTTCACTGAAAGCTGTGGTGTCAGACAGACCGAGCTGTTCCCCCGCCCGCCCAGTACGCACAGACAAAAAAGGCCGCTCAATGAGCGGCCTTTTTTGCAAACGAAGTAAGTAGTCGCTTACTTGCTGTTGGACGTCATGTAATCCACGGCGGCCTTCACTTCGTCATCGCTACACTCGGTACACAGGCCGCGCGGCGGCATGGCGCGGATACCATTCAGCGCGTGGCTGTACAGGGTGTCCATGCCCTGGGCAATCCGCGGGGCCCAAGCGCCGGCATCGCCGAACTTGGGTGAACCGGCTGCGCCAGTAGCGTGACAGGCGAAGCAGTGCGCCTTGTACACATCTTCACCAGATCGCGCACCGCCACCGGCCGATGCCGTAGCTGCGGGCGGCGCTGCCGCGCACTCTTCGCCCTGCATGCAGGTGCCGTCAACCGCCGCAATGCGGTCGGCAATTTCCTTGTCCACAGACGGCGACTGCGCCACTGCAGCGGCCGCACCAACGGCCAGAGCCGCCACAATACTCAAAATCGCTTTCATTAAATTCCCCCTAATGGCCGCTCCCTCGCAGCCCGTAGACTTCCGGCTCAATGCCGCACACCTCTACCAGCGGGGCATTATAGTCATTGAACCGCCCGCTGCGAAGGGCAGTGCCCAACGACCCCGCAATCCGCTTCCCCGCACCCTGCCCCTTCTGTATAATCCGCGTCCCGCACTGGTTAACCCAGACCGCGATCCGCCCCTAGCTCAGCTGGATAGAGCGTTGCCCTCCGGAGGCAAAGGTCAGAGGTTCGAATCCTCTGGGGCGGGCCATATACAAAAAAGGCCACCCATTGGGTGGCCTTTTTTGTATATGGTGGGCCTCAGGGCCCAGATTCGAACCTCCGTTCGAGCCGGAGGCGCGTAGCGCCGGAGACCAGCGAGCCCGAAGGGCGAAGCTAATCCTCTACCCACTACACCATCAAGGCCCAACGGATGCACTTTCCTATACAAGGTGTGCCCCAGCCACAAAACTTCAGCCTCAGCTCAAGCCGACTTACACGCACAAGGCGCGACACCGCCTGAGCTGTCTATACGACTTCGAACAGGGCTGCCGACCCACGCCGCCGCCACTGACGCACAGTCACCACCAGGCATTTAACACCCCGGCGCCCATTAGGCTCCGGGGCGTACATCAGTCGCAACGAGTTCGCGGCGGCCTGGATCAGGCCGGCTGTGTGTGGGCCATGGCCATGGTGAGGAACTTCTCGGTCTGCCCGGCGCCGGAGGCGAGTTCCGCCTGGGCACTCTGGTCGCAGATTTTGTCCCAATTTTCGATCACAGCCTCCGGGCTCTGCTCGTCGGCCGGAACAAAAGCACCGGCCGTTTCAAACAGGCGGGTGCTGGCATAGCCGCCGGCACCGGCGCAGAGGATGAAGCGGTTCGGCGCATCCTTGTGACACAGAGTCAGTGCGCCTGCCGTCACCGCTTCCGGGGTGAGCATCTCCAGTATTTCCGCTGGCATCAGGTCTTCGGTCATGCGGGTGCCGGCGGTTGGTGACAGCGCGTTGACGCGGATATCGTACTTGCCCCCTTCCAGCACCAGGGTGTTCATAAAGCCCAGCACCGCCATTTTCGCCGCGCCGTAGTTGGACTGACCGAAGTTGCCGTACATACCGCTCGACGAAGTCGTCATGACGATGCGCCCGTAGTTCTGCGCGCGCATGATTTCCCACACCGCCTTGGTGCAGTTCACGGAGCCCATCACGTGCACGTCCATGACCAGCTGGAAATCGGTCAGCTCCATCTTGGCGAAGGTCTTGTCGCGCAGAATGCCCGCGTTATTGATCAGGATGTCGACGCGGCCCCACTTGTCCATGGCCTGCTGCACCATGTCCTGGACTTCGTCGTACTTGGCGACGTTGGCACCGTGTGCAATTGCCTCGCCACCATTGGCCACGATTTCACGCACCACCGCCTGTGCGGCCTCGGAGGAGCCACCGCTGCCGTCGCGGGCGCCGCCTAGGTCGTTGACCACGACTTTTGCACCGCGTGCGGCCAGTGCCAGCGCGTGAGATTTTCCGAGCCCATTGCCTGCGCCGGTTACGATGGCCACCTGGCCGTCAAAGCGTACACTCATAGTCTTCTCTCCATCTTTTTTTCGTTGCGAATTAGCCGCATTGGGCGGCTCGTCGGAATCAGCCGGCCACCTGCATGGTGAGCCACTCGGCCAGCAGCGCGGGCTTTGCCGCGCCCTCGATCTCGACGGTGACTTCAGTTTTCAACATAAACTGGCCGGGTTTTTTCTCGGTGACATCGAGCAGCCGCGCGTGTGCGCGGATGCGGCTGTCGACCTTTACCGGGGCGATAAAGCGCACCTTGTCAAAACCGTAATTGACGGCCATCTGCATATCTTCCACCAGCAGGCTGAAGGCCTCGGCGAAATGCGACAGCAGCGACAGGGTCAGGTAACCGTGCGCAATGGTCGAGCCGAACGGTGTCTGCGCGGCGCGCTCCGGATCGACGTGAATGAACTGGTGGTCGTGGGTAACCTCGGCGAACAGGTCGATCTGTTCCTGGTTGACGGTGAACCACTCGGTGGTTTGCAGGGTTTTGCCAACGCTTTCCAGCAGTTCTTGCTTACTGACCGTCTTCATCGTCTCTCCTGTCGTTCTCATGTGCTGTTATGCAGAGGGCGCACTGCGCCTCGTCATCCCGGTGCCGGATCAGAACCACTCCGGCTGCATGTCGAAGCTGGTGCTGTCGATTTCCCTGACCAGTTTTGACCAGTGGTAGATTTTCGGCAGCTCCGAGCGGAAGAAGTACTGCATCGCCTGCAGCTTGCCGCGGTAGAAGTGCTCGTCTTCCGCATGCGGGTTGCGCTGCAGGCCGGCATCGGCGGCGAGGCCCTGGCGCAGCCAGATCCAGGCGATGACGACATGGCCGAACATTTCCAGGTAGCTGACCGAGTTCGAGAACACCAGATCGGTATTTTTCTCAGCGGTGGCTCCGAGGACGGCACTGGTGGTCTGCTGCAGCTCCTCCAGCGCGGCCTGCAGGTCAGCCGCAAACAAGCTCAGTTCGCTGTCACGCGCCTGCTCGATGGTCTGCTGCATTTCCGCGAGCACCGCGCGGTAGCCGGCAAACTTGTTCATCGGCACCTTGCGCCCGAGCAGGTCCAGGGACTGGATGCCGGTGGTGCCCTCGTGAATCGGGTTCAGGCGGTTGTCGCGGTAGAACATCTCCACCGGGTGCTCGTTGATATAGCCGTGCCCACCCATGACCTGGATGGCCAAGCTGTTGGCCTGCGGGCCGTATTCCGACGGCCAGCTCTTGATGATCGGGGTGAGGAAATCGAGCAGCGTGTGCGCGTGGGCCCGCTCTTCCTCGGTCTCGGCGGTCTTCTCGTCATCGGCCAGCTGGCTGCCGTACAGGCACAGCGCGTAGGCGCCCTCGGCATAGGCTTTCTGGGTCAGCAACATGCGGCGCACGTCCGGGTGCTCGATGATATTGATCGGTGAAGACTCCGGATCCTTGTTGGCGAGCAAGCGGCCCTGGGGGCGCTCGCGGGCGTAGTCGAGGGAATACTGGTAACCGGTCAGGGCGGTCAGCGCCGCGCCGGTGCCGACCATGATGCGCGCCTCGTTCATCATGTGGAACATGTACATCAGGCCGCGGTTTTCCTCGCCCACCAGGTAGCCCACGGCACCGTCTTTCTCGCCGAAGCTGAGAGCGGTGGAGGTTTGTCCGCGCCCGCCCATCTTGTGGAATAGCCCGGCCAGGGCCACATCGTTGCGCTCGCCGTTACTGCCGTCTTCGTTGACCAGGAACTTGGGCACGATAAACAGCGAGATGCCCTTCACGCCCTTGGGCGCATCCTTCACGCGGGCGAGCACCAGGTGCACGATGTTGTCGCTGAGCTCGTGGTCACCGCCGGAGATGAAGATCTTGTTGCCGGTGATGCGGTAGCTGCCGTCGGACTCGCGGGTAGCGGTAGTGGTGAGGTCGGCGAGCCCGGAGCCCGCACCGGGTTCGGTCATCGCCATGGTGCCCATGAAGCGGCCCTCGCGCATGGGCTTGACCCACTTCTCCACCTGCTCCGGTGAGCCGTGGGCCTCGATCAGGTTGGCATTGGCGTTGGTCAGGGAAATGTAGCCGAACGTGGTGCTGGCCGCCGCCCACAGATGTGCCTGAACGGCATTGGTGACGATCAGCGGCAGCTGCATGCCGCCGTCTTCAAAATCGGTTGCCGGCGCGGCGAGTCCGGCCTCGATGACCGCGTCCAGTGCCGGCTTGATTTCCGGCAGCAGGTGCACGCGCTCGCCGTCAAAAGTGGGTTCGTTGATGTCCACTTGCTGCCGGATGGGCAGGAAATGTTTCAGTGCTACCGTCTTGCCGGTTTCGATGGCCGCATCGAAGGTTTCGCGGCTGTGGTCGGCGTAGCGCGGGCGCTTGGTGAGGGATTCTGCATCGAACAGCTCGTAGAGCATGAAAGCCAGGTCGCGTTCGCTGAGCGCTTGTGCTGCCATGGGTCACCTTATTCCTGTTACTAACTGGTGGAATGGGCCGCTTGAGGGCCGGTTGGGTATTGTGTGGGGAGTTGCTAGACTCGGCCATGACCTCTCAGGTCAAGTTCGGCAGGTACCGGCACGGCAAATCCGGCTGGCCGTTTGAGGCAGGGAAATGAGTGAGACAGCCTACAATGCGTTCGGCCACCTGTTGCGCTTCTGGCGGCGGGTGCGCGGCGTCAGCCAGGAAACGCTGGCACTCAGCCTGGAGTCCTCCACCCGTCATATCAGCTGTCTTGAAAACGGCAAGGCCCGGCCCAGCGAGGCGCTGGTGGGCGCTATCAGCCGTGCACTGGATCTGGGTGAGCGCGACAGCAGCTACCTGCGCCTCGCCGCCGGCTACCTGGCCGAGAGCGGCGAAGTCGACTTCCAGGCACCGGAATTCAAGTGGCTGCGCAAGGCCACCCTGCTATCGCTGCGCGCGATGGATCCCTACCCGGCGGTGCTGACAGACCGCTACTGTCGCCTGCTGATGGTGAATCGCAGCTGGGTCGCCTTTTACCGCGAGTCGGTCAGCGCTGAAGAGCTGGCGGAAGTCAAAAACCATTACCAATTTGTCTTTCGCCGCCCACCCGAAGGCGTCGCGCTGGATTCGTGGCAGCACACGCTGGCGATGATCCTGATGTATACCCAGCAGGAGGCGCTGCTGACCAACGACCCGATTTACCACGAAATGGTACGCGAGCTGGCCGCGCATCCGAGCGTACCGAAAGACTGGGCCCAGATCGCCTCAAGGCTCGAGCCGATGGCCAGTTTTCGGGTGGAACAGGAATACCGGGGCAGGCTGATGCGCTTTTTCAGTGTCAACCTGACGGTGGGCGCCATGGGCCCCGCCTCCTTTGCGTCGGAGCCGCGCCTGGTGATCAATACGCTCTATCCCGAGACCGATGAGCTCGATCTTTCCGAAGCGCTCGACGGCGATCTGTCCCACCCCCTCCTCTACTACTGAACTGCCGGCATCCCCGCCGCGCGCCTTTTAGGCCCTGCCGACACCCGGTGTGGACGCCGCTATTTTGCAAACAGCTCGCTGTGGATATCGCGAAAACCCTTGAACTCCAGCGCGTTGCCGCTCGGATCCAGGAAAAACATGGTGCCCTGCTCGCCGGGCTGGCCGGCGAAGCGGATATAGGGCTCGATGACGAACTCGTCGACGAAGCTTCTTGCCCGCTCGGCAAAGGCCTGCCACTGCTCAAACTCCAGCACCACGCCGAAATGCGGCACCGGCACGCCGTGGCCGTCGACGTGATTGGCGATGGCCGCCACCTTGCCGTCCCTGCCGATGGCCGGGTTCAGATGGGTAACGACCTGGTGGCCGAAAAAGTCCCAGTCTACCCAGTACTCGGCGCTGCGGCCCTCAGCGAGGCCCATCTTGCTGCCATAGAAATCGCGCGCCTCGTCGATATCGCGGACCTGGATCGCGAGGTGGAAAGGGGTCAGGGCCATAGGGGATTCCCGCTACACAGTTGTTTCGCCCGAAGTATGCCGGCGCCAGTGGCCATTCTCAATTTAGCCGCCGGGGCGCTCGGGGTCTTACAGTAGGCGCGAACCGTTCGAGCCGGAGACCAGCGACCGCAGGGCGCTAATCCTCTGGGGCGAAGGCTTGCAAAACGGGCCTCTTCAACACCCATGCAAAACTCCTACTCAAGCCGATAACCAACCTCACTGGAACCACGGGCCCCAACAACCATCATAATGTGTTGATGAATCCAGCCAGCAATCACTCGTAATGCCCCGACTCCTAAAACAAACCTGTAAATACACTCTCTGGCTAGGCACCTCTTTCGCGCTGGCAACCGCCCTGTTGGTCCTGGCCCTGCGCTGGATTGACCCGCCCTCCTCCGCCGTCATCCAGGCCTGGCAATTGCACAGCGGCCGCAAGGCACATCAGCAGTGGCGACCGCTGGAGCAGATTTCCCCCCACCTGCAGATGGCCGTGATTGCCGCGGAAGACCAGAAATTCCCGAGCCATTTCGGCTTCGACTTCGCCTCCCTGCAGAAAGCCCTCAACGAAAGCCGCAAGCGCACCCGCGGTGCCAGCACCATCACCCAGCAGACGGCCAAGAACCTGTTTCTGTGGAATGGGCGCAGCTATGTGCGCAAGGGGCTGGAGGCCTGGTTCACGTTGCTGATGGAACTGCTGTGGCCCAAGGAGCGGATTCTGGAGGTCTATCTGAATATTGCCGAGTTCGGCAACGGGATTTACGGTGCCCAGGCTGCCGCCATGAACTTTTACGGCACGTCCGCCCGGTACCTCAGCCGCTGGCAGGCTGGGCTTATGGCCGCGGTGCTGCCCAACCCGAAGCGCATGTCTGCTGGCAGGCCCTCGCGCTACGTGCGCAGCCGCGCGATAACCATCAACCGGCAGGCTCGCCAACTCGGCGGAAGCGGCTACCTGAAAACACTCTGACTGCGCATGTTTTACCCAAGGTGAGGCACTGCCCGGCTGGACGGCACCACCACCCTGCCCACTTGCAGCGAGGTAACCACCTGAATATCCGCAATGGATACCGGTTGTCGCTCGCCGTTGCTGGAGCTGAACGACGCGTTAAACGTACTCGGCCTCTGTCGCAGTAGCGGTGCGGCGGTCGAGCCGGCCGGACAGGCGCGTCAGGGCAAGGGCCAGGACGACGATCAACGCACCGATCCAGGGCGTGTCGATCAGAGACATGTGTTCGATCACAGCACCGCCAAGTACCGAACCAATCGCAATGCCCACATTAAACGCGGCGATATTGAGCCCGGAGGCCACATCCACGGCCTGGGGGGCATATTTTTCTGCAAGCTGCACCACGTACACCTGCAGGCCCGGCACATTGCCAAAGGCGAAAGCACCCCACACCAGCACGGTCAGTACCGCGGTTACCGGATTGCCGGCGGTGAATGTGAACACTGCCAGCACCACCGCCAGGGCGGTGAAGATACGGTTCAGCGCTTTGACCGGCCCGTGGCGATCCGCCAGGCGCCCGCCCCAGATATTACCCACCGCCACCGACACGCCGTATACCAGCATGATCAGCCCCACTGCGCCGGGCGCAAAGCCACTTACCTGCTGCAGGATCGGCGCCAGGTAGGTAAAGGCAACGAAGGTACCGCCGTAGCCCACCGCCGTCATCGCGTACACCAGCAGCAGGCGCGGCTGTGTCAGCACCGCGAGCTGCTGGCGCAGGGTGGCCGGGGCGGACTGCTTCAGGTTGGCGGGCACCAACAGTGCACTGCCGATCAGCGCGAGCAGACCGAGCGCGGCAACCGCCAGGAAAGTGGCGCGCCAGCCGAAGTGCTGGCCGATCCAGGTACCCAGTGGCACCCCGGTGACCAGCGCGACGGTCAGGCCGGTAAACATCAGCGCGATGGCCCCCGCCTCCTTGTCTTTGCTCACCAGGCTGGTGGCAATGGTGGAGCCGATCGCGAAGAAGACGCCGTGGGCCAGACCGGTAAGCAGCCGCGCCACCACCAGGGAGCTGTAGCCGGGCGCCACCCAGGCGAGCAGATTGCCCAGGGTGAACAGCGCCATCACGCTGAGCAGAACCGCCTTGCGGTTCCAGCGCCCGGTGAGCGCCGTCAGCACCGGCGCGCCCACGGCCACGCCGAGCGCATAGAGGCTGACCAGCAGGCCCGCAGATGGCAGGGAAACGCCCAGGTCCTGGGCAATGGTGGGCACCAGCCCGACTATCACGAACTCGGTGGTACCGATCGCGAAGGCGCTGAGCGCCAGCGCCAAGATGGCAATAGGCATAACAAACTCCACAGCAATATTGGTTGCGGCGGAGTATGGCGGCGGCTACTTTTTACAAAAACAGCATCAAAGACAAAACATTTTTACAGTTATGACAATAGTCTCCCGTACCGAAGACCTGCAGATCCTGCTCGCCGTGATCGACAGCGGCGGCTTCTCCGCTGCCGCGCAACTGCTGGATCTCCAGGTGGCGCGGGTGTCCCGCGCGGTCAGTCGTCTGGAGAAGGAGCTGGGCACCACCCTGCTGAACCGCACCACCCGGCGGGTGGAACTGACCGAGGAGGGCCGGCAATTTGTGGCGACGGTGCGCGACGGCCTGCGCCAGCTACAAGCCGCCGAAGAACAGCTGCGCAGCCAGAGCGGCCAGCCCAGCGGTCGCCTGCGCGTGGATGCCGCCACCCCCTTTCTTTTGCACCAGCTGGTGCCACTGGTACCGGGCTTCCGCCAGGCCTATCCGGGCATCCAGTTGGAGCTGATCGCCAACGAACGCATCGTCGACCTGCTGGAAAGGCGCACCGATATCGCCATCCGCATCGGCGCACTGGAGGATTCCAACCTGCACGCCCGCCTGCTCGGCCGCAGTCCACTGCACCTGGTCGCCAGTCCGGACTACCTTGCCCGCGCCGGCACACCCAACGAGATCGAGGACCTGGCGCAGCACACATTGATCGGCTTTGCCGACGCGCCGCACCTGAACCTGCTGCCATTCGATCCGCCTCTGCCGGTGCGCCCGCAGCTCGCCTCCAGCAGCGGCGAGGCCGTCCGTCAGCTGTGCCTCGCCGGCCAGGGCATCGCGCTGCTGTCGAATTTTATGGTGCGGGAAGATATTGAAACGGGGCGACTGGTGACGCTGCTCAGCCGCTACCTTCAAAGCCCCAACCCGCGGGAGCCAGTGCAGGCGGTCTATTACCGTGCCGGCGCGCTGTCACCGCGCATCGCGGCATTTCTGGAGTATTTTTCCGGCAGGTTTCAGCTGTAAGCCGACCGCCAGCCCGCGCAGAAGCATCAAACGAAGCGCATCTCGGCAGGCAAGCCCTCGTGCTATGTGCGCAGCCGTGCCTGGACGATTAACCGCCAGGTAAAACAACTCGAAATATCAGCAAACCGAAAGCCCGCTGAGCCAGTCGGGCACTGCACAAAGCCCAGGGGCGCCGCTTGCTTTGGCATTTCAGGACCATTTGCCCGACACGTCACGTTCCCGCGCACGGGGCGGTTTAATCATCATCTGTTTGGCCATAATCACCGTATACAACATGACCGTATACAACGTGATTGCTGCCTCAGGACCGCCTTTCTCCATGAAAACATTCTTCGCCGCGTTACCTCTGATCTTTCTCGCCAGCGTTTCCACTGCGAAAGCCGAGGACATCACCGTCCGCGTACACAATCTGCCGGAGGAAGGCTCGCTGGTACTGCAGGTCTATGACGACGCGGACACCTTCGGGGATTTCCGCAATCCCGTGCGGGAGGTGCACTACACGATCGAGCCCGGCAAAAGCTATGTGATACCCGATGCCCCGATGGGCACCGTGGCCGTACTGGCCTACCTGGATGAGAACGGCAACCGCATCCTCGACAAGAACTTTATCGGCATCCCGCGGGAATCCGTGGGTCTCTCCAACGGCTACAAACCCAAGGGCCCGCCCAGCTTCCAGCGCGCCAGTATCTCCGTGGAGCCCGGCCAGCCCACCAACGTGGACATTCACCTGTACGAGGTACTCGGCGACTCCGGCCAGTGGGGCGTTGGCATCGGCGTCATCGGGCGCAGCAGCCCCTATGTGGGCTCGGACACCTCCGTGGTACAGGTGATTCCCGCCATCACCTATTTCGGCGACCGCCTGCAATGGGTGGGCCCGTCACTGCGCTACGGCATTCTCGGCAGCGACAAACTGCGCCTGGCACTGACCGCCAACTATCGCCTGGGCGCCTATGAAGAGGACGACGCCGATATCCTTGAGGGCCTCGGCGATCGCGACGCGACCCTGCTCGGCGGCCTCGGCCTGATCTACGAGGGCCCGGCCGGCACGGAATTCGAACTGGAATATGAACACGACGTCCTCAACCGCGTCGGCGGCGGCACCGCCGCGATCCGCGTTTCCCGCGGCTTCCAGTTCGGCACCCTGCGCCTGGTACCCGAACTCGGCGTCAACTGGCTGAGCAGCGAGATGGCGGATTACGACTATGGCGTACCCGACTATGCCGCCATCCCCGGCAGGCCGGCCTATGAAGTCGGCAGCAGCTATACCATCGAAGCCGGCGTCGGCGGCTTGCTGGAGCTTTCAGAGAACTGGCGCGTAGTGCTGAACTTGGCGGTGGAGAATCTGGACAGCGAGATTACGGATAGCCCAATTGTGGGGGATGACAATGTGATTAAGGGGTTTGCGGCGCTGACGTATAGCTTCTGAGGAAGCGCCAAGTTGCGTGCCTGCGTTAACCTAGTGATATTCGAAAGAGACTATTTTTAAAAAGGTACGCGACACAATTGGCCTAAAGTACTCTCCAGACAATCTCAGCAAGAGATCGATTACAAACCCTTAGTTTACGAATGGTATTCATAAAGTGTGATAGTACTTTTATTAAATGAAATTTGATCCCTAATAATAGAGTACTTTGAACGCAAAAAATGCCTCAGCTACCCTGCTACAGCTAACGACTGAAAGTTTCGTAAAAGACGAGCTGGCATAGGGCGGCGTAATTCCCATGTGATACTCATTGGGCGTGTACCGTCGTGATGCTGGTAATCAACTGCTCCGAGAAAATGGTATGGCTGCGAATAACCGCCCACTTTAGCTTCACTACGCACGAACAGTAACGGCCTATAGCCCATCTCGCTATGATTAATATAACGTTTACCAGTGGGAGAATCTTCTCCCGTTGTGCTCTGTGACTGCCAATGAAACAAATCACTACTAATGGCATAATCCTCGTAAAGAGTCGATGGACTGTAATTCTTTTCACTCTTTTGTAGGGTAGCAAAAAATAAATCGAGCTTTCTCTCCGGGACGTGACGTACACCCTCTCTTACTGGAGTTTGAGACTGCCAATTCCAAACACCACAAAGCACCAAAATTTCGTCACGGGTATAGCATGCATGAACCACTAGAGGTATCTCTTCAGAAAGACCATCCCCATGCTGCAGCCCCGCTTTATTCAAACGCCATGCAATCAACTGCTTTGCTTCTTCATGGATATCAGAGTTTTCTTGCAACAATGCCCACGCGTCAGCAGCTGTTCGTATGTTTTCTGTTGAGGAGACAAGTGGAATAAGCAAAGCTAGAATCAATGGATCCTCGCCCTCCCCATCATGCAACCATTTCTGCCAACGCGTGAGACGCACAAAATCATTTGCATGAATAATGCGACGTAACCATTTAGCAAGTATTCGGTTATCTGGGGACTCAGGGCCATTATCGATTCCGGCTCGCTTACAAAGCCCCGTCCAAGTGTCACGGCGATAGACATCGTCTGGCTCAACCTTGCAATAATCGAGAAAATTTTCAAGGCTGAATCCGTTTTCATTTTCCCGTGAAAAATCCAGGACATTTCGTACGAGACCGAAAACTCCCGAAAGAATCGACTCACGAATATTTTTTAAAACCCTTTCTCGCGCTACGCGTTCTAGCTGAATAGAACAACCTGCCGGAAGGTGTGGAAAATCGCTATAAATTTCTCTGTTTAAATCAAAATCCGGTTTCGACATAAGAGCACGAAGGCGCTGGTCGTAACGAAACTTTCGATGCATCTGTCCAACGAAATCAAAAACGGTCAGATAATCTTTACTATCCGTAAGACGCAGGCCTCGACCGAGTTGCTGAAGAAAAACAGTTAGGCTTTCGGTCGGCCGAAGGAATAGCACGGTATCCACTTCCGGGATATCTACCCCTTCGTTGAAAATATCCACTACGAAGATAAAATTTATCTTACATGTGCGCAAATGTTGACGTGCACCATCACGTACTTCTTTCGGGGAATTCGTAGACAATGCCAATGCAGGAATATCTGATTTATTAAAAAAATCAGCCATAAACTCAGCGTGGCGAACGCTAACACAAAAACCTATTCCACGCGCAGCACGCACATCTGACAATCGTTTATTGCATTGATCAACAATGTTTTGCGCGCGAATATGGTTTCCTGTGACCAAATTATCCAGTTCAGAAACTCGATACCCTCCACGCTCCCAAGTTAATTGGGTGTAGTCCATCTCTGCGGTATCAGAAAGGCCGTAATAGTGAAAGGGAACAACAAGTCGGCGATTAATAGCGTCAGATAATCGAATTTCGCTAACAATACGATTATCAAAATATCGCAATACATCTTCACCATCTGCCCGTTCTGGTGTGGCAGTTAGGCCGAGAAGTATTTTCGGCTTCAGAAGATCCAATATTCCCCTGTAACTACTGGCTGTGGAACGGTGCGTTTCATCGATCACTACATAATCGTAAACATCCGAACTCCATTTTCTCGGCAGATCGCGACGATGCAATGTCTGCACACTAGCAAATAACTGCTGTTTATTCTCTGGATCATGATAGCCATCCATGAGCTCACCAAAGTTTTGGTCGCGTAGCACGGCTCGGAACGTATGTAATGCTTGCTGAAGAATCTCTCGACGATGCGCCACAACAAGCAACGAGGGATATGTCCCTCCGTTTTCATTTACAATTCGACGATAATCAAAAGCTGCGATCATCGTTTTTCCTGTGCCTGTAGCCGCAACGACTAACTGTTTATGCGGCGGTTCTTGCATGATGCGATCGTCGGCAAGAGAATCGAGTACTTCCTGCTGAAATTGATAAGGTCGTAGTTCAAATAGCGGTTGACTACTTGTTGCGATAACTTTCCCAGATTCAAGCTTTAGCGCCTCGCGTAGCCTCTCTTCATTAAAAGCTTCGAACTCCGCGTCTTCCCAATATGTTTCGAATGTTGCAAGAACCTTATCCCATATTGGTTTGTCGGCGCACTGTGTAACTTTCACGGTCCACTCTAACCCTTCAGTCAGAGCCGGTCGCGACAAATTCGCTGAGCCAATATAAGCAGTACTAAATGAACTATGGCGCTCGAAGAGATATGCTTTAGCATGTAGTCTTGTACGGTGTACATCATAAGAAATTTTCACTTCAGTTTGCGGCAGAGATGCGAGTGATTTCACAGCATTTAATTCGGTGGCGCCCATATAGCTAGTAGTTAGTACGCGCAATCGTGTATTAGGTCTCCGGGTAAAATCTTCGAGAGCGTCTCGCAATAAACCTATGCCACTCCATTTAATAAAAGAACAGAGGATATCTACGCGATCTGCAGTAGCCAACTCTTGCTTTAACTGAGACAGCAAGCTCGGATCTATTCGTGTACCAGTAAGCAGACTGGTTTCTGACAAAGGGGTTTCCGGACGCACCGCAAATTTTGCGTCATCCGCCACCGCCATTAGTCGCTCTAGTTTTTCTGGCAAGCTTGCACCCTGCTCTAGATTCTTATCTTTTTGCGATAATACCGTGACAATCTGGTTTACTAGTTCACGCTGATTCTGTAGTCGATTCTGCGAAGGTAAGCGCCTTAATACATTGGCAATCAAATTACCCAGATGTTGAGCAAGAATAATATGGCTATCCGCAGGGTCCAGTGACTCGCGCTGGACATACTTCGACAACCCTTCCAACTCACTCGCAAGGACATCGTCAATTACTTTTTCATAAAGTCCGTTTTTCATATGCGAGAATCGTAACGAATATGTGTGAAAGAGTATTTTTTAGGGCGACTGAGAATTTACAGATGTTGAAAATCTAAGGCTCGTCACTTTATCTCATCGCCCGTAACTTAAATAAAATGTCAAAATCTTCGGTGAAAACGCAATTAGAAATTACTTCTTACGCTCCTCAGCCAAAAAACGTGCCATTTGCTCCTCCAACATCGACAACGGCAGCGCACCGTTGGCCAACACCGCATCATGGAATTTGCGCAGGTCGAATTTATCCCCGAGCGCCTTCTCCGCTTCCGCGCGCAGTTCGCGAATCTTGATTTCGCCCATCTTGTAAGCCAGCGCCTGGCCCGGCCAGGAGATATAGCGGTCGACTTCGGCACGGACGTTGGCTTCCGACAGCGCGGTATTGTTGGTCAGGTAGTCGATGGCCTGCTGGCGGGTCCAGTTCTGGGAGTGGATGCCGGTGTCGATCACCAGGCGGCAGGCGCGCCACATTTCGTAGCTGAGGCGGCCGAAGTTTTCGTAGGGGGTTTGGTAGATGCCCATCTCTTTGCCCAGGCGCTCTGAATACAGGGCCCAGCCCTCGCCGAAGGCGCTCAGGTAGAAGTTGCGGCGGAACTGCGGGACGTTTTGCATCTCCTGCGCCAGCGCGCCCTGCAGGTGGTGGCCGGGTACGGCTTCGTGCAGGGTCAGGGCGGGCAGTTCGTACAGCGGGCGCTGGTCCAGCGCGTAGGTGTTCACCCACATGGCGCCGCCGTGGACACCGCCGATGGCCGGCGGGTTGTAGGAGGCGGTGGTGTAGATCGGGGCGATTTCGTCCGGTACCGGCACCACGCCGTAGGGCGTGCGCGGCAGCTTGCCGAAGAAGCCCGGCAGGCGGTAGTCGATGCGCTTGGCGATATAGGAGACTTCCTTCAGCAGGTCCTTCGGCGTCTTGGCGTAGAACTGCGGATCGGTGCGCAGGAAATGGGTGAACTCCTTGAAGCTGCCCTTGAAGCCGCTCTCCTCGATCAGTTCATCCATCTCGGCGCGGATGCGCTTCACTTCCGCCAGGCCGATCTTGTGGATCTCCGCCGGGTCCATATCCAGGGTCACGTAGGTGCGGATATTGTGGCGGTAGTATTCCTTGCCGCCGGGCAGCTGCTCGGCGCCGATGGTCTTGGTGGCGACCGGCAGATAGTCTTGCTCGAAGAAATCGGCCACGCGCGCGAAGGCGGGAATGGCGACTTGTTTAATCGCCTTCTTGCCCTGGTCGCGCAGGCGCTGCTGCTCCTTGGCCGGAATGGAATCGGGCATATTCGCGAACGGTTCGTACAGGCTGCTCTTGGTCGGATCGTCGTAGGCCTGGGCGCGCACGGTGGGGATAACGGCTTCCACGGTCACCTTCGGCCGCACGAAACCGTCCTTGATGCCCTGGCGCATATTGGCGATGTTCTCGTCGAAGTAGCGGCCGAAATCGCGGATGCGCGCGATATAGTCCTCGTAGTCTTTCACCTTGCGCATGGCCAGGCCGTCGCTGGCATCCAGCGCGCCGTTGTAGAAACCGTAATAGGTGGTGAACGGCATGCGGTCGAGGAACAGCTGGTTGGCCTCGATGGAATTGTCCAGCACCCACATCAGCAGTTCGCGGTTGACTTGGTCGGCGTGGCTCAGCTGTTTCCCGTCGATCTTGTTCAGCCGCGCGACGAAACCCTGCTCGGCCTTGAGGCGGCGGGCGCGGTCCTTGGCGGTAACGCCGGGGAGGCGATCGTTGTAACCGGGCAGGCCCATGCGGCCGGCCATGACCGGATCTTCGCTGAGGCTGTACTGCCAGTGGTCGTCGATGACGCTTTGCAGCTGTTGGCTGGCCGTGGCGGCCCAGACCAGCGGGGTCAGCAGCCACAGAAGCGCGAGTGTGGAAAGGAACTGGTGGGGCCTGGACGCCATCTTGTGTCTCCGTAGTCGACATGCTCGGTTGTGCCCAACCATACCACGGCCGGCGGCAATCGCCGCCCTCTACCGTCGCACAGGCAGTTCACCTTACAGAGACAAAAAACGCGGGCCGGGGCCCGCGTTTCGATGGTCGTGTGGGTGCTGGCCTCCGCTCAGGCAGTTTCCGCCGCGGGGACTGGCTGATCGCGCAGCTCCCGCCGCAGGATCTTGCCCACGGTCGACTTGGGCAGCTCCCTGTGGATAACCACATGCTTGGGCACCTTGTAGGCGGTCAGCTCCTTGCGGCAGAAGTCGACGATGTCCTGCGCGCTGATGGCTTCCGCCAGCACCACGTGGGCGACGACCGCCTCGCCGGTTTTCTCATCGGTGGTGCCGGTAACCGCGGCCTCGACAATCTGCGGATGGCTGCTCAGCACATCCTCGATCTCGTTCGGGTACACGTTGAAGCCGGACACGATGACCATGTCTTTCAGGCGGTCGACGATGCGGATATTGCCGTTGGCCTGCACCATGCCCATATCGCCGGTGCGGAAGAAACCGTTGCGCATGACCTTGGCGGTCTCCTCCGGGCGCTGCCAGTAGCCCTGCATCACCTGGGGCCCGCTGATCACCAGCTCACCCACTTCGCCCACCGGCAGCGGCTGGTCGTTTTCATCCCAGGCCTCCACGCGGGTGCCGATCAGCGGCGTGCCGACGGTACCGATTTCCTCGACACCGAAGTTGTTCAGCGTGGCCACCGGCGAAGTCTCCGACAGGCCGTAGCCCTCGGTGACGGTGCAACCGGTAACCGACTGCCACAGTTCGGCGGCGGTACGGGTCAGCGCGGCACCGCCGGAGAAGGTGACTTTCAGGCTGGAGAAATCCAGCTGCTGGAATTCCGGGTGGCGGCACAGGCCGACAAACAGGGTGTTGATCCCGGCGAGGCCTGTGAACTTGAACGGCTTGATGGTTTTGACAAAGCCATCCAGGTCGCGCGGATTCGGAATCAGGACATTCATCGCACCCAGGCTGAACAGCGCCAGCATGTTCACGGTGAAGGCGTAGATGTGATACAGCGGCAGCGGGCAGACGAATATTTCTTTGCACTCGTCGCAGCGCTGGGTAATGCGATCCAGCATCTGCGCGGCGTTGGCGAGAATATTTTCATGGGTCAGCGCTGCGCCCTTGGCGACACCGGTGGTGCCGCCGGTGTACTGCAGCACGGCGATATCTGCGCGCGTGGCGCTGACCGGCTGCAGTGCGGGCAAAGCCGCGCCCTGCTCTATTGCGGCGACAAAATCGTGGTAGCCGTGGGCTTTGTCTTTCGGCGGCGCAATCAGGTCGGCGGCGCCGGTCACCAGCACGTGCTCGATATCGGTATCGGCCTTGATCTCTTCGAACTTCGGCAGCATGTCACTCAGAATCACCAGCACGCGGGCGCCGGCATCGGTGAACTGGTGCTTCATTTCCCGCGGCGTGTACAGCGGGTTGGTGTTCACCACCACCAGGCCGGCGCGCAGCGCGGCGTAGGCGGCAATCGGATACTGGGTAATATTCGGCAGCTGGATGGCGATGCGGTCGCCGGGCTGCAGGCCGCATTCGTACTGCAGCCACTGGGCCAGGCTGCGGGATTTTTCTTCCAGCTGTGCGAAGGTCAGCGTCTGGCCGAGGCAGTGGTAGGCCGGCTTGTCGGAAAACTTGTTGCAGTG
>NZ_JACZCR010000023.1 GCF_014904735.1 Microbulbifer hainanensis | reverse complement strand
GCGCCAGCGGCGCCTGGGTCAATACTGTCGGCACTGGCAAGGGTATTTTCCAGGTGGAAAACACGACGGCTACAGCCGGACACTATTGGCTTTTTATCGTATGCCTGTAGGCGTTATGCGCTTATACAGTGCGGGCAGCATCTATTGTGACCCGACGCTGGTCGAGCAGAATGTTAAATTTTTTACTTTCCTGCCGTTTGAAGC
>NZ_JACZCR010000022.1 GCF_014904735.1 Microbulbifer hainanensis | reverse complement strand
TGCCGGCTCAGACCGGCAGGCTTTGCGAACGTATTACGGCGTGACGACGTTAAACCAGAAGGGAAAGTCGTCCATCATTGTCATCAACTGCACAAACACCTGCTGGTTACCGTCCAGCTTCAGCGCGCCGGACTTCACCAGTTCCGGGAAAGACTTCTGCTTGGTGAACAGCAGGTCCAGGTCACTGCGATCGATGGTGACAGTCAGGTCCGCCTCTTTGCTCTGCACGCCGGCGATATTGTTCAGGTGGGAGTTGTCCAGCTCCAGCAGGTAGGTCTCCTTGCGGTCCGGCAGTACAAAGTTGATCGAGAATGCTTTGCCGTCGGCCTTCTTCGCATCGAGTTTGACGCCGAGGAAATCGAACATCAGCCCGGTATCCATCGCCTTGACCATGTCGGCACCGGCGCGGGTCGCCTGCGCCTGGGTGGGCACGCCGTTGCGCAGTTCCATGGCCGCCGCCAGGTAGGTGTTGCGCCAGCCGGTGTTTTCGGCCTGGTAACCCAGCTGCTCGAAGGTATCCGCCTGCAGGTTGCGCGCCTCCTGATTTTCCGGCTCGGCAAACACCAGCTTGTTGAGCAGTTCCGCAGCCCAGCGGTAGTCGCCCTTGGCGAAGGACTTGCGAGCCATATTGAGCACCGCTTCGGAGCCGCCCATGGCCTCCACGTAGCGCGGCGCGGAATCCGCCGGGCTCAGCGGGTTCAGGTTGGCCGGATTCATGTCGAAGTAACCCAGGTACTTGTTGATGATGCCCTTGGCGTTGTGCTTGTAGGAGCCGTGATAACCGCGGTTATACCACTCGTGCGCGAGGCTGTCGGGCACGGTGATCTGGTCCTGGATCTCGTTGATGGTTACACCCTGGTTGGCCAGGTTGAGGGTCTGGTCGTGCAGGTAGCCGTACATGTCGCGCTGTTTTTTCAACACCTCAAGCAGGTAGTCGTTGCCCCAGCGCGGCCAGCTGTGGGAGGCGAAGATCACGTCGGCATCCCTGGCCACACCGTGGATCAGCTGGTTGATGTATTTGCTCCAGCCCTGGGCGTCGCGGATCTCGGCACCGCGCAGGGTGTAGATGTTATGCAGGGTGCCGGTCACGTTTTCCGCGGTCCACAGCGCCTTGAACTGGGGGAAGAAGGTATTCATCTCCGCCGGTGATTCGGTGTTCGGCGTATTCATGAAGCGCATTTCGATACCGTCGATGACCAGGGTTTCCTCGTCCTTTTCGATGGTGCGGGTCGGTGCGATCAGGCTCAGCATACCGGTGGAGATGCCCTTGCCGATGGCAGAGTCCACCTGTCCCTGCGCGCCCTTCGGCAGGATACTGCCGTACTGGTAGGTGGCGCGGCGGGTCATCGCATTGCCGGCCAGTACGTTTTCCTTCACCGCGTGTTCCATAAAGCCGCGCGGCGCAATCACCTGCACCTTGCCGCTGTCCACGTCGGCCTGGCTGATAATGCCCTTCACCCCGCCGAAGTGGTCGGCGTGGGCGTGGCTGTAGATCACTGCACGGATCGGGCGCTTGCCGAGCACGTCGGTAACCAGCTTGAACGCCGCCCTGGAAGTGGCCGGGGTCAGCAGCGTGTCCATGACGATCCAGCCGGTATCGCCGGCAATGAATGTGATATTGGCAAGGTCATAACCACGCACCTGGTAGATGCGGTCAGTGACTTTGAACAGGCCGTAGGCCATATTCAACTTGGCCTGGCGCTCCAGGCTCGGATTGATGGTGTCGTGTGACTGGTCACCGCTGAGGAAGTCATATTTCCCCAAGTCCCAGACCACATTGCCCTGGCCGTCCTTGATCTCGACCGCCGGCGGGCGCTTGAGCAGGCCTTTTTCGACCAGTTCGAAATCTTTGGTATCGGAAAACGGCAGGCTTGCGCGCACAGACTGTTGATAGGCCCTGGTGGCCGCGGTGGCCGCTTTCGGCTCCGCAGCGGGCGCGGCGCCAAGCGCCGCCGAAGCGGTTACCATCAGTGCGCCCAAGCTGAGGGACGCCTTCGCAATTTTTAGCATTTTGTTCTCTCTTCATCGAATTGCAGAGCCGAAACGCCCTTAAAATCCCGACCGATTGGGCGCAGTCATCACTGACACAGTCAGGCTCCGCTTGGTTTGGCCCTACATTACGCAGCTGGGGACAAATGGGTATTGCAGCGCGCGCCAATCTATTGTGCTGGCGCGCACATTGAGTAGAATGTCGGATTGATCACTTTTTGTACCCTCCCGGCAATCGGTGCCGCACAGGGACAACCACAGGAAGATCTACTTGAAACACGAAGACGTTGCGGCGCTGAGCGGTTGGGTCATACCCATGTCCAAAGCCATGCAGGCCAACAATATTGACGTGGAGCAGGCACTCGATGAGTGCGGCATTAGCGCCGGCGATCTCGAAAACCAGGAATGCAGGATTGCCATTGCCAAGCTGGCGAAGGTGATCGACTACTGCAACGCGCGCCTGCCGCGCAAAGATTTTACGATGCAGGTCGCCGAATACTTTCACCCGGGCATGTTCCATGCACTGGGCTATGCAATGATGTCATCGGCCTCCCTGAAGGACAGCCTGGCGCGCATCATGCGCTACAAACGCATCGTATCCGATGCCTGCCGGCTGGAACTCTCCGAAAATGGCGATGGCCTGATGCTGAAGGTCATTACCTGGATCGACGAGGTTACCGACGAGCCAACCCTGGGGCCGCGGGAAATCGAGGCATTTCTGGCAACTCTGGTAAAATTTGGCCGCGAGGCGGTCGAGGCCGACCTGTGCCCGCTGGCCGTCTATTTCTCCACACCCGAACCCGAGCACGGCAGCGAATACCTGACAGAATTCTTCGGCTGCCAGATCCACTTCAATGCCGACATCAACGCCATCGTTTTCGACCGCGAACAGGCCGACAAGAAACTGCTGGCCCACAACCTGATGCTGACCCAGAGTCACGAAAAGATGCTCGACGAATATCTATCGCGCATCGACAAGAGTGACCTTGCCAACCTGGTCCGCTGCCGGATTTACGAGCGCCTGTCACTCGGTGCGCCTACGCAATCGGAGGTAGCTGAAGACCTGGGTATGAGCCTGCGCAATATGCAGCGAAAGCTCAGCGACAAGGGCACCAGTTACAAGGAAATCCTCGAAAACACGCGCAAGAAACTGGCCCTGGAATATATCGAGCAGCCGCACCTGTCCCTGGGGGAAATCGGTTACCTGGTGGGTTTCGCCTCGGTGGCGAATTTCAATCGCGCCTTCAAGCGCTGGACCGGCAGCACGCCGGGAGAATTTCGCAGCAGCCATCAGCAGGCGGCGAGCGCCTGACTAAAAAGCGGCCCGAGGGCCGCTTTTTTATTGCCACTGATTTAATTAGCTTCTTCCGACAGAATCATATCTGCCGCCTTCTCCGCAATCGCAATGGTGGGCGCATTGGTGTTGCCGCCGATCAGCTTCGGCATGATCGACGCGTCCACTACCCGCAGGTGCTTGAGGCCGCGCACCCGCAACTGCGTATCCACCACCGCCTCGTCGTCACTGCCCATTTTGCAGGTACCCACCGGGTGGTAGACCAGCCCGATCTTTTCCCTGACTTTGTAAAAAATATCCTCGTCGGATTCGCAGTCGGTGCCGGGATGGATTTCGTCGCCGCGGTATTCATCGAAGGCCGCGGCGGCGAGAATTTTGCGCACCACGCGGACGCCCTTGACCATGGTTTCGCGATCTTTTTCGTGGGCGAAGAAGTTGTAGTCGATCTCCGGCGCCACGTAGGGATCATTGGAGCGGATCATCACGGTACCGGTGCTCTGCGGGTGGAGCACGCACACGTGGCAGGAGTAGCCGGGGTTGCTCATCAGCTTCAGGTCACGACCGCTGTCATCAAACAGCAGCGGCAGCATGTGCAGCTGGATATCGGGACGCGCCAGATCGTCAGACGTCTTCAGAAAGGCCCCCGCCTCGGTGATCGACTTGGCCAATTTGCCTTCTCTGCGGAACAGGTATTTCAGTGTGTCCGGTGCCATCCTGAGCAGCCCCGGAACCGTCATGGTGACACCGTCGTTCTTGCGCGCGGTCACCAGTACGCAGGCATCGACGTGTTCCTGCAGGTTTTTACCGACGCCGGGCAGTTCGTGCCGACACTCGATCGCCAGTCCCTCGAGGTGTTCGCGCTCGCCGATTCCGGACAATTGCAGCAGTTGCGGCGAGTTGATCGCGCCGGCGCTGAGAATAATTTCGCGCTGTGCATCCAGGCGCAGATCCATGCCCTTACAGTGAACTTCCACCGCAGTCGCAGTATCGCCATCCAGGATTACCCGCTTCACCTGTGTTTCGGTCAGCACCGTCAAGTTGGGGCGCTGCATGGCGGGCTTCAGGAAGGCGGCGCTGGTGCCCCAGCGGCGCCCGTGCTTGATGTTCAGGTGGTAATAAAAAACGCCCTCCTGGTCTTCAGCGTTGTAGTCCTCATTGTATTGGTAACCCACCTGCTGGGCGGCTTTAACAAAAGCCTCGGACATGGGGTACTGGGGCTCGCCGGTGCTGACGTAGAGCGGGCCGCCGCGGCCATGGTATTCGTTGCCGGCAAACACTTCGTGGTGCTCGGATTTTTTGAAATACGGCAGCATGTCTTGGTAGGACCAGCCGTCATTGCCGAGCGCCGCCCAGCAGTCGTAATCCTCCTTCTGCCCGCGCACATACAGCATGCCATTGATCGCCGAGCTGCCACCGAGGGTCTTGCCGCGCGGAGTAAAAATCGGCGCACCGTGGCGCAGTTTTGGGTCCGGCTTGGACGCGTAAGCCCAGTTGTATCTTTTCGAGAACATGAAATAGGCGAAAGCACCGGGAATGCCGATCATCGGTGAGCGATCCAGCGGCCCCGCCTCCACTAAACAGACGCTGTACTTGCCACTCTCCGACAGGCGGTTGGCCAGTACGCAGCCGGCGGACCCGGCACCGACGACGATATAGTCAAATGTTTCCTGCACGGCTCTCTCCCGCGGACAGCGCCATCCGGCGCCGACTTTCCCCATTACTACTGGCTGAAAGCATAGACCGGCCCCCGCTGTCCGCTCGGGCCTGCACAACCGGCATAAAAAAGGCGCCGACCCCGATCGGGAAGGCGCCAAATGCGACGACCAAAAAGGTCGGAGAGAAAATTGTTATTTTCGTCTGGGGGGGAGGGGTTAATCCGCCATCTGTACAGCCGCTTCAGCTGCAGCGCCAGCGGTATGCTCCTGCAAAATCATATCCGCCGCCTTTTCGGCAATCGCAATGGTCGGCGCGTTGGTGTTGCCGCTGATCAGCTTCGGCATGATCGAGGCATCCACCACGCGCAGGCCCCGCAGGCCGTGCACGCGCAGTTGCGGATCGACTACCGCTTCCTTGTCGACCCCCATCTTGCAGGTGCCCACCGGGTGGAATACCAGGCCGATTCGCTCCTGCGCCTTGCGGAAAATCTCCTCGTCCGATTCGCATTCGGCGCCCGGGTGAATCTCCTCACCGCGGTACTCGTCGAAAGCCGCGGCGGCGAGGATCTTGCGCACCTGGCGAATGCCGTTGACGAGCACCTTGCGGTCCTCCTCGTCGGCGAAGAAGTTGTAATCGATCTCCGGCGCGGCAAAGGGATCCGCAGACTGGATCATGACGCTGCCGGTGCTCTTCGGGCGCAGCACGCACACATGGCAGGAATAGCCGGGTTTGGACATTAGCTTGATATCGCGACCACAGTCGTCGAACAGTAGCGGCACCATATGCAGCTGTATGTCGGGCCGGTCCACATCGTCGGAAGACTTGATAAAGGCGCCCGCCTCGGTGATCGACTTGGCCAGCTTGCCGGTCTTGTTGAACAGATATTTCAGTGTATCCGGCAACATTTTCAGTAGGCCAGTCAGGGACGCGGTGAAGCCATCGTTAATGCGGCTGGTGACCAGCACGCAGGCGTCCACATGCTCCTGCAGGTTGCGGCCCACTCCGGGCAGCTCGTGCAGGCATTCAATGCCAAGGGACTGCAGGTGCTTGCGATCGCCGATGCCGGACAGCTGCAGTATTTGCGGCGAGTTGATCGCGCCGCCGCTGAGGATAATCTCGCGCTCCGCCTCCAGACGGAATTCGCTGTTGGCATGGCGGACGTCCACCGCGGTTGCCCGATCACCGTCCAGCAGCACACGCTTTACCTGAGCTTCGGTGAGCACGGTCAGGTTGTCGCGGCCCAGCGCCGGTTTCAGGAAGGCGGCAGCGGCGCCGAAGCGGCGGCCATCCTTGATGTTGCAGTGGTAGTAGCCAACACCTTCCTGGTCGGCACCATTGAAATCGTCGTTGTAGCGGAAGCCTGTCTGCTGGCCCGCTTTGATAAAGGCTTCCGACATCGGATATTCCGGCTCGGATGCACTGATATGCCACGGGCCACTGTGGCCGTGAAATTCGCTGCCGCCGAGTTTTTCATGGTGCTCGGATTTCTTGAAATACGGCAGCAGGTCGCTGTACGACCAGCCGTCGTTGCCCAGCGCTTCCCAGGTATCGTAATCCTGTTTCTGGCCACGCACATACAGCATGGCGTTCACGGAAGAGCTGCCGCCGAGGGTTTTGCCGCGCGGCGTAAACAGTGGAGCGCCATGGCGCAGTTTGCCGTCCGGCTTGGCGTTGAAGGCCCAGTTATATTTTTTGATAAACATATGCGCGGCGAAGGCGCCGGGGATATTGATCAGCGGCGACGAGGTCCCGGCGGGGCCGGCCTCCAGTACGCACACCGAGTATTTACCGCCCTCTGACAGGCGGTTGGCCAGC
>NZ_JACZCR010000021.1 GCF_014904735.1 Microbulbifer hainanensis | reverse complement strand
GCGGCGGGGGGCCCCGCCCCCCGGTTTTAGTTGTTATTCGCGTATTCGAGACTGCCGGCTTCTGCCTGCGCTGCCGCTCGCGGCGTTTCTTTGTGCACATCTTTTTTCACGCCGATGCGGAACAGCCAGGCGATGGCCGGTACCAGGATCAGTGCACCGAGCATGTTCCACACGAACATGAAGGTGAGCAGCAGGCCCATATCCGCCTGGAACTTGATCGGCGAGAACACCCAGGTGGCCACACCGAGCGCCAGAGTGATGCCGGTAAAGGCCACCGCCTTGCCGGTCTGGTGCAGGGTGTAACGGTAGGCGGCGCGCAGAGAATGATCCTGGGCCAGGGCTTCGCGCACCTTGGTGAAGATATAGATTCCGTAGTCGACACCAATACCGACACCCAGCGCGATCACCGGCAGGGTCGCCACCTTCACACCGATACCCATCATGGCCATCAGCGCCTGGCCGAGAATCGAGGTCAGCATCAGCGGCAGCACCACACTCAGCACGATGCGGATGGAGCGGAAGGTCAGCAGGCACAATGCGATCACCACCGAGTAGACCCAGATCAGCATTTCGACCTGCGCCTTTTCGATCACGATATTGGTGGCCGCCTCGATACCGGCGTTGCCCGCCGCCATCAGGAATTCCACCGAGTCCGGCGCGTACTGCTGGTTGAATGCGCGCACGGCAGCCACTACCCGCTCGAGGGTCTCGGCCTTGTGATCATTGAGGAATACCAGCACCGGCGCCATGCTGCAGTCGGCATTGATCAGTCCCGCTGGTGCCTTGCTGACCGAGGCGTTGGTGACAAACTGGTTGCGGTTCAGGCCGTACCACTTCAGCGAGCCCTCGTTCATGCCGAAGTTGCCGAACTTGGAGACGTCGGCGACGGAACTTACCTTCTGCACGCCGGGTACGTTATTCAGGTGCGCGGCCAGCTCGTCCATCCACACCAGGTTGCCGTAGGCGATGCACTGTTCCGGCTCGGTCTTCGCCATCACCACAAACACGTCGGTGCTGGTGCTGTAGTTGTCCACCAGGTAGGCGTTGTCCTTGTTGTAGCGGGAATCCGGGCGCAGTTCCGGCGCGCCCGCATCCAGGTCACCGATTTTCATAAACTGCGAGAAGTAGGCACCGCCGGCGAACAGCACTACGGCGATGACCAGTACCAGCTTGGCGCGGCCCGGGTTGGCGAAGCCGGCGAACAGCCGTTCTACTAAGGGCACTTTTTTCTCGTTTTCGCGCGCGTAGTGCACGCCGCGTTCGGACACGCCGACATAACTGGCGATAATCGGCAGCGCCACCAGATTGGTAAAAATAATGACGGCCACCCCGATGCTGGCGGCGATGGCCAGCTCGCGGATCACGCCGATGTCGATCACCATCAGCGTGGTGAAGCCGATGGCGTCGCTGACCAGCGCGGTGATGCCGGCGACGTACAGCGAGCGGAAGGCCAGCCGCGCCGCCTGCAGGCGATCGGCGCCCTGCACCACGTTGTGGATGGTGGCGCTGATAATCTGCACCCCGTGGCTGACGCCGATGGCGAACACCAGGAAGGGCACCAGCATCGAATAGGGGTTGATGCCGTAACCGAGTAGATTCAGCACGCCGAGCTGGGCGAAGACCGCAAAGATCGAGCAGGCCAGCACCGCCATCGTGCTGCGCAGGCAGCGCGAGTAGAGCCACAGCAGCACGAAGGTGGTGAGCACGGCGAGGGCGAAGAAGGCCACCACCTGCACGGCGCCGTCGATCAGGTCGCCGATCACCTTGGCGAAGCCGACGATACGGATATTGATCTTGTCGCTGCTGTATTTAGCGCGGACGTTTTTCTCCAGGTAATCGGACAGCTCGTGGTAATCGAGTGGCTGCCCGCTTTCTGGGTTGACGTCCTGCAACGGCGCGAGGATTACGGCAGACTTGAAGTTGTTGCCGACCAGCACCCCCACTTGACCCGACTTGAACACGTTTTCCTTCAGGCGTTCGATCATTGCCGCGGAGCCGTCGTAGCCGTTCGGGATCACCGCACCGCCGACGAAGCCCTCTTCGGTTACTTCCTGCCAGCGCACGTTCGGTGTCCACAGCGACTTGAGACCGTCGCGGCTGATACCGGGAATATAGAAGACCTCGTCGGTGACGTCTTTCAGGACTTTCTGGAAATCGGCGTTGAAGATATCGCCGTCCTTGCTCTCCACCACGATGCGCACCACGTTGCCGAGGTCCGCCAGTTCCTTGCGGTAGTCCATGTAGTTGTTGATGAATTCCTGGTTGCCCGGAATCATCTTGGTAAAGCTGGCTTCCGGGCGCACCTGCAGCCCCTGGTAGGTCAGGAACGACAGCAGCGTGAACAGTACCGCGAGCACCGCGACGCGGTGACCGAATACCAGGCGCTCGAAAAACTGCTCGATTTTGCTCGGCGCCGGAGAGTTTGTTGATACTTGTTTCATATCCGCGAATACCTCACTTGAACTTCCAGCTGGTGACACCGAACTGGCCGGCGAGGATCAGTTTGTCACCCTGCGCTTGCACCGCAGCAAAGGCGGCACCGGACGGGTGTTTGCGCACCGTGAGCGCATCGGGATTGGCGATCGGGAAGGACGCTACCAGGCCGCCGTGGCCGACCAGGATCACTTCGCCGTTATCGGTCAGGGTGCCGCCCAGCAGGCTGGCGCCGGCGTCTATATGGCGGTGCTGCCAGCTGGCCCCGGCATCGCGGGAAATTAGCAAATTGCCCTGCAGACCGAAGGCGACCACATTGCCGCTGCTTGCCTGGGTGGCTACGCCAAAAAGGCTGCCGCCGTAGGGCAGGTCCAGGCGCACCCAGGTAGTGCCGCCATCGCGGGATACGAAACCGCTACCGCTCTCGCCGACGATATACAGGCTGCCGTCGCCGCCGTTGGTGATGGCGTTCAGGTGCAGGCGGTCGGGGTTGTCCAGCTTGTCGCTCAGCAGCTGCCAGGTTTCGCCGCCATTGGTACTCTTCAGCAGGGTGCCGTAGGCACCGACCGCAAACAGGCTGTCGCCGCTACTGGTAATATCCAGCAGGGGTTTGTTGGGGCCGTTCTCGAGCTCGTTGCGGGCGTCCTCGAGGTTGAAGCCCACATCCTCCAACTGCATTTGCAGGTCGTCGATATCGGCATCGGCGGGGGGGTTGTTCACTGCCTGCTGCAACTGGTCGCGCTTGTGCTCCAGTGCGGTAATCTGCATCCGCGTCAGGTCGTAGCCGTCGAAGATTTTCTGCCAGTCGCCACCGGGGGCGCGGCGCAGTATCGCGGCGTCGTGACCGACCGCAAATGCGCGGCCATCGGGCAGTGCGGCGAGACCGGTCAGCGCAACGCTGACCGGCGAATCGAACTGCTGCCACTGGCCGGAGTCCTGCCAGCTCAGCAATATGCCGCGCTCACCGGACACCAGGAAGCTGTCGCCCTGCGGGTACAGGGCCATCATCACGCTGGAACTGGCGCGTGCGCTCTGTATCGCGGGCGTCTCCAGCAGTTCAGCCTTGGCGGCCGCAAGCCCCGGCACTGCGGCTAACAGGACGGGAAGAAGGGTTCGGACAACTCTCATACGCTCGTCTACATCTGATTATTATTTGGGCCTGTTGACCCTAGTTCACCAGATTATCTGGCAGCGGTATGGAGACCGATATGTCAGACGCGCCAAATCATTGTCCGAACCCGTAACTCTTGGACTTACCCGCTCACAGCCTGCATCCCCTCCCCGCCCCAGTTTTAGCGCGTGTGCCCGCCTGAATTGCTGTCTGCAGTGCGACAACAGCGTCAGGCGCGGAAGGACAATAGGTTGGCGCATCGCGCCTATTCGGCGACGGCTACGGCGCTGAACTCCCGTGGTAAGTTTTTTGCCCCGATGAATGGGAGAAGAGCCAATGACTACAAAAATAAATTTACCCAGTTATAAAAAGACGCTGCTCGCCGTGCTGATCGGCGGCGCACTGTCCCAGGCCCACGCGGCCGATTTCTATTTCGGTGAGAACGAAGACATCTCACTGCGTATTACCTCGCAGCTCGACGCCGGCGCCAGCTGGCGCATGAGCGAAGCGGACCCGCGCTTTATCGGCAGCTCGAACGGTGGTGCCGGTGCGACCACCACCACTGACGATGGCGATCTGAACTTCGCCAAGGGCGAGACCTTCTCGAAAATCGTCAAGGGTGTGCACGATATCGAACTGTCCAAGGACAACTTCGGCGTGTTCATGCGGGTGAAATACTGGTACGACAAGGAGCTGAATGACGAGGGCCGCGCACACGGCAACAGCGGCAATGGCTATATGGCCGGCGCACCCCTGTCCGACGAGGGCTTTTCCGACTACGCCAAGTTTTCCGGCGCCGCACTGCTGGACGCCTACACCTATGTCGACTTCGATATCAACGAAGCGCCGGTTAGCCTGCGCGTCGGTCGCCAGGTATTGAGCTGGGGCGAAAGCACCTTTATCCAGGGCGGCATCAACGGCATCAACCCGGTGGATGCCAGCGCCTTCCGCCGCCCCGGCGCAGAGCTGAAAGAGGGCCTGCTGCCGGTGGGCATGGCCTATGCCAACGTGGGCGTGACCCCGGACCTGAGCATCGAGGGCTTCTACCAGTACGAGTGGGAAAAAACCCAGATCGATGGCTGCGGCACCTACTTCTCCGCCGCTGACTTCGCCGCGGACGGCTGTAATGCGATCACCGTTGGGCCCTATCCGGATGCTGTGGCCATGCAGGCGGGCCTCTACGCCGAGCGCCACGATGACATGGAGCCGAAAGACGGCGGCCAGTACGGTTTCGCCGCGCGCTACTATGCGGCAGCGCTGAACGATACTGAATTCGGTGTCTACTTCACCAACCTGCATTCGCGCCTGCCGTTTATCAACGCGATTCGCAGCGGTGTTCCCGCCACCGGTGCCACCGATGCGAACGGTAACCCGCTGGTGTTCGTGCCCTCTGCACAGGATCCGACCGGCGGCGCCCTGGCGGCGCTGAACCCGGCCTACACCATCGCCTTCCCGGAAGACCTGAAGACCTACGGCCTCAGCTTCGCCACCAATGTCGGCGGCCTGGCGCTGTCCGGTGAGGTTTCCTACAAGCCAGATACCCCGGTGCAGATCAACGGCCCGGAAATTCTCAATGCGGCCCTGTCCGAGAGCCCGCTTTTCGCTTTCACCAGTCGCCTGCAGGACGTCGGCTATGGCGAGATGGCCCAGGGTTACGACACCTTCGACATGACCCAGATCCAGGTCACTGCGGTGCAGTTCTACGAGCGCGTACTCGGCGCCTCGCGCCTGACCCTGATCGGCGAGGCCGGTGTGTCGATGCTCGACGGCGTGGAGGATTCCGACCAGCGCTACGGCCGCAACTCCGTGTTTGGCCTGGGTGATTTCGACTTGGGCAATGGTATCAACTGCACCAACCTGGCCGCGGCGGGGCAGATCGGCGGCGACTGTAGCGCCGACGGCTATGTCACCGACCTGGCCTGGGGCTATCGCGCGCGCGCGTCGCTGGAATACAGCAACGTCATTGGCGGCGTGAGCCTGATCCCGACCCTGGCCTGGTCCCACGACGTTTCCGGTTACTCCGCCGAGCCCGGCCAGCAGTTCAACGAGGGCGCCAAGTCACTCGGTTTCTCGCTGCAGGCCATCTACCAGCAGAAGTACACCGCCACCCTGGGTTACACCGCCTTCAACGGCGGCAGCCACAACATTCTGGAAGACAAAGACTTCCTGTCTTTGAGCTTCGGCATCTCCTACTAAGACGAGGTAGAGCACATGAACAAGACAATGACCACTGCCGCCGCCCTGCTGCTGTCACTGACGGCCGGCACCGCGTTCGCCAAAGTATCCGAAGTGGAAGCCGCCAAACTCGGCGACACCCTGACCCCGCTCGGCGCCGTCAAGGCCGGCAATGCCGACGGCACCATTCCTGCCTGGACCGGCGGCCTGATCAGCGGTGCCGAGGCGCCGAGCAAGGACAGCGGTCGCCCGGCCAACCCCTTCCCGGACGACAAGCCGGAGTTCGAGATCACCAATGCAAACCTGGCCCAGTACAGGGACAAACTGAGCCCCGGCCAGATCGCGATGTTCACGAAATATGCGGACTACCGCATGCCGGTGTACCAGACGCGCCGCACCGCCGCCTATCCGGAAAAGCTCTACGGTGTGGTCAAGAAAAACGCCACCAACGCCGAGCTGGTACAGAACGGCAACGGCCTGAAGGACTTCGATACGGTTATTCCCTTCCCGATGCCGCAGAGTGCCGAGGAAGTGATCTGGAACCACATCACCCGCTACCGCGGCGGTTCTGCCGAGCGCCACATGACCACCATTCCGGTGCAGGCCGACGGTTCTTTCGTGCCGGTGAAAATGATCGACGAGCTGGTGTGGCCGGAATTCCTGAAGGGCGGACGCGACGCCAAGGCCGACGACAACGTACTGTTCTACTACCTGCAGCAGATCACCGCGCCGGCACGCCTGACCGGTACCGCACTGCTGGTGCACGAGACCATGGACCAGGTGAAGGAGGCCCGTCGCGCCTGGGTGTACAACGCCGGCCAGCGCCGCGTGCGCCGCGCGCCCAACGTGGCCTACGACGGTCCGGCCACCGGTGTGGACGGCCTGCGCACCGCGGACAACCTCGACATGTACAACGGTGCTCCGGACAAGTACGACTGGAAACTGATCGGCAAGAAGGAAATGTACATTCCGTACAACAACTACGAGCTGATGAACCCGTCGCTGAAGTACGACGATCTGGTACAGGCCGGCCACCTCAATCCCGACCACCTGCGCTACGAACTGCACCGCGTATGGGTCGTGGAAGGGACCCTGAAAGAAGGCGAGCGCCATATCTACGCCAAACGCACCATGTACATCGACGAGGACTCCTGGGGCGCCTCGGTGATCGACCACTACGATGGCCGCGGCAAGCTGTGGAAAGTGGCCGAAGGCTTCAACGTGCAGTTCTACGACGTGAATACCCCGTGGATGGCCGCCGAAACCCTGAACGACCTGGATTCCGGCCGCTACCTGGTGACCGGCCTCGCCAACGAGGAACCGCAGTTCATGGAGTGGGACAAGAAAGCCAGCCGCAGTGACTTCTCCTCCGCCGCGCTGCGCCGGATTGGCCGCTAACGATTGCCAATTCTTGCATCTACCCTTGTAGCCGGTAACACTGGCTGCAAGGACGTTCGCAAGCGTGATTTTGACAGGCCGGCGTTGCCGGCCTTTTTTATTCGGAACTGCCCATGAATACCCAGACACTGACCGCACGTGAAACCGATACTTCGTCGATAAAAGCGCAACTGCAGCAACTGCTCGACCAGCAGCGGCAGGCGTACCTGAGCGACCCGGTTGCCGACTACACCCAGCGTATCCAGGATCTCAAGGCCCTGTCGCGGATGTTGCACGAGCATCAGGATGCCCTGGTGCAGGCCATCAGTGAGGACTACGGCAACCGCTCGCGTATCGAGAGCCTGTTCTGTGAAATCTATGTGGCTCTTGATGGCATCAAGGACACCATCAAGAACCTGAAAAAGTGGATGAAGCCACAGCGTCGCCACACGGCGCTGACTTCCTACCCCACTTCCCGCAACCGCGTGATTCCGCAGCCGCTGGGCGTGGTGGGCGTGATAGTGCCGTGGAACTTCCCGGTGAACCTGACCTTTGCGCCGCTCACCAGCATCTTTGCCGCCGGCAACCGCGCCATCGTCAAGATGTCGTACAACTCCCGTGCCCTGGCGGCGCTGCTGAAGCGCATCAGTAAAGATTACTTCCCGGCGGAGAAACTCACCTTTGTCGCCGATGACGACGGCAGCATCGGGCCGGTCTTCTCGACGATGAAATTCGACCACCTGCTGTTCACCGGTTCGTCCGCCACCGGGCGCGCGGTCATGCGTTCCGCGGCGGAAAACCTCACCCCGGTAACCCTGGAACTGGGCGGCAAGTCGCCGGCCATCGTCGCGCCGGACTTCTCCCTCGACACCGCCGCCGAGCGCATCATGTTCTGGAAGCTGCTGAATGCCGGACAGATCTGCACCACCGTCGACTATCTGTTCCTGCCGGAAGGCAGCACGGATGAATTTGTGGAAAAAGCCAAACAGCTGGTGCAGAAGCGCTACCCGGACCTGCAGAGCGAAGACTATACGTCGGTGATCGACGAAGCCTCCTACCGCCGCCTGTGGGCGACCCTAGATGACGCGCGCGAAAAAGGCGCGACCGTGATCGATCTCTCCGGCGGCCAAGGCCTGCGCGATGACAGACTGCGCAAGTTCCCGCCGCACCTGCTGCTGAATGTCACCGATGAGATGGAAGTCATGCAGCGGGAAATCTTCGGCCCGCTGCTGCCGATCAAGACCTACCGCAACCGCGAGGAAGTGGTGAACTATGTGAACGCCCACGCGCGTCCGCTGGCGATCTACCCCTTCACCGATGACAAGGCGCTGACCAATTACTATGTGGAGCGGATGATCTCCGGTGGCGTCACCGTGAACAACTGCATCCTGCACGTGGCGCAACACGACATCCCGTTTGGCGGTGTCGGCGACAGCGGTATGGGTCACTATCACGGCTACGAAGGCTTTATTACCTTCTCCAAACTGCGTCCGGTGTTCTATCAAGGACCACTTGATCCGCTGAAATTGCTGATGCCGCCCTACGGCAAGACGGCGAAAAAAATCCTCGACGTGATGATCAGGATGACCAAGTAAATACGGATTTTTTGGCAGACCAAAAAGGCCACCCTCGGGGTGGCTTTTTTTATGTTCCAAATTCCGCAAATTATTGGGATCGACAGCGCAAGGTGACACAGGAAACGTGAAGCTGACGTCAGGCCCCGTGTCGCGAAAATGGCTGCGGCTAGACTTACAGAGATTTTCGTCCGCAAAGCAGGCACAACACCGGACATGGAGGTTCAGGCGTGTTCGCAAAAAAATCGGCCTTTGGCGCACTACATAACAGCATTTCACAATTTATTCTTGGCTGCGCACTGCTGGCTGCGGCGGCGACTGCCAACGCCACAGAAGGCGGCATCGGCTATTACGTGCCGGGTACCACCGCCACACTGATCGACCGGGCACCGCTGCAAACCGGTTGGGTGGTGGAGCCCATGTACCTGCATTACAGCGGTGATTTCGGTGCAAATGTGAATGTGCCGATTGCCGGTGTCGTGGCGGCGGGAATAGACGTGGATCTCGACGCCGTGACCGCTGGCGCCCTGTACACATTCGACAAACCGGTGCTCGGTGCCAAGTACACGGCGGGTGCCTACCTGTCCTGGGTCGATGTCAAAGTGACCGGCAGCATCGAAACTGCTTTTGGTAATTTCGGTCGGCGTAGCCATGAATCCGGGCTCGGCGACACCACGCTGATTCCCGCGATGCTGGGCTGGCAAAAAGACAATTGGCAATACAACGCCCTGCTGACCATCCACGCGCCAACCGGTGATTACAAAACGGGCCGCCTCGCCAATCCCGGGCTCAATTACTGGGCGGTAGATCCCTCTTTCGGCGTTGCCTACAGCAATCAGGCGTCAGGCTTTAATGCGACGCTCTTTGCCGGATTGACCTACAACTGGGAGAACCCGGATACCGACTACCAGAGCGGCACCCTGCTGCACCTGGACGGCAGTGTGCAACAGATGGTGAAAGTGGGCAGTGGATTTCTCACCCTGGGCCTCAACGCTTTTTATTTGAATCAGGTCAGTGACGATGAACACCCCGGCCGAATCGTGGGGGAATTCCGTCAGCGCTCATCGGGTATCGGCCCCGTAATCGGCTATGTGCTGCCAAAAGGTCGCTGCAACCTGCTGCTGGAATTCAGATGGCTGCCGCAACTGGATACCAAGAACACCACCGAGGGCGATTACTACTGGCTTAAGCTGGTCTACCAGTTCTAAACCCGGCATCGCTTTCGCTAAAGCCTTTCTTAGGCGCTGATTTTCAAGGCCCCGCCCTTGTAAGGGCATGGCGATAATTCCTCTGTGTGACCAAGCTCACGCTCGAACACCTTCCCGGAATTCAAGTGCCCGCACATCACTGGCCAGATTACTGCAACCCGGTTCTGCTTTGCGCTATAGACGACGACGTGCGAGACTCAGATTTCCTTGCGTATTGCAGCGAGATAAGGGGAATTATTGCAGTCCCGAGTCGCCAATCCTTCCAGTGCACACCCCTCCCAGGGCGCGCGAAGCAACGACAGAGAAAAGCAATGAAAATAATATCCCTGATTACCTGTATGCCGCTGCTGTTAGCGGCGTTATACAGCAACGCCAACCCACCGGATACCAAGGACGTCGGCCCGATCATCGATATGCACCTGCATGCCGGTCCCGGCAAGGTAAACTCCAGCCTCTATCGACCCGAGCCGGGTGAGTCTGCCGACGACGCCAGCTTGCGCTGGTTTCAATCCGAACTGGATCGACACAATGTACAGCTCGGTCTGGTGGGTGGACCGGCAAGTGACGCACTGCGTTTCCAGCAGGCGGCCCCCGAGCGCCTGTGGGCAGGCATCATATTCCCGTGTGTTAGCGGGCGGGAACCCAATGGTTGGAAGTGTTTTTCCTCGGGTAAAGACTTGCCGGATCTGGCCTGGCTGCGTAGTGAAGTGGAAGCTGGCCGTGTCAGGTTTCTGGGCGAGTTGATGAACGTCTATGCAGGAATACCACCCCTGGCTCCGAAGATGATGCCCTACTATGCGCTTGCTGCGGAATACGATATTCCTGTCGCCGTACACGCGGATAAAGGGCCTCCCCCGAATAGTCCGGTGCGGCTCGGGGGTTGCTGCCCTAACTTCAACGGCGATTACGGCAACCCCGCGCTGTATCGTCCCCTGCTGGAAAAGTACCCAAACCTGCGTCTATTGCTCATGCATACGATCCGCGATGATTTTGTCACCGCGGCAATCAAGCTGATGGATGACTACCCCAATGTGTATATGGATACATCTCCGATGTCCAAGGTGCCTCGCGAGTGGGTTCATGCATCTCTGAAACGAATGACAGACGCCGGCCATGGCGACCGCATTGTATTCGGCTCAGATTATTGGGGCTCAATTGGTACCGCTATTGAAGTTATTGAGGCCGCGAGTTTCCTGACGGATGAACAGAAACGCAGTATCTACTTCGACAATGCAGCGCACTTCCTGCGACTGGAGTCAGAAAAAGTATCCCTGACCGGCGTGGTTACTGACGAAAGCTAAAAAGCAAATCCGGTGAAGATCAGAATGCTGAAGTAAGTTCAGAATGCGAAAACTAACGCGCGAATAAAAGATCACCCTGCTGGGTAGTCTTTTTATTCGACGCGTGATTTGACCCGGCAACGCAAGGCGACAATTTCTGGCTCGCGCTCCATTATCAGTTTTGAGTGCTTCGCCCCAGTCTCATGACCACAGACGAATCCCGATTAACCCGTAGCCCAGCAGGTAGATACTGACGGCCAGATTCAAAAAAACCATCGCCGTTGCGTGCCACCTCCCAAAGCCTCGCGTCACGCTGGCGCGACACTGTTTCCACACCCACAGCCCCCACAGCGCGCCCAGTGCAAAGAGGATTGGACCCAGGAAAACCAGCAGTGAAGGCAGGGTAACGGACGCTGCCGCCGCATATGGCTGCGCTTCGGCGCTTATCAGCCTGACTCCGACGGCTGCCATCCCGATTCCCGCCAGGGCCAGCAGCGGCACAGTGCGAAGCCTGATATCGGTACTGGAGAGGTTTCGCCGGAACAGGTGGCGGGGCAGCCAGATCAGCAGGTAGAGACAGGCAACCACGACCGCAATCAACCAGGCAATGAGCAGCACCAGTGGCGTCAGCGCTTGAATAGTGCCGGTCTTCTTCAGTGTCATCGGACCGTATTGCAGGACCGGCCCGGCGAGCGGATCGTCAGTAGCCACCATGGCTGTCTGCCCCGTCTCCGGTTGTATGAACCTCCCCTCTTCCGAGACCCGCAGCGATCGCGGCTTACCCCCGAAGAGCGGCGCCAACTTCAGGCTATCCTCGGTTGCGGTGATCTTCCACGGCATCAGGCTCGCGGCTATGCGCAGCCTGTTGGCGACAGGACTGATTAAACGATAGTAGCCCGCGATAGCGGGATCCGGCGTGGCCGCGGGTTCGGTGGCTGTCTCAGTCCCGCCCAGCTTCGCGGCGGTGTATTCTGCCAGCAGCCGGTGAATCTGGCTCGCTGCGCGACCGTCGCCATTGGTCAGTACGATATCCCCCAGTGAAGCCTGTGGGCGGTATGCCACCAGTGCACTGACGCCGGGCAAAGACCCTTCGTGGCCGTAGTAGACCAGGCCATCGGTGTGGAATGAGGTAACGCCGATACCCCAACCCACGTTCAAGCCCGCTGCGGCAGCGGTGGTTCCGGACGGCTGCTCCATTTCCCGCACAAGGTTGCCGCCCAGGACGGCCCCTTCCTCAGCCTGATCCGGCCGTTGCATGAAGCGAACAAAGCGAACCATGTCGTCGAGGCTGCTGTGGAGCCCACCGGCCGCGCGGTTTGGCAGGTGCCAATAGGGCAGCGCCTGCCTGCCCCGATACAAGGAGGCCGCACGGGAGCGATATTGATCGTCAAAGTAGTAGCCGCTTTCGCTCATGCCCAAGGGGTCAAAAAACTGCTGGCGGATATAGTCCTCGAACTTTTCCCCGGTAATTTTTTCGACGATATAAGCAGCGACCAGGGGCCCTGTGTTGTTGTAGGCAGTACGCGTTCCCGGAACCCAGCGCGAATAGCGAGACTGCGGATTCAGTGCCAGCGAGTCGGCAATGCTCAACGGTGCCCCGGCATGTCCGACTAGCTCGCGGGAGTGGGGAGCATCCCAACCGGTGCTGTGGTTCAACAGGTGGATCAGCCGTAGCGGGTGCTCACTTTCCCAGGGATTGTGGAATTCCACTTCCGGAGCCAACTCGCTCAGGCGGTCATTCAGGGAGAGCTCGCCGGCCGCCACCAGTTTCATCACCGCCAGGCCGACGAACATTTTCGAGATGGAGCCGAGCCGGAAAATCGTGTCGCTCGCGACCTTCTCCTTCCGTTCAATATTTTTCAGCCCAGTGGTGTAGCGCCATACCGAACCATCCGGCTCGAAGAGCGCCACAGCCGCACCCGGCGTCCGCGTGCGCTGCAGGATGCGATCAATTTCAGTGGCTAGCTGGCTGTAGTCTGCGCTGTCGGTTGGCTTCGGCTCGAGCACCTCCGCGTGCCCGGGGAGCGGCAATAGCAGCACCGCCATCAGACTCAATTTCCGTAACATAAATCCCCTCCTTCATTGCGATGGTTGCCGCCGCGGCTGGCCCGCGACGACTGTGTTTTAATGGCGTATCAGTAACGGAGCGGAAAGCTGCGGACAAAGGAACCTTCGTGACGCGATGTGACTTTCTGCTGAGGAGCAGTGTTCACATTTGTTCACAAGCCATAACCATCTGATTTAATAAGAAAAAAACGGGTTTGCTTTTGGTGTCAGAGATTTATCGGATAGGCGATTTTTTATACGAGCCCGGGCGGGGTGTTTTGAGCCGCGATGGAGACGAGAAAAGAATTGAACCCCAGGTTAACGCCCTGCTGAAGTTGTTACTGGACCATGCCGGTGAATCCGTGAGCCGGGACACCATCAACAGCCGCATCTGGTCGGATCGCGTGGTCGGTGACGATGCGCTGCGGGCAATGGTGAGAAAGCTGCGCGAAGCACTCGGGGACAACGCGAGGAATCCGCACTACATCCGCACAGAACCCCTGAAGGGCTATGCACTGATTGCCCCGGTAAGCCCTGTGCCGGCGTCCAAATCCGATCGTGCCACACCCTTCCAACGCCGCTCGATAATCGCGCTGGCCGGTGTCAGTACCTTGGCGGTAGCCGCTGCGGTGTTTTTGATCCGCTCTCTTCCGGACGAAAAGCAGGCTGTTCATATCGAACAGCTGACGAGCATGCGCGGTTCGGAGGTGAGCCCGGACTTCAGTGCCGCCAGCCACCGGCTGCTTTTTTCGCACCGGGCCAACAAGGACGATTTCCTGCAGCTCTATGTAAAGGACCTGAACAATGGGCAGGTTCAACGCCTGACCTGGGACGCGGCGGATTACGCCAATGCCCTGTGGTCACCCGATGGCCGGCAGATCATCTATACCCGCAGCAATGGCAGCGATTTGCGGCACTTCATCGCCGGTTTCGATGCTGCCAAAGGCATAGTGGGCGAAAAGGCCCTGCTGCCAAACAATCAATCCAAACGCTACCTGCTGGCGTGGTCCATGACGGGCAAAGCCGTCTATCTCAAAGACAGCGCTCAGCCAGGCGTGCCTGCCGGTGTGTCGCGGCTCGATCTCAACTCGGGCAAATTGACCAGCATCACGGCACCCAGCGTGCTCGGCCGGGGGGACTTTTTTGCGCGCGAATCATGGAACGGCAAGATGCTGGCGGTACTGAGAGAGGTGGAACGGGGAAAAAAGGAATTGCTCATTCTGGACAGGGCGACCGGCAGTCTGCTGCGCACCAGAATCCTCAACAGGCCCGCGGACCGGTTTGCCTGGGCACAGGATGATTCCAGCCTGACACTAACGAGCTTTTTAGGCGGAATGCAGACCTTTGACCTGGACGCCGATCAACTCAAGGTCCGTGCAGTGCCCGCGCCGGGCATCAACGATATTTTTTACCAGTGCGGCAAAGACTGCCTGTATATGCGCCAGCACAATGGCAATTTTCTGGATCTACAGGAACAACCCAACCCCTTTCTCGAGCGCCCGCTGATGGCCTCGCGGAACCTGGATCTGCCCGGCAGCGAGGATCTGCCGATCTTCGGCCACGACGGAGAGGAAGTCTTTTTTGTCGAGAAACTTGAAGCGGGAATCGCGATAAAGCACAAGAGTGCCGACAGCACTGTGGCGCTTGCACAATTACCGACGGATTCCAAAATGGATTCGTTGCAGCTCAGCCCCGACGGGACGCATCTGGCCGGGCTACTAAATGGCCGGGTATTCGTTCTGGCTATCCAGCATCCCGAAATGCAATTCCTGACCGGCGGCGCTGACCCTGTGGGTTTCCCCTTCTGGTCGCCGGATGGCAACGGCCTGCTGTTTGCGAAAATGGAAAAAGGCACTCCGACCCTCTACCGCTATTCTGTCGACAGCGGTGATTCAGAGCTCGTAATGCGGAATTATATTGCGGTGGTACCCGTCGATAAGCAGCGCTCTATACGACTGGATACACAGAATAATGCCTGGCTTTTCCTGGGCGAGCAGAAGCTGCGCAAACTTATCCAGCTGCCTTCCGCCTCGCCCAACCGCTGGCAGATCCGCGGCGACTGGCTGTATTTCACCGCGCATGAGGGCAATCTCGCAGTCATGCAGCGGCTCAACCTCAAGACGGGAACCCTGGAGCGAAGGGAACTGGCGAAAAATCGCTTTCGCCTGAACTTTGACCTGCCCCCAACGGCGGAGCGGATGTTAGCCGTCAAATCCCTGTTGGCCGAGAGCAATCTGGTAAAAGTTTCGCTGCAATAAGTTTTGCCCGGGGCAGCCGCTCGCAATGATGCCCGTCCACCGCGCGCCTGCGATGAACCAGCGATTCGCCTGCGATCAAATCTGAGCAAATGCCCATGCTGCTGCGCAGTTATACCGGAGTAGGCGCTCACTTTCTTAGGCACAACTCACTCCTCTCACCGGACCAAGTGGATAAATCAGTTACTAACAAAATTCTTGGATAGTCCTGTGAATAAGTTTTGGGTATCACGCGTGAGCCGCGTGGTTACTGGGCTGCGGAATAATGTGCGAAAAAACGACCGATAACGATCGGGCAAGGTGACACTGCGGAATTCACCAGCGACTGCCGACATCGCCAATGATTTCTGTGGACATAAACGGGCTGCCGGGAGAATCACTTGCCAGGGCGCTGCCGTTACCTGTGCAAATCAGTGCAAGTTATCCAGAGAGCTGCGCAGCACTGGGGATAATTTACCGCGCACGGCGACACCGGCCTGTGCACAAAGTCAGTTGTGGATAGAAAATGCCGAATTGGCGGACGCCATAAAGCGCGCCATACCTGGCTTCGCGCTGGCGCCGCATGGAACATCCCTGACTTGTCCCCAGAGTTATCAAACTAGCTGGTTGTTAACAGGACACGGGATAAGTGTGTGAATAGTTTTCGACAGCAACAGCCGGGCTGGCGACAGGAATAATTTTTGAGGGTTGCAGACCACAGGGCATGGTCTGCAACTTTGCCAGCGCTGCCTATTGCGCTGAATGCAATCGATCAGTTGGCTGCAGTTTGCTCTTTCACGTCCACCTCGTATGGCATCTGCTCGGCATAGACATCCCAGTTATTTACCAGCGTGTCTACCACACGGCTGCCAACGCGGTAGGCGCTCTCCAGCGACAGCGCCAGTCCGGCGTAGTCCTCGCCTTCACTCAGCAGGCTCTCGGCCGCAGTCGTGCCCGGCTTGGGCACGGTGAAATTGCTGGCGGTGCGCAGCACCATCAAGCGGTCGTAGTCGGCCTTGCCGGCGCGATCGAGGTAGCGCAGGGATTGTGCGGTGCCGGTGTCTTCCATCGCCGAAGACACAAATTGGCCCTGCCCTTCGCTCCAGTAGTCCACCCACTTGTTGGCCCAGTGGTTCAACTCGGCCCCGTGCCAGAAGGTCATGCCGGCCAGATTGTCGCCCTTGAGGACAAACGGCTTGCGCTGGGCGTTGGGGTAACCGGTATAGGCCTGGCGATTTGCGGCGACGGTTTCGTCATCGCCCAGGTCGATGTCTTTGGTCAGCCGGTAGGCCCAGTCCGTCAGCGCGCCATTGATATGGAACATCTCGCCCTGGTTGGGCGGGCGCTTGTCCGGGTAGGGGCCGCTGCTGAACAGGGGGAAGATGCCGGTATCCCAGCCCTGCGGCAGTTCGCGGCTGTCGATCTCGTGCATCAGGTCGCCGTCCACCAGCCACTCGGCCCAGGCGGCGGAACCGATGGAGGCATCTTCCGGGTCAAAGCCGGAGATACCGGCGACCAGCCAGTAGGCCTTGCTGAGATCGAAGCGCGGGTCGAGGCCCAGCGCCATCACCGCCGAGGCGGACTTGTTGGTGCCCATGCCGGTCACCATGCCCAGCACGCCGGTCTCCGGATTCAGATACAGGTCGTGGTGAGACTGCGGGAACGGAAAGCGCTCGGTCAGATGCTGGCGCTCTTTCCACAGCTGAAATTCGCCGGCGGTGTCGCCCTCGTCTGCGCCGATCTCGAACATATTCACCACCACCACTTTGACCGGGATCGGCTGCGGTGCCGCGGCCTGCTTCGTAGTCGGCGCTTGCTCGCCAGTCGACGCCGGGGCGCGCTGTTCACAGCCGCCGAGCAACAGCAGCGACAGGATCGCCGTGCACGCGTACTGAGCGGGGGCAAAATTTTTCAACATCATTTTCACTTCTCGGTTCTGTTTCGTTGTGCGCGCGAACGCCGGTGGCGACGCCGCTCAGTTCGCTGCGGTTACCAGGGTGGAAAACTCGCACAGTTTGTAGTGATTGCAGGTGAAGCCGTGACTGCGCGGCACCACGTCGCCGAGTCCCGCCATACCGCGGCGCTGGAACTGCTTCTTGAAACGCTCGAGGCGCTGCTCGTAATCCTGTAGCAGTTTGGCTTTTGTATCGCGGTCGACGAAGCTGTGCTGCAGCGAATTGCGGGCCAGGGCCGTGAGTTCTTCCCAGGACAGGTTGAACTCCTTCATCGCGACAAAATATTCATCAGTCATATTGGAATCCCACATGCCGCGGTCGTCGGTGGACAGCGCCACCGGAATGTCGGTGCGCAGGTATTCCGGGAAGGGATGCTGGCTGAAGTCATCGACATAGCCCAGCAGCAGGTTACTGATCAAATTGATCTCGACCAGATACCGGCTGTTGCGCATCAGCAGCATGGTGTCCGGATCGTTGATCAGGTTGACACCGTGGCCGATGCGGGTGGCACCCAGCAACAGGGTGTCGCGCACATGCTGGTTGGGCTCGTCCACTTCGCCGGCGTGAATCGACAGCGGAATCCCCGGAATATCCCGGCGCAGTTTGCGCAAGGTCGACAGAAAGCGCAGCGGGTAGCCCTTGTCGTTGTCCTCGCGGCCGACCATATTGATGCCGACAAACAGGTCCCGGTTGCGATCGACAAAGTGGTAGATCCATTCCAGGTCTGCCTCGGCGTTGCCGATAAAGCGCAGCAGGTAGTACTGAATGCGCACCGTCACCCCGGTGGCCAGCGCGTCGGGCTCGGCCAGACGTTGGCGAAAAATATCCGCGACCTCGTCCGGATCGTAGTCACCGCCGTCCGGCTTTTTGTAGAAGCGCGTGCCCTCCATGGTCTCAAGATAGGTCACGCCCTCGCGGGCAAACGCCTGCATATTCCTGACCAGCATCTCCGCATTGATATGGGGATTGCGGCCCAGGTCGTTGAGGCGCTGCCAGTGGGTCTGGAAGAACTCCTCGCGCCCCTCGTGTTTTTTGTCCAGGCGGATGCTGTCGAGCCAGGCGGCTTTTTCCCGCGCATCCAGAGCTTCGATTTTTTTGTACTCACTTTTCTCGCAATCGGAAAGTGCTGCGTAACTCGAGCCCTGCAGATTGCGGAAATACAGCAGGTAGGGTGCCGGGCCAAAGTTGTCGCGGCCGTAGCCGGAACAATTATTGATGCGCACGCGGGTGTAGTACTGGTAGCCACCGTTTAACCGCTGGTCGGTAGCGAGGTCATACCACCATTCACTGAAATTGGAACCGGTCAGGTGATTGTGCAGATCACCACCTTTCGGCAGCGCGTACAGGAAGCGATAGAGGTCGGCATCGCCGGCCGAAGACTTGAAGGTTTCAAACCAGGCGTCGCTAGCCGTGGCGGACTGGCCGGAGAGACACAACAACAGAGAGGCCAACCAGGGAAACAGGGATTTGACGCGGATGCTCATGGGGCGGATCACTCTCGACTGTACTCGACAAAACTCGTCGGTAGAAAAGCAGGCCCCCTCGCGCGGGGGCCTTTCGGCTTAGAAGTTCTTATTGAATTCCACACCGAGTATACGCGGGTCGTTGACGAAACCGGTCAGGTTGTTGAAGTCGATCTGTCCCTTGATGTTTTCCTCGTCGGTAATATTGCGGCCGAACAGGGCCACCTCGTAATTACCGGCGAAGCTTGTGTAGCCGACGCGCAGGCCACCCTCGAACTGGTTGTCGATGGTGTATTCCTTCGCCTCATAAAGAGCCAGGTTGGTTTCACCCTGGTAGGCCCAGTCGGTGAAGAAGAAGACTTCGCCTTCGTTACCCACCGGCTGACTGTAGCGCAGGGTGAAATTGAAAATGATTTCCGGCGCGGCCTGGAAGGGATTGCCATCGATCATCGCAAGGCCATCGGCAGTCAGCGGATCGGTAACGGTGCACTGGCCGGAACCGCAGGGTGCGGTGGTGAGATCGGCATCGCGGATTTCGGTATCACTGTAACCGGCGCCGGCGGTCAACAGCAGGTTGTCGCTGGCGACCCACTCCAGGTCCACTTCGAAGCCCTGGCCCACGCCCTTGTCGGCGTTGAGCAGATGGTTGAAGTTGCCGCCGCCGCCGACGGCGGTCAGCTGGATATTGTCGATCTGGTAGTAGAACACGGAGGTGTTCAGGCGCAGCGTGTCTTCCAGTAGGTCGGCCTTGTAGCCCACCTCGAAGGAGGTGATGGTTTCCGAGTCGGCCACGGAGGGACTGCCCTCGAAGGCCACATCGCGGGCCTGGATCGACTGCGCACGGAAGCCGTCGGCCAGGCGCGTATAGACGCTGGAAAAATCGTTCAGCTGATAGTTGATGCTGGTCTCCCAGCTCAACTGGTCGTCGTCGATGTTGATGGGGTCGTAGTCCTGCACACTGGCAGCGCCGATCACCAGTGCAAAGCCGTCCACGTTCTGGTCGCCCACCACCAGGCTCTTTTCGTCGTAGGTGTAGCGCAGCCCCACAGTGGCGGTCAGCGCTTCGGTGAAGTCGTAGGAGGTCTGCCCGAACAGGGCCCAGGAGGTGTTGCCGTGGCTCACAGTAGTGGCGCCATAGAACCCATCGATACTGGTGACATCCAGGTCGGAGTCAAAATAGAAAGCACCCACCTGCCACTGCAAGGGATCGGTGGTATTGCTGGCCAGGCGGATTTCCTGGGTCAGCTGCGACACATCGGCCCGGTCCTCGGTGAGCGCATCGAAGGGGATAAAGCCGGGGCCGTCGCCGGCCACACCGCCGTCGATATCGCCCTTGCTCAGACCGTCGGCGCCCTCGTAGGCGGACAGGCTGGTAAGAATGACATCGCCCAGGTCCCATTCGAGTTTCAGCGAGGAACCGGCGCCCTGGTATTCCTGCGGGTTGTTGTCGCCCTGGTTGTAGTAGACGGAATCCCGGTCGAAGTTATCACTCAACTGTCCCTGCTTGCCCTGCTCGAGAATATTGGCGCGGAAGATACTCGCGGTGCCGTCGAGATCGCGCTGGTGCAGGTTCAGTAGTGCGGAAAAGTTGTCGGTAGGTGTCCACAGGAATTGTGCGCGCGCGGCCAGCTCGGTAAAGCCGCCCATCGCGTCCTTCTCGCCGGTGTAGCTGTTGTCGATCCAGTCGCCGCGCTCTTGGCGCAGGAAGGAAACGCGGGCCGCCAGCTTGTCGTCCACCAGGCTGCCACCCAGGGCACCCTCCACATTGACCGTACCCAGCTCACCCGCACCCACCTTGGCGTAGCCCTCGGTGTCCCAAGTGGGCTTGCGGCTATCGAACTTGACGATGCCGGCGGTGGTGTTGCGCCCGAACAGGGTGCCCTGCGGGCCGCGCACCACTTCCACCTGCTCCACATCGAAAATCGGGAAGCTCTTCAGCACCACGTTTTCCTGCACCACATCGTCGAAGATAACGGACACCGGCTGGGACGCAGCCAGGTCGAAGTCGGAGTTGCCCAGCCCGCGGATGTAAAAGCGCGGTGCCGCGCGGCCATTGGAGGATTCGGCATAAAGGTTGGGTACCCGCGCCGCCAGCGCGAGGATATCGTCACCGGCGGAGAAGATGCTGTCGAGGCGCTCGCCGGACAGGGCCGCCACGGAGATGGGCACGTCCTGTAACGTTTCCACGCGCTTCTGCGCGGTGACCGTGACTTCTTCGAGGCGCTTGCCGCCCTCATCTGCACTGACAGCTAACGAGGGCAGTGTTGCCGTGATGGCCGCAGCGATGGCCGTAGAGAGTCGATTCGGGTTAATTGCCTTGCTCATCGATAATCTTCCTTTAATGCGGAAACCGGCCGAGTCCGGACAGGCGACCGGCGGCCTTCGGTTATTTTTGCTTCGGTGAAGTCACTGCTCTGCGGGCAGTTTCTCTGTTCACGGGATTGCACTATTCATCCGCTCAACACCTGGTGACCGGGCGGCAATCGCCAATTCGATTTAATCCGCCTACTCAAGAGCAATGGACGTGCCAATCATCATTTAAATCGCAAAAAAACTGTGACACAGCTTCGAATGAGCCGTCTCATGAATGACTTTTGCTATTAACAGAGTCCGGGGATTGGGCAGGCGAGCTTGTGGCTTCAGGGGCGCGCACCAAAATGCGACGGCCACCCGCAAATGCAAATAGATGTGACCCAAAGGGGGGCGCAAGGATAGCGATGAAAAAATCGAGCGGTTTTACGGCAAGCCAGACGTTAGCGGGAATTCCCTTACCGGAACCGATAATGGTGGCGGCGCCCAGCAGACAGGTTTTAGCGCGTGGGCAGCCAGCTGGCCGAAGTAGAAAGTCATGTCGATGACCCGTCTTCCTCGCCGAGCTGGCCGGCGGCGGCACACAATCCATTGGATCCCGCTCTACCCTGCCGTCATATCTGCGGTTTCCACTAGTCTGAATACAGGTAAGAAGTAATGTAAGGGATACAGCATGAAAGGCCTCTGCACTACCAGGCTATGGGCCAGACTGCTTCTGGCAACGCTGATCGCACTCGCCAGCGCCTGTGGACCCAAGAGCGATCAGGGAGAAAATCCTGCCAGCGCTTCAGCGGAAAAGCCGGAGGCCAGCGCATCGGCGGACCAGGAGGCACCTGAGGTTGAAAGCGACGAACCGGTCGCCGGCACGCAGGAATTTAACGGCAAAATAGAGCTGGATATCCGCGACTCCACGCCGGATTGGGCGCCATTCACACCCAAGCGGGCCAAAGAGGGCGCGCCCAATATCCTGCTCATTCTCTACGACGACACCGGCCTTGGCGCCTGGTCGCCCTACGGCGGCCGCATCAATATGCCGACGCTGGACAGCATCGCCGCGGATGGCCTCACCTACACGCAGTGGCATACCACTGCACTGTGTTCACCCACGCGCTCGACCCTGCTGACCGGGCGCAACCATCACCTTAATGGCATGGCCGCCATCACCGAAACCGCCTCCGGTTTCCCCGGTTCCAGCGGCCGCTTCCCCCCGCAGGTCACCACCATCGCCGAAGTACTGCGCAACAACGGTTACAGCACCTTCTGGCTTGGCAAGGACCACAATGTGCCGGAAACCGATGTGGCGCCGGGCGCCAGCCGCAAGCAGTGGCCGACCCAGATGGGCTTCGACCGCTTCTACGGCTTTATCGGCGGCGAGACGAATCAGTGGTACCCGGACCTGGTATCCGACAATCACTTTATCGAACAGCCCTACAAGCCCGAGGACGGCTATCACCTGTCCAAGGATCTGGCCGACCAGGCCATCCAGATGCTGCGCAACCAGAATGCCACCAACCCGTCCAAGCCCTGGTTCCTATGGTTCAACCCCGGCGCCAATCACGCACCGCACCAGGTGCCGAAAGAGTGGGCCGACAAGTACAAGGGCAAGTTCGATGATGGCTACGACGCCTACCGCGTGTGGGTAACCCAGCGCATGATCGACAAGGGCATACTGCCGGAGGGCACGGTCAACACCGAGATCAATCCGCTGCCCAAGGACGTGGCCAACCCCGCCGATTATGTGCGCCCCTGGGAGTCGCTCAACGACGACGAGAAGCGTCTGTTCTCGCGCATGGCGGAAGTCTATGCCGGCTTTTCCGAATATACCGACGCGCAGATCGGTCGCATCATCGACTACCTGAAAAAGACCGGCCAGTATGAAAACACCATTATCATCTACGCGGCCGACAACGGTGCCTCCGGTGAGGGTTCGCCGAACGGCTCGGTCAACGAAAACAAGTTCTTTAACAACTATCCGGACGATCTCCAGGAAAACCTCAAATACCTCGACGTGCTGGGTGGCCCCGAAACCTACAATCACTACCCCACCGGCTGGGCGGCGGCTTTCTCCGCGCCGTTCAAGATGTTCAAGCGCTACTCGCAGTATGCCGGCGGCACCGCCGACCCGCTGATCATCTCCTGGCCGAAGGGTATCAAGGCGCGCGGCGAACTGCGCAACCAGTATCACCACTCGGTGGATATAGTGCCGACCATCCTGGAAATCGTCGGTGCCGAGATGCCGGAATTCAATCACGGCGTGAAGCAGTACCCGGTATCCGGTATTTCCATGGCTTACACCTTCGATGCCAAGCCGGATGCGCCGACCAAAAAACACGTGCAGTACTATTCGATGCTCGGTACCCGCGGTATCTGGAAAGATGGCTGGAAAGCTTCGGCGCTGCACGCACCGCTAACCGGCAAGGGTAATTTTGACAAGGATCAGTGGGAACTCTACAACCTGAAGGAAGACCGCTCGGAGTCTCATAACCTTGCCAAGGAAAACCCGGAGAAGCTGCAGGAAATGGTCGATACCTGGTTTGCCGAGGCGAAGAAAAACAACGTGCTGCCACTCGACGACCGCAGCGCGGCGGAATTGTTGACCACCGAGCGCCCTAGCGAGGAACCGCCGCGAGATACCTACAAATACTATCCGGATACCGTCTGTGTACCGGAGAGTGTCGCAGCGAATATCCGCGGGCGCTCCTACAAGATTCTGGCCAACGTCGAAATCAAGGATCCGAAAGCCTCCGGAGTGATCTTCGCCCACGGTTCGCGCTTCGGCGGCCACTCGCTGTTTTTGATGGACGGCCGACTGTATTACGTCTACAACTTCCTCGGCATCCAGCCGGAGCAGGTGTTCAAGTCAGGTACCACTCTGAAACCGGGCAAGTACACCTTCGGTGTGGAGTTTGAAAAAACCGGCTCCGGCGACAAAGGCGAGACGCTCGGCGAAACCAAGCTATATATCGACGACAAAGTGGTGGCCTCCGGCAAGATGCGCACCCAGCCGGCCAAATTTACCCTGTCCGGCGACGGCCTCTGTGTCGGCTACGACAGCGGCGATGCGGTGAGTTCGCTGTACAAGTCGCCGGGCAAATTCGAGGGCGGTGAAATTCAGGCCGTGGCGGTGACGCTCAAGGGCGAGCCCTACAAAAACCTGGAAGCCGAGGCGAAGCGGTTGATGATGCAGCAGTGACAGGCTGACTTCAGCAAAAAAAAGGCCACCCAATCGGGTGGCCTTTTTATTCGGCATGGAAAAGGCGTTAAGCCTGCTCCACCACCTGATCGATACGTCCGAAGATGGACTGGCCGTTGCCGTCCAGCATCTCGATGGTGATCTTGTCACCGAACTGCATAAACCCGGTGCTCGGCTTGCCGTCCTGGATGGTTTCGATCATGCGGATCTCGGCGATACAGCTGTAACCGACGCCACCCTCTTTCACGGGCTTGCCCGGGCCGCCGTCGAGTTTGTTCGACACGGTACCCGAACCGATGATGGTGCCGGCACCCAGCGGGCGGGTTTTGGCTGCGTGCGCGATCAGCTGGCCGAAGTGGAAGGTCATGTCGATACCGGCATTCGGCTCGCCAAACTTCTCGCCGTTCAATTCGGAAACCAGTGGCAGGTGCAGCTTGCCTTCCTGCCAGTTGTCACCCAGCTGTTCCGGCGTGACGCACACCGGCGAAAAGGCACTGGATGGCTTGGACTGGAAGAAGCCGAAGCCCTTGGCCAGCTCGCCCGGAATCAGGCCGCGCAGGGAAACATCGTTGACCAGCATCACCAGCTTGATGTGCTTGAGCGCATCTTCCGGGGTCACCCCCATCGGCACGTCGTCGGTGACGACAGCGATTTCCGCTTCGAAGTCGATACCAAAGCCTTCACTCTGCGGCATTTTGACCGGCTCGCGCGGAGCGAGGAAGGAATCGGAACCGCCCTGGTACATCAGCGGATCGGTCCAGAAGCTCTCCGGCATTTCAGCACCGCGCGCTTTGCGCACCAGCTCCACGTGATTGACGTAGGCGCTGCCGTCGGCCCACTGGTAGGCGCGCGGCAGCGGCGACGCACAGGCGCTCTGGTCGAACGGCTGGCTGTCGATCTCGTTGTTTTCCAGCTGGTGGTGCAGCTCCTGCAGAATGCTTTCCACCTGGGCCCAGTTGTCCAGTGCGGCCTGCAGCGTCGGCGCCACGGATTCCGCGGACGCCATGCGGGTCAGGTCGTTGCTGACCACAACCAGCTGGCCATCGCGACCGGATTTGAGACTGGCTAACTTCACTGTGTCTCCCCTTCTTTTGTCGGTACAAACTCGGCGTCGCCGTGCATCCAGGCGGCGTGCCGCGGTGCCTTCTTGGTTTTCGACCACTCCTCGAGCATGTCTTCCGCCACGCGCTTCAGCTCCTTGTGCATGCCGGGCTGGGCGGTGTTAGCGGCCAGCTCGATACGGTGGCCGTTCGGGTCGAAGAAGTAAATGGATTTGAAAATCGTGTGGTTGGTGGGGCCAAGCACATCGATGCCGGCGGCTTCCAGCTTGTCCTTGGCCGCCAGCAGTTCATCCATGCTCTCCACTTCCAGCGCGATGTGCTGCACCCACTGCGGGGTGTTTTCGTCGCGGCCCATGTCCGGGGAATTGGGCAGCTCGAAAAACGCCAGCACATTGCCCTGTCCCGCGTCGAGGAACACGTGCATGTACGGATCCGGTGCGCCGGTAGAGGGCACCTTGTCTTCGGCGATGGCGAGCTGGAATTCCATGCCGAGGAGATCGCGGTAGAACTCTACCGTCTCCTTGGCATCGCGGCAGCGGTAGGCCACGTGGTGAATGCGTTTGATTGCCATCACTCAGGCCTCTTTCTTGTCACCGATCACGCCGCGCTCGAGCTGGTCGCGTTCGATGGATTCGAACAGCGCCTTGAAGTTGCCCTCACCGAAGCCTTCGTCTTCCTTGCGCTGGATGAACTCGAAGAATACCGGGCCAAGCATGTTGGCGGAGAAGATCTGCAGCAGCAGGCGCGGCTGGCCGCCCTCGGTAGTGCCGTCCAGCAGCAGGCCGCGCTTCTTCAGCTCGTCGGTCGGCTCGCCGTGGCCCGGCAGGCGCTCTTCCAACATGTCGTAGTAGGTGTTCGGCGGCGGGGTCATGAATTCCATGCCGCGCTCTTTCAGGCGATCCCAGCAGGCCACCAGGTCGTCACAGGCAAAGGCGATATGCTGGATACCCTCGCCGTTGTACTTCATCAGGAATTCTTCGATCTGGCCGCCGCCACCGGCCGCCTCTTCGTTCAGCGGGATGCGGATCTTGCCGTCCGGCGCGGTCATGGCCTTGGACAGCAGGCCGGTGTACTCGCCCTTGATGTCGAAGTAGCGGATCTCGCGGAAGTTGAACAGGTCTTCGTAGTACTTGGCCCAATAGTCCATGCGGCCGCGATAGACGTTGTGGGTCAGGTGATCGAGGGTGTGGAAACCACAGCCCTGCGGGTGCTTGTCGACACCTTCCAGCCAGTGGAAGTCGATATCGTAGATGGTCTCGCCTTCTTTATAACGGTCGATCAGGTACAGGGTGGCACCGCCGATCCCCTTGATCGCCGGCAGGCGCAATTCCATCGGGCCGGTTTCCACTTCTACCGGCTGCGCACCCTTCTCGATCGCGCGATTGTAAGCCAGGGTGGCGTCTTTGACGCGGAAGGCCAGGCCACAGGCAGACGGGCCGTGCTCGCGGGCATAGTAGTCGGCGTGGCTGCCCGGCTCGTAGTTGGTGATGAAGTTGATGTCGCCCTGGCGCCACAGCTCGACGTCTTTGGTGCGGTGGCGGGCCACTTTGGTGAAGCCCATGGCATCGAAGACGGTTTCCAGGATGCCCTTCTCCGGCGCGGTGAATTCGACGAATTCAAAGCCGTCGAGACCCATCGGGTTTTCAAATAAATCGGCCATGTGGTCCTCCGTTATCTCTCTCATTTGCGCCGCTTTGTCGATACGGCAGCGGACTGGATAGTTTCAGGTGCAACGAACTTAGTTGCACGTGTAACTAATGTCAAGCAATGCGGCGGGAATCTGCGAACCCCGCGCCGACATCTGGTCACGTTTGAGGATTGCGTAATGAAAAGGTATCCAAACCGCGCGAAAAAGCCGGAACTGGCGGACTTTCCGCGCCAATTCGCCGGTGAGCGGCGCCGCCGGTTTGCCACTATTTCTAACGTGGACAAAGCTTAAGCAGCAGAAGTTTCAGCGAGCAGATGGAGAGGTGAAAATGGGGCGCATGGTTGAACCCGCAAGCGGCCGGCGGCGATGAGCGGCAATGGCGGCAAAGCCCGCGCGCTATTCAAGGCCACCAGCACACCGCTGTCATCCATTTTCGGCAGCGGCTTTCTGGTCATAGTGCCGATCCTGGCCGGCGCGGTGGGGGTCTATGCGGTGCCGACGATGGCGCTGGTGTGCGGGCTGGCCTACTGCGTCGGCAGTGTTGTCCGCTTCAATATCGCCAAGGCGGAACCGGCACTCGAGGGGCAGCCAAAGGAGTCCACCCTGGCCTTCGAACGCTGTTCCGACCTGGCCCTGGTACTGGCCTATATCATCTCGGTGTGCCTGTACCTGCATATCCTTTCCGCCTTCGTGCTCGGCAGCGTGCATCTGGATAAGGGCATCAACGAGGACCTGCTGACCACCACCATCATCCTGCTGATCATTGCGATCGGTGTTACCAAGGGCTTGGACGGCCTGTCGATACTGGAGGACTGGGCGCTGGCCATCACCCTGCTCATCATTGTGCTGTTGCTCGGTGGCTTTGCCCTGTACGACCTGCACACCTGGCAGTCTGCCAAAGGGCTGACCTTCTTCGAGGCAAAGCCCCACAGCGTCTGGGAGATGCTGACGATCGTCGCCGGCACGCTGATTGTCGTGCAGGGATTCGAGACGACCCGCTACCTTGGCGAGGAGTTCGATTCGCGCACCCGCATCCGCGCATCCCGGCTTTCGCAGCTGATCTCCACCGGCGTGTACCTGGTATTCATTGCCGTCGCCCTGCCGCTGGTACATACCCTCGACGGCCACTACGACGACAACAGCCTGATCCAGCTCGCGGCGGCGGCCTCCGGGCTGCTGGTCGCGCCGCTGGTGATCGCCGCCGCCCTGAGCCAGTTTTCCGCCGCGGTGGCCGACACCCTGGCGGCATCCGGCAACCTGGAGGAAGTGACCAACAACCAACTCAAGCTCAAGTTCGGTACCGTGCTGGTCGGCAGTGGCGCCATCGGACTAGCGTGGCTGGCCGACACCCTGGAGATAGTCGCACTGGCTTCGCGGGCCTTCGCCTTCTACTACTTCCTGCAGTGCCTGGTGGCGATCAGTGTCAGCGAGTCCCGCGCCCGGCAGTTGTTCTTTGCACTGGTGGCGGCGGCTCTGGCGTTTATCACGATTTTTGCGGTACCGGCCAGCTAGCGACATCCAGCAACATACAGAGGGCGAAAAGACGGCTCAAACGAACCAGCAAAGCGCGCCGCCGGGCCGATACAATCCGTTGACGACCATTCCGGTATTCGCACACGGCGGCTACCCGATCAGCGGGAACACCATGAAAACAACGATAAAGATACTGTTTACAGTCACGGTCGGCCTGGCGCTGGCCCTGACTTTCCTCGCCCCCCAACTGCTCGGTTTTTCGGTAACCCAGCTCGGCAACGCCGTGCGCGTAGCCACCGGCATGGGCGCCAAGCTGGCCTGCTCCGGCCGCTTTGTGTCTGGCTTCGATGACCAGCGCATTCGCGATGACCTGGCCTCCTATTCGCCGGCCAACCGCCTGCTCGACCTGCAGTACGGCGACCATTCCGTAACCGCGGAACTGCTGGGCATGGCCACTACCAGCGCCACCTACCGCCCCGGCCTCGGCTGCACCCTGGACATCGGCGATACCAGCGAACTGGATCGCGTTACCGCCGCACCGCCACCCGCAACTGATGCGGAGTGGCCGGCGGGCAGCGCCGTGCATTCCATCGACGCGGACCTGCAGCAGCGGGTCGAGGCAATGCTCGCGCGGGACAACGTCGCCGGTCTGCACACCCGCGCGCTGGTGGTGGTTCAGGACGGCAAGCTGGTGGCTGAGGCCTACGGCGATGGCATCAATGCGCAGACACCGCTGCTGGGCTGGTCCATGGGTAAGAGCCTGACATCGATCATGCTCGGGCGCCTGGAAACCCTGGGGCTGGCGGACACCCGCAGCAAACCGGTCTTTCCCCAGTGGCGCGGTGACGCGCGCAGCCAGATCGCGCTGCAGGACATGCTGCAGATGTCGTCGGGCCTCAAATTCGACGAGACCTATGCACCGGGCAGCGACGCCACCAAGATGCTGTTCAATGTACACAGCGCGTCCGACGTGGCCATGGCCAGCCCGGCCATGTTCCAGCCGGGCGAGCATTTCTCCTATTCCTCCGGCACCACCAACCTGCTCGCGCGGTGGCTGCACGAGCGCGTCGGCGGCACCGCCCAGGCCAACCTGGACTTTTTTCGTCATCAGATCCTCGAGCCGCTGGGTATGACGCACACGGTTTTTGAAATGGATCCGAGCGGTGTTTTCGTCGGCAGCTCCTATATCTATGCATCGGGGCGGGACTGGGCGCGCCTGGGCCAGCTGATGCTCAATCGCGGCACGCTGAACGGCCAGCGCCTGCTGAGCAAGGACTGGGTTGCGCGCGCCGCCGCGCCGAACCACAGCGACAACGAGCCGCGTTACGGTTACCAGTTCTGGCTGAATAGTGGCGGCGCACAGCTGCGTTACCCGCAGCTGCCGCAGGATGCCTATTTCATGCAGGGCAACCGCAAGCAGGTGGTGATGATCTCGCCGTCTACCAATACGGTGGTGGTGCGCCTGGGCTGGAGCGCCACTGGCTACCCCACCGGCGCCAATTTTGCCGCGCTGTTGCCGGGCGCCTGATCCCCGGAGAGCAGTCCCAGGTGGACAGGCCCCGGCGGGCAAACGCGAGCCGTGGCACAATCACTCTCGCCAACCGCAAAACAGGGAGTCCGACCGTGAAGGATTTTTGTGTCGGTGCCGTGCAGATGATCAGCGGCGACTGCGTCGCCGATAACCTGGCGCGGGCCCACAGCCTGCTCGTGGAAGCCGCCAGCCGCGGCGCCCAGCTGGTATTGCTGCCGGAAAACTTTGCCCACCTGTCCGACCGCGGCAGTTTTGCTGCGGCCGAGCCGTTTGCCGCTGACGGCGCGGCCAGCGCCGAGTACCAGCCGATCCAGCACGCGCTGCAGACCTGGGCCGCGGAACTGGGATTGTGGCTGGTGGCCGGCGCCATCCCACTGTCGGAAAGACCCGATGGCGCAGCGGTGCAAGGCCGGCGCAGCCGTTCCGCGTGCCTGCTGTATGACGACCGCGGTGCACTGCGCGCCCGCTACGACAAAATTCACCTGTTCGATGTCGAGGTAGCCGATGCCGCCGGCAGCTACCGGGAATCCGCCAGCATCGAACCCGGCGACGACACCTGTGTCGCCCCATCTCCGTGGGCGGAACTCGGACTCAGTATCTGTTTCGACCTGCGCTTCCCCGAACTCTACCGCCAGCTGGCCATTGCCGGCGCCGAGGTTTTTCTGGTGCCGGCCGCGTTTACCCACACCACCGGCCAGGCTCACTGGATGACACTACTGCGCGCCCGCGCCATCGAGAACGGCTGTTTCGTGATTGCCGCCAACCAGGGCGGCAGCCATTCACCGAAGCGGCGCACCTGGGGCCATTCGGCCATTATTGATCCGTGGGGGGATATCGTCGCCGAGGCCGGCGAGGGCGAAGCGGTGATTACCGCGATGCTGGAGGGAAATAAACTGGCAGCGGTGCGACGCAGCATGCCGCTGCTCGATATGCGGCGACTCTGAGAGCATCGGGGAGCGCACAGGCTTGCACAAGGGGAATATCGGCTGGGACTAGGAATACTCGGCCACAGCGGCCGAGTGCATGCAGATCGGAAAATCGAAGTGCGCGGCGGCCAGCGAGGCGGGATTGTATTGCACCAGATCCCATGAGCGGGACTCGCCGACCGTGGCTTCCGCGGCAATGCGCCCGGCGGCCAGGACCGGCGGACGACGCTGCAGGTGATGGGCGTCGGTGGCCAGCACCGTCACCATATCCCTTGTCAGTAACTCACGCGCGCGGCGCTCCGCGCCGGCGCCGAAGTGCCCGGCCACGGCTCCGGCGGTGACCTGCAACAGGCAGTCGCTGCGCACCAGTGGCAGTACCTGTTTGAAGTCACGCAGTATGTCGCGGTTGCGTTCCGGGTGAGCAATGAGCACGCGGATATTGCGCCGTGCCAGCCAGGCAAAGACTTGCTCCACGCCTGGCGGGATATGACTGTGGGGCAATTCCAGCAGCAGCACCCAATCGCCCTGCCACTCGCCGATAAACGGCAACTGCTCCTCTTCCACCAAACGCGGGATGTCATCGGTCAGGCGCACCTCGGCGGCCAGTCCAAGCCGCAGCGGAATCCGCTCTTTGATCAGTGCCCGGCGCAGGTTACCGAAGGCGTCGGCGAGTCGGTCGCGGTCGTTGTCGTAACGGCCGATATGCACGTGCGGTGTGGCCAGCGCGTGGGTAATGCCGTCGTCGACAGCCGCGCGCGCCAGCCCCAGTGCTTCCGCCAGTGTGGCGGCACCGTCATCGACGCCCGGGAGCATGTGACAGTGCAGATCGATCATACGGCCTTTTCGCTGTCCAGTTTCTGCAGTTCGGCGCCGGCCGGCTCCGCACTTGCAGCCTTGCGGGACCGCTCCTCCCGGCCGTAGCCGTAACCCTGGTACTCGTCGGCGTAGGCCGAATTGCGGCTGGTATCCACGTGGTTCAGCACCACGCCGTCGATTTCGGCACCCACCTGCCGGAAGCGATCGATACCCTTGCTGACCAGGCGCTTGTTGGTGTCGTCGTACTTGACCACATAGAGGATCGAGTTGGCCTGCCGCGCGATGATCAGCGCATCGCTGACCGCCTGCACCGGCGGCGTATCGATGATGATGCGATCGTAGCTGCGCGCCAGCACCTTGATCATTTCGCCGAATTGCGGCGATACCAGCTGCTTCTGCGGGTCCTCGCATTGGACTCCGGCCGGCACCAGGTGCACGCCGCTTTTCTCGTCGCGGAAAATGCATTCATCGATGGCGCTGGAGCCCTCGACCAGTTCAGCCAGCCCGGGGTGGCCCTCCGGCACCGCAAAATCCATACCGATGACAGGCTTGCGCAGGTCGGCATCGATCAACAGCACTTTTTCCACCTGCGCCAGTGCAAAGGCCAGGCTCTGGGCGACGGTGGTCTTGCCCTCACCGGGTACCGACGAGGCCACGGCGATCACCCGGCCTGTCTCGCTGGGACGGCTGAGGACCACGCCCGTGCGCAGCGTGCGCACCGACTCGCTGAAGGTAAACTGCTCCGGATCGTAGAAAGTGCGCAGTGGCAGGCGCTCGCCGCTGGCTTTGCTCACGTCCGGCAGCACTCCCATCAGGCGCTGGTGCAGGTACATTTCCACATCTTCCGGACTGCGCACACCCTCGTGCAGGAAATCCAGCACGAAGGTCAATGCCACCGAGAACATCAGCGCGATGGCGAAGGCCGCGGCCACTGCCAGCTTGCGATTGGGCGACGCCGGGCGCTCCGGTGCCACCGCCGGATCGGCGAGACGCGCCGGAGCGGTTTCAAAACCGGTGGTCTCGCGGGTTTCGTTGACGCGGGTCAGGAAGGTATTGAACAGCTTGCGGTTGACTTCGGTCTCGCGCAGCAATTCATCGTAGCGGAATTTTTTACGCGACACTTCCTGGTAGTTTTCCTTCGCCCGCTTCACATCGAGTTCCTGCGCACTGACGCGAGTCAATGCAGTCACATACTGACTTTCGATGGCGGCCGACAGGTTGCGTACTTCGGTGCGCAGTTGCTCCCGCACCATGGCCAGTTTGTTGTTGGCAGCGATCATGTCCGGGTGCTTGGGACCATAGCGGCGCGACAGCTCGGCCACATTGCGGCTGGCCTCGGCCTCGTTGCGCTTGATTTCCTGGATCATCGGATTGCTCAACACTTCCGGCAGGTTGGCTAGCGCCAGCTCGTTGCCTTCCAGGTCGTGCATCTGTTCGTAGACGCTGGAAATCTGTTTCAGCTGCCGGCGCATATCCTGCAATTGTGCCGTCATCTCATTCAATTCCTGCTCGGCCAGGCTGTTCACGCCACTGACGTCCACCAGGTCTTCCGCTTCGCGGAAGGCGTGCAAGTCGGCTTCGGACTGCTCCAGCTTGCCGCGCAGGGTTTCCAGCCGTTCCTGCAGCCAGGAGCTCGCGCGGTTGGTGAACTGCGATTTGGCTTCTTCCTGGCTGGCGATGTATTCCGCCACCACGGTGTTGGCCACCTGCGCCGCCAGTGACGGCGAATGCGCCTCAAAGGTAATGTCGACCAGATGGGTGTAGCGCTTCGGCTCGATGGTGAGCCTCTTCAGGAATAGCGTGACGACCTTGTCCATCCGGGTCCGGTCGACGTGGCCACCGGCACTTGCCTCGCGGTCGGAAAATGACAAGAAACCCAGTGGGTCAAAGCTTTCGCTCTGCAGTTGTCCCTCGAATTCGGGATTGTCGAGCAGGTCGAGCTTGCGGATGACCCGCTCAGCCAATTCGCGGGACTGCAGCAGCTCCGTCTGCGTCAGGATGTAGTCCCGCTGCTGGGAACCGACATCGTAGAGTTTTTCCACCGACACCAGGTTGGCGCTGTCCAACTCGAACATCAGTGTCGCCGTGGCTTTGTAGCGCGATGACATGTCCAGCACGATAATGGCCACCAGCGCGGTAATAGCCGCGGTCAGTCCGACGATCAGCCACTTGCGCGCCAGGACAATCTGCAGGTATTTGCGCAGGTCCGGGCCCTGCTCGTCGGCAGCTTCATCGCTGTCAAAATGCGTGTTGTTACTCATACCGAAAACCCTCAGAAGAATCCTTGTTCGACGGTGACGATGTCACCGGGATACAGCCTTGTATCCAGGTTGGCCTTGAAGCTGCGCTTGCTGTCGCCCTGCCCACGCTCCACACTGATCTTCCGTTGCGATGCTCGCGGGGTAAAACCGCTCGCCATGGCCACGGCCTTGTTGATGGTAAGGCCGGGCAGGAAGTTGTAGCTTCCCGGTGTATTCACTTCGCCGCTGATAAAAAACGGCCGGTACTCGACCACGGTCACTTCGACATTGGGATTGATCAGGTAATCCCCCTTGAGACCGGCGACAATTTTTCTTTCCAGCTGACTGGGGCTGAGACCCGCGACGCGAATCTCGCCGATAAACGGGTAGTTGATCACGCCACTGTCGCCGAGATGCATCTCCATCGTCAGGTCTTTCTCGCCGAAAACCCGGATGGAAATGGTATCGCCGGAATCGAGCTGGTATTTGTTCATATCAATACCACCGGTGTCCGCCATGGCGGCGATACTCATCAGCGCCCCCACTGCCCAGAGGACGAGTGTGGACACGCGGCGGCGCAATCGGTGGAAACGGTCAGTCTTCATCGTCATGGTCATGGTCATCTTCGGACTCCCAAATTAAAAATCCGGCGCGGCGTGCCGCCGGCCTAGGGTGTGGCTTCAAAGCCGAAAAATACCTGGTGGCGTTCGTAGGCAAAGGCCTGCGGTACCGCGTTCTGGTCGATCGCCGCCACGCCGCCGCGCAACGCCAGCCAGTCAAGCAACTGGTAGCTGCCCGAGAGCGTGGTACGGCGGATGTTTTCTTGCGTTCCCACACCGGCGAAATACGCGCGCGTGTAACGGAAAGATGCATTGCTGGAAATCTTGTCGGTCCAGGCATAGGTCCAGGTCAGTGCGGCACTTTTGGCGTCGACAAAATTGGCCAGCCCGCGGGACTCGAGGGCGCGCCGGTCGGTAGCGAAAGTCAGCTCGTTGAGTTCTGTAGGCCGCCAGGACACCAGCCCGTCCCACAGTGGCCGGGTATAGTCGCTAATGTCCGGATTATCGAAATTGCGCGTACCGATGCCGCCCAGCAATTGCAGTGTGAGCGTCGGCACCTCGCGCCGGAAACCGGCCATGTAATTCATGAAATTCCCGTCGCGATTCGGCAGAGTGAGGGCACCGAGTTCATAGTCGATGGCGCGGCCGTCAATGCGGGTCACAAGGTTGGTGACACCGACAACCCTGTAGGTGAACTCGGCGCCGGCGTAGTTGGCATTCCAGTCCTGCGCGCGTAACTCATTAAGGTAATTGCGGCGGTTGTGGCCGACGGTCAATGCCAGTTGTGCGCGGGCGCCTTCGGCGCCGTAGGTATAGGTGACGTTGGCATCCGCATCGTGGTAGCGGTCGCGCTCGTAGAGCAGGCTGTCGAGATCTTCAGCGACGCGGTCGTTGAATTCCTGCTCGATATTCAGGTAAGTGAGCCCAAGGTCCAGCTGGTGGCGATCACCCAGGCCCCAGCTGCCCTCGGCCAACAGGCGGTGATCGGTATAGTTGTCGCGTGCACTGTCGAAGTACTCGCCGCGAGAGAAACCGTAGTCGAGGCTGTAGCTGCCGATGCCGCGCTCTGTCTCCAGCAGGAATCTCGGGCTGGCGACGGCGCCCCAGCTGTCGACTTTATTATCGGGGGCATTATCGATGTTGTCGTCATAGCGAAAATCGACACCGATCGATGGCGTAAACGCGATACCGCCCGGCAACTTGATGGGCTCCGCATAAGCGAAGCCGGCGGTCACCACAGTGAGCAGTAAAACGACTGTGGTTGCCACACCGCTGTGGAAACGTTTTTTGTTCATGGTCAGAGCTCAAATCCGTTTGCAGCTTTATGTACTTTTGTACCACTTCCTTGGGAGTGGTAAGTCTAGATTCTGTACACAGATGGTGTGGATGGAATTTATGCAATTTTTTTAAAAAGTCGGACTGGTCATCAGTAGGCGTTCTTGCTGGTAAACCCTTTGAATACCGTCATCAGAACAATGTAGAGATCAAAGAACATCGACCAGTTGCGGATGTAATCGAGATCGTATTGCACACGCTTGTGCATTTTTTCCAGCGTGTCGGTCTCACCGCGCCAACCATTGATCTGCGCCCAGCCGGTAATACCCGGTTTAACCTTGTGGCGCAGCATGTAGCCACTGACGACGCTGCGGTACTGCTCGTTGTGCGCCACCGCGTGAGGGCGCGGGCCGACAATGGACATGTCACCGCGCAACACATTGAACAACTGGGGCAGTTCATCGAGGGAAGTGCGGCGCAGGAAGCTTCCGAACCGGGTGACGCGGGGATCATTGCGGCGCGCCTGTACGATCTTTTCGCCATCGTCCTGGGTGGTCATGCTGCGGAATTTCCACACATCGATGGTGCAACCACAGTACCCGTAGCGGCGCTGGTGGAAAAATACTGGCCCCGGTGAAGACAGCTTGACGCCCGCCGCAATCAGCAGCATCAGCGGTGCCAGCAACAGCAAACCCACGCTCGAAAGCACCACATCTTCGAGCCGTTTCATCCAGCCGCTGATACCGTGTATCGGCGTGTCGTAAATGCTCAATACCGAACTGCGGCCGATCCTCTGCCAGCGGGCATGGAGCAGGTTGCTTCCAAAAATATCCGGCAGCAGGTGCACCGTGGCCGTGGTATCGGAAAACGCGGCAAGGATCTCGCCGATACGCTTTGCCTCTTCGATCGGCAGTGCGATGTACACCAGGTCCAATTCGCCCGCGCGCGCTGCCTGCACCGCCTGCTGCAATTCTCCAATGCGCCCGAGGCCGGCGGCAGCCATGTCCGTCGCCGCCACCGAATCCGTTCCGGGAATGCGATAACAGCCCCGCAGGCGAATACCCAGTTGCGGATTGGCGGCCAGGTCGTTGGCAAGCTGCAGGCCCGACTCGGTCACGCCGATGATCGCCGCGCTGCGGGTGTTGCGATCGTGTACCCGCATATAGGCGAGCAGGCTGCGCAATATGAAGCGCCACAGGATCAACGCACTCAAGGTAAGTGCGAACCAGGTGCCCACTGCGGCGCGGGGATAGGCGTCGCCCCATGGCCCGAAGTAGCCGATGATCAGCAGCAGCAGAAATACCGACACACACGCCAGCCCCGTCGTGGTTGCCATGCTGCGGAAATTGTCGGTACGCCACGAGCGGTACAACTCCACCGGTTCCGCCATCACCGCGAAAGCTGCCGTGGCCAGCAGGCCGACGATGAGCCAGTCCCTGCTGAAACCGAGCCCCCAGAACTCCAAACTCAATACCAGCGCGCCCATGATTAACAGGCCATCGATCGCGCGATAAACTGCCGCGAGATCGCTCTGATAGGCGCGGATCCATCCCCTTTGCACTGCCCCAACCTCCTTGGGCGACCACCTGACTTCAAGTACAAACTGCTCGGATGTAATAATGATCAAACATCAATCATATTGAGCAACTTTTGATCAGGATATTGGCACAGTTGTGGAAGAGATCAATCCCAAAATGTGAAAGTTGTCACAATAAATTTTGCTAGTGGTGTTTTGGCACCGGGGGCGTTTTATCGCCGGTAAACACGCAACAGTGCACCGGCGGCGACCCCGAAAAATACGCCGAGGGTATCTGCGGAAAAATCGCTCCAGGAAGCGGTGCGATCGGGAAGGAAAGCGCCCTGCAATAATTCAATACCGCCACCGGCGATCAGCAGCAGCGGTATTGCCAGAATCCAGGTACGGGGTGGGAAGACCAGGAAACTGAGCAAGGCAAGGCAGAAGAAGGCCCCCCAGTGCAGCACCCAGTCAAAATGACGAAAAATCTCCGGTACCGGTCTCTCACGCAGGCCGACGTAAACGCACAACATCAACAGGGCAAAAAATACCGCGCGCAACGCCGTCACACTGAACCACTGTGAGCCGCTGCCAAACCACCTTTTCATACTACTCCCTGTCTGCTCCCTGCGCGTCCTGACCTAAAAACCGGGGTTTTTGAGCTTTCCGTACTACTGAATAAATCGCCGCAGCCGAAGGGGCTAACAGCAATCGCGAGCCTTTGCGCGGCTCCTCCCGCCAGTCGCCACAGAGCGCGGTCGGGATTGACTATAACTATGCGGCAAAGCGGCAATGCGCACCAGCGCGAGATCGCCGATACACCGGATAAGGCCCATAAAAATGGCAGCACAATGAACTCCACCAGCGCAGCACTGCATGTTTTCAGCAGCGACATCTCCGTCTACACCTACACGCTGCACGACGACAGCGGAATTTCCATCGACGATGCCCTGAGCTGCGTCAACGACGCCGAGCGGCAACGCGCCGATCGCTTTCATTACGCCCGCGACCGCGACTACTACCTGCGCGGACGCGGTTACCTGCGCCGGCTGCTCAGCTGGCACCTGAAGACGCCACCGCAGCGGGTACCGATTGTCGGCGCACCGGGGCAGAAGCCGGCACTGGATAACAACCCTCTGTATTTCAATCTGTCACACAGTGGCCACCTCGCCGTCTGCGCCATCTCCCGGTCGCGCCCGGTGGGTATCGATATCGAGCTGGTGGATCACGCAGTACCGCACGACGCACTGTGCCGGAAAGTATTCACGCCGAGGGAATGCGACGCACTAGGCGCCTGTGAAGAAACCGAGGCGCCGCGGCGTTTCTTCGAGTACTGGACCGCCAAGGAAGCGCTGATGAAGCTCACCGGTCTCGGTATCCGCCTGAATCCGCGCAGTATCGAACTCGCACTCGACGGCGGCCGGCCGAGCGGCTACTGCCGGCCGCGCCTGCCACGCGCCCACCTACTGCGCCTGTCGCTGCCCGGAACCGAAGGTCTCTGCATATGCCACCTGGCCACGCCGCGCAGCTGACTCCAGGCAAAAACCAAAAGGTAATCTCCGATGAAACACGCCCTATTCCGGTTCGGACTCCTGCTTACCGCACTGCTACTCAGCGGCGCAGCCAGCGCCGCCTACTATGTGGATGCCAACCGCGGCAGTGACCGCAACCCGGGCACCCAGAAGGCCCCCTGGGCCACACTGACGCATGCCCGCGAAGTATTGCAGGGGCCGGCGACCGTCTATGTCCACAGCGGCAACTACCCGGCCTTTATCGAGCGTCGTCCCTCGCGGTGGCAGGGTTACCTCCACTTCAAGGCCGCACCCGGGGAGCGGCCAAGGCTCGGTGGCATCGAACTGAACTATGCCAAACCGGCCGATGCACAACTGATTTTCGACGGCTTCGAAATTTTCAGCGACAAGCGTATGCGCCTGGTGACGCTCACCAACGCGCACAAGTTCCGCCTGCTGAACAGTGAGCTGCACTCGGATCACTGGGCGCGTGGGCCGGACTCCGGTGTCTACGGGATCGACCTGAAAAGGAGCGCAGATGTACTGGTGGAAAACAACCGGCTGTATGAGGTTTTTCGCGGCGTGCTGATCCGCAATTCCGTCGATGTTTCCGTGCGGCACAATTTCATTACCGTGAAAGGCGCATCGGGCATCATGTATATGAGTGGCAGCAAAAATGGCCTGATCGAGTACAACCATATAACCGGTGCGGATTACACCCGCTACCCGCAGGACCCGCTGGCGGTCGACAAGCCACACCAGAGTATTATTGCCATTAGCAGTAATGACCTGGTGGTGCGCGGCAACCTGATGCACGGCATTGGCAGCTCTTCGGGCATGATGCTCTACGCCGGAGACTCCGTCGACGACGTCAAGGCCTATAAGAATATTCTTTTCGAGAGCAATGCGCTCTACGACACTTCCAACAACAATGCCCTGCGCATCTATAACCTGGGTGAGAACATCGTCCTGCGCAATAATTTCTTCTTTGCCAAAAAGCGCCCCGGCCCCTGCCATGGTGTCGCCAATGACGCGCGCTATCGCTACAACGTCGCCATCAATGTGCACAATGTTGCCGATGGCTACGACGGCTCCGGCCTGGAGCTCTACAACAATATTTTTGCCGGCGCGGTAATGATTCCGGAGAAGGCCCTCGAGCGCGATAATTTTTTCTGGTCGCTGCGTATGGGAGACCGCTGGCATGCGCGCTCGAGCAGCGGATCGTCCAAGGTGATGGTCGACGATTATCTTGGCTGCGGCGGCAGCCCGACCCTGCTGGAGGACGGAACTTTCTTCACCGTAAAAAATGACCTGTCTTTCCCGGAAAGGTCCCTGCTCGACCTGACCCTGGCACCGCAGTCATTGGCCCGCCAGCTGGTCAATAAAGCCGAGTTGCCAGAGACCTTTCTCGGCCAGGTGGATCCCAACGGATTTCTGCGCGCGCCGGTAAGGCGCAGCGAGATTGCCACACCGACCGCGGGACCGATACAGGAGATCTTTCTCAAGCCCGCGCCGGCGACAACACCGGTGTCCGTGCACTGCGAAGACGGCAGCGATTGCGCAACGCTGGCACACTGACGGCACACTGACGGGACGGTGACGGGGATAGGCGGCCGCCCTATCCCCGGCTCTTCGACTGGTATTTTTCCAGCGGACTGCCCTCCACACGCAGGGACTGGAGCAGACGCTTTATCCGATCGCGAATTTCGATGGGAATGGTGCGGCGGATTTCCTGGCGAATAAACCGCAGTTTATCGAGACCCTGCGCGCGATTGACCGGTATGGGCAGCAGCTCGGGCCAAAGGTTACTGACCAGCATACGGGCGAGGTTATTATTAATGCGCTGGGGCTCCGGCACCGAAAGAATGGTTTTGTAGTAGGCGCCGCTACTAAAGGGGCTGATTGACGGCAGTAGGATGTCATGCCCGTACAGACTTGGCCCCGCCCAGCAGGCAACCCGCAGTTCCACGTAGGCGAGATCGAGCAGGTTGCCGACGCTCATCCCCGCTGGCAGGCCATCGAGCCAGCCTTTACACAACCGTTTGGTCTCATCGTTTACCACTATCTCAAAACGCTGTAGCAGTTCGACAATTGTCAGGTCCTCGCAATGTTCATCGCCGGCGTACCAATAGGGTGCGCGCAGCGCCTCGCCACAGGTGCCGGTAATTTCATGGCGCTTCTGGTCGTGGACGCGGGCAGTGGCACACATCGTGGTCACAACATCCTCCACGCAATAGCCACTGCGCTGTAGCCAGGCTTCCACTTCCTCCACCGTCGGTCGCACGAATGGAATCAGTCTATGCCGCAGGGAAAACCGACGGGCGAGCTTGCTGGCGATATGACAATCGAGGCGGTTGGGATCACCATCCAGTTTGACGGTCTGCAACTGTACGCGGTTGCGTATATTGCTGGCCGCCGCGAGTACCATGCGCGAATCAAATCCACCGGTAAGATGGATCACATCGTGACCCTGGTTCACCAGGGCATACAGGTTGTCATTTAAAAGTTTGGCGATCCGCGCAACTGCTTCCTCGACATTGCAGCTGGCATCACCGCGCAGGCCCGGACCAGCGGCAAGAGGAAAGAGCCGTTCTGCATTCCAGCTGCCGAGATCCAGCCGGTGATTCGGCAGCAGTCGCCGGACGCCGACATAGGGGGTCACCCCGAACGGATACCAGACTTCACCCTTACCACCGAGGAACGTTCGCTTCACCGACTCGTCCCACTGTTGCGGTTCCAATAGCGACATAATACTGGGCGTCGAGGCAAGCAACTGCTGGTCGGCGTTGTAGACTACCGGCATTAGCGCGGCTGCATCCGTGAGCACCGCCAGTTCACTACCGTGCGTGACAAAGTAAACGAAGCGTCCGCCCAGCTCGTCGTACTCGTCGATCATGCCATCGGTCTGCTGCCGGGACGTGATGCTGTCGCCATCCGCCAAAAGGCGACCGCGAAAAATGACCCAACCGACCAGATAGCCGAGTTCAGCGCCTGCGGTATCGCGCAGTGTCACCAGCGGTACATTGCCGGCGAGTGACAGCCACCAATCGCGACAGCCTATCTGGCGCCAGCCCGGCAAGTCCAGTGGCTGACGGGCAAGGATAAATTGCTTGTGGTAATCCATTGGCCTCTCTTCCTCAGGAGTTCTGCTTTTCGATTGCCAGCGGGCGACGTGATACAGACGAGGACCCGCGGGCAAAACGCCACAGGCGCAGGCCCTCGGCCCTTACTGCACGCTGCGAAAGCCCGAGTAGCACCGCGGCCAACGCGGCCACGGCGGCCCCCGTCAGTACCGTTACCAGGTTTCCGACAATGGTGGCTGCTGGCCCAAGACCATCAGCCAGGAATACAACCATAGTGACCAGGGCACCCGCGCAGATGGCAAGCTGCGCCAGTTTTTCGACAAATTTTTTCTTGTGACTTCCAAGCTCTACCAGATAGACAGAGACGCACAATGCCAGGCATTCGCCGACGATTCCGCTGGCAGCGATCCAGGCGACGGGCTGGCCGCGTAGGGCGAGCCCCATAGCCAATAGCAGTGCCGTGCACCGGAAAATATTGGCATACATTGCATTTTTGGTGCGCGCCTGACTGTTGGCAATTACCGAGGGGGCGATGCGAACGATGCGCAGTGCCTGCATGATGGCAAGCCACAACATCACACTGGCTGCATCCAGATACTGCTCACCAAAGCTCAGGTGAATCAATGCGGTGCCGGCTACGGCAAAAAAGGTGACCATGAATAGGGCAAAGCAAAAGCACGCGATGAGGGTGAAATCACAACACTGCGCATAGACAGGGCCCTGTTCCCGATTGCGCGACAGTATCGGCATCAGCAGATAACCACTCATCTTGGCGAAAATCAGCGTCGGCAACATGCACAGGGAGAAGGCGACGCTGTACCAGCCGAGCGTATGCATGTCGTACTGGGTGCCGATGATGACGCGGTCACCCTGAAAGATACCGAACATCAAAAAGCCATTGACCAGCAGTGGCCAGCCAAACTCCAGCTTGCGACGCGCCAGCCTCCAGTTCATTGTCCAGCGATACGCCCGTCGTGCCAGTAGGTGAGAAATCAACACGTAGAGCGCAGACTGCACGATGATCACTGCCAGCATTACGCGATAGTCATCGAATACACGGGCAGCAACAAAGGCGATTGCAAGCGTCAGGATTTGTGGCAGCGCGTCATACAACGCCGTGGGAAAGAATTCCATCTGTCGCTGGCGCACCACGAAATCAAAGTGCATCAGGCCCTGCAGTGCTGGAACCACTGCCAGCAGTTGAAACGCACCGATCAGGTGGGGAAGACCAAAGATGGTTGCCACCGGTGTGGCGATTAGAAACAGAACGGCGGCAATCAACAGGCCCTTGATAAACTGCAACAGGTGCGCCGACCCCAGCATGTCGTCACCATCACCTTCCGAATCCTGCACTAACACGCGATCCAGCGCCAGGTTGCTCGTCATTTCCACCAATGAAACGGTGAGGGCAAAGGTAGTGGCAATACCATATTGTTCAGTGTCGATATGCCTGGCGATGATGACATTGCGAAAAAACGTACTGGCGGCAACAACGGCCTGGCTGACCGTGAGCACTGACGCGCCTTTCATGATACTCAGACGGATAGACAAAAAAGCACTCCTACTACTGACATCACAGTCGTAAAAATCTACTCGAAAACTTTACCGACCAGCGCGAAATAAGTACGAAACAGTGACTGGCGGTAAAAACGGCATTAAATTTCAAACGTTAAAATTCACCCTTAAGCATTATGTTTTAAATTTTTCTATTTTCAGGAATCAGCTTCACTGATTGTTGCCAACCAAAAGTCACATTTTTTCTTTACGTGATACGGCACCCGGTCACTCCAAAATTTGTGGGAAAAACCTGCAGCATTGACCGTCATTCAGAGAGCGGACCAACACAGTTTAGCTATAGTTTTCCTGCCCGCTGGATCTTGTCGATTGAAGTCGGGCCAATAAAGACTGCAGTTTTGCGGCGTAATCATTGCAAGGAATACCCTCATTTCGTTTTTACAGTTTCAGCAGGAATAGAGATAGTCCGATGCACTCTAAGAGTCTTTCCGCTGCTGAGAATCGGGCGCTGGGTTCCTCCACGCAGGCTGTCCGAAAACGCATCAGCTCCCCCGTTTCTACACCCAAAAAGGTAAGCGACCTATGACCCGGATCGCACTGCTCGGAGCCGCCCCGGATACCGGCAACCTGGGCGTCAATGCCCTGTCTCGCTCGGTATTGTTCGGTATTTCCAAGCGACTGCCAGAGTCTGAGTTCTGGATTTTCGACAACGGTCGCGGTGTGCGCCGGCATCAACTCGATCTGGAGCAACAGCGCTTCGAATACCACCTGTGCGGACTCAGCAACTCACGGCGTTTTTACCGGCGCGAAAGCCTGGCCCACATGCGCTTGAGCACGCTGCTACCGGGACTGAAAAACCCCGGTATCGAGGTCATCAAGCGCGCTCGCGCCGTGCTTGATATCAGCGGGGGTGACAGTTTTACCGACTTGTACGGCGACAAGCGATTTGAGTTGATTTGCCGCCCCAAGCAACTTGTGCTGCAGCAACAGAGACCACTTATATTACTGCCGCAAACATACGGGCCTTTTCGTTCAACGCGCCGGCGCGCCATTGCAAGGGACATTGTGCGTTGTTGCCATGCTGCCTGGGCTCGAGATCGGCACAGTTTTGAACTGCTGGCGGATTTGCTCGGCGGGGATATCGATCGAAAGCGCCACAAGTGTGGCGTGGATGTCGCCTTCCTGCTGCCGGCGCTGCGCCCCGCGGAAGACGACAGTAGCGCCCTGCAAACACTGCTGACTGAACGCGACACTCCCTGGGCCGGGCTCAACGTCAGCGGCCTGATCTACAACAACCCCCACGCTGCCACGGCGCGTTACGGATTTAACGCGGACTACCGCGCTGCTGTACAGCAGCTGTTACAGCGAATCCTGCGAAAATCCGATGCCCGTGTAATGCTGGTTCCCCATGTACACGCACCCGAAGACCACGAGGAGTCCGATCTCGCGGCGAGCAAACACGTGTTGACCAAACTCACCGCCACAGAGCGGGAGCGCGTCATACTGTTGGACCACCACTACAGCGAGTCCGAAATCAAATGGGCCATAGCGCAGCTAGACTGGTTTTGCGGCACGCGAATGCACTCGACCATTGCCGCGCTGTCCAGCGCGGTACCCACGGCAACCATTTCCTACAGCGACAAGGCCCGCGGCGTATTTGCAAGCTGTGATCAGGAGCAACAGGTGTTCGATCCCCGCGCGCTAGACACCGCTGAACTAGTTGACGGTGTGTTCGAATCTTTCTGCCGGCGCTCCGCGCTGCAGCAGTCACTTCGCCAAAGCCTGCCCGCAGTCATGGCCCAGGCCCGCGAGCAAATGGATCAGATAGCCATGAGTTGTATCGGAGACTGAGTGTTCAGATTTACTGCCGAAAAAGGCGGCTTTCTTCGCAGTTTTTACGGCCACGGATGCCAGCGCTAACTAAGATTTATCGACCAGCGCCAAAGCAGTTTGATTATTGGTAGCGATCTCCAGCATCAAATACGGATTGGCATGCAGATTATTAAAACGATTGAGGATGTCCGCCGCAGCCACCTGTGCACCGGTTGCGGTGTCTGCGCAGCGCTGGAGCCGCAGCGTTTCAAGATGCTCAATATCCCCACCGAAGGCCACCGCCCACAAGTCAGGGACGATGCGCCAGAGACCACCGGTCGCGCTTTCAGTGCCTGTCCCGGGATCCAGTTACACCACGATTACGATACCAGCGATGCGCGCCTGGCGACCTCCATGCGCGATGCCTGGGGCCCGGTCTATGAAGTGCTCGAAGGACACGCGTGCGACGACGAAATCCGCTTTGCCGCTTCCAGCGGCGGAGCGGCCACCGCGCTGGCACTTTACTGCCTGCAGGAACGAGCCATGCACGGCGTATTACATACGGCTGCGGATCCCGATAAGCCGTACTGCAATCGCACCGTTTTCAGTCGCGACCGGGCCAGCCTCCTTGCGGCGACCGGATCCCGCTATGCGCCTTCCAGTCCCTGCGCACAACTCGCGCAGATTGCCGATGCCGCCGGCCCCTGCGTTTTTATCGGCAAACCCTGCGACATAGCCGCCGCGCGCGCGGCACAGAAACTTTCATCGCGGCTGCGGGAAAACCTGGGGCTCACCATCGCCTTCTTCTGCGCGGGCGTTCCCAATACCGCCGCCTCACTGAAACTGGCAGCACAGGAAGGTGCCAGTACACCTGAGCGGATCAGCTCCCTGCGCTATCGCGGCAACGGCTGGCCCGGAAAATGGGCAGTCGAATATCAGGGTGACAAGGATTCGTCCGAGCGCCGCGAACTGAGTTACGCCGAGTCCTGGCACTTTTTGCAGCGGCACCGGCAGTGGCGCTGCTACATCTGCCCGGATCACACCGGTGAGTTTGCCGATATTTCCGTGGGCGATCCCTGGTATCGCGAGGTAGGCGAAGACGAACGCGGTAGCTCACTGATCGTGGTACGTACGCAGAGAGGACTGGACATCCTGCGCGGCGCGGTGGCAGCCGGCTACCTGACCGTCGGCGGCAATGACCTGAGCCTGTTGCCGCGCTCGCAACCCGACCTGATCGCCGTGCGTGGCAACCTCTGGGCGCGACTGCACACCCTGCGTCTATTTGGTGCCGCGACGCCAAGCTTTTCCGGTTTTTCCTTTTTCCCTTTCTGGTGGCACGAGCTGGACTTCACCGAAAAGTTGCGGTCGATACTCGGTACCGTGAAGCGCATTTTTACCAAACGGCTACGCAAGCCTGCCGGCCTGGACTCGGGGAGTGCCGGGTAGGCAAATCAGTGCTGAGAGGATTTTCTTTGCCAGTCGGCAAAACGAGGTATCACGATGAACGAACGCCAAATGCCCGAAAATTTCGGTGGGGTCCTCTGGGCCGATCACACACTGATGCAGCCGCCGGGATTGGTCGCCCTACTCCTGGCCCTGCTGGCGGTGCTACTGCTGCCTCGGCGCTACGCGATACTGCCACTCCTGTTAATCGCTGTAGCGCTGCCCGGCGCCCAGCGTATCGCGGTATTTTCACTGGACTTCACGTTTATCCGCATCATCATTCTCGCCACCTTGAGCGCTGCGGCACTGCGCGGGCATTTTCGTGGCCTGCGCCTCGGCATGCCGGATGTGCTGCTGATCCTGTGGATGTGTTGGGGGCTTATCGCCTACGGCCTGCTGACCAATAGCTGGCACGGCGTCGTGACCAGTGCCGGCGGTGCCGTCGATTCCGTCGGTGCTTACCTGATTGGACGATTGTATATCCGCTCGCTGGAGGACCTGCGCCGCCTGCTGGTGTGGCTCGGTATTATTTCGTTGCCGATGTTGGTGCTGTTCCTGTTGGAGAGGATTACCGGCTACAACTTCTTTTCTGTCTTCGGCGGCGTACCGGAAGAAATCATCGTGCGCAACGGCCGGTTGCGCGTGCAGGGCCCCTTCGCTCACCCGATCATGGCCGGTGTTTTCTGGGCCAGCCTGCTGCCCTGTCTCGGTGCCCTGTGGATGGCGAAAGTCGGGTCGCGCACATTCCTGACCATCGCCATTCTTTGTATGGGCCTGCTCGTAATCAACACCGCATCGAGCACACCGGTAATGGCGGTTCTCTGTGGCATGTTCGGAATGTCGCTGTTCGTGCTGCGCCGCCATATGCGCTGGATCTGTGGCGGCGCCCTGCTGTGCCTGATTGGCCTGCATTTGTCCATGCAAAGCCCGGTGTGGCACCTGATCTCGCGTATCGACCTGTCCAACGGCTCGACCGGCTGGCACCGCTACAACCTCATCCAACAGGCGATCAACCATTTCGATGAGTGGTGGCAGATAGGCACCACCTCAACCGCATACTGGGGCTGGGGGCTGCAGGACATTACCAACCAGTATATTTATGAGGGCGTCAACGGCGGCTTGCTGCAAATGCTACTGTTTGTGGGCTTTCTCGGCAGTATTTTCCTGCGCCTCGGCAGCGCGCTGCGGCGCGGTGGAAACCGCGCGGAGCAGTGGTTGCTGTGGGGCTCCGGTGTTGCCCTGTTCACCCATTGTGTCAGCTTTCTCGCCGTCGCCTATTTCGGCCAGATGGTGAACCTCTTCTATCTGTTTGCCGGCGGAGTCGTCGGTGTGACATCCCTGGCTGCGTACAGGCGAGCGCCTGCACGTTCACCGGCGCTTCGCGGTGCGCGGCCCAGTAACGAGGTACATGCTCATGGGTAGTGCGGTGCTCAAACTTGCCGAGCCATTGCCCGAGCCGGCGCAACCGACACTCAATATCGTTTTTGTCTGTTTCAACTGCGGTGCGGATATCTGCGCAGTGATCGACGATCTGGCAGCGGGAAACTATCCGTTTGCCGAGACCATGGTTTATATCGTCGACAACGCCTCGACTGATGGATCCGTGGCACGCTTACAGGCACTGCCCTACAGCAACGTGCGCGTGATCCCATCCAACAGGAACCTTGGTTTCGGAGCCGGTTGCAACCTGGCCGTGCGGCATATTATCGGTGCGGCCCCGATTCTGTTTCTCAATCCCGATGTACGGTTGTTTGCGGACAGCATTGCCAATCTGATGGACTGCGCGCAGCGCAAGCCACAGAGACTGATCTGGGGCGGCGTGACCTGCAGCGCCGATGGTGAGCCGGATGGCAAGAGCGCCTGGCGGGAGCCCTCGCTTACCGGTGTGCTGTGCTGGTCGCTGTGTCTCGACCCGCTGCTGAAAGCATTCGGCGGACAGAACCCCGATGCCTACCCCCGGCGGCACCTGCGCGGCGAAGCTTCCGTAGATGCGGTATCCGGCTGCTGCCTGCTCGTGGATTATCAGTTGTTTGCTCGGTTGCAGGGCTTCGACGAACGCTTCTTTCTCTATTCGGAAGAGATAGACCTGTGTCGACGTGCGCGCGTGCTGGGTGCGCGACCGCTGGTCAGCGACCGGGTGAGGGTTATCCATATCGGCAGTAAAACTGTCAGCAGCATCAACAAGGTGCACTTTCTATACCAGTCCAAGTTGAAGTATTTCCGCAAGCATCGGTCAGCGGCCGCGTGTATGGCGGCCCGGTTGGCGATCACCGGCGGCTGCGCCCTCCGCATTGCCGCATTTGCATTGTTGTCATTACACAAGCGGGAATACGACACTCAGCGTCGCCTGTGGTGGTCGTTCCTGAAGCGCCAGCTGCGCGAGAGTTACTGAAATGCCCAGAGTCGACATTCCGACTGTCATAATTCCGGCCTGCAACGAAGAGACAACGATCCTGCCGCTGCTGGCCGGTCTTGCCGAGGGTATTGAGCGGCACCGCTTTCAGGTCATCGTCGCCTGTAACGGCTGCGGCGACAGGACTGTGGAACTTGTCCGCCGTCACCATCCAGATGTAACCTGTCTCGATATCCCCACACCGTCGAAGACCAATGCCATCAATCGGGCGGAAGCACTTAAGCCCGGATTCCCACGCCTCTATGTCGATGCAGATATTGAAATCGATTCGGCCGCTGTACTGCGACTGATTAATTTACTGCGCAGCCGTTCCACGCCGACGCTGGTTGCCCCCCGCGCAGTACCTTTAACGGAAAAAAGCAGCATTACGGTGAAATGGTTTTATTCCGCCTGGCAAAAAACTATTTTTTTCCGGACCCAGGGTTTTGGCTCCGGAGTTTACGGTCTCAATCTGTCCGCGCGACAAAAGTTTACCGAATTTCCCCCCATCATTTCCGATGACGGCTTTGTGCGTACCCTTGGTTCCGATGTGGCAGTACTGGTTGCGGAAAACGCGCTAAGCCGCGTGCAGGTACCGCGCGGCCTGCGCGATTTGCTCGCCATCAAGGTACGCAGCAAACTGGGCAAGAGGCAACTCGAACAATGGGTTGACGGCGCTGTGGTAAAGACGACCGTGTTAGCTACTCAGGACAATACGCAAGAAAAGTCTCGTACGAGCCGTCAGCCAATTTTTTTAACACCGCCTTCAATGCCGGAATTTCTGACTTATATCGGCATCAACCTGATGGCCAGAGTGTTTGCCTACTGGCACGCTGCCCGCATACAGCGTTACCGCTGGCAACGAGACGATTCGAGTCGCCAACAGGTACATTGATATTTAATAAACAAGGCAAACAGTGCTCGGTAAATGGCACCAATAAAAAGGCGATCCATTGGATCGCCTTTTTATTTACCGCAATATTAATTTACTGCCAGGGAGGCACTCGTTAACCGTCAACGAATCTTCTCGCCTTCCAGCGGCTCGAGGAACTGCGACTTGCACAGGTACAGCTGATTGACCGGCATGTTCCACCACTTGAGCTTCAACAACCGGTCAATGGTCTTGCGGGCAAAACGATAGCGCACCACACGGGCTGGGTAACCAGCCACGATCGCATAGGGTGGTACGTCCTCAATCACTACTGAGCCTGCGGCGATCACGGCCCCATCGCCAATCTTTTTCGTCGGATAGAGGATCTTGGCCCCATCGGCGATCCATACGTCGTTGCCGACTTCCACCTTGACCCTGTCCAGCTGGTAGCCGCGGCTCAAACCAAAACGAGAGTGGTAAAAGATACCGTGCGTGGAAAGGGTATTGCGCGGGTGATCTGCGGTCTGGAATTGCACCGTCGGATAGATGGTGCTGAAGCGCCCTACGGTTGTTGACTCCTTCAAGCGCATCACATCGAAGGGCACACTGGAAAAGTCAGCTACATCGATATCGTAGTATTGGCGAAACAGCTTGCGCATGGTAACGCTGAGCGTGGAGCCACCCTCGAGTTTCAGGATCAATTTCTTGAGGAAGGTACGCAGAAGCTTGCGGTTAATACGATACAGGGGCGCTAGCAACAGGCGCGCAACTTCCGATTCACGCATATGTAGCCCGTAGGACAATGGCGGGATATGCGGCTGTTGCTGTGCGCTCTCGACAGCACCGAGAATTTTTGCCGCCCGGGCATCATCTTCGACATCCGTGGCGGCCGTCGCGATCACCTGTTCGGCGGGCTCGCCGTCCAGGAACTGGCGGACAGCTTCCGCCAAGGCCTCCACGCTGGGGAAGTCAAACAGCAGTGTCGGCGGCATATCCAGCGCAAAGCGGCTGTTCAGGCGTGCAATGGCATTGAGCGCGGCCAGTGAATGGCCGCCCAGGTCGAAGAAACTCGCCGCGGTGTCGGCGACCGGCACTTTCAGCACCGAGGCAAATACCTTGAGCACCGCTTCCCGCACCGAATCGACTGTCTCGACGGGAGCATTCCTTTCCGGAAGGCGCTCATCGTTGGCGCTGGTGACGACGGGTTCCGGCTCTTCTGCGGCGACCGGCGGTACGAAGGCCTTGCGATCGACCTTGCCGTTGGCGGTCAGGGGGAATTCACCCAGCTCGACAAACTGCGAAGGCACCATATAGTCCGGAAGTGTCTGGCGTAGCTGCTGCCGGAGAACCCCTGTATCGAGCACTTTTCCCTCTTCGGCGATCAGGTAGGCGACCAGGTATTTGGCTCCGCTGTCATCGTCGTGGGCGATGACAGCCGCCCGGCGAATGTCGTTGCCGATTATCGCCGCCTCGATTTCCCCGACCTCGACCCGATATCCGCGGATCTTAACCTGGTGGTCGATACGCCCCATAAATTCAACGCGGCCATCGGCGCGGCGCACGACCCGGTCACCGGTACGGTAGAGCCTGCCATCCGGATCCAGCGAGTGCGCGATGAATTTTTCTTCGGTCAGTTCCGGCCGGTTCAGGTAGCCCCGCGCGAGTCCGGCGCCGCCGATACAGAGCTCGCCGGGCACGCCGGTTGGCTGCAGTTCGCCTGCGTCGCTGAGGACAAAGAAGCGCGTGTTGGCAATCGCCGAGCCGACGAAACCGGCATCTTCTGCGCGGGATATTTTGCCCACGGAGGACCAGATGGTGGTCTCGGTGGGGCCGTACATATTCCAGACATCCAGGTTCAGCGCCAGCAGGCGTTGCGCCAGGTCACGCCCCATCGCCTCACCGCCGCAAAGAACACGCAGACCCGGCTGTCCCTGCCAACCGTGGTCGAGCAACATGCGCCAGGTCGCCGGTGTCGCCTGCATCACAGTGACCTGGCGCTGCTTCATTGTCTGCGCCAATTTGCGCGGGTCGAGGCTACTGCGCCGGTCCTGCAGAACCAGGCTGCCACCGGAAATCAGTGGCAGGAACAGTTCCAGCAGGGCGATATCAAAACAGACAGTCGTCACTGCCAGTAGCCGGTCACGGGCGGTTAATCCCGGCTCCACTTGCATGGAGGTCAGGAAGTTCACCAGGCTGCGCTGGCTGATCTGGACGCCTTTCGGATTGCCGGTGGAGCCGGAGGTATAAATCACATAGGCCAGGTCACCGGCGGCACCCAACAACGCTGCTGGATCCCTGCCCGCCTCCACGTTGCGTAGCTGTTCCGGCAGCACGACATCGCCTTGGAAGTGATCCAGCTGTGCATGAATGGCGTCGCTGGTAATAAGCACCCTTGTGGCGGAATCCTCCAGCATGTACTCGAGCCGCTGCGGTGGAAAGTGCGGATCGAGCGGTACGAAGGCGGCACCGACTTTCCACACCGCCAGCAGCGCCGCCACCAGGTCCGCGCAGCGTTCCAGGCAGACTGCGACGAGATCACCCGGCAAGGTACCTCGTTGTATAAGTGCGTGGGCCAGGGTATTGGCGCGCGCATTGAGCTGGTGGTAGGTGAGAGAATCCTCGCCCACTGACAAGGCTTCCCGTTCACCGGCGAGTTGCACCTGCTGCTCGAACAGTTGTGCCACCGTCGCGTCGCGGGGGAATGCCCGGTCGGTATTATTGCCCTGGCTGACGATCCGCTCGCGCTCTTGCTCATCGAGTATCGCCAGATGAGCGACAGGAATATCCGGCCTGGCGACGGCGCTTGCCAGCAACTGGACGAAGCTGCGCGCTAGATTTTCTGCACTCTGGCGTTCGAAGCGCGCGCGGCTGTATTCGATATTGCCAGAGAGGCCGCCGTCGGCCTCAAGCACCGACAGGGTAAGATCAAATTTCGTAAAGCCACCGTGGAGATCCAGCCGCTTCACATTCAGGCCCGGAATCTGCCAGGGATTGCCGTCAATATGCCGGTGGATAAACAAGTGCTGAAACAGCGGGGAAACTCCTGGATTACGCACGGGATTGACCGCCTGCACGACCTCTTCAAACGGTACCCGATCATTGGAAAATGCATCGATGGTAACGTCGCGTACCCGCTGTAAGACTTCACAAAAATCAGGCTGGCCGGAAAAATCGGTGCGTATCACCAGCGTGTTGATAAACAGCCCGATCATATTTTCGGTGCAGGAGTGCTGGCGCCGCCCACTCGGCGTACCGACCAGAATATCGTTCTGCCCGCTATAGCGGTGCAGCAGCAACTGCCAGGTGGCCAGCAGCACCATGAAGGTGGTGACGGATTCGCGCTGGGCGAGCTCTCGCACGGCGGACCAGACCGATGGCGGCAGTTTGAAGCGCACCAGGCCGCCGCTGAAGTCTGGCTGCCGCGGCCGCGGGTGATCGGTGGGGAAATCCAGTGCCTCCGGTGCATCGGCGAGCTGTGTCCGCCAGTAATCTAATTGCGGGGCCAGCATCGCGCTGTCATCGCGCTGCTGGCTCCAGTAGGTGTAATCCCCAAACTGCAGGTCGAGCGGTGGCAGCGGCGCTGGCTCATCGCGGCAGGCCGCACGGTACAGGATGCCCAGTTCACGGAAGAAAATCGCCGAAGACCAGATGTTGTCGTAGATAATGTGATTGAACACTAGCGACAGGATCGCGGAACGCTCACCGAGGCGCAGCAGTGCGGCCTGAAACAGCGGGCCCCGCTCCAGGTCCTGTGGCTGTGCCAGCCACTGGCGGCAGATCTTCAGTGCCCGGCTGGCGCGCTCGGTTTTCTCCAGTTTGGAAAGGTCCGTGACATCCAGCCGGATCGGGCTCGACGACAATACCTGCTGCCTGGGACCGTCATCATCGGCGGGAAATCTTGTCCGCAGGACAGCGTGCCGGTCGACGATTATCGAGAGCGCCTGTTCCAGTGCGGGAATGTTGAGTTCACCCTCGATATAGACGCTGTTGGAAATATTGTACGCGGCGCCGCTGCCATACATGCGATCCGCCAGCCACATGCGTTGCTGCGCCGCGGACACTGGCAATCGCGCGCCCAATGGCGCTGCCGCCGGTCCGGCCTCCTCCACTGGGGAGTCGACCTTTTCGGCCGCATCGATCTCTGCAGCCAGCGCGTGGAGGTCGCTGGCCAGAAAGACACTGCGCATTTCCAGCTGCACACCGAACTGTTCATTGATGCGTGCCAGCAATCGCGTGGCACTCAGCGAGTGGCCGCCCAGATCAAAGAAGTTCTGGTTGATACCGACAGTGTCGCGCTCAAGCAGTTGCCGGCAGAACTCCACCAGGCGGGATTCGGTTTCGGACTGCGCCGGCTGCGCCTCGACGCCCGACAGTTCGTTGCGGGCATCCGGATCCGGCAGCGCGTTGCGATCCACTTTGTTATTCGGGGTTTTTGGCAGGCATTCGAGCTGCACCATGACCGTCGGGATCATGTAATAGTTGAGGTGTTCGCCGAGGGCGCTACGCAGCGATTCCACGGTCAACTCTGCCCCCTCGACTGCGACGAGGTAGGCAACCAGCTGTTGTTCTCCGTGAATTTCCCGCGCGACCACCACCGCGTCAGCGACGGATGGCTGGTCGAGAAGTCGCGCCTCGACTTCACCGACCTCGACGCGGAATCCGCGGATTTTGACCTGGAAGTCCTTGCGCCCACGGTGGTGCAGCAGACCGTCTTCCTCCATCTGGCCGAGGTCGCCGGTGTGGTAGAGGCGCAGCTCAGGATTTTCCGCATCGGTGGTAAATACTTTGTCGCTCGCCTCGCGGTTATTCCAGTAGCCCAGTGCCAGGTAGCGGCTGCGCACGGTGATCTCACCGACTTCCCCGGGCGCCACCTCGTTGCCGTTTTCATCCAGCAACAGGACTTCCATTCCCTCTACCGGGTACCCCAGTGGCACCACTTCGCCCTGTAGTTCCGTTTCCGGATCGATGGGGAAGTAGCGCATGGTGCCCGTCTCGGTAGAGCCCAGGCCGGTGTAGAAGGAGATATCGCGGGAGAATGTACGGCGTGCGAGTTCGACGTCGCTGGTCAGTACCCGCTCCCCACCGAAAGTCACCAGGCGTATATCAAACACGTCATCGGGGCCGCTGTAATCCCTCGCAAATTCGCGAAAGACCGATGCAATCGAGTGGTAAATCGTGATGCCACGGGAACGCAGCCAGTCGGCCAGATTGTCCACACCCTGGACGCGGAAGTCGTAAGGGAAAAGCGCGGCACCGTTGAGCAGCGCACCGAAGATGCAGTAGACGGACGCTATAACGCTGCAGGAATAAAACAAGGTCATGCGATCGCGGGGCGATACCTTCTGCAGGTTGGTGCGCCGCATGCAGCCGTGCAACAGGTTGCGGTGATTCTGGATCACCCCCTTCGGCTGCCCGGTGGAGCCGGACGTATAGATGATGTAGGCGAGCGCGTCCGCGCTTACCCTGACGTCCAGATTGTCGCCGGAAACACGTTCGGGCAATTCGTCCAGATTCATGATTTGCCCATCATCGCCGGCCAGTTCATCGGCCGTTCTAAGATGCGCGTCGTTGGTCAACAGCAGTTCCGCTTTCGTCTCGCGGTAAATGTGTCGATTGCGCGCCGAGGGGAAGTCCGGATCGATCGGCACATAGGTATGGCCACACTTGAGAACAGCGAGAATCGCCGCGATATGCTGGATGCCCTTTTCCATGCAAATGGCGATGCGCGCCGGGCGAGTGACGGGCACCGCCTCGAGGATGGTGCGCGCCATCCGGTTGGCAAGCTGATTCAGTGCGCCGTAGCTGATCGAGGCGTTGCTATCGGTAATTGCCAGCCGTTCGCCGTGCAAAAGGGCAATTTTTTCAAAGCGCTGGCCGACCGACTGCTCCGTTTCCTCGAGGGTGAAGCGGCTAAAAGTACTGTAAATCTGTTCGAGGAGTGTCATATCTGGGCCTTGCTGTAGATGGTGCAGTGCTCGCGAATCCATTCCCGTGACACCCGGCTGAACGGCTTCCGTCCCCAGTAGGCGGATGCCCAGCCATTGCCGCGATCGACCCTGGCATCGTTATGGATTTCTTCAATCAGGTATTCCACCGGGTCCAGGTAGAATTTCCGCGTCAACTTGACCCGCATATCCACGTCCATGCCGTTGATAAACAGCGCCGAACCCGGTTGCAGGAGCAGATTCAGATTGGCAAAAGCGAGTCGCGCATTGGTGGCCGGGAGGTGGAAGAGGACGTTCTGTGCGAAAACCAGATCGAATTTTCCAAGGCTGGCCATAAACGTCCTATCGAGCAGGTCCCCCACAGCGAAGGTAATGGTCGCCATGATCTCCGGCTTTACCCGAAAGCGCTCGCCCTCGACGACGAAATTCTCACGGACAAAGTCTTCTGTAACGAAAGGTCCCTGATAGACCTCTTCGCGGCTGTACGTCGGTTTTTGCGCCCGCTCGATGACCTCCGGCACTATGTCGTAAGCGGAAATATGAAAATCGAGCTCGGGAAAATTTTTGCGCAGTACAGCCGCAAGCGAAATTGGTTCGGCGCCGCTGCAACAACCGAACACCACGATATTCATCGGGCCCCGGCCACTCTCAATCAGCTTTGGCACGACTTTCTCGACGAGCGCGCGATATTGGTGCGGGAAGCGATAAAACTGTGTGTAAACGCGATTCTTACGCGGCGCTGTTTTCAGAATGAGCCAGTGTTTGATATGGCGTAGAAAATTTTTCAGGCGAGACGGCTTTTCCATTTCCTGAGAACGTCCTTGTTAAAGCTCTTGTGGTCGAACGGGATTGCAGTGCTGTGAATCGCGCCGCCCAAGGACCTTCACCGTCGGCGGAAGTCGCCGAAGGAATTGCCACAGAAAATTGTGCGACGTGCGGAGTTCCTTTCTCCGCCCGCCGACGAGACGCTTTTCACAGCGAAAAAATTATAGATAGCCAGCGTGATCTTTCCGCCGTGGGCAATGAATAGCCGGACATTAATTCAACTATTCACCGCGGGATCTGCTGTTCGATGACTTGTGCCGCCTGCTCGGAAATTCCGAGCTTCTGCGCCAGCCGATCCATATATTGTTTTTCGCGCGGATTATCTTCGTTGATGGTCATCGCGGATACCAGGTACAGGTTGAAGGCAGTGGCGGGATCATTGACGCCGGCCACCACCTGATCCAAATCGACAGGCGTGGTCAGGAACTGCTTGAATTCCTCCAGGTCGGTGCTGTCCAGTTGCCCTTCCAGGGCCTTGGCGATATTGCGCTGTTCGTCCGCATCAATGCGGCCGTCCGCCTGGGCGGCAGCGACCATACCGCGCAGCATGACGTCGGCCTGCTCCTCCCCGTGGGCGCCTGTGCGGCTTTCGGCGAAACCGAACAGCTGGCCGGAAGCGGCGGACCAGCCACCCGAACTGCCGCCGGGCCCGGCGGGGGCCTGCTGTCCGAATTTGCCGCTGGCACGGCCAAAGATCTGCCCGAGAATGTTCGCCAGGTCGCCGGCGGGCGCGCCGGCCCTTCCGGCACCCTGCTGCTGCATCTGCTGGAAAATGCGCCGGGCAATTTCAATCAACGCACCCGCGCCGGCACCCGCTGGAACTGCGCCACCGAAAATATCGCCGCCGGTGGCGCCTCCCCCTCCGGGGCTGGCGCCTCTCCGCTGCCCGGCGCGGGCGAGAATATCGTCAAGCTGGGTGTTATCCGGCCCTCCGTGACCGGGATCCGGCGGCGGCACACGGGAAAAATCTGGCGGCGGAATATCTGGAATCGGTGATTTTTGCGGTTGCTGCCGCAACTTCTTGTTGAGCATCGACATTCCGGCGCCAATCAGGGCGCCGAGCAGCAGTTTCTTGTTCATGGGAGTGTCCCTCGCTGACTCGGTCGGGTCTGTCTTCACTGTAGTCCAGCGCTGGCGGCAAATCCGTCTGACTGCGTGGACGGCTTCACGGCCGTGGCCCATTGCAGCCATTCGCTCTTCACGCCGGCTCGCAAGCCGGTACAATTCGCCCCCTTTGTCTCCACTGCTGCGCGGCAGCTGGCCGACGCGCTAGAATCCGCTGCTAGAGCATTGCCTATTCAAGCTGTACTTAAGGACAGAACATGATTCTCGCCGTACTCGCCATCATCGCCGGTTTTGCCCTGCTGGTCTGGAGCGCCGACCGTTTCGTCGAGGGCGCCGCCGCCACCGCCGGGCACGCGGGCATGCCGCCGCTGCTGATCGGTATGGTGATTGTAGGCTTTGGTACCTCGGCACCGGAGATGGTGGTGTCGGCCATGGCCGCACTGGACGGCAGCCCCGGCTTGGCGCTGGGTAATGCCTATGGCTCCAATATTGCCAATACCGGCCTGATTCTGGGCATCACCGCGCTGGCGATTCCGCTGACGGTGCACTCGAAAATCGTGCGCAAGGAACTGCCGCTGCTGCTGGCCATCAGCTGCCTGACCGGAGCCTTCCTGTGGAACGGCAGGCTGGATCGCTGGGAAGCATTCGTGCTGCTGGCGGGATTCTTCGGCCTGATCGGCTGGTCCATCGTGTCGGCGCTGCGCGGCAAGGGCGACGTGCTGGAAGGTGAAATGTCTGGGGAGCTGGAACAGCACACCATGCCCCTCAATCGCGCACTCTTCTGGGTTGCCGCCGGGCTGGCACTGTTGATCGTCAGTTCCCGCATTCTGGTGTGGGGCGCGGTGACCATCGCCCAGGCGCTAGGGGTCAGCGACCTGGTCATCGGCCTCACCATCGTGGCCCTGGGCACGTCACTGCCGGAACTGGCGGCAACGGTCATTGCCGCGCGCAAGGGCGAGCACGATATCGCCATCGGCAATGTGGTGGGTTCAAATATGTTCAACCTGCTAGCAGTGGTAGGTATTGCCGGCGCCATCGCCCCCATGTCCAACGTGCCGCCGGAAGTGCTGTCGCGGGACTGGCCGACAGTCGTCGGCCTCACCGTAGCGCTGTTCGTATTCGCCTACGGCTTTCGCGGCCAGGGACGCATCAATCGCTGGGAGGGCGGAGCACTGTTGCTGGCCTACATCGCCTACAACGCTTACCTGGTGATGCACATTACCCGCGCAGTTGCACAGTAGTGCGGCCAGGCGCGCTATTTGTGCTCCAAACGCGCCAGGCGCGCGCGCAGCTGTTCAATCTCCTCCAGTAACTCGATCGCCAGGGCCGCACCGGCAAGATTTACGCCCAGATCCCGCCTCAGGTGATAGACCCGTCGCACCCGGCGCACGCAGATACCGCTGAAACGCCAGTGTGCCTGGGGCCCGCGGGGCTCAATGATCCCCTCTTCCACCAGTGCCAGAATCTGCTCGGCGGGAATCCCGCAGGCACGGCACAGTTCCTTCAGCGTCAGCTCACTGTCCTCATCCAGGATAGTGATGTCCCCGTTCTGATTCTGTTGCATCACTATCCTCCCATGCCGCTACGCGGATCGAATGAAAAGGCCTGGCTGAACTGGCGGTAGGCTTCTTTTTCCTCGTCGCTGTTGGCCGGTGGCGTGACGATATTCAGCACCACGTAAAAGTCGCCGGGTTCCTTCGCGGGAATGCCACGGCCCTTCAGCCGCAGCTTGCCACCATTCCGGCTGTTGGGCGGAATAGTGACATTGACCGTGCCGTCCGGCGTCGGCACCGCCACCTTGTCGCCCAGCGCCGCCTCCCACGGTGTCAGGGGCAGGTCCAAATAGACGGTCTTGCCCTCGGCGTGATACAGCGGGTGCGGGTTGAAGGTGATTTCCAGGTACAGGTCACCGGGCTTGCCCTCGCCGATTCCGGGCTCGCCCTGCCCGGCCAGGCGGATCTGCTGGCCCTCGGTGACGCCCTTGGGAATCTTCACATTGAGCTTGCGCTCCTTGATCTCCGGCCGGCCATCCGCCCCCAGCACCGAGTGTTTGAGCGTGATCTGGCGCGTCGCGCCGCGATAGCTGTCCTCGATATTGATGGCAATTCTGGCGTGGGTATTCTCGCCCTCGGCGTGGAACTGACGGCGGGTGCCGGCGCCAAAACCCTGTGCGTGGGCGCCGCCAAACCCGCCGCGACCGAACAGGCTCTCGAAGAAATCGCTGAAGGCCTCCGGGTCCGCCTCGGTGTAACCACCGCCGTGGAACTCGAAGCCCTGGTCCCAGTTTGGCGGTGGACGGAAATCCTCCCCGGTGTGATAGCTGCTGCCGAGCTGGTCATAGGCCGCGCGTTTCTCCGGGTCCTTAAGCACCTCGTAGGCCTCGCTGACCTCCTTGAAGCGGTCCTCGGCCTGCTCCTCCTTGCTGACATCCGGATGGTATTTGCGCGCCAGCTTGCGGTAGGCGCGCTTGATCTCCGCCTGGTCGGCAGTGCGCTCCAAACCGAGTATCTGGTAGTAGTCCCTGTATTCCATAGGCCGCGGAATCCTTTCTCTCTACCGCCGTCCAGTGTCCCACTTTGCGCCCGGCAACAACGAAACTGGTGTCCGGCGGACGCGGTTTGTAGAGTCAAAAGTTCCTATAACTCTACAACACGACTGAGCCACATGTTCCGTATTCTCGTTTTCACCCTAATGGTGATGTTCGCCGGCCCACTTTGCGCCGTCGAAAACGCCAACGAAGTCCAGGTTCACAAAGCTGTTCCCTGGGCGAAGACTGCCGCCAAGACGCTGACGATGGATATTTACACGCCGCAAAACGGCCGTAGCCGCCTCCCGGTCGTGGTGATGGTGCACGGCGGGGGCTGGCTGATCAACGACAACCACATCATGGATTCGGCCGCCCGCTACCTGGCTGAACATGGCGACTTCGTTGTGGCTAACCTGAACTATCGACTCCTCGGTGACAACCACAATCGCACGACCATGAACAAGATCGTCGAGGACGTATTCGGTGGCGTACTGTGGGTCAAGGAGCATATCGCCGACTACGGTGGCGATCCGACCGAAGTGGCGGTCACAGGTGATAGCGCTGGCGGACACCTGAGCGCCATGGTGCTGACCGCCGGCCGGCGCCTGAGCAGTGAAGGGTTTCGCAGCGAGCCGCGTGGATTCAAGCCCACCTACCTGCCGTCGGGCAAAACGGCAGAGGAGGTGGCGGCAGAAGACGGACTGGCGGTACAGGCGGCCGCACTCAGCTACGGCGCTTTTGACTTGTATAGCGAGGCACAACATGGTTATGAAACGCCGGACAATATTTTCTGGAAGCTCGGCGGCGCCACCCCGCGGGGTATATTTGGCAACGACATAACGGCACAGGCGCATCCCGATTATTACCGCGCAGTATCTCCCCTCTACCTGATTCCGGCGAGATCCGACTACCGGCTAGCGCCCACCCTTGCGTTTGTCGGCAGTGAAGACAAGACCACACCGCCAGCGGCGGTGAAGCAGTTTGTGGACAAGATGCGCGCGGCCGGCCAGCCCATCACCTTCAAGATCTACCAGGGTAAAAACCACGCTTTTCTCGATAGCGGCTGCAACGAATTTCTCGGCAACTGTTTTGGCAGAGATGCGCCGGATACGCTGGACGACATGATCGCTTTCTTCAATCAGCACCTGCGCTGAGTCGCTGTTGTCTATTTGACACTCATAAAAAAGCCGCCCATCGGGCGGCTTCGACTTTTGCTGGTTAAACTCAATTTTCGGTTTCCGGCACCTTGGTGAAGTCGCCGACGCCGGCCTCCTTCAGCAGGGAATCGACCAGCGGTGCCATCGCGCGGTGCTTGAGCGCGCTGCCCACCAGCGCTTCTGGCAGGCTCTGTCCCTGGGCTTCGCTGTCGCCGTTGAGGATACCGCCGGGGGCACGGCCGTCGACGCCGCTCAGGCCCTCGACGGAAATGATCTTCATGCCCTCGATACTCTCCAGCGGCTTGACGCTCTCGCGGATGATGCCCGGCAGGTTCTCGTGCAGGCTGAGCACTTTCTTCAGTGCAATCTGCGCTTCGCTGAGGCTGTTGAAGGCCTCGTTCATCAGGCGCTGACCCTCGGCGTCCACGGCGTATTTCTCGCGGTCTGCTTCCACCTTGATACGCACGGCTTCGGCCTCGGCGCTGGCTTGCAGGCGCAGGGCCTCGGCCTTGTCTTCAGCCGCTGCCTTTTCCGCTTCGGCCGCCACCTTGATCGCGGTAGCCTGGCGCTCGGCTTCCTTCTGCGCCTCGATGATCTCGATACGCTTGTCGCGCTCGGCCACTTCCACATCCTTGGCGGTGCGCACCTGCTCTTCCGCCTTCACCGCTTCGGCCAGTGCCACGTGTGCCTGCTGATCGGCCACGGACTGATCCTTGGATTTTTCCGCTACCGCAATTGCGCGCTCCTGCTCGGCAATTTCCAGCGACTTTTGCTTGGAGATGCGCTGCTCCTCGAGAATGCGCTCGCGCTCGATCTCCTGCTCCTGCAGGCGTTTCTCTTTCTCGATTTCCAGCAGTTTGGTGGCCTGCTCGGCGGCGATGCGCGACTGGTCCACTTCGCGCTGGGCCTCGATTTCCGCCTGGCGCGCGGACCTTTCCTGTGCGGCCAGTTCCTTGGCCATATCCGCCTTCTGCGCCGCCTCGCGGTTTTCGATCTCGCGCTGCTGCTCGAGGTGGGCGTAGCGTTTCTCTTTTTCAATCTCCAGCCGCTGGCGCTCCGCCTCGAGGTTTTTTGTCTCAATCTGTACGCGGGTTTCCTGCTCGACGTCGTTCACTTCCTTGCGCCGCGCCTCGATGGAGCGGGTCATGCTGGCCAGACCCTCGGCGTCGAACACATTGTCCTGGTTGAAGAATTCCTTGTGGGTCTGGTCGAGACCAGTCAGGGAAACCGATTCCAGTTCCAGGCCGTTCTTCAACAGGTCTTCGGACACCACCTGCTGCACTTTCTGCACGAACTGGCTGCGCTGCTCGTGCAGTTCCGCCATCTCCATTTCTGCCGCCACCGAGCGCAGCGCGTCGACAAACTTGCCCTCGATCATGTCCTTGAGCGCTTCCGGATCCAGGGTGCGCACGCCGAGGGTCTGCGCCGCGTTGGCGATGGCATCGGTATCCGGCTTCACCCGCAGGTAGAATTCAGCCAGCACATCGACACGCATACGGTCTTTGGTAATCAGTGCCTGGTGCTCCTTGCGCGATACGGCGAGGCGCAGGGTATTCATGTTGACCGGAATGATTTCGTGCAACACCGGCAGCACCAGAGCGCCACCGTTCATGATGACTTTCTGCCCGCCCATGCCGGTACGCACAAAGGAGCGCTCCTTGGAAGCGCGGGTATAGAGGCGTGCGAAGATAGTGCCGATCACGATCAGGCCCACCAATACCGCGCCGGCCATAAATAAAATCGTGGATAAGTTTTCGATCAAATTCACTGTAATTAACTCCTTTTTTAATGGTTTCCTACCAGGTGCTTGCTGGTCGGGCGAATCGCGCGGAAACTGGCTCCGCGTTCCTCCACCAGCAGGACCTGCTCTCCCTGGCTGAAAGTTTCATCGTCTTCCGGCTCCACCATCACATAGTGGGTAGTTCCGAACTCATCGCTGAAGCGCGCCTCCGCCGGCGAACCGGCGGCGGCCTCGCCAATGGTGATGGTCGCCACGCGACCGATAAAAGATTTGCGCCCGACTGCTTCGGTTTCATCACCGATGGCAAAGCGCCGCAGCAGGTTGCCGACAAAACGTACCTGCGGCAGCGCCAGCAGCAGTACCGGAATCGCCAGCAACCAGGACGGCAGTAGGAAGCCGACCAGCCCAAGCACCAGCATCTGCAGCAGCAGACCGGTAATGCCGAAGGCGACCAGAAACGCGACCAGCAGAATTAGCGCCGGCACTTCACCGAAACGCAGCCAGCCGAGAAAGCGGGTCAACACGCCGCCGGCCTCGGTGTCCGGCGCGTCGAGATCGATATCTGTATCCGGCAGCAGATTGTCGAGCAGATCGGAGATACCGACTCCGATCAGCGTCATGACACCTTCCAGCGCCGCGATCATCAGCATCAATACCAGAGCGCCGGTGTACAGCAGGTTGCCGTCTTGAAGCAGGAAAGCCATTAAGCCTCCGACTTGATTTTGGCCAGCCGCTCCTTGATGCGGTTGCTGCGCGCCAGCTCTTCCAGCTCGGCAAGTTTGCTGGCATCGGCGTTGGACTGCGCAGTGGGCACACCGGCATTTTCCAGCACGCGATTGAAGGCGCCCTCGGCGTGGTCGACCTTGTCGGCGGTGGTGCGGCTGCTGCCGCGCTCTTCGCCACTGGCACCGTTGCTGACATGGTCACTGGCCTTGGCAAACTCGCGCAGCTGCTCGCGCATATCGCGTTTCTTACCCTGCAGTGCGCTGATGTAGGCGTTCAGTTCACTGATTTCTGCATCCGCTTCGGCAATGGCCTTTTCCAACACCGGCAGCTGCGCCTCGATATCCATCTGCTTGGCGATGGCGACTTCGGCCAGATCATCGCGGTTTTCTTTCACCGCGATATCGATCTGCTCGGCCAGCGCACTGTGGCGATTATTTTCACTGTTGAGAGTTTTACTGCTGAGATATTTGGCCGCTTCGGCCTTGCCCAGCTGATCGCGCACTTCGGCAATGGCGTCGTCGATCTCGCGGATCGCCTGCTCCATCACCATTTGCGGGGTGGCGTTTTCCACCGAATCCACCAGCGCGTTGGCGGAGGCGGATATCAAGCGGGAAATGCGTTTTACCAGTCCTTCTTTCATTGTTTTCTCCTTCCTTTCCGTTGATTTAACTATGGACACTTCTATAAATCTACTGTGCGGGCGCCTAGTGGCATCCGGCGGTGCTCGGAATGCTCAGGTACTACGTGTACATTCCGCTTCCTGTGCTCCGGCGGCTACCACCAGCCACCCGCTCGCTACGATTTTTAGAGGCGCCCCTATTTATTCAGCAGGCTATCGAGCTGTTTTTTAATTCGTGTGGCAGTGGCGGAATCGGCAGTACGGGGGCTGTCCTGCAGCGCGAGCAGCAGAATTTTTTCCAGAAAGGCCTCGATCGCCGGCAGTGACTTTTGCTCCAGCTGCGGCGCTATCGGTTCGTTATCCGCGCAGCTCTGCACGGCCGCGGCACTTTCTGCCAGCAGTTCCAGCAGCGCCTCCACCAGCAGGCTGCGGTTATCTTCTTCCACATAGCGGGCCTTGATCGGTAGCACCGCTTCGGAGGAGGAGATATAGGCACGTGCAAAGCTGTGCATGCCGACGGAATCGCGGGCTATGGCGATCAGCTCACGCACTTTTTCGCTCTGGGTAACCGCACCGTTGCGGTCGATGGACATCAGGTAGGCATAGTCGTCCGCTGACAGGCGCGCCGATATGGATTGGCTTTTATTGAGCATGACATTCCCTTCTCTGCGATGTATACAAAAGTACACACGCATATATGGGCGGTCAACGCTATCGGACGATAATATTTTCCTAAAAATGATTTATGCGCCAGGGCGGCAGCTTCTGGTCCTTGTGCTTTGCTTTCTAGATGAGCAATTGCAATTACCGGCAAGCGCCCGATTGAATGACCGCTCACAACCTGATCCTCAACGTCGACAGCTACAAGGCCAGCCACTACCTGCAATATCCGCCGGGGGCCGAAGCCGTCAGCAGTTATATCGAGTGCCGCGGCGGTGAGTTTGCGGAGGCGGTCTTTTTTGGGCTGCAGGCCTTTATCCGGGAATACCTGCTGACACCGATCCATATGGGGGATATCGACGAGGCGGAGGAAATGCTGCACGCCCACGGGCTGCCGTTTCACCGCGCCGGCTGGGAGCATATCCTGCAGGCCCACGATGGTCTGCTGCCGCTGGAGATCTCCGCGGTCCCCGAGGGCACGGTGGTCCCGCTGCACAACGTGATGCTGCAGGTCGTGAATACCTGCCCCAGCTGTTTCTGGCTGACCAGCTATATCGAGACGGCGCTGGTGCGCGCCATCTGGTATCCGATGACAGTCGCCACCCAGAGCCGTGAAATCAAAAAAGTCATCGCCCGCTACCTGGACGAGACCGCGGATTCCCGCGATAGCCTGCCCTTCAAGCTGCACGATTTCGGCGCCCGCGGCGCCAGCAGCCTGGAGAGCGCCATGCTCGGCGGCATGGCCCACCTGGTGAATTTCCAGGGCACGGATACGGTATCGGGATTGGTGGCGGCGCGGCGCTACTACGGCGCGGATATGGCCGGCTATTCGATTCCGGCCGCAGAACACAGCACCATGACCGCCTGGGGCCGCGAACGCGAGGCGGAGGCCTACGCCAACATGCTCGATCAGTTCGCCGGCCCGGACAAACTGGTGGCCGTGGTCAGCGACAGCTACGACCTGTGGTACGCGATCGAACAGATCTGGGGTGGCACGCTCAAAGAGCGGGTGACCAACAGCGGCGGCACTTTAGTCGTGCGCCCGGATTCCGGCGATCCGGTGGCGATCGTCACCGAGAGCCTGGAGCGACTGATGCGCATTTTCGGCGCCACTACCAATAGCAAGGGTTATCGCGTGCTGCCGGACTTTATCCGCGTGATCCAGGGGGATGGGGTCACGCGCCACTCGATCCCGCAGATACTGCAGGCGATGAAGGAACAGAAACAGAGCGTCGACAACATCACCTTCGGCATGGGCGGAGCCCTGCTGCAGAAACTCGACCGCGACCTGATGAGCTTTGCCATGAAGGCCAGCGCCATCCGCATCGACGGTCACTGGCACGACGTCTACAAGGACCCGGTGACCGGACCGGAAAAGAAATCCAAACGGGGGCGGCTGGCACTGATCCGGCAACCGTCGGGGGGATACGCTACGGTGCCGCTGGAACAGGTGAACCCGCAGCAGAACCTGCTGCAGCCAGTGTACCGGGACGGCCGCCTGCTGGCCGAGATCCACTTCGACGAGGTGCGCAGGCGGGCCGATATCTGATCCCGGTGCGCATTCCCGAAGCCATTGCCGGCGGCAGCCAGTTGAATAAGGCGCCAGTGGCCGGCGCCTCCATTCGCCTCCGCCACCGCTCCACTCAACGCCCAACCACTTTACAAGCCTCCCGCGGCGCGATTTGCTGTTGTGATCAGACGGCTGCATACCGGCGGCGCCAAGCGTGGTAGATTTAATCGCCACAGGCTGCCCAGGCAGCGAACAATAACAATAATCAGTCTCCCGACCCCCGCCCATGGCGGACCCTCGGCTCGGGACCTGGGGGAGGACAATGGATAGAAGACATTTCCTTAAAATGACCGGCGTCGGCGCCGGTGGAATCCTGTTGCCCATCTATGGCACACCGGTAACAGCCGCACAGCTCGTCAACAACGGCATGGATGTGCGCCGTAAAAAGACCCTCGCCGACGTGGTGCTGAATACCGCGCGCAAGGCGGGCGCCAGCTATACCGATGTGCGCATCGGCCGCTACCTGAACCAGTTCGTGCTGACGCGCGAGACCAACGTCGAAAATATCGTCAACACCGAGTCTCTCGGCGCCGGTATTCGCGTGATCGCGAACGGCACCTGGGGCTTCGCCGCCACCAATGATCTGACGCCGGATGGCATTGCCAGAGCCGCGCGCCAGGCCGTGGCCGTGGCCAGGGCCAACGCCAAATACCAGAGCGAGCCGGTACAGCTGGCGCCGGTAAAAGGCGTGGGAGAAGTAGCCTGGCAGACGCCGATCGAGAAGAACGCCATCGAGGTGCCCATCGGCGAGAAGGTCGACTTCCTGATGGACGTGAACAACAGCGCGCTGAAAGCCGGCGCCAGTTTCATCAATTCCGCGTTGTACCTGGTCAATGAGCAGAAATACTTCGCTTCCAGCGACGGCTCCTATATCGACCAGGATATCCATCGCCTGTGGGCACCGATGGAAGTGACCGTGGTGGACAAGCAGACCGGTGCTTTCAAGACCCGTGAAGGGCTGAGCACGCCGGTGGGTCTCGGTTACGAGTATCTGGACGGCCGCGAGGAAGACAAGATCCCAGGCCAGACCACGCTGTACCGGAACTCCTACGATATGGCCGAAGATGCGGTGCTGGCCGCCAAGCAGGCCAAGGCCAAACTCACAGCCAAGTCGATCGAGCCGGGCAAGTACGATCTGGTGCTCGAGCCGCTGCACCTGCGACTCACCATCCATGAATCTGTCGGTCACCCGCTGGAACTGGACCGCGTACTCGGCTACGAAGCCAACTACGCCGGCACCTCCTTCGCCACACTCGACAAGTGGCGCAGCGGCAAATTCAAGTACGGCAGTGACAAGGTCAATATTTTCGCCGACCGGGTGCAGCCGGGTTCCCTCGGTGCCGTGGGCTACGATGACGAGGGCGTGAAAGCCAAGCGCTGGGACCTGATCAAGGACGGCGTGCTGGTGAACTACCAGGCCACGCGCGACCAGGTGCATATGATCGACCAGAAAGAGTCCCAGGGTTGCTCCTATGCCGACAGCTGGTCCAGCGTGCAGTTTCAGCGCATGCCCAATGTGTCCCTGGCGCCGGGCGAGGAGAAATACTCGGTCAAAGACATGATCGGCGACGTCGAGAAAGGCATCTACATCGTCGGCCGCGGTTCCTATTCCATCGACCAGCAGCGCTACAACTTCCAGTTCGGCGGTCAGCTGTTCTACGAGATCAAGGACGGCGAGATTGTCGGCCAGGTGGAAGATGTCGCCTATCAATCCAACACCCAGGAATTCTGGAATTCCTGCACGGCGATCTGCGACAGCAGCGACTACCGCCTCGGCGGCACCTTCTTCGATGGCAAGGGACAACCGAGCCAGGTGAGCGCCGTGTCCCACGGCTGCGCCACCAGCCGGTTCGACAAGGTCAACGTCATTAACACCAAACGCAAAATCTCCTAATCAGGGAAGCCGGTGCGCAAGCGCATAACAATAATTTTTGGGAGCAGAAAACATGGCCATTTTATCCAGAAGTGAAGCGAAACAGATTCTCGACAAGGTGCTGAAATACAGCAAAGCCGAAGCGGCCAGCGCGCAGCTGAGCGGTGCCGAAACCGGCAATATCCGCTACGCCCGCAACAGCGTCTCCACCAGCGGTATCGTCAATGATATCGAACTGGCGGTAGAGGCGCGCTTCGGCAAGAAGTCCGGGGTCGCCACCATCAACGAATTCTCCGACGCATCGCTGGAAAAAGTCATGCGCCGCGCCGAAGAACTGGCCAAGCTGTCGCCGGACAATCCGGAGGCGATGCCGCTGCTGGGTGAACAGAAATACCTCCCGGTAGATGGCTTCGCCAAGTCCACCGCCGAAATCACCCCCGATGCACGCGCCAAGGCCGCGGCGGATTCCATCATCGCCGCGAAAGAGAAAAAAGTGATCGCCGCCGGCTACCTGGAGGACGCGCGTTCCTTTGCCGCCGTGGCCAACACCAAGGGCCTGTTCGGCTACCACGTTTCCACCTCCGCCAATTTCACCGTGACCATGCGCACCGAAAACGGCCTGGGCTCCGGCTGGGCGCAGTCCGACGTGACCGACTTTGCGGCGATGAACACCGGCGCGACCTCGAGTGTCGCGATCGACAAGGCGGTACTGTCACAGGAGGCGCGCGCCCTGGAGCCGGGCAAGTACACCGTCATCCTCGAGCCGAGCGCGGCATCCGGCCTGATCGGTTTTATGATGTGGAATTACGATGCGCGCAGCGCCGATGAAGGCCGCAGCTTCATGAGCAAGAAAGGCGGCGGCAACCGCATCGGCGAGCAGATGTTCGACAAGCGCGTGCATCTCTACTCCGATCCGGCGGACGCGGATGTGCCCGCACAGCCCTGGGCCGATGACGACCATATGGCGCTGGGTCGCGTCGACTGGATCAAGGACGGCATGGTGCAGAACCTGCCGCGCAGCCGCTACTGGGCCACCCAGTCCAAGGATCCGGCAATTCCCCAGCCCAACAACCTGATCATGGTAGGCGGCGACAAGTCCACCGCCGACCTGATCAAGAAAACCCGCCGCGGCGTGCTGGTGACGCGCACCTGGTATATCCGCATGGTGGATCCGCAGTCCCTGCTGCTGACCGGCCTGACCCGCGACGGCACCTTCTATATCGAAAACGGCAAGATCAAATACCCGATCAAGAATTTCCGCTTCAACGAGAGTCCGGTGATCATGCTGAACAACATCGAGGAACTCGGCCGGCCGGAACGCGTGGGCATGTGGGGTTATTCCGCGATGATCCCCGCACTGAAAGTGCGCGACTTCACCTTCAGCAGCCTTTCCGACGCCGTATAACGGCCACAGCGAACTCGAGGAACTCGATATGGACAGAAGAAAATTTCTCCAGCTGAGCGGCGCCGGCCTGGGCATTTCCATGCTGCCGCTCTCCGGCATTGTCGTGGCGGAAAGCAAACTCACGCAAAGCGGCATCGACCTGGCCGTCAAAAAAGAACTGGCAGACGCGGCGCTGAATACCGCCACCAAACTGGGAGCGAGTTACGCCGACGTGCGCATCGGCCGCTACCTGAACCAGTATGTGATCACCCGCGAACTGAAAGTGCAGAACGTCGTCAATACTGAATCCATTGGTATGGGTGTGCGGGTCATCGCCAACGGTACCTGGGGTTTCGGTGCTACCAACGACATGACCGTCGACGGCATTGCCCGCGCGACAGCACAGGCAGTCGCCACCGCCAAGGCCAACTCAAAGCATCAGAAAGAACCGGTACGGCTGGCGGAGCAGAAAGGTTTCGGTGAAGTCAGCTGGAAAACACCGATCCAGAAAAATGCGATGACGGTTCCATTGGCGGAAAAGGTCGACCTGCTGATGGAAGTGAACAAGTCGGCGCTCGATGCCGGTGCCAGCTTCGTCAATTCCATGCTGTATCTGGTTAACGAACAGAAATATTTCGCCTCCACCGACGGTTCCTATATCGACCAGGATGTGCACCGTCTGTGGTCACCGTTCAATGTTACTGCGGTAGATAAGAAAGACGGTGGCTTCCGCACCCGCCGGGGTCTGAGCCAACCGGTCGGACGCGGTTTCGAATATCTCGACGGCCGCGCGGAAGACAAGATCCAGTCGCAGACAGTGCTGTATCGCGACTCCTACGACATGGTCGAAGACGCCCGTCTGGCCGCACAGCAGGCACAGGAAAAGCTCAAGGCAAAATCGGTCAAGCCCGGCAAATACGATCTGGTGCTGGACCCCAGCCACCTGTGGCTCACCATCCACGAATCCGTCGGCCACCCGCTGGAACTCGACCGCGTGCTCGGTTACGAAGCCAACTATGCCGGCACCTCCTTTGCGACCATCGACAAGTGGCGCAGCGGCAAATTCCAGTACGGCAGCGACAAGGTCAACATCTTTGCCGACAAGATTCAGCCCGGTTCCCTCGGTGCAGTCGGTTACGACGACGAGGGCGTGAAAACCAAGAGCTGGGATCTGATCGAAGACGGCGTACTGATGAACTACCAGGCCATCCGCGACCAGGTCAGCATGCTCGGCCAGAAGGAATCCCACGGTTGCTGTTACGCGGACAGCTGGTCCAGCGTGCAATTCCAGCGCATGGCCAACGTGTCTCTGCTGCCCGGCAAGGAAGAGCTGAGTGTCGACGACATGATCAAGGATGTGGAAAAAGGGATCTACATTGTCGGCGACGGTTCCTTCTCCATCGACCAGCAGCGCTACAACTTCCAGTTCGGCGGGCAGCTGTTCTACGAAATCGAGGACGGCAAGATCACCGGCATGCTGGAAGACGTTGCCTACCAGTCGAACACCCAGGAATTCTGGAATTCCTGTGCGCAGATCTGCGACAAGCGGGATTACCGCCTGGGCGGCTCCTTCTTCGACGGCAAGGGCCAGCCGAGCCAGGTCAGCGCCGTGTCCCACGGCAGTTCGACGTCGCGTTTCAACGGTGTGAATGTGATCAATACGAAGCGCAAGCTTGGTTGATTATTGATGCCGATGACTCTTTCGCCATGCCGGCCCCGGCCGGCATGGCGATTGCATTTACTGAATTATCCACCCACGTAGTTCCAGAGCTGTAATCGTGTCCCTCACCCGCAAACAATTTCTGCAGAGCCTGTTGCTGGCCGGTTGCGGTATCGCACTGCCGGGTGGCCTGCGCGCGAAAGAGCGGGAGCGGGGACGAGAGAGGGAACACTTCGACTTCTATTTCACCCGCCTGATGTACGAATCCGGCGACTGGGATGTCGACCAGCGCATGCCGTCCAACCTGCTCAATTCCCTGGTGGAATACACCAACCTCAAGGTGGATCCCGAGGAGCACATTGTGCCGCTGGCGGATGCGGAAATGCTGCTGGCCCCCTTCTGCTACCTGGCCGGCCACAAGCTGGTGGAATTCACCGAGGCGGAGGCGCGCAATTTCCGCGACTACATCAATCGCGGCGGCTTTGTGTTCGTGGACGACTGCAACCACGATATCGACGGCCTGTTCGCCAAATCGTTTGAGGCGCAGATGGTGAAACTGTTCGGCGAGCAGTGCCTGCAGAAGCTGCCGGACAACCACGACCTGTACCGCTGTTTTTTCCAGTTCGACGATCTGCCGGTGACCAGTTTCGAACTGAACGGCTGGGGCGACGACCTGGTGCACGACTACCTGAAAGCCATCGTCGTCGACGGTCGCATCGCGCTGCTCTACAGCAACAAGGACTTCGGTTGCGAGTGGGATTACGACTACCGCAACAAGCGCTGGCTGGCCACCGACAACACGAAATTTGCCGTAAACATCGTTATCTACGCACTGACAAGCTGAATCGCCATGTCCAACACCACTGACAGCACCATTGAAGAAACCATCGAACAGCGCCTGAGCGGGCTGGCAACACTGAAGCGGGAGATCGGCAAGGTCATCGTCGGCCAGCACGAGGTGGTCGAGCAGATGCTGATCTGCCTGCTCGCCCGCGGCCATGTGCTGCTGGAGGGCGTGCCCGGCCTCGGCAAGACCCTGCTGGTAAAAACCCTCGCCGATGCGACGGACCTGGCCTTCAAGCGCGTGCAGTTCACCCCGGACCTGATGCCCGGCGATATTCTCGGCAGCGAGATTCTCGAAGAGGATCACTCCACCGGCAAACGCTTCTTCAAATTCCAGCGCGGGCCGATTTTCACCAATATCCTACTGGCGGATGAAATCAACCGCACCCCGCCGAAAACCCAGGCGGCGCTGCTGGAATCCATGCAGGAATATGCGGTGACCGTGGCGGGTGAAACCATGGCACTGCCGACCCCCTATTTCGTGCTGGCGACACAGAATCCGATCGAGCAGGCCGGCACCTATCCGCTGCCGGAAGCGCAGCTGGACCGCTTCCTGCTGAATATCCATATCGATTATCCGGACGAGGCGGACGAGGTCGCCATCCTGCGCGCGACCACCGGCGCCGCCGGTGCCGCCGCCGCGGCCTGCATGGACGCGGCGCAGCTACTGGAAATGCAGCAGCTGGTGCGCGAGATTTCCGTCAGCGACGACCTTTACCACTATGTCGCGCAGCTGGTGCGCGCCACCCGCGGCGGCGATGGCAGCGGCGAGTTGCAGCAGTGGATCAAGTGGGGCGCGGGCCCCCGCGCCGGCCAGGCGTTGATCCTCGCCGCCAAGGCCCGCGCGTTCCTGCACCAGCGCCTGGCAGTGACCCGCGCCGATATCCGCGCACTGCTGCTGCCGGTACTGCGCCACCGGATTCTGCTCAGTTTCCAGGCACAGGCCGACGGCGTCTCCATCGAGCACGTACTGGAGACACTGATCGCCAGTGTGGCGGAGCCCGGCCGGGACTGACACCGTGGAGCTGATGGATGCGCTGACGCTCGCGAGTACACGCGACCTGGTATGGCTGTCCCGGCATATTGCCGAGGGCATGCTGCTCGGTGCGCAGCACAGCCAGCGCCGCGGCGCCGGACTCGAATTCCAGCAGTACCGCAGTTACCAGGCCGGCGACCCGATTCGCCATATCGACTGGAAACTGTTTGCACGCTCTGACCGCTATTTCGTGCGCGAGGCGGAACAGGAGAGCCAGATGCACGTGTGCATCCTACTCGACACCAGCGCATCCATGGCCCAGCCGAGTTTCACCGTGCCGCAGCTGAGTAAACTGCAGTATGCCCGCTGCTGGATAGCCACCCTTTGCTGGCTGCTGCACAGCCAGGGCGATCGCTTTTCCCTGATCGCGCTGAACGACCGCGGCCCGCGCCGGGTGCCAGAGGGCCAGGGAGAAGACCACCACCGCCGCGTGGCACTGGAACTGGCGCGACTGGAGGCCGCCGGCCACTGGCCCGACCGGGCACAGATAGCCCCGCTCTGGTCTCTGTTCGAGCAACCCTGCCAGGTGGTGCTGGTGAGTGATTTTTTCGAGGGTGAGTCCGCGGACATCACCGGCTTTGCTGCGCGGCTGCACGCCGCCGGGCGCCCGTGCCTGCCGCTGCAGTTACTGGTGGACGCCGAACGTACTTTTCCCTTTGACGGCGAACTGAAAATCCACGATCCGGAAAGGCCCGGATTCACCGAACTCGCCGCCGGACCGCAGCGCGCGGATTACCTGCGCGCTTTCGCCGCCGCGCAGCGCACGCTCGCCAGCCGCTTTGCCGCGCAACAGTCGCCGCTGACCAGCGTTGCGGTAGAGGAACCGATCGAACTGTCCCTGCGCCGCTTTATCGACGCCCACGGGAGGATCGGCTGAGATGCAGTGGTTCACACAGCTTTCCAGTTCGCTCTGGCAGTCGCCGCAATGGCTGTGGGCACTGGCCGCCCTGGCGATTCCGCTGGTCATCCACCTGTTGCGGCGCAGCAACCCGCGGGAAATCACCTTCGCGGCGGTGTACTGGCTACAACAACAACCGGCGCAGGACTGGAAACGCGTACGGCTGCGCGACCGCCTGCTGCTGTTGCTGCGCCTGTTGCTGCTGACACTGCTGGCGGTGATGCTGGCGCGACCGTTGTTGCAGCAGGAGGCGCCGGCGACGAGCGCCACCCTGCTGGTGGATCCGCGCATCGAGCAGGCGGCCCTCGACCACTTTCTCGGCGAGCACAATGCATTTACCCGGGTTTTCTGGCTGCTGTCCGAACCGGTGCCGATCGATACACCGCGCCCCGCGGCGCCGGATCTCTGGCGCACCCTGTCCGCACTGGCGGATCGGGCCCGCTTCCGCGACGCCGACATCCTGCTGGCGTATGCGCGCAACCCGAGTGGTCACAGCGCGCTGCGAGTGAGTCCTCACTGGCGCTGGCACGCGCTGGAAAGCGGCGCCCCGCCGCCGGCATCACCTACCCTGGCACAGCTCGGTGACGGCCCGCCCTGGCTGGCTGTGGCTATCCGCTCCCTCGCGGAGGCGTCGCTGCCAGATATCGAACTGAAAAAATTATCCAACGCGAATAGCGTCGACGCTCAGCAGCTGGACTGGCTGATCTACGACACACCGGGGCGCCTGCCCGCCGCGCTGCAGGCATTTGTCGCCGATGGCGGCCTGCTGATCAGCGACCGGCGCGTCCACCCCCACGGCCAGCTGCCGTTCGCCGACATCGCCGGCAACGAGCCGCTGGAGGCCGCGGCGATCGGCCGCGGCAGCTGGCTGCGCTACAAGCGCGACTGGCATAGCGCGGCATTTTTCCGCCGCGCCGACCTGCCCCAGCAGCTGTGGCAACAGTGGGCCGCACAGGACTGGGCACTGCAGGCGCGCAACCGCGCCGAATGGTCGATCGACGCGGTGCCGGGTTTACCGGTGCCCGATAGCGCCGTGCAGTATGCCCGCTGGTTTTCGCCCGATCGCATATTGCTGTGGGTGTTCGCATTGTTGCTGGCACTGGAGCGCGGCATCGCGCTCGGCCGCCGGGCGGTGGCGCCAGCCGCGGGGGAGCAGCGCGCGTGACGAATTCGATTTCACAAAACCTGCGCCGCGCCCGGCGCCAATGGATTATCGGCGGCCTGCTGCACCACGGCGGGCTGGCGCTGGCTGCCGTTGCGGCCTTTGTCGCCTTCACCGCGCTGGGGCCGCTGCCGACCTGGCTGGCACCGGCGTTCGGCGTCATTGTGGTAACCGCGCTGGTGCTGGACGGGCACTGGCGCCCCCGCGCGCAAACCCTGTGCCGCTTGCTGGACGGGCGTTATCCGCAGTTGCAGGACAGCAGTCAGCTGCTACTGAGCGCACCCGAATCCCTCAAGCCCATTGAACGGCTGCAGCGCCAGCGCACGGTTGCGGCACTCGGGGCGCTGCTCGACAGCGGCGCTCTGCGATCTTTTCGCCCGCGCTGGCATCGCAGCCCGCTGGTGAACGCCGCCGGGGCCTGTCTCGGTCTGCTGCTGTTTACGCTGTGGCCGCAACTGCCGGACAAGTCCGCCACTGCTGCGCCCACCGCTGTTAGCGGCAACCCGGCAGCAGCGCTCGCCGTTGCGGCTGCGGTCACGCAGATAGCGCCGCCCGCATATACCGGCCTGCCGCCGCGCACCCAGGCGCTGCAGGTCAGTGCGCCGGAGGGATCCAGCATCACCTGGCAGGTCGACCTGAACGCGCCGGTGGACGGGCTCACGATGCTCGCCGCGGAAAGCGAATTCGGCTTCCGCACCGACGAAGCTCTGCCGAGCCGGCGCTGGTCGCTGACGCGCAGGGTCAACGCGACGGACTTTTACCAGTTGTCGGCCAGACGCGGCAGCGACGATGTATTGCTGCCGGAAATGCACAATATCGACATCGCCGCGGACCGTGCACCGGAATTCGCCTTCCGGGCGCCGCGCGACAACGTCACGGTGGTCAATGTGGATCGGGACCACCAGGCTGCATTGCTGCAGGTCAGCGTCGATGTCAGTGACGACTTTGCCGTGGCCGGCACTGACCTGCTGATTACCGTTGCCAGCGGCAGCGGCGAGAACGTGCAATTCCGCAACGACCGTATTGCCCTGACGCCAGAAAAGCGCGGTAGCGAGCGCCTGCGCCACTACCAGTTCGCGATTCCGGTGCACCGCTACCGCATCGAGGCCGGCGACGAGCTCTACTGGTTCCTGCAGGCCCGCGATAACCAGGCCCCGCAGGCCAATGTCAGCAAGAGCCAGCACTTTATCGTGCGCTGGCCACAGGAAGAGATTTTTGGCCTCAGTGACGCCGAAGGGATAGCCGTCAAGGTGTTGCCGGAATACTTCCGCAGCCAGCGCCAGCTGATCATCGACACCGAAGCACTGCTGGCGGAGCGCGAACAGATCAGCGATTCGGAATTCCGCAAGCGCTCGCAATCCCTCGCCTACGAGCAGAACCTTCTGCGCATGCGCTATGGACGCTTCCTCGGCGAGGAAGACTCGGCCATGGAACACCACGATACCGATGAAGATCACGGGGCGACCGGCGGTGATCACCATGACGGTCCGGCGGATCACCAGCAGCACGAGTTCGGCGACGCCACCGGCGTGGTCGCGGCAGCCGGTCACCAGCACGACAGCGCCGAGAACGCGACGCTGTTCGATCCGCAGACCAAGGAGCTGTTGCGCAGCGCGTTGAACGCTATGTGGAGCGCGCATCGGGATTTATCGATCGTGGAGCCGCGCGCTTCGCTGCCCAGTCAGCACACGGCTCTGCGCTACATCAAGCAGGTACAGCAGGCCACGCGCATTTACCTGCAGCGGGTCGGCTTTGAACCGCCGCCGCTGGACGAGCGCCGGCGCCTCAGCGGCGAACACGATGCGCTGACCCCGCCGCGTGTCAGCGCCGCCCGCGCGCCGGGCGAGCGGGGCGTCCTGCTGGAACTGCTCGCGCGTCTGCGCGGCGGCGCAAATCCGAGCGCCGAGGACGCCATGGCCCTGCGCGGACTATCCCTGGTCCGGGAGCAATCGCAGTTGCAGGTGCAACTGTCGAAGGCGTTGCGCCTGGTAAAACAACGGCCCGACTGCGCCGACTGCCGGCGCGAATTGACCGCACTGCTCTACCAGCTGACCCCGGCGCCGGCGGCGCAACCCTCCCTGCCGAGTGAGCGCGCAGCGGGCGGTCGCTTTGTCGACTGGCTGACAGCACAGCGCGATGCGGCGGACGACAATCCCGACAACAGCGGGGTGCAAAAATGAGCCCGTGGATGGCAATGCTGTGCGCAGCCGCGGCGACCGCGTCCGTACTGCTGATCCTGCGCGCGCGCGGGACTGTGCTGCAGCGGATTGCCAGCGCAGTACTGCAGGGCGCAATCTGGGCGCTGGTGTGGATCTTGTGGCAGCCCCCGGCCCTGCTGCCCCCGCACCACAGCGCCGCGCTCGACGGTGCCTTTACCGAAACCGACGACCCGGCAAGGCCGGTGCAGCCGCTGGCGCCCGCGTCTATCGCATCGCTGGATTTCGCCACAGTCGGCAGCGGCAACAGGGAGCGGGGCGCACTGCGGGACCTGCCGCCGGTGCGCCTGCATATCGTATCCGAGCCAGCTGGCGAGATCGGCTGGTCCGTGGACTGGCCGCGGGAAATCCAGCTCGGTGACGCGCTGTCCCTGTCGGTGAGTGGCGATAGCGGCGGCGCGACCACCCGTGTCACTTTGGAAGACCCGTTCGGGAACACAGTCGACAATGCGCTGGTTGCACCACCCGGGAACAAAGCCCGGATACAACTAGGCGACACCCCCAAACTGGCCGGCCACTGGCTCTATCACCTGCGCTTCGAAACCGGTTCGGAGGACGCTGCCCAGGTGCACCGCGAGCCATTGCCTGTGGTGGTGCGCGCGCCAGAACGCCCGGCAGTTCTGCTGTGGCTGGCGCGCCCCGGTTTCGAGACCGCCGCCCTGTCCCGCTGGCTGCGCCAGTCCGGTGTGGCGGCAGCGGTGGTCACCCAGCTGGCCCCGCAAATAGTGCGGCGCGAAGCCTTCAACGGCCTGGACAGCAGTACGCGCAATCCGCTGGATTCCGACGGCCCCTTCGACCTGCTGATCCTCGACAGCCACCTGTGGACGCAGTTGACGGCCGCCCAGAGACAACAGCTGAATGATCTCGCCGCGCGCAAGTCCCTGCTGTGGCTGGTGGGCGCCGACAGTCCCCGCGGTTTTCTCGATTATGCTCGCGACCGGGGCATGGCCCTGGCAAGCACCGCCCCGGTCGAAACCCCGGCACTTGTGGGCGACGCGCCGCCGCTGCTCTCCACCGGCTACCGGCCGGTCGGTGCGGCGCCGGAGGATATTCGCACGGGCACCGACGGCACCCCGCTGTACTGGTCCCCGGGCGGCCCCGGGCGCTCCCTGGGTTTCGTGCTGTTCGACCGCAGTTACCGCTGGATCACCGCCGGATTTGCGCCAGATTTTGCCCGCCTGTGGAAATCGGTGTTCGAGCGCCAGTTGCGCTATCGCGGCGGCCGCACCCCCATCGCCGTGCAGTCGCCGCTGCCGCGCGCGCGACAGCGTCTCACCCTGTGCGGTGCCGGCTTCGACCGCAACCAGCCTGCGCCCATTGCGCCGCTGGATGGGTCGGCGCCTGTGCGCGGTAGCGCCGCCGCGGACAGTGCCGGCGGCCCCTGCGCGAGCTACTGGCCACAGCGGGCCGGCTGGTATCAGCTGGAAGAAGCGGACGGGGATTTTGCGTTCTACGTCTTTCCCCGCGACGCCTGGCCCGGCTGGCAGCGCCGTATCGCGCGCGACGAGACGCGGCAAATGGCCACTGCGCGACTGGGTCCGGCCACGGACCTGCCCGCGCCACGGCGACCGCTGCCGTTACACTGGATCGCCCTGGTCCTGATCGGGTTGCTGGCGCTGACCTGGTGGCGTGAGCGCAGGTCGCTGCGCTGAACTGGCGTTGTTGCTAACTGGTGAGGGGGTCAGCCTGCTGGTACAGAGATCAGCCGCTCACTCCGCGGCCTGCTCCACCAACATCAGCTGGTCGGTATCAAAGCCCGCCTCGCGCGCCTTCGCCGCCAGCCGGTCAATCGTTGCTTTTGGTAGTTGCGGCTCGCGCGCCAGTATCCACAGGTAGTCCTTGTTGTAACCGCTCACCAGCGCGTAGTCGTAGTGATCGCGGTCCAGGGCGAAGACAATATAGGACGCGTAGAAGGGGCCGAAGAACGAGACCTTCAGTTGTCCGACATCGTCGGCGCCGGCGAACTTTGCCCGGCCCTCGGCCTGTTTCCACTTGCCCTTTTCCGCATCGAAGCCGCGATTGACTACCCGGACCGATCCATCGTCATTCAGCGTGTACTCCGCCGTGACCCGCGACAGGCCGCGCTCGAAACGGTTGTCGAGGCGCGCAATTTCAAACCACCGGCCCAGGTAGCGCTGTAACTCAAAATTCTCAACCGGCTTTACATTCTCCGGCACACCGGTGCAGCCGCCGACACAGAAACACAATGTGGCCAGCAGGGGCCGGAAAAAGGCTCTCACAGTAAAACTCCCGTCTGTTCGTTACCAATCAGCAACTTTAGATACGCGTTACCCACAGCTTAGGATCAATCCGGGAACCTGTTTCCGAAACTCCGCCCATAAAAAAACCACCCGTGCGGGTGGTTCAAAATAAGAAGACAACTTCTCTGGAAAGGTGTTTGCCGTTACAGCGTGACAGAACACTGGGGTCGACACTCCGAAAACGCGCGGCGACATCCGTGGCTATCCTTGCGCGCAGTCCATTGCGCAGGCGTTATCGAAGTACCGACGCCGGTACCCTGTCTGGAAAAACGGCGGGAAACCGGGGAGCAGTGCAGTGCGGTATTAATGCCGCACTGCACGGGCGTGGATTATTTCTCGACGAAAGCGCGCTCGATCACGTACTCGTGGGGGACGCCGGCGCGGGTTTCGCGGAAACCCCAGTCGTCCAGGATCGTGGTCAGGTCCTTCAGCATCGCCGGGCTGCCGCACAGCATAAAGCGGTCTTCCTCGACATTCGGCTGCGGCACGCCCAGATCCTTGAAGATCTTGCCCGACAGCATCAGGTCGGTCAGGCGGCCGTTGTTGCGATACGGCTCACGGGTTACCGTCGGGTAATAGAGCAGCTGGTCGCGCACCATTTCGCCGAAGTACTCGTGGTTCGGCAGCTCGTTCTCGATGTGATCCTGATAGGCCAGTTCAGAGACAAAGCGCACACCGTGGGTCAGAATCACCTGGTCGAATCGCTCGTAGACGTCCGGATCCTTGATGATGCTGAGGAACGGCGCCAGGCCAGTACCGGTAGACAACAGCCACAGACGCTTGCCCGGCAACAGGTGATCTGCCACCAGGGTGCCGGTGGGTTTGCGGCTGACGAAAATCTCGTCACCCGGTTTGATCTTCTGCAGCTGCGAGGTGAGGGGGCCATCCGGCACCTTGATGCTGAAGAACTCCAGCTCATCCTCGTAGTTGGCACTGGCAATAGAGTAGGCGCGCAGCAGCGGACGGCCATTGTCCTGCTGCAGTCCGATCATCGTAAAATGACCGTTCTCGAAGCGGAAACCCGGATCCCGGCTGGTCTTGAAGCTGAACAGCGTCTCATTCCAGTGATGGACTTCCAGCACCTTCTCTATATTCAAATTAGACATAAGCTTAGAACCACTTATTCCAGAAATCTCTTAATGATTGAATTTTAGCCCTAGAACATTCATAGGCAAAATGGGATATTTCGATACTGCTTATCGATTAAGTCGATCATTTTGAGGATCTATTTTGCGCTATTCCCTGCGCCAACTGGAAGTCTTTCTCGCCTGCGCCCATTTCGAGAATGTGAGCCGTGCGGCGGAGAGCCTGAATATGTCCCAGTCGGCGGCTTCCACCGCGCTCAAGGAGTTTGAGCAGCAGTTCGAACTGCGCCTGTTCGAGCGCACCGGCAAGCGCCTGCGCCTCAACGAGCTGGGCCGGCAGCTGTGGCCGCGCGCGGAGGAACTGCTGGAGCGTGCGCGCGAACTGGAGCAGACCCTCGCCGCCCACCGCGACCTGGGGCGCCTGAAGATCGGCGCGACCCTGACCATCGGCAACTATCTCGCCGCCGGTGTCATGGCCCGCTATATGGAAGAGCAGCCGGGGGCGCGGGTGCAACTGGATGTGGCCAACACTGCGGCCATTGCCGAGCGGGTGCTGAATTTCGAACTCGACCTGGGGCTGATCGAGGGCGAACTCAATCACCCCGACCTGGAGATGATCCCCTGGCGCGATGACGAGCTGGTGGTTTTCTGTGCGCCGGAGCACCCGCTGGCGGGGCGCAAGCGCCTGAGCGACAGGGACCTGTGCGCGGCGACCTGGATTGTGCGGGAGCACGGCTCCGGCACCCGCCAGACGTTTGAACGCGGCCTCGCCGGCCTGCTGCCACAGCTGCATATACTGCTGGAGCTGCAGCACACCGAGGCGATCAAGCGCGCGGTGGAAGCGGGGCTCGGTATCAGTTGCCTGTCGCGTGTATCGCTGACCGACGCGCTGAATCGCGGTTCGCTGGTGGAACTGCCGGTGCCGCAGCGAAACTTCAACCGCGAATTCTATTTTGCCCTGCACCGGCAGAAATACCGCAGCGCCGGTATCGAGCGCTGGCTGGAGCTGTGCCGGCAGATGCCGTGAGGCCGCCCGTCACCGGAACGAAGGGCCGGCAAATTACTCGTGCGCTTGACCCGAGCGCCGCGCATCCAGTCGGCGAGCAAATTCCTGCAGGATCAACCGGTAGAGTTCGCGGCCGAGGTATTTGTCTTCCACACCGCTATCGATAGACGGGTTGTCGTTCACCTCGATGACATAACCCCTGCCCGCCGACTCTTTCACATCCACACCGTAAAAACCGTTGCCGATTGGCTTGGTCGCCTTGAGCGCGGCCTGTAGCACGGCCTTCGGCACCTCAAAGGTCGGCAGCGTGGTGAAACTGCCACTGCTGTTTTTCTTGTTGCCGTGGTTGTAGATCTGCCAGTGGTTCTTGGCCATGTAATAGCGGCAGGCATACAGCGGCTTGTTGTTGAGCACACCGATGCGCCAGTCAAATTCCGTGTACAGGAATTCCTGTGCGAGCAGCAGGCTCGACTCGGCAAACAGCTCGCCGAGCTTGTCCCGCAGCGCCTCCTCGCTGTGCACCTTGACCACACCGCGGGAAAAGGAACCGTCGGGAATCTTGATCACCATCGGCAGCCCCAGCGTGGCCAGCGCCTTCTGCACCCCTTCCTCGTCGCCGCGGTGGAGGATACAGGTCTTCGGTGCCGGCACCTTGTGGGTAGTGAACAGGTCGGCTAGATAGATCTTGTTGGTGCAGCGCAGAATGCTGGTCGGGTCGTCGAGCACCACCAGTCCCTCCGCCTCGGCTTTCTTGGCAAAACGATAGGTGTGATGGTCGATGGCCGTGGTCTCGCGGATAAACAGCGCATCGAATTCCGGCAGGCGCATATAGTCCGCCGGCGTGATCATCTCCACGGCAAAACCCAGTTCGCGCCCGGCGCTGGCGAATTTTTTCAGCGCGCCCTGATCCGACGGCGGCAGTGCCTCTTCCGGGTTTACCAGAATGGCCAGGTCATAGCGGCTGTTGTCGCTCTTCTTGCGCTGGCGCCAGACCTGATTGCTGAAACTGTCGAGGGCCTCGGCAAACAGGGTTTCCTCCGCCTCGTCCAGCTCGCGGTGGGAGCAGATACGCAGGTCGGCAATCTCCCAGGCCGTGTCGCAGGCGAGGTGAATTTCCAGCACCGGGCAGGCAAAGCGGTCGAACAGCAGCCGCGCCAGCGGTTGCAGTGCCGGCTCGGCGCACTGGCCGAAATAGGACTTCACCACCAGGTGGGTGCCCGGCTCCTCCGGCGGGCGCAGTTTATTCAGCGCCGGCACCAGTGGCGCCAGTTGCAGCTTGTACAGCTGTGGCACCGACAGATCGTTCAGGGTGCGGACGCTGGGCAGTACGTGGTGGCTGCGGGCTTCCGCCAGCAGCGAACAGTAGTAACCCTCCGACCGGTAGTCGTAGTCGGCACACAGGTTGATGACGCGCACGCGCTGCTGGCGGGCGGGCAACTGCAGATAATCGGCAAAGGTGATCACGCGCTCACTGGGGTAGTAAGGCGTCCAGTCGCTCTGCTGGTCGATCACAATTAGCACCTGGGACATGAATTGAGGCGCCTCAAATGGGGGATGTTCAACAGGGCGAAAGATAGAAGAATTTTTGTCCAGCTCCTATCTTTTTTTAACGCTTTTGATAATGTGGCCGAGCCGCAGTTTCGCGGTGTTCACTGCCGCCCGGTGGCGGATCTCCACATGCCTGTTGCGAACGCTTTTCCCTCCCCTGCCAGCCCGCAGATCCGCGCTGTGACGGCAGCCGATGTGCCCGCGCTGCACGCGCTGGAACAGGTCTGTTTCGACGGTGACCGGCTGAGCCGGCGGCGCCTGCGCCACTGGGTCGCGGCGGATAACCGCGTCTTCCTGGTAGCGGAACGGGCCGGCCAGCTGCTCGGCTATATCCTGGTTTTGCTGCGCCGCGGCACCCGCCTGGCGCGACTCTACTCGCTGGCGGTGGGACCCGCCGGGCGCGGCCAGGGTATCGGCCGCGCGCTGCTCGCCGCCGCCGAGGAAGCCAGCAGTCACAGCGGCCGCCTGTTCATGCGCCTGGAAGTCGCCGAGGGCAACGAGGCCGCCATTGCCCTCTACCAGCAGCAGGGCTACCGCACCTTCGGCAGCTACCCGAATTACTACGAGGACGATGGCAATGCGCTGCGTATGCAAAAGCGCATCCGCTACCGGCCGGAAAACCTGCACCGCCTGAGCGTACCCTGGTATGGCCAGACCACCGAGTTTACCTGTGGTCCCGCCGCGGCCATGATGGCGATGGCCGCGCTAAGCGCGGACTACACCCCGTCGGTCAGCGAGGAACTGTCCCTGTGGCGCGAGGCCACTACCATCTTCATGGCTTCCGGCCACGGCGGCTGCCACCCTATCGGGCTGGCGCTGGCCATGCGCGCGCGCGGCTTCGATTGTGCAGTCTACCTGAACCAGCATACGCCGCTGTTTGTCGACGGCGTGCGCGCTGCGGCCAAAAAAGCGGTGGTGCAGCAGGTGGACGCGGACTACCGCGCGAATGCGCGGGCGCAGAAGATTCCGGTGATCGAGCAGGAGTTCACCCAGGTGCAACTGCAGGCGTGGCTCGAGGAGGGCGCGCTGGCGCTGCTGCTGATCAGCACTTACCGGCTGGACGGCAAAAAGGTGCCGCACTGGGTAACGCTGACCGGCATCGATGAAGAGTGCCTCTACGTGCACGACCCGGACAGTGACGACGAGTACAACCCGCTCGACAGCCAGTATCTGCCGATTGCGCGGGATGATTTCGCCAGGATGTCCCTGTTCGGCAAGGAGAAGCTGCGTACCGCGGTGGTGGTACGCAGGGCCCGCACTGGCTGAAAAGTCCCAATCCAGTCCCACATGATCAACTCCTTACCGTGAAACCATCTGTTTCTAAGCGGAAAAATTTGTCAAACTGGGCGAGCGCTTTTTATGACAAAAGGAGATAAGAAAATGATGCGCTTGTTAAAATTCCTGGTGGCTGGTTGTTCAATCTGGCTGGCCGCCTGTGCCGGCAATCCCATGGTTGCGAGCTCTAATCAAGTGGTTACTACGCCGGACCCCAGCAAAGCCCAGATCGTCTTTATGCGTTCCTCATTTTACGGTTCCGCGATCAATGCTTCGCTCTTTGAGGTCAATGGTGATCAAAACGAATTTATCGGCATTATGGCGAACGGCACCAAGATATCCAGAGAGGTCGCGCCTGGCGAACACACCTTTATGGTGGTTTCCGAAGCCGCCGATTTCATGAAAGCCAACCTGGAGGCCGGAAAGACCTATTACGCAATGGTGACTCCGCGAATGGGGGCATGGAAGGCGCGCTTCAGCTTCCAGCCGATCAAGACTGACGCAAATGCGAAATTCAACACTTCCTCCGACGACTTCGGCGATTGGGTAACCAATACCAAACTGGTGGAAAACTCCGAACAGTCTTTGCGCTGGGCTGAAAATAATGCAGCGAGCATCGATGCCAAACGCGACGCCTACTTCGCCAAGTGGATGGCTAAAGATGCAGATGAGATTGCCCGCCAGACACTGGATCCGTCTGACGGACTCTGATCTCTAGCGGTCGGGTGACAGTGATGCACAATATCCCGTCACTGTCACTCCTGTCCGCCGGGGTGATAATATTCGCCGCGCAAATTATCCGTCTTAAATTGGAAGAACCATGCAAGTTATGCGTACATTTTTCATCGCTGCAGTTAGCGCGATACTATTGTCAGCCTGCACCAGCCATGCGCTGATGAACCTGAATGACAGAACAGTACCCAACCGTCTCGATGGATCGACACAAACTGCCGATCGGGTTAAGACCGGTATTATGGCCGGTTGCCTGGACAAGGGCTGGACTTGCCGTGAAGTTTCTCCGGGATTGATTGAGGCTTCTATCCATGTCCGCAAACACTACGCCGTTGCTGACATCACCTTCGATACAGAGAACTACAGCATCACCTACAAGCGCAGTGAATTGCTGGACTACAACAGCCGTCGCAACACCATCCACAGAAATTATAATCGCTGGATCAACAACCTGGACGCGGCCATCCGCAAAAACCTGGCGATCTAGAAGGCATTTGTTGCGTCCCGGTTACGCCGGGCCGCACCGGAATTGTCACCCGTTGATCCGTTTGCGATGCAACGAACGCAACATCGCGAAGAACTCTCCCGCCGCATTCTCCTGTGGAAATTCAAAGTTCGGTTCGCGCACTTCGAGGAAATCGCACAGGGGCCCCCAGCCGTCTCTCACATCGAACATCAGCAGTTGTCCGGCCGGCACCTGACCGATGACCCTTTCGCGGTGGTTGTGGTATATCCGCTCAGCGGCAGCCCGCTCGAAATTTTCCCCGAAGGTTCTTTTCCCGATAATTTCTGCAGCAAACGCAATAAAGCCCGGCCTGTGTCCTGATCGCAACTGATTCGCCCAGCGCAGGGCCGGTACAATGGTCTCGTTGAGACTCCTAAACCAGCTGTCAAAGTCACGTTCGGTGTAAATCACTTTTGCGTCTGGCGCTAACGCCAAGAACTGTTCTACAAACAGGCAGCAGGGCCAGTCAAGCAATGAAGAGTTTTCACCAACCATGCTCTGCCAGTCAGGAAGTGGCCGATTCAGCTCATCCAGCCAGATCCGGCATAACGCGTTGTCGGTAACAAACTGGCTCATATGCAGGCAGGGACCAAAGCCGAGCAGCTCCAGTGCCAACTTCAGAGATAGCGTCCCTGTGCGACCAAAAGCGGCGCCGATCAATTGCAGTTTCAAGGGAATCTTATTATGAACAACGCGTACGGGTTATCGAGCTATTAGAAGTTCAGGCCGACATTGATAACAAAAGGCATGTCGATACCATCGTTATCGTTAAAAAGGTTGGCGTTCGAGAAATGCTTCCAGGAGACCATAATTACCAGGTCTTCCTTTGACTGCCAGTTGATCCGGGCCGCATAGCCCACTTGTGCCTGAAACGCGAAGTTATTGTCCTGGTGTCGATCGCCAAGCTGATTGCTACTGATATAACTCGGCCCCAGTGCGCGCACAAAGAAGTAAGGCTGGCCCCAGCTGCGTTGGCGGGGGTAGAGATTGAGCTGCGGATAAATAGAAATGGCATCAAACGACCGATGCGCATCTGTATCCGTTTCCACCCGGGTGTAGCTGACACCGAGATGTATATGCTGACGGTAGCTCTTCTCAAATTTTTTGAAAGAATAGTCTATTCCGTAAGTGCGATTGTTCTGATCCGAATGCGGCTGGGGCCCGCCGCCACCACTGAGTAACAATTCATCAGCAATCGCTGGTTGCACCAGCAATACGAAAGTGAATACAGCCAGTAGTATTCTCATGACGTTCCCTACTTTTTATTCTCAGTTTTGCTTCCAGAAAAACCCCCGAGCCATTTTCGGAATCTTTCCGCCCCCTCGCAAATGCCGGTCCGGGGCCGGGGCCCCGTCTCGGTAAATTATGTTCGACGCCGGAAAATCAACGAGGTATTGATACCGCCAAACGCGAAGTTGTTGCTCATTACGTATTCGGTATCGATATTGCGGCCTGCGCCATCAATGTAGTCCAGCTCCGCACAGTCAGGATCCACCTGCTCCAGGTTGATCGTCGGGTGGAACCAGCCTTCGCGCATCATCTGGATACTGGCCCAGGCCTCCAGTGCACCGCAGGCACCCAAAGTGTGTCCGGTATAACTTTTCATTGAACTGATAGGCACTGCACGGCCAATTGCTGCGAGTGTTGCATGGCTTTCGGCCACGTCGCCGCGATCGGTGGCGGTTCCGTGGGCGCTGACGTAACCGATGGCTCCGGCATCGACGCCCGCCTGCCCGAGCGCCTGTTTCAAAGCCACCTGCATGGTTGCCGACTGCGGCTGAGTCACATGGGCCCCATCGGAGTTGGTGCCAAAACCAACAATCTCCGCATAAATTTTCGCACCCCGGGCCACCGCGTGCTCGTAGTCCTCGAGAACCAGGGTACCGGCGCCCTCGCCAATAACCAGGCCATCGCGATTGCGGTCGAAGGGGCGGGGTGTAACGCCGGGCGAATCGTTTTTGGTGGACGTCGCGAAGAGCGTATCGAACACGGCGGCCTCGGTTGCACACAACTCTTCGGCGCCGCCGGCCACCATGACAGTCTGGCTGCCATTGCGAATGGCCTCGTAGGCATAGCCGATGCCCTGACTACCGGAAGTGCAGGCGGAACTGGTGGTATAGACGCGTCCACACAGGCCGAAAAACACCCCGATATTGACCGCGGTGGTGTGTGCCATCATCTTGATATAACTGGTGGCGTTCAGCCCGTCAGTACGATGATTGATCAGCATATTGCCGAAATCGCCGATCGCCGCCGGTGTGCCGGCAGAGGAGCCGTAGGCAACGCCGGTGGCACCGCTTTTGAGCACAGGGTCGTCGAGCAGGCCGGCATCTTCCAGTGCCAATTCAGTGGCACGCACGGCCATCAGGGACACGCGCCCCATACTGCGAACACGTTTGCGATTGTAATGGGCCGGTTTTTCGAAATCCCGCACCGGGGCGCCGAGGCGCGTCTCCAGTCCTTCGTATTTGTCCCAGTCTTCCATATAGGCGACGCCGGATACCCGCCCCATCAGGGACTCCTTGACCGCCTGCCAACCCTGGCCGATGGGCGAAATGCCAGCCATGCCGGTAACTACAACGCGCTTCATCAGTAGAGACCACCGTTTACGGAAATAACCTGGCGCGTGATATAGGCCGCGCGCTCATGCATCAGGAACGACACCGTCGCCGCCACCTCTTCGGGCTTACCGAGTCGGCGTGCCGGTATCATTTTCATGATTTCGTCCACCGGCAGATTGTCATCGACCATTTCCGTGTCGATCAAACCGGGGGCCACACAGTTGACGGTAATTTTGCGTTTGGCCAGCTCGAGGGCCAGTGCCTTGCTGGCGCCAATCAATCCCGCCTTGGACGCGGAGTAATTCACCTGGCCACGATTGCCCGCCAGCCCGGATACAGACGTCATTACCACAATACGGCCGGGGGCCTTGCGTCGCACCATTGGCATCGTCAACGGGTGCAGGACATTGTAGAAACCGTCCAGATTGGTGTGGACAACCCGGTCCCAGTCTTCTTCCGGCATTGCCGGGAACGCGTTGTCGGCGGTGAGTCCCGCGTTACAGACTACCCCGTAGTAGGCGCCGTGCGCCTCGACATCTGCCAGCAATGTATCGCGCGCGGCTGCGCGGTCGACAATATCGAACTGCAGTATGCGACACTGCCGATCCAGCTCTGCAATCTCAGCTGCAACCTTTTCCGCCTCTTCGCGACGACTGCGGCAGTGCAGCACGATGTTGTAGCCATCTTGAGCCAACTGCAATGCAATGGCGCGACCGATGCCCCGGCTCGAGCCAGTGACCAAAACCCACTCGGACATTCAGATTTTTTCCTTCAGATATGCTTCGATATTATCCGGCTGGTAAACGTTCAGGCGCGCGCTCTGCTGCGCACCATCACCACTCACCCGGCATTCAAAAGTGGCCATGCCATTTTCCGCCTGTAACAGCCGCTCGACTTCGACGGTAAGCTTGTCGCCACATAAAAAACTGTCAACACTGGTTTCGAATTTACGCGTGCCCAGCAGGAAGCCGAGACGGACCTCCTCGCCGCGCTGCTTCGCGTGATAACCGGAAAAGGCGGCCACCGCCTGGGCCATGTATTCGATTCCCACATAGCCGGGCACGCGCCCGTCCCGCGCAAAGATACCGTCGTCACGCACGTACAGCTCTGCCGTGAGTGTCTCTTCGCCTACAATGAGCACTCGGTCCAGCAGTGACATATCGCCGCTGTGTGGTACCAGATCTTCCGCCGCCAGTGCCTCCATAGAAAGGTTCTGCATTACTTCTCCCCCTGCAGTCCCAGAATCACAGAACAATTGCTGCCGCCGAAAGCGAAGGAATTGCTCATAGCATAGTGAAGCGCCGACGGCGCTGTCGTTTCACTGCACAGGTGCAGTGGTGGAATAGCCTGATCATAGTTGCCGTCGTAGCGGTGCGGCGGCAACTGCCCGCGTTGCAGGGCCAGCCAGCAGAAAGCCGCTTCGAGCGCACCGGCGGCACCCAGCGTGTGGCCGGTCAGCGGCTTTGTCGATGAGCAGGGCACATCGCCGCCAAGCACGCGCTGTACCGCCGCCCCTTCCATCGCATCATTGTGCGGCGTACCCGTGCCGTGCAGGTTCAGGTAATCGATCGACGCGGCATCCAGTCCGGCATCTGCGAGCGCGCCCCGCATGCTCGCCTCGGCACCCTCTCCCTGCGGATGCGGCGCCGACATGTGGTGGGCATCGGAACTGGCCGCAATGCCGCACAGCTGCACGGGACCGGGTATGCGCGTCATTGTGAATACGGCACCGGCCTCACCGAGATTGATACCGTCCCGGCTGGCGCTAAACGGCATGGAGTGCCCCGCGCTCAACGCACTCAACGAGTGGAAGCCCCTTACCGTCATACCACACAGTGTATCCACACCACCGACCACGACCGCATCGCAAACATCGAGCGCAAGCAGTCGCCGTCCGGTGGCCAGGGCATTGGCGCTCGATGAGCAGGCTGTTGAAACCGTCAGTTGCGGCCCCTGCAATTGGAGATACCTGGCGGTAAATGCCGTCAGGCTGCCCATCTGCTGCTGGTCGCGGTAGCTGTAGTTCCCGCTAGTGTCGCGTTGCAGACGCAGCTCGCCACTGTCGATTCCGGACGTAGAGGTTCCCATGACCACACCGATTCGCTCGGCGCCGTAAAGAGCGCGCAATGCGGCAACTTCATCTTCAATCTGCTGCAGGACCAGCATCGCCAGGCGGTTATTGCGGCAATTGTGGGCGTCCAAAGCGGGTGGCAGTGCCGGCAGCGGCGCGGTCACTTCACCGAAGCGGCCGTCGTAGTCCGGCAGCCAGCGGCTACCGGCGCGCATGCACGTGGTGTCACCGGCAAAAAGCGCCGCGGCAACGCTCTCCACATCGGCGCCGAGGGCGCAGGCCAGCCCCCTAAGATTCAGGTAGTAATTGCTCATAAACTTTTACAGATTTTTGATACTCAGCCCGTAGCCGAGCACTTTCTGGTCCAGCTGCACATCTGCACTCCAGATATCATCCGTACTGTAATGCACCACTGTATACAAGGTGCCGTCATAAAACAGCTGTCGGACTCTCCTGCCGTCAGCGCGATGTTCCGTTAATTGCCAGCCCTGCGGCAGGCTCTGCTCCAGCACGCGCAGTGGCCAGTACACCAGCTGAAAATCGGCCAGCAGCGCGCGGGGGGGTATCTGGCGCGCCCTACCGGATTCCCGCCCCAGGTGCTGCTGTGCCGACACGCTGCTGCCATCGTAGGCGATATCCAGCAGGCTCAGACCCTCCGGGGTCAGTAGCGAAACCCGCAGCTGTTGCGCCCCCAGCAATGAGGCGCCAATCAGGTCGCGCTGCGTGCCGTGATACTGCACGACGATATGTTGCATCAACTGGCGGCTGTCACCCTCGAGCAGAGGGGCCAGCGGACGCAGCGGCGGACGCAGCATAGCGGTCGGCTGAACGCTACAGCCAACGGCGAGCAGAAGACATACGCAAACGATCAGCCGGCGGCAGCACATATTTCCACCAGGGTATTCAGGCGCCGGTCGGCCGCGGCGACAAACGGATTCCGTTTATCCCAGGCATAGCCAGCCAGGATGGAGCAAATCATGCGCTTGATATCCTGCTGATCGGTTTCATAGAAAATGACATCCTGGAAGCGGCCGTCGTACCACGCGGTAACGTAAGTTTTGAACACGTCCACACCGTGCTTCAGCGGCGCCGCGAATTCTGCCGGCCAGTCAACTTCCTCGCCATTAAGCTGCCGATGCAGGCAATCTGCGGCCAGCTCTGCAGATTTCATCGCGATGGTTACACCGGAGGAAAATACCGGGTCAAGGAATTCACCGGCATTCCCCAGCAGAGCGAAACCCGGCCCGGTCAGTGAACTGACATCGCTGGAATAACCGGAAATACGCTGTACTGGTGTGTCGAATTCAGCGTTGTGCAGGGTGACAGCCAATTGCGGAGCTGCTTTCACCGCGTTGCGCAGTATCTCTTCGGGTTCTTCACCCATCGCGGCGATCTTTTCGCGCTCACCGACGACCCCAAGTGACGCGCGCCCCCCGGAAAACGGGATCAACCAGTACCAGATGTCCCGCTGCTCCGGGTGCACGGTAATCAGGATTTTATTCCGGTCAAACAGCGCATCGTCAATGTTGTCCTGCACATGGGTGAACACCGATTCCCGCGCCGGAAACTGGGAAGGTCTGTCCAGCTTCAACAGGCGCGGCAACACCCGCCCGAAGCCGCTCGCGTCCAGCACAAAGCGGCCGCGAAACAGGACTTCTTCTCCGTCAATCTCCGCGGTCAGGCGGGCCCCGTCCGAGTCGATATCCGCTGCGCGAATCGTATGGCGGTAGTAAATCTGTGCACCTTTCTTCTGCGCCTCATCCGCGAGAATTTTATCGAAGCGGGCGCGCTCTACCTGAAAGGTGGTTCCGTGACCGGCGGAGAATTTTTCCGTAAAGTCGAAGGCGGTACGCGCACCATCCCATTCAAAGGCAGCGCCGTTCTTGAACTGGAAGCCGGCGTCTTTGACGGCTTCGAGCATATCTGCGGCCTCGAGAAATTCCATACACTGCGGCAGCAGGCTCTCGCCGATGGAGAAGCGCGGAAACTCCTGGCGCTCCACCACATTGACGCTCCAGCCGCGCTGAACCAATAGTGCACTTACCACCGCGCCGGCCGGTCCGGCCCCGATGACGACCACATCCGATACCAATTCCCTCATCGGTTACCTTCCTCTACCGCTTTCGCAAAAAATAAAGTCGCCAGGAACATAGTCAGCGTCGTTCCCACACCCAGGGTCAGCCCGAAGTCGGCAAGCGCCGGCGTCGCCGACAGTGCCAGCAAACCAAATCCCAATAACGTCGTGATGCCTGCCATTGCGACGGCCAGCAGTGTGTAGCTGCGCTCACTGGCCGGGCTCAACTGGCAGAAAACCGCATAATCCACACCGATACCGAAAATCAGCAGCAGTGCGGCCACATGGAACAGGTTGACCGGTGAACCCGCCAGAATCGTGGTCGCCAATGTCGCGGTCACCGCCGCCATCGGCAGGGCGACGATATTAAATGCGCGACGGAGCCCGGTACGCAGTGCGACCACTGCGAGAACCACCAGTGCCACCAGCGGCAACAGCCGCAGCAACAGGTCGCGCTGTTGCGACATGACGGCGGCAATGGCACGCGGAGGGTCCACAAATTCAACTCCATCCATCGCCTCGGGCAATGGCAGTGAATGCTGCAAGCCAAAGAGGCGCACGACGGAGGCGCACCCGCCGGTGTCACAGCCCAGCCAGAGGCCGGCATACTGCCGACCGGCAACGGCGAGCCAATCCTGCAGTGTCACCTGTCGGAACGGCTGCTGCAGTGCGCTGACCAGTTGCTGTGTCTCCGCGGTGCCGTAGCCCAATTGGCGGTAAAACTCACTGACCGGTGCGCTACCGTAGAAGTTGCGCAACAGTTGCCAGTTGGCCCGTTGTACATCTTCCGGTGGAAACCGCTCGCTGATGGACTGAAAGTCCTCCAGCACGCCTGCGGTCTGCTGTGACTGCAGGTAGCCGGTCAATTTCCATTCGCGCTGCAACAGCTCCCGCCAGTCCCCGCCGTGAACCAGGAAGTAGCTGGATTCTGCACGCGATGGAAGAAGGCGGTTCAACTGTGCCTCGTCGTCCGCCAGGAACTGCGGCGGCTGGTAGAAGAGCTGTAGATCATCGCCAAATTCCATGCGCGGCAATGACGCCACACCGAGCAGCAGCAGAAAACCCAGTGCCGCGGTGTAATAGCCCGGTCGCACTTGCGGCAGGCGGGCTGCAAATTCCAGAGGCCGCTGGCGCAGCTTCAAAAAGAGCGGAAACAGCAACACAACGGTGAGCCAGGCACCAATCAGTCCCGCGCCGACAAACACGCCCATTTGCCGTAGCAGTGGGAAAGGTGTCAGAGCCAGGGCAAAGAACGCGAGACAGCTGGAGAGCAATCCCAGTGTCAGGCCCGGCATGATATCGCCATCATGCACCGGTCCCGGCCGCAACCGATTGCAGATAAAATGAAACGCGTAATCGATGGCCAGGCCCGTCACAGTTGTACCAAAGACAAACGCGAGAATATGCATATGCCCGAGCAGGGCAATGACCGTTGCCGCTCCGCAGGCGATGCCGCTCCCGATGGCAAACAAGGACAGCAGCAGTGGCCGCACCGAACGGAATACAAGCAGTGAAAGGAGACAAATGGCGGCCATCGACAAGCCGCCAATCAGGCGGATTTCCCGCTGCGCGCCGGCCGCGGCGTATTCGGTGTGCAGCGGTGCTCCCACACTCAGCAGTGTCATGCCGCGCTGTGCCGCCCACTGCTTCAGCGACTCGCGCAATTTCAGCAGTGGAGTGTCGATTTGGCCATTGAGCCGGGTCGACATCGCGGTGGATTGCACCAGGGTAAACGCGCGGTCATTGCGTTGCTGGACCGGGATCTGCCCGTAAACCCGGGTGGCCAGTTGCGGCCCATCGCTAAAGTAGCGTCGGAATGTTGCAAAGGGGTCATGCTGCAAATCCAGCCCCGCGCCCTCGGGTCCATACAGGGCGGCCAACTGGCGCTGCACCAGTTTGTCGGGCTCGTGGAGCAGCCGGTAGCGATCTGCCGGGACAAGCAGTTGCTGACGCAACGGAAACAGAGTCTTCCACTCTTTTGCGTAACCTGCGCTGTCTGCCCAGTGGTACTGCACACTGGTCACACTGGGCGATGCGCGTAATTTTTGCGCTAGCACCTCGGTGGCTTTCGCCAGTTCTGCCGCGTTGTCCGCCGGGGCCACCAGCATCCACAGCACGCCACCCTGCAGCTGTGCATTCAATTTGCGTTGCGCACCGGCAACGTCGGGCGATACGGAGCTATCCCCCGCCAGAGCGAGTATGTCCGTCTGCAACCATCCGGGTTGGTAGCGTGCAGTCGCCGTGAGTGCGAGCACCCCGGCGAAAAGTAGCCAGATTAGGAGCCGACGCATCATCTCAATTATTGTTCTTGTTGTGGGCTGTCGAACTCGGCGGACAGGGCGGGATCGCCCTGACGCACGGCGTGAAGATCCAGCAATTGCATCTCGGTAACCGCACTGTTTGCCTCGGCCAGCCGGATCTGCTCGATCTTGTCATCTCCCGAAACTTCGATCGAGGTGATGACTTTGGCTATCGACTCCGCCTTGGGTGTCAGTGTGACGCGCCACTGATCGGCTTCTGCCTTCGCCGCGACATCAAACAGATCGTCCAGGGCGAAAAAGTTGCCGCGAAAAATCTGCAGTAGCGGATAGGCAATCTGTCTGGCCATGGCATCGCCGCCTGCCTGCTCTTCACTCAGAATCCGGTGTGATGCAATAGGGTTTTGCACGCGCCAGCTGACGCCTTTATCTTGCGACAGAGCCACGACACCACTGGAGAGCAGGGGCCGTGGCAACATGGGCAGGGTTTTCTTCTGCTCGAAACGGCCCAGCATCTGCGGCGCTGTCTGCAGGCGCGCTTCAATGGTCCGCAATACCTGCTGCTGTTCCGGGGCCAGCGCTGATGCCAGGGGAGAAAGCGATGCAACCAGGCACAGAACGGCCGACGCCCACAGAATACGCATCACTCAACTCCCAGCTTTTGCAGCAGTACCGGAGGCGATGCGAACAGCATTTCCTCGCTGTGGATTTCCACTGCCACCTGTATGGTATGCCCCCGCGTCAGGCGGGTACCGGTAGCGCGATCGCGTACCTGGTAATTAATCTTGAAGCGGTTTTCATACTCTGCGACTTCCGCGCGTACCACCACCCACTGCTGAAACCGTAGCGGCTTGGCGTAGCGTATGCGCAGGTCGATCACCGGCCAGGCATAACCGGAGTCGCGCATTTGTGGATAGTTGTAATCCAGCTGGTCGAGTAACGCGCAGCGCGCGATCTCGAAATACTTGGCGTAGTGACCGTGCCAGGCGACTTCCATCATGTCCACGTCGTGAAACGGGACCTGCAGCTCAATTTCCGCCGCCCACAGTGCCGGTAAATCTTTTTTACTTTGCATCGTACAGGCGCCAGTGTCGCTGCTGGATTAGTTTAACGAAATTGCGCAGATCGCTTTCCAGTTCACGGTCCTGCTCCAGCAGGGCAAAGGTGTCGGCCACCTGCCTGATGCTCGAGCGCACGGCCGGGGAGAGGTTTTCTTCCTCCAGCTCACCTTCGCGCAAGCGCAGTTGTACACCCTGCCAGCCCATCATCAGTGCCGCCGCTGCTACCTGTTCTGTCAGCTGAAGTACGCGCGCGCAGTCTCGCGCGGCAATGGTTCCCATGCTGACCTTGTCCTGGTTGTGGCACTCGGTGGAACGGGAGAAAACACTCGCCGGCATCGTCTGTTTGAGCGCTTCCGCTGTCCAGGCGCTGGCCCCGATCTGTACCGCCTTGAACCCGTGATTGAGCGGGCGGCGTTCACCGGTGGCTCCCGTGAGGTTTGCGGGCAGACCGTTGTTGAATTTCGTATCGGCCAGTTGCGCGATCTGCCGGTCGAGCAGATCGGCGAGATTGGCGACGGCATTTTTCAGGCTATCCATGGCGAAGGCGATATGCCCACCGTAAAAGTGGCCGCCGTGCAATACGTGCTCTTGTTCGCCGTCAATAATCGGATTGTCATTGGCGCTGTTCAGCTCGTTTTCGATAAATTGGCGTAGCCACGGCAGGGAATCCTGGGTCACACCGATCACGTGCGGCGCACAGCGCAGGGAATAGCGGTCCTGTAGTCGATCGCTCTGGCGGGGCGCCTCTCCCGCATTCAGGTCTTCGTGGATCCAGCGTGCAATCTGATTCTGGCCCGGGTGCGGTTTTACCGCGAACAGCGCATTGTCGAAGTGGTAGGCGTTGCCCTGCAGCGCAATACTCACCAGTGCGGTAATGCGCGCGCTCAGTTGGCACAGGTATTCAGCCCGGTCATAGGCGATACACGCGAGGCCAGTCATGGCCGCCGTGCCGTTCATGATTGCCAGGCCCTCTTTCGGGCGCAGCTTCAGCGGCTGAATACCCAGCTCGGCGAATACCTCGGCGGTGCCGCGCTGCTCGCCGCGATACCAGACCTTGCGCTCGCCAGCGACCACTGCGGCCACATAGGACAATGGCGTCAGGTCTCCACTGGCGCCGACGGAACCCTCCTGGGGAATCACCGGAATCACATCGAGCTGCAGTAGACGCGCCAGCTGCTGGAGCAGTTCATAGCGCACACCGGAGCTGCCGCGGGCCAGGCTCGCCAGGCGCGCGCCGACAATGGCGCGGCTCTGTTCGAGACTGAAGACTTCGCCGAGACCACAGCCGTGGAAGGTGTACAGGTGACGCGGCAACTCCTCCACCAGATCACCGGGAATATTTACCGTGCAGGAATCACCGTAGCCGGTGGTTACGCCGTAGATGACCCCTTCCTGCTGCCAGAGCCGGTCGAGGAACTCGACCCCGCGATTGATGCGCGCAACAAAAGCCCGGTCGGTGGACAGCTGCACTTCGGCACGTCCACGGGCGATTTCGTTGATCTGTGCAATTGTCAGCTCACTGCCGTCAAAGACGACCTTGTTGCGCTGCAACACTGCTGTATTCATTGTTGTTGATCCCAGAACGGATAGAAGTTGTACCACTGGAGGGGCGCCATCCGGCAGTAATGTTCGAGGCGCTCGGCAAAGCCTGCCACCAGCTCGCGAATATGGGCTTCGCGGTCACCGCGCTTCATTTGCACCCGATCGCACAGTTTTTCCATATAAATGTCGTAGCCATTGCGGCTGCGCAGGCAAAACAGGGTATACACCGGACATTTGAGCAGTGCGGCGAGAATGTAGGGCCCCTGGGGAAACGGCGCAGGACGTCCGAGAAATTCTGCCTCGCAAGTGCGCCCGATGGAGTTGATGGGAGTGCGATCACCAACAATAACCACCAGCTCGCCGCGCTCCACCGCTTCCGACAACTGCATTGCCAGGGTGGGCGTTACTTCGGTGACCTGGATCAGGCAGACCTGGCTCTTGGGGTTGAGCATCTGCATCATGCGGTTGAATTTTTTCGCATGTTTGGTGTGAACCAGCACATTCACGCGTACATCCGTCAGGCTGCCGAGCGCGCGGCAGACTTCCAGATTGCCCAGATGGGAACCAATCAGTACACCACCCTGGCCGCTGGACGCAATTTGATGCAAAAACGCGCGCTCGGGAAAGTTAACCTGGCTCTGCGGAATACCCACAAACCACGCCTCGAGTTTTTCCCGCGCGCTGTTGGCGAAATTGAGAAAAATGCGGAAGCCGGTAGTCCAATTCGGAACGATACCGGCATCCGGATAGCGGGCCGCAAAAAGCTGCAAATATTCCCGCGTCGCCGCGCGGCCACGGCGATTCTTCAGGTAGTAACAGAGCACCACCGGATACACCGCGAGTTTGAATGCGATGGGCCCAAGGCGGTGATGCAACCAGAACAGGAAACGAATGCCGAGGAAAAACCCCTGCTCACGATAGCGCGACCAGTGCAGACTACTCACAGCGCCGTCTCCGGTTTCAGCCGGCGCAATTGACGCGCGAGCATGCCGAAAAACAGGCGTGTGTGCATGGCGGAAATCAGCATGTTGTCCTGCAGGCCCCGGAAATGCGAAACCCCATCTACCGGGTAGCGGACTTTTACCGGCACCTGTACCAGCGGCTCTCCGCGCCAGTGCCACCGCACGAGGACTTCCGGATCGAAATCCATCCGGTCGCCAGTGTACTCCTCGTCGATCAGCGCCACTGCACTCGCGAGTGGATAGCAGCGCAGTCCGCACATGGAATCCTTGATTTCCAGTGACAGGGTATTGATCCAGACCCACAAGTGGGTCAGGTATCGGCCCAGCAGACGCGCCGTGGGTACCGATTCGTCGTACACCGGATAACCGCAGATCAGCGCATCCGGGCGCGCCTTGCAGTGTTGGATAAACTGCGGAATATCCGCCGGATTGTGCTGTCCGTCGGCGTCCACCTGTATACCGTGGCTAAAGCCGAGTTTTCTGGCGGCGCGCAGCCCGGTCTTGACCGCAGCACCCTTGCCACCATTCTCTTCGCGCACCACAAGGTGTAACCAGTCGCTCTGTTCACGCGCCAGCCGCTGCAGCTCTGCGCTGCACGAATTATTGCAGCCATCGTCCACCAGCACACACGGCAGGGCGAACGCGCGCAGAGACTCGAGCGTACCGGCAATCGCGCGCTCGTGGTTGTAAACGGGAATAACGAAACAGGGATTAGCCATGGTCAAAACACAGTTTTCCGCTGCTGTACTCGCGATCATCGCCGTCGCTGCGGAAACAGAACTCCAGTTTGTTTTTCGCCGGATTGAATTCCAGCTCCAGCACAGCGCTTTCACCCGGCACCAGTAGCTGTTTGAACTTGATCACTTCCATTGCGATAAAACGCCCGGTAAGCCCCAGCAGTTCACGCCCGTAGTGCATGGCCCAGTCGATCTGAACAACGCCCGGCACCACCGGCGCGCTGCCAAAGTGTCCCGGCAGGCAGGGGAGATCCGCAGGAATCTGCAGTTCAACCCGCGCAGTATTTTCTGCGATTTCGCGTTTCGCCACACGCGGCAGCATCTTCGCCGGTGTAGCATCAAACAATTGCATCAACAGCTCTCTCGGGCTCTTGCCCTGCTGATTGGTCGGAATGGCATCGACAAATCGCCACAGGCGCGGCAGCGCCACCCCCTCCAGATCCGGCGCGAGGAACAGGCGCAGCGCACGCACCAGTGCGGCCCTGCCCTCGCGCATATATTTTTCCCGGCCGGCATCGCTGAGTACAATCGCGGCGGTGACACATTGCCGCGTACGCTGCACGGTCACTGTGCGCGCCTCAGCAATCCAGTCACTGCTCTCAAGCAGCGTTTCAATTTGAGTCAGTGAGATGCGCTTTTCTTCAATTTTTACGATCCGGTCGACTCGCCCGAGCAAGTGAAAACGCCCGTCTGGCTCGACCTGTACACGATCCTGGCCGATAAAAATGCTGTCCAGCCATGGGGAATCCACCCGCATAAGGCCCTCGGTATCGGCATCGACCTTTACGCCCGGGAGCGGCTGCCAGCGTGGTTCTGCAACCTGATTACGCCAGGCGATACCACCGGTTTCGGTACTGCCAAATATCTCGTGTGGCGCGATGCCGCTGAGTTGTTCGATTGCCTCGGCATCCTGTAGCGCCAGGGGTCCACCGGAAGAAAAAATGGCGCGCAGTGAACTACTCAATTGCCAGGGCCAATCGTCGATTCGGCGACTCAGCTGCGCGGGGCTCGCGATCCACAGTGCCGGGGAACGCTGCGCAGCGTCGCGCAACAATCCGGCGACATCCAAATACGTCTTGCTGACAAATGCGCGCCCCTGCGCCAGTGGCCACAGCACCTTGAACAGCAAGCCGTAAATATGCTGGTGGCTCACGGTCGCGAGCACCGTCGCACCTTCCATCAGGGATCCCCAGTGACGTTGCTGCGCTTCCATCTCACCCAGTAATTGGGCCAGTGTTTTATCCACGCGCTGAGGTTCGCCACTGCTGCCGGAAGTAAACAGCTGTATCGCACCGCTAAATTTCCGCGGTGCTTCTGCCACAGTGGCAGAACCGTCGTTAGCCAGGTCTTTCAGGCCCAGGGCGTTGTCCAGTGGCCAGTCGCCGAGCCACAGGCTCACATCGCCGATAGTGTGCGCCGTGCTGCGCTTGTTGTTGGCCGGGACCACTACCTGGGCGTTGCACGCGAGCGCGGCAAACAGCAGTACACTGAATTCGTAACTGTCCTCGCAGTACAGTGCCAGTTGCCGCGCCGCCCCTGTCGACTGCAGTTGCGCCCGCAGCGCCGCAGTGGCCGTGGCGAGCTGGTGCTTGAACCGGTCGAAGGTAACATCGCCATCCCGGGCGTGACATACCAGATCGCGCCCATCGCAATAGCCAAAAATGGTGTCAAACTGCATTCTGGTCAGACTCCACCGGCAGTGCCCCTACGGACACGAAGACGCACCAGCCATTCGACCGCCAGTAGCAGGCCCATCAGTCCATAGGAGATCAGGCCGTTATACAGGGTCCAGAGCTGCATATCGCCGTACAACACGGTCGCTGTCGCCACGGCGCCATTGCCAATAAAAAACAGGCACCAGACCTGCGTCACGCGGCGGGTATAGGCGACCCCCTCCGGCGGTAGATCCGGTTCCCGCAGGCGCGCAAGTCGCTCGATCACCGTCTGCGGCTGGCGCAGGCTAAAGGCGAACACCGCCAGGAGAATCGCGTTGCACACTACCGGGTACCACAAGAGTCCATTGGCATCACCGCGCAGCCACGACATGGCTACGACAACGGCCAGGGCCATGGACACCAGTTTGGCGCCGACCCGGCCACTGCTACCACCAACCAACAGCCGCATGGCGGCGACAGCCAGCAGCACAAAGAGCAGGCTTCCCAGCGACAGATACTGGATACCGAAATAGACCGCCAGCGGATAAATCGCGACGATCAATGCCAGTAACAGCTGTGCCAGTTTGCTCACTGTTCTGCCATCACCTTCTGGATCGCATCAACTACATCGCCGACGGTCCTTACACTCTTGAATTCTTCCGGCGCTATTTTTTTGCCGGTTAACTCCTTCAGGCGCACGATCAGATCGACGGCGTCGATGCTGTCGATATCGAGATCGTCAGACAGGTGCGCATCCGCGGTCACATCGGCCGCGTCCACTTCAAACATTTCAACCAGGATGCCGGTCAGTTCCGACAGAATATCGTCTTTGTTGTTCAACATTGTTGTTTCTCTCAACCGCGGCTGTCCGCTACAAACTTGGCCAGGTTACTGACACTGGCAAAATGGGTTTTGGTAGTTTCGCTCTCCGCGTCGATGGAAATGTTATATTTTTTCTGCAGGGCCAGGCCCAGCTCCAGCGCGTCGATGGAATCAAGTCCCAGGCCCTCGCCGAACAGGGCCTCATCTGCCTGAATTTCTTCCGGGGTAATATCTTCGAGGTTCAGCACGTCGATGATCAGGGTCTTTATTTCTTCTACCAGCTCGCTCACGCGGCACACTCCTCAGTAAAAAACGCTTTCAATTTATGGGTTATTTCCCGGGCCGCCAATGGCGATTCGTCGGTACCACGCAGCTGCAGCAGATGTTCGGCGTCAGCGATATCAAACTGAAAGTGCGGCCGGGACAGGGGGATGCTGTACCAGGGTATATTTTTCATCAGCATCGGCGGGTTACACCGGATGGTAACCAATGTCGGTTTTACCTGGGCACGCAGCGCCATATAGGCAGCGCCACGTTGAAACTTGAAGGGACGCCCGGGCACCGAACGGGTACCTTCCGGAAACAGCACTACGGACTCGCCACGCTGCAGGGACTGCGCAGCCAGTTCAATAATCTTTTCCGGGTCGTCATTTGGAATGTAATCCGCGGTCGTCACGGCACCGCGCATAAAGGGATTGCGGAATAAGCTCGCCTTCACGATGCAGTTCGCGTTTGGAATACGCGAAATTAGGAACACCACATCAATCAGCGATGGGTGATTGGCCAGGACCAGCTGCCCCGGCCGACGCAGGCGCTCCTCATCACGGAAACTGTAGGTATAAATTCCCGTGATGTGCATAAAGCCGATAAAGGCACGGAATGCATGGTGAATCAACAGGCGCGCCTTGCGCTTGCGCACTTCCGCATCGCGGTAAATGAACCTTAACGGCGGAAAGAGGACAAAGCGCAACACCAGGCCACCGAACCCAAACAGGCTGAACGCGCTCGCCGTCGCCAGCAAGCGCACCCAGTAATAGTCCCTGCGCTTCCGCACGGAGGATTTGTCATTCGCCATGGATACAGAGCTCCCAGCCTTGCCCCACTGGCATCCGCCCGTCGCCATCGACCAGTGCAGAGATCAGGGGCAGCTGGTAATCGGCAGCTGCAAACGCCGAGCTGGAGGGCGCGGCGGCCAGGCCTTCACGGGGAGAGGTAAGAGTGGCTTTTAAACCCGCGGCACCGGCGGCAGATGTGCTCAGGTGCAGCGCTGTGGCGCAGATAAACTGTGGACTGCGCGCACTCGACAGATACATCTCCGGCAGCGGCTCTTCGCAGAAGAGCAGCACCAGCTCCGGGACACCTTCGGCCAGCATGCCGGCGGCCTCGAGCAGCCCCGCCTGCAATGGGTAATCCCCGCCGGCCAGTGCCAGCGCCGGCGATTTTATGTCGCACAGGATCGAAAGCTGACCGGCAATAGCGTTGTGCACCGACAGCCCGAATGCTGTGGGCGACAGCGCTTCGCCGGCGGCCGCATCCCGTAACAGCGAATAGGTGCGCAGGGCCTCGCCGTGCACGGAGCAGCACACCAACGGGATATCACGTTCGTTGATCAGGGGATAGGCAGTGGCAAAGGCGGCCTTCGCCATGGGGCTCAGGCGGCGGCGCTGCATCGCCGGCAGGAAAGAAACATCGGGCTGACCGTTATCAGCAACAGTCTTTTCCCCCGTGCGCCAAAGCAGCCAATCGTCCCCGTCAGCAAGCCCTGGCGCCCAGGCACGCCAGGCAGAGATAACAAAATCAATAGACACCGATGATCATGGGACCCGGCCCACACCCCCAAAGAAAAACAAGAATTCGCCAGCGACCACCCATGGCTCTCAGTGAAATCGGCCATTTCGGGCTCCCAGCCGGCCGGCGACAAAGGCGGAAATGGTACACAAACTGTGCAATTTCCGCCAGCAGCACAGACCTTCTCGCCCGCCCGTCGAGGAACTGGCACACACGCTGACCGTTTACTGCGCTTTTTCCGCGTGCCCCGCTTGCGTATCATTCAGGCGACACTCGTCCGTACGGATGCTTTCGGCAATGAGACAGGGATTCGCCAAATGCGCAAAACATCATTCCTTGCTTTGCTGGTTGCGGTTTTTTTGATCGCCGCCAGTCCTTCGGAGGCGCGAGACACGCGTCATATGCTGTCCATTCAACGGGCCCTGGCCACGGCGGATGCCCGGGCGAAACTGGAAAGCGATGTACAGTTTGTATTCGGTCGCGCAGCGGGTGGCGAAGCGCTGCGACACCTGGGTACTTTTACCGCGAACCGCAAGACCAATGCATTCAATAAAAGCGATACTGAAGCCTGCAATTGGGTGTTTCTGTCGGCGCTGATTGCCCTGCAAGAGCGCGCGCGCAGGGAGGGCGGGAACGCGGTGGTTAATATCCGCAGCTATTACAAGAAGAATGAGGTCGCTAGCGAAACCCAATTTGAATGTGGTGCCGGAACAATGGTAGCCGGCGTCACATTGAAGGGCGATGTGGTCAGCCTGGAGTAATCCCGCCTGTTATATCCAATCTGGTCAGACTTCAGTTGCTGGCAAGGTAACTGGAGAGAGCACTCGCGTCGTTGCTTGGGCGATGGCGAGCAAAAACGTCTAGCGCGGATTCGCAATTCTGCGAGACGCGATCAATTTTTGGCCGGCCGGCTGTTGCTGCGGGAGTGTGTGGCGGAATACTTTCAGCTCGCACCAAAAAATATCCAGCTCGACGCCCAGGCACCGGTACGCGCGCTGGCCCCCGACGGCAGCACCCTCTGCTTCGTGTCTATCAGCCACAGCGGCCGGTATCTCGCGGTCGCATTTGCAGACTGTGCCGTGGGTATCGATTGCGAACAGGTTGTTCGCCGGCGGGACTGGTGCGCCATCGCAGATGCTTATTTCGCCAAAGCCGAAGCCGACTACTTAAAACGACTGCCACCGGAACAGGCACAGCGAGAATTTGCATTGATCTGGAGCTGCAAAGAGGCGCAAACAAAGTGTACCGGTATCGAACTGGGCAAGCTGCTCAATCGCGCCTTGCCAATACGCGGAGTCGGTCTTACCTCAAGCGCGTTGATCGAACACGGTGGCTGGTGGGGCGTTCTGACCGACGATTTACTCGTGACTCTGGTCTCTGCAGACAGAATTCTGGAGGCTCCAACTTGCCACTATCGGCTGATGAACTGCCGGAAAAGCCCTCCCCAATCGATAACGCTGGAAGCGCTCTGGTGACCGGTCGCTGCGCTGCCGGCCACCACGATACCTACCGCCGGCCAAAAAGGTCACCGAAGAAATCCCCCTTGTACCAGCGGGGTTTGCGGTCAGCATCGGCCACGTCGCGGGCAATAGCATAGTTCACTTCGGTAAACTGCTTGGCCGCCTCGTAATTCACCTGTGCGTCCGCCTCGTCGGAGGGGCGGTGGTAGCGTTCGCGCAAAAACCGGTTCTGCATCGCAGTGCCATCGATCGCCGGATCCACGGCCTCGCGGCCGGTGATCAGGTAGATAGACGGGATGCCCTGACGCACGAAGTTGTAGTGATCACTGCGCACAAAGATCACCTCTTCCGGCATCGGGTCCGGGCTCAGTTTCAGGCCGGTGCGCTTTGCCGCGCGGGCGGCAGTCTTGCCAAGCGTCGAGTGGTTGGCGCCGAAGGCGATGATGTCCTTGAACGGGTACAGCAGCATCGGCATATCCAGGTTGATATCCGCCACCATGGATTGCGGCGGCACCGGCGGGTGCTGGGCGAAGTAGTCGGAGCCCAGCAGGCCTTTTTCCTCGCCGGTGACGGCGACGAACAGCAGTGAGCGGCGCGGCGCGCGGCCGGACTCCCGGAACAGGCGCGCGGTTTCCAGCATCACGGCAATACCCGCGGCATTGTCCTGGGCGCCGTTATTGATCTGGTCGCCCTCGCCTTCCGTCACGCCGATATGGTCGAGGTGCGCGGACAACACCACGTATTCATTTTTCAGCTTCGGATCGCTGCCCGGCAATACCGCCACCACATTGGGGCTGGTGATGTTCTTGTGCACCGAGCCACTGGTCATGGCGACCCGGTACGGGAGGGCAAACCCCTGCGGGATCAGGCCATTTTCCATCTCGGTAAAGATGGTATCCAGGCTGCGCTTGGCGCCCATGAACAGCTGGCGCCCGGCGGGCATATCGAGCATCACGCCCGGGTGCAGACCGGGAATTGCAGCGCCGGGAATACCGTCGGCGGCGACCCAGTCGAAATTGTCGTCGTGCAGGTGTTCCAGCGAGCGCTTGAAGGTCCGGCGCTTTTCCCGCTCGGGCGTATTCAGCAGGATGTAGCCCACGGCGCCGTGGCGCGCAGCGGTCTCGCGCTTGGTGCGGCTGGATGAGTAGTGGGCACCCACTTCGCTGGGCAGGCGCTGCGGACGGCCGCTCAGGATCACGACCACTTTGCCGCGCACATCCAGCTTGGCGTAGTCATCAATGCCGAAGTCCGGTGCATCGATGCCGTAACCGACAAACACCAGGCCGGCGGTGGTTGCCGTGTCTTCGCTGATGGTCGGCGGCGAGGCGATAAAGTCCTCGCCGAATTTAAAGCTGATGTCGCCGTCGCTGCCCTGCAATACCAGCGTCGGCTCGCGGCCGTTCCAGCTGGCCCGGCGGAACGGCACTTCCTGCAGATAGCCGCCGTCACCGACCGGCTGCAGGCCCAGCGCCTGGAACTGCTGTGCGACATACTCGGCCGCCTGGCGATAGGTTTCACTGCCGGTTTCGCGCCCGGCCAACTCGTCCGCAGCGAGATATTCCACCGTCGCGCGCATATTCTCGCTGTTGGCACTGGGAATCGGCGCAAAGGAAGTCGTGGCACAGGCCACCAGGGCGCCCGCCATCAGGGCGCCGAGCAGGGTTTTTATTTTCATCAGTACGTCGTTCTAGTTTGCGTTGTAGCCAGCAGGCCGGAGCGATTCACCCATTGTGAAAAACACCGCAATCAACGCAGCGAACGTTAGCGCCCGGCGCGCAGTCGCGTTAACGGCCTTTAAGCGAGCAAGCTTACCATGATCCACAACAGCGGAATGGCGGCCAGATTCAGAATCAGGCCGGCGCGCAACATCTGGCTCTGGAGGACTGCACCGGTGCCGAAAGCGAGTGCATTGGGCGGCGTGGCCACCGGCAGCATGAAGGCGCAGGTGGCCGCGAGGCCGACACCGAAAACCAGCGCGTAGCTGATCGCCGGGTCAAACTGCTGCGCCAGCGCGTATATCACCGGCACCAGGATGGCGGCACTGCCGGTATTGGAAGCAAGCTCAGTGAGAAAGATCATCAGCGTGATACAGGCGATGATCAGCAGCCAGCCCGGTGCCCCATCGAGTCCACTCAGAATTGACTGTGCCAGCCACACCGAGGTGCCGGTCTGCTGCAGTATCGCCGACAGGCACAGGCCGCCGCCGAACAGCAAGAGGATGCCCCAGTTGATCTCGGCCTGCAGCCGCTCCCAACTGATCAGGCCAAACAGCGGGGCAACAGCGGTGATGGTGAGCCCCACTATCGCGTCGAAACTCTTACCGAGCCCCAGCCAGCGGGTGATCACTGCGGAAAAACTCCAGGCAAAAACGGCACCGGCAAACAACAACGCTGCGCCCAGTGCGCCCGCATGCCATTCGCGCGCCTGCAACTCTACTTTGCCGATGACCGCGCGCTCGCGGTCGGGGCGCATTACCAGCCACAGCGCCGCCAGCACCAGCGGGAACAGGGCCAGGGTCACTGGCAGGCCCACCTTCAGCCAGGTGACAAAATCCAGGTTCAGAGTGCGCGCGGCAATGGCATTGGGGGGGCTGCCGACGATGGTGGCAAGCCCGCCGATATTGGCGGCGTAGGCAGTACCGAGCACAACAAAGGCGCGGGTACGCGGGTGTTCATCGTCCACCAGTGACAGCGCGATCGGCAACATCATGGCCGTAGTGGCGGTGTTACTCATCCACATGGACAGGAAGGAAACCGTGGCGAGGAAACCGATCACTGTCGGCCACAGGTGGCCGCGCCCGAGCCGCAGTACCCGCGCCGCCAGGCGGCGGTCGATACCGTGGACATGCAGGACCGCGGCCAGGGTGAACCCCCCCATGAACAGGAAAATGATCGTGTTGGCGAAGGGAGCCAGTGCCTCTTTTGCCGGCATCAGGTTGCTGAAATAGGCCGCCGCCGGCACCAGTAACGCGGTAACCGGCAGCGGAATGATAGCGCTCATCCACAGGCCCGCGGCCGCGAGCAGGATAAACAGGCCGAGACGCTCGGGCCCTTCGCCCACCAGTGCGTGGGCCAGTAACTGGGCGAGCAGCAGCCAGGCGACAATGACCGCCAATCTGATCGGCAGGGAAAGAGAATGCACCGCAGAACTCCACGTTTTTCTTATCGTTGCCCGCTAAAGATACCAAACAACGGCGCACAGACGCCCGCGTATCCTCTTTCAGGCTGCGCGGCGAATATCCGGGAAGGCACGGCACACGGCCGCAACAATTTTTTCGCCGGCGGTATCCGCACAGAATTCGCCGTGGGCCGCCATGAAGTGGCAGACGGGCAAATGCAGCAAGCGCTCGAAATCTTCCTGTAGCCAATGCGCGGGATCACAACCTTCCGGCGTCATCTGCAGTCGCCACGTCGGCGCTACCTGCATGCCACGGCGGAAACCCGACAGCCGCAGCAGGTTGCGCCCGCACCAGGTACAGCCCCGCCACGACTGCCAGTACTGCAGGGCGTCGCAGGCCAGCAGCAGGCCGCCATTTTGTGGCACCCACAACACGGCTTCGGGAAACTGCGCGCTGCGAAACTCGATAAATTGACCACCGGGCACCGGACACTCGCCACCGTCACACAACACCTGGTCCGGGGCCGGCGCCGGATAGAGGTCTGAGTTCGGCTGGCGCCAGAAAGTGAGATTGTATTTGTCGCGGTAGTAGAGATCATCGCAGCCGTGGTGATAGCCGAGCCGCACCGCGTGGCGGATATTACCCAGGTCCTGCAACTGCTCTTCCTGGGTCCGGCGCAGGCGCACCGGATTGACCAGGATCAGGTCTTCCCCGCTGCGCACGATGGCCATGTTGCGATTGATTACGGTCGCCGGCGCGAGTCGCACGGTACCCGGTACGGCGAAAAAGTCCGGCAACAGTCGACATATCTGGCCGTGCGGTTGCGGCAGGGGATAATCGATCTGCATGGCCGCGCTGCCGGATCCGGTTAACTGTACTGGGCCCGGTTGCTGATGCCGCGCAGCAACTGCAGAGCGCGCTGCGCGTCCTGCTCGGGCACAAACACATGATCGTGGCGCAGTGCGGCTACCATGTTGGCACTGATGCCCGCCGCCGCCAGCTCGCCACAGACCGCGGCGGTGAGACCCACGGCGTCGAGACTGGAATAGACCTGCAGGCTGATCTGGCAGAAACCCCTGCTCGCCTCCAGGCCCTCGCGCTCAGCCACGGCGCGCGGCAATATCGCGCTGATGCCTTCGCGTTCGCGGAAAACGCACAGACATTCTTCCACCAGCGCCTGCAGCTGCTCACTCTGCAGCGCGCAGAATACGTACACCTCGCCGTGCAGATGTGGGGCGATATTTTGCAGCAGTTTTTCCAGGCGCACTTCTGCATTCATAGGCAACTTCTTCGAAATTTAATTTTTGTCAGGGGGCCGTGCCTATAGTTGCGCAGGCGACGCCTTAGCGCAAATGGCACTGCCGCCTTCAACGGGCGGACTTTTCGCCCGGACGCGCACCGCGATCGGGCGCCGCCGTTTTAGTCTCACCAAAATCCTCGCCGTCAAACTCGGGCTCGCCCTCCACCGGCGTCGTGTCCACGGCGGCCGCTTCCGCTTCCCGGCGGGCTTCCCGGTCCCAGCGGTCCAGCGCCACGTCAATGTCTTTTTCCAGACTCATCTGCGGAAACTCGGGACAGGGCGCATCCTTGGCCGGATTGTGCCAGGCGGACAGCGGCGCGACGAACACCACCAGGGATTTGTGCAGATAGTTCTGACCGATACTGGCCTCGGTCCAGGTGGTCTGCCAGGCAAACTTGCCCTTCACTGCGTAGTCGCTTTCGTAGGATTTCAGTGTCAGGAAATACGGATACACACGGCCGTTGCGACAGACGATGCGCCGCTCGGTTTTGATGTTGGCCATCTGGGTGAAGGGGTCGAAATACCAGTGAATGTCGTAACCGAACGCGAAGCGCAATTTGCCATGATGCCGGATAAAAGCGTAGGAGCGGCCGGTACCGTCGGCCTTCAGACTCCACACATGGCGCGCCTCGCCATCGCGGGAGATCAGCCAGTTTCCGACCCACTGGGATGCCTCGAAACGGGATTGTGCCTCCCAGCCCTCATCCTCATCATTGCCACTGTCGGCGGCCACCGCAGTGCCGCCGGCGAAGAAAATAATCAGCGCGAGAATAAAGCGTCGCTGTATCACAGCTTTACTCCAAATCCGCTTTACTCTTCCCTGAAAGGGTTGTCCTTATATTTGTGCCGAACTGGCGCCGGTGGACAGCCGGCGCGCGCTCTTCAACTCTTGATAGCCGGGCATTCGCTGCCCGCCCGCGGAGTCGTCCAGCTCGCCAGGCGTCGCTGGAAACTCAGCAGTGCACCACCATCCTGCAACCAGTGACGGCCGTCCACTACGGCAAATTTTAGGGTGACCGGACTCCAACCGGTAAAGGCGACCTTAACAACGCCCGCGTTGCAACGCACCGAGGCACCCGTGCGCACCTGCACGCGATCTCCCTCCAGCTTCCAGCTGATGGCGAAACCGTGAGACAGTCGGCCGTCGGGCTGAAACCCATAGGCGAAACCAGTGCCGTCGGCCTGCAATTGCCACACCAGCTGTTCATCGCCCTCGCCGACCACGAGCCAGTTTCCGGCCCATTGCCGCTGTCCGGATTCGGCGGCGGCAGCCAGCGGTAACAGTAAAAACAGCACGAAAATAACCACATAGGCCTGGCACATGGGCCAGAGGACCGATCGGCCGACGCCAGGAGAAGGGTGGGACTTCTCTGTGGTCTGGACGGCGGAGGACGGAGTTTTCTGGGGGGACGGCTGGCGACGCAAAAACTTCATGCGGATTCCACTACTGCTGGTGACTGCGGCTGGTGGCAGGTGGCCCGCCACCGGTTTTCCTGTCCGGCGCGCGGACATCACCACAGTGCGCCGGTATGAAAAATTGCGCGTAGCGCGTTTTTCACGTCCTTCTCAACAAAGGCTAGACGCAAAAACCCACCATGGCAGCGTAAGCGTCAAAAATATTTATTCAGCCGCCAAAAAGTTGATAGGGGCGCCGGCGGACGAAGCAGCGCTACGGGAATCAGCCCGGCAGTCCGGTCAGCGATCGGCCTCAGACAGTGTTTTGTCGGCGCGCCAGATACGGTATTTGAGTTGCACGTCGCGGGGCAGGTAGACCACCAGCGGCAGGTGGCTGTTATAAGGCACAAGCAGACCATCACCGCGCACGCGGACAAAGCGGCGCGTCTGGCTGCCTTCAGGGCAGGCTTTGTTGGTTTTCGGGCCGGGTTCGGGTTCCGCCAGCACGTAAAACGGATAACCCCAGCCGGCCAGGGTACGGCGCTCGAGGGCGGCGCGATAACTGCGCAGATTGCAGTCCGCCAGCTCGGTCTTGCCCGGCACCAGTTCGACCATAAAGCGGCTTTCATCGACCACCTTCGGCAGAGCGATGACATGTCTCTCGCGACCGTCCACGGTCGTCGGGTATACGCTCATATCCACCGCTCCAGCGCTTACAGCAACGCAGGCGAGGAACAAAAACAGCAGGTGACGCAGAGACATGACGGACTCCCGGCAGA